>JBLWYP010000016.1:0-80696 GCA_048266825.1 Bacteriovoracaceae bacterium | reverse complement strand
TCCTCTTGCTTTGGCCGTTCGTATATAGTCTTCATCCAGAACTTCAATCATACTCGCCCTGGTCATCCTAGCAATAACGGCCAAGGGAATAGTTCCCATGGCCACGGCCGGAAGAATCAAGTGGGAGATGGCACTGAAAAAAGGCTTCATTCCATATTGCTTGAGAACCGAAGGCATAAGAGTATCAATGAGAAAGAAGCCTGTCGTGGAATCAATATCAAAGATAATATTTAGGCGACCACTCACCGGTGTGAGTCCCATATTTAAACTGAAGGTAATAATTAAAATAAGGCCCCACCAAAAAATCGGCATAGAGTATCCCACAAGACTTGTCGTCATGAGTAGGTAATCGGCTAGGCCATTTCTCTTTACAGCAGCGATGACACCAAAAGGAATGCCTAAGAAAAGAGCAAAGCCAAGGGCGCTGATCCCTAATTCCAGTGTCGCAGGAAACCGAGAGAAGAACTCATCTACGACCGACGTTTTAGAAATGAGGGATTGTCCAAGATCACCTTGAAAGGCCTTGAGTACAAATTTGAAGTATTGAATAATAATAGGATCATCAAGTCCTAGTTTTTGTTTCATTTCAAGATAGACTTCAGGATTAGCACCACGCTCACCAAGCATGAGCATTACGGGGTCACCTGGAATCATACGCACTAAAAAGAAGGACAGTAGAGAAACTCCGATTAAAGTGGGTAGAAGGTCTTTTGATCTTTTAAAAAGAAAGGTTTTCAAGGCGTACTCCCTTTCTTTGTGGTCGTAGTTGCCTCATTATCAAGAAGATCAGTGTGCTTGAAGATATCTCCACCAAGAGGATCGATTTGATATCCAGAAACCTCGGGGGACATTGCTCTGAAAATTTTAGAATGAGCGATAGGAACCCAAGGTAATTCTTCATGGAAGATTTCTTGAGCTTTCATATAGAGTTTTTCTCTTTCATTTTGATTAGATATTCTCTTGGCCTGAGTGATGAATTTATCAAACTGAGGATGACACCATTTAGAAGCATTAGAGCCTGCTTCCACGGCGCTACAACCCAGAAGAGTGTGGAGGAAATTGTCGGGGTCTCCATTATCTCCCGTCCAACCAAGTTGAATCATTTGATGCTCGCCATCTCGAGACTTCTTTAAATAGGTTGGCCAATCATAGCTGATTAAATCGACTTTAATTCCAACCTTGGCCAAATCCGCCTGCATCATTTCACCCATTTTTTTGCCGTTAGGATTATAGGGACGAGTTACGGGAAGAGTCCAGAGTTCGGCGCTAAAGCCATGGGGATATCCGGCTTCTTTTAAGAGTTTTTTGGCCGCCTCTAAGTCAGGAGTATAGGGTTTGATGTGATCGTTATAAGACCAAATACTCGGGGGCATAGGATTTTTGGCCACAACGGCATTTCCTAAATAGATGGCCTTAATATAGGACTTTCTATTGAGAGTGAGGGCAATGGCCTTTCTTACTTTCTTATTATTAAAAGGTTTCTTTTGGGTATTAAAGGCCAGGTAGCCCACATTGAGTCCTGGCTTTTCTTGCAATCGTATATTCTCTTCTTTTGCCATGGCGGCAAGGTCATAGGGAAGGGGCTCAATGATGAGGTGGCATTCCTTTGCTTTTAATTTTTGATAACGAACAGAAGCATCGGGAGTAATCGCAAAGATTAAATTTTCAATAGAGGCCTTCTTACCCCAATATTCTGGGAAGCGCTTGTAGCGTATGACGGTATCTTTAATATATTTATGAAAATAGAAAGGACCTGTTCCAATCGGTTTTAAGTCTATCTGTTCAGGAGTTCCTCGCTTTAAAAGATGCTCGGCATATTCTTTAGAGATAATACTCATGAAGCTCATGGAAAGATTTGCTAAAAAAGGAGCTTCTGGTTTATGGAGATGAATCGCTACTTTATAATCATCTAGCTTCTCAATCTTTGCGATGAGATTTCCCATGTCCATTCCAGAGAAGTATTCATAATTACCCCCTCCAACAAGATGCAAAGGATGATCTTTATTTTGCATGCGATTAAAACTAAAGAGCACATCATCAGCATTAAAGTTTCTGGTCGGTGTAAAGTATTTTGTCTTATGAAACTTAACGCCTTTTCTTAAATGGAAAGTATAGGTTTTTTGATCTTTTGAAATTTCCCAGCTGGTCGCCAAAGCTGGGATGATTTGGGTAGAGCCATATTTAAAAGTTGCAAGTTTTTCATAAATCGTGTGAGCTGCAGCATTATTTGAAGTTCCATCTGTTGTCACTTGAGGGTTGAACGCGGCAGGTGTTGCCTCCGAACAATAAATAAAATTATCCGCGGCCCTTACAAGTGTAGAGAGACTTAGAATAAGAAAAGTGGAAACGAGGTAATAGCGAATCATAGCCAACAATAGTATGAGTTTATCTGAATTCTGACAATTTTTAATAGGCCCCTAGTCTAATGACATTTTATTCATTAAGGTCGCTCTTTCAATGAAGGAATGAATATGATCAAGAAATTCTCCTTACTCTTCTTTGTTAGTTTAGGGATAATACATCTAATAAGAAGTACTTACGCCGATACCAACACTAAAGTTGAGCCTACGGGGAAGTTTGAGTGGGGAGCTGGTTTACTCAGTATAAAAGGTGCCCACTATAGAGGAAGTGATCAGAGTAAGGATTGGTTTATTCCCACACCTTATTTTTCTTATAATTCTGAGAATCTAGAAGTTGAGTCTAGCTTTGCTCGAGGGACTCTTTATAAAAATGATTGGATGGCGTTTAAAGTAAGTGTTCTGGTTGGACTTAATGTCGAAAGTGATAATAACCGTGCTCGTTCAGGGATGGAGAGTTTAGATTATACTTTTGAATTGGGACCGATGGTTATTTTTAATCTATGGGAAAATGTCGTAAGAGGTTATCAGCTAACTTTTGAAGCTCCTTTTAGGATGGTGAACTCTACAGACTTTAGCAATGTTCATAATCGTGGATTCTTTAGTGTTCCTTATTTGAGTTGGAAGGCTTCTCCTCATCCTGATCGCTGGGATTGGGGCTATGAAATATCAAATGCTATTATGTGGGGAAGTCGTAAATACCATGAGTATTTCTACGGTGTCGCGCCTTGGTATGCAACGGTGGGAAGACCTTACTATCAAGCGAAGGCCGGATACTCTGGTACGCAATTTACCCTTATCTTAAATAAGCGCTGGAAGGATGTGATTATTGTGCCCTTTGTTCGCTATGACATTCTTAGTGGTGCGGCCTTTGAAGATAGTCCGCTAGTAAGAAAGGATAATTACATGGTGAGCGGCTTAGGAATCTTTTGGTTATTTGGGAATAAACTCTAAATAGTTAAAGATAAATGGGTAGCTTCTTTTGCAGACTTATTCCTGTAGGAGTCACACTGCACTGATAAGCTAAAACTTCCACACCCGCTTTATGGGCCTTTCTTAGAAGTTCTCCATAGGTCGGATCTATATCATCCGCAGGGGAAAAAGAGTCGACATCTTCTCGATTAACGACAAAGAGCATGGCGCTGCGAATTCCTTGATCGACCAGAGAAGTGAGCTCTTCTAGGTGTTTTTGACCTCGAGTGGAAACAGAGTCAGGAAATATCGCTCGACGATCTTCTCCTAACAGAGTGACATTCTTGATTTCCACATAACAAGGATCGGCTCCTTCATTGGATAAGAGAATGTCGATCCTACTCTTTCCGACCTTCGCTTCAGGCTTTAAACTTGAATAGCCTTGCAATTCTTTGACGGTACCGTTGGTAATTCCTTCGGCAGCAATCTTATTGGGAAGAGAGGTGTTGACACAAATCCACGTGTCTCCGTTATGAGTGAGTTCTAGTGAGTATTTAAGTTTTCGCTTAGGATTATCATGATAGGACAGAAGCACATTCCACCCTGGCTCCCAGCAAGTCTTCATACTTCCTGTATTGGCGGTGTGGGCGGTGATGACATCACCATTTTCAAGTTCGACGTCTGCAAGAAAGCGCTTATATCTTTTTAAAATAATTCCCTTAATCAAAGGAGTGGGAAAGTTCATATTGAGCCTGTGGTTTAGGAGGAATAAAATATGACATGGCCAAAAGTATTCGTCATGACACTGGTCATATAGCAAATCTCTGGTTGTTGAAGGACAATTATTAAAAACGGAGAGAATCATGGATCAAAACAATAAATTGAAGTTTGCCAAAATATTACTGAGTATTGGGGCCGTTGAAGTGAGAGCGCATAGACCCTTCACTTATGCTTCAGGACTTAAGGGACCTATTTATTGTGATAATCGTAAAATCCTTGCTTTTCCCAATGAGAGAAGATTGATTCGGGATGGACTTCGAGATTTAGTTCAAGAATCGGCTTGGCAATTTGATCAATTTGCTGGTTTGGCCACGGCGGGAATTCCTCATGCTGCATTGTTGGCCGATCAAATGGAAAGGCCTATGGTCTATATTCGCTCTAAGGCCAAAGGTCATGGTCGCGGAAATCAAATTGAAGGAATGTATCGTCCTGGAGAAAGACTTGTTCTCGTGGAAGACCTTATCAATCAAGGCTCAAGTCTTGATCAGGCCCTCGTAGGAGTTCAAAATGCTGGCTTAAATGCAGTGGGTTGTATTTCCATCGTGACTTATGCCATGGATAAGGCGCAGGCCGTAGCGAAGAAGTGGAACCTTCCTTGTGTTTCTTTGACTGACTTTGATTCTATCTGTCTTGCGGCCCAACAATTGGGCTCTATTTCTAGTGAAGATATTAAGCTTCTCAAAAAATGGCGCAATGATCCAAAAGCATGGTCGGCCGTCTAGGTCTTCAAGCAAGAAGTTCTTTAAAAATTAACGCTCTAGCCTTTGTCTTCCTTGGCGAATTGGCATATATTTATCGAGTATTAAAAGTAATTATGCGTCGTGTTGTTCTAAGCATGGCTTCGAACAACCATAGTCTTTGGAGGAAATGTGACTGATATTGCCAAATTGGATCTAGGAGATCAAACGATTGAACTTCCTATTATAACAGGAAGCGAAGGTGAGAAAGGTTTAGATATCTCGGCCCTACGTAAAGAAACAGGGTATATCACTCTTGATGGTGGATTTGTGAATACAGGTTCATGTACATCTGGTATTACATTTTTAAATGGTGAAAAAGGTATTCTACGTTACCGTGGTTATCCTATTGAACAACTTGCAGAAAACTCTTCATTCTTAGAAGTTTCATACCTTCTTAAGTTTGGTGAGCTTCCGTCAAAGAAAGAATTAGACTTTTTAGAAGAGAAAATTACTTCTTTTGCGACACTTCCAGAAGGTATTACAAATATGCTGGATCAGTTTCCAAAAGATGCTCACCCAATGAGTGTTATGAGCTCTGCTGTTGCGGCCCTTGCAGGATTCTATCCTGAGTTCTTAAAAACTCCTCTTACTGATGTTCAAAGAGATAGAGCGTTTGCTCAAATGCTTGCACAACTTAAAATTATTACCGCTTACTTCTATAGAAAATCTCAAGGTAAAGAGCCTCGTCGCTCACATCCAAGTCTTGGATATACAAAAGACTTCTTAAACATGATGTTCTTTGAAGAAGGTAAAGAAATTGATGATGAAATTGCGAAAGCTCTTGATATCCTTTTCATTCTTCACGCTGATCACGAGCAAAACTGTTCCGCTTCTACGGTAAGAATGGTGGGTTCTTCTCAGGCCAATGTTTTCGCAACAATTTCTGCGGGAATTGATGCTCTTTGGGGACCCCTTCATGGTGGAGCTAACCAAAAAGTACTTGAAATGCTTGAAGAGATTCAAGCTGGTGGTGGAGACTATAAGAAATTCCTTGAGAAAGCTAAAGATAAGAACGATAGCTTTCGTCTTATGGGATTTGGTCACCGTGTTTATAAGAACTTTGATCCACGCGCTACAATTATTAAAAAGCAGTGTGACCTTATTCTTGATAAACTTAATATCCAAGATCCGCTTCTTGATATCGCTCGTGGACTTGAAACAGAAGCTCGTAACGATGACTACTTTGTTTCAAGAAACCTTTATCCTAACGTAGACTTCTACTCAGGAATTATTTATAAGGCCCTTGGAATCCCAACTGAAATGTTCACTGTTATGTTCGTTCTTGGACGTCTACCAGGTTGGCTAGCTCAGTGGAAAGAAATGAGAGAAGATCCAGCATCAAAGATTGCTCGTCCTCGTCAAATCTACACAGGATCAACAGAACGTAATTACGTTCCTTTTTCAGAAAGATAATTTTTTAAAAAAAAGTTATAATAAAATTATAATGAAGAAGGCTCCGATATCGGAGCCTTTTTTTATTTAATGAAGTTCAATAGGGATTCTAAATACTATGACTATAAGACTCGATGAAATTAGGCCTTACTTATTAGAACCTGAACTCAGTGATCGCAGACTGGCGAGTTACTTAGATAAAATAAAAGTGATGTATACAATTGATCGCAAGGGTCTTCCTACAAAGAAGTGGTCACGTTCTGAAGTATCTGCCTATAGCTCGTTCTATATGACTACGAATGCCGCTAAATTTGAGTGGCTTATGGATCAACTACCTGAATCCGTTAAAGACGACTTGAGAGAGTGTGATGTTGTGGACTTTGGCACAGGACCTGGGACTTATCTCTTGGCCTTTGCTCAATATTTTAACGATAATTATGAAGGGCGCTTTATAGGTGTTGATAAAGAAGCGTTGATGATTGAACAGGCCCGTAAAGTTGTAGATGGGCTCTATCCTAAAATCCCTAAAACTTTCTATGAGTATCTTCCAGCTTTTGGTCCCAGTGATAAGCGTCTCCTTATTTTTGGTAACTCTTGTAATGAAATGTCGGTGAGAGAAATTAATGAAGTGATTCAAAAAGTTACTCCTTCTCATATTCTCTTTATTGAACCAGGAACTCCCATTGTCTACGATCAGATGATGACTCTTAGAGAAAAGTTTAAAGATAATAATTATCACTGCATTTATCCATGTCCGAGTATCAAAATGGCCTGTCCTATAAAGAAGCGCATTGATAATGGTCATGAAGATTGGTGTCACCAAGTGTGGCGTGGTACTCATGATGCCAATGTTGAGCGCCTAGGGCAAATGTCCAAAATTGATCGTAAGGCCATGGCAATGATTGTTCACCTTTATACTTTAAAGGATTATGACATTGAACTTCCTAGTGCTCGCTTCGTGCGCTACCTCAATGAGAGTAAACATGCCTTTACTTGGGAAGTATGTCTAAAGCAAGAGGATGAACTTAGTATTTGTCAGTTTGAAATTCCCAAGAAAACTCTATCAAAACAAGAAATGAAAGAAATGAAAAAGCTTGGTGTTGGTGTTCACTTTAAGTATGAATTAATTAAGAAAATTTCAGAGAATCATTTAAGAGTGAAAATCACCCTTTAAATTACCATTTAATATCAATAATATTTAAATGAACGAGCCCTCCTGCAGCAGTAGATAGGGCATCATTGATGTCTACCGTATGGGAATCGGGATAGAAGCTGTCATAGACTTCTTTTCCAATTCCGGCGACACTTGCAGCAACAACAGCGCAAAGAACACGGGCCACTTTCTTATTCTTAATTTGAATGAGAGGAATACTATTGCTTTCACAGGCCATACCTGCGGCCGTTCCAATGTAGTAGCCGGCTTCAAGATGGCCAATATTTTGATCGGTTTGGATTTGTCTTCTTACGGATTCAGCTAGAAAGGCGGATTCAACATATTCAGAAATTTGAATGGCCTCAGGTGAGAAGTCTGTTGAGAGGTAATCTGGATCGCAGTCGCAATCAAATTCCTTATTGACGGTATCTATAAAGTCTTCATTATCAATCTCAACCTTAGTAAAAAAGCCTGTATCAATTTGAAAGCTTGGAGCGTCTAGTCCTTGAAAGTCACCAGTGGCGATCATTTCTTCAAGTCCTTTAAACTGTATTGTTTCTTCATCTTGAGTAGGATCACAATAGGCACTTTGTCCTATTAAGATAGTTATTAATAAAATGATCCGCTTCATACGCTTATCCTTTCTCGATGATTAGGACTATAAAAGCAAAAGTAGTGCCAATAGTGATGAGTGAAGTCATTGAAATTAAATACAGAAATAGAGATATTTTCTACAATTAAGGGAAGTTGTCTATAAATGAGTCAGAAGCTGTTTATTGAATAATTAAAGGGAATTGAAATTGAATTGGAGAGAGAAAATTTTAAAAGTGTCTTTGATTACAGGAATCAAAGACACTCTTTGTACTTGATTATTTTTTATTAAGATTTGCGTAACGTGAACCAAATTTCTTACGGAACTTCTCGATACGACCTTCAGTATCTAGAACCTTTTGCTTACCAGTATAGAACGGGTGACAAGCGGCACAGATATCGATTTTTTCTAATTTCATTGTTGAACGAGTTGGGTAACTTGCACCACAAACGCAGTTTACTGTTACTTCATTGTACTCTGGGTGAATATTTGCTTTCATTGGGACCTCTCAAAGGACCATTGATTTGGATAATTCCATTACAATGGCGGGTAAAGTTATAATAGGGGCATAATTTGACTCAAGTAGGGGAATATGTCAACTCAAGGGGTCGATTTTACCGTCTCTATCTAGTGAGCAGAGCAGGTTCCACAGCCACCTGTTGCCTGTGCTCTCTCTTTAAGTTCCCAGCTACTATATTTGTCATTAATGGTGTTAATGGCGTCGTGAAGCTCTTGAAATTCCCATTGAAAAAGCTCTTCTTCTTCATCTTTGAGAACAGTGAGTAAATAAAGCATGTCTATATTTTCGGGGTTTTTAGCATTCGGTTGAGCACCGAGGTGGATAAATACCTGTAAATCAGCAGTTGTGTAGTGGGTAAAGGTCCAGTTGTCGGACGTAATATATTTTTTATCTTCCATTCATAAGTAATATCAACAAAGTCTTGTCATCGCAAGAAGTTAGGTGTAGTCTCGCTAGGCTAATTGTAGAACTTAATGTGGAGGCGCCTCATGGCCAAGGGACCTAGAGTAATCATTACTTTGGAATGTACGGAAGCGAGAAAGCTAGGAAAAACTCCTTCTCGTTACACGACGACTAAGAACAAGAAAAATACACCTGATCGTATGGAAAAGAAGAAATATAATCCATTTCTTCGTAAGCACACGATTCATAAAGAAATTAAGTAGTAGCTGCTTACTTTCTCTGTAATTATAGGCCCTTAACTAAAGGGCCTTTTTTCGTTTTCCCTTTATTTTCCCTGAATATTACCGATAAGATCTTAGGTGCTTTGCACCCATTTCGGTTTTTATTTTAGGGAGGACCATTGGCCCTTAGTATTTTATTAGTAGATCCTGATGATGAATGGCTCTTTAGTGCTAAAGAGTATTTTGAAGGTGTAAACTATAAGGCCACAGCTGTTAATAATGGTAAAGACGCTCAGATGAGTCTTTACAATGATAAATTCTTTGCCGTTATCCTCAATGTAAAAGTTAAAAACCATTCTGGAATCCAAGTTCTTAAATTTATAAAGTCTAATTACCCATCTCAAAAAGTTGTTATGATAACTGAACTTGATGAAGAGGGAGATCTTGATGATCAGTGGACGGTTGAAAAATTAAGTAAGGCCGGTGCTAGTGAAGTGATTGTGCGTCCCTTTGAATACTCACAACTAAAAGAGCTTCTTGAAGGTCATCAGAGTGTTTCTGATATGGTCAGTACGATTACTCGTCGAAAGGAGCTAGGCCCTGAAGAAGAGGTCGACCTTGGAGATGATGAGTTTACAAGTGTAAAAATTAGTGAATTCTATAGTAGTCAGCCCGTACTCTTTGATATTTTTGTTAAGCTTAAATCAAATCGCTATATCAAAATTCTTCATGCTGGAGATTCTCTTTCAAAGGAGAGAATTGATAAGTATCAGAATGAAAAGAATGTAGAGTATTTATACTTTCATAAGAAAGATATTTATAAGTACGTAAAGTTTAATAACTATTTCACTAAGAAAGTCATTGCAAATACAAAAGTCGGTGGCGCTAAAAAAGTAAAGATGCTGCAAAATGTTTCTGAAAAGTTTTTAGAGCAGGCCTTTACTGAAGGCATGAAACCTTTGGTTATCGACCAAGGAAAAGAAATCGCGCAGAATGTCTACGAATTGGTTAAAAATCAAGAAGACCTCTATGCTGTATTTAAAGACTATTCTGATTTTGATCCAAATGCTTATACCCATGCCTACTTGGTTACCATGTTTTCAACGGCGATCATTAAGCAATTTGAATGGCAGTCAAAGACAACGATTGAATGTACGGCCTTGGCCTGTCTTTTTCACGATATTGGTAAAATGAGTTTAGATCCTTCAATTAATGCTATGAAAGTGGAAGATATGAGTGATGACGAACTCGATGAGTATCGTAAACATCCTGAGTTAGGACTTGAATTAATTGATGGAAATCCATTGATTAATAATTCGGTTAAGCAAATTATTTTACAGCATCATGAGCACTTTGATGGCACAGGATTTCCCTTTGCTAAGAGGGGATCAAAAATTCTGATGTTATCCAATATTGTATGCCTTGCTGATAACTTTGTTCATATTATTCAAGACGAAGACAAGAAGCCTATGGAGGCCTTAAAGGTTCTCCTATCTCGTAGGGAAGAACTTCCTTGGTACAATTCGGCAATTATTGAATGTTTGATAAAAGTCTTTGTTAATCCAGAAAAAATTATTAAAGAGAATCATCTTCCCTCAAACTCTCGAGTCGTTAATAAAAAAGCTTCTTAACAGGAAATGATCTTAGATTTCTTTCGTTGGGATTAAAGAGATTCAAAAATTTCTTAGATACAATGACAGGATGGTTTCGATTAGAGGCCTTTATCATAAAGCTTTGCCAACGCTCTAACTTAATATCACTTAACTTATTAACTGGTACGGTAATAGAATAATCATAGGTTTGTTCTAAAGTTTTTATTTCTACTTGATAAGCTGGCTTTTCAAAATAAGTATTGATTTCTTTCTCTAGGCCTTCTGAAGTTTTATCGAGGATTAAAGTACTTCTTAGATCTGCAAGATCGCTGAGATAGTCCTGTACCGCTTCTAGCTTTAAGTTCTTATATTGTTTTCCAGACCATTGTGTTTTTTCTTTAGAAAGAGTGAAGCGAATATTTCGTTTCTCTTTAGTACCTTTGTATATGGTCATTTGTGTTACTTCAGAGGGGGTGAAGGTAAAAATTCTTGTATCGACAAAGCTTCCTAAGTTAAGAGTATTAAGGGACATTCCAATATTGTCGATATGATATATGGCCTGTTGATCACTGAGGCTTACATAAGTAGAGTTATCCAAAGGGTTAACTAGACCAAACTTTAATGTCGCAGACTTTTCGTTACTTCCAATAAGGGTAACTTCAATAGAAGTATTATCTAATGAGTAGTTGGAAATATTAATGGCATCCATTTCATGAACATTTCTAATTTTTACATTATTGAGATCATTTAAAATATTTTTAATAAGAGTTGTATTGGCCGGTAGGGTACGGGGTGAAATCATGACCCATTTTGTGTCAGGAAGGTTATTAGATTTTTCGAAATGAAAAGTTCCTAAGTTATTCTTTAAAATAATTTGCTGAACTCCTAGAATTTGGCCGGGCTTAAATAGTGATTGATAAGTGCTCATTTCTGGAGTCAATTCCGTTGGAGCTTGGAAGAAGTCGCTGTAAATTCCAGTCAGTAAAATAATAAAGCTGAATATTCCAAGCATCCAAGTAGAGGCGGTAGACTTCTTGATTTCTAAATTAATGAGCATGCGATCCCTTTCTTGTTGCAGCGGGTAACTTAAACGTGATGCTGCGATGAGCATCTTGTTAATTTTACTGGTGTGAAATTATAATATCTTGATTTAGTGGCTTCGCCTAGGGATGATAGGGCAATTGATATAAGAGATTTCTTCACTCAAGTATAAGAAGTATAAAGGGTTTAATTATGAATATATTTGATTTAATAATAGAAGGGGGTTTCATTATGATCCCTCTACTTATCTGTTCTTTCTTGGCCTGGGCCGTATTCTTTGAGCGTCTTTATTTTATTCGCCAATTCAGACAAGAATTTGCTCGTCTGATAGAAAAGTCTCAGACCCTTATTCAAGAAAAGAAATTTGAAGAGGCCAAAGGCTTGGCCCACAATGTTTCTCCCGTTATTGGTCGTACTTACCTGGTTGTTTTTGAAGATAAGGAGATGAGCCTGGAGAGTTGGCAATTTAAAATGTCTCGTCGCTTAAAAGAAACTCAACTTGGAATGAAGAAATATTTATGGATTCTTGGAACGATTGGTACTTCCGCGCCGTTCATTGGTCTTTTTGGAACAGTGGTTGGGATTATTAAATCATTTGAAAGTATTTCCGCTTCAGGAAAGTCCGGGTTTGCAGTGGTTGCTGGTGGACTAGGGGAAGCTCTTATTGCTACAGCTTCAGGGATTATTGTGGCCGTGGTGGCCGTGGTTTTTTATAACTATTTTCAGCACCGTTTTAGTGATCTTAATGTTGAAGTTAAAAATCGACTTGAGGATCTAAGGGAGCTTATCTAATGTCGATGAACTTTGGTGATGGAGATGATGACGAGAATATCATAGCGGAAATCAATATGACTCCGCTGATTGATATCATGCTCGTTTTGCTCATTCTCTTTATGGTGACTTCAAGTATGTCACTTGAAAGTGGACTTGATGTAGAACTTCCTCAGGTTTCTGGTGGGACGCAGTCAAAAGAGGGAAGTGCTGTGATCATCTCTCTTGATCCTCAAGGGAAATTATCTGTTCAGGGCAAGCCTTCTCAAATGTCTACCCTTAAAGAAGATCTTCGAGTGGCGATGAAAGAAGCGTCCACTGGACTAGTTATACTCGAAGGAGATAAGAGCTCCAAGCTAGGAAGTGCTGTGGTTATTATGGATATGGCCAAATCAGCCGGAGCTTCTAAGTTTGCCATTGCAGCAGAAGGTGAGTCACAAGCTCCTTAAAAGTCTAGTCCATCTAGTCCATCGAAGTCATCGTCACCACCATCATCTTTGGCTTTTGGAGGCACAATGACAGGAGCCGGTACATCGGGTTCAATGGATCGAATAAACTCACGTAGAAGAGTTCTCTCTCCTTCTTTTAAGAAGGTGAATTTAGCAACTGTTCTATAGTCTACTTTCTTACTGGAAATAATTCTGGAGCTAATATTAAAGGCACGACAAAAGCTCACTTGAGCATTGAGGACAAATTTCTTTGGAATTTGAAATTCAATGACGATAGATTGTCCTTCCATAAACTCTTGGGCGGAAAAGAAATATAGGCCATCCATTGTGAGCTCGCTTAAAATAGATACACCACGACTCACATTCTCTTCTTTTATATTATGACTTCCACGTTGAATAATTCTTGCTTTAGTTTCAGGAGAAGCTTGTGCAGCTTCAGTTGTATCACCACCCATCGCCGCGGCCATGGCAGCTTCAAGGTCATCGCCACTTTCTTCACCAGCTTCGTCACCACCACCCATTGCGGCGGCCATTTGGGCCTCTAGATCGTCACCACTTTCTTCACTAGATTCATCGGCTCCACCCATAGCACTGGCCATGGCCGCTTCAAGGTCTTCACCTTCATTAGCGCCACCTTCAATCAATTTAAGACCTGCTTTTTGATCGACAGGTCCTTTATAGGAAAATTCATCACGAACTTTTTGTATTTCTTCTGGAGAAAGAGGGTTTCCATCTGCTCGTTGTGCGAGAACTTGGTGAATTACACTTTCTACCTCATCTCTTAAGCTCCAAATTTTGAGAGCAATTCTCTTAATTAAAACAGGGTCATTTGAGTTACCGTGGATCAACGTTTTCTCCTTACGTCTTTAAAGAGTTGGCCTTAAGCTGCACAACATCATTTCCATTCTACCAAAGGTCCCAATTAAGCCCAATAGAGTCTAGTTTTTCCTAGGGAAGCATTTGCCGCGCCGAGTAAAGTGTCGGCAAGACCTCTAAACTATAGGGATGCAAATGTAAGATTAGTAGAGGGAATAAGTATATTACTTCCCTTTTCATTAAAACCAAGGAGGGTTTAGTGATCCATAGAATAGGGATGAAAGGGCAGATGATTGCCATCAGCAGCTGCTTGAGTATTGCGAGTTTGGCCTCTATTGATCATCCTCATAGAGAGGGCGAGGTTATTATTAAACTCAAGAGCTCTTCATCTAAGGGACTAGACCTCAAATCTTTCGGAGTTTTTGAACAAGAGTATCTCTCTACTCAGTCAAATGCAGTTCTTTTAAAATTTAATGACAAGTCAATTTCGGTTGAACAAAGAGTTAAGCAGCTAAGCTCAGATCCTTTAGTTGAATGGGCCGAACCTAACTATATTTATTCCATTGAAGACCCAAAGCATGAGAAGCTTATCTTTCGCAGGAATAATCACTACCATTCTATGACTCCAAATGACCCTTTATTTGATCAGCTTTGGGGGCTCGAAAATACAGGAGCAAATGAACCTGGGGGAACACTCCAAGGAAAAGTGGGAGCTGATATTTCAGCTTACAAAGCATGGGCGATAACAAAAGGTTCTAGGCAAATAAAGATTGCCGTTATCGATACAGGTATTGATTACAATCATTCTGATATTAAAGAAAATCTTTGGGTGAATATCGCTGAAAAACTAGGAGCGCCCGGTGTAGATGATGATGGTAATGGCTACATCGATGATATTCATGGCTATGATTTTGCCAATAATGATGGAGACCCTCTTGATGGTCACGGTCATGGAACTCATTGCGCTGGAACGATTGGTGCTATTCACGATAATACCTATGGTGTTGCTGGAGTGATGGGCAATGTTGAACTTGTGGCGATTAAATTTCTAACTGATTCTGGATCAGGAGATTCGGCCAGTGCTATTAAGGCCATTGATTATGCTACAAATTTAAATGTAGATCTCATGAGTAATTCATGGGGAGGCGGAGCTTTTTCTCAGTTGTTAAAAGAGGCGATTGAAAGAGCATCTCAAAAGGGAATTATCTTCACTGCAGCTGCTGGAAATAGCGCTGGAAATAATGATTCTTTACCACACTATCCAGCGAATTATGATGTAGATAATGTGATTTCAGTTGCTGCTCATACGGCCAATGATGAGCTTGCAAGTTTTAGTTGTTATGGAAAGCTGAGTGTTGATATCGCGGCTCCTGGACAAAGCATCCTTTCAACTTATGCAGGTGGTGGATATAAAATTTTATCAGGAACTTCAATGGCCACTCCTCATGTATCAGGAGCGCTAGGCCTTGTTCTTTCTCAAGAGGGGAGAATGTCTCATCAGGATATGAGAGAGCGACTTCTGGAAACTTCTGTCCCCGTTGTTACTTATAGGGGACGTGTTCAAAGAGGAGGAAGGCTCAATGCTTTTAACTTACTAATCGATTATAGACCTGAAAGAATTGAGCCTAAAGATGATCAATGGCAAACCTATGATCTTGATGACGCTTGGGAATCTGACCACCCCTATGGTGAAAACTTGATGATCAACAAGAGCTTCAAAGTAACAGGGGCAAAGTTTATAAGACTTGTTCTTGATAGAGTTGATTTAGAAAACCATTATGACTATCTTCAAATTTCTGATGAGTCTGGTAATAAGGTTTCTCAAATCACGGGTGTGATTGAAGATAGTTATTCTGATTATGTTCAAGGGGAAGAAATAAATATTCTCTTTCGATCAGATCGCTCCATTACCAAATGGGGTTTTTCTATCAAACAGATCCAATGGCAATAGTTAGCCCGTCTTTCTTAATTTGATAAAAGCCTGATAATCTTTAATAAGGGACTCACAAATGTCCCTTATAAAATTAAGTAATTCTTGAGAACTTTGGATTTCATTTTCTTTGGCCATCGCTTCAAGCTCCATACTCTTAGATCTTCCTTCTTCACAAAATAGAGTTGTAAAAGTTCCTTTTAGTGAATGGGCCCTAAGGGCAAGAGCTGGAAAGTCTTGAGTATCAATGGCTTCTTGAAGAGATGAGATATCCTCAAGATATTTATTTAAAAACTGTTCAAACATATTTTCAACAATATAGAAATCATCTGAAAAGTGTTGCATAAGCTGATTGGCATCAAAGGACTTAAACTTTTCACTACGTTCTTTTTTTGCATTGATAATATTTTCAGGCTTTATCTGATAGGATAGGATAGATGACGCCTCGGTATTCATTTGCATCTGTGTTTTTGATAGTGACGACTTTGAAATAAATTGATGAGAGTAGCGATCGACAACTGAGACGAGTATATTATTGTTGATGGGCTTGGCCATGAAGTCATCCATACCTGCTTCAAAACATCTTTCTCTATCTTCTTGAAGAACATTTGCGGTTACGGCTATGATAGTAGGGCGTTGCTTATTCTTTGTTTCATTCCATTGAGCAATAATTTTCTTGGTAGCATTAATCCCGTCCATAACGGGCATTTGAATATCCATAAAAATGAGATCGTATTCTTTATCTTTTGCCATTTCAAAGGCCTGAAGGCCATTTACTGCAACATCAGGGTAGATATGGTTCTTATTGAGAAGACTTACCAAAAGCTTCCTATTAACGGAGTTGTCTTCGGCAATGAGAACTCTGAGGTTGAGAGTTCTAGAAAGATGATTTTGTTGATCACTGTGAGAATTTCCACGCTGGGGAGCAAGTTGGACTTGTATAGATTTTAAGCTGAAAGTAAAAATACTTCCTGAGCCAACCTTACTTTCAACTTTAATACTTCCGCCAAGCAGATCCAAAATCTTCTTACAAATAATGAGACCAATACCTGTTCCACCATACCGGCGGGTTCGGCCATCATCAATTTGAGTAAAGGGACGAAAGAGCCGCTCCATCTTCTTATCGGGAATACCAATACCAGTGTCTTCAACAATAAAGTTGAGTGTATCTTTTCTTTCCGATTTTTCGACAATGATTTTTACATGGCCGTAGTCTGTAAACTTAATGGCATTGGCTACGAGATTGATTAAAACTTGCTTGAGTCTATTCTGATCGGTAAGGATTCCCTTTGGTACATCAGAGTCAATACTATAGCTGAGCTTAATATTCTTTTCATTGGCCATGTGAAAGAAGAGTTGTTTAACTTCCTCTAGGCACTGCTTTAAATCAAAGGGTCGTTTTACAATTTCTAGTTCATTGGTTTCTATTTTCGAGTAATCAATCACATCAGAGAGAATAATATTTAAATTTTCACCAGAGTCTTTAATAATCTCAAGAAGCTCTCTTTGATCCTTACTAATTCTTGAATCGAGAACCAAATTGGTCATTCCTAGAATACCATTAAGGGGAGTTCTAATTTCATGACTTATATTGGCCCAAAAAGTATCCTTTGTTCTATTGGCGAGATGGGCCTTTTTTTCACTTTCTACAAGTTTTCTTTGGGCCTCTTGGTTTAACTTCTCATAGTGCCAAGTTACATAGGAGATGAGTACGTAAATTGAGATGAGTGTGATTCCTGTTTGAGTAATCATCTCTTTGCTAAGAAAGACACTTTGTGGATATTGAAAGCCGTTATAGTCTAAGTAATGAAATACGAAAAGACTGCACAGTCCAATAAGAGAAAGAATCGCCCCTCTCTTAGATCCTGTAAAATAGAAGGAAAGCATTGGGATAAGAATGAATAATGTAGCCTGAGTACTTCCGATACCACCTCTTAGATAAACTAAACTTGGGGTTGCCAGTACAGCGAGTAAGGGAAGGGTAAAAGAGAATCTTTCGTAATTCTTAGTCAGCTTTATAAGAAAGGGAAGAGAGACTAGCGCCAAAGAAAGAGAGAGTCCAAATACCGGAGTGTTATCAGTAAATAGGAAGCGATTAAAAGAAGCAATGAGTAGGAGTAGAAATGAGAAGAAGCACGTATTGATAAATACACGGGCCTTACTTAACTCTGAATCAGAGAGGTTTCCTAAATCTCTTAGGAAGTGATCTGCAATTTGGTCTAATAATTGTTTCATCATCTTAATTAACTTTTCGGAATTCCTGAGAATTTCATAAGTTTAAAGACAATAAAACGAAAAAAGGCCAATCAATGATTGGCCTATATCGTATGCAATAACTCGACTATTCGCGATTAAGCTTCGAAGAGGTGACGGTATTTTCTAAGAAATTTAGAAAGTGAACCAACCTTATCAAGTGTTCTAATCGCACGAGTTGAAAGTCTTAGTTTAATGGTTTGACCAGTTTCAGGATCAAAAACTCTCTTCGTTTGAAGATTTGGCTTTTGAGTTGTCTTAGTCTTATTGTTGGCGTGAGAAACTTTATTTCCAACAAGTCTTCTTTTTCCAGTTAAGTCACATGAGCGGGACATATCAGCATCCTTTTTCAAAGCATTTCAGCACATTATTTAAGATAAACGAAGGCGTAATATAGACCGGGGAGTGGAAAAGGGCAAGGATTGATTGAAGGAATAGAAAGAAATATCGTGTAATTAAGCAGTTAAAGTAATCCAAACAACAAGAATTAAGCGATTTCCAGTACTTACAAGAGAAGTTTTGTGTTCCCAATCCAACTTCCCAGTCGCAAAGAAGTGAGCTTTCCCCCAAGGGCGGGCCGCAATCGTGGTTACTTCCTCGCGATTTGTTCTAGGTCTAAGTCTGAGCTCCCCTCCTGTAATTTGTTGAGGATCAAGGTTGAGAGAGAGGCTTAGGGCCAGATCTCGAGATGAATCATCGTGCCAAATACCTTCTTGCTCAGCTTCTTGGGGTCCTTCTCTTAGAGCAAGCATCCACTCATAGCTCCAAAGTGTCTGGTCGCTAAAAATTTGGTGAACCCAGTGGTTGATTTGCTGCCAAAGGGAGGAGTCTTCTTTGAGCTCGCCAGTAATTTCAGCATAGAGAGAATCATAGTCTTTATTTTGAGCGTACTTTGGCCAAGTTGGAGGGAGATTAAACTCACAAGAAATATGTCCAGTGTTTTTGAGCTGATCTTTATAACGTATACTATTCATAATGGCCTTTTCTATTTAGGGAGAATTTCTATCAAAAGAGTTGCTTTGGGAAGTTTTATTTTCTTAAGTCTGGTGCTGATGTATCGAATTCTATTCTTTGAAATGGAGCTTGATTATGACAACTCAGTAGATAATAAATTTGAATCGTATCAAGTTAAGGATGACTCTCGAATAGGTCGAGTGGTTAAGAATGAAATTAAAAAGCGATTCGAAAATCAAAAGCCAAAAAAAATTGAGATTAATCCATGTGCTGATATGAAGCCCGCAACGGAGACGTTAAAGTTATTCGAAAATGACTTTAAAGATGTTGATAAAACACTTGGTAAACTTTTTTCCCTTTTTAAAAATATAGAAGATAATCTCTTTGTCTATAATTCAAATGTATCGAGTCAGCATTTTGAATTATGTGATGAAATCGTAAGAGATTTTTCAAATCTTGATTATATGGTCGGTCAGTTTCAACCAAGAGATATTCGCTTTATTAATCTTATTAAACAAAAGTATAAAGCGATTGCCCAGCAGCTACTTTATTCAAAGAGTTATTCAAGTTTAGTGAAGGCGCAGGGACTTTTTATGAACGTTAAGGACTTTGGTGTTCTCAGTGATAATGAAAAAAAAGAACTTGAATATATTTATAAAAGAACTCTTGATGATTTTCAAAAATATCAAAGATCAAAGGGGCTGCATGCTGAGCAAGCGAGTCCCTATGATTATGATGAAAATGCCATGGCCGACTTTGAACTTTTTAAGGAATGGCTAGCAGGTATTTCTTTAAGGTAGGAAATATTCAGCAACTCCATAGAGACCATTTTGTCTGAAGGGAAAGATGAGTGAATTATTGGTCGGATTATAGTCCGCTCGATAACCTTGACAGGTCATGTTAGCAATCGGCCAGCTCAATTCACCTTCGTCCGAATCTGTATCAAGGTTGAATTTACGAATCTTTCCATTAGTTGCACAGTAATAAAGGGCTTCGCTTCCATCACCATGACGAACAAATTTATACCAGTCCATGATGTTGCCACCGACATAGGCGATGCGCTCAAAAGTATCTGTACTCTTTGTATAGGCAAATACATCTTGCTCTGTTCCCCCATGAACTTGGGCGATGATCCAGCGATCATTATAGGAATCGTAATCAATAGAGCGCATCGAATCGAAATAGGGAGAGTCACAAGTGGAGGCCGTTACAGGACCTGAGTAAGCTCCATCACAGTACCTTCTATTATCTCCATCTGCTCTATATTCACCACTTCCAAGAACTGCAAACTGGCGGTAAGAGTCTGTTCTATCATAACCTTTTATTCTAAAGGTACCTTGACGTCCTTCGGTGTTGTTATAGCGCATTCTGGCCAGCATAACTTCATCACTATTGACTCCAATGACGATACCATAATTTTGATTACCATTAGCATCCACTGACATTCCCGCTAGACCATCAGCCGTTTCAAAGTTTGTCCCTGAAGTATTACCAATAATTTCTTCATAGAGACCAGTAGAGCGATTGAGTCGTATGATCGTTTCATCATTACTCCATTCATTAAAAAAGAGATCACCGGAAGATCTATCGACCTGCAGGTAACTTCTGATGTGAGCTGGGTTATAAAGAGCAGGTTGAGCTAAGTCGATACGTGATAAATTACCGTTTCCGGCAATAACATTAATATTACCTTCCGGAGTAAATTGCTTTACGTAGTAGCCATCCCCATCAACGATGACCACATCACCATTATCCAGTCTTGTCACTTCGCGCACGACTTCAAAACGCGCGTTCACAGCAAGAACTCCATCACCATAAGTTTTTCTCTGCCCTAGAATGGTTTTTACATTTCCATTGGTATCCACAACACGAATGGATCCTGCATCTACAAAGAACATCTCACCATTTTTATTAACAAAGAAACTTCTTGTATTGATATTACAGCTCGTTGCTGGAGTTCCATCACTACATTCCCCACGAGTTCCTGTTCCTAAAACAAGAGTGAAAGAGCCATCTGGATTCATTCTATCAATACGACCCCCGTAACCCATGACATAGAGATTTCCATCCATTCCCGTATAAGGATAGCGTGTCGACCATCGATGCAGATCATTGGCCGGTGGAATTGCGACAAAGGTTTCAGGATCAAAAGCGGCTCTGGCCCAAGAGTCAACTTGATCACAGCCTGAATAGCTTTGGTTATGATAAACAAACGCAGTGTTAAGAACAAAATCTGAGTTTGCATCAAAGGAGAGTCCGTAGTGACTCATTCGACAAAGGGATAAGTCTTGAGTCGGATATCTTGAATCTCCGGTACCTGAATAATATTTTGAGATGACACTTCCTGTTGCCGCTTTATAAATTCTTAGGCGACTCATAGGATTCGCCTGCCAACGAACAGGTCTTTCTGAGAAGAAGACAATATCTCCATTAGGCATGGCAAAGAAAGGCATGGCGTCCTCATCATTATTATTTTCCGACATGTTTACAATATTTACATCTAGAGGATTAGCAACGGTGTCACTTGTATCTGAACCTGTACCAATAATAGTTTGAATTGTCGGTTCTGTTTGATTGAGATCCACTCTTCTAATTTTATTATCATCAAAGATGAGCATTCTTCCTTGATAATCCAGAGTGATCTTCATAGCATGGCGAAGAGTTGCATTCACGGCCGCTCCACCATCTCCACTTGAAGATCCAGTATCGGGAATGAAAACAACTAATTTTCCTGTATTCTTATCAACTGTAAGGATTCCTCGGTCTGAGTCAGCAAAGAAAAGTCGTCCATCCTCTGTATAAATGAGCGTGCCTGGATCCATGTAATCGCCAGTACCTTCGTTGATAAAGACCGCCGTTTGGGCAGAGCCTCCGACACCTTTTTCTGTATTACCAGCGATGATCTTTAAGACATCTGAGTTGGTATTATTTGATGTGGCTTGAGTCGTAATGCTCGTGTTATCCGTTGCTTTAATGAGAAACTTATATGGAGTATTTAAGGGAGAACCCCCTGTCCAAAGGTAGCATCCTTCTTCAGGTCCAAGACTAACTCCACCACAGCCTTGATTACTGTAGGGATCAAGTGTTTGGGCCGTTGAAATGGCCGTGTAATTGATATCATCTACTGTATAGTAAAGGGCAATGGAGCCACTAGGCATGGTTGTATTATCGGTTACTTTCCAACGAATATAGACGTCGGTTCCAGCCGGTACGGAACTTTGAGTACGAGTTGGAGGAATTTGAGGGTTGTTAACATTAGCTGCCGTGATATCTGACAACTCAGGGGCAATACCTGGATCATAACTAAGGACTAGACGATCAGTTCCATTGGTTCCATTGCCTGAATTAGTAAGGGACGAAATATTTCCTGCTTCATCTTTCACCCAAGCATACATATCGTAACTTTGAGTTTCCCATCCGAGAAGGGTAAAGAAATCATCAAGGGCCAAGGTTTGAGAAAGCGGAAGTCCAACTGCTGGTGAATCAACACCTAGCCAACATTCATCACCATCTAATGGGGCGGTTGTTGTCAGTCGAGTGAAGCAAATTTCTGATATGTAGACATTGGGGTTTTGTGACGTAGCATTTAAATCAACGGGAATATAAGCATTCGTACTGGGATTACTCGCCGAAGTAGAGAAAGCCGATATGGTTGGAGGATTGGTTTCTCTGATCCAAGTTGCCGATACTGTAGTGCTGTTAAAAGGAGATACACTAAAGGTTTGTTCAAAAGTAAAATTTCTGGTGGCATCACCTGTTCTGTTATTTGTTGTATAACTCCAAGTACCACTGGAACAACTTGTTGAGTTTGTTTCTGGGCCTGAAATATTAATGGTCAATCCATTTTCACAGTTTCCTGAATAGGTAACGGTATTAGTATTACTCTTAATCATATTCTCCGTAATGGTAAGAGCTGGACCCGTTGTGTCTCTTACCCAACGATAAGTGAAACTTGTTGTATTTCCTGCGCTATCCGATTGAGCCAAATTAAAGTCTCTTGTGGCATCTGTTGCATAAGTTGACGTGGTCCATGTCCAACTTGAAGCAGAACAAGAAATAAAGTCGGTTTCTGTTCCAGTAATAGCAATGGTATTCGTTCCTTCACAAGATCCACTCAATGTTCTTTGGTTGAGGTTGTTAGTATCACTTTGAGTTTGTCCACTTGTAATCGCTATGGGGGAGGCCATATTAAAAACAGGAGGGGTTGCATCTCTTTCCCAAGATACACTTAGGGCCGGAGAAGAAGTATTTCCAGCAGCATCGGTTTGAGTTAAAGAGTAATTATAAGTACCATCAACCGTAACGGCAGCTGGAGTCCATGACCAAGAACCTGAACTACAAGTGATACTGGTTGTTTGATCCCCTGTTATATTGATGGTGTAGTTGCCTTCACAAGTTCCACCCCAGGCATTGGGTTGATTTTGATTGGTGAAGTCTGGATTAGCCCCTGAATTAAGAGTTAGTATAGGAGCAACCTCATCTCTGATAAAGGCCCTTGATACAGTGGTTGTATTTCCAGCAGCATCTGTTTGGGCCACTGTAATATTCTTTGTTCCATCATTATCAGAAAAGTTAATCGTTTGAGAATAAGTTCCCCCACTGCAGGCGGTACTAAAGCTTGTTTGGAGATCTCCAGAGAAGTTGATACTTCGCCCTGTCTCACAATTACCGGTAAGAACAGCTGAAGAGAGGTGATAGCTATTGGCCGCAGGTGATGAAATCGTAAGACCTGGGAAAATAGAGTCGATTTCAAAAGTTGTAGATTGAGATGTGCTTGAGTTTCCGGCCAAGTCAGTCACTTGTACACGAAGACGAATATCGGTTCGATTTAATCCTGGAGTTGTCCAAGAAGTCGAAAACCCTTGGGTTGAGTGTGGACCAGTCGTTACAGCGATGGTCGCAATATCTTGCCAACTCGATCCATTCCAATAATCGACATTAAAAGATCTCGTATTATTTATATAGGCTTCAGTGAGACTCCAATTGATGGTGTAAGTGGTATTTCCTGCAAGTAGTCCAGGGTTCGTAACACTTATCACGGGATCAGTTACATCATAGTAAATGGTAAAGTCTGTGGAAGTCGCTGATACGTTTCCTGCATCGTCCTTGGCCCAAGCACTCAATGAATGAGCACCCTCTGAGGCCGTAATAGTATGAGTGATCCCCCCTGAAGTCGTGTTACAACTTTGCCAAGCCGAGTCACCCTCAGTAGGAGTACTTCCCGTATTAATAAGAATTTCATCAAAGTTTTGATTACACGCAGTCATTGTGAAACTTATGGCCGTACTTGTTGTATATTGGGGCGTTTGTAAGGAAATCGTAGGTGCTGAAGGAGGGGTGGAATCAACTTCAAAAGCACTCGTTGTTAAAACGGTTTGATTACCAACAGGGTCGGTAGAAATTAAGCGAACTCGAGCATTAGAGGTATCGTCAGTAGGGATCGTCCAGCTATAAGGAGAAGTAGGGCTGGATACGATATCGCTAAATGTAGAACCATTGGCTGCATATTGAAGAACCAGAGAATCAATGCCATTGGCATCCGTTGAAGTAAAAACAATATTGTGAGAATCGCCACCTTGTAATAAAGAAGGAAGATCTGTCAGGGTAGAAGCGGGAGCTGTAGAATCAATTTCAAAAGCAGAAGTTTGAATCGTTCCCGCATTACCAGCTAAGTCACTCACTTGAATTCGGATTATTATGTCATCTCTATCTAGTGAGGGAGTGGTCCAGTTATAAGAAAAGGCCTGAGATGAATGGGGTCCATTGGTAAGGGTTTGATCAGTTATATCAAACCAGTTTGAACCATTCCAATAATCAATATCAAAAGAAAGAGTCGTATCTATATATTGTTCGGTTAGGGTCCAATTGATCGTATGGACACTATTTCCGGCCAACATAGGTGGGGTTGAAATCGTAAGGACGGGGTTTGTAATATCGTAATAGACCGTAACATCTGTAGCCGTTAAGGAGACATTTCCTACATCATCTTTGGTCCATGCTTTAAGAGTATGTTCACCTTCAACACTAGGAAGAGTATAGGTGATGGCCCCTACATTGGTTGAGCAACTCTGCCAACCGGCGTCGCCTCGTGAGGGGGCTGTAGACTCATTAATAAAAACAGAGTCGATATCCGTACAATTACCCATAGTAAGAGTAGCTGCTGTTTGATTTGTATAGAGGTCACTATGAAGGGATAGAGAAGGAGCTGGTGAAGGAGTCGAGTCAATGTCAAAACTTGTAGATTCTACAATCGTTTGATTTCCTACCGTGTCCGTTGAAACTAAACGTAGTTTGGAGTTGGTTGTATCTGTCGTTGGAATATTCCATGAGTAAGGGCTAGTGGGAGAGCTCGAAAGAACACTAAAATTAACTCCATCAGCAGCATATTCAAAAGAGAGTGTATCTACTGAGTTCTTATCTGTTGCTGTAAAATTAAGTGCGAGAGTATCATTTCCACGTACTCGAGCTGCTGGAGAGTCAAGAGTGGAAGCAGGCGCTGTTGAATCTATTTCAAATACCGTGTTTTCAATGGTGGTGACGTTTCCAACTCCATCTGTGACAACATATCTCAGTCTTGCTGTTTCAATATCCAGCGCGGGGGTACTCCAAGAGTATGTAGGGGTTGCAGGAAGAGCTGTTATTAATGAATAAGTTGAGCCACTATCATTAGAGAAGTAAAGATTGGCCGTGCTCACACCACTGGCGGCATCGCTTGAATTTAGGGTTATGTTATTGCTGATTCCACCACGAATAACAGCGGCCATATTGCTAAGACTGGCCACTGGATCTGTTGAATCAATTCCAAAGTTTGTAGATGTTGTGCTTGAAGAATTACCTGCATTATCAATGGCGGTTACTCTTAATGCAGCATTTGCAGTAATATCAACAGAGGGAACACTCCAGGCATAGGGAGAAGTATTGGTTGTGGCAAGCGTGGTAAAGTTGGTTCCATCCTGAGCATATTCAAGAATAAAAGAAGAGAGACCATTTGCATCACTTGCTGAGAAATTTATGTTGTAAGTTGATCCACCTTGCAGCCATGTTGGGGGATTCGTTAAAGACACGCTTGGAGCTGTAGAGTCGATAGCAAAAGTAGAAGAGGCAACATAAGTCGAGTTACCTGCTATATCAGCAGCGTTAAGCCTTATTGTTGCTAAATTTGTATCTATAAGAGGAACACTCCAAGTAAAGGGCTTAGAAGGATTACTTTGAATGGTTGTATAGGAAATACCATTATCTTGAGAGTAGGATAAAGTCCATGTATCGATTCCATTGAGATCGAAGAGATTATAGTCAATGTCATAACTTGCTCCACCAGCAAGAAAAGCAGGGGGAGGCGTGACACTAAGAGTGGGGGGCGTGGAATCTATGATAAAGGTATTGGATATAATCTCTGTTTCATTACCAGCAGCATCTATTAAAAGGTAGCGTAGGTGAGAGTTACTTGAATCCATAATAGGAAAAGTGACATCGTGATTGGTTGTAAAGAATGAACTTTCATAATCAATTGCTTCCCAATTTCCGGAAGAGTTATGAGAAATAGTTAAGGTGTCGCTTGCGAGTTCAAGATTGTCATTTGAGATAAGGGTGACAGCATGAGTTGTTCCCCCTTGAATAAAGTTATCAATTACAGATAAAGAACCTGTTGGAGGAGTTGTATCAAGAATGAGTTCGATCTCTGCAGGGGCTGATAGTTTATTCGCGCTTTCTTCATACGACCATAGATAGATCGTACGCTCGCCTTCAGTTGTATCTTCAAAAGTATAAGAGATCGTTTGAGTACCACTATTATTACAAGTGTAGCGAAAATCACTAGCAGAAGGTGATTCATCTGTCTCTGTAATCGCAATGCGATCAAAAGAAGCACAGTTGATGAGATCAGATCCTGTTTCGATATCAATATTAAATGTATTGGTTTTTACGTAGCGAGAGCGGGAAGTACTCGAACTAAGAACGGCGATAGGAGCTTCGATGTCAAAGTCAAATCCCGATAGAGCAAAGTCACCAGCAAGCTTTGTATTTTGGTCTATACACGAGTTTGTGAAGAGGATTGTACTCAACATAATCAAGTTAAATAAACTATTTTTAAAGACTGCCTTTAATAAGATGATAACCCCCCTAACTACTTAATATATCGGTACTTTATATAATTTAGTTTACCTCTATAAGTGTTATTGACCGAATTTCAGGGGGTTATAGCGACATTAGCGTCATATTATGCCCATAAATTGTGGGTTAATTTTGTCATATTGTTCGAGAATCAGAATGTGAGGTCTTTGAAATCAATGATAATGGTCTCATTCGCCGGAGTGAAGAATTCATCCCTTGGTAGGGTAACTTCTAGCCTTACGTTTGAGCGAAAGCTGTCTCCAGAGGCCTCAACAGTCAAGTTTTCAAAGATCGTATCAAGGGTTTTAGAAACTCTGTGATTAATCGTCCAAGATACTCTTCCAGAGACTTTGGCCACTTTACAGCTAAGAGTCTTCTCCTTGAAATCGACATCACAACTTGACTTAGGAATTGAAACTAGAATTTTATCTGAAGTCCCCCATGTCTTTCCTAATCCTTCAATTTGATCACCTAGTCCTAATGTTGAGCCAGATAATTCTAAAGTGAGTATATGGGATTGGAATTCATGTTCGGATACCGTGAGGCGATTATAGGCAAAGGTTCCATCCCAAAAATCTAGAGTACGTGGATTATTTTGTGCGTATGATAAAGTGGTAAAAAGTAAGGCGGTTATGAGTGCAATTGATTTCATTCTCTTCTCCTAGAAAACTTCTTTGTTGAAAGAGGTTATCGCTTAAAGAGAAATGAAAATAAAATTAATTATATTAATCTTTGTGATTGAATATTTTTATGGCGTCTCGTTATGATCAAGGAATGAAGTATTCAGCAATACCATAGAGACCATTTTGCTCAAAGGGGAATACAATGGAGTGATTAACTGAGTTGTAAGCAGCTTTTCTGCCTACGCACTTCATATTACTCATAGGCCATGATAAATGCCCTTCATCAGTATCGGTATCTAAGTTATGAACACGAATGATTCCTGAACTTGAACAATAGTAAAGTTTTTCCACTCCACCATAGCGTACATGTTCATACCAATTCTCAATGGCCTGTGCGAGGTAAGCGACTCTTTGGATGTTATCAGTATCTTCGTGGTAATAATATACATCTCGGCCTGTACCACCAATAGCAATCGCGATAATCCATTTGTCATCAGTGGAGTCATAGTCAATATTAGATAAGGTATCGTATGAGGCAGGAACTTCACAGGTAGAAGCAGTGGTACTGGTTTGAGCACCTGTACAGAATCTTCTGGTGTTATTATCACTGGGCCAGCCTGTGACACCCATCATGTGGGATTGTTTAAAGTTATCGCTACGATCATAGAGTTTCAGCATAGAATCTTCATATCTAAGTTCAGAGCTATTGTACCTGATCCTTGCAAGCGCCAGCTTATTATCCCCGAATCCACTAATTCTTCCTCTACTTTGATTATTGTGAGAGTTTACGTCGGCGCCTAATTCGCCATCAGCTTCAAAGTAATTTATTCCTGAAGAGTTAACGTCACCAATCACTTGACTCCAGTTTCCAGTAGCATGATTGAGCATGAGGATATCGCCATAGCTATGATTTCTGGCCATATAGACATTTCCGTTAGCAGGGTCGACGGCCATATGATCGGTGTAGGTAACCGTGTTTCCAATAGCGGGAAGATCTTTATCTATCACAGCATAGTTTCCGTTTCCGGCAAGAATATCAATATTTCCTTCTACGCTAAATTCCTTAAGATAACTTCCTCCATGATCTCCAACAATATAATTGCCGTTATTAAGTCTAAAAACAGATTGGGTGAGATCAAAGCGTCCATTAATGGCCAGTACGCCATCGCCATAGGTTCGTTTTTGTCCAAAGATAGTGACCACTTCACCGGAGTCGTTAACCGTTCTGATAGCCCCTCGATCTCCAAAATAGAATTTACCTGTCGCTGAAACAAAGAAGTTCATTATATGCATATTACAATCAGTCGCGACTTCTCCATCGAGACATTCTCCTCTTGTTCCTGAACCTAGTACACGAGTCCAACTTCCTGTCGCTGGATCTATTTTCATGACATAATTTCGAGAAATAACTTGATAGAGGTTTCCATCCATTCCTGTATAGGGATAGTGAGTATAGTGGCTATAACTATTATTGTCTGGAGCTTCAGCGACAAAGGTCGTTGGATCAAACTTGATTCGATATTCTTCTTCAGCATCATCACAGCCACTATAAGATGATCTATGTTGAGACATACCTAAAGCATAATTGAAGTCAGAGTTCTCATCAAAGCTGACACCAAACATATAAAGGTAACACTTACTAAGATCTTGGGAAGCATTTCTCCAGTCTCCCGTACCACTAAAATATTTAGAAGTAATCTGTCCGGTAGCGTTGTTAAAAATTCTTATCCTTGGCAAAGTGGCGCCTCTATTGTGACGAGGACGCTCAGACCAAAAGACAATATTCCCATTAGGCATAGCAAAGAAGCTCATTCCATCTTCTTCTCTAGATGTGTTATTCATAGTTTCGATAGAGAGATCAAGTGGGTTAGAGACAGTATCTGATGTATTGGAGCCTCCTCCAATAATCGTATCAATATTAGGTACGGCCAAGTTTAGATTTACTCTTCTTATTCTATTTCGATCAAAAATTAGCATGCGACCTTGATAATCTAGAGTGATCGCTGTGGGATAGTTAAGAGTAGCACTTGTTGCTGATCCCCCATCTCCAGTGCTTGAGCCTGTGGTAGGAATAAAGACAATAAGGCTTCCATCTTCTTCATCTACGGTGAGAATTCCTCTGTCGGGATCGACATAGTACATATCTCCTTCATCTGTGAATACAATTCCACGGCCATCATAGTCATCAACATCACCTTCGATGGAGAAGGTTGCTGTCTGTGCGGAGCCGCCAATGCCGTTATCAGTATTACCGGCAATGATTTTTAATTGCGCACTATTGAGAATATTTGTCGTTTGTTGAGTTGTAATATCTGTAGTGTCGGTAGCGGAGACTTGAATTTTATAAGCGACACTGACAGGGGATCCACCCACCCACTTAAAACAACCTTCATCTGTATCTAGCGTGATACCACAGCCGTAGTCGGTATTTTGATTAAGGGCCTCGGCTCCGGTAATGGCCGTAAATGTCTTCTCATCTGTAGTGTAGTAAAGAGCAATCGCCCCAGTAGGAAGAGCAAAGTTATCGGTGACTTTCCAGCGAATGAAAACATCAGAACCTGGAGGAACTGAGGAGTCTGATCGGGTAGGGGGAATGGAGGCTGAGCCATTATTAGCCGCAATAACATCAAAGAGAACTGGGGCAACGCCTGGATCATAAGTTATTTGCAAGCGATCCACTCCAATACTTGAAGCGTTATTTGAAATATTACCAGCTTCATCCATAACAAAAGCATAGGAGTTATAGAGTTGGGGCTCCCAACCCAGAAGAATACTGTACTCATCTAAGTTAAGTGTTTGGGCCAAAGGCTGACCTACGGAAGGAGAGTCAACTTCTAGCCAACACTTATCAGTAGCAAGAGGCTGAGTTGCTCCCGTTGATTGGAAACATATCTTCTTAATATAGACACTTGAATTTTGACTAGTGGCCGTAAGATCAACAGGAATAAAAGGTTTTCGACTTGGACTTGAAGCTGAAGTTGAGTAGTGAGAAATAGTCGGTATATTTGTTTCTCTAATCCATGTTCCCAGAACTGAAGTTGAGTTATAGGGAGGAGTCGCTAGAGTTTGTTCAAAGGTATAATTTCTTGTGTTATCCCCAGTACGGGAATTCGTAGTATAACTCCAAGTACCGGAAGGACAGGTCACGGTGTTGGTTTCGGGTCCTGAGATCGCGATATCAATACCTGTCTCACAGGTACCAGAAAAGGTTACTGTGTTTGTGTTGGACTTAAGTAAATTCTCCGTAATGAAAAGTTCTGGACCTGTCGTATCGCGAATCCATTGATAAACGAGAGAAACGGTATTTCCTGCAGAGTCACTTTGAATAAAGGTATAAGATCTTGTTGCATCTGTAGAAACTGTATTTGTACTCCACGTCCAACTAGAGGCTGAACAAGAAATAGCATCTGTTTGAGTGCCCGATATATTGATGACGTTAGTTCCTTCACAGGTTCCAGAAAAGCTGATTTGACTTTGATTATTGGTATCACTCTTTGTTTGACCAGCACTAATGATAATAGGAGATCCCATGTTAAATACGGGAGGGGTAGCATCTCTTTGCCATGATAGAGAAAGGGCAGGAGTAGAAGTATTTCCGGCCGCATCGGTTTGGGTTAATGAGTAGCTATAGGTACCGTCACTTGTTTTTGCACCAGCAGTCCATGACCAAGAACCTGAGCTACACGGAATCGTTGTACTTTGATCCCCAGTAATTGTAATGGTGTAATTACCCTCACAGGTTCCACCCCAAGTATTAGGTTGATTTTGATTTGTAAAATCGGGATTCGTTCCCGAACTCAGAGCAAGAATAGGGGCAACTTCATCTCGAATGAAGGTTCGACTGACTGTTGTCGTATTACCGGCGGCATCTGTTTGGGAAGCGACAATCAATTTATTACCATCATTATCTGAGAAGTTTAAAGTTTGCGAGTAAGAACCTCCTGAACAGGTAACGGCAAAGTCCTCTTGAAGCGCTCCACTGAAGTTTATAGGAAGACCTGTTTCACAGCTACCTGTCATGACTAGAGAGGCTTTGTGATAAGAGTTAGCCGCAGGAGAGGCTATCGTTAAATTGGGATCTATAGAATCGATTTCAAATGTTGTCGATTGCGATAATTGAGAGTTTCCGGCCAAGTCGGATATCTGAACTCTTAGTTTGATATCGGCTCTATTTAAAGTGGGAGTGGTCCAGGAGGTAGAAAAGGCTTGCGCCGAATGAGGACCTGTCGTTGCGGCCACTGTGGCGATATCGATCCATGACGATCCATTCCAATAGTCTACATTAAAGGATTGAGTATTGTTGATATAGGTTTCAGTAAGATTCCAGTTCATTGTATAAGTCGTACTACCGGCCAAAATGCCAGGATTGGTGACGCTTATAACTGGACTCGTTACATCGTAGTAAATAGTGAAGTCTGTTGAAGTTGCCGAAATATTCCCAGCATCATCTTTTACCCATGCACTTAAAGTATGGGGTCCTTGAGTGGAAGCTATTGTATAGGTAATCGCTCCAGCTGTCGTACTACACGTTTGCCAAGCAGAATCTCCAACGCTTGGTGAAGCTCCTGTATTAATTAAGATCTCATCATAGTGCTGTGAACACGAAGCCATAGTAAAACTTGTGGCCGTGACATTTGTATATTGGGCCGTATGACGAGAAATGGGAGGAGCTGATGGAGCAGTGGAATCAATTTCAAAGGCAGAAGACTGAATGGTGGTTTGATTCCCAACAGGATCTTGAGAGACAAGTCTTAACTTGGCAGCACTGACATCATCAGAAGGGATGGTCCAGCTATATGGACTCGTAGGACTTGTCGCTATGGTTGTATAATTCACTCCGTCGGCAGCGTATTGAAGAAGAAGAGAATTGATTCCATTCTTATCAGTCGCGGTAAAATTCACGGCCAAAGTATTTCCACCTTTTAAAAGAGAGGGAGGACTTGTAAGGGTTGAAGCTGGTGGCGTTGAATCAATTTCAAAAACTGATGTTTGAGCAGAACTGCTATTTCCTGCTAAGTCTGTCACTTGTACTCTTAATAGGATGTCTTCACGATCAAGTGAAGGAGTAGTCCAAGAGGCACTAAACGACTGTGTAGAGTGAGGCCCTGTCGTTGCTGCTTGATCAATTAAATCTATCCATGCACTACCATTCCAGTAATCGACATTAAAGGATTCTGTATTATTGATATACAGTTCTGTTAAGGTCCAATTGACGGTGAAGGTATTACTACCGGCAAGCATAGAGGGTGTTGAGAAAACTAAAACAGGATCTGTTACATCATAGTAAAGCGTTACGTCTGTTGCTGTTAATGAGACATTGCCAACATCATCCTTAGTCCAGGCCTTGAGGGTATGCAATCCCTCTACAGTTGGAAGCGTATAAGTAATAGCTCCTACATTTGTAGTACAACTTTGCCAACCAGAATCGCCTCTTGAGGGGGCGCTCGATTCATTGATAAAGATTGAGTCTATATCAGAACAATTGGCCATGGTTAGGGTGACGGCCGTTTGATTGGTATAGAGATCGCTATTTAGTGATAGAGAAGGTGCAGGGGAAGGAGTAGAATCAATTTCAAAGCTAGAGCTTTGAATGGTTGTTTGATTGCCAACGGTATCCGTTGAAACTAAACGTAATCTAGAGCTTGAGGTATTTACACTTGGTACATTCCACGAGTAAGGACTTGTAGGGGATGAAGAGAGAACACTGAAGTTCGTTCCATCAGAAGCATATTCAAGGGAAAGAGAATTAATGCTATTTTTATCAGTAGCTGTAAAAATGAGAGATAGAGTATCGCCACCGCGAACACGTGCAGTAGGTGAATTAAGAGTTGATGCGGGCGCCGTTGAATCTATTTCAAAAATAGAGTTCTCAACAGTCGTCGTATTCCCAACCCCATCTGTTACTACATAGCGAAGTTTGGCCGTTTCAACATCAAGGGCAGGTGACGCCCAAGAGTAAGTTGGTGTTGAGGGAAGGGCCGTTACTAAGGAAAACGTTGCGCCACTATCATTAGAGAAAAATAAGTTGGCCGAAGCCACACCACTGGCCGTATCACTGGAAGTAAGACTAACCGTATTGTTAACTCCACCACGTATGACTGCGTTCATATTATTGAGAGTGGCCGCTGGAGCGCTAGAGTCGATACCAAAAACAGATGAAGTCTGGGTTGAAGAATTTCCCCCCATATCCACGGCCGTAATTCTAAGTTTAGCCACGGAAGTAATATTCACCGAAGGAACATTCCATGCAAAGGGAGGAGCATTGGTCGTTGTTAATGTTGTAAAGTTTGTTCCATCTTGAGCATACTCAAGAGTGAAGCTAGAAAGACCCCCTGAGTCTGTCGCAGAAAAATTAATATTATAAATAGATCCTCCTTGCAGCCAAGTCGGAGGGTTTGTAAGTGAAAGAGCTGGGGGCGTTGAATCTACTGAGAAAGTTGTAGAGGTTACATAGTTTGTGTTCCCTGCGCTATCTGTCGCGGCCAATCTAATTTTAGCAAAATTAGTGTCATCAGAAGGAACGCTCCAAGAGTAGGGCTTAGAAGGACTGGTCTGAAGAGTCGTATAAGAAACACCATCATCTTTTGAGTAGGCAAGAGACCACGAATCAATGCCATTGAGATCAAAGATATTATAGTTGATATCATAAGTTGATGCGCCTGCAATAAAGAGTGCAGGGTCTGTAATACTTAGAGTCGCAGGAGTTGAATCGAGAATAAAAGTATTAGAAATAATTTCAGTTTCATTACCTGCTGCATCTGTCAGTAGATAGCGAAGAAGAGAATTACTTGAATCCATTACAGGAAATACGACTCTCGTACCAAGAAAGAGAGTAGACTCATTGGATATCTCCTGCCAAAGACCTGAGGAATTATGAGAAATGGTTAAGGACTCAGAAGCTAATTCAAAATTGTCACTTGAAGTCAAAGTTAGGTAGTGAGTACTTCCACCTTGAATGAAATTATCTATTGTCGAAATCGATCCTACGGGAGCAGTTGTATCAAGAATAAATTCTAATTCAGAAGAGCTCGAAACTTTTTGAGTGCGATCATCCATAGACCATAAGTAGAGAGTTCGCTCTCCTTGAGTTGTATCTTGTAGAGAATAAGAGACAGTCTGAGTTCCAGCCTGACTACAAGTGTAGCTAAAGCGTGAAGGCAAAGGTTCATTATTGGATTCCGTAATAGCAAAGCGATCAAACGAAGCGCAGTTAATAAGTTCAGTTCCGGTATTGATATTAATTTTAACGTTATGAGAATTAGTATAAGGAGAGTGAGAGGAATTAAGTTCTGCCTTAGGAGGCTCGACGTCAAAGTCAAATCCTGTTAGAGCAAAGTCACCTGCGAGCTTGGTATTTTGATCAACACACGAAGATATTAAGACAATGAGAATAAAAATAAAATTTCTAGGAAGCGAAGCGTAAAGTGGTTTTAATAAATAATTTTTCAATCAAAATACCTATTCCTAACTAAAAAGATAATATTGTATCGGAAGCTTCGTTCTCTTATTTTACTTCTTATATTGGGGCGTTATATAATTTCACTTAGTTAAGAATTATTGAGAGTCAATAAAAGCACTCGATTTAGAGGCACTTAAATAAAATAAGGCTAATTTTGAAAATTTTAGTAACTTTTTGTCTTCTTTTCCTGATTTCAGGAAGTTCTACATGGGCCCTAAGTAAGAGCCGCTTGGATAGTAATGGTCTGCGCAGAGTCTGGGTAAATAAGAGATTTAAGACTCAAGACGAAGCACTTGAGTTTATGATTCAGCACTCTATTCCTGTTATGAGTTTAGAAGCGCCCTCTGATTTGGAACGCTTCAAAAAACTTCTACGTTATTGGAATCCACAGATCAAAGATTGGCGCAAGATAGACGCTTGGGAAAATATCTATGTCTATAGAGAGAATCCTATTTATGATATTTCATTTGGATATCACAACTATGAGAATGATGAAGTTCTCTCAGGCGGCGGGAATATAGTAACAGAGAATCGAGGTCCTACCTTTGATATACGCCTTAACTTTATTCACAAATTAGAATGGCACAGCTACGTTAATTATAAGTTGATGAAAAAGAATAAATTTCAATTGGCCAATTCTTCTCGTATTTATAGTTTTCCTGTTAATCATAGTTTTGAATATGGGGGAATTTATCAGCCGCAGTTTTCCAATTGGAGTTATGGACTCGCCTTAGGTTGGCAGCAGTATTCATTTATTTCCTTTAATAATGAACGATTTAACATTCTTCGAATTATTGAAAATAATCTTCAAGTAAGTTTATCAGAAGTCTTCTGGCTTATACCTTCTTTGAGTTATCGTTTCTCGGTCATGAAGCATGGTGGCTATCTTACTTTGGCCGCTGGCTATTCACCCATAGGAACGAAGTCCCTAGATGATGGAACCAAGAAGGAAGATATTACTTCTGTAAAATGGAAAATAACCTATAAACAGTATGTACAGGCCAATCTATGGCTTAGTCTCTATTTTCAAGATGCTCAAATGGAAGGGGATACGAGTACAAATCAAATGCAATACGGAGGATTTATAGGATTAAGCTTCTAGCTTATTCCATACAAAGATAAATCTTTTCTTCTTTAATTCCATACTGCATACAAAGATCCTTAATCTTGCCCAGAATCCAAAGTCTAAAGGGTCTAGGGTAGCGAACCTTGCCATCAAAACTCGATGTAAATTCCGCGGCTAAGAGTTCTGAGGAAGGATAATTCTTCTTAACTTGATGAAAGACGTTACTGGTAAAGCGGACCACGCCAATAGATATATATTGAATGGAGTCTTCGGGAATAGATTCACAAATTTCGGCAATCAATTCTCGATAGCATTGCTCAAAATTATCCTCATGAATAACCGGATCAAAGTGAATCCCCAGAGGGTGACCATGGTCGGCCAATTTCTTCATAGCGGCGAGGCGACCAGAAAGACTTGGTGTTTTTAAATCTGTATTTTTAATTCTGTGTTTGGGAGATAGAGAAAAACTAGTGATCACATTATCTAGAGGATCAAGCTTTAAAAGTTCTTTAATATTGGCCGACTTGGTTCTGAGTTCAAGCTTGGCCTTGGGGTATTTTTTAAATAATTCAAAATAAAAAGGAAGCTCTCCTGTTAAATGACTTAAGGCCAATGAATCAGAGAATTCACCGGCATGAAACCAAATGGAGCCTTGGGTTTTATTGATTTCGGCCTCAATATCGACACCAATTTCATCGTGATTGAGAAAGAGGACGATATCAGGAGAGTGAAAGTGACCCTGAAGATAGCAGTACTCACATTCGTAGATACAATTATAGGCATGAATAAAGTAGTAATGCGGCTCTCCCGCAATACCATAGGCATCGGGAGCAAGCTTTATGCGTGTTCCTCTTTTCTTTCCTAAGAAGAGCTGAAGATTTTCTCGTTTTTGCAGATAAGGTTTTTTCACGCGACCAAAGACGTCATCCACTTCATTGATTAATTTTGTGGGGATATCTTTAAAGCGTTTAAGGATCTCTTGAGTCTTTGGATATTGAAGAACCTCTTTTTCTATGAGTATGCGACTAAACATCTTCCCCTCTTAAAATGGAACTCCATTTTGCATAGGGAAATCGTTGAAGCGCTTCTCCTAAGCGTTGAAAATCTTCAGCACTTTGAAAGGTCATAGAGAGGTGCAATTTTTCTTTATCATAATCTTGATCATGCTTAACCTGAGCGGATAATTTTTCCAGAGGATAGGTGATCATCTTGAGTTGATTTTTGAGTCTGAGTTCCATCGGATTAAGAGCTTCAGATAGAGTAATAATCAACTCTTTCGTTCTATCTTTTGGACGTATCTTCTTTTGTAAAAGAAGAGAGAAATCAATCTTCTCTTTCAATTCTTCAAACTCATGACCTTTAATATGATGGGCCTGAAGGAGCCTTTGTAAACTTCGCTCTTGAGACAAAGTAATATGAAAGAATTCCTTATCCTCAGGAGTGAGAAAGGCATTGATTTGAAAATGGCCTTCTTCTCGAATCTTTTTTTGCTTTGGTGATTCTTGGTTTTCAATAAAGTGGCGCAGCAGTTGATCACTCCATAGAGGAGAGGACTCTTTGACTTGCTCACAGATCTCTCCATCAGCGTAGTCTGATATAACTTTATAGCTAGAAAGAGGGATATTCCAGCGATTGGCCACGAAGGCCTGGGCCCATAATTCTCGATCAACAAGAGCGCTGAAGTTATCGAGGTAATCCGCTTTTTCACGACTTAAGATTCTCTCTCTTGTGGTGATAATATCATAGGCCTTGGATGAGTCCGCACTATCGAGTGTAAAGCTCTTGAAGACCATTTTTTTTAAGTCTTGATGAGCAGTATCAGCATAAACCGTTCGGACTCCAACAAGATCATTAATTTCTAAGGGAAGATCTTTTCTTAGAAGCCCACAGACTCCATAATTGATCATTTTGTTAATTTGCGGATACTTTCCTAGAATGTAGGAGAGATTCGTCATTGAGTCTTCGTGGCCTTCGCCCGTGATCAGTAAATAAACATCAAGGGATTCAAAGGGAGTATCAAGTACATAGAAATCGGTTTGTAGTTGGCGGGCCTTATATTCTTGAAGAAAGGCGCGGGCTTCACCCCGATGGGCAAAGCTTAAGAGCAAGCATTCGCTTGGTGAATGAGGCGTCGATTGTCTATCCATTATGATTTCTAAACTTTGGTCAATTTCTATTCGCGGCAGTATAGTAGGGGGATGATTTTACGTCAACAATATGCGTAATGCTGTAATTTCAAACGACTAGCTCTACTGAAAAGCTATATAAGGAGTCAAAATGCAAAAGCAACTTCTCTCAAATTGGTCTGATTCACCATTTGCCTTCGGAGGCGCTGCGATTAGCGCTGAAGGTGGAGGCTATGGATTTGGAAAAACCGGTGACCCGGCCACTGAACTTCTCGACTTTGCTTTTGATCAAGGTATTCGTATTTTTGATACCGCTCCCATTTATGGCTTTGGACATAGTGAAAAAGTTCTAGGAGAGCACTTTAAGAAAACTCGCGATCAAGTCAAGATCATCACGAAGAGTGGTGTTTACTGGCATGATAATAATCGAGTGGATATGACTAATGATCCTAAGATTACGGCCAAGATGTTAGAAGATTCTCTTCGTCGTTTGCAGTCTGATTATATTGATCTCTATATGATTCACTGGCCTGATCCTAAAACCGATATTCGCTATCCCATGGAAGTCCTGGCCCGTGCTAAGACCCAAGGAAAAATTAAACATATTGGACTTTGTAATACCCATCGAGATGATTTCATGATTGCTAATGAAGTGGAAGCCATTGAAGTTATTCAGTCTGAGCATAATATTTTTACACCGCCTTCTGAAGATATGATTGAACTTATTAAAGAGCAGGATATCTCTTTTATGGGTTGGGGAACTTTTGATAAAGGTATTCTTACAGGCCGCGTGACGAAGAAGAGAGAACAGGCCAAAGACTATGATGAAAATGATTGTCGAAAGTCTGCTCCTTGGTGGCAGCAAAAAGTTGTTCTTGAAAAGTGTGACAAAGTAGAGAGTTTAAAGAAAATCGCAGATCGACATGAACTCAGTTTAACTGAGTTGGCTCTTCGCTATCTCTATAGTCATCCTTGGCACTCTACGACCCTAATGGGCGCAAAGAATATCAAAGACTGGAAGGCATCTCTGAGTGTGAAAAGAGAGGCCTTAACTGAAGAGACCATTTTAGAAATTAATCAATTATGCCGCTAGTTTCTGTCATCATACCTAGCTTTAATCGCGCTCATACCCTTGAGCGCGCAGTGAGCTCTGTCTTAAAGCAAAGCTTCTCTGATTTTGAATGCATTATCGTCGATGATGGTTCAACAGATGACACTTCGAATATTATTCACCAGCTTCAGGCCCAGGATGAGAGGGTGAAGAGTATCGTGAGTGAGAATCAAGGGGTGAGTGCTGCTCGAAATTTAGGCTTCTCTATTTCTTGTGGGCAATGGATCGCTCTTTTAGATAGTGATGACGAATGGCTGCCCAGAAAACTTGAAGCACAACTTGAACTTTCGAAGAAGAAGCCAGAAGTGCCCCTTATTCATGGGGAAGAAATATGGATTCGAAATGGCAAACGAGTTAATCAGAAGTTTAAGCACAAGAAAGTTGGGGGATACGTTTTTAAGGACTGCCTTCCTCTTTGTTTCATATCTCCTTCTACCGCTTTGATGAAGCGCTCTTTATATGAAGAGATGAAAGGCTTTCGCGAAGACTTTGTTGTTTGCGAGGACTATGAGTTGTGGCTACGAGTGAGTTCAAGATATGAAGTCGGCTTTATCGAGGAGCCCGTTATCCATAAGTATGGCGGACACGTTGATCAGCTCTCTTTCAAATATAAGGCCATGGATTATTGGCGAGTAAAAGCGATGGAAGAAATTTATCGCAATAGAAATTATCCGTTAAAACAAGATGAAGAAGTGGCACTCGTGGATATACTCTTAGAAAAATGCCGTATTCTAAAAATAGGCTATACCAAACACAATAACCTTGAACATATCCCTTATATCGACTTATTGATTAATGAATTCTCATCGATTAAAGAATCACCATCAAGATGATGATAGAAGTTCTTATAAAAAGAAGTGAGGGCTCGTTCCCAAACGGTTTGTTCAATTTTTCCTTCCATATATTTGAGTAGATAGGGAAAGAGTTGTTCCGCGTAGTCTTCACTACTTTCTTTAGGAAGAAGGGAAGGAAGATGATCAATGGCCGTCACAGCTAGAGGAGCCTGATCTTTCTTTGCAATATAAAGAGCTGGTGAATCCATCGTCGTCGCCCGATCATAAATCGGAAGAGGATTACAAGGTCCTGTTGGGTCACAGCTCACATCAGACAGAACACTTAATTTTACATCATCCGCTTGAAGCATTTCAGAAGTAACCCAAGGGCCCACTTTCTTTTTCATCAGGGCACAGTTGACGAGAATATCGTAATCAAGAATTTCTTGAATATGGGTTCTATCTTTTGTGTCTTTTGAGCCCCAGTTGGTTGTTGGGATTCCCATACGTTTAAAGAAGCGCTGAGCACCACGACCACTGCGACCAAAGGCACCAATGATTAATACCTTGGGAGCACGATCTTCAAATTCACAGAACTTATCTTGAAGTTGACCAATGAGATGATGAGAATCTTCCCATGGCTTAACGTGACCGAGTTGATTATAGTTCTGTCCTCTTTGTTGAGCGATCCATAGATCAAGCCCAAGAGCGGCACCAGTGAAGCCGGCCCATTCACCAAAGGCCGCAATTCTCTTTTTTTGACTATCAACGAGATACTCAAGATCAAAGAGAATACCTCCGCCTTCTTGCATTCTTTTAAAGAACTCTAAGGATCCATTTTGATTCTTAAAAACATGGGCAAAATGTATATGGCGATGAATAAGAGGGAAGTCTTTTTCTTCAAGTTCTTTCAAACCAAAGATAGTTGCCTCTTTTGGAGCGAGTGTCATCCAGCTATTGGCGGGGACCATTTCACAACCGGTCTGGGCGTAGTCTTCATCTTTAAAGATACGATTAGGACTTCTTTCTACAACAATTTGATGACCTTTTTCTAAAAGGATAGAAACTTGATCAGGAGTAAGTGCTACTCGCTTTTCAAAAGGTTTTGTTTCATGGCGAAGCCAAAGAAGTCTTCTCATAAATGCCCTCGGATTTGTGATTTTACCCTTTATTAATAGATTAAATTTCCTCGTAGGAAAAGGTTTACTGTAAAATTAACGGGGCAATAGATTTTCACTGGCCTTAATATTTTTCACGACTTAGGGTATTGATCATAAATAATGGCCCTTAAAAGGCAATAAAGCACAAAGGTACGCTTTAGATGACAATCATTTATCACCCGCAATTGGCCACTCAGCTCAAATACTACGGAATTGATATTCCGCTGTGTGATGATCGATCTGACCGGGTTTTTAAGCGCCTCCAAGAAGACTTTCCTGTTTTACGAGAGTTTGATTTAGAGAACCTTCCCAAGATAGATCGTAAAGATCTAGAGCTTGCTCATGTGGATGACTTCTTAGATGAGTGGTTTAATGACGAGCTTTTTGCTAAGCAAATGCTGGTGGCCTATGACTGTAACGATCCTTCTCGCTACCGAGCTGATATTGCCAAGGCACCCCTTGCCGATTTAAGAGGAAGTATCCTCTCTCAAGTGGCCGCTACTTGCTACGCAGTTGAACAATCTCTTGAACATGGCTTTTGCTATTATCTAGGCGGAGGTATGCACCATGCTCGTAGTAATACAGGAGCTGGGTTTTGTCCTGTTAACGATATTGTGATTGCGATTCGTAAGGCGCAGATTCAACAGAAGATAAATAAAATTCTCGTTCTTGATGTGGATGCCCATATGGGAGACGGCACGGCCGAAGTGACAGCAAACGATAGTTCTATCACCACGGTCAGTTTACATATGGCCGATGGATGGCCAATTCACAGTGAGCTTCCCATTATTCGATCCGATTATGATCTAGCATTTAAAAGAGGCGAAGAAGATCAGTATCTGCTTCGTTTACAGAATCAGCTTTTTATTATGGAAGAGGATGATTGGGATTTAGTCTTTGTGGTTAATGGAGCCGATCCTTATGAGAAAGATGAGCTTAAATCAAGTGAGGGATTGAAACTATCCAAAGAGCAGCTCTTGGCGCGAGATATGCTCATTTATACTTGGGCTAAGAAACAGCAGCTTCCCCAAACATGGGTCATGGCCGGAGGCTATGGTGAAGCTGCCGCTAATATTTATTCTCAGTTTATTTTAAAGGTTCTCCACCTCATGGGGTAGAATTCTCTTTTCTGGTCTAAAGTAAGTACGAGGACTATGAGAGAAGAGATCAGAAATTCTTGTCATGTAAATACATGCATACTTTTCAACTTGATCGGCCATACGTGATTCTTCCTGTCCAGCCCGCATCAGTTCTCCCCAATAAGGATTGAAGTGACTTCGGTATACCGTAATAAGATCAGAAATCTCCGTGTTGATTTTCTCAATTTGGGCATACACTTTATTGAGCTCTTCTTTGTAGGACTTCACTTTTTCTTCTGGAGTTTTCTTCTTCTTACGAGCTTCAAACTTTTTTATTTCGATGGCATTAATTTCAAGTTCAAGTTCTTGCTTATCATCCATAAGCGAATCAATTTTCTTTTGAACGGTGGATGACTTATTAATGGATTCAATCTCTTCAGTTAAGGGATCAAGAATAAGGGCCGTTCTCCAGTTAAAGGTTTTCTTAATGGAAACCACATCCCCATAAATATGATCTCCAAGATAGAGAATCTCTTCACCATCGAGATCGAGGTCTTTTTGGAGTTGTCGCGCAGAACCACCTTGGTAAACGCCGTTAGAAACTTTTCCAAAGTGATTACTCATGAGTCCACTTTCAAGATCAATCTTTAGAAAGCTGGCTTCATTAGTGAAAAAGGCCGGCTTACGGGCCAAAGTAATGGTTATATCAAAGAGCTCGGTCCAGTCATCGTGACTTTCTAAGAAAGGATTGATCGCATAATCCAGCAGAAGTTTAGTATAGTCATACTCAGAGTTGGTAATCACCATGAGCTTCTTGCCATAGTCTCTATATCTTTCAAGAAGATGAACGATTTCTTTATCTTTAATAATGAAGCGATCTAGGTCCTCTCTAACCTGATCTTTAATGGTTCCATCATTGTGGCAGATATCAAGCATCTCTTTAATGTCATCAGCTAAATTATAAAAGTCTGGAATATCAAGACCCTCTTTTTTTAATTGAACAAGCTGTGAATAGAGCACGCCATTAGAAATAGAAAAACTTGTATCAAGGGACTGGAACTGATGCAGGGCCAAGTCAATAATACGGTTACTATAAATATTCTGCTGAGTTTTAAAATTGAGTGGCTCAAGGCCGTGGTAGGCTTCTTTCACTTTTCCATAGCGGCTAATTTTAAGTAAGTGACCACGCTTTTTATCAATGACAAGACCTTGAATGGAGCGCTCAAAATCAAATTTAAGCTTGGTAATCTCTGCTGGATATTCTTTTTCTTCGACTAACTTTTGAAGAACTTCCTTATGGGTTAATTCTTCAAATGCTTCTGTATTATAACGGACAATGGTGTAGTCCATATCAAGACCAATGGCCTTGATTTTCTTTAAATTAATCGTTCTGTTTATAAAAACACTCATATTCTACCTTCGTTCAGCTTTACTAATATTAATAGGGTTTCCCATTAGTATAGGCATCTTATTGGCAATCGTGTTGGCACAGCGAGTAAAATTCTAAAGGATTAAGCTTAATTATAGTTTCAATTAGATAAGCGTTATATTCTTGTCTTATTTAGGCCTTGTATTCTGGTCAGTATCTGTTGAACGCGATAAGATTGGACGATTTTAATGAGTGATCTTGCGCTTTGCGTAGGTATCCGAGGAGATATGATGAAATTTAGTCCCTACTTAAAAATAGCGAGTCTTGCTTTGAGCTTAAACCTCAGTGTCTTGGCAGCTCCTGCTGAGCTTCTTGATACAAAGGCCATGAGTGCTAAAACTCCTGAGGCCCGTGGTACTTTAATTGCAAATGAACTTGAAAAAGCAAATGATGGTTTTCAAGGTGAAGAGTCTGATATGGAAATGGTCTTGATCGATGCCTATGGAGCGAAGACGACACGCCTAATGGCCGGAAAGATTTTAGAAGTTCCAGGAGATGGGGATAAATCCCTTATGACTTTTCTTAATCCAAAAGATGTGAAAGGAACAAAAATGCTGACTCACTCCCATAAAGGTGATGATGATGATCAGTGGCTCTACCTTCCTACGATTAAGAGAGTAAAGAGAATTTCTTCAAGTAATAAATCCTCTTCTTTTATGGGAAGTGAATTTAGCTACGAAGATCTTGGTTCTCAAGAAATTGATAAGTATAACTTCAAGTGGATTAAAGACGTAAAATTTAAAAGTGGTGTACCAGGATGGATTGTTCAAAGAATTCCTAAAGCAAATTCTGGTTATTCAAAAATGATCATGACCATTTCTTCAAAGTATATGAATCCGATTAAGATGGAATACTATGATCGTAAGGGAGAACTTTTAAAAGTCGCTTCTTTTACGGCCTTTAAGTCTTATAAAGTCGGAAATAAGAATCTTTGGCGCGCGGGACAGATTCACATGAAGAATGTTCAAACGAAGAAAGAGTCAACCATGCAGTGGAAGCAAAGAAAGCTAGGACAAGGTCATAGCGAGCGTGATTTTAAGAAAACTTCTCTCAAGTAAAATTAAGGTTTATCCATGCTTAGAATTTTCATAAGTCTTCTTGCCCTTATCAGTGTGACCTCTGCCTTTGCTGCACAAGGGGAGTGGTTTAACCGTGGGCAAGTATCCTTTCAATATCGTCAATTTAAAGATGATGGCGATGACACGACAGAAGATACTGGAATGTTGGTCTTCTCTCGTGTGGAAGCGAAGTACGAAGATGGACCTTTTGAGCACTCCTTTCGTGCTTTTGCTCGAGTGGATCAAAAAGATTCCGATCGTGACTTTATGGCCTTTGAGGATTTCTACTTTTCTATGCGCTTTGGTGAAGGTGACTCTTGGAAAGTTCTGGCCGGATACAAACTCTTTAACTGGACGGCAACAGAGGCCATTCATCCGGCAGACGTAGTGAACTCTAGAAACTACGATTCTGATCTCGAATATTTTGAAAAATTAGGTGAACTGACTCTTGAATTAAATAAAGAATTTGATTGGGGTGATATTAGTTTATTCTATTGGCCACGCTTTGAAGCCCCTAAGTTTCCAGGCTCAAAGTCTAGGCTAGGCTTTGGGACGAATATCTCACGACCTCAGGTCATCGATGGTACGCAAGCCGATGGTGGACAGTGGGTCGCCCAAGGGGGAGCCCGTCTGCGCTATTTGATGGATGATGGTGATTTAAGTTTTCACGTGATTCATCATGTAGATCGTAACCAGCCTTTAACGGGAACAACTAACTTTGCAAATAATCCCTTAACCGGTACGGCCGTTCCACTAGATGTGGCCCAGCTTCAAAATTCTCCCACCCCTTATTATTTCAAGAAAACTCAAGTCGGTGGAACATTACAATATGCTCTGTCTAATCTTCTTATAAAGTTTGAAGGGGCCTATCGCTTCTTTGAAAAAGATTCTGAAATATATACAAGCAGCGGGCTTCAAAAACCTGTGGATCATGGTGACTTGGCCGTGGGCCTTGAGTATACCCTTCCTCAATGGGCGATGGGGGAGACGTCAGTCTTTTTCGAAGCCGGTGGAATTGTGGGAGCAGATAAAGATACTCGCGCCAGACTCTCTATCTTTCAACGAGATGTTCTTGGAGGATTTAGACATGCCTTCAATGATATCATGGGAAGAGAACTTCTTTTGATGTGGGTACACGATATAGAAAGAGAGAGTGAAAATCTCATCACTTTTTCTTATTCACAGCGCTTAAGTGATCTGTGGAAAATTAGTACGGGCCTTAGAGTCTACGATGCCCCTCAAAAGGGAAGTGTACCGGTAGGGCTTGAGGTATTTGATGAGTCTCATCACGGCTATTTAAATCTGATTCGCTTCTTTTAATGGTCTATCAAATTTTATAGAGCTCACTCATATAAAATGAGTAAGCTCTTTATTATTTTCTTTATTTTCTTTATATTCTCTAGGTCTTAAGCTGCTGTGGCCTCTGACCACCATACTTCTTTTGACCAAGTCGACTTTGTATTTTCAACCCAATTCTTAGCCCAAAGCTTATTTTGAACGAAGTCTTCAAGTTCTTTTGGCCCTGCCACATCAACCCATAAAGTCATATCCCAGTCACCCATGGTTGACCAAGCCCCTTTGACTTCTTTCCACTCTTTAAGCCAATCCCATGACTTAGGAGCATCTTTATTCCACTTTACTTGTACCTGTGCTGACCATTTGTCGCTCATATATCTTCCTTTTGAAAAGTTTAGTTAAGGAGCCTATCGGTCGTGCTCTTTTTAATTCGAATAAAGAAGGAATATGACGCTAGAGCCGGAAAAATATGCGGGAATGAGCTGACTTTTTTCTTGCCTTATGGGCTCATCTACCCTAAATTGTTGAGCAATTCATTCTTTTGAATGGGCCCTTAGCTCAGCTGGGAGAGCGCTTCGCTGGCAGCGAAGAGGTCAACGGTTCGATCCCGTTAGGGTCCACCATTTTTCTCACTTACATTTTCCAATCAAAATTCAGTTCAAGCTAACCACTCAATAACATTATAAACCTTGTATCAACAACTTGTGTTCGCTGTTTCTTCTAAAAGTCTTCCAGAATCTCTTCAAGTCTTTCCCGTTGGCTAATCTTGGCTAAAATTTTGGCTAACGTGGTTGTAGCACTATTTCAGGTTGTAGATTCTGGTTGCAAACAAGTGGTCAACCTATTGAATTTAATTAAGAGCGGTACGCTGGCACTAATGCCAATAGACACGGAGGAAACCATGAATCGTACTGCTAAAGAAATTCAAAACAACGCCAATTGCAAGGCCTTAAGAAGAGCCAGAGAACTAAGTAAGTTAAGCCGTAAGGAGCTGGCTTCGCGGCTAGACGTCTCAGTTAGTGCAGTCGAAAAATTCGAGCGTGGAGTCGATAATTTATCCGAGGAAAGAATTAATCGAATCCTCGAGGCTATGGAGATTAGGGCCCAGCAGTTTCAAAAAGTTAAACGAGGTAAAACTCTAAATACGAGAGCTGATAGAAAAAAGGTTGTTCTAGGGAATTCTGATCGTAGAAGCTATCGAAAAGAAATCACTAAGGAGTGCAAAGTTCTTCGCTCAATGAGAAGAATTAAAGGTCTTTCCCAAGACCAAGCTTCATTTCTCTGTGGATATGCAAGAGCGACTATAGGCCATATTGAAAATGGCAGGATTGAAATTTCCAAAGAGAGGGCCAAACATATTGTAGAGTCCTACGGGTATAAACACTCTGATTTTGAAGAAAACCTCTCCAAGGCAGAGCTACGAGATACTATTATCGATTCATGCCTAGAAAAGATTGAGCACCTTGATGATTCCAAGTTAGAGATTGTCAAAAACCTTCTAGGGAGTTTCTAATGAAATTACCTACAAGAGTAAATATCAGAATGTCTATATTCACATATATAGCTTGGGTATTATTAAAATCTTTATTGATGATAATTTTGTATTTTGTGTAATTAGGTTTCGAAACTGTAAAGCCAGTGCTTTAAGCTTTAAAGTATCCTCTACTTAAAAAAGCCCTGATTAATTCGTCATCAGGGCTTTATTTATCTTTTCGAAATTACTCACATGAGGTTTCAATCACTTGAACAATTTTATTGACTCGAAGTTGTCTCTGACTGTCTGCTGCTTTCAATGATTGGCTAAGTTGTGGCTAACGAAGCAAAGCGTTGCGTTTCACTTAGCCAAAATGCCATTTTACGCACTTCTTAATTACGTATAAGCCTATGCAGTAGCTGTTTCAGCGATTGTAAGCGACTGTACAAAACGGACTTATTCTCTCGTCGTCACACCATATTTTGCTCAAAACTAGGAGGTATTTTATGAGCAAACGAAACAAAATTGTAGAAACATCACCAGAATGGGAAGCACTAAGAGCATTGCGCCAAAAAGATGGTCTATCGCTTAGAAAATTAGCTGACCTAATGGAAATTTCTTTTACCAGAGTCCATCAAATGGAATCTGGTCGAGACGATATTCCAAAAAAGTACATTGTTAAATTTTTAGAGGCCCTTGATAAGGCCTATGAACTTATCACTCGTTTATAAAACCTTCGGACTCATTTTTGTCGGGTGCTTAAAATGTATATTTGTCCGATGGGATCGTTATTTGATCCCATTAGGATTCATTTATTTTATTTGGCTCATCTTAAGAATTACTTTAATAGCAATATAAAGGCTACAAATGTCGTGTTTCAGAGAGTACTTCGCTGGCAGGGGTGAGATTGTTGGTTCAATTCCCACTACCTCTGTTTAGCTCATCGAGAAATACATTAAAGAATTTAGCAAAAGATATGATTATCAGTTTATCTCTCTTGATAGTGTCAATATCAGCTTGTGATTTGATATTGGGTTCTGTCATAGCACCTCAATTTATTTGGATATTTCATTTCCTTTCAAAAATATTTGCCAAGGAACCCTCACAGAACTCCTAAAGCTCTTAGATGAATGTAGGAAAATTATAAGTATCCGAAATTACCGAATAAAAGTGTATAAAGATAGTACACTGGCTTACCTTTTTATATATGGGCTATATTTATCTGGCTTATCCCTTATCATCAACAACATGAATAAACTGACTGAAAGCTATAAATCAATATTTCTCCTTCTAGTGCTTGCTTTGCACTTGCCAACCTTAGCCCAAAGCTTGCCTAGGTTTAGTTATGAAAAAATTAACGAACACATTGTCTCTTTGAGAGACCTTAGGGCTAGAAAACAAACCTTAGCCGAAGAAAAGTCTCACGAGGTACTCCTATTAAACTTGAGAGTGGTAGAAAACTATGGTCAATCTCTGGCTCATTACATCTTAGATTCATTCTCAAAAGGGACCATTCAGCCCTATACTCTCAATCTCCTCCACGAGTTTTTCAAGACAAAAATTGTCATCCATGAACGAATTGTGGAGTTAAAGAGTGGTATTTTAGAAAATGAGGTCTTAAAAGCATTGCAATTGGAGTCTTTCAGAAAAATCCATGACCTTTATTTTCACAAGAGGTCATTAAGAACTATTCTGAATGACCAACTTAAGATTGAGAGTCTAGAACTCGATGAGTGGTATAGCTTAAAAGATAGAGTTCTCAATGAACGGTATATTTCTAATAGAGAAGACTTTCTTAAAGTCAAAGCTTTTCCAATCAAAGAGTCACTGAGAATAAAAAGTAAGCTTTTAAATACATGGTCAAAAAGTGCTCTTTATGTTGCTCTCGAAAACAATGTGAACTGGGCTCCGCTCGCGAATACCAAACTATTTTGGCAAAATATTGGAGATGGCGTTTTTACAGGTGTAGGTAAAGTAGCAATTGGAGCTTCCTCAGTTTTTGGTAATGCTGTGGGAAATATTTCATGGCGCGAGGGGTACCTCAAAAACAACACACAGCTGTTGAGTATGCTTAAAGAAACATTAATACCTTTCGACCTTCTTATGGAGAAAAAAGCATATAAATTTACTGACATAACCATACCGGGTAATTTTGGACACGTGGGAGTTTACATGGGCTCTGAGGAACAGCTTAGAGAGTTGGGGTTATGGGAACTGCCTGAGATGAAACCCTTTCGTCGACCCATAAAAGAGGGGAAACGAATTTTTCAAGTAAGAAGGTGGGGGCTTGAATTTGATAGCCTTGAGAACTTCACGAACCTAGATGAGATCGCCGTTCTTAGAGTGAATGGTTTCCTAAAAAGAGGGAAAAAGAACTTATCTTTGACGATCGAGTATCTAGGTGATCAGATTAATAAAAACTATGACTTTGGATTTGATGCTATGACAGGTGAGACTGTCACGTGTACAGAGATATTTGCTTTCTCTTATGGCCCCATTCGATGGCCATCAGACGAAATCTTAGGTCGTACGACAATCTCTCCAGATAATGTCGCAGAATTAGCCTTTTATAGAGGGTCACCCCTGAAGACTATCTTCTATGTGACTGGCGATGAGAAAGGCTTCCATCACAGATCGGAGCAAGAACTAGGAGAAGCTTTACAGTATAAGTATATAAATGGTCTTTATAAAAAGTTTAGTCAAAAATGCCGTCGAGATATGGTACGAAGCCGACGAAGTGGTACCCGATTTAAATATATTTGCGATGACACCCTTACAGTAAAGGTTTACTAAATACTACGATTTTTTAGAATAAAAAGCCGTTGGCAAAAGCCAGTCCATTGAAGTGAATTTTGAGTTAAATACGAGCGATTAAAAGTCGATTCTTGTTATATATTTAATATTAGTTGATATAAAATTGATATTAGTACATAATTATATGCAATGAAACTTCTTTTGGTATTGATGTTAACATTCTCAATTTTTACAGACTTTGCATCACCTTCTTTCTTTGAAGATGTGTCATTCTTTCACGTTGAATCATCAATTACTTGTGATGACTCTGATATCCATGATTCGGGGAGTGAAGAAAGTCATTCACACCATGAAGAACAACATCACTGTCATGTCGGTCATTTTCATCATGTAGTTTGTAATGATAACGACACTGATATTTCTCCTTCTAAAACAGAGATTCTTGTTTCGTTTCCTGCTTTTCAATTTGGAAATGTTCAATCCTTTTCTACAGATATTAATCGTCCTCCAATTTCTTAGTTTACTATTTATTTAATTTTTTGATTAAGGAACAAAGGATGACTTTATGTACGCTAACTTATTGGTAGTATTACTAATTTCTATAAGTATGGCTCATGCCAAAAATACATGTAACATAACTAATATAAGTGACTTCTATACTAACCTTAAATTTAAGAGCCCTATTCTTTTAGAAACCAATAAGCAAAAAGAACAGATTTCAAGCTTAACTGATATAGCAAAGCAAAGACCTAACCCAGAGATAGATTTAGAATATCTTAATGGGCATCAAGGGGAAAACGACCTTCGAAGCTATACTGTTACTGCTCAACACGTTGTTGAGTTCGGCTCTAAGAGAGATAAAAGGGTTAATAAAGCAAAAAGCTTACAGGAATTAAAAAAAGCTGAAGTAGACTTAAAATTATTTAGTTCTAATTTGAATGCAACAGTCGAGTACCATAGGGTTGCTCAACTAAATATATTGATAGAGTCTGTAGAAGAGGTTATTCATACTTTTAATAAAGTGATAAAAAAATTATCTTCAAGAAAAAGGCTAACTCCTGAAGAGGTAGTCTCACTTTCTACTCTTAAACTTGCATCCAATGACTACAGAAACCAATTAAATAACTTAGAGAATGAGAAGTTAGTTCTGATAGGTAGAGTCTCTTTTTTATCAAACTGTAAAAAAGTTAATCCTGAATACTCGGAGTTAAAGTTTAAATCAATGAAATTTGAGCCAGAGTACCCAAGTGCTGTTGGGCTTTCCGAATTAGAAGATTTGAAAGTAAACTTTGCATTGGGAGAACTTGATGTGCAAAAGTCATTAGGTTACTCCAATATTTCCATTGGCCCTAGAATTGAATATCAAGGTCAAGGAGACCTTAAACTCTTCTCCGCTGGTGTTTCTGTATCATTCGCCTTTCCATGGTTTCATACAAATGATGGAGGTAAGTTAAGCGCAATTAAAGGTGTTGCTGCACAAAAGCTTGCTTCTAAAAATAGAAAGGAGTTGTTAAAGATTCACAAAGTTAATCTAGTCACAAAAATCAGGCGTTCTATTGATACTTTAGTGAATATGCCTAGTTTAAGAGAGCTGGAAAAAAAACATAATAAAGTTGAAAAACTATTTTCCAGAGGTGTCGTATCAATTCCAATGACAATCGAGTCTCATCGTCAGCAAGTCGATTTTCTAAAATCCCGATTTAAAATTGAAAATGAAATTCTAAGCACTTATGGAAAATTAATTATGATAGATGGGAATACTCCCGCTTTCGAGAAGGTTTTGTGAATAAATAAGTAATGACCTCAAATAGAAAGAAGTTTGGTTTTTTAAAGAAGGAGTCAGTATTGAACAGATATACAATAGTTTTATTATTATTTCTTAATATTCCCATTTTAGCCGAGATAACTGATCATAAATCAAGACATGATCATGGAGAAGTTAATAGGAAAGATCTAGATAAAAAGCTTTTAAAAAATCAAGATAAATATGGCCATGATGAGCATGTTGATGAACATAACGATCATGATGAACAAAACGATCATGATGAACATGGTAGTGCTAAATCAATTGGTTTGGGAAAAGCTATCTTAGAAGTTGATAAAGTTAAAGGTTTAAAATTGTCCGATGAGGCAATAAAGACTTTAAATCTCACTCTTAAAAAAGTCTCTACAGAGGTTTTTAGTATTGATCGAGATTCTCTTGTTGTTTCGAAATCAATGAAGGGGATATATCGATTTAGAGATAATTTCTTTAAATATTTACCTGTAACTTCTATTAATAAAAAGCAAGGGAAGTATTTCGTTAGAGTAAAAGGTATTGTTGCTGGAGATCATATTGTTATTGGTGGGGTTGGTCTATTACGAGTAACTGATGTTTACTCAACAGATGAATCTGAATATGGCCATGGACACTAAGGAAGTACAAAATGATAAATAGAATTATAAAATTTTCTGTAGAAAGTAGATTGTTCATCTTTATAGCTACAATATTATTGATAATCTTTGGATATAAATCTTTTCAGACACTCTCAATAGATGCTGTACCAGATATTACAAATACTCAGGTTCAAATTAATACCCCTGTGAAGGGCTTGGTACCTGAAGAAATAGAACGAATGGTTACGTTTCCTATTGAATATTCTATGAATGGCATTCCTGGAGTTGAAACGATTAGATCTATTTCTAGGTTCGGTATTTCTCAAGTGACGGTCATTTTTACGGAAGAGATCGATATTTTAGTTGCTAGACAACTTGTTGGCGAAAAATTACAAAACCTCGAGCTTCCTAGTGGCGTCGTTCCCGAAATGGGCCCTATAAGTACAGGTCTTGGTGAAATTTTTCATTATTCGGTTAGTGCAAAAATTGCCGAAACAGACAATGAAAAGAGATTAATTCAGTTGATGGAACTTAGATCGCTTCAAGACTGGTTTATTAAACCAAGGCTTTTGACCGTAAAGGGCGTCACTGAGATTAACACAATAGGAGGATTTGAGAAGCAATTTTTCATCCAGCCAGATATTGTTAGGATGTCAAAATTCGGAATACACTTTGATGACATTGAAAAAGCGATTGAAGCAACAAACATAAATGTTGGCGGAGGTTACGTACAACAAACAGGTGAGCAGTTGCTAGTGAGAGGAGTCGGTCTATTGAAAAATTTTTCTGACATAGAAAATGTAGTTGTAAAAAGACTCTCAGACTATCAAGTAATAAAAGTCAAAGATATTGCTAAAGTAAAGTATGATAAGCAAATTAGAACTGGGGCTGCGACAGTAAATGGAAATGAAAGCATTATTGGGACTGCCTTTATGCTCTTAGGTGAAAATAGCCGTACCGTTTCAGATGATTTAAATACAAAGATTGAGCAAATATCAAAAGATATTCCATCATGGGTTAAAATAGACGTTTTGTATAATCGCTCTAATATGGTTGATGCGACATTAGACACTGTAAAACATAATCTTTTTATGGGAGCAGGTTTAGTAATATTGTTTCTCTTGTTACTCGTTGGAAATTTTCGTGCTGCGATGATTACCTCTATTATAATCCCAATTTCTCTTTTAATTACTTTCATTTTAATGAAATGGCAAAATGTATCAGGAAACTTGATGAGTTTAGGTGCATTAGATTTTGGTATAATTGTTGATGGTGCTGTCATAGTAATAGAAAACTGTGTTCATAGGCTTCAGAAAGAGGGAAAAAGGCTTGGGCGTGAACTAACAAGAAGCGAAGTTAAAGAATATGTAACTCAAGCAGCAATTGAGATTCGATCAGCTGCTGGTTTTGGCGAATTAATCGTAATTATAGTTTTTGTTCCACTTTTTGCTTTAACAGGAGTCGAAGGGAAAATGTTTGGACCTATGGCACAAACATTTATCATGGCGCTCTGTTCTGCATTGGTGCTTTCCTTTACATTAGTTCCTGCACTCGCAGCGACCTTCTTAAGTGGTAAAACTAGAGATAAAAAACCTTACTTAATGAACTTAGCACAGAAAGCTTTTTCCCCTGTTCTCACATTAGCGCTTAAATTTAAAAGATTGGTTTTAGGGATTGGCGTAACATCAATAATTGTTGGTGTTGTTATGTTTTCTCAAATGGGTTCTGAGTTTATTCCTCAACTTGACGAAGGTGACTTTGCAATACAGTTCATACGCCCTGCTAATATTAATACAGAAAACTCTGTAAAGTTACAGATGTTATCTGAGAAAGTAATAAAAAAGTTTCCTCAAGTAAAAAATGTATTTGCTAGAACTGGAGCTGCCGAAGTTGCTACCGACCCTATGGGGGTAAATATTTCAGATTCCTATGTGATGCTTAATAACCGTAATGATTGGCCTGAAAGTAGCACTATCAGATCTAAGAAAGACTTGATAAAAGCTGTTAAGGAGAAACTAGAACTTTTTGTACCTGCACAGGTCATAATGGTTTCCCAGCCAGTAGAGCTGCGATTCAATGAGTTGCTTGAGGGGACAAGGGCCAGTGTCTCTGCAAAAATATTTGGTGAAGATTTAGACAAAATTATTGATTATTCAAAAGAAGTTGCAGAGATCGTTGGTGATATCAAAGGGGCTGGAGAAGCTGAGTCTGAATCAAAGGGAAAGTCACCTATGCTTGAATATAAACCAAAGGCTGCTGAATTGGCGCAACTTGGAGTAACAACAAGGCCAATTCTTGATGCTATTAGTACCGGCATTGGTGGGAAAGAAATAGGCCATGTTTACGATGGAGTAAGAAAGTTTCCTATTATAACAAGGTTATCAGAAGATGAACGGAAAGATGTATTTACGATAAGCCAATTACCCGTTGGTGTGTCAGAAGGATTTACTGTTCCAATTGAGCAGGTGGCCGATATAAACTTCGTCGAGACTTTCACATCGGTCAGTAGGGAAAACTCCCAGAGAAGGGTTGCCGTTTTGATTAATCCTGAGACGAGAGATATTGAATCATTCGTTAATGAAGCGAAGCAAAAAGTGAATGATAAAATTAAGCTTCCTGAGGGCTATTATATAGAGTGGGGTGGGAGCTTTAAAAACTTACAAAGTGCTAAGAGAAGACTTACTGTATTAGTACCTCTGGCGATGCTTGTCATTCTATGTATGCTCTATGCTGCTTTTAGAAATTTTGCTCAGGTTGTATTAATCTTTGCATGTGCTCCAATGGCATTAATTGGGGGGGTTATTTCTTTAAATATTCTTGGAATGCCATTTAGCATATCAGCCGGGGTAGGTTTTATTGCTCTTTCAGGTATTAGTATTTTAAATGGTGTTGTTCTTGTTACCTATTTTAATCGCTTAATACTAAATGGAAAAACGCCTGATGAAGTTGTCAAGGAAGGTGCTATGTCTAGGCTAAGACCGGTACTAATGACTGCCCTTACTGATATTTTTGGTTTTTTACCTATGATGTTCTCTAGCGGACTAGGGGCTGAAGTACAAAAGCCTCTTGCGACTGTTGTTGTTGGAGGGATTTTTACCGCAACGATACTTACTTTAATCGTGATACCTAGTTTGTATAGATTATTTATTAGGTACATGCAACCTGATCTTGATGGGGGGGCATATGGGGCATGATCACTCTCATCATCATGGCAGTAAGAATATACTTATGGCATTTTTTCTGAATGCGGGCTTTGCCGTAATAGAATTAATCGGAGGGTATTTAACAAATAGTGTTGCTATTTACTCTGATGCATTACATGACTTTGGTGATAGTTTAGCCTTACTCTTCTCATACTTTGCTGAAAAGCTAGGCCATAAAGGTGCTGATAAAAAATTTACGTTTGGTTACCGACGCTTTTCGATACTTTCAGCTCTTTTCAATGGTCTTATACTTTTATTTGGGAGTATTTTTGTAATTTATGAAGCTTTACAAAGAATAATGGCTCCTCAAAAAATATCTCCTGAAGGAATGCTGGGCTTGGCAATTCTAGGGATTGTAGTTAATTCTTTTGCTGCTTATAGATTGTCTAAAGATGATGGCATGAATACAAAAATGGTAATGCTTCACCTTTTAGAGGACTTACTTGGATGGGTTGCAGTTTTATTTGTTAGTATCGTCTTGCTGTTTAAGCCTTGGTATATACTTGACTCAATACTTTCTATACTGATTTCTTTAGTAATTCTTAGAGGCGTATATAAGAATTTGATAAAGGTTGGCTTAATTTTTCTACAAAAATTTCCTGACGAACTTGAGTTTGAACAATTGAAAAATGAAGTAGTCGAACTTGATCTTGTGAGTGGCATTCACGCTTTTAAAGGGTGGTCTATTGATGATACTACCTTTTATTTACGCTTCCATGTACTTGTTCCAGCTGACACAAAAATAAGGACTGTTGACGAATTAAAAATTAAAATAAAAAAAGTGTTAAAGAGTTATAATGTTACATACTCTACAATTGAGTTTGAATCAGTTGATGGGTGTGACGAAGAAGGTGGAAAGGATGATCAATGAAAAGTTTAGAAATTAAAATACGATCTCTTATCATAACTAAAACTTAATCTATTAATGAGGGTCTACTTTGACAAAGAAATGAAGAGTCAGTATTTATTTTTAAGAAATAAGATGAGTTAATGATGTTTGAAAAAAATGGTGAGCTATAGGATTTCGTCATCTAAGTTGCTTCGGAAGGCTAACAGTTTGTTGAATGCCATAGTGTTGAATTTTATTGTCTTGGGAAAATCCAATGAGCAATTAACGAACTGTTCCACCACCGCCCATATCACCACCGATGATAGAACCGTCAGTAAGTTGAATATCAGCAATTTCTGATTTTTTAGAAAGATCAACTTGATAAAGTTGTTTCGATAGAGCTTTGATATTATAGAGATTAGGTTTTTTAAGAAGTTCTTCAAAACGAACTATATTTTCATCTTTAAGTTTAACGTCTGAAACTTGATCAGAAGTTAAAGCAATTATATTACCATCGGTCGACTGTATTCTTACTTGAACACCACCACCGCCACCACCAACGAGTGGCCCAGCTAAAATAGAAAGAGATGAAACGGCTGAGAATGTAAGTCCTAGAATAAAGTGTTTCATCAGTGTAGCTCCCCTTGTGTTTGCTCACTAATTGCAACGAGTCTTTCACCAGCAACGCAAAATACAAATGGTTGTGCTGACTCCGAATTAGACTTATTGCTTTCGAGCATTTTAAGTACATCTAAGAAGCAATTTTTTAACATTAAGGAGGCTTTTATGGCAATATCTTCTTCAACTGCATCAGAGCTTAAATAGAAAACGCTTCGGCCACTATTCCAACCTTTTGAATTTATTACATTATTTAGCATGTTGAGCGACTGCTTAAGCCCATATTTCTCTTCAATATATGGATTTGTATCAGTACATTTCAGGTACTTACCGTCGAAAATAAGTATATCAAGAGCAATTAATCTATCAATTTTTGGCCGAGCAATGCTACCCATTGAGTTAATAAGTTCCGTATTAACTAGCTCTTCACTTATATCAGCCTTTTTAATCGCAATTGATCCCAATGTATAAACGACTTCATCAACTGTAACACCTCGATCATTAGAGCACATAAAATATAGTTGAAAATCATATTCATCTTTTAAAAGACTTGTGTGATTCTCTATTTCTCTCTTCTTAGCCTCTTCAAAAGATACAGGAAAAGACTTTTCTAAAAAGCATTTAATTACACCACCATAGTTTGAGGCGATGAGATTAATACTATTAAGGCCAGAGTGCATTTCAAGAAGAGAAAGAACAAGGGAGGGATTTGGAACCGTTCGATTAACACTCGTTTTCCATCGCCATAAAGTCGTTTTTGAAACAACCTCAGAGTCAATCAGCTTCTTTTCACCAATCTCAGAAATAATAACGGCTATCTGCTCATAAAGAGCAGCATCAGTGTAGTTAACTGATTCGCTATTAATGTCTCCATCACTTGGTATCACTTTGACTCCATTTATAAATTACATGCTACTTAAACCAAATGAACTTCTTTCATGCAACAGAGTTAGTGAAATTTATATATTACTAAGTTGCTGAAAAAAGGTTTGTTGCTGGTTTCACATGAAATTTTCGTGAAATACTTAACTATAACAACTTCTCTTTCTTTCTACATAAGCAGATGAATAAGTTGATTAATAAAGAGAGATTCAACTTTTGTGAAACCGTTTCATGACAAGATGGGCAGTGAAATTATTCTATCAGCTTTCAATAAATTAAAACCTTTTTTCGGTTCCATCTTAATTTCAGGTGAAATCTTTCTTTTTTTCTTGATTCGATTTTGATTCTTATAGCTCCACTAATTTAACAACAGCAGTGGAGGTATTTCATTATGAAAGATGAAAGAAGTTGCTTTTTAAGTCGCATTAGAAATGGCGGAGAAACAGTCATTAAAGTTGGAGAAGAACTCGAACTCATCACCAAGGCCGGCTCTCGATTTCAATGTATTGTCTATGATTTCAAGGATGGCTATATCCAAACAATTGCTCAGTTCGGAGTACTCATGCTCTTTCCTCTGAGTTCTTTAATCAAAGTTTATCCCATTTTAAAATTGGAGTTGAAATGAAAATTATAATTTTTCTTAGTTTAGTATGTATTTGTTCATGTGGTTTTAATTCGGAAGAAGACGATAGCTCTGTCCCAAGTGAGAAACCAAGATTAGTCACAGACCAAGGTCCTAACTTTGATAAAGATGGAGATTACGATGGTGATCTTGTCTCCAATCAAAATGAAATTGATATGGGACGAAACCCATATGTTGCAGACATTCCACAAGTTGATTTTAAATTCATGAGGGACTTCTCATTGAATGAAGCTGACACGGCATTAATTGATTCCCAAAGAGATATTATAGGTCAGAAGTATGAGTACCGAATTGGTGATTTTCTGATTAAAGAGATCACCGCAAGGGAGACGGCTCGATTTGCTCGCTTTGGCGGTGTTGTTGAAGGCCACTTCGACCCTGTGGACTTAACTCGAATTAGATATCCTAAGTTCTCTAAAAGCTTTCTTTTGAAGACACACAAAAATCTGCCAGTTAACAATGGGAATACCTCTCTTAGTTTTACCAATACTATTTCCCTAAAAAGAAATAGAGGTTTTCAGAAAATCTCTAATCCTGCGTTTAACTTTCATTATTTTAACTATGAGACTGGTCTTTATGAACTTGTGGGGCAAAAAGTGTTTGAGAAGGGAGTTTTTGAAGGGGTCTTAGAAAAGTTTGAGGTCAATCTTGATCTTCAAAATAAAGAGCAGCTTTTTGATAATTTCTTTAACAAAGGTGAATTTCTTACGGCAGAGATAGATAATTATGAAATTGATGATTTAAAAACAACATATAAGTCTTTGATGTCTTCAGTAAAAGAGAAAACTATACCTGTTACAGTAATAACTCCGCTTGATTCACAGACGCAATATGTAGCCTTGAGTAGTAAACACAATAAATTAGGCCACTTCCTTAAATCTTTGTATGGAGATAATTTTAAAGTTAAAGAAGACAACCTCGTTCAAATCGGTGGGTTTGTAAACAATCTTCCCTCTATAGAGGAATTGCGCAATCTCAAAGGAGAAACAAAGAAGGGTAAATGGTTTGTCCTATTGAACAAGGCGACAAACTTCAATCTCTTTGATTATGAGTTTCAAAAAGGTGATCAGGTCGTATTGAATTATATGACCGGTGATGAGCTTGCTTCTTTTGAGAAGAGTTACCAGCTTAAAAGACCAATAGGTTATCAATCAGGCTTAGATTATGAAGATATTGAACTTGGGGAGTTCTCTCTTAACGATTCGATAAGAATCAATCTTCAGTCTAATCATATTCGCTATGAATATTATAAGGTTGGAACATTTGGCTTCAATGATAGTGCTGGACATTCTAGTTGGCGACTTCACGATCAAGTTGAGAGGAAAGATAGCCTAAATTTTTCTCGTGATGAAAACCTTCAAAGATTAAGTCTAATCATAAATGGTCAGGAGTTTAAAATTAATGACCTAATAAGCTCAAATAAAATTCAGGCAAACTTTAAAGGCCCTGACCTTGATTTGAGTATTTCCAAAGTTCATGAGGCATTTAGTCTTACTGAAGATGATTTCTATTCTCTTTCTCTAAGAGTTTACCCTAATAACTACACTGCTGATATTGGCCTTTGGTTAACTGGTATTGGGGGCTGGATTGCTGGTCAGTCCCGATGTGGCAGCGCAGATGCTGTTTGTAAGGGCTGGTATCAAACAAATGGTATTCCTCTTGGTCGAGTTTGTTCTCACATACAACCAAATTTCACTAATAATTGCACTGGTGTCCTAAAAAATGAGTATAGGAAACGTTCTAAGACTTTACGGCGTGATCTAAATTTCAACTACTCATTTCTCATTACTCACAGATTTAATTAAGGAGAGCTTCCATGAAGTATATGTATATATCGACCTTTCTCTTTTTCGGACTTACTCAGTCAGTCTTTGCTTTTAGTAAGCTTAAAAATGGTTTTGAAACCATAACTTCTACCTACCTCATCCCCCTCGCGGGGGCGGTAGCGGGAGCTTCTTTCATTTTATTTGTGACGCTTTCCTTCTTTAAGCAAGACGAATACCAAAAGAAAGCGGCCAATGTGGCGATTTTATCCATCTTTGCTGGCTCTGGACTTGAGCTTATTAGAAATCTAATCCAAAGCTTTAGTTAGGGGGCGATGTGAGTAGAAACCAATTTCCAACATTACTAAATCAAAAAGCGACTATGCTTGCAAGCCTAACAAGAGTCGATCTTCTAGTTGTCGGAGGCACTTACCTGATTCTCTCATGGATGAAAGTTTCAGGCCTCTATTCTCTTACGATCATTGCTTTAACTCTTTTGTGCCTTAAATTTGTAAATAGAAGACTAAGACAAGGATTCTTTACTCATTTAAACGATGAACAGAAGCTTTCTTGGCATTTCAAGCTTGGAGGGCATCATGAGTAAGTCAATATTTCCCATCTTAGAGGTTGAAGGTAATAGGCTTACTTCTATTCATGGAGACGTTTCTTGGTTTTATTCAATGCTTCCCTCTGATACCTCTCAGATGGATGACATTGAAAGAGCTGTTTTTTTTGAATCTTTGGCCCGCGGGCTTAATAACTTGAGCCTCGATAGCTATTTTAAGTTCTATAATTTAGGAGATGACTCTTTCTTAGAAACGAATAGAAGTCAGCTTCCAAGCTTTTCAGGTATAGATTTCAAAGAACAAAATAGTCCATTGGAGTGTTTTTTTCAGACAAAAGAGATTTTCTCTGAAATCGGAATCTATGATGATTACTTAAGTTTTAATGGTAAATATCTAAGAGTTTTCTCTGTAAGTGAGTTTTCAGATGATGAGGCCCATGAGCACTTAATCCCTCAAGGCGTTGACTACGTTCTGAGCTTTAAGAGGAAGGCGAAAGATAAGTCAGTCAGTAAGCTAGAGCGAGTTAGAACAGGCCACCTTTCAAGCTTTTTAAAGTCTAAGAGAGATATCTCAAGCGAAGGAGCTTATTCTCAGGCAGAGGAGCTTATGCATGATCTCATTCATGGTAGTGAATCCATGTTTGAGATGGAGATGATCTTCTTACTTCGTGGTCACTCATTGGAGGAGCTAAATTCAATGAGTGAATCCTTTGTAAGTGAAATGCTCTCTCGCGGTATAAAGGTCTTCTCTGAAGGACAATCTCTAAGACATTTTAAATCTGGTCTTGCCTCAATATTCAATGAGTTGATTCCTGGAGTTCGTCCTCGTCTTGGATTAAGAACACTGCCTAATAAAACGAGTCATCTTCGCTACCTTCTACCAGTAGAGAGAAGTTTTCTTATGGAGGAAGGAATTGAATTATATGATAATTCAGCTCGTCCGATCTACTTTGATCCATTCACTGATGCGATAAAAAATAGAAATATGCTTGTGACAGGTATAAGTGGCGGTGGCAAGTCAGTTTTTGTAAATAAAATCGTACATCACCTTATTGAAGATCATCCAACGGTTATTTTAGATAAAGGCGGCTCCTTTCGTAAGCTTACGAAATATTACGGAGGAAGTAATTTTGAATATAAATTTAACCCCTTTCAATTCAAAGACCCCATGTATTTGCGAGAGATTATACTCTCTGTTGTGGATGCAGAAAGGTTTGGCAAACTTGAAAAAGGAAAGCTCTTAAAGTCTATTAAAGAAGTATTACCTTCTAGTGATACTTTCTTTGAATTAATAGAATGTTTAAAGAAGGACTTTCCTGAAATTGATCTCTATTTTGAGGATTTTAAAGATTATATTAGTGATGAGCATATAGATACTAAAAGTATTCTATATGTGGATGTCGAAAGCTACCCAAAGAGCGTGATTGCTCCCATTATCATATTTATCTTGGAGTACTTTAAGAATATCCCTGAAAAAGAAAAGATTCTTGTCTTTGATGAGTGTTGGAGTTTTCTTGGCGATCACAGCTCTTATGTTGATGAATGCTTTAGGACATTTAGAAAAACTGGTGCTTTTCCTATCGCTATCTCTCAATCTTTAAAAGATTTCTCTAGTCTTGGTGATGATCTCTCTAATTCTATAACTAATAACTGTTATTTTAAGGTTTTCTTTCCTCAAGAAATCGAAGAGAGGCACGATATCACCTCTTTTGATGTTGAAAATATTGGCTCCCTTGAATTTCAAAAGGATGTCTTTTCAGAATGCTATTTGAAGTCCACAGACAATCGGTTCAGAAAGGTTGTTAGAAACTACTTAACACCATTGGAACTTGAGCTATTTCATACAGAAGCAGGTAAAGACAAGAAGCTAGACTTATTTCTATCTAAGTTTGAAGAGTTCTTTGATTCAACTAAAGAGGCATTTGAGGCCTATGTGAGGTTACGACATGAGAATATCGACAGTGATATTTATTTTAATATTTAGTATGCGAGCAAATGCAAGCACACTCTTTTTACCAGATAGTGATACGGCATCTTTATTGATGTTGGTTTCCAATACAGCATCGACTGTTTCTAATACGTTTAAGATTCTTGAGGTGGCGAAAAAAACGAGTGAGCAAATTGATAAATACAACTTTATCGCCATGAGACGTTACTTTATTGCACGACGAATAGAACAGCACGTTCTTGATATTGCGCAAACTAAAAAAATGAGGCCAAAGAATTTACAAGAACTCAATCAAGTGATGCTTAGGCTTAAGCATAATCTTCAAGGGCTAAAGAGTAATATCGATTTTATGGCCCAAGACATTTTTGAAGCTCAGGACTTTACGAATCGTTATTGGGATAAAGTTGTAAATTCTATCGCTGATGAAAAAGAGGCTCACAATCAAGAGCTAATGAGTGCAAGTGAAGGGAGTATTGGTAAGCACGCCCAAAACACGGCGATGAATACAGCACTTAATGGAAAAATTCTCTCTAAAATGAGACGCGATAACCTTGAATATCAAAAAATAGACCTTGGACTTAAGAAAGGACAAGGCATTGAGAAGCTTCGTCGTGAGGAGTTTTATAAAAGTTGGATTGGTATTGAGAAAAAGCAGTTAAATCAAGGTAGGCCTCTATGAATAGTATCATGCGTGACCTTCTCTTAGTTCAAAGTTTTAATCTCGATACACTTATTGAAGAGTATAGGCTTTTCTTTTTAGGGCTTCTTCCAAGTGTCTTTATTTTAGCGGTAATCGTTGAATATTTTGATCGCTTGGAGCCATTTGCTCTTGTTAAGAGAGCTGTGATTTCTATTTTAATACTTACGACTGTTACAAGCGTATATGAAAAGTCGATTTCAGCTTCAATGGACACAGCAGATCAGGTCTTAAGAGGTCAAAAACAGCAAAATATTCTGATTATGGATCTCTTTGATGGTTTTAATCATTGGGATTCCATGACAAAAGATAAGAAGAAGGACTTCTTTAAAGAACAAAATGCTTTGACTGGTGCGTTGTCCTTTCTTAAATATCATATCTTTGATTCATTTATTAATGATGGCTTTACGATCACGATTTACTTCATTACCAAGCTTTGTTTTTTGATTTTAAAAGTTGTGTACTCTCTTGTTTATTATCTCGGTTATGGATTGATTGGGATTCCTTGTCTGATTTATCTATTTCCCTCTATGGGAAATGTTCTTAGAGGAGCAATACTAAGCTATTTGTGGTGCTTGGTTATTCCTCATGTTCTTGTCTTTATTATCTCTATGATTGGAACGGAGATTAATAAAGGCTACGTCTCAGGCCAGATTATCGGCGGCTCAATGATGGGAACGGCTTTCTTATTTATTCTGACTTTATTTGTAGCTTTTAGCCCTTTGATTGGTGCCATGATTTTAAATGGAAGTGGTATTTCTCAAGCCGGCGGCATTATCGCAAGTATTGGTGCCAACTATGTGATGAATCTCCCAAAAAAAACAGTCAATAGCGCAGCAATTATGATGACGGGAGGTACTTTAGGTCCGAAAGCTACATTTGCAAAGGGAGTTGCAAAGGGTGGTTATAAGTTTGCCAAAAAAGCGAATATCGCAGGATTTAATAAGTCTTCTTCATCAAATAGATCAAGTAATCATTCAAAACCAACGTCTAAAAGTAAAAGTGGATCTTCAAACTCACATCCTAAAAGTTCAAACTATGTAAATCCAGAGCAAAAAAATAAGAAATCTAATACTGCGTATAGCTCTTCTCCATCAAGTAGAAATTCTAATTCAAGTAAACAGCAGATTAATAAAATCAATACATCAGACTCTATTAAGAATAACCATAAAAATAGGAGTGTAAAACATGGAACAGTACAAAAGCATGGCAAAGTCCATCGACCACATGAAAAGGCCCCTCGTATACATAGCTCTAATAAGCGCAGTAGCTCACGTCCTTATTCTAGTAACAGGGATTCTAATAAACCATCAAGAAGATAATAAACGTTTTAGTGCGATGGAGACATGCTACATGGGAATGAGAGAGCTATTTGAAAATAATCCAACTGATAAGCTTTTTAATGAGTCTGTTTTAAAAGACGTTAGAGAACATACTTTTAAGATTGAAGAAATTGGGCTCGTTAAGCAATTAAGTGGTTTTCGTTGTGATGTTGTTGCCAAGGATTCAAAGGGATATCGTAATTTTCGTGTTGCTCTAGAGAAAAACGCAAGCTTTCCTCATTTTTATAAAATTGCTGATGTCAAAGAGCAAAAACTGATCTCGCCGTATCAATGGGAGGATTCATTATGATTTATTACATAATCTCAGGGCATATTTTTACGATATTTCTTTCGATGTCACACCTTACAAGCGTGAACTTTCCAAATAAAGTTCAGGACTTTGTAGGGGGACAAGAGGGAGACTTTAAAATTTATGAGCTAAATAAAGGTAAAAGTCTTGTCTATGAGCCAAAGCAGAAGGGCTTTAGCCGAAACTTCATAACATTCTTAAAGGATGAGAAGTATCACTTTAATTTAAAGTACAACGAGAAGTTCTCAAACAAAGATGTTGAGATTCGCGAAGCGAAAAGTTGCACTTACTTTACTCTTTTAAAACAAGCAAATGATTATCAGCTTTTTGAGTTTTCTAAATCGCTGTATTTTGTAAATAAGTCAAAAAGTGCTGCTAAGGTTAATGAGCTAGTCATTAAATCAAAGAGCTATTTATCTAAAGGGCCCCCGGTCTATCTAGGTGGGAAGATGATCTATTATCAAGGGCGTGCTCTATGAAGAGGTGCATAGTCTTATTTTTTATATTTTCAAATACCCATGCGGGATTTCATGAGATCCCTGCTTCAAGTCGATATGAGTATAAAAGGCCACTTCCCAAGAGAGTTAAAAAGAAAACGTATAGAAAAAGTAAAAGAAATCAACTTGATAAGTTGGCCTTAAGCTTAGCTAAGAAAGACCAGGTAATTTTAGAACTATTACAGAAGTCTGAGAAGCGAGTCATTGTTAGGAAAAAAGAGGAGAAGATAACGGCGCTAACTCGTGTTCGCGGGATTCTTTTAAATTCCGTTTTGGCCCTGAACGTGAAGCCCTCTAAATTTATTGTTCGAATCAATAGTAAGTCATCTGATTTAGATGGAGCAGAACTTCGCTGTCTCGGCTTTAGCTTTGAGAAACGTGTTCCTAGCCAATGTGACCTGCTCGTTATGGACGACGAAGAATATGACGTTGATGTGGATATTTGGGATTTAGACGGTGCCGAGGGAATTATCGCTGATTATTATTACTCAGGGGAAGAAAAGAGCTTTCTCACTTCTTCATTTGCTTCATTTTTAGGAGCGACTTTTGATGTGGCCAAGGGAGGAGTGAGTTCTCCTATCGGTACTATTAATCAAAATACGGCCAAGAATAAAATCATGGATGGCTTAAGTAGCATTGCAGATAACGCCAAGAGCAAGGTGATCGAATCAGGAGAGCAAAATTTAACCATATCTTACGTTAACTCAGGAAAAGAGGTTCTTGTCTTTTTTAATAAGTCTTTAAAGCTAAGTGGAGAATGAAATGAAAATGATAATTTTATCGATATTATTGATGAGCGTGACTTCATGCTCAACTATGAAGAAAACTCTTATCTATAGCTCTTTGGCCGGTGGTGTAACAGGTGCTACAGCAGGGGCCATACTTAGTCCTGATGTGAAAAGTCGAGGGGCCAATGCTGCTGTATTTGGACTTCTAGGAGCAGGGCTTGCAGCACTTGCTGGCCATGCTCTTTATAAAGATGACCCAAGAAACTATAAGCTTGATCAAATGCTATCGAGATAGGTCTTGGAAATCTAAACATAGACGCCAATCTGAATAAAGAAGAAGCCTATCAGGTTCCCGTAAAAGAATTACCTGAAAAGCTTAAGGGCAAAGTAAATAAGCAGTTTTTAATCAAGTACAAGTCTAAAGAGCGTTATGTAAAAAAAGGAAGCAAGACATTTTATATTCCGGCATTTGATGTTTACGAACACGCCTATGGCGAAACACCTGATTCTATCAATAACAATACAGAGGGAGAAAGTAATGAATAATAAAAAGCAATCAGGAGACTATGGGCTTGGAGAGGCCCTTGTTCCTGTCATTGATCTTATGTCTGAGATTCTTTTGAAGCTGAGCCACTTGATGGCAACGGGGCTTGTCCTTGGAATGGATAGATATGTTCTAAAAAAAGATACTAAGAATAATATTAAAAAAATTGAAAGAGATGATCTTAAAAATGACAGACGTACCTTACTAGAGGAGGCCATAGGTTATTCGGTTACTTCTAGGCGCAATATTATGGGAAGTGATATTAATAAATCGGCTCATACGGCGGTGGTTGGTGCTAGTGGTTCTGGAAAGACTGTTTTACTTGATGCTCTTATGTTTGAAGACATGAGACAAGGAAAGCCCGTTGTTTTTATTGATCCCAAAGGCGATAACGGATCTCTTTTAAATTTTATCAACCTTTGTAAATTAACAGGAAGGGAGTTCTATGTCTTTTCTGAATACTGGAATGGTGAAGGGGCGAGTGCTTTAAATCCTGTTAAGGATGGCTCTAATACAAATATTGCAGATCGTATTTTTAAATCGTTTACATGGAGTGAAGAGCATTACGCACAAATTTGTCGCGATGCCATTGAAGATGCAGTTTCTATTCTTAAAGGCAAAGGTGAATTAGTTAATCTGGAAAGTATTTATAATAAGCTAATTGAAATTAGTGATACTAAGAATATAAAAGATCAACTCTATAAGCGAGATGATATTCAAGGGATTCTTTCGCGCCTTAAGAAGATCATTCGTTCTGACTTTGGAGAAAGACTAAATAAGGCGAGTGGATTAAGTTTTGCTGATATAAGAGATAGTAAGAAGTGTGTCTATATTGGCCTTCCTGTTCTAGGCTTTGCTGAAATATCTCGTGCGATTGGTAAAGTTATCTTGGGAGATATCTCATATTCAGCTTATAAGACTTATAAGCATATTACTCCGCTTGGTGAGGATTCTCTTTCAAAGCTTGCCCTCTATATTGACGAGCTATCAGCAGTCATCACGGATGAGTTTGTTGAAATTCTTAATAAGGTTCGAGGGGCAAAAATGGAACTCACTTTTGCCTTTCAATCTCCTAGTGATATCGCTAAACATGACAAAGAGCTCTGTACTCAGGTTTTAGAAAATACTTCTAATTGGTTTGTATTCAAACAAAGAATCGAAGATGGGGCCAAAATATTTTCAGAAGCCATTGGAACAATGGAGTCTAAGAAACAGACAACTCGCGTGAAGGATGGTGAAGAACAGGCCCAAGGTTCTCAGCGTGTTGTTGAGGAATTAATTAGCCACCCTAATATTTTAAAGAATCTTAATGTTGGTCAATGTATTTTACTACGCCACTATCCGACAAAAATCGATCTTCTCAACGTGAAATACATCGATCCTAAAATTCTTTGGGAGAATGCTAAATATATTAATAAGGAGGTAGCTATCGAAAAAAAGAAAAAGCTTAACTCTAATAATTTGGAGAATTTTAGGACTAAAAAAAGAAGGTCGATAATTACTGAGGAGCCAAAATGAGCTTGGCATTTATTCCTCATGGAGTTTATGAGGATATTATAAACATTGTCGGTCAATGGAAGGTTATAGACATGAAAGGTCTAAGTGAGATGTGTAACTATGAAATTGGCTATCATAACCTGTTAAAGAAAGTAAGAACTCTTGAGTCCCATGGACTTATTAAAGGTGTACTTCTCGGTAGAAAGAATAAGCATATTTATCTAACAAACAAAGGGCTTAAATATACTGGATACGATTACACCTACGAAATTTGTGATGAGAATTTAACTCATGATCTTATCGTAAGCCGAGTTCTGAAAACACTTCTTGCTCATAGATCCTTTGTTGACGGCAGGATGTTTCATCAGATTGTGGTTGATAAGATTTTTCCTGACGCAGAGGTATCGGCCCATAAGAATGGTGAACTCTACAAGCTGGCACTAGAGATTGAACTTACTCAAAAAGAACAAAACAGAGTTAAAGAAAAATATCGAAGATATGCTAGTGGAAGAGTTTTTACCTATGGGGTGTTTATTACAAACAAGGCGACTTTATTTAAAACCTATTGTCGCTACTTACAAGAGATGAATGAAGATATTCAAGAAGCAATCATTCTCATCTTAGAGAAACAGATGACAGCAACAAGTTTTAACTATGAAAAGTCAGAGTGTTTCTATCTAGGAAAGGAAGTGAGGTTTTCACAATTATTTGATGAATAAGGAGTTAAATCAAAGTCAAATGAAGTTAACCAAAACGCACCCCTGCCTATTTCCCTAAGGAAATCGGGCCATTACCGAGATGATTATTGACCATCCCTCCCCAACAAGTGTGAAGAGATGGTCAAGAAGTCCCTCTACCATAACCCTATATAGAGAAATAGGCAGGGGTGCTAAGAAAATAAGGATAATGATAAATGATAAGTAGTGAAGAAAATAAAAAGAAAGAAGAAGTCAGTGCTGGTGCGAAGCTTGTGCCACCTAAAAAACGTGGAAGAAAACCAAAAAATACAAAGCCTGAGTTTCAAATAAATCAAGAGCAAACGAAGTTTTTTGTTGATCTTAGTAAGGATAAAGAAAGTCTTAATAAAGTATTTGATCTACTTGTAGCTACTAATAAAAAAGACTACGGCAAAGAAATTACTTTTAAAGATTTGGCCTTATTTGGAATCGACAAGATCGCCTCAAAAGATATTGAAAAGATTCAAGAAGGTAGCCTAAGTAAAAGAGAATTACTGGAAAGGGCATGGATTGACTTCAATAAGAAAAATAAACAAAGCCTATCCTTTGATGATTTCTTACTTAAAAAGGTCGGACTTTAATTTAAGCGAAGGAGCAATGAAATGGAAAAAACTTACGAAATATTTATGGGAAGGCTCGGAGTAAAACCTGAGTTAAGATACACGCCAAAACGTGAGCCTGTTTGTTCTTTATCAGTTGCAGTCAACAAAGAAGGGGAGGACAAGGCAGAGTGGAAACGTGTGATTGTATGGGGAAAACAGGCCGAGCTATGCAGTCTATATCTGAAGAAGGGCAATGAGGTTTTTGTGCAGGGCCGTATGCAATCAAGATCATTTGAAGATAGTGAAGGCAATAAACGCTCAATCTTAGAGTGCAATGCACGCCTTATTGGATTTCCAAATATTTAGCAAAGGAGGAAAGTAATGAAATATTCAAATGCTGGTTACAAAGCTAATCATAGTAGATATAATGGTGGTGCTGAGGAATCATTAGAAAACTCAGCACTGCTCTTTGACAATTTAATATGGTTGACCACAGAAGAAGCGGCGAGGTTTCTTAGAAAGTCTACCCATGCTTTAAGACAGATGCTCTATAAGGGGCAAATATCTGCACGAAAAGTTCATGGACGACTCTACTTTAAGAAATCTGAATTGCACGAGTTAGTTGATACTTCAATTTTTTAGGAGGTATCAATGGCAATTTCAGAGTACGAAGCTAGCGGAAAAAACCTTTATCGAGTTTATGTTCAAGCTCGTGGAAAAGTTAATAAAAAAATCCGCTTACAAAAAGTAATTAAAGGAATTAAATCGCTTACTGCTGCTAGACGAGAAGAAAAGAGACTTATTCGAGAACTTTCGACTAATGTTGCAAAGCTTGAAGGACTTGGCCTACTTTGGTCAGAAGTGATTCATCGTTGGGAAGTCGCAGGAAAGAATGGATTTTTAGGTAGTGGTGTAACCCGCTTTACTATAAGGGATCACTCGGCAAGACTTAGAAACCATACTTCGCATTGGCTTAACAAAAGGGCATCAGAACTTACAAGAAGCGACGGACGTCAGATTCTCGAATACGCAAAATCAAAAGGTGCAAGCACTAGCCTTTTAAAGAGAATTAAAAACTCTATTAACACTGTTTACGATTGGGGGCTTGAAGAAGGAATCATTAAGTCAGGTAATCGTATCGTTAACCATAGCCCAGTCTATGGTTTAGGAGTCGAAGACAAAGCGGAAAGAACTCCTCCGATATTGAGCCTTGATGAAGTGAGAAAGCTTCTTTTTGAAGCAAAACTTCAAAAACACCCATGGTATCCACACTGGGCCCTCGCTATTCTTTCAGGTATGAGAAGTGGCGAACTCTATGCCTTACAGTGGGAAGACGTTGATGAAGAGAATGGAGTCATTAGGGTTACTAAATCCTACAATAAAAGAGAGAAGACTTTTAAATCGACTAAAAGTGGTAAGTGGAGAAACGTAAATATTTCTCCACAAATAAAAGAAATCTTACTCTTTTTAAAAAATGAATTTCCAGATTCTGAATACGTTCTTCCTCGAATGGGAGCATGGGAAAATGGCCGAGCTGGTGAAGTGATTAGAATGTTTCTTAAGCGTATCGGAATAGAAAAATATGTCACATTCCACACGCTAAGAGCTTGCTTTGCGACCCATTTACTTGCTACAGGTGCGGAACCAATGAAGGTCATGAGAATGGGAGGATGGTCAGACTTAAAGACCTTCCAAATCTATATCAGAATGGCCGGTGTTGATGTTAAGGGTGTTAGTGATGCGCTTGAGGTTTTGCCTAATGATAGCTTCGGCTTCGTTAATATAACTACCAATAATTAATGTACTTAGGCGTGAGGGATATAACGTGCCCTCCCGCCTATTTTCATTACTAAAGTGGACAAGGAGGTGAGCATGTCCAAAAACACTACAAGGGAATACCTAGAGGAAGTCACGCAAGACAAATCACTTGTATGCTTCAAATTTAAGCCAACCGGCAAAAAGGTTGTTGGCCACTTCATAGCTGAGGGGAATCAAATCATATCCGACTCTAAAGGAAATCCACAACAAACATTTGAGTTTCAACCAAATGATAACAATGATATTTTATGCTTAATCCCAGAACAGGTACAAGACCTTCACATTGTAAACGAGGAGGAAGAATGACATTTAGTGGTGAATCGATTACAGCTTTAAAGGGAAACTTCGATCATATGTCCAAAAAGATTGATAAGTTGTGGGAAGAAAGAGAAAAAGTTCCTCAAGACTCAGAAGAATATGTGAATATAGAAAGAGAGATTGCACGTATAGAAGCTAACCGGCGAAGGATTGCAGAAAAATTAAAAGCTAAAGGGAATGATGACCCTGCTTATTTCTAAAATATTATATTACCCCTCTGAAAATTAGGGGAAATGGTATTGAATGGCCATATAACTAAGTTCTGCTTTTGCAAAACAACGAGGTCTTTTATATCCTAAATTACATATTAATATAAAGAGGAGAATAGAAACTCTTCTCGGATACTCTGAGGGTCTTATGCCTACTCCAAATACGTATGATTATAAAAACTTTAGAGCTATAATAAATGGCTCCACTAACATTTTTCATCAAACAAACTTTAAAAACATAAAAAAAAATCTCACTGATGGCGTCATCTATTCCCCTGGGACTCAATGGGGAATTAATCAGGCAACAGCCAACGCTCATTACTCTCATCCAAGACGCATTCTTCATTTGCAAAATACTGCAAAAAATGGATTTGTGGATTATGTTTTCTGTTCATTTACGAATGGTATACAAAAATCAAACAGGACCTACGGAACAGTATCATTTGAGATAAGCAAGGAGATCCTTCTAGATCGAGAGTGCTTTGTGTATCCATTCAATTTTGTATATGGGCTAAAGTATGCCAAACCACAAGATATGTACTCTGACCTAACTACCTGGAATGTCGTTGCTTCTAACTTTCACAAAATGAAGGATAATGAGATTCTTATTCGAAGAAAGATAAAGCTAAAGGACTATATTGTAAAAATTCACTGCTTTAACGGTATGCAGAAGAAGGTCATGGATATTATGGATGAAATCGGTTATGATCCAACCGATGTAGTAACACACCCTGATATTGTAAATATTAGTGGAGATAAGTATATGAGTAATAATAAATGCTTTGTTGATATCAATGGAGAAAGATTTGAAGGCTTAGTAAGCCCAGACAAAACTAGTGTAACTGTCTTTGATCGTATCTCTGAGGATGAAGGCGATATCGTAGGAACATTTGGATTAGACGAAGATGGCAATCTCATTCAGGAGTATGTGATGTCTGGAACAAAGCAAATCATTGGCTCAATTGTTAGTGAAGGAAAATCGAGCTCTTCTGTAGCTCAAGCATAATCATCAAAAGTCTCTATAAATCTTCTCAAGTCTCTGTGGTTGGCTTGAGCAGACTAAAACAAATTGTAAGTTATAGGGATTATTCGGTTAACGGATAATCCACCAAAAACATCTATAACACCTCATAAATATTAAGTTAACGCAATTGCAACTCAGACTGATCTTGTTCGAACGCATATCTAAAAGATTGTAGATAATTACACAAATTTTTGACTTAACGACTAGGGTTATTTTCTTTTTTTCTATTTAATATAGAGCTGTCTATTTTTGTTGGGGAGTTTTCTTGAAGAAAGAGAGATTAAATTTTTTATTTAATAAGAAATTTCTTTGGGTAAGTCTACCTTGTGCACTTCTTATATGGAGTCTCTTTTACTTTTTAGTGAATCTAAATCCTCAAGTTGGACAGGATTTTTTCTTTTCTGAAAGTAGCAAGATCTTTAAAAAAAATCAGAAAATAAAAAAGAAATTCCCTTTTGATGGCAATCAACTTCTTCTTGGGTTTCCAACGCGTGATATTTTAACGGATAAATATCTAGAGCGAATAACGAGAGTGACTAAGGCCCTTGAAAGCTATGATGGGGTGAGGGGAGTGGTAAGTATTACTAAGGGACCAAGTGACCCCGAGGATGCGCTAACGAACCCTCTGTGGAAGCGAATTATTACTGGTAATCATGAGAATGTTTCTTTCATCAGTGTCTATCTTACAAAAAAGAAAAATTCGAAAACGATAAAAAAAATAGAAAAAATTATTGAAGAATATGACAAGGTGGGGATACCCATCAAGATGGCCGGTATTCCCTATTTTATTGAGCAAATGAAACGAAATCTTAAAGAAGATATGACGAAGTTTCTTATGGTTGCAGTGACTCTTTGTAGTTTTACGATCCTCGTCATTAATAGATCTTTTTTTCTCATGTTTCTCTCGGTTGGAGTAAGTCTTACGGCCGCAGCTTTCTCGCTACTCACTCTTAAGTTATTTGGACAAGGTGTCGGTATACTTACGGCCAATTTAATGGTGATTGCCTATGTTCTTACCCAGTCTCATTTTATATTCTATAGCTCAAATTTTCAAAAAAGTGGGGATACATCTCATGCTTTCTATAAGACTCTTCCTGCATCATTCTGGAGTATGTTAACAACTCTTTTGGGATTTTTTGGACTTATTTTTGTTGAGGCTAAACCTCTCGTACAATTGGGGCAAGGGGGAGTGATTGCGACATTGAGTGCATTCACGATCTGCTACTTATTTCTTCCAAGTGCCCTTTCATTCTTTAATAGTAAGAAGAAAAAAAATGTTAAAATTAAATTTACTCTCTTTGATCATAGAAAAGTAAGTAAGTTTCTCATTGTCTTCTACATTGTATCTGCTCTTGTTTTAGGTACATTCGGATTTTTGAAACTTAATACTGATCCCAGTTTGATTTCCTATTTTAATAAAGACTCTGAAATTTATAAGCAACTTTCTTTCTTAAATGATAATGGTGGCAGTAATATTCTAAGAGTTATTATAAAGAAAAAAGATGGTACTCGACTGGATAATGAAGAAAATTATAATGACTTAAGTAAGCTTCAAAAGAATTTTAGTTCTCACGAGTTTGTGGGAACCGTTATATCCTTGCCTGTACTATTGGAAGAAGCAGATGAACATTGGTTAGGGCAGTTTTTGACATGGGGCTGGACTATTGACCTTCTCACCAGTGAAGCTATGGATAATATTGGTAAAGGCTTTTTAAATGCAGAACATACCCAAACGGCCTTTGTTCTCAGGATGGTAGAGGCGACCTCAAAAGACGTGAATCGCTTAGAAGTCATTGATGATCTCAAAAAGATGGTTAATAAGTCTCCTTTTGCTTGGATTGATCCAGCTGGCCCTTACTACTTGCAAGGAGAGCTGGCAAAGTCTGTTAAGTATAGCCTTATTACTGGGGTGAGTGCGATAATTGGGATATTTTTTTTCGTCGTTCTCTGGGTCTCGAGATCCTTTCTCCTATCCTTTTGTATTTCTTTTTTTCTATCCTTACTTGTAGTCATTACTTATGGATTGATGGGACTGCTTGGAATTCCGCTAGATCTCATATCTTCACCTGCCATTAGTATTACATTAGGCATATCTATTGATGGTTTTATACATCTTATTCGTGCAGTCAAAGAAGAAGGCAGCCAAATTGAAAAGTTAAGTTCATGGCGAAGGGGTCTTGAGTCGCAAACTCAGGGGGTCCTGACCTCTGGGATTACAATTATTGTTGGCTTTAGCGCATTTCTCTTTTCAAGTTTTCTTCCGAGTCAGCGCTTCGGGGGGATTATCCTCTTCGGAACCCTTTTGTCTTTGCCCTTGATTCTTACGATCATTCCTTCGACTTTTCAACTCTTCACTAAGAGCAAGTCAGGCGTCTTAAACAAAGTATGATCTAGGGTAATTGATCAAGATCACTATCTTAAAGGCACTGATAGGGAGAGTAGAATCTTAAAATTGTTGAGCAATTCATTCTTTTGAATGGGCGCTTAGTTCAGCTGGGAGAGGCAGCGAAGAGGTTAACGGTTCGAACCCATTGGGGTCCACCATTTTTCTTCTCACTTAGATTTTCAATCAAGACTCAATTCAAACCAAATTAAGAATACTGATTTTATATTTAGATGTTTTGAAAGAATAATCATTTGACGTGAGTCAATATTAAGTACAAAATCTAAATCACATGACTAAGTTTTTAATTAGCTTTCTATTTATTTTTCTCACACTGTATTCACCACTTGCGAATATAGGTGTTGATCTGCATCTACTTGATCATGAGCATCATGAAGTTGAAAGTCATAAACACACCCACACCCACACTCATTCTCATGATCAATCGAAAAATAATAGTGATGAAATAGAAGAAAGTATTAATCTAGTTAGTTTAGTTCATCACTCTGGCTCTGATAACGATACTGATCATGAACATTTTCAAAGTGTTAGAGATATATTAGGACTAAACTTCTTAGTTCCAGAGCTTTTACCCTTACAGCCTCTCTATATTGTGATGGCCCATCCATTAGAATTAAGGGAAGACCAATACTACTATAAAAACTGGCCCAGCTTTATTGCACAAGCTTATCAACCACCTCCTGATCAATATAGAGTTCTTCCTCTACTTAATTAAAAAACCACTTATTTTTTCTTAAATATTTGATTCTTGAAACCAAGGATAAGTGGTGCTTAATAAAACTATTTCATTCTCTCTTAATAATAGACTACTCGTTGTCTCGGCAGCTGCCTTTGTCGCTGTCTATGGTATTTTTACTCTAAATAGACTGCCAGTAGATGTATTCCCTAATTTAAACAAACCAAAAGTGACGATCATAACTGAGAGTCATGGTTTTGCTCCCGAAGAAGTTGAGGCGCTAGTTAGTTTGCCCATAGAAACTTCAATGGTTGGTACCTCTGGTGTAACGAGAGTGAGATCATCAAGTGGTATGGGAATCAGTATTGTGCATGTCGAATTTGAATGGGGAAGCGATGCCTATCGTAATCGACAATTAGTGAGTGAGAAAATTCAACAAGTACGCTCTCGCCTTCCTGATGATGTTATGCCAACAATGGCGCCAATTACATCAATTATGGGAGAAATCCAGTTTCTAGGTCTTCAAGTTGAAGATAGCTCTGATATAGATGGACTAGCGATTAGAGAGATTGCAGATTGGGTCGTTAGGCCCCAGTTATTATCTATTTCCGGTGTCAGTAATGTTATCGTCATGGGTGGAGGGAAGAAGCAGTTTCAAATTAAAATCAGTCCTGAAAAATTAAGTCAAAAAAATATTTCCCTAGAAGAACTTGTTAAAAATATAAAACATCTTAGTGAAAATACTACTGGTGGTTTTGTCGATAGGGATAAGAAAGAATTTCTCATAAGAGTCGTTGGTCGGGCTGAGTTAGAGGAAGATCTTCGGGAGTCGATTGTTGGGATGCACTTAGGGATTCCCGTCAAGCTAAGTGATGTTGCAAATGTCAAAATTGGTTCACAGCCTAAAAGAGGTGATGGAAGTATAAATGCAAAGGAAGCAGTCATTTTAACTATTCAAAAACAGCCAAATGCTTCTACTGTTGAAGTAACAAAAAGAATTGATGAATTAGTTAAAACTTTAAAAGGGCAGCTTCCGAAGGGAGTGATTCTTCATGATGACTTATTTAAACAGTCTAAATTTATAAAAAATTCAATTGATAATGTTAAAGAGGCGCTTAGAGATGGATCAATTATGGTTGCGATTGTTCTTTTCTTATTCCTACTGAATTTTAGAAGTACATTTATTACTTTAACGGCGATTCCCTTATCATTTCTTTTGACAACGATTATATTTGATAGTTTTGGTATGTCTGTCAATACAATGACGTTAGGTGGGCTTGCTATCGCTATTGGTGAGCTTGTCGATGATGCTATCGTTGATGTTGAAAATGTATTTAGACGCTTAAAAGAAGTTAACAAAAGTGGGGCAAGTTATAAGCCTTTACAAGTGATTTATGAAGCGTCTAAGGAGATTAGAGGAAGTATTGTTATATCCACGATCATTGTTGTTCTAGTCTTTATTCCACTGTTTTATCTTAGTGGTATTGAAGGAAGGCTTTTTATCCCATTGGGTATTTCATATATTGTATCCTTACTTGCAAGCCTTCTTGTTTCTTTAACTGTTACTCCTGTTTTATGTTCTTACTTACTTCCCAATGCAAAAATAATAGAAGCCGAAGAAGGTAAGCTAATTAAAGTCCTTAAGGGGATTGATAAAAAGGTTTTGTTAAAAATTTTAGATTGGCCGAAAGTTACCATATTTGCCTCATTCATTCTTTTATTGAGCGCCCTTTCCTTGATACCACAAATGGGAAGAAACTTTTTACCTAAGTTTAATGAAGGCACCGCAACGATTGGTGTTGCTGCTTGGCCAGGGATTTCTTTGGCTGAGTCAAATCAAATAGGAAAAAAAGCAGAAGAACTCATGTTGAGTATAAAAGAAGTTAAGAGCACTATACGAAGAACAGGTCGTGCTGAAATGGACGAGCATGCTGAAGGCGTTCATTGGAGTGAGATCGATGTTGATTTTTACAATGGAGGCAGAGATCGTGAAGTTGTCCTATCTGAAATTAGAGAGAAGTTAGGTACTATTGAAAATACTTATGCAAATATTGGTCAGCCAATAAGCCATAGATTGGATCATCTTCTCTCTGGTGTTAGGGCACAATTAGCGATAAAAATTTTTGGCCCTGATCTTAGTACACTTCGAAGATTGGGGAAAGCATTAGAAACAAAATTAAAGAATGTAGAAGAACTTGCTGATCTACAATTAGAACAGCAGGTGTTGGTTCCACAGATAAAGATTCATCTCTACAGGGAAGATGCTGCAAAATATGGAATTAAAATTAGTGATCTTGTTGAGCATTTAGAAGTGGCCCTCAATGGGGTTACTGTTGGAAAGATTATTGATAAACAGCGAATTTTTGATATTACGTTGAGATTTACTGAGGATACAAGAGAAAACCTTGATCGGTTAAAAGATATTGTGGTTAGGGTTTTGCCGACAGGTGAAAAAATTAAACTTGCTCAAGTGGCATCTGTTTATGAAAGTGACGGACCCAATATTATAAACAGAGAAAATGCTTCTCGAAGAATAGTCCTTCAGGCTAACTCTGGAGGAGCCTCTCTTGATATTTTAGTTAAAAAAGTACGTTCGACATTGAAGTCTTTGCAACTGCCGAAGGGTTATTACATTGAACTTGGTGGTCAGTTTAAAAGTGAAGAAGAGGCATCAAGGCTCATCACATTCTTAGGAGCAATTTCTCTGGTAGGTATCATCGTATTTTTATTCGCTCACTTTAACAGCCTCATGATGAGTTTTCAGGTACTGACAGCAATCCCACTTGCATTAATAGGGAGTATTGTTGGAATTTTCCTTACCGAGAAAGTTTTATCTGTGGCGACTCTCATCGCTTTTATTACCTTGTGTGGGATCGCTAGTCGAAACGGTGTTCTTATGATTTCGCACTATCTTCAGCTTTTGGTAGTTGAGGGAGAAGACTTTAACAAAGAAACTATAATAAAGGGCTCACAAGAACGGCTCATTCCTGTTTTTATGACTGCTTTAACAGCTATCTTTGCGTTGACCCCTATTCTTTTTTCAAGAGGAGACCCTGGTAAAGAAATATTGTATCCCGTGGCCGTTGTTATTGTAGGCGGACTGATTACCTCTACCTTCTTAGATATATTGGTGACACCTGTTATTTTTTATAATTACGCAAAAAAGTCTGTTCTGAAGCTAAAGGAGAATAGAGAATGAAAATAATAATTTTTATAATGATCATTTCAATAAATTTAAGAGCTAAAGAGTTTGATTTGAGTCGTTTACATAGTCATGCATTAGAAAATAGCCCAGAGGGAAAAATTTTAAATTCTGAAGTAAAAGAAATCGAATATGGTTTGAAGAGAATTAAAAGTGATTACTTGCCTAAACTTAGCGCTATCGTTGGTGGTGAGAAAAGGCAAGGGGCGAGTCGTGATCCTATTAATACAGAGAGATTTGTTGCTGAAATGCGGCTAAAGTACAATCTTTTTAAGTTTGGACAAACAAGCGATACTGTAGAGGCCATAGAGAAAGTTTATAATCAGAAGCAAATTTCTTTTGAATGGTGGAAGATAAATATTCTGAGGAAATTGAAAGTTCATTATTTCACGGCTATATCTTCTAAAAGAAAGATTGATTTTTTAAAGAAAGAATTAAAATATAATTTAGTTCTCTCTAAAAAAGTAGGTAAGAGGAAAAAAAGTGGCTTAATTGGGCACTCGGATAGTTTAGATATAGAGCTACGTCGTAGTGATATTCTTACTCAGATTAACCTTTTTGAAGAGAAATTAGATCACTCTTTAGATAAACTAAAAAAACTGTCCTATTTAGACTTTAAAGATAAGATTCTTCTTCCCAGTGATTTGCCTCACTTTCATGTCAATTTAGTCCTTGAAGATTTAATTAGCGAGTCAGAAAAGAAAAATAAAAAATTAAGAAATAGTTTTCTATCTCAAAAAGAATATCTCAATAAATTAAATAAGAAAAATAAGAATAGGCTTCCTGAAGTTAATCTTGTCGGTCGATTTGGTAGGATGAGAATTGATGAGCAGTATTCGACTAATTCTACTGAAGGTCTTCTTGGTCTATATGTTGAAATTCCTTTGTTTGATGGAGGACAAAAGAAAAACACACAGCAAATTTATAACGAAAAATATCAACAAAAAGTTCT
>JBLWYP010000015.1:0-86543 GCA_048266825.1 Bacteriovoracaceae bacterium | reverse complement strand
ACCACCGCTTTGAGAAGAAAATTCCGGCCCTTGTTGTTTGTTGTTCTGGTGGAGCTCGAATGCAAGAAGGGATTCTTTCTCTTATGCAGATGGGGAAGACTTCGGCTTCTAGACAACGTTTAAAGAATGCTGGAATTCCATATATTAGTTTACTTACTGATCCTACTACTGGTGGTGTTGCCGCTTCTTTTGCTGTACTAGGAGATGTTAATATCGCTGAGCCTAAGGCATTGATTGGATTTGCTGGACCTCGTGTTATTGAACAAAGTATTCGTCAAACACTTCCTGAAGGATTTCAAAGAAGTGAGTTTCTAAAAGATCACGGTTTTGTCGATCGTATCGTCCATCGTCATAAAATGAAAGAAGAGCTAAGCTTCTTTATCAATATGTTCAAGAAGTAAGTCGTAAGACTCTAGCTTCATACATCCTATATGATACCTGAAAAATTTAAACTTGATGATCCAGCTTCTGAAAAGAAGCTGGATTTCTTTGTCGAGAACCTCTTAGGGGTAGAGAAGTTTAGTCCCGACTCTTCTCGATTAGAAAAATATTTCTCTAGCTTAAAAGAAGAGTTAAAGCTCAAAGAAATACCCATCGTTATTGTCGCTGGGACAAATGGTAAAGGAGAGGTATCTCTTTTATTAGAGCGTCACTGCTTAGATAATGGGATCTATCCCCATGTTTGGAATTCTCCCCATGTTTTATCTGTAAGAGAGCGTATGAGTTATGGGGGATTGGCCGTTGAAGCAAAGCGCTTGTTGAGTGCTTTTGAAAAGCATAAAGAATTGTGTGAGCATCTAAGTTATTATGAATTTCTTTTTTTCATATTCTGTACACTCTCTTTAGAAGATATTTCTCAGCATAAAGAATCTCATCATATCTTGATTTTAGAGGTAGGCCTTGGGGGGCGACTCGATGCTACAAATTTCTTTGATGCTGATCTATCCATTTTAACTTCAATCTCAAGAGACCATACAGAATTTCTGGGAGAGAAGTTGAGTGAAATTTTAGATGAGAAAATCGCTGTTTCTCGTAGTGGTACTAGGCTTATTAGCGGTGTAGATCAAAAGCACTTACAAAGTAGAATTAATAACCATTGTAAACTTCAAAGTATTGAGCTTCAAGACTTGTGGAATACTGGCGAGCTCTCGATTAATATGAATTTTCATGAACGTAATCGTAGCTTATCCGCTATGGCGATGAAATATCTGTGGAATAATGTTTTGAAAAACAATGATGCAGTGAAAATAAATGTCATCGATCATGTTTGGGCCAGGCCATTAAAGGTGACATATAAGCAGTGTCAGTTTATTCTTTTAGGGTCCCATAATTTGGATGGTCTAAGGCATCTTGCAAAATGGACGAGTGTACTAAGAAGTGATGATGAAGTGAACTCTTCGTCATGCGAGCTTAGTGAGTCGTATTTTGATGAAGCTTGGCTGAGTTTTAGTCGTCACGATAAGAACGATTTATTACAATGCCTTGGACTTGTATTTGAATCACCATGTTTAGGTAAGAAGATTTATCTAACATCTTTTAAACATCCGCGGGCCACTTGTTGGAATACCCTTAAAGAACAGGCCGAGTCTTTTGTGGGAAGAAATAGAAAAAAGGTTCATCTTGAAAGAGATTTTAATACGCTTATACAGAGACTTAATTCTGTGGATGACCATAGAGAAGATCTCATTCCTTCTCAAGAAGAGGTTCCCAAGAGAGTCTTACTTGCCGGCTCCTATTATTTCTTGGGGTGTTTTTTGGATCAGCTCCCTGCTGATTCTTATCAGTTCTCCTAGCTATGCTCGTCAAAGTTTCGAATTCGGTGCTGGAGACAAAGTTCAAGTTCTCTCAGATAAGGCCTATCGTAAAAGTTTAGACAACTTATACGAAGCCGTGGGTAACGTGATTATTACTCAAGGTCCTAATTCCATTTATGGAGAAAAGGCCACGTTAAGTTTTGAAACTGGTGAAGTTAACGTTATTGGGAATGTTCGTTATGTAGGTGCTGGCTTTACTATGTATGGTTCACGTATGAACTATAATCTTAATTCCCAATTACTCTCTGTTAGTAATGGTCGTGTTCTCTCTGATAGTTATGTTATTTTAGGAAATACCCTTTCTCGAACAGGCCCTAATGAAATCTATGGAAAGGATGCAGAATATACTACATGTAAAGACTGTCCAGAATCTTGGACTGTTTTTGGTAAAGAAGTTCATATTACGGTTGGAGAATATGTAAGAATTAAGCATGCGTTTATAAAAGTAAGGGGAGTCATCGTTATGTACTTCCCCTATATTGTATTGCCTATTAAAAAGAATAGAGAATCGGGATTACTCTTTCCAAGTTTTGGATTAAATCTTGTAGAAGGGGCCAGATTTCAACAGCCTTTCTTTTGGAACATTTCTCCCCACGCTGATGCCACTCTCACTCCTAGCTTCTTTGGTAATCGTGGGCTAGGGACGGAGCTTGAATTTAGGCATGATCCCTTTGATGGTTTTCAATATCAAACAAGGGGACTCTTTGCGAATGATACGATTTATCAGCCTGGAAAAATAGAAAGAGAAAAGACAGGGACAACAGAATTTCGTTATCTTGGTCAATGGGAACATCACTATACTAATAATGATAATTTTAATCATCATTTCAATTACACGAAACTAAGAGATACTGATCTAAGTCGAGACTATCAGTTCTATACTGATGATAAAGTACTATCTCCTGACTCTGGGTTAGAGACTTTCTTTGATTATCGAAATTCTTTTTTTAATTTTAATGTTTTTGCCGGACGTCGAGCAAGTCATCTCTTTAGAGATGCCTATGAATTCGATAATAGATATGTACAAGTTTTACCGAAGCTTTCTCTTGATATGGCCCCAGTAACGCTATTTGAAAGTGATATTCCTCTACTGAACAAGTTAAGCTTTTCACTTGATTCTGATTATACGATTTTTAGACAAAACCATACCCAAGAAGGTCAATATATAAGAAATGCTAATCGCTTAAATGCTATTCCTCGTTTCTTATGGAATTTTGGTCAACTGGGACCGATTAGTGCTAAAACGCAAGTTGAACTTGATTATCAAGATTACCGTTTTGATCATTTAGATAGAGGTAAAAGCTTTCGGAAGTATGGTGTTGTTTACGAAACAGAATTCTCCTTGGTGTTAGATAAAATATTTGGGCTTGCCTATGAAGAAGAAATCCCTAAAGAAAGAGTTGTCGCCGATAATAACAATCTCGCGGGATTAAATAGTGATAATAATCTTATTGGCGAACTTCCTCCTGTTCAGAATGTCAGTGAGGAATCCTATAAAATTATTCGAAATAGTTATCGCCACAGACAAGAGTTTAAGTTGAAACATTACTTTCTCTCTAAACAATTTCATAAAGGTAATGCAGACTTCTATAATCAAATTCAAACTGGAGATGGGCGTTTTGATACGATTGACTCTATTCGATCCCAAGAATTTCAGGCCTTGAATGAAACATCAAAAACAACTATGCCTATCAATAATACCCTTGAAATACAGTGGAATAATACAGTGACAAAGAAATCTGTTGCTCGCAATAACCTCTTAGAAGATGGTAAGAGTATTAGAAATAATTTCAACTATAGTAATATTAGTTATTTCAATGTCTCTCAGGGTTTTGATCTTTATCGTGATACTGATGCAAATGGGGAGGAGTTAAGTTTTGAAGAAAGATTAACAAGGCTCTATATCAATACAGGTTTTAGTTTAGATAAGACGAGTTTTTCATTACAAGAATACTATTATTATTCTACAGGGGAGCATATTTCTCATGCTAGCGTTGGGCGAAGTTTCACTTTTGGTGATCTTTCTTCAGGACTTAGATATAACTCATTTCGTACACCTGTAGATAAGTTTTTGACTCTAAATGGAAATCTTTATGTTTCTGATGAGATCTATTTCACTGGTCGCTGGGAATATAATATAGATGAAAAACGCTCTTATCAAACGAACTATGGTGTAACGTATCGGCCTAGTAATGATTGTTGGATGCTTCAAGTTGATTACACCCGCACCCTTGCTCAAAGTCAGTTCGGATTTAATTTCTTACTCAATTTTAGTGATAAAGGCTTTGGCGCAATGTAATGGAGCAGCTCAATATTCTTGTTGTCGATTTCTTCGATTCATTTACTCATAATTTAGTTCAAACCTTGTCCGAGATGAATCATCATGTCTTACTTAAGAGTTATTGTCAGATAATAGAGAAAAGAGAAGATCTTCTAAAAGCTGATCTAGTTGTTCTTGGCCCCGGGCCTGGTCATGTTGATGACTATAGTGAATTCATTAAACTGATTGATGAGATCAAAACGAAGCAAGTATTTCTTGGAGTCTGTCTGGGCCATCAAATTCTGGGCCGCTTAAATGGATATAGTATTCAAAGGCTTGCGCAACCGATTCATGGTTGTAGTTTAAATATACTTAATTCTTTTCAATATTTGTCAGGTGATACCACAATATCTCACGAGATGAAGGCCATGTTCTATAATAGCTGGAGCCTAAAAGTAGAACCAACGGTCTGTGGACATAGTGTTATTGATAATGGGCAAGTATCTTTGATTGATTTTACTTATGGACTAGGTATGCAATTTCATCCCGAGTCAGTTGGAACTTCTTGCCCTCAATTGATTTTGGACGTCGCGTTAAAAAGAGTCTATAATAAAAAGAATGAGGACTCAACTTCGAATTACTGGTCTTTACGATCAGAGAACTATTCAGCTTCTCAAAGAAAACAAGATATATAGTCTTGGTTTTGACTTACGTCCTCGATCTTTAAGTTTTATTCAATCCCATAGACTAGTTGAACTTTTAAAAGATCAGCAATTAGGTGAGATTTATCTTCAATTTGAAAATGAAAGAGATTTCATTATAAATGATATTGTAACGAAGATTTCTGCTGTTTTTAGTGGAAAGATTATTCTTGAGTTCACAGATTCTCAAAGCCTTGAGTATTACGATCAATTTAAAAGGCCTTATATTCTTTCTTTTGACCCCTATCGCGGGGAATTGAAAAAATGCTGCGGTCAATACTTTACTGGATTTACTTTTGATTACTCCTTTCTCGATGAAATACACCTAAGAGGATCTTTTGATCGTTGGGTAGGAGAGTATTATCGCTCGATTTCTTTTCTTGATCGACAACTTATTCATTACTTGAATCGACAGTGGGATGCCGATATTTTTCCCTCCCTTTATGAACTCCTTGATTTTGATTACGTTGGCCTTGGCATCACGAGTGATGTTGAAGTATGTTTTCGCAATGTTGACCTTAAGCTTTTTGAGAAACAGGTCGAATATATTAGAAAACATAATTTATAAGCTAATTAACTTAAGGAATTTATTGATGAGAATTCTCATTTCAAACGATGATGGTGTGCATGCACCTGGAATTAATACTCTTTATAAAACCCTTGCTCAAGAGCATGAGGTCTTTGTGGTGGCTCCTTTGGAAGAGCGATCTACCACAGGTCATACTCTTTCATTAGATAATCCTCTAAGAGTTACCAAGCTCTCCGAAGATGAAAATATTTTTGGATGCTCAGGATTTCCCGCGGACTGTACTCTAATGGGAATAGCTCATCTTATGCAAGAGCGTCCTGATATCGTCATTTCTGGTATCAATCGAGGGGCCAATTTAGGTCAAGATATCTATTATTCGGGTACAATGGCCGCAGCTCGTGAAGCTGTCTTTCATGATATACCGGCCATTGCAGTCTCTACGGTTTGTGATTTTACAAAAGGACCAGAACATCCCATTCACTATTCGTGTGCGGCCAATTTTATTTTGAAATTACTTAAAAAAGATATCATAGAACTCATTCCTGCCCTTCATGTTCTTAATGTAAATGTTCCTGATGTAGAAGAATCTGACCTTAAAGGTGCGTTAATTACGGAACTTGGAATGAGACGATACTCAGAAGAAATCTCTCCTCGTAAGGACTTTAGGGGTCGTGAGTACTTCTGGGTCGGTGGGGTTTATAAAGGGCATTGCGAATCAAAAGGCAGTGACTGTGTTGCTGTAGACAATAATTATGTATCTATAGGTTTGATTAATCTTTTAGGAAAAGAAGCCGAAAAGTTAGAACAATGGAGAGAACTTGTTAAAACAATTTAAATAATATGATGAAAATAACTCAACTTTTCATATTTATAGCTTTCCTCTTAAGTGCTTCATCGTGTGCAGGGCTTAAGAGCGGAAAGTATGTTCAGCTTTCAAAGGGAGAGACTTTATCTTCTGTTGCTGAAAAATATCAGATTCCCGAATGGAAGCTAGAGATTGCAAATAAAGGTCGAAAAATAGCAAGTGGTCAATGGGTCTTTGTACCTTTGAGCCGAGGCCTTCTTTCTGGAACAAATAATATTACTTCTGACTATGTCGCCTATAATGGTGAATTCGCTTGGCCCGTTCCCTCATCGAAACGCGTGACTTCTCATATGGGTAAACGTTGGGGACGCAAGCACGAAGGAATTGATATCGCTGCACGTGTAGGGACTTCTATTGTTGCTGTCGATGATGGAGTAGTCATTTATTCAGGGCAGGGTTTGTCTGGCTACGGAAACCTAACTGTCTTATCTCACGCCGGTGGTATATTCACAGTATATGCTCATGCGAAACAAAACTTCACCAAGAAAGGTCAAAATGTATATAAGGGACAAGTTATAGCCCAAGTGGGAATGACTGGTAGAACGACTGGCCCTCACTTACATTTTGAAGTACGCCATAATTCTAAGGCCATGAATCCTCTTGATTTTATGGCCTATGATGAATGAAAACGCTTAATAATCTCTAAATACATTTTTGCTGTATTGATTGCATCTTCAAGCGCCGTGTGGGCCACATCACCAAAACCTAACTCTCTCATTAATTCACTTCCTGAAGTACAACGCTCAGGTAAATGTCCAAGATCAATCATGGAATAGGCCACAGAACTTAAGTCTAATTGGCGATGTTCAAAGTATTGCCTCATCGTATTCCATCCTAAATCTCTATTTAAGAAAGGAAGGTCGATCGCGGCCATACTTTTACCAAAGAGTGTAATTTTCTTTTGGTCAAAATAGTCTTGTATCGGCTTAGAAGTTAAATATTTAATAAGTTGAGTTTTAAAATCATCCATACTTAGACCTTCGCTATGGGCCTTATTGATTAATCCTTCGTTATTCTCAATGACCCAAGGGTCAAGTGTAGACTTTAGTTTTTCGAAGCTTGGACATTCAACAAAGCAGTGAAAAGTAAGGTCGTTTGCCAATGTTGAAGTGGCAGCGTCAAAAGGAACACAGGCAAATTCGATAATGAGGTCATCTTCTCTGAGACCGGTTGCTTCTAAATCAAAAGATAGATATTTCATATAAACCTCTATTGAAGGGGATGTTTAATTATAGATAAGAGACTTCTATTATAGCATTATCGCTTAAATCTTTCATATATATTTGGCAGGATAAAACTTCTTTGGAGTTTACTGTGAGATTACACTTTCGACATACTCCCTCGCCATAGCAATTATAAGCAATAGGTAAACTTTGAGTAATGAGAAAATCGAGAAGGCTTTGATTAAGGATCTCTTTTTGTGAATGGTCCCATTGTAAGTAGAATATTTTCTTAGAAGCTAGACCTCGAATTTCTAGTTGATACATGATTGATGAGTGTCAGCACGATCATCTTGAACAAAGCGGTGCTTATCCTTTGAGAGATCAAAGTTACTTATTGAATGAACTAAACCAATATCTTTAGCATGATAAACGGGAAAGTTTAGAGAGAGAAAATGATTAAGTTCCTTGGGTGTACCTCTTTTCGATTCATAGAGCATACGTGGTGGGTTCGTTAAGAAGAGGTGACGAGCGTAACTCGTGTATTCGATAAGCTCTTTAATAGAGTTTGAGTTGAAGTATTGATATTGATTGAGATGAAAGAGAAGTTGGCCTGCGTCTCTTGATTGATAGGCCAAGCTGATAATTTCTTTTTGATTATCTATATAAGTGCATAAGGGAGTGTTGAATTTAGGAACTCTTACATCTGATTGGCCAAGTTCGTGCTTCGCTTTTTTTAATTCACCACTACTTGAAGCTATCATTATAAAATCACCATTTGGAGCCATAATAGAGAATACATTTTCATTAAGTTTACCGTCGTGGATGATAAAAATGCCTGATTCATATAGCTTTGAATCGAAGTTACATTGGGAGAGTTTATTTTGTGTATTGGGAAAGAGAGGTGTTTGGTCTTGAGCATATTTTATATTCGAGGATGTACGATAAGACCTAGGGTTAGCTCTAAATGTTTCTCCCTTTTGTAGGGGTTTATTCAAACGAAAGAACTTCTTGATATGGGCGCTCGATAATTTACCTTTGTTTTCTTCTAAATAAGTACTGAATTTTTTTTGAACAGTAAGTTTCTTAGGAAATGATTTTGTTGCAATATTAATGAGCTGATGAGTAGAAAAACTTGATATTTTAAAATGCTTAAATGTTTTGATGGCCTTATTTAAATTACCTGTTTCATCATTAAAGTCGAAATAGAACTTCTTATTATTTTGCTGTATATAGAATTGAATTCTACCATTCCAATTCGTCGCATCTGGACGGACAAATGTATTATATAGAGTATAGATAAGACCTAGTTCTGAAATACTGTATTGCTGACTCTTAATGGTATGGATAATCTTAGTGAATTCTTCTTTTCCGGATTCTGCTTCATGAACGATATTATAATCTTTTTGTGCTGCTTTCGCTTCACAGTACAAAGGTTGTTCTTTAATTTTTTTTAACTCTACTGAAAGAGCATCTTGCTTTTCAAGGTAGCTCATATAGGTCGAACATGAAAAAGATAGACCAAGTATGGCCACAAGCATCGAGAGGTTAATCAATGTAATAAATGCCTTCAATCTCTTCTTTATCATTATCATTCTTGGGTAAATCTAAACCTTGTGTTTGTTCTAATGTTATTGCTGTATCTCTATGATTATCGTTGTTTGAAGGAAGATGAGCAAGGTTTTGTATCGACTCGTTTTCAATCTCATTGGGAAATTCTGATACAGGAAGGTTGTGGGCCTTTGAAGTTTGAGGTCGAATACTTACAATAACCCACATTCCAGATTTTGAATCATTATTAACAGCTTGAGTTTTTATGTCAATTATTTCAAAGTCCATTTTAGTCAACCTTTTGATAAGCTTATCAAAAGACTTCTCTCTATAGCCCTGCTTCCTAATTGGTGGGGCAGGAATGAAGTAGGTAAAAGTTTGAATAGGATATTTGAAAAATAAGTTCTTAATTTTATTAAACATTGTCATAACCACCGTTGATGAAACTCAATAAATAGCATTCAATTATTAGTATAAGAACTTATCGTCATTTATACGAATAAGTTTTCTTAGATGGTTGGAAGATTTTTCCTCAGGAATTTTCTTCCTTTATTAATTAATGTTTTGTGGTTTGCAAAAATCATATATAATAAAACTGTAAGTTACAGGATGTGATTTACACATGACAGGCAGGATGCCGAAAAGAGAGGGGCCTTTGCAGGGGGCCCCTTTTTTTTATCTTTTTTTATCCCATTATATTTAAGGTAATTTACAATCTTCTTTCGTTACTCCAGGAGCGAGCGTGACAATATCAAAAGTTTTACCATTAGGTCTAAAGTGTCCAAGGTCTGTAACGACATCATGAACAACATCTAAGCCTGTTAGAGGTAGCTTCGTTTCTACCAATAGTTTAGGCGCTCCATGTTTATTAAAATGAGTCATCATCACAATGAGATTTTTCGCACCATTAACTAGATCCATGGCACCACCCATTCCTGTTACTTTCTTACCCGGAATCATCCAATTGGCCAAGTTTCGTTTTGTATCTACTTCCATGCCACCGAGTACACAATAATCAATATGTCCGCCTCTAATCATCCCAAAGCTTAGTGATGAATCAAAGAAGGAAGCTGCAGCATTGATACTAATCGTCTCTTTACCGGCGTTAATAAGGGTGGCAGATACACTTTGATCATCTGGTCTTCCCGCAACACCAAGAACTCCATTTTCAGAATGAATCATGATCTCTTTTTTGGGATCAATATTTTCTGCAACTAAAGAAGGAAGTCCAATTCCTAGGTTTACACTGGATCCTTCTTTCAATAAAGATGCTACATATTTGGCCATCTCTTCTTTCGTCCAACTCATATTTGCCTCTACTTTGTTTTTAAAAATTCTATATCATTTGCATAGTTACTACCTTGGTAAATCCTTTGAACAAAGATACCTGGTAGGTGGATATTCTCCGGCTCTATTTCTCCATAAGGGACCAGCTCTTCTACTTCAACGATAGTGGTATCAGCTGCCATGGCCATAAGAGGAGAGAAGTTTCTTGCACTTTCTTTAAACCAAAGATTTCCAAAGGCATCGCCTTTTTGTGCTTTAATGATGGCAAAGTCTGCGTGAAGAGCTGTCTCTAAAATACAGGGCCTATCAAAGTTTTTAACTTCTTTTCCTTCAGCGATAAGTGTTGCGTAGCCTGTAGGTGTATAAAAAGCTCTTATACCCATGCCTGCGGCCCTAATTCGCTCTGAAAATGTTCCTTGAGGTACAAGTTCAACTTCGATTTCTTTATTCATCATTCTTTGCTCAAGATCAGGATTTCCGCCTACATAAGAGCAAATTGCTTTTTTTATTTTATTTTGAACGAGAATTTCAACAAGTCCACGCCCGCTATTACCTATATTATTAGATATTATAGTGAGCTCCTTGATATCCATATTTGCGAGTGCATGAATTGAGTTCTCAGGTATTCCACATAGTCCAAAGCCTCCTGACATTATTTTTGCGCCAGATTTAATGTCTGAAGTTGCTTCCTGTGCTGACTTATATACTTTTGATTTCAATATAAGCTCCTTTTATAAAAAATGATTTAGTTTTTTGATTGATTTTTTTAACTCTAGTAAAGGCATATTTAAATGAGGTGCTAGAATCATGGTTTGATTTTGTATGGAAACATAGAGACCATTTTGTACCAGTTGATCCGTACTCAATGCTTTGGGTAACTCTATGGCCATAAGTAAACCAATATATCTTACTTTAATTGATCTTCTTTCTAAATCATCAGCAAAATCTGAGAGGACTTTTTCTAGTTCATTACGATGAGCTGAAAATTCTTTATCTTGAACCATATTCAATACAGCATTTACTGAGGCAAGACCTAGTGGATGAGCATAGTTGGTTAGACCACAGGATAGAATGTGTTGATTGAAGTATTTTGATATTTTTTCACATACAAGAACGGCGCCTAATGGAAAAAATCCACCCGTTAAGGCTTTTGCCATCACGATAAAATCAGGCTTTAAAAAAGGGTAGTGATCAATTCCAAAGAAAGGTCCTGTTCTGTGTACGCCACAAACAACTTCATCCATTATTATTTTAATTTTGTATTTGGTCGCTAGACTTTGAATTTTCTTATAATAACTTGCATGAGGAATGATGACTCCGTTGCCCCCAGTAATCGTTTCAAGACAAAAAGCAGCGATTTTGTGGGCACCATGTTTAAGAATGATGCCTTCAATTTGATCACCTTTAGGATCTTCATCGGGTTCTGGTATTCTTACTGTCCACTGTCGTGGAAGAAGGTGCTCATCATTTCTCCAGTCTCCTGTGACACTTAAGGCACCCATGGTTGCACCATGATAAGATTTTTTACGCGCTAAAATGATATTTTTTCCCGTAACTTGGCGAGCTATTTTTAAGGCATTCTCTATGCCCTCACTGCCACTTAAGGTGAAGAATGTCTTATAGGTCTTCGTGCTTTTTCCGGTTTTAGGTGAAAAACGTTCAGCTTTTTTATTCAGTTCCCCTGCAACTTGGTCTTTTAAAGAGAATGTATGTTTGGGCAAGGCCATGGAGAAATGATTGATCTGCTCTTTTATGGCGTTTGTTATCGTTTTGTTTTTTAACCCAAAGCTTGCTTGGTAACTCATAGAGGAGAGGTCTACGACTTTCTTATATATTGGCTTTTTCTTTGTTCCAAGATTTATATTAAAGCTGTGGGGAGATACTTTTTCAAGCTCCATCGTGTAAGGGATTAACTGCTTTGACCATGTTATAAAATAAGGAAGTGACACTTAACTCATCCTTGATGAAGTTTCTTAAAAGACTTTTTATAAGCTTATAGATCGGAATGCATAGTTATCATCTTCATGAACGCATCCACGCCAAATTTTAAATGTTTTGGTCTTGTGATTAAAGACGCCACCACCACATGTTATAGAAGGATCTTGTACACCACTTTGGTAGTGGCCACAAATACTTTTAGGGTAGTTATCATGCCCTTGTAGAGTATTGATAAGTTCTTCTTCGTTGTGAATGGTGTCTATTTTATCTTGCATGACTTTGAAGCGATCAAAAGATGTTGAGTTTCTCGAAATGGTCTCTTCTTCTTTGATTGCTTCCTCATGAAGGCAATGATTTGTATGAAAGATCGCGGTATTTTGATCTTTTTCAAAAATTTGATTACTGCATACTTTAAAATTAGGAGATATTTCCCAGTTCTCCCACTCTAGACCATTGGAGAGTAGGTAATTGTGGCCTGATGTTGGATGGGCCGTCGTTAAGGCTTCTCTTGCTGTGTCCATTTGACCTGAAGTAAGTATATCCCTAACCATAGCTGGCCAAATAACGCCGCTTTTGGCCTTCTGGGTATTAATATTATTAACACCAAGAAAGATAGAATGTTTGTTTGCCCCCATCATCCCTAGACAGCCTACAAGAGAATAGACAACCCATTCTCCAGGAAGTTCAATCGTACATACATAGTTCTTTGCTGAAGAATGCATATCCCATGTTTGACCACTTAAGTTATCTTCTCTCTTAAGTCCTACACTTGTACAGCCTTGATCTGTTAAGTTGATGTCTCTAAAGTCGGTATAATTATTAAGTATAATAAGGTCTGTTAAGCTACAGTCTGCACCCTTTGATATACCCTCGAGTTCACTAAATAGTGTAGGGTAGTCTTTCTTTGTGATTTCACATTGTTCAGCTGCAAGTTGGTCTAAAGATTCTTTTAAAGAAGGATTTTTTTGTAGCATCAAATCACGTCTTATCTCAGCAAGCTCTTTGATTTGCGTTTTAAACTGTTCGCCATGTATTTTCCCCCAGTATACTGGAGATTTTCCATGTTCATACTTAATGTGGGGAAAGTTGCAATCTGTTTGTTTTGACATGTCTAAATTCCTTTTTGTTGGGCAAGAAACTCTGTCATGACGGAGTCACTTGGGTCACAAAGGTGTCCTTTGCAAGATTTTCGGCACAATTTTGTAAGTGAATAGGCCATGGGAGAAGGGATGATTCCTCTACCATTTTGGAGCTTTGCCTTTGGTGCTAAAGAGAGAATTAATTGATTAAAATCATTTCTCTTTTTAGTAATTGTCGTCTTATTATCAACTAGGTATTGCATGGACTTGCAATATTGAGAAAGTGCAAATTGATCGCCATCCCAAGTCGATATCATCATAAGGGGTTTAGAGATATAGTACTCACTCGAAAGAAAGCAGATTCCCATTTGCCCGCCGAGAAATACCATGGTCATATCGGGAGTATACTTTTCATCATTACTTAAGAAGTACTCATCCTCATGTAGGGCATACTGTTGAGAGCCTGTTTCATTGTAAATTAATGGAATGTTATTTTTATTGGCCATGGTTTTTAATTGCGAAAGAAAAGTTAAATCTACTTGCTGATAAGTTTTTTGAGTGATCGGCTCTATCCAGATTCCTTTGAGTAAGGGATCTTTTGAGAGAGCTTCTATTTCCTTAAGAAGGCCCGTCGCATTGTCTTTTGTGGGATGATCAAGTCTTTTCACATTGAAGTAGCTTGTGTCTGTATCTGTAAATTGGGTTTGAGATAAAGACCTAGATAAATTACTGCCATTTCCGAAAAAGTGGCCTTCGAAAGTTAAGAAATAGCTCTCTTTTTTGAATGATTTAGGATCTTTATAAAGAATGGATTTGGCCATCTTATCGACACATTCTGATTGACCAGATGTTGTGTATACATGTCTTCGTTCAGAGGGAATAAATGAGCTTATATAATTTAATTCATTAAGAAAACGCTCGCCTACAAAATTGGAAAGGCATACTTTATTTACGATCTGAGGGATTTGATCCTTTATATATTCTTTATCAAATTGATTAATGGAATAGGAAGAATTTAGACGGTTACTAAGAACACCAGTATCCTCTAATTCCTCTTGCCACTGAAGGGGTTGAGTGTAATAAACAACATCACGATGAGGAGCTTGATCTGGGTAATCCTCTTCAATATAGAATTGCTCATAAGCTCCTAAGGATAAATTAATCAGTAGCATGCCCGCTGCAAGTCTGTCTCGATTTCTACCTTTGATATAGGAGATATCTTTTTGTGCAGCTTTTGCTGTTAGGATATACTTCAAAAACTTACCTAGTCCATAGTTTTGATATTTATGATGTACGGTAGTATCAAGCATATAAAGAGAGTTCTCTTTTCCAAAGTCAGGATCTCTTCTTAGACCTCGTTCAAAAGGATAAAGCTCCATCGGTCCTGCAAAAATAATGGCTTCAAGCGAATCATTAATTTTTAATCCGTAGCATACAGATTTTTTATGCTTGGCCGTTTCTTCAAAGTATTTAATATCTGTCTGTCTTGCTGGTTCATAGACTTCATTTTCAAGACGTAAGATATCATCTTTATATGTTTTGAAGTTGGATTGATCGATTTCGATCAACTCGAGTTTTTGATCACTTGATTCAGCGAGATGGGCCAACTCTTGAAGAATAAATTTATCTAAATTACGATCTTGAATCTTTAGTTTCGTGGCCAATAGCTCTTCATGCCAGAGATTCCAGCGACTATACTTTTGAGACTTATTCTTTAAAGCTGATGATACTTCTGGAAGCTTCGGACTTTCTCCTTTGTAGATACGATCCATAATACTTCTTAACTGGTTGAATAAAAAATCGAGATCATTTTCTTTAAAACCAGTATTTAAGCGAAACCTAAGAGTCTTTGCTCCTGCTTGGTAAAATAGTAGTCCATGTTCAAAACGATGCTTGATGAATTCAAGGACTTTACTTTCATCTTTAATCTCAAAGGCAAAGCTTAAGCCTTTGGCCCTTGGACGAGTAATGTAAGCACTATAGTCTTTTATTAATTCATCTAATCTTGTTCTGGCCTTATCTTCTAGATGACAAATCACACTTTGAAGTTGATCAAGTCCCATAGCATGGATATAGCCACGAATGACTGAGGCGACTTGGAATTGTTGATCATTGTAGGCAAGAGAGGGTAAGTCTTTTTGAGCATCAAAAATAACAATTCCAACTTGAGCCTTTTTGGCACAGATTACATAGTCGGGATGAAGGGCCTCTCCTTTGGAATCGGTTAGGTTGAATTGTTGATGCCAAAAGAATTCTCTTCCCAAGTGAAAGCCCGTTTGAACTTCATCTTGTATGATGGTTACTCCAAATTGCTTTGCCATTAAGGCCAAGGCACAGTGAAAGCGATCAGAACTATAGCGATCTCCGCCTTCACATTGCATAGGCTCTATGAGAATCGTAAAGATGTCTCCGTTTAATAATTCTTTTCTTATAGACCATAGTGACTCTACTTCGTTTTGAAGTGAGTCATCACTATGATCCCAGCTTAGAGGCATTTTAGAATCTTTACTTAGGTATGCACTACTTTCCCAGTATTCTTTCCATTGAGTAGGAAAAACTCTATTGATCTTATCATCGGCCAATTCTGGATATTGAACAAAATTGGTTTCAAGTCCTTCCCATTGGAAAGCCTCTCGCTTGGCAGGATTCCAGGTTGAATATAAGGATAAAAGCATGCGTCCGTGAAATGAACCTTCGAAGGCCAGTATTTTATTGGCCTGTTTATTTGTTCTTCTTGAGTAGGCCAGACCAATGGCCAGTTCATTGGCCTCGGCTCCGGAATTGGTAAAGTTGATTTCAACATCTCTTGCATTCATCTTACGTGAAAAAAAAGCTTTATAAGCTTTAATTAAAGACTTGAATTGAGAGTCATGTGGATTATTTGTCCATGAAGCTTTGTGATGGAGGGTACCAAAGAACGTAGACGGATTAAAACCATGTCCAAGTGTTGCAATTTGAGAAGCAGCATCAAGTAGATAATGAGGATCGCCATCCTTTGTTTCTACGGCCAAGTAAGGTCCGTCTCCCATAGAAAGCTTTGTTAAGTAGGGTTTTTTCTCTGCAGGAATAAGTCCTTCATCATAGAACTTCTTCAATATTTGATTAGCGTATAATTCGTCATTACTATTGATAATTTTCTTGTCCATAATTTGCCTCTAAGTATATTTTAAACTTATTTAATTTTTGTAGCCGTAAAAATGCGATCACTAAGGTAATCAATATATTCTACTCCATAGTTTTCCATCATCATGGGAAACATTGAAATAGGTGTGTGACCTGGAAATGTATTAATCTCATTGAGATAGACTTCGTTATCTTTTGTTAAAAAGAAATCTACTCGAGATAGGTCTTTAATTTTGAGCCCTTTAAAGGCCTTAATGGCCAATTCTTTAATTTCTTCGCGCTTTTGTTGATCAATACCAGGAGCTTCTACTTCTGTCGTTGTATGACCAGCTTTGCTGTACTTTTCTTCATATGTATAAAATTGGGATGGGCATTTGATCTCCCCTGGATAACTTGCGTGGGTTATCCCTTGATAATCAAACACTGAAACTTCTAGCTCTCTGCCTTTGATTGTTTTTTCAATAAGCACATAAGACGATAGTTTTAGGGCCTCTGTTAAGGAGTACTCTAGGTCATCTAAGTTGGTGACGTGATAACAGCCGACACTTGAACCTTGATTGGAGGCCTTGATAAAAATATCTTTTCCATGGGTATTAAAGAAAGTTGTAATGGTTTCTAAGTTCTTTGCTGTGTTCTCATAAATAAATAAGTAGGGCGTATTAGGGATATCTAGTTTGGATAACCATAGTTTCGTTGTCACTTTATTGAAGCAATGGATACTCGCTTCAGAAGATGCACCTAAATAGGGAAGTCCCATGAGTTCAAATACAGATTGTATTTGTCCATTTTCACCAGGAGGTCCGTGAATACAAGGGATCGCGTAATCAAGATGAATCGTCTCTTGTGTTTCGCGATTATAGATTTCACCGGCTTTTCTTAGCTCACAGTCTTCACCCTTTAAGTTTGTTCTTCTACCATCTCTTTCAATGCATAGATAATGAGCACTACATTCAGGTATTTGTTGAAGCTTCTCCAAGATATATTTTGCAGATATGAGTGAAATATCGTGTTCTGTTCCACCCCCTCCGCAAATGAGAAGAATATTTTTTTTGGCCATTTCAATCATCCTTAAAATGCGTAAGCACTAATATTTTAGTAGTTCTATTTTAACGATATTTGTAGGATTCGGCTAATTTAGAATGATAGATATTCAGAAGAGTTCTTGACGCATTAGGTATGAAAAAAGGCCACCCTTTGGGTGACCTTTTTATTGTAATTTTAAATTATCTTAATCTTTCAGGTACTGTTTCTTTTTGAAGTTCTGTGAACTTTTCTTTCACTTCTTCAATACTCATAGATGTACTAAATTTTGCACCATACGAGCGAATAGAAACACTATTTCCTTCCATTTCCTTGTCACCAATAACAATCATAAAGGGAACTTTTGCTTTTTGAGTTTGACGAGTTTTATAGCCCATAGATTCATTTCTATCGTCCATTCTTACTCTGAAACCCATATCTTTTAATTCTTGGGCAAGCTTACTTGCAAATTCCAGGTGATTATCATTTTTCACAGGAACAATCACAACTTGCTCAGGGGCCATCCAAAAGGGAAATGCACCAGCAACGTGTTCGATGAATACACCAATGAAGCGCTCTAAACTTCCCAGAAGGGCACGGTGAATAACAACTGGTTGAGATTCTCCACCTTCTTTATTGACGTACTTTAATCCAAATCTCTCTGGTAGTTGAAAATCAAGCTGAATAGTACCTAACTGATGATAACGATTGAGAGCATCTGCAATTTCTACATCAATTTTAGGACCATAGAATGCACCATCACCTTCTTTAATGGAGAACTCATGACCGCTGGCCTTAAGTGCATCAGTTAGGGCCTGTTCGGCTTTATCCCAAGTGGCATCATCTCCAGATTTTTTCTCTGGTCTTGTGGATAAGTTAACTTTGATATTTTTGAAATCGAAATGTTCATAACAAATGAAGAACATTTCCATTAATTTTTGAATTTCTTCTTGAATACCATCAAGTTCAATAAAGACGTGGGCATCATCCTGACAAAAAGTTCTCACTCTTGTTAGTCCTGATACCGCTCCGGCCTTCTCATAACGGTGAAGTCGTCCAAAGTCAGCATATCTGAGTGGTAAGTCACGGTAGCTATACTTATAGTGCTTAAACATCAGCATATGACATGGACAGTTCATAGGCTTTACAGCGTATTCACGTTCATCAATTTTTGAGAAGTACATATTGTCTTTATAGTGATCATAGTGACCAGAAGTATGCCATAGATCAGAATCGAGAATCTGTGGAGTAATGACCTCTTTGTAATCGTATTTACGATAAACTCTTCTCATAAACTCAACGAGTTCATTATAGATAATTGTACCTTTGGGCATAAAGAAGGGCGAGCCAGGCGCTACATCTTCAAAGTGAAAAAGTTCAAGTTCTTTTCCAAGTTTTCTGTGATCACGCTTCTTAGCTTCTTCAAGATTGTGAAGATATTCTTTAAGCTCTTTCTTATCTTTAAAAGAAGCCGCATAAACTCGTTGGAGCATTTGTCTATTTTCGTCACCACGCCAATAAGCACCGGCTACATGAAGGAGCTTAAATGCCGTTGGTATTTCACGAGTATTTTCAACGTGAGGTCCACGACAAAGGTCGATAAATTCACCTTGGGCAAAGCAGCTGATTTCTTCATCAGCTGGAATGGCCTCGATCAGTTCGACTTTGAGCACTTGTCCCATATTTTTGAAGAACTCGACAGCTTCGTCTCTCTTCATGACCTTTCTTTCTATAGGAAGTTTTTCTTTGATGATGGTTTTCATCTGCGCCTCAATATTTTTGAGGTCTTCTTCCGTAAGACGGTGCTCCATTTCTACATCGTAATAGAAGCCCGTATCAATAACAGGACCTACCCCAAATTGAACATTAGCATCTGGCCAAAGACGATTAATGGCCTGTGCCATCAAGTGGGCAGAAGAGTGGCGAATAGTATCTAAATCATAGCTTGCCATATGAGTGGCTCCAAGTTATTGAAATTTCGTGGAAATAGGCACAATACATTATCAATACTTTAACGTGAAATCAACGCTCTAAATAGTAATTTGTGCCTATTTTTTACATATTCTTTTCTAATCTTTGACCAATTTGCTTTTGACATGGTATGACACTAGTGTCGTACCTGAAATCAGATATTTGCCATACGAATTTTGACAGGTAAAATAATAGATTTATCTTTAAGCATTTTTTATTTTTACCGCTTAAGACAAAGATTTTTTTATTAAGACAAAGGATGTTTGTTATGAATGAAACTATGAATCCATCTACAGTGCAATCAGAAGATCTCGACTGGGCTTCTCTTGGTTATTTAACCAATGATGATCTAGAGGTTCCTGAACACAAACTTAATAAGAAAGATATTGGACGATCCTTTTATCAATTGGGGAAACTCTTTTATGATAAGTCCGACCTCGTTCAAGCTGAGAAAAACTTTGTTAAGTCTTATCAATGTGCTGAGCGACCTCAGGATACTTTTTCTATTTTAAAGATTCTTGGTTTTCTCATTCGTATTGCATCTGAAAAACTAGAAGATGATAAGGCCAACACTTATATTAAGGAAGCTGAGTCAATTGTTGATGAAGCATCAACAACTCTTGGTACTCTTAATGCAGAGTATTTTTACTATGTTGGTCTCATCCATACATATAAAGGCGACTTTGAGCAGGCCCGTCAGAACTACGAATTTTCTTATAAGAAATCTAAAGAAGAGAATGAGCCTGAGCTTCTGGCCAAAACTTTATTGGCCCTTGCTCAAAATAGTTATAATCTTCAATCATTTGAGAAGTCACTAGACTACTTAAATCAGCTTAATCAACTCTTAAAAATTATTAAAAAGTACTACCTTTCTGGTGCTATGTTTCTTCATTCTGCAAAAGTTTTCACTGAGCTTGAAATGTACGATAAGGCCCTTGAGCATTTCACTCTGGCCAATCGTGCTCTACAGGATAAGAAGTGTTGGAATCTTTATGGATATGTTCTTCTTGGTAAGGGGATTGTTTATAAGCGTTCTGGTAATTATGAAAAGGCCCTTAGTTACTTTATGCTAGCTTCAGAATCGAATGATGGAGCTACTTTCAGAAGACTAAGTGAATTGATTGATAATGAAATTGCCGATGTAAATGATAACTCTGTTGATCTTTATTTGGATCGTACTAATCGTAAGGTTAAAGAAAGATCTCTTGGAACTATTGATTTTAAGCATCGTTTTGTACTTTTAGAAATTCTCTTTTTATTGGCGCGTAACCCTGGTTCTTATTATGATAAAGAGGACTTGGCCCGCCAAATCTGGAAAGATGAATATAATCCTCTCATTCATGACAAGCTTATCTATACCTCTGTAAGTCGTTTAAGAAAGCTCATCGAGCCGAAGAATGATCGAGGAGACAAGAGAAAGTATGTGATTCGTGGAAAAGATGGATATACATTTAATCCTCAGGCCAATATTCGCTTTCATATGGAAAGTAGAAATGATCAGCCTCGTTCGATTGGAAATATTGAGCTAAGTAGTCCAGTCTAGGGTATAATATCCCTATGGTGAAATTTAGCTTTATAATTTTATTCTTTCTTTCTTCAGTTATTCACGCTGAATCAGATGAACTCAATCTCAGAGATATGGCCCTCGTACGTCTTGGTGGGCAAGTCTATTTCTTGAGAGATATCGAAAACCTTCAAGTGTCATTTAAAGCGCTCCAATGTCTAGAAGATAATTCATTTATTGAAAAATTCTTATCAATATCTACAGAGCCACTTGTTATAAAAAACTTGTCTATCGATTCGCGATTCGCTGGTTTACCGGAACAATTGAAAGCTTTTATTTTGATTGAAAAATTAAAACTTTCTTCCATTAGTTCTGCCAATATTCTTATTTCAAATGAGGATCTCTATAGACTCTCTCGAAAATGTGCAAGAATCGACTGGGATAAACTAGGCTCTGTAGAAAAATCTCTATTTGTGTCTGAAGTTTATTTACGACAACGATTTGCAACTTCTAAGGACTTGAATAAATCATTAAAAGAATTTGTTAAGAGTTTGAATGTTCAACACTCTCATGAACTGCTGCATATCAAGGCCTCTAAAGTGAGCATGAAAGTTCTCAATAAGAAGATTGGCCCAGATAAAGATAAGCGTAGCTTAGAAAAACAAGATAATTAAGATGGGCATTGAATTTATAAACCGTCATGAAATACTTCAAAGTCCAAAGTATCTTGATTCTTTGGCCAAACTTGATGAAATATACTTCCCATGGCCTTGGAAGAAAGATCAAATCATAGATTTTTGTAAAAAAGATGACTCGCTGGTTATCGGTCTTGTTGCCCAAGATGAATTATGCGCATTCCTATTGGGGCAAATAGATATGCCTTTGAAGCAATTTCACCTTTATAAGCTGCTTACCCATCCCGATTTTCGAAAATGTGGTTATGCTCTGGAATTATATCGCACAGCTTCTTTAACATTCACAGAAAGAGGCATTGATAAGATCTATTTAGAGGTTCAATGCAGTAACCATGCGGCTATTTCTCTTTATGAGAAGTGGGGATTAGGAATAATACATCGCGCCAAGAAATTCTATAGTGACGGAAGTGATGCCAATATAATGCTTGGCAGTGTAAATCATAATTTATTTGATTGATTATACGTTGCACTTTGGCGAAGTTTTTGATAGAAATACTATGTCTCGATGACATAAATACTCGATTTTAAGTAGGGTGGATTTTTTAATTTCCGCCCTTTTTTTTTATAGGGGTTGTATTTGCAATTAGTTAAAGAACGTCAGGGAATGGAAAAGAAATTCTTTGAATTATGTTCCAAGCTTGTAGAAGACCATGGATTTTCCCTTTACGGATTAGATTATCGTCCTGGTCAACAAATGCTTTGCCTCTTTATTGAAAATCCCGAAACAAAAACGGCCGTACTTGATGATTGTGTGCTTATAGACCGCGCTATGACTCCTTTTGTGGAGGAAGAGAGCTGGATGCCAAGTGAGCTAACTCTCGAAGTTTCTAGTCCTGGTGTATACCGCGAAGTTTTCGAAGGTATCCAGTTTAAGGACTTGGTTGGTGAGCGTATCTCGTTGAACTTAACACCTAAACTCGATTCTTCGATGGTGATTTCAACAGGCGATGCTAAAGAGATGAAAAAATGGATGGGTCAAAAGAAAGTGATGGCCTATCTCATTGAATTTGATGAAGATACTGAAAAATTAGTAATTTCACCGGATAAAAATAGTTCTGCTAAGTTTGCAGTAACTTTAGAAGATATAAAAAAGGCCAATGTAGAACCGGCCTGGGAAGATATAAGTAATAATAAAAGAGAGGAAATATGAACTTTTCTGAAATTGGTAGAGTGATTGAAGCCCTTGGTAAAGATCGTGGTATCGACAGAGATGTTGTAATTAAAGCTGTTGAACAAGCTTTCTTAGTTACAGCAAGAAAGAAGTACGGAATTCAAGGAGAGTATGAAACTCGTTACAATCCTGAAGAAGATTCTATTGAAATCTATCAATATAAAAATGTTGTAGATGATGTACGTGATCCTATCGTTGAGATTACAGTGAATGATGCTCATGAACTAGATGATGAAGCAGAAGTTGGTGATCAATTAGGGATTAGAATTGAAAATCCAAATTTTACACGTGTTGATGTACAAACGGCACGTCAGATTATTTTCCAAAAAGTTCGTGATGCAGAAAGAGAAATTCTCTTTGCAGAATATAAAGATAAAGTTGGAGAATTAATTACTGGTATTGCTCGTCGCTATGAGCGTGGGAATATTATTGTCGATCTTGGTAAAGCCGATGCTGTACTTTCTCGAAGAGAAGTTATTCCAGGTGAAACATTCAAGACAGGTGACCGTATTCAAGCCTTCTTATCAGATGTGGTTATGACTAACCGTGGTCCTGAGATTAGACTTTCTCGTACATCTCCTATGTTCTTAGTTAAACTCTTTGAAGTAGAAGTTCCTGAGATTCAAGATGATACGATCATCATTAAATCAGCGGCTCGTGAGCCAGGTCAACGTGCGAAAATCGCCGTTATCTCTGCTGATAAAGATATTGATCCAGTTGGTGCCTGTGTAGGTATGAAAGGGTCTCGTGTTCAAAATGTTGTGAATGAGCTTCAAGGTGAGAAAATTGATATCGTAAAATGGTCTGATGATCTCGATACTTTTGCTCGTGCAGCTCTTGCTCCAGCAGATATCGGTAATATCATGATTGATCATGAAGAAAAGCAACTTGATGTTGTTGTTGAAGAAGATCAATTAAGTTTGGCCATTGGTCGTAGAGGACAGAACGTAAGACTGGCCGCTATGCTTTCAGGTTATAAAGTAAATATTATTTCTAAATCTAAGCTTCAAGAGAAAATTCTTAAGTCTGTTGAAAACCTTCTTCAAGTTGATGGGATCACGGATGCAAGAGCTCAGGTTCTTGTTCAAGGTGGTGTAACGGCCATTGGTGATGTTTCCGTAATGGAAGTTGAAACTCTGTCTGGATTACTTGAAGTATCTGAAGATGACGCTAAGGAAATCATTGCTAACACAATGAAGGCCATTGAAGATGGCGAGATCAACCTTCAACCTGAAGAAGAAGAGGAGCTTGTTTCAGCTTCTGCAACTCCTCAGTATGTTGGAATCTTATCTGATGGTAGCGAAGATTCAGGTGAAGAAGGCGCAGATAAGTTTAGTGACGCAGAAAGAAGGCTAAGAGAAGAATTAGCTGCATTTAAATTAAAATAAATTTAACATTAATCGTAAGTATTACGAGGTAATAAATGCCTAAGAAGATTTTTGAAATTGCAAAAGAACTCGATATGGGGGCCATTGATCTTGTAGAAAAGCTCAAGGCCGAAGGCTTCAATGTCCGTAACCATATGGCCTCTCTAGAAGACTCTGATGTCGAAAAGGTGATGGCCACATTTAGCGGATCAGTCGGGGACAAAGCAGCTACAAGTAAAGCGACCAAGAAGACGACGAAGAAGAAAGCGGCGAAGAAGACGACAAAGAAAAAAGCCGCTACAGATGCTACTTCGAAGAAGACGACTAAGAAGAAGGCCGTTGTTACTAAGAAGAAAACGGTTATTCGAAAAAAAGGTGACTCTGAAGCCGAAGAGGAAGAAGTAGTCCCTGAAGTTGTAGTCGCTCAGGAAGTCACTCCTGAAGAATCTAAAACAACTCCAAAGACACGTATCGTGAAAAAAGATGCGAAGACTGAAGGTGCCAAAGGTTCTAAAGAAGAGACTTCTGAGAATAAGTCAGAATCTCTAAAAGAAGCTTTTGGGCTAAGAGTTGTTTCTAGGCCTGAAGCTGAAAAAGCTGCTGTTGCAGAAGATTCACAAGAAGAGGAAGCTAGTACAGCTACAAAACCTGCTGATACTGCTTCTACTGATGAAGAGTCTCAAACTCTCTATAAAGAAAAAGTACATACTTTTACTCCTGTTTTTATTCCTGAAAAAAAGGAAGCTTCTGCTACTGATGAAAAAACAGGTGAAACATCTTCTACTACTTCAACGGGTGATGACTCAGAAGATGGTAAGAAGGAAAAAGATAGTAAGAAACGCTTAGGTGGTCTTGCTTCTATGATGTCTGGTAAGAAAGGTGCAGTTGCCTCTAAGTCAGCTACACTGAACCAAGCTCGAGCTGACTCTGAACTTAAGAGTTACGGTGCTCTGAGTGGTACCGGGCGTCCTATCTATACACAGGTTAAGAGAAAGAGATCTTACTCTGGACCTACTAAAGATACAGAACTTACAGAAATCAAAGAGGCAAAACGAGTGGTTAAACTTCATGGTGGCGCTACTGCTGTTGAACTTGCTAAGAAATTAAGCATTAAGCTTAAAGAAATGGTGGATAAGGCCCTAGATCTTAATCTTCTTATTAAAGGTGAAGATTATATAGGACTTAAACTCGCTGCGGAAATTGCAAATCTCTATGACTATCGTGTTGAAGATGTATCTTTCAATGAAGATGAAGTTATTGGAAAAGAAAAATTATCTGACGAAGCGAAGGAAAAACTCCCTCTTCGTGACCCTATCATTACGATTATGGGACACGTTGATCATGGGAAGACAACTCTTCTCGATTATATTCGTCAGGCCAAAGTTGCTTCAGGTGAAGCTGGTGGTATTACTCAGCACGTAGGTGCTTACTCCGTAACAACCAATAGTGGGAAGCGATTAACATTCTTAGATACTCCTGGTCACGCGGCTTTTGCCAATATGAGACAACGTGGAGCGGATATTACTGATGTGGTAATCCTTGTGGTTGCTGCAGATGATGGTGTTATGCCGCAAACGCGTGAGAGTGTTAAGTTTGTTCAAGAAGCAGGTGTTGCCCTTATTGTGGCCATTAACAAAATGGATAAAGAAGGGGTTAATCCTGACCGTGTAAAAAATGAATTAACTGAATTTCAAATCACTCCTGAAGAATGGGGTGGGGAAACTCAAATGGTTCCTATCTCAGCACTTAAGGGTGATGGGGTTGATGACCTTCTTGAAGCGGTTGCTCTTCAGGCTGAAATGCTTGAGCTTAGAGCAGAGCCTAAAGGTAAGGCCCATGGTGTTGTTATTGAATCTAAGGTAGAGCCAGGACGTGGTCCAGTTTCTACTCTTCTGGTTCAAACAGGAACCCTTAAGAAAGGTGACTCCATTGTAGTGGGTGAGTGTTATGGTAGAGCTCGTAGTCTACTAGATACGAATGGAAAAGAATTAAAGAGTGCGGGACCTTCTATGCCTGTTCAAGTTCTTGGACTTGATAATGCTCCTTCTCCAGGTGATGAGCTTGCGGTTGTTAAGAACGAGCGTGAAGCCAAGAAAATTGTCCAAAATAGAATGGATGAACGTAAGAAACTTGAAAATGTTCCTAAGAAAGATACTGTTTCTCTTGAGGACTTCTTTGGAAGTGAAGCAAGTGATGGTGTTGAAGTTAAGACCCTTAATATCATTGTACGCTCTGATGTTCAGGGATCTTTTGAGGCCATTAAAGGCTCTCTTGAAGGTCTAAGTAACTCTGAAGTTGAAGTGAAACTGATTAGTGGTGGTGTTGGTCCTGTAAGTGACTCTGATGTTCAGCTCGCTGATGCATCAAAAGCCATCATTGTTGGATTCAACATGAGACCTGTTACGACGGCCAGACGTCTTGCGGAAGAAAAAGGTATTGAGATTAGAACATACTCAATTATCTATAAGTTAATTGATGATGTTAAGCTTGCCCTTGAAGGGATGCTTGATCCTGAATTCACTGAAAAATATATTGGACGTGTCGAAGTTAAAGAAACTTTCTCTGTACCAAAAGTGGGTACGATCGCTGGTTCTGTTGTTATCGATGGAGCTATCAAGGTTGGTTGCCAAGTTCGTCTTCTTCGTGAAGGTAAAATTATGTTTGACGGAAAAATGTCTAGTCTTAAAAGATTTAAAGATGATGTTAAAGAAGTTAAAAGTGGTTATGAATGTGGTGTTGGTCTTGAAGGATATAACGACGTCAAAGTCGGTGACCTTTTTGAAGCCTATATTATGGAAGAGAAGAAACGCTCTCTCGAAGATGTGGCCAAAGAAGATGCTAAACAAAGTACGCAAGAAGCAAGCCCATCTCTTGCCTAATTTTGCAAGATGGGCATAGCCTAGAATGAGTAAGTTTATGAGTAAGGGTAATAAAGGTAAATTAGATAAGAATACAAAGAAGGCCATGTTTGAGGAACGTATCCTTAAAGAGCTGAATATGATTCTTCGTCGTGACTTAAACGACACTCGTATGCAATTTGTTAGTCTTACTCATGTTGAGCTTTCTAATGATTTCAGCATGGCCAAGGTCTATTGGGATACCTTTGATAGCGGTAAGCGTGGGGATATTAAAAAGGCCCTTGCAAGTGCTCATGGTAAACTGAGATCGTGCCTTGCTAAAGTTCTCAATGTTCGACATACCCCAGATTTAACTCTCATTTATGATAGCCAGTTCGAAGGTGAGCAGGCGATCAATGAAATCCTTGAGCAAGAGGCCAAAGAAGGCAAGAGCTTCTAATTCCATGACTTGGATTTACGATGACCCTTCCTCTACTCATTATCAAAACCCTCATGACTTTCAAGAGCTCCTAGAGCTTGCTCCTGATCTTCCTATATTTAATGAAGATCTGCCTTTTGATAATCGCTCTTATATTATTCCTCTTTATAAGCCTGCTGGAATTTCATCCTTTGATGTTATTCGCAGTATTCGCTCTCAACTTATTCGTTTCCTAGGAAAGGGAAAAGGGCGAAGAAAACTTAAAATTGGCCATTTTGGAACCTTGGATCCCTTTGCTGAAGGTCTCCTTCTCGTGGGTTCTGGTAAGGCCATGAAGCTTATGAATTTGATTCAAGAGCAACTACCTAAGAACTATATTGCCGTTGGAAAAATAGGTATTAAGACGTTTACTGGAGACTGTGACGGGGATGAAATGAGCCGCCTCACACTTGAGACCTCCGAATTTAAAAACGTCTATCAAGCGCTAGTGCAGGCAGCTGATTCTCTAAAAGGAGAGTATTGGCAGCGCCCTCCTTATTTCAGTGCTGTTAAACATGAAGGGCGACCCCTCTACGAATATGCTCGAGAAGGTATATTCATTGAAAAGCCTGCTGTGCAAAGAACGATTTACGAATTGCAATTATTAGAGAATCCAACTGCGAATCATGATGAAGTTTCTTTTTCTTCAAAAGTAAGTAATGGAACTTATATACGAACTCTTTGGCAAGATATGTTGAAGTCTATTGATGGCCAAGGTCACTTAATTAAATTAGTGAGAAATCAGATAGGAAAACTTTCCTTAGAAGACTCCCTTACTCCAGAAGATTTTAAGGCCCGTGACGAGCTGGTTGCTTTTTCTCCCGATCAAGTGGTCTCACTTGAGAGCATCTATGTGAGTGCCACGGAGTGTATCGATCTCTTGCAGGGGCGTTCTCTATGGGGCAATTATAAGCTTGAAGAGCCTTTATTCTGGGCATTCTATAAGAATAATTTAATTGGTTTGGCGGAAGTTATTTCTGAACACGACGGTACTCAAGAAATTAAAATAAAGACCTTGCTCTTTGGTATGGATAAGCGTGAAAGGACCTAATAGTGCTTGTTGATAAGATGCAGCACTTGTCCAACGAAAGCCCAAGAAAAATTATCGGTTAAGCTCTTGAAATGTTTGGCCTTTTTATCAGGCATCTTTTATATTACTTATGATATACAATATTAAAGTTAGTTTAGGGATGAGGAGTTATAGTGAACACTACTTTTATTGCTATGGCGATTGCTGCAATTGCAGCTATTGGTTTGGTTCTTACCGTTGGGGTCGTGAGCCTTTTATCAGGTGCTTTTCACTTTCTATTTGCACGTCCTCGTGTTGATATTTTAAAGTCTGAATTTGGAAATGAAGGTTTTGCTTTTTCTTTTTCTTGGAACTCCGCCCGTGAGCCAGCTAAGTTTGATAAAGTTAAAGTTAGACTCTACAACCCGTTTGGTTCACCAACTCAAGTTGAAGTCTCTCGAGAGTTTGCCGCTTCTGGTGATAACTTTGCTCGTGATGCCTATATGGGAAAAGGGATGGCAAAGATTCTTGAGGCCCAAGGTCTTCAAGATGCAACAATTGAAATTGAAATAAGTTCAACTAAGGATTCGATCACTCAAATCTTTAGTTACAAAGGTCATAAATTTATCACTATGCTTGAGCAGGCCACTCAAACTGTGAAAGACTTTGAAGGAGAGCTTCCTCCAAAAGCTGGGAAACCTCTTTACCAAACAGTGCAAAGATCATTTATCGCAGATCCTCTTCCTCAGAGTTCAAAAACTCTTAAGCTTGCTACAAACCCTGAATTTGCAGGTGACTTTGCAGCTGCCGGTGGTGGTGGTGGTGAAACACAAGAGAACTTCGAAATTAGTAAAGTGTGGATTGATCCAGGCTGTATTGTTTGTAATGCTTGTGAAGCGATTTTTCCTGAAGTATTCGAAGTGACTGATGATACTTGTTTGATTCGTCCAGATGCTCCTCTTAATGATGGATTGAAAATTCAAGAAGCAGCTGAAGCTTGTCCTGTTGAAGTTATTAAATTCACCAAATAAAAAAGTACATTTATATCTAAAAAAAAAGGCCTCTAAATTAGAGGCCTTTTTTTTATTGATATAGTCTTGAGATCTTATTTCTTTTTTTTAATGAGATCACTTTGAAGAAGCTTTTTGAGTCCTTCTTGGTTTTCTTCCCAGATGGCCTTGAGATCAAGGTCGTCTTTGAGGGTAGGACATTCAAAAGTAAGAACAGGGGATTGGTACTTTTCGGGAGCATAGTTACCTAAGCTTCCGGGGGTAGGGTAACCAATATCTCCCTCAACGGGGTAACCATTGAATTGAGCAAGAAAGTCAGCGACATCTTTACAGTCAGAATTGTAATTTAAAATGGGCTTCCATGAATGAAAAGAAAGAATGAGATGGGGAGTATACTTAGCAAAAAGTGCATCAAGATATTGATTTTCAGGTTCACTTAAGGCGCTAGGGCCTGGGTTATACTTAGGTTCACGTACTTCTGATTCCCAGTTCTTGGAGGGAAGGTTTCTGTTGAGATCAACACCATGAGCATTGGTTCGATTACCTGCTCGAAATCCGTCAACATTGACAACGGGAACTACGATGAAGGAGACATCTTTTATATCGTCTTCTTGCTGAAGCCAAGTGTAGAGCTGTTGTAAGACGTAGACACCTTCGACCTCATCTCCATGGACTCCGGCAATAAGATAGACATATGTCGTGTCCTTCTTATCACTTCTGAAGGATTCAATTTCTGTTCCTTCAAGACTTAAACCTGAACGTAGACTGATAAAATTCATATTAACCTTTTAGGATTGGTAAGTGTAGATTGCGCATTGACCGGGGGTTTCTTCCACTTCGATCTCAAGCTTTGGGAAATTAAAATTGAATCTCTCTCTAACAAGATGATGTATTCTTTTGGCCAAGTATATGGCCAGCCTTTCCGCACTCGTATTAGGAATGGGAAGAAGAAGAACATCATCTTCTGGAATCACAAATGCTTTTCCATCTGGAGGTGTTAAATGATAGCTGCCATCAATGAGCTTGATGTCGAGCATGGGATTTTCTTGGGGAATAAGTAGTCTATGATCTAAGCTATCGCATACTTCTCTAACGATAGGTTTGATATCTAAGAAATCAAAAACCATATCGGCCTCAAGTTGGCAGGCCTCACCTTTGAGTTGAACGCGATAGTTATGACCGTGCAAAGGTTCTCTTGTCCCATCTTTAAAAATGAGAAAGTGAGAAGAAGCAAAGTTAAAATACTGCTTATAAACTTTAATTGAATATTCTGTATCCAAGTCTGCAATCCTTTATCATCATCTTATAACTTATTCATGAGATAGATTTCACTTTATGAAAATCTTGAATAAGCACAAAATTCTATTCAAAATGAAGGCCATAGTCTATTATTTAGCACAAGTTTTCCAGTACGAAATTCGTAACGCAACGTCTATTTTACGATTCATCGGGATTGACCAATAAACTTAATTTTAACGAAAGACTCTATAATGACTGAAAGTATCAATCTTAAATTATCTGCGGCCCAAAAGAAAAAGGCGCTGACATCCCTTTCCACTCTAGAGAAGATCTTTAGTCGAGAAGAGGCCATGGGTCTTGAATTAGATCGCATGAAAGCTGCTGTGCAGCAGGCAGAGATCATGAAAACTCCTGAAGTGAGTAGTGACTTTGAAATACCCAAGCTAGGAAAGTCATTTGCCTTCTATGCTTTTTCAGATGGTGCTTGTCGGGGAAATCCTGGGCCTGGAGCCTGGGGGAGTGTGGTTCAAGATGAGCAGGGGCTAGTTATCTATGAAGGTAGTGGAGTTGAGGTCAATACGACCAATAATAGAATGGAGCTTCAAGGGGCTATTGAAGCCTTAAAGTTCATTCAAAGAGAATTTGGTACCCAAGGACCTGTGGCACTTGTAAGTGACTCCAAATATGTTGTAGATGGGCTTAAATCATGGATGGCCGGCTGGAAGAAGCGCGGTTGGAAGAAGGCCGATAAGAAAACTCCTGAGAATGTCGAGTATTGGAAAGAGATTGATCTTGTGGCCAATTCTTTTGAGGAAATAAGTTATTTTTGGGTGAAAGGCCATAGTGGACATCCTCAAAATGAGAAATGTGATGAATTGGCCAATGAGGCCCTCGATGATTCAGGATTTTAGAGTCAATGTTACTTAATATTGTTAAATCCATTCTCTATATTACTTACCTTATAAACTTGATTGGCTGCTCTTCTTTAATTGAACTTGATCGAGTTGCTCAAGTTAATGAAGTGAGTGTTGAAGTTTCTGAACGGGGAAGAGCTGTAAGTGAAGGGCGAAATCTGGTGCTTGAAGGTAAGCAATCTCTTAAAATTGCACTTCTTAAAATAAAGTTTCTTATTCCAGAAGTTGATTATCATAAGAACTCAGTCGTACTAATGGATCGAGATATATTCTTTGAAGGTAATAGTAATGAATCCATTCTCTTTGCAGCTGAGGAAGGTAAGAGTTTACAAGAATCACTACTTCCTGAATTATATCAAATTTATGCAGCGCTAGCAGAAATGAAGATGACTCTTGTTGTTACCTGCGATACGGCCAAGTTTTGTCGTCCCGAAGAATTGAGGCAATGGATTCCACGAAATATATCTGTTGTTGGAATTGGTCCTAAAAATAGAAAGAAAATGGCCAAGTATCGGCCGGTGATTCTTTTATCTAACTCGAGAAAGACGCTGACTAGCGTTGAAAAATATCATTCTCACAGAGATGCTACTTATTGGAGTTCACGTTGGATAAAGCTTCCCAATTTTTCGAGCGTAAATCTTACTTACAATGAGTGGAGTTCTCTCATTCCTAGCGTTACCAATTTCTAAATTCTCAAGTTAGAAAAAAATAAGACATCGGTAAGAATTGTATCCATTTAAGGTCTTGAAATTAGTGTAGAGGGAAGCTAAGCTATTACCAGTTACATTTACGACCAAAAAAGGAAGGTTTATGAAAAAGATCGTTTTTCTCATGACAGCAGCTCTAGTTCTGTTTTCATGTAACAAGGAAAAGAAAGTTAGCTTAAGCAGTGATGAACTCAAAGTGTTCTATACAGTAGGACATACAATGGGAACTAAGATGAAAGATCTTGATCTTTCAGACGAGGAAGTTGTTGCTTATATGATGGGCTATAAAGATTCTGTAAAAGGAACTGAGCCACAAGTTAAAGTTGAAGAATACCGCATGCAAATCCAAAAGCTTTTTTCTGAAAGAATGTCTAAGAAAGCCGATAGTGTAAAATCTGAAGGGCAGGCCTTCCTTGAAAAATTCAAAAAAGAAGAAGGCGTACAAGTTACTGAGTCTGGACTTGCTTATAAAATAATTGAAGAAGGTAAAGGGTCTAATCCTGTTGAGACAGATAAAGTAAAAGTTCACTACCATGGAACACTTACTTCTGGAGAAGTTTTTGACTCTTCAAAAGATCGTGGTCAGCCCGTAACTTTTCCACTTAATCGTGTAATCAAAGGTTGGACTGAAGGTGTTCAAAAAGTAAAAGAAGGTGGAAAAATTAGATTAGTTATTCCATCTGAGCTTGCTTATGGAGACAATGGTGCACCTCCAAAGATTCCAGGTGGAGCAACTCTTGTATTTGATGTTGAGCTTCTTGAAATTGTAAAAGGTGATGATGCTGGTCATAGTGCTGGTGACGGTCATGGTCATGGTAAGAAGAAAATGCCAAAGAAAAAATAAGTAGAATATACTTTAAATAAATAGGGCCCTCTTTTGAGGGCCTTTTTTTATGAATAAGGATCGTTATGAATGAAACTGTCTTAAAAACTAATCATAAATCTTGGACTGAATTATCTTTAAATAGACCTGCAAAACTTAATGTCTTAAATGATGAGATCATTAGCGGGCTTCGTGTTGAATTAGAAACTATGGCCCTTGATGATAATGTGAAGCGCGTTTTTTTGACGGGCTCAGGTCCCAAGGGCTTTTGTGCTGGTGGGGATGTTGTAAACGTTGTTTGTGATAATAGTGATAAAGAAAAAGGACATTTCTTCAAATCAGAGTATGAAGTCGATCAACTTATTCATAACTATAAAAAACCTATAGTGGCCCTTTGTCATGGGATTATTATGGGAGGTGGTGTAGGTCTTGTTAATGGTTGTCGTGTGAAAGTATTCGATTCACGCACGCTTTTTGCTATGCCTGAAATAACCATTGGCTTCTTTCCTGATGTGGGCTCAAGTTACTTCTTAAATAAGTTACCTAAGAAGTGGTGCCTCTTTTTGGCCCTTACAGGTGGGCGATTAAGTTCCGCTATGTCCCATGCCCTAGGGCTTTGTGATTACGTCGTGGATCAAGCGCATTGGGATAAACTTAAAGATACAACTTGTGAGCAAGAACTTATGGCTCAATGTAAAAGCCTTCATGCTACCGAGGACTTCTCTTTTGAAGACTATAGTGACTTAGATGTGATTGAAGGCATGAATTCGATTGAAGAGTTTCATTCGTGGGCATGTGCATATTCAAATGAAGGTAGTGCAAATGAGTGGATAAAGAATTCTCTCAAATTATATCTTCAAGGCTCGCCACTTTCAGCAAAGGTCATTTGGCGCTATTTTAACTGGGCCCGTAATCAGAGTATTGAATCTTGTTTTGACCTTGATTATCAGTTGGGGTGTCTTATGCTGGATAAATCTGATTTTAAAGAGGGCGTTAGGGCGCTTTTAATCGATAAGGATAAATCTCCTCAGTGGATGTTTGAGGATATAAGCTGCATTTCGCAAGAAGTATGGGGCCCTTTTGAAGAGCTCTTTATTTAAAGGGCCGGCAAGCGTCGGTTGAGATAGATCTTGATCACAGGATCTTCAACATAGGTATCATCTGAAATACTAAAAGAGATGAAGTTATTTTTTCTAAATAATGTTCTCAAGTTTAAAGTACTCAGGTTGTAGAGTTTTGCGATATCAAAGGCATGATCTCTAACGATCCATAACTCATCTTCGATCTGATGGGCCCGTAGAACATTAGTGAAAATATCATTGGTCATATGATCATCGTTATCGCCATTCCAAAACTTGGGGTTCTTGACGATAAATTTTTGTTTATCATCATCTTTATTAAGTTCACCTGAGCATAGCTTTAAATTATGAATACAGAAGAACTCATCGCGTTTATCAATGGCCAAGGTATATAAGCTGGTCGTTAATTCTACGGAGGTAATTTCCCATAATTCTTTTGGGTAATTCGTGTTTAGAATATTTGTGTCGTAACCAAATATAACTTGAGAGTTCCAGATACATTTATGAGGGAAGACGGGATGGCATTTTCTTGAATCACTTACTTGTCCCAGTTGCATGGGATCTATTGATTTACGATATACGAGAATGACATCATCAGGATTTACATCGCTGGGTAGAATTTTTTGAACCGCACTTTGAGGTCTGGGGTCAGTGGGGTCATTCGGATTTGTTGGATCTGTTGAATCGCCCGGATTATCAGGATTTTGATTATCTTGATCTGGTTCTGGTTCTGGTGTGAGATCATCTGAATCTCTAATAACGTCTTCTGGAATGGCCGGGAGATCTCCGCCTTTGTCGCAAGAATTCAGAAGCATTAAGGTGGTACCAATGACTAATAATAGAAAATTATTTAATTTTTTCATCTTTCTAATTATTGATGCATTGGCACAGTTTATCAAGGTTGATTCGTTGCGGTAAATAATTCATATCTAGGGCCTCTTTGACGAGAGGACCTAGAGCATAACCGAACAGTTGTTCCTTTGGGGGGATGGGGGTTATGACTTTTTCTTTGTTGCTTTCTTTGTAGTTTTCTTTGCTACTTTCTTAGCCGTTTTTTTAGTGGCCTTGGCTGGAGCTTTTTTCGCTACTTTCTTGGCCGTTTTTTTAGTGGCCTTGGCTGGAGCTTTTTTCGCTACTTTCTTAGCTGTTTTTTTAGTGGCCTTGGCAGGGGCTTTTTTCGCTACTTTCTTCGTTGCTTTTTTAGCGGCTTTCGCAGGAGCTTTCTTGGCCACTTTCTTTGCTGTTTCTTCGCTATTTTCTTGTGTGGCCTGCTTTGTAGCTTTCTTTGCAGTTTTCTTTGTTGCTTTCTTTGCTGTTGCCTTATTCTGGTCAGAATTTTTGTTAAGACCTTTTTTGACGGATTCAACAACGGCCTTCGTATTCTTGCGAACTTTTTCAGTTTCGCTTTCAAATTCCTTTGCACGATCCTTAAGTTTCTGCGTCATTTCCTTCACTTTATGATGATTCGCCACGCGTTTGGTGGTCTTTTGAATCGTCTCGCCTGCTGCACTTAGTAAAGTATTATATTCTTGAACCAATTGGGCATAGAATCCCGAAATGACTTTCTTAGATACATTGATTTTATCGTATTTAGCATGAAAGGTTTTCTTCAATTCAATATATTTGGCTTCATTTAATTCTTTAATATCTTCTAGAAGATCAAGGCACTTCTGTCTGAAGTCGATTTTACCTTTGGCCTTCTTTGCTTCTTTCTTTTCTTTCTTCTTCTTTAAAAAATCGGCTAATGACATAGCGTTCCCTTTGGTTGTGTTATCTCCCTTATTTTAATGAAAAAACTTTGATATTAATAGATAAATTTAGGGTGGTCATTCCTTTGAATATCACGCAATATAGAGCGTACTATTGTGCTTAAAAAGATTAAATTAAATAGGGGATATATATATGAAAAAATACCATATCTATGGAATGGGAAATGCTTTAGTGGACATGGAAATTGAAGTTTCCAATGAATTCATTAAAGAGACGAATATTGAAAAAGGCCTAATGATCTTAGTTGATGACAAAAGACAGGCCGATGTTCTTGGTAAAATCGGCTCTCATCACAAAAGAGCGTGCGGAGGTTCTGCGGCCAATACGATTATTGGAGCTCGTCAACTTGGTGCTCGTACATTCTATTCTTGCAAAGTGGCCAATGATGAAACAGGTGATTTCTATTTTTCTGATTTAATGAAAGAAGGGGTAGAAACAAATCTTCATGGTGATAGAGAAGAAGGGGTTACTGGAAAATGTATGGTTTTCGTAACACCTGATGCTGATCGTTCTATGGAAACCTTTCTTGGTATCACGGCCACTTTCAGCGAAAGTGAATTGGTATGGGATGATATTAAAGATTCAGAATACCTCTATATTGAAGGTTATTTAGTAACGGGAGATAGTGGACGTAATGCGGCCATTAAGGCCCGTGAGTTTGCTCGTGAAAATGGCGTAAAAGTTGCGTTTACTTTTTCTGATCCAGGTATCGTTTCTTATTTTAAAGATGGGCTTGCTGAAATCATGGGTGATAAGATTGACCTGTTATTTTGTAATGAAGCAGAAGCTCTGGCCTTTACTGGTAAAGAAGATATCAATGAAGCAATGAAAGATCTTTCTCAAGTCTCACACCAGGTGGCCATAACTCAGGGCCCAAAGGGCGCTCTTTTATGGGATGGAGATAAAGAAATTGATATTCTAACTCGTGAAGTAGAAGCTCGTGATACAAATGGTGCGGGAGATCTCTTTGCTGGATCATTTATGTATGCCCTTACTCAGGGTCATAGCTTTGCAGAAGCCGGAAAGTTAGCTTGTGCTTGTTCATCTCAACTCGTTACTCAGTTTGGTCCGCGCTTAAAGGCCGATCAGGCACGTGAGATATATAAATCAGTTTTTTAAAAAATAAATAATAAAAGAGGAATAAAATGCGCCTTACTATTAAAACACTTTTTTCTCAATCAAGTGATCATATTGGAAAGACTGTAAAGGTTGCAGGATGGGTTCGTTCGGTTCGTAATTCGAAGGCCTTCTCCTTCATCGTTCTCAATGATGGATCTTGCCAAGGTATTTTGCAGATTGTGGCCGATGCAGAAATTGCTGATTATAGCAAAGTGACTCAGTTACTTATTGGAAGTTGTGTAGAAATCGAAGGTCTTGTGGTTGAATCACAAGGAAAGGGACAGAGCATTGAGCTTCAGGCCCAAAAAGTTCATGTCTACGGTAATACGGATGCCTCTTACCCTCTACAGAAAAAAGCGACAAGTCTTGAGTTCTTAAGAGAGCAGGCTCACCTTCGTCCAAGAACCAATCTCTTTGGTGCTGTATTTAGAGTACGCCACCAATTGGCCATGGCCACTCATAAGTTCTTTAGTGACCGTGGATTCTACTATTTAAATAGTCCAATTCTCACGGCCGTAGATGCAGAAGGTGCAGGGGAAATGTTCAATGTTACGAATATGGATCTTGCCAATATGCCCAAGCTTAAAGATGGAAGTGTTGATTTCTCAAAAGACTACTTTGGTAAACAAACTAGTCTTTGTGTAACGGGACAACTCGAAGGTGAGTGCTTTTCTATGGGAATGGGCTCAGTCTATACGTTTGGTCCTACTTTTAGAGCAGAGAATTCTAATACCCCAAGACATTTAAGTGAATTTTGGATGATTGAACCAGAAGTGGCCTTCATGGATCTTGAAGGAAACGCTCAACTGGCCAGTGATTACGTGAGATATTTAATTTCTTATGCTTTTGAACATGCTCCAGAAGAACTTGAGGCCTTACAGAAGTATCATCAATTCTCGGCCAAGCAAGAAAAGATTCCTTATGAGAATCATCTGGATATGCTGGAAAAAGTGAAAGATACTGAATTTAAAGTCATCACTTATACAGAAGCAATTTCTATTTTAGAAAAATCAAATGCTAAGTTTGAATTCAAGCCTGAATGGGGAGTGGAACTTCAGACAGAACATGAGCGCTACTTAGCGGAAGTTTATTTTAAAGGACCTCTTACGGTTACGGATTATCCTGCTGATTGTAAGGCCTTTTATATGAAGCAAAACGATGATGGCAAAACAGTGCGTGCTATGGATGTTCTTGTTCCTGGTGTTGGAGAGTTAATTGGTGGTTCGCAAAGAGAGGAAGACCTTGATCGCTTAGTGGCCCGTATGGATGCTATGGGAATGGAAAAGGATCCTCTATGGTGGTACCTAGAACTTAGAAAATTTGGTACGGCCCCTCACAGTGGGTTTGGATTAGGTTTTGAAAGAGCGATTCGCTACATTACGGGAATGAAGAATATTAGAGATGTGATTCCCTTTCCAAGAACACCGAATAGCTGCGATTTTTAATGAGTAGTTTTTAGATTTTAAAAGATAGAGGCGTACTTATGAAAGTACGCCTTTTTTTGCTTAATTATCTAAGGTAGCGACAACCTGAAGCCTTTACTTCATGGCCATAATTTGTCGTCCAAAGAAGTCCGTTGGTGCCACGACCTTCCTTTCCTTCAATCTCACCATAAGCTTCGGCACTTGATCTCGCTGGAATACGTACATTTCTATGAACTTTAGTATCGATAATTTCGTACTTACGATTCGTTCCGCGTGAGCTTACGATAGTGACATCACACTCAATGGCATTTCTATAAGGGTTAGAAACAACCGCTCTATATTTTGCTGTAAAGCCGTTACTTAGAAATCGGTCATCACGATCGAGAATGTCTACGTGAGTACTCTTGTAGCGCATCCACTTGTGATCAATTTCCTCACGTCTGTGATGATCGCGATCATCGCGGTGATCTCTATCATGATCTCTATCATGGTCTCTGTCATAGTCACGGTCATGGTCACGGTCATGGTCACGATCTCTTCCATGTCCGTCATCATGATCACGGTCTGGGTTTCTTGGGTAGCGAGGACGATCGTCGTTTCGTCCATCTCCATTACCATTTCCGCCACCATGGCCATTTCCATCACCGTGGTCAGATCTCTGTGCGCACATGGCAAGTGGCTTTGATTCTATATTGATCACTCGTCCACTGGCCTTTGAAGTTAATCGCGTCTTTACTGTGGTGTGACCATTATTACTGCGACTAAAATTAACTTTAGAACCACTAACTCCTGTTAATTGAACAACAGAGTCATTGAAAAAGAAGTCGTAGTTAAAGTCTCTAGCAATGTCTTCGAAGTCGATTAATTGATTATTATAAAGGAAGCTCACGCTAATTAAGCACTTTTGAAAACTATCCGTACACTCTGGAATAGGAGCTTGATTTACAAGAGAGATTCTATATTCAATTTCTTCATGACGAGAAAAGAAGAGTCCTCCTTCATGAGAGTAGAGAAGATTGGCGTTCACTACAGTTACAAGAAAAGTATTATTAGAAATTTTACGACCGCTAAATGCAGCTTCTGGATAGAGAGTTAGTCCGTAATCCGAAGTACCATCAATGGACATCTCGTAGGTTTGACCATTGAGTGTGCGAGGAGTGGATTGCATAATGTCAGTGGTTAGACGTGTAATACCTTTGAGTTCAATATCAATAAGCTCTCTTTGACGCTCATCTTGACGAACTTTACATAGATTACGATCAGGTGTTGGACGATGATGGTCATCATCTGAATGGTCTCCACCATCTGGGTAACCAGGATAGTTAGGATAGCTTGGGTAATCATCTGATGCGCTGACTAATGGTGTGCTAATAATTAAGAATAGAATGAAAAAGATCTTCACTTTGACTCCTTATGTTGCCCCGATAAATATTGCATCCCATCACTATCAATTCGATGATGCTATTGGCAAATTTTTTAATAAAATTTTGTTGTACGGTATATAACGCATAGCCTTTTTGTTGTGCGCAGTGAGTCTTGCGCAGTGTTCTCTTTTATTTTTTAGCTTTTAAAAAAAATCAGAAGTGACAATTACCAATTTTTTTAGTCAAATATTCGTCACACAACAATCATGCTTTTTGCAAAGTGTTATTCAAAACAGGAGTTACTATGACCGATGCAGTCATCCAAGAGATTATTAATATCGATGACATTAAAATGGAGAACCCTTACCTACGTCTAGGTACTGATGTAGAGACGTTAGAGAAGAGTATATCTACAGTTGGTCTTATTTCACCTTTAATTGTGAATCAAAATAATGTGCTTTTAGCAGGTGCTAGAAGATGGCAGGCCTTAAAGAATTTAGGCTACTCTGAAGTGAATGTGATTCGCGTGGATAAGGATTCTTTGCAACAAGAACTTATCTCTATTGATGAGAACCTTGTGCGAAAATCACTATCGACTCCTGAAATGGAAAAGCAACTTCTTCGCACCAAAGAAATCTATACGGACCTTGCGGATAAAGATGAAGACTTCAAGCGTGAGTTGATGGAAAAGTACAATATGTTCAAAAGCCTTGAGGCCGAAGAAGTATCTGAGGAAAATCCACGTAAGAAGAATGAAGAGCCAATTGATGAAAACGATATGGCCCAGGTCACGGGAGTGGTATTTGCGAAAGAAGTGAGTGCCAAGTCCGGAATGTCTGAGAATCAAATTAAAAAGGCCATGGAACGTGAGCAAAAATCAGCAAGCGTTATCAAAGAAGCCCGTAATCGTGGTGAACTCTCTGTTTCTCAAACGAATGAGCTTATTCGTCTTAATGAAGATGATCAAGAAGCGATTATAGAACACGTGGGTGATCGCACAGTAAGTGAACTGAGAAAGCTAGTTAAAGATGCCAAGGCCCAAGGGGTTGAGCAAGCACTTATGCTCAATGAAAAAGCTCCTCATGCTCGTGAATTCAATGAACTCTTAAAGATGATTAAGAAGGCCCGAAAAATTACAGAAACTCTTTCTTATGAGCAGGTTGAAATGGCCGGTCCTATTCGTACAGACATGGAAAAATTTTGGGGCGAGTTACAAACTCATATGAACCAACTTCTTGGTCAAGAATCTACTCAAGGTGATGCTTTTCACCCTGAGTATATGAGTCCTTCGGTTGAAAATGTTGAATCATTTAATGCGTAAGTAAAAATCTATTCATATCTCATTTGTGTTGAAGCTGGAGCTCGGAGAGTTTATTGCTCACGTGCTCTGGTGATTTAGTATTACGCGCAATTAAGGCATACATGGATGGGATCACGCAAATTGTAAAAAATGTAGCGGCCAACATTCCAAAGAGCATCACAACACCAATGGCCGTTCTTGTTTCTGCTCCTGCTCCTGAAGAGATAATCAGGGGAATGGATCCTACGGCCGTCGTGAAGCTGGTCATAATGATAGGACGAAATCTTTGCAAAGAAGATTGCATCAAAGCACGATGAAAAGATTTCCCTTCATCTCTTAGTTGGTTGGCAAATTCAACGATCAGAATTCCATTCTTGGCCGAAAGTCCTACAAGTATAATAAGTCCAATTTGAGAATAGATATTGAGCGAGCCTCCCATCACGAGAATTCCTAACATTCCGCCAGCAATAACAGTAGGGACGGCCAACATGATTACCAAAGGGTGGATGTAACTTTCAAACTGGCCTGCAAGAACTAAGAAAGTGATCAAGATGCCTACTCCAAATATGAAAAGTAGAGATTGACCTGATTGCATAAAGTCTCTTGAAGGACCTTTATAGTCGATGATGATATTAGGGTTTATCTCTTTGGTTATTTTTTCTAAGTATTTTAGTCCATCGCCTAAGGGGAGATCATCACTTAAATTGGCCTCTAAGGTAATGGCGCGTAAGCGATTGAAGCGGTTTAAGGTACTGGGGCCGGCAAATGCATTTACTTTGACGACATTGGATAACGGAATCAGCTTGTCTGTTCGCCCCGATCGCACATAGATATCATTCAAAGAAGTGATGGAGCGTTGATCATCTCGTTCTCCTTCTAAAATAACATCATATTCTTCACCGCGATCGATATAAGTAGTCACCCTTCTGGAACCAAGAATCGTTTCAAGCGTTCTTCCTATATTTTCTACGGAGATACCAAGTTCTGCTGCTCGATCGTAATCCACACTAACTTCTAGTTGTGGCTTTGTTTCTTTGTGATCATAGTTTAGACCAATGAAACCAGGGTTTTCTTTATTGATTCTTTCAATGATCTTATCTCTTACTTCCACTAATTCTTCATAGGTACTGCCCCCAATGACGAATTGTATGGGCTTTCCAAGACCCGAGAGTCCTTGGCGAATAATGGTAAAGGCCTTTACTCCAGGAATATTGGAAAGAAGTCCTTCTATTTCTTTTTCAATCACAAAGATAGATCTTCTCTTAGACCAGTCATTGAGTACCATCAGGGCAAAGCCTGTGTTGTAGCTATTACCTCCAAAGCCTCTTGGTGCGCGAACAATGAGGGATTTTACTTCATCGTTTTTTACATACTTCATGAGTTTGGATTCGATATCGTCCATATACTTCTTGGTATAGTCGTAAGAGGCGCCCTCAGGTCCATCAACAAAAACAAAGAGGGTTCCGCGATCTTCTTTTGGCGTGTATTCAGAAGGAAGGACACTATAAAGAATTCCACAAAGAAGGGTGCAACCCACAATGGATCCCAGTACCATAAGGGGATGACGAATAAATGTTTTAAGATAGCGCAGATATATCCATTGTACTTTTTGTACAAGACCTTCGGTCCAAATATTGATTCTACTTTTCTTCTCATCTTCTTTTAAAAGGATTGAGGCCAACATTGGACATAGGGTAAGGGCGAGTAGGGAAGAGAAAATGACAGCACTTGAAATCGTAGTAGCGAATTCAGCAAAGAGTTTTCCCAGGTCTCCTTCAAGAAAAGATAAGGGAACAAATACCGCAATAAGTACGAGTGTTGTCGCAATAACGGCGAAGCCTACTTGACGGGCGCCTTCAAAGGCGGCCAAAAGAGGTGGCTTTTTTTCTTCTTTCATTATGCGCACAATATTTTCAAGTACTACGATGGCGTCATCTACGACGAGTCCAATGGCCAGGACGAAGGCCAAGAGAGTGAGCAGATTTATTGAGAAACCAAAGGCACTTAAGATAATAGAAGTGGCCATGGTTGAAATAGGTACTGTAATAACGGGGATTATCATGGCCCGTATACTGCCAAGGAAAATATAGATGACTAAGGCCACGAGTATGACGGCCACGATCAAAGTCGAATAGACTTCCTCAATGGATCTGTCGATAAAGATAGAAGAGTCATATGCCAAGGCGAGGTCTGTTCCCTCTGGAAGTTCTTTATTGATTTTTAGAGATTCAGCGCGAGCGAGTCTGGCCACGTCAACTGTATTGGAGACAGATTGTTTTATAATACCTAGACCCACTCTAGGGACAAGGTTACCTCTAAAGAATGTTCTTTTTTCTTCTGCTTCTTTTGATACGCGGGCCACATCTCCCAGTCGAATGAGGTAGTCATCGCCTTTTTTGAGCACAAGCTTTTTAAAGTCTTTTGAAGTGGCAAAATTTCTCTTCATGCGAACTGTAAATTGCTTATTAACAGATTCTATATCTCCAGCGGGGAGCTCGACGTTTTCTGCCCGAAGGGCATCTTCTACATCACTGACGGTAAGGTTTCTTGCGGCCAGGGCTTCTCGATCAAGCCAGATACGCATGGAATAAGTTTGATTTCCACTAATTCTAACTCGTGCAACCCCATCAATAGAAGAGAAACGATCAACGAGATAGCGTTCAGCATAATCGGTTAATTGGAGGATATTCATGTTGGTACTGGTAAAACTAAACCACATGATAGCATCGTCATCAGAACTTACTTTTTGTATTTCTGGTGGGTCTGCTTCGTCAGGAAGATTATCAAGTACTCCTGAAACACGGTCTCTTATATCATTGGCGGCCGAATCGATATCTCTATCGGTAGAAAATTCTACGGCTATTCTTGATTGTCCATCTGAACTAGTAGAAGTGATGGATTCGATGGATTCTACTCCGGCGACACTATCTTCGATGACTTCTGTAATTCTGGTTTCAACGACGTTGGCCGATGCTCCTTCATAGATAGTATCGATAGACACAATGGGTGGATCTACATCTGGAAACTCTCTTAAAGGAAGTTTGAGATAACTCAGTATTCCTAAGGCCACCAGTATGAGGGATATGACAGAGGCAAAGACGGGTCTTTTTACAGAGATATCAGAGAGTATCATAGATTGATTACCACTTTATTCGTTTCTTCTCCATTGTCTTGTGGAGGTTTATTTGGGGTCTCTTCATTATGTTTTCTGTGTTCATTTTGTTCACTGATTTTGACAGGGGCATTATCGTAGAGTTTAAATCCACCTCTGGTCACAATGGTTTCACCTTCTTTAATGCCCTCAAGAACTTCTATAAAACCTGGGTAGGTAGCTCCTACCTTAATTTTTGTTTTCTTTGCAATAAGGGAGTTCTCTTGATTTTCTATCTTGTAGATAAAATCATCCCGACCTTCAGAGACAATGGATTCTTCAGGGATGCGAATATTGATTCTCTCATTGGCCGTGACATTGACCGACATGAGTAGTCCTTGTTTGAGGAGAAAGTCAGGGTTATCGATAATGGCGCGTACTGATATGGACCGCGTGATGGGGTCAATTTCGTTATTGACTGCAATGATGGTTCCTGTGAAGACTTTATTGGTAAAGGCCTCACTAGTTGATTTTAAGTTAAGTCCTGTTTTAATGGTGGTGAGATAGACAGAAGGAATACTAAAGTCTAGCTTCATTTTGGTATCATCATTCAGTGTTGTTATGACATCTCCTGGGCGCACTAGCATTCCAAGGCTAATATTCTTTAATCCTACAACTCCATCAAAGGGGGCAGAGATGGTGCGATCTCCTAGTTGAGACTTAACAGCATTGAATCTTGCTTCAGAAGTTTTTAGAATTCTTCTTTTTTCATCATAGAGAGACTTGGAGACGGCCCCTGTCTTAAGAAGGGGCTTTAATCTCTTTAATTGTCTCTTTGATTCATCGGCCGATGCTTTGGCCTCTTCGAGTTCGGCCCTTTCTTGCTCAGAAGTCATTTCTACGAGGATATCCCCTTTTTTTACCCTCATGCCATCTGTAAAATGAATGGAGCTGATCGTGTCTGTTACTTTGGCGGTTATCTGAACTGACTCTAATGCCTTCAGTGTTCCAATGGCGTTAATATGATCAGTTAGAGGCGACTTACTCGCTTTAATCGTGTCCACTTCTATAGGGTCTTTTGCTGATGATTTTGAATCATTCTTATCGCAGGCACACACCAGCAAAAGGGTAAGTGTAATAATACTGAAGGCCTTAGCTGTCATGCAAATCATCCTTTTGAATCGATTGGGTTTTACTTTCTTCGTTATTAAGATTTTCGACAATGGTTGTTTTGCCGCCGATATTTTTATAGAGTTGGATCTGAATATCGAATTGTTTTCTCTTTTCTTGCAGGAGAGTCAGTTCGACTTGGTTAAGACTTGTAATGGCCGTGAGTACAGGGAGATAGTCTGAGATTCCTCTTTTATAGCGACTTTGGGCTTGATCAAGAGTTTCCTGCAATACTTTGGCCCTGGTTTCTAAGGTGATGAGATATTCAGCCTGTCTACCTTGTTGATAGAGTTTATTTTCGACTTCTTCTATGGCCATGAGAAACTGGTTGGTAAAGTTGGCCACTTTTTCTTTATAAAGCGCTTGCGCCCTATTTACATTGGCCCTACGTCTGCCCCAGTCGATTATGGGCAGTAGTAGTCCTCCGGTTAGACTTTGAATGAAACCCGAATATTGAGATCCATTTCTTTGTAAGGCCGAGCCTGTTAGAGTTAGGCGAGGGAAGCGATCGGCAAAGGCCTGAGCGATTTCGGCATCAAAAGATATGAGCTGATCTCGTGAACTTCTGAGGTCCGGTCTGTTTAAGAGAAGGTCTGCGGGGACACCTACGATAGTATGGAAGTCTATTTGTTTAAATGTTTGAGATACATCTCGATTCACTCCATCAGGAATTTCTCCTAAGAGAATATCTAAATGATTGTGAAGAATACGCAGGTCTGCCTTTGTTTGAGGAATGAGACCTTGAGTATTGAGGAGTTGACCTTTTTGTTGGAGAACATCAACTTTTGCCGAAACACCTTGTTGGAATCTTGATTCTAGCAGATCAAGATATTTCTGATTAGTGGAGACCTGTCTTTTTAAAAGTTCAAGCCTACTGGTGGCCTCAACGATCTGAAAATACGTCGAAGCGATTTCAGAACTAAGGCTTAATTTAATAAATTCGAAATCTTCATAGGATGCCCTTTCTAAATAAGAAAGCGAGTCTACTTCGGAGCCGATACGATTAAAGAAATCGATCTCCCATGAGAGACTTCCTTGTAGGTCGGTGAATTCTCCTTGAGCGCCGAATCCACCATCGATATAATTGGTTTGCGCGGATCCATTTAAAGAAGGCAAGCGTGTGGCACTTATCGCCTTTCTATTCCACATGGCCTGTTTAATTCTCGCAAGTGCTTGAGGAATCGTTAGGTTATTTTGAAGACCTTTTTTTATGAGGGAGCTTAGCTTTTCATCTTGAAAGTTACTCCACCATGTTTGGTTTGATTGATTATTTTTCTCTTCTTTATTTTTTTTAGTTTGAACAGAGAATTGGTCAGGAATAGACTCAAGTTTTGGTTGAGGATTTTCATTAATTTTATGAACAGAGCAGGAGGAAGATATAACTATGAGCAAAATAATAAATGGACTCGATGAGATTAATTTTTTCATAGATATCTATAATTCCTAGGCCAATTTTAAATCTAATATCTATTTGTACCAGTTGTTCAAATAAAAATGTAGCTTTAGTTATAGACCTTTTCTGTGTCGAAGGTTTTTAAGAGAATTGTGGGAAATTTAAGAGTCGGAAGTTCTTATTATGTTATGAAAATGTCAGGTAATGGTTAAGAAATTTGCAGTGTGCTCTCACCAAAGTTATTCTTTGTAACCTCAAGGCGTACGGGGATTTGAGAGGTTAAAGAGGTGACATGGGAGATGAGCCCAATTTGCTTTCCTCGGCTTTGAATGGCCATTAAACAATCTAGAACTTGGCCAATACTTTCATCATCAAGGGTTCCAAAACCTTCATCAATAAAGAAACTTTCAATTTCTGTTTGTCCACGAGTGATATCAGAAAGACCCATGGCAAGACCTAGGCTGAGCAAGAATGTTTCTCCTCCAGATAGAGTGGAGACTTTCCTCTCTATCCCCCCGTGCCAATGATCTTTAACCATAAATTCTGAGCGCTTTCCGGCCTTGGCATGAAGAAGCTCATAGCGTCCTTCGGCCAGTGAGGAGATTTCATGGTTGGCCATTTCTAAGAGTGTGTTTTCTAGAATGGTCAGGGCAAAGTCTCTAAAGCGGTCCTTTCCAATATAGTGATTTAAAACTTCAAAACGATCTCTTTGTGATTTCTTAACGTTTATTTCTTGAGACAGTTTTTCTATTCTTTTTTGCTGCTCTTGATATGTCTTTATTTCTTGCTCAAGGGCGGCCTTCTTTTGATTCATGGCCATGAATGTGTTCTTGGACTGCTCTGCCTGAGGAGAGACGCTCTCACTTAGAAAGGTCTTGTCGAGTTCAAAGTTGTTTACTTGTTTATCATCACTATTTTTAACTTCTTCTCTTTGAAGGGAGTTCCATTCTTTTTGCGTGTATTTTTTTAAATGCTCAATGAAGTTACTTTGATTCTTTAAATAGAGTAAAGGTAATTCAAAATTAAGCTGAGCGTTTTCTAGAAATGTGTTGAGCTCTTCATTTTGTTCAAGTGTTGTTAGAGTCTCTATCGATTGGCCGATTTCTTCTATGTAGAGGATATGAAGTTTTTCTAACTCCACCATTCGATCTTTTAAATTATTTATTTGCTCTGATCCCTGTCGATAGCGGGTGTCGATATCAATTTTTTCTTTATTACTCTGTTCACGCTTATTCCTCACCATTTCAAGCTTTTCTTCAAGGCTATCTAATTCTTCTTGTGGAGCTTTTGGATATTTTTTGGCACTAATGGTATTGGTTAGAGAAGTTACTTCATTGGCGAGGGTTTTGTTTTCTTGCTCATATTGAGTGCTTAGTTTATCAAGTTCAGATAAGTCCTGCTCAATACTTAAAGAGTTTTTTGTACTGAGTTTTAATCTCTCAAGGACTAAGGATAGCTCTTGGGATCTTTTGATTTCAACGTCAATTTTCTTATATATAAGAGTGCACTTCTCTTTTAACTTACTTATTTGAAGTATTTGATCAGGGGTTGGTATGATACTGCTTAATAATTCACTGTAGTTTAAATGCTCTAGCGTTGGATCAAATTCTAATAAGCGTGTGATGAGTGCCTCTAGTTCAGTACTCAGGTCTTTGATATTTAAAGTATCTGTTGATACTTCGGCTTCTGCTTGCTTCCAACGGATGACTAGTCTTTCTCTTGCCTTTAAGTAATTAGAAAGTTCATATTGAACTTCTCTAGTTTTTTCAATGATGTACTGTAGTTCTTCTTCATTGGAGAGTTTATTTTGCTTGAGGTTTTTCTCCATTGCATTCGATTGATTTTCAATGAGAGTACTTATTTTAGTTAACTCGATTTCCTTATCAAGGGTACCTTTATGTAAATGCTCTCTTTCTAAGGTAACTGAATCTATCGTCCTATTTAATACTTTAAGCTCTTCTTCGAGTTTTTCTTGTTTACTGAGGTCTTCACCTGCTAGTTCATCAAGAGGTTTAAATACTTGATCCCACTGAACTTCTTTAGATGAACAGACGGGGCACTCTTGATCTGTTGGGGAGTGCTCATGTTGTGGGCCAGTTTCTTGATGGAGATGATCGTAGGTTAATTTCAAAAGGTTCCATCTCTGATTGACAATCTTGGTATTAGCCAATTGAGTATTGAGAAGCTCAAAAGAGTGCAGTTTATCTTTAAGAGTCGATTCGAGTTGAGTTATTCTGCTCTTACTATCTTTTATTTCAGCTTCTAGGGCCTGGGCATTTTTTTGATTATATTCAATTTCAAGAGATTGCTTTTTGAGTTCTTCCTGGTTTGTCTTGGCCTCTTTTAGGTTTATTTCTAATTCATCAATCATTTCAATCAATAGGGATTGTAATTTGGGGATCTCTTCGGCCTTGAATGCTTCAATGATATTGTTACTATGAGTGTTGTGGTCTTTTTCTAGATTCGCTATTAAATTTTTATTTATTTTCTCAAATAAGTCATTCTTCGATTTTGTCCCTTCATCTTTGATTTCATCTTTATGGGCGCAGTGAGATTGTCTGATTTCAATGAGCTTCTCTAGTTGAACTATTTTTTGAGAGGCCAAGCGAGTATTTTCTTGAATTTCAGCTGAGTCACTTTGGATTGCACCCTTAGATAATATCTCTGCTTCTTTTTGTTTTAATTCACTGATGGTCTGATTGATTTCTTTATGGGCAGAATCCTTTTTACTTTTTTGTTGAATCGTATGCTCAATATTCTTTTGAAGCTCGCTTTGTTTGAGCTGTGTTCTTTCTAGCCTATCGTTAGTGTGGATGGCCTCTTTTAGAAAGGGTCTTCTTTCTTTATAAAGAGACTGAGTGTCGTTTAATTCTTTGTCGGAACTTTTTAAATTGATTTGGGCCTTGGTGATTTGAGCCTGAAGGGATTCTTGTAATATGTTTTTTTGATGATATTGCTTTGAAATTTCTATACTCTTTTCTTTGAGCGCAATATCTTCCTTAAGTTTTTTCTCTATTTCACTGTGATTTATCGTTATGGTATTGATGTCTTCTAAGTATTTATCAAGGGCATCTTTATGCTGACATAGTTCGAGGTATTGCTCTTCACTCATGAGTACGGCAAAGCTCGTTTGGCCTTCTAGTGCATCTATCTCTGCTTCAAGTGCAGAAAGCTTTCTTCTCAAGGCCTTACTCAATACTTCAAGTTGTCCATGCCCCATTAACTTTTCAAGAATTTCTTTTCGTTTGTTAAAAGTTGAAGTGAGAAATTCTGAGAATTGACCCTGATTTAGAATGATCACCTTGGTGAATTGATCCCAGCTAAGACCTATGATGTCTTGGGCATCTTTCTCAATTTCTACACCATTTTCTTGCCAACTTCTTTGGGTTAAAGGAGTTTTTCTTGGGGTTCCATCTTTTTTGAGTGTTTGGCAATTCCATTTAACATTATATATTTTGCCATGAAGGGAGAACTCCACTTCAATTTTTCCATATGGGCAATGGGTTGTGACGAGATCTGGAGCATTGAGTCCCTTGTGGTTTTGTCCATAGAGCGCCATGGCCATCGCCATGAGAAGTGACGATTTTCCTGAACCTGTGGGGCCAGTTATAGCAAAGAGATCGCTTTGCTTACTGATTTCACTGAAGTCGATGGTATGTTTACCTTTAAGGCTAGTAATATTTTCTAATTTAAGCTTCAGAAGCCTCATGATTTATTCTCCTGCGAGATTTCATCCATAAGGGTAAGATAAGTTTCCTTCACTTCTCGTTGATGGTCTTGATCGATATTCTGTTCTTGTAAATAGAGTTCAAAGAGTTCGTCTATATGAGAAGATTTAATTTTATGGGCATCAATAGATGCTTCTTTTTTGAGAGTCTGATCCTGATTAATAATTTGATAGTAATTAAGTAATTCAATATTCATGCCTGCAAGCTCTTCTCTAATAAAATCAATATAACTAGGATTCGGAGTATCAAAGTTAAGAGTTAATTCCAGAAAGGGAGCAAGTGGAGATTGCTCTTTATCATACTGATTCATTTTTTCTTTAAGCTCTTCAATCCAAGTATCTTGCTTTGACTCCAGTTGAATTAAGGGACGAAAGGCGGGAATCGTTTTATTTTTTACGCTTATATCATTATCAAATTCATAGAGGAGAATTGATTTGTTCTCTTTTTCACTAAAGCGCATAGGAATAGGGGATCCGCTATAAAAGGCCTGTGGTTTTTCTTTTTTTAGACATTGAGGTTTATGGATATGTCCTAAGCATAGAAGATCCCAGTCGCTAAAGATATTAAGGGGAACCGTGGCCAAGCCGGATAGGCCGACACCTTGTTCACTTCCTGATTCAAAGAAACTTCCAAAGAGGTGATGACCTACAAAGATATTAAATTCATTTTCTTCTTTTGTGAGGTTCCAATTTTTTAGCCAGTCTTTGATGGACTCAAGTAGCATTTGATCTGGAGGAAGGTCATCTCTTTGCCTTAGATCTTTGACGAGAATATCGGAAGATCTAAAAAAGGGAAAGAGAGCGACGTTTATCTTTACAGGTGAGAGTTGTGGTTCATGGAAAGTTATTTTATGACACTCTATCCATGCTGCGACCTCTTGTGGATTGTCTTGTGGATAGGGCCTAGGTCGCCCTAGAATATGAAACTTTTCTCCTAATAATGGAATAGGGGCTTCAATGAGTTTGCCACTATCGTGATTTCCCCCAATCACAAAGACTTTCTTTAGAGTGGGGATGCTTTCAATTTCTTTGTAGAAGTTAAATAGGCCCTTGAGTGCATAAGTGGGAGGCATTGGGGTATCAAAAATATCACCAGCAATTATAAGGATGGATATTTCTTCTTCACTGATGGTTTTGACAAGCCAAGATAGGAAGAGCTCTTGCTCTGGCCAACGCTCTTTCTTATAGAGCTTCTTGCCCAGATGCCAATCGGAGGTATGAAGTACTTTAATCATAATCGACCACTAATATTGTGCAAGCCTAGGCATTGGGAGGACTAAGGAGACTTCTAGGAGTCTCCTGATGGTTTAGATTCTGACCCACTGGGCTTTGCGTCTGAGTTGTTCTTTGTATTGGGACGCCTTCTCTTACGTTTGTTAGGACGTGGTTTTTTTGGGGCATCAGCGTTTTCTGTTTTATCCGCGTTGTCTTTCGTTTCATTATTCTTAGGACGATTCTTGTTGTTGCGGTTGTTCTTGCGTGGGGGGCGTGGTTTCTTGTCTCTGTTATTATCTCTGCTGTTGTTTACCTTTTTTTCTTCATCACTATTGTCCGAAGTATTTGATTCGCTCTCGTTTTCGATTTCGCCTTGTTTCACAATATGGTTATCATTTTTCAATGCGCGAAGATTGGCCATGGCCTTTTCATCATCCGACATATTGTTGCGAAATTGTTCGGCCATTGTCTTTTCCATTTCTTCAAGTCCAATGACTTGTGAAGTTTCATTTACAACATGGCGAAAGCTATTGGGGAATTGATAATCTTTGCCCATGACTTTCCCGTCAGCATATTGAGAACGAGCATAGCGTCTGATTTGACCCTTTTCTGTAATCATATCGAATTGTTCAATGAGGATATGGAGTTTAGTTACTTTACCTACATCACCATTGGCCGCCTTGAGAAAGAGTCCTTCTTTAGGAAGAGTTTTTCTCTTATCGGTATAGACGTGGTCTTCGTATTTGATACAGCATTTTATTTGGCCACAGACTCCATTTATTTTAGTTGGGATCAGGGCCAGATTTTGATTCTTTGCCATCTTAATCGTGACATTTCCATAATTTTTAAGAAAGGTAGAGCAGCACGTCGCCAGTCCACAAGCTCCGATGGAGCCCAGGGCCGCGGCACGATCGCGCACACTGATTTGACGTAATTCAATTCGCATTTTCAATTCGCCAACAAGTTGTTTGACGAGTTCTCTGAAGTCAACACGGGCCGGAGCCGTGAAGTAGAAGACCATTTTCTTACCAAATTGAATGATCTCGACATGGGTAATTTGCATATCAAGATTAAGTCTAGCAATGATGTGTGAAGCTTTCATTTGAGCTTTCTTTTGCTCGTCTATATTTCCTTGCATGGCCTCAATATCTTCAATCATGGCCGCTTTAGAAATGGAGCGAATAGGAAGCATGTCTTTTTTAAATTTTACGGTGTAGGGGAAACTATTTATGTAGCCCACATCCATTCCGCGATCACTCATGGCGACGACTTTTTGGCCGTAGGCAAAAGTTCTCTTTCCTTGAAGAAAGGGAAAGCTTCTTGAATTTCCTGGAAAACGAACACGAACAAAAGTAATCTCATCGCCTTCTTTCCAGCGTGTTCCTCTCTCATCAGAGTCCTGATCTTCATTGTATTCTGAGTCATGATTTTGAGCTGATTCTTGTTCAGACTCACTAATGGGAGATTTTATGGCAGCAGGAGGGGTTGAGTTTTCCTCTGCCTGTTCAGTAGAATCTACAGGGGTGAGGTTATCATCAGTTGCTGTGATTTCGTTTTCATTCATATAGGGTCTAGCTCATTTAATATATTTCAATTTGCGATTAAGTTTAGTTCCTAAATTTAAAGGATCAGTGCTCACTTAATCAAAAGGATATTTTGGCCAAAATATGTTTGACTGTCTAGGTCAAGCGCACCATATCAAGGAGATAATCTGTAATTTTATAAGGGAAATTAATCTATAAGGACTTTATGAGCAGTAGACTCTATAACGCATCTCAAAAGCCCAAAGAAACGCTCTGAAGTGGAGTTGTTGAAGACATCTGCTTTATGAAACCATTGAATTTCCTCCAGCCAGTGCTGTTGAGCGTGAATGGTATGATTGGGGGCCAACATATAGTCATTCATAACGGTATAAATAGGTGTTCTTAGTGCAGGGGATTCACGCAAAGCATCGAGTAGGAGATGATATTGATTTGAGTTTTGACAAAAGTCATCAATTTTCTTTTTAGCGCCTTTTGGGATATCCCATTCTTTTGCACAGCGAGCTAGAAAGGCCGTAAAGTCTTCATGTTCTAAGGGGCAGTGATAGAATTGCCCTGGATCACCTCTTTGAATTCTTAAAGTAATCGCACGGGACTCGATGGTATTTAATAGGGGCCCCTGAGTTTCTACAAGAAAGATCGTCGTGACATTTTCAGCAGGCTCTTCGAGTGTTTTGAGCCATTTATTGGCAAAGTAGTCACCTATGAGCTGGCCTTTATCAATGAAGATAAACTTCTGTCGAAGATCCATTGGGGGATACTGAACGGCCTTGAAGTAGTCGCGCATATGCGGATCATCTACTTTATAGGCCTTTTGATCTTCACCTAGGTTTTTTTCATCAGCTTCTTTTGTTATAAAAAGGAGGTCTTGATGGCCCAGAAGGATCTGTTCTCGGGCCTGCTCTAAAGAGATTGATTTATGTTGCTTAAGAAGTTGGGCGCTAAAATCCTGGGCCCATTCAAGTAAAGGACAGTGAGTTGAAGAAATTGGTCCTCTAATAATATAGAAAGGGGCAAGCTTCTTTCTCTCATAGAGCTTTAAGAGTAAATGTTCAGCTGATGTTTGCATGACTTCTTTCTTCGTAGAATGCTAAATATCACTTTTTTCTTGCGAGTGAGTGAGTAGCGTCTCTACTTGGGCTACGATATCTTGATGAACTCTATCGAGGTCCTGAGTACCGTTGATAATCTTAATTCGATCGGAGAAGATTTCAGCTGATCGATCATATCCTTCTACCAATTTATCGTAGAAGTTCTGTCCCTGCTTCTCAAAGTAGTCCTTTGGAGCATTTCTCATTTTCTGTCTAGAGTGAGAGAGATCAGCCGGTATTCTTAAATAAAAAGTAAGATGAGGGGTAAGAGTTAAAGGAAAGCTTAAGTGGGTTTGTAGTACCGTCTCCATTCCAAGAGAACGGGCCACACCTTGATAGGCCAAGGTTGAATCAATATAGCGATCATAAATAATTACGGTATTGGGAACGGCCAATTCTTTGAGTGTAACTTCTTGTAAAAGTTGAGCACGAGAAGAAGCGAATAAATGTAACTCGGCAACAGGGTGAATGGGTGACTGTGAATTTAAGATGGCCTGTCTTAGCTTTTCTCCAAATACAGTTCCACCTGGTTCTCTAAGAACGAGAACTCGAAAGTTTTTATTTTCTAAGTATTCTTGGAGTTTCGTGATTTGAGTAGATTTTCCGGCTCCTTCAATTCCTTCGAAAGAGAGAAAGTAGGATCCTGGAAAAGCAGGGGCTCTGAAATGGGTAGCTAGTTCATTTATATTCATATCCATATATTAGACGGATAATTATGCAAAATGAACCTTTTTTTATGCCTCTTTGAGGATATCGTAAGGTTTTTAAAATTGCTGCTTATGGCCTAACTTAGTAGCCGCCATCGTCCATAGGGGCCTCATCATAAGACTCCTCGTTGTTATAACTCTCTTCTTGGGTATAAGCTTCTTCCTCTTGATAGTTTTCTTCTTGGTAATTCTCTTCTTGATAATTACCTTGAGGAGCTTCGTCTTGGATACGTTCTTGAGGCTGATCATCATAGCCTCCTGCATCGTAGTCTGGCTCTACTGGAGCTTCTTGGGCATCCTCTTGATAATTTCCTTCATCACCATAGTTATCTTCGTAACCTTGATCCTCACTTTGAGGAACACGTCCTTGCTCAACTTCTCCCCAAACTTCTTGGGCCGTATCGATTTCTGATTCTATAAATTCTTCTTTTTGATTACTGTCGTAATATTGATCTTCTGAATCTATGGTTCGTTTATCTAATCTCTTTCTTACGCGATCTTGCGCCACAGGTGTAGAGCCATCATCGTAATTATAATCTTCATAGGCATCATCTTGATAGGGATCTTCATTGTCCATAAACGGACGTTCCTGCATTTTTCGACCTTCACGAAATGATTTGGTCTCGGTGATGCTTGCTGGTCTTCTTGATGGTGCTCTTCTTATTTTATTCACTCGACTGGCTTGTGCTTTCTTTGATTGTTCTTTTGCTCTTTTGACAACCTCTTGTTGAGAAGCGGGAACTCTTCCTTTAGTAGGAGTTCCTCTTTTGATTAGTTTCTTGGCCGCCTTTTGACGATCGGAGAGTAGATTTACATCTTTCATCGGATCATTAAAGAGCATATAGCTCGAGGCTCCAAGCATGAAGCAAATGGCCACAACATAGGCCAGGTTCTTTGTCCAAGCTGATGATTGATGATCTTCTTGCTGATCTTCTTGTACCGTTGAACTTGATTTTTCTTTCAGTTTGAATTCAACGATATCTGCCCCTTTATGGGTATCATCAACTTCAGGTATTTGATTATTTGATTCTACATTTTGATCCGCTGATTTTGCGGCTTGGACATTCTCTATGAAAGCAAGACCTGCAAAGGCGTTGAGTTGACGCTCTTTTTCTTCAGCATGGCTAAGTTGATCATCTATTTCTTCATTTGAATTTTTGAAGACATCCCATGTCGGAATGCTTGGAAGATGAGATTGTTCTAGATCACGGCGATCAAATTCTTGGAATTCATAGAGCTTTCTCCAAGTATGACCTTCATCAAAGCTGACTTGATCTGTGAGGAGAATTTCTTTTTGTTCTAGTAGAGCAATGATCTCTCGTGTGCCCAGAGGGCCATGTTTTTGACCATTAACGAGAATGAATGCCTTGCGATCATCGGGAAGATTTTTTTCATCACCAATAATTTGAGGTTTTCTTCTTTGAAAAGCAGGATGGGCATAGACTCCAATCCATTCTCCAATATTCTTAGCGTCACGTACGACGGTATCTTCAGGAAATTCATTTTCTTCGGTAAGAGCTTTTAGGCCTGATTGCATATAAGGACCAGAAGCTGGCATTCCTGGTAGTTTTAAGTGAAAGAAGGGACCAGTGATTTCACCCCAGTTATTGGGTGCTTTAACTTTTTCAAGTTTGGCCTTAAGTTTTAGAATTTTAGGGTCTGTCTTCATCATTAGTCCTTAAAAAGGAAGTCCAGTTTTTTGTTTATTCGGACTATTTTGGAGATTTCTTCACTAATGAGGTCGGTTTTGGTGCTTTAGGACAATTTTTGCCGATCGTATTTTCCATACGTTATAGTCGGTCTTTAAGTTAAGTCTTCATTCTTAGGGCTTGTCGGCGGGAGGTGGCCATATTAATCTCTATGCCATGATTAGCTTTATCCTATTGTTTTTACGCTATTCCATTGGCAATCTTTTGATCTGGCCGCTCATTATCCTCTCGCCTAAGGTGAGAGAGCGCATCCAATTTGAAAAGAAGTATGCTCCCAAAGGGCGTATAGGCTCTGATATTTGGTTTCACGTGAGTAGCGAAGGGGAGTGGGAACAGATTTGGCCTCTGATTCAGTTTTTCTGCCAAGATGAATCCTATGAACTTAAGGGAAATATTACGATTTGGTTCACTTCACCTTCTCTTAAGAATAAAGTCGATAAAATGAAGGCCATGTGTGAAGTCTATCCACAAGTTTCTGTTTATGCTCTATCGTTGCTTGGGATCAATCCTTTTAGTTCGCGTAGTATTCTCTCCCATCGCCCTCCTAAACTATTCTTTATGGTGCGCTATGATTTCTTTCCCGAGCTGATGAGCATGGGACTTCGTAGTGACAAGTTTATTCTCCTTTCTGGAACACTTAAAAATAAATGGGATGGCCTAAAGAAAAATATAGTTAAGACCATTGTGGCCAAGAATCGATATGGATACTTTGATCAAATTATAGCGGCTACCGATTTTGATCGCGATTCCTTTACTCAACTCTTAGGAGAGAAGCCTGACTCTTGTATTGAAAGTTATGACTTTCGTCATATTCAAATTATTGAGCGCCAAAGAAGTTTAATCAACTTGGAAGAGTCGCACTTTAAAGATTCAATAGAACTATTATTAGAAAAGTTTCCTGTGCAAAAGCGAATCATTTTAGGAAATTTTTGGTACCATGAAAAAGAGCTCTTCACTGATGAGCTTCTGCAGGCCATTAAAGATAAAGAAGTTCTTGTCTTCATTGCTCCTCATCACCTGAGTGGGCAAGACTTTGATCATATAGATGAATGGTTCAAAGATCTTGAAGAACAAGGCATGGATACTGTTCGCTGGGATAAGATTGGAATTCACGGGGAAGGTAACTTTATTCTTTGTCGTTTTCCTGGAATTCTTTGTGAACTTTATACTTATTTTGGTCACTGCTATATTGGTAATGGATTTGGGCGCTCAATCCACTCTATGCTTGAGCCTTTTTGGGGTGGAGGAAATCTTTATTGCGGTCCCAAAATTCATCGTTCGACTGAATATGACTTTGCTAAGTCGTATTACGAAAAGAAATACCCTAATCTTCCCTATGTCATAAACGATCTTCAAGATCTGTATAGTACAATATTAGAAAATGAACATTTTCCTGAAAGGAAAAATGAGTTGCTCAGTAGCGCTGAAGATATTCAATCAAAGGGGAAGTCTCTCCTCAATGGATTTCTTACTGACTACCAGACTTTACTGGCCGCGGATCAAGGATAGATATGTTACAGAAGCATTACCCTCTGGCCGTTATCGGTAAGAGTTATTTAAGTTTACTCTATGGAATAGAATTATTACGTTACTTTGAACGAGTTCTTCTTCTTGATGATGACCGTCTAAGTTTTGGTGATCTCTATCAGAATGGTTTGACGCAAATGGATTTTGCTTTCTTGCAAACCATGGGAATTGATCGTGGTATAGAAGAGTTGAAAAGTGGTGAGTTTTTAAAATCTTCTCCTTATTATCTACACTCAGATAACGTTCAGCTCTACCTTGGTCGTAGTCCCTGGGAGAATATTAGAGAACTTTCTCGAAAACTATTTGATCTCTTTCCCTATGATTTTCTTTTTCATGAAGTCGTGGAAAGTGAGAGTGTAGAGAAAATGGTTGTTGATGATCAGCTTGATTCGAGTTCAGATGAAAGCGAGAGCGAGAAGGGAAATAAAAAAAGTAATCCTTGGAGCGCCTCAGAGTTTAATAATGATTATCGTCTTTTTTGTGAGCGCTTAGGGCTTAATGGTCTACGTTTCAAAAGTATTGAGAATTTTACCTTTGAATATTTAATGGGTCATTGTCCAGAAAGTATAAAAATGCTGTATCGTCTATTTTCTCGCGAAATGGGTCAACAATCAGATAATGCTCGATGTTTTCAGTACTTTGGCAGGGTGCTCTTTCATAAGAAATTATCTTCCTCGTATACAGAGCTTGAGCTATTTCATTTCTTCCTCTGTATTATTGGGCCTCACTATGAATTAGATATTGATGGTCTCTCTCATTGTCTTTCTCGTGAATTCGAACAACGTGGAGGCCACTATAAGCAGGCCCAAGTGAGGGAGTGGAAATTTCATAAGCGTAATCCTTGGTCAATTGAGCTCTCAAGTTTTGAGGGTATTATTCATCCTGAAAAAATATCCTTTCTTGGGGCAAATCCTACAGGTCTGCCGTTAAAAGTTGAATATACGGGCAGAACCTTTCACTCTGTGCACTTTAATATTTCATGTGATGATAAACGTATTCTCAATGAAGATGATCAATGGCATTTGATTGGAGATTTAGAATCAGTAGGTACAGATTTTCCTTTTTGTAAGTTTAAATTCAATGATGGTCATATCGAAGGGCAGTTTCTCTATCGTGAGAAAAAAGGCTCTAAATTGGAATTTTATAAAGAGTCATTGCTTGAAAAATTAGAAGACCATTTGAATAAGCTCTATCCTGGAATTGAAGCTCATATGGAAAAATTTAATCTCAATATGGGCCGTGAAGTATTCATGGATCAAAGTGACGTTTATACCGCACCAGATATGGTAAAGCTTAAGCAAGTAGGGCTCTTTGATTTTTCTACCCCGACAGTGAATCGACGCTTGAAGAATGTCTATTACTTCGGACCTCTAAAAAGTGGTCCATTGGGTGTTTTTGGGCAGCTCATGGAAATAAAGGAAACTCCCAAGTATCAATAGACTTGATAGTCCATTAGGAGAATTCATATCTTCTCAATTGACGGCCATACTCACCGGAGTAGAATAGAATTATGAAATCTAGCTTCTCCTTATTTTCATCTTATATAAAGAAGGCCCAACAAAGTGGGCAGACGAGTTTAGAGTATATTCTCCTTCTTGCTGTGGTCATGTTTATGATCGTTAATATCTTGGGTAAGGTTAAGGATCAGCTGGTTGCTGAGCAAAATCCTTGTCCTGCCACTGATCAATCTATTGGGTGTACCATCTCTAGGGCCGTATCGAGCTTTGGGACTAGTGATGAGAGTTTTCGCTTCTTCACTCTTAGGCGCTAGTCTAAGTATATGAAATATCATCGTATAATCTCTAGGGGATGACGCATGGTGTGAAAATAATACACTGAGTCAAGGTATACCTTTTATTTTCTCCCTCATTTGTTATAAAGGATCTGTATTTTTGCTATATGCACAATTTTGTAATCCAAAGACTTCATTAATTTGTTATTAATAAGTCTAGGAGAACAATGAGGAGACTTTGAAATGAAAGGTTTTATGAAAAGAGACGCTAAGGTGATTACTCTATTGGCCATGGCCAGTTTAAGTACTCTATCTTTTGCTCAACAAGATGATTATCTAATGAATCAAACAGAAGAAATTCTTGATTCTGAGCAAATTGATATTGATGGTACTTTCAGAAAAGAATCAGCTTCTGATCGTGTTGCTAAAATGAGAAAGCAACTTGAGCAGCAGAACGAACAAATGGTTCAAAAGAAAATTGAAGACATCCGTATTAAGCAAGAACATGATCTTGCTAATAAACTAAAGAGTGCTTTTCAAGGCAATCTTCAGGCGATGGATCAAGATAATTCACAGGACAACTCTCAGAGATATGACAATATCGATACCGTGCAAGCGGCACCTCAGAGAATTGTGGCCCCTATGCCAGAAGTGAAAAAAGATGAACAACTCTATAAAGTGATTCCCTACGTTGGTGGAAAAGTCTATTCAAGTGATGAAATTGACTCTTTCAATGCCAATGTTGATACAGGGCTTGCTATTGAAACTATGCTTAGCGAAAGAATCAGTATTGGTTTTCGTGCGGGATACACGTCAATGGACTTCTCTGATACAGACACTTACCTAAGTTCAGTTAACTCAAGCTTCTATGAAGATCTTGAAGTTAAGTATAAGAACCTATCGATTGGTGCTCAATCTAAGTTCTTCTTTACGACCAGCCGTTTTCGTCCATACCTCTCTATTGGAGCTGCATATAACAGAGCTTCACTTGAGTTAGAGAATGAACTCTCTAATAATGGTAACGGATGTTACTACTATGGTAACCAGTATTACTGTTATAACTCTACTGATGAAGATGACTTGAAAGTTTCAGGAAATAACTTCACAGGAACGGCCGCTCTTGGTGCAGAGCTTCTATTTAATAAAAATGTTGGTCTAAACTTTGAGTTTAGTTACACAAGAGCTTTTACAGCAGCATTTGATGCAAAGAGCAACACTTCGGCCAATTCTCAAGAGCAAGTACAAAACTTCCTTAAAGAGCATGGCGAGAATATTGACGACGCAGCAGTAGCCGCTCTTAATATTGGTCTTGTTGTAAAATTCTAAGAGTTTTACAACAACAAAGTATAGCTTGAGTTAAATAGTCGCATTAGTTTCCTTTACCTAGATCAATTATTTCATAAATCTTTTAGGGCCTCTCTCGAAAACAATAGAGACAGGCCCTTTTCTTTTTCCACAAATCAGCATCTAATAGTCTTAATATTTTCTAGAAAAACTCTAGGGTTTTACTCTGTCAGCCTATGATTTGCGACAGAGCTAGTTTATGATTATTTAGATTTAATTTTTAAGTATATATCTCTTAAGGAAAGGAGAATCCTATGGCAGATGGACGCCCAGTTTATATTGTCTCAGCAAAACGTACCCCACAGGCCAAGTCTGGTGCAGACCTCAAAGATGTTGCGGCACCTTTTCTAGGTTCGTACCTCATTAGGCAAATGGCCGATAATGCCAATCTTCCTCCTATGGATATAGATGAAGTCATTATTGGTAACGTGGGGAATCCTGCAAAGTATCCCAATATTGGGAGAGTGATTGCTCTTGAAGCGGGTCTTGATAAGAAGACAAGTGGATACACAGTACATAGAAATTGTGCCAGTGGGATGGAAGCTGTAAGCCAAGGGTTCTTAAAAATTGCCAGTGGTCGCAGTGAACTCATCTTTGCTGGTGGGGTTGAGAATATGAGTCAGATGCCTTTGATTTATTCTGAAGAGATGACCGAGCTCTTTATGAATGTCATGAAGGCCAAGTCCATGCCGGATAAATTGAAAATTCTTAGTCAATTTAGACCTCCTTACTTATCTCCAATCATCGCTATTGAACAAGGACTCACGGATCCCTTTTGTGGACTTAATATGGGTCAAACGGCCGAAGTCTTAGCACGAGAATTTGGAATTACTCGTGAGCAACAAGATGCCTTTGCACAGAGTTCGCATATGAAGGCCGTGGCCGCTCAAAAAGAAGGTCGCTTTAATGATGAGATTCTTCCTATTGCGATTGGAGAAAAACTGAGTAAGCTTCTCTCCCAAGACGTGGGGCCTCGTGAGAGTTCTTCCCTTGAAAAACTTGCCAAGCTTAGACCTTACTTTGATCGTAAGTCAGGAACGGTAACGGTGGGGAATGCTTGTCCGATTACGGATGGGGGTTCTATGCTCTTATTGGCCTCTGAAGAAGCCGTAAAAAAATATAATCTAGAGCCTATGGCGAAAATTGTGGACTACCACTTTCATGGGCTAGAGCCAGAAAGAATGGGCATGGGTCCTTTAATGGCCATGGATGGTGTTTTTAAGCGCACAGGAATGACTCTGGAGCAAATGGACCTGGTCGAAATTAACGAAGCCTTTGCCGCTCAAGTTCTTGCCGTGAAAAAGGCCATGGTCGATAAATCTGCGGCCGCGCGTTTTGGCATTGATACTCTTTGGGGAGAAATTCCTGATGAGAAACTTAACGTCAATGGTGGGGCCATCGCTTTTGGTCACCCTGTGGGTTCTACCGGAAGTCGTCTGATTGTCACTTTAGCTCATGAGCTTGCCAAGCGTGGTGGAACTTATGGTGTGGCCTCTCTCTGTATTGGAGGGGGACAAGGTGGTGCAGTTATTATTGAGAATTTAAAGAAGTAAGGAGTCGAGCATGAGTGCGGGCACTAATAATTACGATGAAAGATTTAATAAAATTAGCTACGAAGTCATTGATAAAATTGCTTACGTAGGTTTTGGTTACAATAATGATAAATCAATGACGGTTCTTAATGAAGAAACGCTTAGAGATTTAGATGCGATCGCTGATGAATTAAAGGCGCAAAAAAAGAGTCTTAGTGGAGCGATTTTCTTCACTCATAAAGATCGCTGTTTTCTCGCTGGAGCCGATATTTCATTAATTGCCTCTATGAAAACGGAAGCCGATGGTTCTCGTGGAGCTGAAGCTGGACAGATGATTTTCAATAAGATTGAGGATCTTCCTTTTCCTACGATTGCTTGTATTCATGGTGTTTGTCTTGGAGGGGGAACTGAGTTTGCTCTTTCTTGTAAGACGATTCTTATGAGTGATGATAAATCAACGGTTATGGGTCTGCCTGAAGTGAAGCTTGGTTTAATTCCTGGATTTGGTGGAACTTATCGTCTTCCTAAGCGTATTGGAATCCCTAATGCTCTTGATATGATTCTAACAGGTAAAACCATCAATGCTCGTAAGGGTAAGAAGATGGGTCTTGCAGATGAGACTTATCCTAAAGAGCGTATCGTTGATATGGCCCTTAAGCATTTAACGAAGAAAAAAGCAGAATTATCTTTTAAAGAGTCTGTTACTGACTTTGCTCAAAGTAATATCATTTCTAAGAAGATCATTTTCTCAAAAGCGCGGGAGAGTGTTTTAAAGAAAACAAAAGGTTTTTATCAAGCTCCTCTTAAAATTCTTGATACGATGGAATCAGGAACTTTATCTGGACGTTCAAGTTATCTTGCTCGTGAAGCACAGGCCTTTGGTGAACTTTGTATAAGTGAACAAAGTAAGAATCTTCAGCATATATATTTTATGACAGAGAAAGTGAAAAAATACTCTGGTCCTAAAGGTGAAGGTTCTGCTCCATCCCTTGAGCGCGGTGCCTGTCTTGGTGCTGGTACGATGGGTGGTGGTATTGCATGGCTTATGAGTAATGTGGGGATGGCCCCTATTATGAAAGATTTAAATGTGGATGCTCTTGAGTTAGGTCTTAAGCAAGCTTCTAATAATTATAGTGGGGCGCTTAAAAGAAAGCGCCTAAGTGCTGATGATTTTGAGCGCAAAATGAGATCGATTACGTGTCAGACGGATTACTCTGGTTTCCAAAAAGTGGACCTTGTGATTGAGGCGATTATTGAAGACCTCAATATTAAAAAGTCTGTTTTTAGTGAAACCGAAAAACATATGCGTGATGATGCCCTCATCACTTCCAATACCTCTTCACTTAGTGTGGAGGCCATGGCCGAGGCCCTGGATCGTCCAGAGCGTTTTGCTGGACTTCACTTTTTTAATCCTGTGCACATGATGCCTCTTGTGGAAATTATCACTCACTCTAAAGTGGCCCCTGAAACGGTTGAGGCCCTTTATAATTGGGTTCTTAAAACAAAGAAAACTCCTGTTGTCGTTAAGGATGGCCCTGGTTTTCTTGTGAATCGTATTCTTATGCCTTTTCTCAATGAAGCCGGCTACTTGCTTGAAGAAGGCGTCAGCATGAAAGATCTTGATGATGCTTGTGTGAACTTTGGTATGCCTATGGGCCCTTGTCGTCTATTAGACGAAGTAGGGATTGATGTTGGTGTAAAAGTGGCCAAGATTCTTCACGATGGCCTAGGTGATCGTGCTAAATCATCTAGTCTTTCTCAAAAAATGGCCGACAAAGGTTTCTTAGGTAAGAAAACTTCTAAGGGCTTTTATCTCTATGATGAAAAAGGAAAGCCTGCAGGCGTCAACGAAGAAGCTCAGCGCTTACTCAATGGACCCAAGAAAGTCATGAGTGAGACTGAAATTCAAATGAGAGTTATTCTTCCTATGATTAACGAAGCTTCTATCATTTTAGATGAAGGAATCGTGGATCATGCTAGTGATGTAGATCTTGGACTTATCTTTGGAATTGGCTTTCCTCCATTTAGAGGAGGACTGCTTCGCTATGCCGATACAGAAGGTCCTGAGAGAATCCTTAGCGCCCTTCAAAAGTTTGAAGCAAGTGTGGATAAGGATCGCTATCAACCTTCTAGCTTTTTAAGAAAGATGGTCGAGAGTAAGACTAAATTCTACGAAGCATAAGTTGAAACTCTCTTTTGTTCGTTACTTCTTTTCCTACTTAGTTCATGCTAAGACTCGCCAAAGATTGCTCTTCATTGCAATCTTTGGCCTTATACTTTCTTCCTTTGCCTTGATTGTTTTGCAATCCACAATGGGTGGATTACAAAGTAAGTTGATTGCTCGCTCTAAGCGAGTCAGTGGTCATGGGGTGGTTGAATTTCGAGCACTTGATGAAAAGAAAGTTCAAAGCGCCATTGCTGATTTACAGTCCATTGGAATTCGCGCCATTGGGGAGCTTGAACTAGAGCTGCTCATTAAGTATGGACAATACTATGCTCCTATTCTTATTCATGGAATTAATCCGACGGGAGATCTTCCTTCTTTTATTGAAGGCAGAGTCTTTGATGAATTGATTCTACCGCGAAGTTTAAGTTTAAAAGTTAATGCGGCCATAGGGGACATGGTAAGAGTGTTAAGTCCGGCGCATTTGGATTCTTTTATTGGCGATATCCCGCGCATGAGTTCTCTATATGTGGATTACTTAGTTTCTACAGATGTTCAAGAGGTAGATGAGTTTCATGGTTGGGCCAATTTGTTGCGCATTCAAAGCTTGATTCGCAAACGTACTCTTAATCGAATAAGACTTTTTAGCGAATACGATAAAGCACAAGTTGATCTGATTCTCAGAAGGCACTCTATCACCAAAGCAAAGACTCTCAGTTGGGAAGATAAGAATGCTACTCTTGTTTGGGCCTTGGGTCTTGAAACAACGGTGATGGTCTTTCTCTTTAGTGCCATGACTCTCTTAGTTTCCTTAGCAATCATTAGTGGGCTTTTAATTTTCTTTACGAAAGTAAAAGGGGATATGGCGAGTTTTTGGATATTAGGTACTGAGGAATCTGAAATTTTTGCGAGCTCGCGATTATTTCTCTTTAGCTTAAGCTTCTTTTCAGTCGCCTTTGGGTTAATTCTAGGTCTTGGCTTTCTCTATGGACTTGATTACTTTGGACCCAATATTATGCCGGCCGTCTTTGTTGATCGTAAAATTCCTGTATCGATTACTCTAAGTGGAGTATCGCTAAGTTTCTTTATTCCTTTTCTTATTAGTCTCTTCTTTGCCAATCTTTCTTTAAAGGCCTTTAGAAAGGATGTCGATTACTTAAGTTATATTAGAACTCTAGGTAGATAGGATTTATTTATTGAGAGAAGGTAAGTTTGACCACTTATAAGTTCTCTTGAGTAACTTGAGTGTTTCTTTTAACATTTTTCATATGAAACAATCACTACTTCTTATTATTACTTGTTATTTATTTACTTCTTCCCATGCCTTGGGCAATCATTTTGAGTGCGAGTTTAATACTCAGCATAGTAAAGGAGATAAGGCCGGGAAAGATAATATACTATCCTTTGATTTTGATACGACTAAAGATACTTCTAAGTCACTTCAGCTCAAAGATTATCGCTTTCTTATATGGGGGAGTGGTGACTACCTCATGATAAAAATAAAGGGCGGAGAGTTCTCCAAGGCCTTATCGACTCAATTTGCTTTAACTCAAGATCAGGCGCGTTTTCACTATGGAGAAGATTTAGACTTCTCTTGTAAGAAGAAGACAAGTACAGCTGGCAAGAGTATTAGTGATTATGCCTTGGCCCAAGATAATATTAAAATTAAAGTTCTCCAAGATATTCTCTTTCCCTATCAACAACTTGAAGAAGTGGAATTGATGAGAACTCTCTTTTTCCAAGATAAGAAAATATATTCAGAATCTTCCAAGCTTATTGCTAAACTACCTTGGTGCAGTTTGCGTATCCAGCTTTCTCGAAATGAAGACACTACGGTTAAAGCGGGAGAAGCTTTTACTCCTGTTTCCTTTGAAACTCATAATAACAATAGCTACTTCACGACTTTTAGTTATTCGTTTGTTGATTTTGCTTCGGGAAAGAAAAGAGGCACGACAAGACTCTATAGTCCGTTTATCTTTAATTGTAATATTTTAAGGGGAATGACTTTCAATCATGATACTCTTGAAAGTATTGTTGGGAAGTACTTGGATATTGAGGCCAAATAGGATTGACCTCAATAATTCAATTTAGTTTCTTTTTAACTTCTTTTTAATTTCTTGGTGAACGCATCGTTACAAATTCTTCAGCACTACTTGGGTGAAGACCGATGGTTTGATCAAAAACTTTCTTCGTTGCACCGGCCTTGAGGGCCACGGCAAAACCTTGGATAATCTCGGGAGCATCATCGCCCACCATATGAATTCCAAGAACAATGTCTGTCTCTTTTTCTACGATCATTTTCATAAAGGTTCTTACTTGCCGTGAGCCTAGTGTGTATTTTAGAGGACGAAAGTTGGAAGTGTAGACTTGAATGTCTCTCTTATCTTTTAAGCACTGCTCTTCTGTAAGACCTACTGTTGATAGTGGAGGACTTGAAAAGACTGCTGAGGGAATATTCTCATAAGTCATGGCCACTTTCTTATCATTAAAGAGCTCTTCGGCCACGAGCATTCCCTCTTGAAGCGCTACCGGCGTTAGGTTCATGCGATTGGTAACATCTCCTACGGCGTAGATTCCTTTTACATTAGTTTCGGAAAATTCATTTACTTTGATCGCAGAAGATTTATCGATTTCTACGCCTGCTTTATCAAGACTTAGGGAATCGGTCATAGGAACTCTTCCGGTAGCAAAGATTACTTCATCGGCCGTGATTTGAGCATTATCTAAGAAGACTGTTTTAGACGCGTCGTTAGGATTTTTGGTGATTTCTTTAATATTAGATTGAAAGTGAAAGTGAATTCCAGCTTCTTGCATACTCTTTTGAAGAAAGTCTGATGCTTCCTCATCAAAGCCTCTGAGCATAGTGCTACTTCTCACTACCACGTGAACTTCACTTCCTAGGTGATTAAGAAGACAAGCGAATTCAATACCAATGAAACCACCACCATTGATCACAACTCTTTGAGGGCGCTGCTCAAGTTCAAAGAAGCCATTGGAATCAATTCCTAGTTCGGCACCAGGTATTTCTGGACGCCAAGGACGACCACCTACGGCGATAATTATATTTTTTCCCTTTAAGTGGCGAGTTCCCACTTGAACGGTATTTTGATCAAGGAATGTTCCTCGTCCTTCAAAAACTTCAACACCGTTTTTAGTTAACATATTTTCATAGAGGCCTGAGAGGCGAGATAATTCTTTGGCCCTTGATTTGCGAAAACCATTCCAGTCATGACCTTTGAATTCAATATCAAGTCCAAAGTCTTTGGCCGTTTCAATGTCATCTACGAAGTGTCCGGCATAGACCATCATCTTCTTAGGAATACATCCTCGAAGAACACAAGTTCCACCGTAGCGATCTTCTTCGCAGATAGCGACTTTGGCCCCAAGAGAAGCGGCCCAGCGTGCGGCCCTTACTCCACCAGAGCCACCACCAATTACAATGAGATCATATTCTTTGTTTTCCATAACTTTGCCTTTATTTTGCGCCCACCGGGCTTTTTTCGATATCGTAGTAGAAGAGGCGATGCCTTTTAGGTCTCACACGTACTTCAGTTGGTTTCTTTTTAGATTTTGTTCCTCGAGTGCTGGGAATGCTGGGGTCTGTTGCGCACTTTATTTGAAATTGAATCATCTTATCCATGAGTTCAAAGAGGTTATTTTCAGGATTCGTCTTATCGAGGGCCAACTCACTTTCGTATCCCATCTCCTTGAGTCCTTGGATACAATAGTAAATAGTCTCTAGCGTGGATAAGCAATTTTCATGAGGCTGGTGCTTGATGAGAAATCTTCCCGCATAGGTTTTAGAAAAGCTCACTTTTGGCAGATCGTGTAAACAAGTGCTGAGTTTCATCATCTTCTTCGCGCACGGCCAAGTTGCATCCAAAAGTAGGAGGGTTAGCGTTTTTCCTTGTTCACAAAGAGGAGCTTGAAGTGGCCCTGGTATATTTTGGTGTCCATCAATGGCCACAGCATCTGTGGCCGGATAGAGAAGCATGACATGACGCAAAGGGTCTGCTAAGAGTTTTTGCATTTGTATATTTTCATCTAAATTTACATCGCTGATAATTTGCGAGTGCTCTAGGGCCGCATGAGTCATGCGACCGGTTCCGAGTTTTTGTTTCTTCGCTTCTTTAGGATGCATAAGTAGGACAAACTCTGTCTTGGTGGGAAAGGAGCGAATATGAGCGCAAAAACAAAGAGATTGCTTTCGCCAGCAGTTATAACAAGTTTCTCTTTTTATAACACCTGCGTCTTCGATGGAAGATAATTTAGATTGAATATTCATAGAGGCTTTATACCGCTTAGGTTCCTAAATTTCCACTAGTGCTTAAGGCATTTGACACTTATTTTGTTTAATCAAAGCTTGTCTTATATCTGAGGCCTCCTCATAAATATAAAAGTCTTGGTTGATCGCTCTCTTATTTTGAAGAACTTGGAAGAGGTTATCTTTAGGATGCTTTTTAAGCGTGCAAGTGCCCTTACTCGCGTCTGTCTTATTAAGAGAAGAGCATGCACTTAGGAAAATAAGGGGCAGGGCCATTTTAAAGATTATATTCAAATTCATCGCAATTTCTCTCTCTTCTAAATCTTTGAGGAGCACCAGTGCCTGGTACTTTTCGATAGGTAAAGGCAAAACATAGTCCTTGTGCCTTATTTTCTTTTTTCTTTCTCAGAACTTCTTGAATATCTTGGGGTTCTTTTTCAATATCATATTCAAAGGCTTCTCTCTTAGAAGCTTTTTGTATTTTGGCCTTCTTTTTTTCTATTCTCATGCGCTTTTGTCTGACTTCCATAATTTTTGCAATGGCCTTTTCTCTTTCTTCCTTTTTCTCTTTGGTAAGAGGAGTGGAGAGGTGAAGACCTCGAAAACCCGTATCGGTTTGCAGTTGAGTGAAGAATTCTGATTCATCTTCTCTAAGGGAGGTGAGGGTTTCGTAACTTATTTTTCGAATGGCGCGATTACCGGCCTTCACTATTTCTTGAGAATTAAAGTACTGGCTGCGATTTAGAGTAAAGGGCTCAAAGCCTGCTCCACTAACTTCTAGTGAACCCTTAAGTAGGAGAGTATCTGTAGAAGGGGCCCCTCCAACATCATAGGCACTGGATATAAACTGAGTCTCACCAATACTTGCAATAGAGAGGACGATCAGTTGAGAATCAATACGAATTTTATGATCAGGGTTGAGCTTCTCTTTAAAAGAAACACGTATTTTTCCCTTAATAAGTTTGAAGTAATTATCTATGGATTGAGCACTATTACTATAGCGCACGATGTAGATCTCCGTCTCTGGGGCCAAGATAATCTGGGCGGCATCACTCATTCTTAGATGAAGAAGGCCAGCTTTTGCTGTTCTTATTTTTGAGGCCGTATCTATATGAAGTACATCACCCTTTTTTAAAGGAGCTTCATTGGCAAAGGCCGCTCCTTTTAGAAGCGTGACTTGTCCAATATTGGCCATCGCACTATTGATCGATAGCATAAGCACAAAGGAGTTTAAAAGTAGGAGCTTGAATTTATGCATAATTTGACCTTTTTCACCCATGGAATAAACTATTATTAACGTGCTTACTTTGATGGTCAATCGTGGAGGTATGGACAGATGAGATTATAGTTGATTGTGATACTTGGTTAATGTGGTTTTATTCTGTTTTTTCCTTCTTTAGCTACTATACTTTAATAAATTTTTTGTCATGAAGAAGGATCAGCTATGAAGAAGTTTTCTCTATTTATACTATTAAATATTTTCGCATGGGCATGGTCTTACAGCTCTGTGGCGATAGACTTAACTTCCAGTGAAAGAGAACAACTCATTCTTGAAGAGATTCAAAATAATATTAAGGCTGATCAATCTATAGACTTTTCTTGGCAAGGCCATTCACAATCCAAGCAAACCATAATTAAGAATAATGATAGTGTTAAGAAGAAGCCTATAACTAAGCCTGTTTCAAAAGGTCAGTCCAAAGTGGAGGCCATGCTGGCCTTGCAAAGAGCAAAAATTAAGAAAATGCGAAAAGCCGACTCTAAAGAGGCCAAATCAACTGACTGGATGAAGCAAAAAGTTGATGCCTCCCATAACTGGAGTAAGAAAAAGCTTGAGCAACAGTCTGAATGGCGTGAAAAGAAAATGGCCATTATGAAAGAATGGGCCCAGGCGAAAGCACAATACAAAAAAGAGCTTCCTAAGTTAAAAAAGGACCTTACTGATCTTAGCGAACATACAAAAGAGACGATCAAGGTAACGAAGTCTATTGCTGATGATCACATACCTAAAGTGAATGCTCTAGAGACTCAAATCATAAGAGAAGATTTCTCTATTCCTATTCGCTCTCAGGGACTACGCTCAACTTGCTCTGCTTTTGCTGGAGTTCGCGCCATGGAGATTCTTCTGCGCCGAGAAGGTCGACAATGGGATTTATCAGAACAATTTTTCTACTATGCTTCTAAACCCAAGTGTCAAAGCACTCCTTGTACCCATAAAGGGTCATGGCCCGCACCGGCCTTTAATCAATCCATTCCTCTAGAGAATAATTGTCCTTATCACTCTTCTGAGAAAAATGGCAATGAAACACAGATTCCCCTTGGGAGAAGTTGTTCTGAAGGTCTTGTTAAAGTAGGAAAATATAAGGAAGTGAAAACTCGTAACGATATTCAAAGTGCTCTACGTGAGGGCAAGCCCGTTATTGGAGGCTTCAAGCTTAATGAAGCCTTTTACAAGAATAAAGGATTTGTTTTTCTTGAAGGAGAGGCCGACTCTTTTATGATGTTAGATAAGCATGCCGCTGGGCATGCCCTATTACTCATTGGGGTGCTTGATTTACCTCAAGAGCTCTGGGGCCAGCAAGGAAAGCATTGCACCTTAGTGGCCAATAGTTGGGGCGAAGGCTGGGGTGTTGGGGGATATGCGTGTTTAAGTGACACTTGGTTTAATCAATACCGCTATCACTTTGCTTTTTTGGCCGTAGAAGATATTTCTTTGAATTAAAAATTGATCTAGGTCTATAGGAGCATATTACCTAAGTTTGCACTTATAGTATGCTGACTTAGAATAGATGTGAATAAGTAAATTAACTTTATAAAGGATAATATATGCAAGGAAGAAAAGTTTGTATTGTGAAAAGTAAGAGAATCCCTTTTGCCCGTTCAGGTACAACTTACCTGAAGTATGGAAATAAAGAATTAATGACGGCAGCTCTTGAGGGCCTTAAAGATGAATTAGGTCTTGATAAACTGCCTATCGGTGAAGTGATTCTAGGTGCTGTAAGTAAGCATGCTTCTGACTTTTCTATGGCCCGTGAATGTACAATTGATGCCGGTCTTGGTTTTGATACCCCCGCTACTGATTTACAAAAAGCTTGTGGTACTTCTCTTGAAGCCGCTCTTATTATTGGAGCTAAGATTGCTAGTGGAATGATGGACTCAGGGATTGCAGCAGGTTGTGATACGAATTCTGATATCCCCGTTGAATTTAAAAAATCATTTTCAGATACTTTAAGTCAGATCAATTATTCTCGCTCTACGGGAGATAAACTTAAGGCCCTGACGAATCTTCGTCCAAGTGATCTTATGCCTAAGTTGCCCGCTATTAAAGAGCCTCGTACAGGTTTTTCTATGGGAGAGTCTTGTGAAATGATGGCCAAGCGCTGGAAAATTTCTCGAGAAGATCAAGATAAGCTGGCCTATGATTCTCATCAAAATGCTGCCAGAGCTTATAACGAAGGATTCTTTGATGATCTTATTATTCCTTTTCATGGACTTAAAAAAGATGGAATTCTTCGTGCGGATACAGGACTTGAAAAATTAGCAAAACTTAAGCCTTGTTTTGATCGCAGTGAAATGGGAACTCTTACGGCGGCCAACTCGACACCTCTTACAGATGGGGCAGCTTGTGTTTTTCTTTGTAGTGAACAATACGCTAAAGAGCATGGCCTTGAAGTTCAGGCCTATCTTAGTTTTGGTCAAAGTGCAGCTGTTGATTATGTTGCCGATGAAGGTCTATTGATGGCGCCCGTATATGCAGTGCCTAAGTTATTAAAGCAAGCAGGGCTAACTCTTGCTGATTTTGATTTTTATGAAATTCATGAAGCCTTTGCGGCCCAGGTTCTTTGTACCCTTAAAGCTTGGGAAGATGAAGAATTCTGTAAATCAAAACTGGGACTAGATTCCGCTCTAGGAAGTATTGATCGTTCCAAACTTAATGTTAATGGGGGCTCACTTGCTCTAGGGCATCCCTTTGGCGCAACAGGCGCGCGAATTGTAGGTTCTCTTGCAAAGATGCTTAACCAAAAAGGCTCAGGTCGTGGACTCGTCAGTATTTGTACTGCTGGTGGGATGGGTGTTACGGCAATTATTGAAAAATAAGAATTTGCCTTGCGTTAAGTAAGAATCTCTTATCCTTTTATTTACAATCGATAACCCCCGTTTAAAAATATACTTTTATTAATTAAACGGGGGTTTCTTATGAAAAGGATTTCAGCGCTCTTAGTGGCCTTATTCTCACTAAATCTTTATGCCAATGTTAATCGTGTTGGGGATAGCGTTAAGTTTATCGGAACAATGAATGCTCAAGCCGTTGAACTTGATATGAAGTATACGGCCTATGATGGTCAATCGATGACTCAATCCACACAGCTCAGAATGTCGGGACAGCTTGTTTCTGATAATGTTGAAACGATCGCTCCAGATGCCATTGTTACTATGGAAACAGTGGGCCTTATGATTGCTATGTGTTCTCAGATTGGTGGCGTTCAAGAGTATCTTGACCTTCCAGTTGGTAAGACACTAACTTGCAAAGTCTCGGCAGAATCTGTAAGTACACCGGTTTATAATATGTATAAGAGTGTTTTCATGGATGCATCTACTATTTGGCTAGGGCCTTTTCCAGTTTCAGGTATAGCGCAAATGATCTTTGGTGGTAGTATGTTGCGTGTATCTCATTATCATTGGAATTAATAAAAGGAATTAAATAAATATGAAGTTATCAGAAGAATTAAAATACCGTGGGTTAATTGAAAATGTTTCCAACGAAGAAATTTATGAAAAACTAGATAATAGTAAAGTTAAATTCTATATTGGCTTTGATCCTACGGCCTCTTCCATTCAAATTGGTAACTTCTTAAGTGTTGTCACGATGAGACGTTTACAACTTGCCGGTCACACTCCTTATATACTAGTTGGGGGTGCCACCGGTATGATAGGCGATCCTTCTGGAAAGAATGTTGAGAGAAACCTTCTTGATGGGGATATTCTTAATGATAATGTTGCAGCGATTAAAAAGCAGTTGTCTAAATTTCTAGATTTTCAAGGAGAGAATGCGGCCGTACTCGTTAATAACTTTGATTGGATTGGAAAATTTAGTTTCTTAGAGTTTCTTCGCGTTGTTGGTAAGAGATTTCGTCTTTCTGAAATGCTGGCCAAAGAGTCAGTGAAAAATCGCCTCAATTCTGAAGCCGGTATTAGTTATACTGAATTTAGCTATCAAATGATTCAGTCTTATGACTTTGCTCATTTGGCCCATGAAGAAGATGTCACCTTACAAATGGGTGGAGGTGATCAATGGGGAAATATTACGGCCGGAATCGACTTCACTCGTAAGCTTCATTCTAAGCAAGTTTATGGCGCCGTTACTCCACTCGTTACAGATTCCAATGGAAAGAAATTTGGGAAGTCTGAAGGTGGAGCTATCTTTATTGATGCCGATAAAACAAGTCCTTATCAGATGTATCAATTTCTTTTAAATAGTGATGATTCTAAAGTGGTTGAATATCTTCTCTACTATACTTTTCTAAGCATTGATGAAATTAATGCACTCAAAGAAGTGACTGAAAATGAGCCTCATCGTCGTGAAGCCCAAAAGGCCTTGGCCTGTGAAGTTGTGCGCTTTGCCCATGGGGAAGAAGGTCTTGCGGCCGCTCAAAGAGCGACCAGTTTCTTCTTTGGGGGAACCATTGAAGATGTAAGTGATAAAGATGTCGCGAGTATTTTTGCTGATGTTCCGGCCATTGAAATTAAGTACCGTGAACTTGAAGCAGGTATTCCTATTCTTGATCTTTTGGCCCAGCTGCCTCTGTTTAAATCAAAAGGTGAGGCCCGTCGTTCGGTTGGTCAAAAAGGTGTTTACTTAAATAATATTCAAGTGGAATCTGAAGAAAAGGTCGTTGAGACAAGTGATCTCGCTAGTGAAAGTTCACTTGTCTTTAGAAAGGGTAAGAAGAATTACTGTGTCGTAAAGTTTATCTAAGACTTTCGACTCAGTACAAGCTTATCAAAGAGTTTATAAAGATACATTCCTACGACGATGGATCCAGCAATGAGGTAGAGCTCTTTTTGATTTCTAAAGAGCCCACTAATCGCTGGTCCTGGACAAAATCCTGCTACGGCCCAGCCGATACCAAATAAAGTAGATCCTATAATCAGTTTTGAGTCGATATGCTTACTTGTGGGTAAGCTAAATTTCTCTCCCATAAAAGGTCCATGACCTTTTTGAATACGTGTACGCTTTAGCCAAAGGTATACGAGCGCATTAACAGCAATCGCCCCCACCATGACTAAAACTAAAGAAGGATCCCAATTTCTAAAAAGATTGAGAAACCCGTAAACCTTTTTAGGGTTCGTCATTTGAGAGACTTCAAGACCTGCTCCAAAGAGCGTACTCGTCATAAATATAATGAGAAGGTTTTTCATAAGTTTTCCTTATACACTGTAGGGGAGAAAGTAGACGGTAATAATGGCACTTAACATAAAACAGGCCGTGGCCACTAAGGAGCGAATGGAGAGGCGAGAAATTCCACATACTCCATGACCTGAGGTACATCCATTGCCAAGTCGAGTTCCAAAACCCACAAGTAGACCCGCAATGATTAAGCGAGTGGTACTTACGGTTTCAACTTTATCAGGTGTATTGAAAAAGAAGTGGATAAGAAAAGCCCCCGTAATTAATCCTAAGATCGAGAGAACTCGCCAGAGTATATCTCTACTTTGAAAATTAAGAAGTCCTCCAACAATACCAGAGATGCCAAAAATATTTCCTCGTAGTATTAAGAGAATACTGGCCGCAAGACCTATGAGAATCCCACCCGTGAGCGCGGGATAGGGAGTAAAGTTAATAATATTCATAAATCTTCCTTACAGTAAATTGCGTAGAGACTTTCAATAAGTCGTTTTAATTTTTCATCTTTTAATTGATAGTATTTAAGTTTTCCATCTCGCTCATAGGAGACAAGTTGAAGTTGTTCTAATTTTTGAAGGGTTTGACTAATTTGGCTTTGACCCATTCCTAATCGTTGTTCAAGTTCAGTGACGCTAAGTTTTCCCTGAGAGATTTGACACAATAATAGTAATCTCTCAGGATGGGCCATTACCTTGAGAACTTGGGCCACGTCCTTAACTTTTGAGCGCATTTGAGAAATTTCTAAACGATTATTCATATTAATATATTATACTTTTGTAATATGAATGTAAAGACCACAAATAGTAGGCGCAAGAATTTGTGATTCTATAAATTTGTACCTGTATTCTTACCCATCTTAAGAAAGCTAAATTATTAGGATTTAGGGTTATATTAGACTGAATATATAGGTAATTTTATGCCTCTTATTTAGTATTGGGCCGATCCCTTTTAAAATAAAATCAACAACTTATTTTAACCCGACTTTGGGGACTGATTATGAAGCCGATAAAATTAGCCTATTTCCTCTCTCTTTTTGTGTTGTCGCAATTGATTATGGCCGCACCTGATCTCTATAAAGTGGTTTATAGAAAAGGAAGCGTTTCTATGGAACGTGGGGGAGAGAATCGAAAAGTTTTTAAAGGAGACTTTTTACTGGCCGGTGATATCGTCTCATCCAAGGGGGATGGTTTAGTGATTCTAGGCTTTGGAGAGGGTTACCGCTCTCGTATGAAAGTGGGCCCTATGACAAACCTCACTCTAGAAGGAAAAAAGGCAGATGTTGATGATAAGAATGAAGAGAAGACCTTCTTCTTTTTAAAAGTAGGAAATATATTAGTTAACTATATCAATAAGAATAAAGATAAGAATCGTCTAAAAGTGAAAACAAAGAGTGCTTCTATGGGAATTAGAGGGACTGAATTCTTTATTCATACTACTGAAGATGGTGAAACTCTAGTCGCTGTACGAAGTGGTGTTGTATTGGCCAAGCATAACGATAAGAAAACAGGAATACCACTTACAAGTGAAGAGGGAGTGGTTTTCACAATGGAAGGTGCATCTTCTATGCTCACTCCACCTGATTGGTATAAGCATATCAACTGGGAATTAAATGATCTTTCAAAGGAAATGGAGAGTCTTCTTCATAGTCCTGAGATTCAAAAGGTTGGAGTGAATTCACTAGTTAATAAAATGATTTCTGTAAAAGGAGATAAGCTCAATAGTGGTGAGCTCGAAGGTAAGCCTAAACAATGGCAAAAAGAATGTGATGAAAAGAACGCTGAAAGTTGTAGCGAGCTTGCACTCTATTTATTAAAGAATGGAAAAATAGATGAGACTAAGAATATTGTGATGTCTCTTTTTAATAAGGCCTGTGCAATGGGGGATTCCCGTTCATGTGTATGGGTGGGAAGAATTGAGCATCAATTTGGTGATAAAGATAATGGTCTAGGTCATATAAAAGCTCTTTGTGAAGATAAGAATAATGCTTACGCTTGTTATAGTTTATGGGAGATTTATAAATCTGATCAAAGTGGTGATGAAGTCACTAACGAGCAAAAAGCGGCCAAGTATCTTCAAAAGTCTCTTGGGATATTGCATGGATTAGATGATTTTGATGAATCCCTTTCTCTTTTTGAAGAAGCATGTAATACGGATAATGGTGATTCATGTCTAAATTATGGGATATTACTAGAACAGATCAATAAGAAGGATAAGGCCGAAGAAATGTATCAGAAGGGCTGTGAACTTGGCTCGGGTGCTTCATGTTCTAATTTAGGATATATGTTACAAGTACAACATCGTTTAGACGAAGCTAAGAAGCAATATACTAAGGCATGCTTTATGGATGAAGCCTATGGTTGTTATAATCTCTCCTGTCTGTATTCAAAGGAGAGTAAAATTCCTTTGGCCAAGCAGTACCTAAGAATGGCGATCTCGGGAGGATTTAATGACTGGTCTACAATTGAGGGGGATCAGGACTTGGTCAATCTCAAAAAAGATAGTTCCTATGCACAATTCTCTAAAGATCTAAAGTCTGAGTTTAAATCAGTTGAGGATAAAGCTTCTAAATGATTAAGCTTCTTCTCAAAGTATTTTGCTACTTTGGGAAGACCTATTTTAATATAGAGTTTTGAGAGAACATGAAAGAGCGTAGGATCTGGATAATGTCGCGCTAACACATGCAACTCCTTCGTACCTTGATCCCAATTTCCTCCAGCAATATGAATTAAACAAAAGAGAAGTCCAAAGTAGGGATGATTAGAGTCATCCAACTCTCTCTTTGCTTTTTGACCATACTCGAAGGCCTGGGCTAATACTTTTCTTTGATGAACGGGAGTATAGAGTGAATTATTCAATGTCATTATAAAGAGAAGATAGCTTTGTCCCAATGAACGTATCGCACTTGGAGTGTCGTCTTCGTTTTCCCAACGATCGGCCATTGCTAAGAGGTTCTTTGATTGTGAAACAATATCTTTCAAACCTATGTGATCATATTTTATATCTTTAAAAAATTTTCTCAAATGAAAAAGAAAGATAGCTTCTTTTTCGTGATGATCGAGATAGTGAAGTGAGCTTTTAATGAGCACTTCTAATTTCTTGGTATCTAAGTTTTGATTCCACTTACTATATTTTTTCTCATCATAGAGATCATGAAATAAACTAATCCAGTGATGATCCAGACCTTTCAAGAAAAACATTTTTGGGAAGATGTCACTCAAGGGAAAAAGAAGAGCATCGTGATAGCGAAAACAAGCATGTGATTCTAAATAAAGTAATTTATCATCTGACTTTTGCATATCTCAACTCTTTGGTTCATGGATATTGGAAAGGACCAACAGTTGCTATTATTGTTGATTTTAACAATCGAACCAATTCAATATGATCTATTTAAAAAAGAGAAAGCTAACTTACAGGAAATAGGTTATGACGCCCTTAAATCAAGGCATATTATAGAGTTATGACTTACTGACAAATGGCCATGAATATCGACTCGCAGGTTAACTGAAGACCTTTACTATCAAGTTTATAGGTATCAAAAATACCAAGCTTGGCCTCACAACTATGCCAAGGGGAGAGTTGAACCCCTTGTTTTATGGCCTCAAGATTTTGATTATAATTCGTCTGACATAAATTATCTAAGCCCAATTGTCCGTAGACACGAGCAGCATAACTTTTTGAAAGAACTCGAAGACAGGACATTCCTTTGTCTTTACAGGCCTGTGCTCCAGAGATGTTTTCTAATTGAGGATCATCTGTTGGGTCAAGAATCTGCAGTGTTTGCTGTGACTGGCCAGCCATTGTAGAGCAAGAGAGCAAGTCACCTTGTTCATTAAAGTTAAAACTGAGAGGAATTTTCTTTACGCTTGATTGTGAATCCCAGTGAAAAGGAATATATAAGTATACATCTACGGCCTGCTGTTCATTGAGCGCACTTTGTTTTTCATAATTTCTTAGTTTTAAAAACGGTGCTCTCATATGCATTTTTTTCTTAGGAAAAGGTGCCTTGGTAATTTGATTAGTTTCTAGAATGGTAATTTGATCATTTGGAAGATTTCTCATTTTCTTAAAGCTATCAATAGGAATAGGGGAAGCTTCGACTAAATAATCTTTGATGCTAATGCCCCTAAAAGTCTCTGTGCAATTTTGGGCTTGGGAGAGAAGAGCATAGATTTCTTGAGTAGTACTTAGGGCCGTAAAGCGATGGTCCATATTTCTTTGGGAGCGCCGAGTCTCATCGATCAATTGCATACCAAAATAGGCCAGTCCACCTAAAATAGCAGACACCACCATGACTTCCACTAAGGAAAAGCCTTTTTGATTCCTTTGACATTGACCGAAGATTCTAAGATTTGTTATAGTCTGATCTATTAATCCTAAACATTTTGGGAGTTTACAATGTTTTTTGGATATTGGGCCATTGGTACCGGAATTATTTGTCTTGTTGGTTTTACTTACTTGTTCTATGCGTCCCTCTTTGAGGCCAAAATAGAATCAGCTGAACCTGAATCAACTGATAAAGAAGCCTAAATTTAAATTATTAGATGCCTACTTAACGGTTATCATTTCATAAAACCTTTTAAGGTTCGTATATTACTGCGTCAATTTTAGAAATCATCATTAAAATTAATTAATTAGCTCAGTTTGTCGATAAAGATCCTATAGAGAAAGCCCTCATTTTTGGGCCAATAGTGGATTTTTAATGTTCAAATTTATGAAACGTTCAGTTGCTATTAAGGCTACCGTTATGGTTTTCATGATGGTTGTTATTTCTGCCCTTACTGTGGGGGGAGCGGTTCTTATTTCAGGACAAAATCAATACGATGAACAAAACTTTGGAATCCTTGATATTCAAACCCGACGCTTTGAAGAAGAGATCATCCATTTTTTTTCAGGCATGGATCAAATATCCTCTCTCTTTTATAATATTCCCATTTCACAGATTACTGCTGATAAAATTGATCCTCTGGTTCAAAATTATAAGAATATAAAATTCATTCAAATATTTTCAAAAAATGGAACCCTCATTCAATCAATGAATTACAGCACCCTTAAAGGCAATGTTGATTCACTTTATCCCAAAGGGTTGGAAAGACCTATCACCTTAAGCCCCGGGCGTGGAATCTATTCCCCTCAAATTGCGACTATTGATGGAGTTCATGATGAGAATCCATTATCGGTGATGAGGCTTAAGATTGATAAAGGCAGTACTACCATTATGATTGGTATTGATATTGCTGAACACTTTAAACGTTTTGATACCCTACAGGGAGACAGCTCTGAATTAATTCTCTTCAATAAAAAAGGTCAGATTATTTATCATCCTAATCGAATTAAGAGGCTCTCTCATGTTTCAAAAATTGCTTATTCTATAAAAGATGAATTTCCAAAACTAGATACGAAAGAATTCTTTAATCATACAAACCATCGTGTAAATAAAACTTTGACCGATTACAGAAAAGAGTCAGTCTATCTCTTTTATCGTCAAGTAAATTATAAGAATCATTTCTTGGTCGCTATGGCCTATACGGTTCCTACGATTAATCTTCCAAGCTTTATTCGATCCTTTGATTCCAAGCATCTTTTTTCAGTGGCGCTTCTCATCTGTTTGTTACCTCTATTATCTTGGCCCATGCTTAAGTATCTTTTTAGAGACTTGAAAGAAATCACCTATAAGGCGCAACAATATACCAATGGAGAACACGATATTATTATTGATGTACACTCTCAAGATGAAATTGGTGTACTCGCGCTGACATTTCAAGGGATGATTCGCCAAGTAAATGAGAGAACTCGTTATTTGAGAAAATCAGAAAGAAGAATTAGAGAAGCACGTGATCAAGCGGAACAGGCCCTAAGTTCTAAGTCTCATTTACTAGAAGATTTAAGAGAGCAAAAAAGCGAAATTGAGCGGGTGAGTAAAGATAAAGATGATCTCCTCGCCATTGTATCGCATGATTTAAAGAATCCGTTGGCCGTCATTGAGACGTCTATGGACGTTATAATGGAAGAAGAAAAAGAGAATCTCTCTGGAGTTTCTCTTGATCTAGTAAGACGTAGTAAAAATTCAGCACGTACGGCCCTTAGTTTAATTACGGATCTTTTAGATCTTGCTCGCTTAGAGGGTGGTATTAAATTAGATTTTGAGAAATTTAGTGTAGAAGACTTACTTGAAAATGTTGTCGATTCCTATTACTTAAAAGCAAAAGAGAAGAATATCCAGGTTGAGATTCACCATCATAAGGACTTTGAACTCATTGCGGATTATGGTCGTGTGGTTCAGATTCTCTCTAATATTCTAGGTAATGCCCTTAAATTTACTCCTCATGAAGGTAGAATTAATATTGAAGTGGAATCTTATGAAACTCAACAAAGTTATGAAGGGACAAATCAAGGTTTAGAAATCAAAATCACTGATACAGGACCAGGGATTCCTGAAGATAAATTGCTATCTATCTTTGATAAGTTTGAACAGGCCCGTGCCAATGATCGAAAGATTGGAACTGGTCTAGGTTTGGCCATTGTTAAGAATATTTGTGAGCTTCACAATGGAAATATAGCGGTTGAATCAGTAGAAGGAAGTGGATCAACCTTTATTATTCGTCTTCCAAGACTTCTTATGGCCAACAGTAATGAAGTAAGCGTCAGTGAAGAAGCGAAGACTATATTTATTGCTAATGATGACGAGCTCTTTAGAAAGAGAATTAAGAAAATTTTTAGTGATTCTTCTTATAAAGTTGCAGAGGCCACCAATGGTGAAGAGTTACTTTTATATCTAGATAAGCACACACCTGATCTGATTATTCTTGATCATGATATGCCTGTAAAAGATGGGCTAAGTGCATGGAAAGAATTTACACAATCTAGTGATTTAAATATTCCTGTTATCCTCTTAAGTGATAGTGTCGAAGGCGTAGATCCTGAGTGGTTGCGTAACCATATTTATGATATTGTTCCCGCCAACTCTTCTGCAGCAGAAATTGAAAATAGAACTATTTCTATTTTAAATCCCAATCTTCTCTCTTCTCTTGATAAGCGCCTTGATCCCCAAAAGAAAACGGTTCTTATTGTGGATGATGAAGAGGCCATAAGAACGCTACTTCATGAAGTCATTTGTATGGATGGCTATAACGGAATCATTGCAAAAAATGGTGTAGAGGCCCTATTTCTCGTGCAAAAGTATAGGATAGATTTGGTTGTTTCAGATATTAGAATGAGTGAAGGGGATGGCATACTCTTAACGAAAGCGATTAAAAAGGACTATCCTACTATTCCCGTGGCGCTTATGTCTGCTGCCATTGACGGGATTTCGGAAAATGTTGCCGATAAAATAGGTGTGGAGCGCTTAATTACAAAACCTTTTGATATTGACGCTTTTTCTGGGTATATTAAAGATATAATCGGTACTCCTTCTTTTGAAAAGGAGACAAATATTTTTAGGAAGGATTCTAGAAATACAGAGCCCGATGCACTTGCAGACACATCCCATTCAGGCGACAAGGAAGTTCCTATTATGAGTGAAGCAATCAATGAAGTCGAAATTCAAACCCATAATGAAAATGTAGAACTCAATGAACATAGTGAAGAAGCTCTCATTAAAATTGACGCCTCTTCGAAAGTTATACCTGCTGAAGCCCGGGCCAAAATCCTCTTAGTTGATGATTCTGCAGATATGCAAGTTCTCTTTAAACTATTACTCAGAAAAGAAAATATTGATCTCGATATTGTCGATAACGGTAGAGATGCTGTTGAAAAAATTAAAAAGCTCTCTAGTGGTGAATACTACGATACTATTTTTATGGATCTTAATATGCCCAATATGAATGGAGATGAGGCCACTGATCTTATTCGTAAATGGGAGAAGGCCCATAATCAAATTCCTCAAAGAGTTGTTCTCTTGTCGGCCTCTTCAAAAGAGCAGGCCATTGGATTAATGGATAAAGGATTTGATAGCTTTATTCAAAAGCCTATTAATAAGGCCAAGATCCTTGACGAGGTCAATCAAAAGAAGGCCTCTTAATTTTCAATCACACTCTTTTTTATTTTAACTTCAATGAGTGGTAACACTTGGAGTATTTCATCAATAATAGGATTAATAAGCCCTTTGATTGGACTTTTTAAGACTTGATGCTTTGTTTGAAATTCATCTTCATTTTTCTTATCTAGTACAGTCAGCACGGCCCCTTGCTCGGCCTCAAGAATTTCAATATCTAAATTATATATTCTTAGTTTAAATCGAAAGTTCTTATCTACTTCTGGGCGCTGTCCACTGAAGATCATCATTTGTACGGTTGATTCAGTGTCCTCAAGTGATTCCTCTAAGGCCTTTTTAAGAACAACTAAACTCACCTTAATCCATTCAAGCGCTTTGTCTTCTCCTGAGATCATTTGTTGACCAGCAATGGTTTGTAGGGATCGACTCCAGGCAATGATATTCTCTCTGGAACGAAGCATTTGAAGATGAAGCACACCGGCCATTACTTTTTGAAATGTTTCTATTTCTTTTAAATTTACTTTTCCTTCTTTGATAATTTTCTTATTTCGAATAAGCGTAATATGATGGCCGTTATCACTTTGATTACCCCATTGAAGCATGTTCTGGTCTTGATGAAAGACGCTTTCCATTTGAATATTACTGAGTCCATTTCTGTACTGAGTATTGTTAACACTTATACCTATCCATTGAGATTGATCAATATCCCAATGATTAATAAATTTTCTTAAGTGATCTTCTTTTACTTTATTAAAAATATTCATCGGTAATCCGTTATAAGAGTTTTGATATTCCAAGATCTGTTAAAAATGATTGATACTCTTCAAGTCCTTGATCTTGGGGAGGGGAGACTTTTTGTTTTTCATAATCAAAGAAGACTTGTCCTGTTTTCACATAGGCAACATCGTACCACTGCTTGGTGGAGTCTTCGCTACTTATATCTTTTGGACTTTGAAGTTGATAGTAGATATCAAAGCGAGTTGATCCTGTAGGGATGAACCATAGATTGGCGCGTATTTCCTGGGCCCAAAATCCTTGTGCTCTATATTGAATGGCACTGTCACTCATGATGATTCCCCTTTTGAAGAAAGAGAGTTCATTTTGTGAGTATTGGTGAAAGAAGCGAATTCTAAATTCATGGGCCAATGAGAGAACGGTGTCATTCCCCATATGATTGCCATAGTTCATATCCCCAACTCTTAATGTGAGTGATGTGCTGAAGTGAGGCGCTTGCTCAAGACTATGTTCATTGAGTTCTTTAGGGGGAATGGGGATTCTTATTTTCATAAAAATGCAGCTCTAGTCTTAGGTTAATAATTATGGGTATTATAAAACAAGGTAGACAAGCTCTAGGGCATTGGCCATTATTTTCAACGCAGCTTTATTGTGCTTTAGTTAGATAGTTGATTGACATGTAATTCACCCTTTTTAACGCTTTAAGTTTAAACAAATATGGATGTTCAAATAGGTATATTCGACAGTGGTCATGGGGGACTGGAAGTCTTGCAATATCTTGCAAGTCGTCATCCAACGTTCCATTTCAATTATATCGCTGATCTCGAATTTATGCCCTATGGCACAAAGAGTTTAGAGCTCATAACCCGTCGCTGTGAAGAGATTATTCAAAAGTTAAAAGATGAGGGGTGTGAGGCCATCATTATTGGCTGTAATACGGCCACGGCCGTGGCCATTGATCATATGCGTGAAAAATTTGATCTTCCTATTATAGGGATAGAGCCTTATTTAAATTATATCAATAAGGCCCCTCAACAAAATATCAAAGAGGGAAGTGTGGGGGCCCTTGTCACTCCAATTACCTTTAAAAGTGATCGTTTTAAAAATTTAAAAGAGCTGCGCGATCCTCATAATTTAGTGAAAGTGGAGACGATTGCTGAATTGGCCCCTTTGGTTGAAGAGTTAATTAAAAATAAGAATTTAGAAAAAGTGAAAACAAGTCTTCGCACGCTCTTAGCGGAAGTGGCCCAGCATAGATGGAAAGAAGTGATTCTGGGCTGTACTCATTATCCTTTGATTGCTGAATTCATAGAAGAAGTTTTAGATGCTGTATGCATATCTCCAACATCAAGTGTCGCTACTCAATTAGAGAAGAGACTTGGTCTATCCTGCGAGAGTACTGTTGAGAATAAGAGTATTGATTGTTCTTTTCGTTATCTTAATACGCAAGATCCTCGGTGGCTCGATAAGAAAATGTCAGACTTTCTCTTTTGGCGCTATCCATAATCAAAAATAATCGTCTTCCTACAACGTAGCTTTTGCAACTTGATATCCTTACCTGCAAGGGTAGTGTGCCCGCAGGCCATTTGTGATCGAGTTACAAAAGCGTAGCTTTTGCAACTTGATATCCTTACCTGCAAGGGTATATAATACGCTCAAATCAATTTATAGGAGACTTATTGTGACAAAAATTAGTTCTATTAAGGCAAGAGAAGTTCTAGATAGCCGTGGTAACCCTACTGTTGAAGCTGACGTATTCTTAAGTGATGGCTCATGGGGACGCGCAAGTGTACCTTCTGGCGCATCTACCGGAAAGCGTGAAGCCTTAGAATTAAGAGATGGTGACACCTCTCGCTATATGGGTAAAGGCGTGCTTAAGGCCGTTAAAAATATCAATGAAACAATTGCTCCAAAGCTTGAAGGTTTTGATGCCACTGATCAACGTGGACTTGATCAACTGATGCTTGATACTGATGGAACGAAGAATAAAGAAAACTTAGGGGCCAACGCCATCTTGGCCGTTTCTATGGCCAATTGTCGCGCCGCTGCCAACGCTCTTGGTATGCCTCTTTATGAATATATCGCAAGAGGGGTAGACAT
>JBLWYP010000014.1:0-94545 GCA_048266825.1 Bacteriovoracaceae bacterium | reverse complement strand
ACTTATTCAGGGATCTCTTGCTGTAACTCCTGAGCATTTTGAAAAAGGACAAGCACGCATTGGAAAAGCCCTTAGTTTCATTGATGATAATCCTAAGGTAAGACCATTCCTTGATGGATTAGCTAAAATGATTCCAGCCGCTGGACGAGATGTGGAAAGACTTCTTTATACTAACTTTATTAAAGAAGCTCCAGAATCACGTAGTGACTTCGTACTTAGAGAATACTTCCCAGGATTTCTTTTTAATGAGTTACCTGAAGAGCTGATTAAAACCATTTTTAATGCTTATCCCATGTCTAAGAGAGTGAAGCTTCTGAAGTCTCTTCCTGAAGATACGGCAGATCATTATCTTGATATCTTTGCTCCTTCTGGAACAAAGGCCAATGATCTTATTCAAATTGAATTTGAGACTATTGAGCGCGACGATGCTGTGCTTAAAGAAATCGAAATGAATAAAGATGACTATTGGAGAGATTTTGTTAAATTTATGAGATCTCGTCTAAAAGCTGAGAAACAATTTACTTCCCAAGTGGATGAGATTGTAGCGCAGTGGAGAGATGATATAGCTGCGGACTCAAGGGCCGCAGCCTAATAGAGATGATCCAGTCTTAGTTCATGTAAGATTGGATATTTTCAAGCTCTGTCGTTACGCGATAGAGCTCATTTTCCATACGATGATTGATACGTTTAAACTCTTTATTGTATCTCTCACTTTCATGAAATTTTTCTTCTAACTCGTAAAGACGATTCTTAAGTTCTTCTACTTCAATTTGAGCATTGTCATACTCGCTATCAAGTTTAATGAGGGCATGCTGAGATAGAGTGAGATGAGTTTCAAGTTTTTTGATTTCATCTTCATACTTACTATCTTTATGGGAATTCATTTTGATTACGCGCTCAAGGGAGCGAGAAAGAATTCTAAATTTCTCAGTTTCTTCTCTTTGGGCCAAAAGGTCTTTCTTTAAGGCCTGCTTTTCTCGAGCGTGATTATCTTTGAGCTTAAGGACTTCTTCTTTTTGATTTTGATTGGCCTTAATCGCTTCTTCTTTTTGGTTTTGAATTTTTTCTCGTGCCTCTTCTAATTGAGCTTCAAGAAATTCAATCGCTTGGCGTTGATCATTATGTTGCTCAAACCACTGGGATTCAAGTAATTGCCACTGCTTTTCTTCTTCGATTTGATTAACTTCAAGATTCAGAATGATATTCTCTAGATCTTCTTTGACCTGTTTTTGTTTTGATTCTGATTGAAGAAGTCTTTCTCTATACGTTTCAACCTCCGCTTGGCGTGATAACCAGACGGCCTGATACATTCCAGGATTCTTTGCTTTTCTAAAAAGGCGAAAGACTCCCTGATTATTTTCAAGTAGGTTTTGAAAGTTATTGTAGATAGGGGAAAAAGGTCTTGTCCCAGAATTTGTAGCTTCCTGCTCTTTTCTGTTCTCATTCATATTCATCGATCCTGATGGTTACGAGTAGTTATATTCAATAGTATAGCAAAAAATACGGAAACCTATTAACCATGTGCGTCTAAGTTATGGACAAAGACCACTCTCTTTGGCCTCGTAAAGAAGCTGATCTCTAAATTTAGGATGGGCCACGGCGATAATTTGCTCGGCCCTTTCTCTAACACTTCGTCCTCTAAGACTGGCGATTCCATACTCAGTGACGAAGTAGTCCGCATGGGAGCGGTGAAGAGTAATGGGAGTTCCTGGCGTATGGCCAAGCTGAATAGTGGAGAGGGTTTCATTTTTCGCCGTTGATCGACAGGCGATAATTGATTTACCAAGGCCATCATATCCTTCCTTGGCCCCGACGGCCGTATCGGCCTGTCCTCCTGTTCCCGAATATTGTTGGCCTTGCACACCTTCACTTGCAATCTGTCCGGTAAGGTCTATGGCCATACAGGTATTGATGGAAGTCATCTTAGAGTTTTGACGAATAACACTGGGATCATTACACCACAGACCTTGCTTGAACTCTACGGAGAGGTTGTCATCAATCCAAGGATACAATTCCTTTGAGCCTAGGGCGAAAGTACAAATAGATTTATCAAGTTCGAGAGACTTCTTTCTATTATTTATATTTCCTCGCTCAAAGAGAGTCTTCATAGAATCAACAAAGAGTTCTGTATGAACACCAAGGTCATTCTTTTCGGTAAAGCTATTGGCCGCGGCATTGGGGATACCACCAATGCCCAGTTGAATCGTAGCACCGTCATCAACGAGACTCGCTATATGGTGACCAATAATAGATTCCGTCTCATCAGGCTCAGCAATGGGGAGGGCAGGAATAGGTAATTCACTTTCCGTGAAGTAGTCCACTTGAGAAACATGGACTTGGGTATCTCCATACGTTCTTGGCAGATTAGGGTTAATTTCAAGCACAACAATTTCGCAGTGATGAACGGCATGCTGCTCGTAAACGAGGCTTGGCCCAAGACTGACAAATCCATGAGAATCGGGAGGAGTGCAACTTCCGATAAAGATATGAGGCTTTCGAACACAAAGACGATCAAGGATCGCCCGATGAAGCATATTAGGAACGAAGGTGACCGTTTTTAAACCTTTCGCAATCGCCGCTCTTGCAGCAGGTCCATGAAACCAGCTGCATAAGGTGAAGTGACCCTGCATTTGTTCAGTAGAGAAAAAAGGATAAGGCTTCATCGTAAGGCAGCTAAAAACATTGACGTCACGAACTCTGGGGGCGGCCAAATGAAGAAAGGAGAGGGTATGTTGAGGCTCGGAAGCACACATGGAGATAACAATGTCGGAATCACTCTTGACCAGCTTAGCGACATCTTCAGGCTTAATCGTTTTATTGAGGATGGATGTATTCATGGCAAGCTTCCTATTGATTATCGTTTAATAGGAAGCATTTTATATTAAGAAATGATTCTTTTAATATGACTTAGATTAGTTTTTTAGAAATCTGGTGCAATATAGACATCAATTTCAGGGCTATATTCGTCACGAAGAATTCCTTTAATCGCTTCAAGAGTTCCCGTCGTACTAGAAGGACAAGTCCCACAGGCCCCTTGGTATTTAACCAATAGGATATTGTCTTCATAGGATAGGGCCTGAATATCACCACCGTCACCTTGAAGGCCTGGGCGAATGGTCTTATCAAGAATCCCTTCGATCGCTTGCAACTCTGGGCTTAGGGAAGCACGTCTATCGGCCTCTGGGTCAGGGTCATGATAATCAGCATTGTGAGCCGGAAAGTTTTCCTTAATGGTATTCATTATTTTTTCTTCAATATTTTCCCAGTCTTCATAACCAAATTTGGTAATGGTTATGGCCGTATCAAAGAAGTGAACTTGGTCAATGCCGCGAACTTTGAAGAGTTCGTAGGCCAAGAGATTTTCTCCACACTCAATAGGCGAGCGATAAGTTGAATTACCCTCAAGCTTTACTGGCTTATCTAAAATAAACTTAAGAGCATTGGGATTAGGTGTGGGTTGGATAAAAATTTCTACTGATTCGCTCATAGAAGCTCCTGTGCTTTCTTAAGGGCACGTATTAATTGATCAACATCTTCTTTATTATTATAGAAACAAAAGGATGCCCGTGCCGTGGCCGGTACATCAAAGCGTCTCATTAGGGGTTGCGTGCAGTGATGGCCCGTTCGAATGGCCACACCCTGTTCATCCAAAATCATGCCCAGATCATGGGGATGAGCGCCTTCCATAACAAAGGACACAACGGATGCTTTATTCTTGGCCGTTCCAATGAGTCTAAGACCCTTAATTTGAGAAAGCTCACTGGTGGCATACTCTAGGAGATCATGTTCAGCCGCTGCGATTTTTTCAAGCCCAATACTTAAGACAAAATCAATGGCCGCTTTAAAAGCAATGACTCCGGCAATATGAGGAGTTCCCGCTTCAAACTTTTCAGGCAGTTCATTGAAAGTGGTTCCTTCAAAACGAACTTCTTTAATCATGGCGCCGCCCCCTTGATAGGGAGGCATCTCTTCTAATAAAGACTTCTTGCCCCAAAGAACACCCACTCCTGTGGGGCCAAAGATTTTGTGGGCACTAAAAGCAAAGAAATCAACGCCAAGCTCTTGCACGTCCACACTCATGTGAGCAATGGACTGAGCTCCATCGACGAGAAAGTGAGATCCGGCTTCATGGGCCCAAGAGGCATACTTCTTAACGTCATTAATCGTTCCCAATGTATTGGATACATGGGCCATAGCGACCATTTTAACTTTTCCACTTTTTAAAAGAGTTTTGAATTCTTCTTCAATGATTTCACCGGCATCATTAATAGGGACCTCTAGTACTTGAGCGCCCTTTTTTTGAGCGGCCAGTTGCCAAGGAACAATATTTGAATGGTGCTCCATGGTAGTCACAAGAATCTGATCACCAGGACTAAGAAATTTATCCGACCAACTATGGGCCACTAAATTAATGGCATCCGTTGTTCCCTTGGTGAAGATCACTTCTTCTAGGGCGGGGGCATTGATTAAGCTTTTAACCGCCTCACGAGTGGCCTCATATTTTTGAGTCCCTTGGGCCGAGAGGAAGTGAATTCCTCGGTGCACATTGGCCGTCTCTTTAGAGTAGTGCTGATTAATGGCCTCAATCACCACACTAGGTTTCAGAGTTGTGGCCGCATTATCTAAATAGGTAATGGTATGACCGTGGATCAATTGATCTAGGGCCGGAAAGTCGCTGCGATGAATGCCAGCTATTTCATTAGTTTCAGACATTTAATAATCCTTTAATTATGCCCTAAGTTTTCAAGCGCATATTTTTCAAAGAGTTCAAAGAGCTTTTCACCAAGCCACTTTGCGACCTCATTGTTGCCACAAGACTCAATGGCCTCGTAAGCAAAGGCATGACAGAGTATTTTCTGTGCCTTCTCTCTTGGTATCCCACGACTCTCAAGATAGAAAACCTCTTCTTGATTAATCTGGCCGACAGTTGCGCCGTGACCACATTTGACATCATCGGCATAGACTTCAATTTGAGGTCTCGTATCCACATGGGCCTTCTTAGAGAGAAGAAGATTCTTATTGAGTTGATTACTATCTACTTTTTGAGCATCACGATGAATAACAACTTTTCCTGTAAAAACCCCACGGGCCTGATCATCCAAAATACCTTTGAAGATCTGATTACTGGTTGTATGAGCGGCGTTGTGATGAATCGTTGTAAAGCAGTCTTGGTGCTGAGTGCCTCTTCCGGTGTAGAGACCATTTACATCTGCGTGAGCGCCCGTTCCATTAATGGCCACTTCCACATTATTACGATTAAGTCGTCCATCCACACTAAAAGTTAAGGAATTAAATTGGGCATCACGATCAAGAGAAGCCTTCACTTTTCCAACGTGAGTATGAGCAGATTTAGTAAGAAGGGCCTTTATATGTTTAACATGAGCATTGGCCGCAATCGTAAATTGAGTCTGAGTTAAAGAGATATTCTCTAGTTCTTCCTGCGTTTCAAAGATTTCAAAGAACTCGGCACTTGATCCGCTTTGGGCCGTGACTTCAAGTGATGTGAGGGCCAACTGATTTGCTTTGCTACCAAGACGATGAATAAGAGTGATCAAAGGGGCATTCGTATTCTTGGCCACAGTGATTCTATACTTCTTAGGCGCCAAGGAAATATTAAGGGCCTCCATAGGGTCAGTAACATGGCCTTCCCCAGTGCTCACTTCTTCAAGAGTTACATGCTCAGGTAGGTTACTTTTACTCTCTAGATATTCACCATTATTGAAAACTAAGCGATACTTTCCAGGAGTGGCCAGAAGTTCAAGGTCTTTTACTTGAGAGGGCGAAGCGATTTCAAGTGACTCAGGAAAGGCCTTATCAAGATTAGTATACTTGTAGTTTTCATTTTTCTTAGTAGGGATACCGATCGTTTTAAAAAGTTCAAGCGCACTTTCGCGTTGATTCTTATCAATCTTACTGGTTTCACTATTTAAAGATTGGTTAACCGTATCTAAGTAGTTTTGTGATTTTGAATTTAAGCTATGGGTTTGAGTCACGCTCATACATTCGCCTCGGCTTTAGAATTTGTATGCTCTGCAATTAACCAGTCATAACCTTTTTCTTCTAAGGCCAGGGCCAATTCTTTTCCACCGGACTTAATGATCTCGCCTTTATAAAGCACGTGAACATGATCAGGAACGATATAATCAAGTAACCTTTGATAGTGAGTAACGAGAACAATAGAGTTGAAACGACTCTTAAGAGCATTCACTCCACCGGCCACAGTTTTGAGGGCATCGATATCTAGACCTGAATCTGTTTCATCAAGAAGAGAGAGTCTTGGATTTAAAACGGCCATTTGAAGAATTTCATTCTTCTTTTTTTCACCACCAGAAAATCCTGTATTCACTCCACGATCAAGAAAGCTTGAATCCATTTCTAGAAGCTTAAGCTTAGGAGAGAGGTACTCACGAAAGGCTTGATCTTCCATTTCGGCCACACCTTGGGCCTTACAAACAGCATTATAAGATTCTTTTAAGAAAGAAAAGTTTGAAACACCTGGGATTTCTACCGGATATTGAAAGCCTAGAAAGATACCATTCTTACTGCGCTCATCGGCTTCCCATTCGTTGATGTCGACCATCTTTCCATTCACATTGTAGTTAACTTCTCCTGAAGTCACTTCAAAAGAAGGGTGACCGGCGATAACTTTAGAGAGAGTCGATTTACCTGAGCCATTGGGTCCCATAATCGCGTGGACTTCTCCGGGCTTAACGGTGAGGTTAATTCCTTTTAAAATTTCGTTGCGAGCTCCATTTTTACCTTCGGCTTCATCGGCTAAACAAGCATGGAGATTTTTAACTTCGATCATCATTTTAATATCCTTTAATCAGTACTAGCTTTAATTAATTATCCAACAGAGTTTTCAAGTTTCATCTCAAGAAGCTTTACGGCCTCTACGGAGAATTCAAGAGGAAGTGTTTTAAAGACTTCATTACAAAAACCATTCACAATAAGAGAAATTGATTTCTCCATATCGAGTCCTCGACTTTGAAGGTAGAAGAGTTGGTCTTCACTAATCTTCGTGGTGGAGGCTTCGTGCTCTACTGTTGCGGTGTTATTTTTAACTTCAATATAGGGAAAGGTATTGGCCGAAGACTTATCTCCCACCAGCATAGAATCACATTGTGAGTAGTTTCTGGCGTTATCCGCTCCTGGCATGATCTTCACGAGTCCACGATAGTTATTCTCAGAAGTCTCAGCACTGATACCTTTTGAGATAATCGTAGATTTTGTATTCTTTCCAATATGAACCATTTTGGTTCCCGTATCGGCCTGCATTTTATTATTGGTTAAGGCCACCGAGTAGAAGGCCCCTTGAGAGTAATCTCCAATGAGATTACAGGATGGATACTTCCAAGTAATGGCCGATCCGGCCTCCACTTGAGTCCAAGAAATTTTAGAGTGTTTCCCAAGACAGTTTCCACGCTTGGTTACGAAGTTATAAATTCCACCTTTTCCTTCTTTATTACCGGCATACCAGTTTTGAACGGTAGAGTACTTAACCTCTGCGTGATCAAGGGCCACAATTTCAACGATGGCCGCGTGAAGTTGGTTCTCATCTCTTTGAGGAGCCGTACAACCTTCAAGGTAATTCACGTAGGAATCTTCTTCGGCCACAATGAGGGTTCTTTCAAATTGACCCGTCTCTTTAGCGTTAATTCTAAAGTAAGTCGAAAGATCCATCGGGCAAGTGACACCTTTTGGAATATAAGCAAACGATCCATCAGAGAATACGGCCGCATTCAAGGCCGCGTAGAAATTATCAGAATAGGGAACGACAGTTCCAAGATATTTTTTAACTAATTCAGGATATTCTTTAACGGCCTCAGAAATTGAGCAAAAGATAACTCCCACTTCTTCAAGGTCTTTTTTCCATGTGGTGGCAATGGAGACAGAGTCAAAGACTACGTCCATGGCCACGCCGGTTAAGCGCTTTTGTTCGTTAAGAGGGATTCCAAGCTTTTCAAAAGTCGCTAAGAGTTCCGGATCAACTTCATCAAGGCTCGTAGGAGAATCTTCTTTTTTCTTGGGAGCTGAATAGTAGTAGAGATCTTCAAAGTCGATCTCAGGAATTTCGAGCTTGGCCCAATTAGGGAGGGGAAGAGTAAGCCAGTGGCGATACGCTTTTAAGCGGTAGTCGAGTAACCACTGTGGCTCTTCTTTTTTAGCACTAAGCATGCGAATAATATCTTCGTTCAATCCCTTAGGAAACTCTTCTGTTTCGATATCGGTGTAGAAGCCATACTTATAGTCTTCGTTTAAAATATCCTCTGTGCTCATAGGGACTCCGTAGGCGTTGGTTCTTTAATTGTATCTGTATTCTCCTGATGGTTGGTTTCCACCATGGAGAGTAAATTATTGGCGTGTTCGTTTAAGAGAAGCTCTTCCAGGGTAAGGCCCGAGAGGTACTCATTAACTTTCTTACTGAGAAGATCAATCGGGGTGACGATATTGCAGCTCTCATAGAGATCGCACCTTCCCTTGGCCGATTGGCAAAAGGATCCCGTTTTATTCTTCCCATCGATAATCTCTGTTAGTTGGCTAAACGTAACGTGAGAGAGGGGAACGGCCAGTGAATAGCCGCCTTTAATTCCTTTTGTGGAATTAAGGAGCCCTTGATTATTCATTAATTGAAGAACTTTTGCTGTGGTATCAAAGGGTGTTTTGAATTGATCACAGATTTCGCGGGCACTGGTAAGCTTGGCCTCGCCGCCCTCACTATTTTGATGCGACATATACTTGAGTGCCATCAGCGCATATTCAATTTTTTTGTTAATTTTAATCATACTGTTCCAATTTATAGAATTAAGAGCTGCGTTATAAAACGCAGCGACTAGCCGTTCTTAAATTCTAAAATATCAAGAATCTCAATACCTTAAATCAGGTCAAAAAAAAACCTATTTCATCTAGAAATATAGCATATAAATACGGCAAAAAAAGCCTTATTTAAGCCTTTTCAATAATTTAGATGAGTTGTACCTAGTATTGTCTAGGTTTAGATCGAGATCTAGAAGCGCAGTTGCTGCCAATTGCCTAAAAAGGCATTAACATCATGGGTGAATATAAGAGTTGAATAAATATTGGGAATTTGGAGATATTATGATTATTGGAGAACTTTATGACCAAGGGATGGCCGAGTCGCTCAAGGATGAGTTAATTGAGCGAGGCATAACTGCGCAAGTTCAAGAAGTTCAACAATTGTCTGCCGATCAAAGAACGAATGAAACCATTTATCAGTTGAAAGTCTCGGATCAAGAGCAGGCCCAAGAAGCGCTCGAGTTTTTTAGAGTGCGTATGGGACTTCCTGGAGCCAGACGTGAACCTGATCCTGAATGGCAGAAGATTCATGCCCTGAAAATGGGCACGATTACCAAAGGGATCTTAGGAATCAGCCTGCTTATCTATTTGATCAAAATGTTTGGCCCTCAAGAGTTTGAAAGTCTCGCGATGGAGCTTTTCATAAATCGACCAGGCGCAGGCTTTCTTGAGAATGTGTTTGAAGGAGAGGTGTGGCGACTCGTGACGCCTATTTTTTTGCACTTCACTTTTATGCATATTCTCTTTAACGGAATGTGGATCAAAGATTTAGGGGCGGTGTATGAATCAGAAAAAGGGGCACGCTCTTTTATCATTTTTATTCTAGCGATCTCGATTGCTTCTAACTTATTACAGTATATGGCCATGGGCCCGCGCTTTGGTGGTTTATCCGGACTGGTCTATGGACTTCTAGGTTATCTATGGGTCTATGGAGTCAGCCATACCCAAGCCAATATTCGACTACCCAAGCGTGACGTTTATCTCATCGTAGGTTGGTATTTTCTATGCTTAACGGGTGTCATGGGACCGATTGCCAATGTCGCTCACGGTGCAGGTCTGGGTCTTGGAATGATCTGGGGGCTCTTTCCTCTACAAGGTGGACAAGGCCATATCAAACAGAAGATAAAGTATATCGCTATGGCGCTATTTTTTAGCTTCGGAACATATGTTATCGAACTTATGAAGATCTATTTAAGATTATAAAGACTACATTTTTTCTGGAACAGGAATTCCTAATATATCCAGTCCATGCTTCATGACTTCTCCCGTTGCATGGGCCAGGGCCAAGCGTGTGTGCTTGAGCTCTTCGTCGGCTTTACCAATCGGACATTCAGCATAGAAAGAATTAAAGAGCTTTCCTAGTTCAAAGAGGTAGTTACAAATTCCCAGGGTCTGAAGTTTTTGAACACCTGTGGCCACAACATTATTGAAGTCCATGAGTTTTACCATGAGGGCCGTTTCTTGATCGGTTGTGAGAAGATCCCAGTTAACCTGCATTTCATCGCTATATTGAAGCTTCTGACAAAGAGAGAAGATACGAGCGTGAACATACTGTAGGTAAGGACCCGTTTCGCCATCAAGCTTTAACCACTCGGCCATATCAAATACAATTTTACGATTATTATCTACACGGATCATTCCATATTTAATGGCACCATTGGCAATCATCGTCGCTGTCGTATCAACTTCTTCTTGGCTCCAATCACCACTTTCTAAATATTTATTAAGATAATTCTCTTTGATCGTGTTCTCCATTTGAGTCACAAGATCCATAAGAGGAACAATATTTCCCTTACGAGAGGACATGGCCCCATCGGGAAGTTCCACCATTTCATATTGGAGGTGAAAGCAGTCTTTTGCTTTTTCAAATCCCACGCGCTCTAAAACTTTAAAGACTTGTTTAAAGTGAAAGGCCTGACGATTATCCACTACGTAGATATTCTTATCGACGCCAAACTCTTTAAATTTCTTGCGGGCAAGTTCCACATCTTTTGTGGCATAGAGTCCGGTTCCATCGGTTTTTATCAACATGCAAAAACCAAGTTTATCATCAGAGAGATCCATTCCAATGGCGCCATCATCTTTTTTAAGATGACCTTGCTCAAGAAGTTCTTGGGCATAAGTGAGAGAGGGGGCATCTACTTCAGATTCCCAAAACCAGCGATCAAACTCAACATCTGTCCATGAATAGGCTTCATTCATAAGCTCCACTGACCACTGCTTGGTTTCCAGCCATAGGTCATAGAATTCACCTTTATTGGCGTGAAGTTGTTTTAGAATTTCCGTGAGGGCCGCTCGATTTTCTTCTTCATGCTCTGTACCTCTTTGTTCTTCTAACAAAGTATTGGCCTTGGTGTACATCAGACCTAACCATGCTCCTTTTTCCTGAGCGGGAGCTTCTTCTTTATTGTGAAATTTGTAGTACCAAAGACACTTGGCCACATGGGTTCCTACGTCACCTGGATAAGTAACAGCAGAAGTATTGATACCTGCATAACGGCTCATTCTAACGAGTGCATTACCCAGACAGAGGTTACGCATATGTCCCACATGGAGAATTTTATGAGTATTGGGTTGAGAGTACTCAATCATCCATTTTTCTTGGGTATCAAAGAGTTCTGTATCAAAAGTTTGTTCGGAATTAGCACTGGCAACGACCAGTTCACCCAGTGATTCTTTTTTTATAAAGAAGTTTAAGTAAGGGCCTTGGGCCTGTACGTCTTCAACGACGGGACAGTTGGCCACGGCATCTCTGAGTTGAGCAGCAATTTGAGGGGGTCCTTTTCTTAGGGCCTTGGCAAAAGCAAAGCAACCAAAAGCAATGTGACCCATTTTTAAATTAGGAGCAAGACCTAGCATGGAGTAAATTTGTTCAATAGAAATATCAAGGCCTTTCACATCAGCATAATGAGTTTTAATCGCCTCGCTGATACTCTCGGCAATCGCCTTATAGATGGGGTTAAAAAGGTTAGGTTTGATATTCATATCACTCATAAGTCACAACTTGATTAAAGAAAGGTTTAGGCCACAGTTTAAAGCTTTCCCGAGAAAAGGGAAACCCTTAGCGGCCTAATATATGCTATAATATGATGAATTTGTCTCTAGATTAATCTCTATAAGGGCCAACAAATGCGAAGTTCCTTAAAAAGTAAGCTTATCCTTCTTTCCATTCTATGGGGATTGAGTGCTATAGCATGGGGAGAAGCTGAAGTTGAGCAGGTCGATAAGCAAGAAACAAAAGAAGAAACAAAAGAAGTCCAGAAAGATGCCCAAAAGCATGACACCGAAGACATGGATAAAATAGAGCGCGAGCGCTACGAGCCACGCATTTCTAATAAGTGGTTTAGAGGCAGCTATTTAATCTATGATTGCCTCCAAGGAAATTTCGCTTGTGTGAATTATCAAAGCTTTGTGCGTTGTACGGATGAGCGAGAAGAAGACAAGAAAGAATCAAGACAAACCTTAAGATGTGCGCCCTTTAAGAAATTTTCTTCGCAAGAAAAGTGCTTTAAAGAGCAGTATCGCCAAATTCAAAATCAAAAACCAAAAGTCTTTTGCATGAATCCTAAGTATTATTAGGGGTGATTAAATTTTATTCAGTCTAGTAGAGAATAAATAGTTTTTATACAGTGGGAAAGCACTAAGTGCTTAATATCACGATGGTCGCGATGGTATGCTTCTTGCTTATTAGTAAGCATGGAAAAACTAATCTCAAAATTTATAACTCTTGTTCTTTTAACTTTACTCAGTCCACAGCTTCTTGCTTACTCCATAGAGTCATCAGCACAGGCCCAGACTTATGAAATGAAGACCTGTATTCAAGGTCAAGAAGTTTCAGGTTGTCACGGAATCATGCTTAGGGACGTTGTATTAAAAGACTTTCTTGGAAATACAAAAACAGTGGATCATCTTTTTTTCAGAAATATGAGAAGTGAAGAAGGACCAGTATCAAAAGAATGCCTTGAGGCCTATGTCGATAAAATGAATAAGTATATCCAACACCCTAGTGTAATGAAGAGTTTTGCACAGAATCCTGGTCGTAGATGGAGTGATCCTGAAGATGGCAGTCAGTTCTCGTTTCCTATTAACTTTAGACATTCAAAAGTAGATGGGAATGGATCAGCTTACGCACTACCTATGTTTAAGAATCCAGAGTTTATTTTTCAAGATGAGAGCAAGGGACTGGATTGTTCATTCAGCCTTTCAATGGATGATCACGCCGAAGATATTGCACTTCAAACACCCGCTCCTGTTATTGAAGAAAATAAAGAAGTAGAAAATGATGAAACTGCTATAATTCTTAGCGCCAATACAGATGAAGATATTTATGAAGAAACTTATCAAGAAGAAGCACAAGTTCAATGCGATCCCGAAGTCAGTCTTCCGCTAGATGACGAAGTCGTGACCAATATTGATGAACTCGAAGAGGTAGCAAGTCGAGTTTATGAGACGGATGTCATCATGACCGGAGATCTTACTTATGGTGCCTTTAATATGAATGCAGCTACGGCCAATGTATACCTTGAAACTTATGGTGATGAGATTGTATCTATTAGCCTTCAAGGTGAGTTTGATGTCTTTGGAATGTCAGGCTCTGTGGCCGAGTCAGTGCAAGCTGCAGATTTAATATCAGGCAATGAAATTGGCTTTTCTGCAGGACCAGGGATTCAATCGATTTTAAAAGTTGTTCCCGGTGATAATTTTTCTAAGACTGAAGGGGGAAGTTTACTCTTTGAGTTTTGGGATGGATCTGAATATCAAACTGTAAATTCTCAATTAAGAAGAGATGTGAATGGAGAGTTCAAGGTTTACTTAATGAATAATAATCAAGCCCAAGAGATTAATTATTTAAGTGCCAATATAAGGGGCTTCTCTGCTGAAGGGATGCGGGTTCATAAGTATGATGTATCAGCGAGATAGTTCTCGCTATACATTATGAAACATCAAGATATGTTCGCCAATTTGAGGAATATTAAAAGGTTCACCCTTTTTCTCAAAACCTACTTTTTGATAGTAACCGAGTGCGCTTTCACGGGCATTACACCAAAGTAGGGAACATTGATTAAGTTTGATAATAGGAAAGGCCATTTTGAGTAGAGCACTTGAATGACCTTGACCTTGATACTCTGGTAGGGTGGCCATTCCACGTAAGCGATATTGATATTCATCATGGGTAAGATCGGGATGATTTTCAAAAAAGAAAGAGGCCACACTCACAAGTTTATTACCGTCAAAGGCTCCAAGGTGAAAAGTTTGATCGTCTTCATCTCCTGGGAAATGAGTCGATTCTTTAGGGCGACCGGGACGGAGCATTTTATGTCTTATATCGTAAGTGTCAGATGCACTAATTCTTAAAATCTTCATATAGGGTTTCACTTTTTTATGATGTCTCAAGCGATCAATCAAAACTGTTCGATCGAGCGGCCATGTGGCAGCGGTGCTCTAGTATAGGGTAATCTATCTCGTGAGGGAAATTCTGAATAGGGTTTCCATCGCATTTTTTCCCAAGGCCTGCGAAAAAAATCCGAACACACGGTCGGGAATACGTGTTTTCGGACCTTTCCATCGGGCCTTGGTGGCGAATAAGCATCTATTACTGTGTTGCGAAACGGATATCTCACCGGTTAAGCCCTTTAAAAATCCTCTGTGAAACTCAAAGGGATAAATACCAGGCTTTTTAATTCGGGGTATTTTGAAATCTAAAATCATATCAAAGGGCATGAGGATATGCTCTAGCCTTAGGGTGATACGCTCTTCAGAGTCATTGTAGCTAGACTTTTCAACGAAATCTAAAAACTCAGAAAAGCGTTCATATTGAGAAAGTTTAGAAAGGGCGGTACGGCAATTCTTTTTATGAAGGCCCGCGATAAAATAATCTAAGCTTTGGGTTTTTTCTACGGATTGAACTTCACTCTTACAATAGATGACGTCATCAGTTTTAAGCTTAGTTTTTGTACTTTCATCCAGAGGCAGTTTGTCCCAATCGATTAAAACTTGTTGTGACGCAAAGCAAGTTGCTGAGAAGAATAACGAAATAAACGCAAATCGATGTAAGATTAAATAAATAATATCTTTAATTTTAGGTATTTGATGCATTGTGCCTTTTCGAGAGTTTTATGGCCCTTTAGTCTGATAAGGGGAATGTTTTTTTTATTTCGTCTTTTTTAAGAGTCGAGAAATATTCTCTTGCGCCCTATATTATGTAAAACTTTAAATTATAACGAATAAATAAATCAAATAAAAAGAGGAATTTTGCCCATGGCCATTGAATCAGTTAAACGTCGGGGAAAGACCAAGGATGCGGTCATTGAAAGTAAGGACCAGCGTTGGCACTGCCGTAATCGTATTACCTTAGTTTTTGGATCTAACGATATTGAAGAGTTAGATACTTATCTCTACACAGATGAAGGCCTTAAGTGGCAAACCGTTGATTTTCACCAGGCCAAGAGTAAGGCCATCGAAGAAGTCTTAGATAACTGTATCGATGAATACTATCGCGGACACGTAACCGAAATCCACACCAAGCTCAGCGATAACGGTCTAAACGTTATTGTAGAAGATAATGGAATTGGATTTCCGCTCGAGAAGATCCCGCAGGTTTATTCTGAGTTTCGTACAGGATCAAAATTTAAGGATGAAGAAGTAGATGATAAAGGGTTCTTACATAGAACTCTTGGTCAAAATGGGCTTGGAGCTGCGGCCACTTGCTTAACCAGTGATGAATTTAAAGTAACAGTTCGCCACTACAACACTAAGAAAGAACAAATTGTAACTTTCATTGATGGTGCCTTAAAAGTTAAGAAAACAACAAAGAAAACCTTTGCAGGTCACTCGGGTGTAAAGATTGAGCTAAAGCTAGCAAAAGAAGTTTATAAGAACCCAGTTGTGGATAAAGAACTTCTACGAAAGAGAATTATTGACCTTGCTTATAACAACCCAGGTCTTACCTTCTATTTTAATGGCGAGAAGTATCTTTATGAGAAAGGTCTCTTCGAGCTTGCTCAGAGAATATCTCCGGAAACGGCCCAAAATATTGTTGATGAACACTTCAACTTTGAAGATGTAACGAGTAAAGGCAAGAAAGTGAAAGGTCGTATTGATATGAACCTTTCTATTTGTTTTGATCGGATGTCGGAAGAGCGTGAAAACTTTGTCTCCTTCGTAAATTCTACGCCTACGTTTGATGGAGGCTTTCATCAAGATCGCTTTAGACGACTATTTATTAATAGTTTAAAAGATAAGTTAGAAAAACAGGCCAAGAAAGAAAAAGTAAATCTTGTGGATAATGATTTTCTCACGGGAATGACTTTTGTTCTTGGAATCACGATGCCTAATCCTAGGTTTGAATCGCAAACCAAGCGTAAGCTTGTGCGCGACTTAAATTTAGAAAAAGCAATCGAAGGCGTGATGGATTCATCGATGCCTAAATTTATTCGTAAGAATAAAGAATATCTTGAACAAGTTATGGAGCGAGCAAAGAGCCGTCATAAGTTTCAGATGCTCAAAGAAGCTTCCAAGAAAGCAAGAAAACAAAAGAAGCAAAGAGTTGAAAAACTACTTGATGCCAACGAAAGAAAGAAGAGAGATCTCTGCACACTTTTTATTTGCGAAGGGGATTCGGCCATTGGTGGTCTTCGTTCGGCCCGAAATAAACTCTATCATGGTGGTATTGCCCTAAAGGGAAAGCCCATGAATGTGGCCCAGGCCAGTATTAAAGATATACTTAATAATCAGGAATTCTCCGACATCATGGCCTCTATTGGTCTGATTCTGGGACAGCCTGTTGATTGGAAGAATCTTCGTTATTCAAAAATAGTATTTCTCGCCGATTCAGATGTGGATGGTGGGCATATTAATACGCTCCTTGCGAATTTCTTTTATACCTTTTGGCCAGAGCTCTTTGAAAATGAAGCTATCCAAATTGCGAAAGCTCCTTTATTTGAGGTGGTCACGGAAAGAAAGACAATTTATGTCGAGTCTCCTTCACAATTAGAGAGTATGAAAGAAAAAGGTGAGTACAAGATTAAGGCCATTCATCGCAACAAAGGGTTGGGGGAGATGAGTCCCGAAGCTTGGAAGTTTGTGATGAGTAAAGAAAGCTATACTGTGATTAAAGTGGAAAAAGCTTCTCAAGCAAAGGCCATGCTCAATGTTTGTTTTGGTAAAGACTCTAATCCACGTAAGGCCCTTCTTATTGATGGTGCCAGTGCAGGGGCAGAGCAAATTATTCTTTCTACTGGATTAGAAGAAGTGGCCGAGGCGCTACTTGATAATGTTGAAGAAGCAAAAGCAAAGGTGGCCAAGGCTTCTAAGAAAGTGGCCAAGAAGGTCGCAAAGAAAGTTGCAAAGAAAACAGCTAAGAAAGTTACAAAGAAAAAGGTTGCGAAGAAAGCAGCTAAAAAAATAGCTAAAAAAGTAACGAAGAAAACAACAAAGAAAGCCGCTAAGAAAGTTGCAAAGAAAACAGCAAAGAAAGCAACGAAGAAAACAACAAAGAAAACGGCTAAGAAAGCAACAAAGAAAAAGAGAAGCGCACTCATTAACCACTTGGAATACTAAATTTTAACCCCTTAATTTAAGAGTCATACATCATGGAAGAAAATTTTTTACACTCGATGGATTCCGTATCCTTAACCGAAGTCGTTAAAGAGGAATACCGTACCTACCAAATCTACACTCTGATGGATCGGGCGATACCCTATCTTCAAGATGGGCTAAAGCCAGGACAAAGAAGAATTCTCTATACTCTTTATAGAAATCAGGCCAAAGGTCTAACCAAAGTGAGTTCAGCAACTGGTCTTGTTCTTACCCTCCATCCCCATGGTCCCGCTTCTATTGAAACGGCGATTGTGAATATGGCCCAAGACTTCACCTTCTCCAATAATTATCCCTTAATCGATAAGAAAGGTTATTTTGGGGAAAGAATGGAGCCGCAACCAGCAGCTTCTCGTTATATTGAATGTAAGCTAGGTGATGTCGCAAAATTTGTGCTCTTTGATGATATGAACCAAGTTGAGATGATTCCCAACTATGATGAGACCGTTCAAGAGCCTGTGCATTTACTACCTAAGCTTCCTATTATGCTTCTCAATGGATCAGAGGGAATTGGAACAGGGTTTTCTTCTGTTATTCCAAGTTTTAATCACATGGATATTGCGAATTCAATGATTCAATATATTCGCACGGGAAAAACCAAGCGCTTAAAGCCTTGGGTAAATTATTATACTGAAGACATCGTTGATGAAAAAACGAAGTACACATTTCCCATGCGTATCGAACAAATTGGTGGAAAAATCTTCATTACAGAGCTTCCCCGAGGATATGATGCCAAGAAAATTTATCGCTATTTAAATAAGTATATAGAATCTGACTTTATCAAAGACTATATTGATAGCTCTGTGGATAACGAAGTTAATATTGAACTTCTCTTTAAGAGGGGAGTTGAACCTAAGCTTGCCGATGTAAAAAAAGAGTTACTTGCGACTTCTTCTCTTACTCCTAATTACACTTTGATTAGCGAAAGAGGGGTTAGGATCTTTAACCGTCCGGAAGAAATTATTCAAATTTTCACAGAACAAAGACTAGTTGTCGTGAAGAGACGCTATGAACTTCTTTGTGATGAGTACGAGAGAAGAATTCGTCAGAATAATGAGATTATTAAATTCATTAAACAGAAAGAATATGAAGTTGCGACGAAGTCTAAAAACCGTCGATCTTTTGTCGAGCATCTTACTAAGAAGAAGTTCACGTTCAGTGACTATTTAGCGGACATGCCTATTTATCGAATGACAAAAGAAGAGGTTGAAAAACGTGTTCTCTTAGTAAAAGAAGATTCGGCCAAGCTTAAGAATTTTCAAAAGATTGCAAAGTCCGATAAATTGATTCGCGGAAAACTCGTTGAAGAACTTGAAGAAGTAAAAAATAAATTATCGAACTGGTTAAGAGATCAGGCGCGTATTAAAAAAGATTTAAAGCGAAAATTGGAAAAGCAGAGTAAAAAAACAAGAAAATAACCAATATTTAAAGAATTAGTGGACTGGATAGGTCAGATGATGGGTAGGTATTTAAATTCATTTGGATTTTTTCTAGCATCAAATGGCTTCATCTGCTAACCTATTAATAATTGGATTATTTATGTTGATAAGACAAAGATAAATTTCACGGAGGAAATCGCATGAGTCTTACCAAGGCCGATATCGTCGAACGAGTTTATAAAGAAGCTGGTTTTTCCAAGAAGGAAGCAGCTGACCTCGTAGACCTTGTATTTAAAATTATTAAAGACACTCTTGCACGTGGAGAGAAAGTTAAAATCTCAGGATTTGGTAACTTTTCAATTCGCGACAAAGCAACACGAGTGGGGCGAAATCCTCAAACTGGTGATGCGATGGAGATTTCCGCAAGACGGGTTTTAACATTTAAGCCTTCTCAAGTTTTGAAGGAAGATGTTACGGCCAGATACTCTCATCGTCTCGATGATAAGGGTAAGGAAGATAAGTCTATTCCTGCGAAGGAAGGATCAAATAGAGCATTATCTAGCTTCATGAATAATACTGATGATGATGACGGCGATGATGATGACAATTCAAATGGGTTCTTCTAGAATTTAAGAAAGAACCCTAAATCCATGGAGAGAGTATATGGAAATCATCGAGATTCCTAATAAATCTGCATTCAAGCTAAACGAAGTTTGCAGTATTACCGGTGTTAAGCCTTATGTTTTAAGGTTTTGGGAATCAGAATTCGATGAAATAGAACCTATGACCTCTTCAACTGGCCAAAAGCTTTTTGGTCCCAAAGATATTGAAACCATTGCGAATGTAAAAGATCTTCTCTTTACTCAAAAAATGTCGATTGAAGAAGCAAGATTTGCCCTTAAAGCTCGCCTTGAAAAGGGGAGTGAACAAGAGCACTTCTTAGATGAAAGTGATGATCTTGATACTCCTCCTCATTTACCAGATAGTATTTCTCAAGCGAGTGGACTCAAAGATAATGTTTCTTTTCAAAGAATGTCTTTGAGTGACAGTGACCTTGATAAATTAGTATTGGCCAAGTCTTTACTTAAAGAGATTGTTACTCATGAGCATTTCCATTAAGAATATTTCCTTTAAAGAATTCATTCTTCCTTTTGTTCTGATTTGTAGTTTTAGTGACTGTATCGCTCAAGAGGAGGATCCATTTCGCGGTGTTTTAAAAAAGCGAAGAGTAAGAGCACGAAATCAGGTTGCCAGACAATCGATTATTGCCAACCCTCATATGTTTGAAGGTGGCTCCTCTGGTGCCATCACGATAAGTAATATTAAATCTCAAGAAGATTCGACGAAGGATTTCTCAGGAAGCCTTGGTTATTATTATCAGGCACTAGACTGGGTTCAAATTGGTGCTGAGGCCTCTGTTTATAAAACGGATACCCTAACCAGTTATAATTTTATTCCTGGTGTAATTCTTAACTTCTTTTATGATAAGTCCATCAATACGGCCTTTTATATTAAGGGAAATGTTGGTATCTCTGGGGTGAGTTATGAAGATACTTCGCTAGAAGCGACAAGTGAAATCATTCTCTTTGGTGAAATAGGTAAGCGGTTTGCTCTTGCTGAAAATATTACTTGGTCACCCTCAATTTCAAGTAATTACCTTCCTGATCAGGAAGACTATGATCCTTCATTGAGTATTAATCTTCTCAAATTTAATTTATTCTTTTAAATTTAGCCTAAGTGACTCATGAGCTTAGATAAGTCTAAGTCGGCCGTAATTTGCTTAAGAATCAATCCCTCTGGTCCTTTTTCAAGGTCCTTTTGAATGATGTTTTTCATTTTATTAAAGTAAGTTTCTAAAATAGAGCTTAGAAATTGATCACCCATGTCTTCTTTATTAGTTAAGACAGTGAGTGCGTGCTCCATGGCCTTAAAAGATTCTGTGGGAAATCTAAGGAATGGATTCACTTCTTTTTCATGCTCGCTAAGCTGCTCAGTGGCCTCGCTCAGGTCATCTAGCAGCTGAAAGCATATTCCTAGTTGGCTTCCAATTCGTAGGTATTTTTTGATGGTTTTGAAGCTTAGGTTTCCATGGGCACACCATGCCCCTGCTAGAAGTGAAACTTGAATAAGCCTTCCAGTCTTTAGTTCATGAGTTCTTAGTAGGGAGGGAAAGTCACGGCCAATCAATCCACCTAGATCAAAGACCTGACCTAGGATTAAACCTTTCGCTCCTAGTGCCCAGTTGAAAAATTGCCTCAACTGATAATGATCTGCGTGATCAATACGACCAATAAGATTATGACTATGGTGAAGAAGCGCATCTCCTGCGAGAACTGCTTGCCATTGGCCATATTTCTTATGAGTGGAAAGACGGCCCCTTCTATAGTCATCATCATCCATACACGGCAGATCGTCATGGACGAGTGAATAGCTATGATGAATCTCTAAAGATGAACATATGAGAGATAGAGCATGATTTCTTTCTTGTAATGATTCTAATGCTTGGGATTCTTGGGTGTGTTTGAGTTCGTCTGCATAAACGGCCGCCGCTAATTTAGGGCGAAAGAGTTTTCCAGGAGGAAGAACCGAGTATTCTAAGATGTCATAGAAGAATAAATCATTTTTAAGATGGCCGAGATGAACCTTTAAATTTACGCATAATTGTTCATGCCAAGATGTAGTAGATAAATGATGAGATTGCTTTTTGGACACTTAATACCTCTTATATTAATTCGAGGAACTATAACAATAGGGTTATTGTGGGTCAACGATCTTTGGCTGTGGAGCGGCAAGAGTGCCACCAATGGTTACAAAGTAGAAGCCATCTTTCTTTTGTTTACCATTAAGCAGTAGACGAATAAGGGGAATGGCCTCTTGAATCTCTTTTGAAATTCTAATTCTACCTTGAAGATCAATGCGAGAATAAGCAATATTTGACTTGGATAGCGATATTGATCCCTTGAACTCACCTTGAAGATTAGATGCTGCTGTACCGACTCTTAAAGCTTTAACCTGGACTTTGTCTTTAACTACATTCGCCGCAAGTTCAAATTTTTTGAAGGAGAGGGATGGAATCATTATGCCGGATATATTCTGAGTAGGGATAAAGAAATTCGATGAGTTGATAAGAAGATGAGCGGAATCAACTTGATTGCTCTTTAATTCAACATTACCTTTAATATCGAAGTCCCCATTAATCATATTGGGTTGAGGTGTGAATTGATTGATAAAAGAAGTAGAAATCACTGTATTAGAGATCTGAATGGAGTGACCTGAAAGAGTGAGTCGTGGAAAGATATTAATCTTTGTATCTTCAAAACTTGCGTCTAGTTTCGTTTTTATTCCTATTGGCCAAAAGCTTGGAAAGCTCATTCCAAACTCAGCTTTAGTAAAATGAATAGATTGCTTAGGTCGTCGGTAGCATCTTCCTGGAATAGTTAAATCACTCAGAGATATACCAGGAAAGAATAAGCTGAGTTCTAAGTCTTTATAAACAAGAGGGCATTGAGGTGTTCTTAGTACTTTATTTTCAACAATACTCTTAAGCCCTGTAGATACGGGCAAATTTATCATGAGGGTAATCAAAAAAAGCGCTACAGGAAGGGTGAGTAAAATAAGAAGTTGCTTCTTATTTTGCTTATATACTTCCTGATTATTGGTCGTTTCTGTAAGGTTTTGCTGTTCCACTATTTATTGACCTTCTATTCTTCCAAAATGGATGAGAGAAATATTTCCTGAAATTGAATCAGTAGTACGTTTCAAGCTTAAATTATTTATTTTGAATTTCTCATTTACAGCAAGAACTCTTAAAAGAGCGATAAGAGATGGTGTATTAAGGTTTTCTACTTTTAAATTCGCTTTACTTTTATTGAGGCCACCAATGGTCTCGGTGTTGAATGTTTCTACAGATAAGGATGAAGCTTCAATTCCTTGCTGAGCTGCAAGTCGAGAAACTTCATTTTTCATATCATTAAGGCTGGTAATTTTCAGGCGACCAACTAGGCTTCTTTCATACATCTGAACTTCAGAAGAAAGAGAGTTGGTATCAATGAGCTGATTAAGAAGATCTCTTTTATCAGAAATCGTTCCCTGAGCAATCATAAAATAAATGCCCATGGCCGCAAGAATAATGATGGGAAAGAACGAGAGAAAGTACGTTAGCCCTTGGTTAACATATTTCCCATAGTCTTCAGGAATACTTTCTAGTTGTGAAGAAAACTGAGAGTATTGAGTAGTGGCCTTAAGCTGGTCTACCCACTTAAAGAGCTGTTTATCGATAATTTTAGAAAGACTATTTTTCATTATTTAATCCAAAATTTATTGATTGAAAGCAAACTTTACCTTATCGCCACTAATGCTGGTTTTGATATTTGCTAGGCCTGAATTCTTTAAAGTTGATTCTATATCTTTTAACAATTCTGGTGAGCTGATTTGAAAACTACCTGTTGAGCGAACGCCATCAGTTTCAAATTCTTGTAAGGTAACCTTCGGATCTGCTGAAACGATTTGAAAGAGTTTAAAGAAAGGAGGTAGGGCATTTAATTGAGTTGCACTTGAAAGAGTGGATACTTCTTGCTTGATACTATTGTGTCGATTGCGCACAAGGGACTGTATTCTTCCCAAGTTTCTATCCACATTTCTTCTCGCGGCGACACTAATATTAAGAGATTTATTTCGTGCTAATGATTTGATTTGAGTATCGAGCTTCTTTTCTTGTCCTGTCAGCACATAATGCTGTATTCCCATGAGGATACCAAAAACAAGAGTGAGTACGGCCGATCGGTAAAGCAGCATACTTGTCGTGTGCAGCGGAAGGCTTACCCCACTTCCATTGGAGTATTCACCAAATAAAAAGTTTCCAGGCTTTACTCTAGAGGTCAGGCCAATGTCCATGAGCATTGAATTAAAGAAGTTTGATTCACGACCTTCTAGAATTTCATGTTGATCCATAAAAGATTGAGCGATATCTAAGTAATCTGTTTTTACATTGGCCGATTGAGCTATGAAATTACCAATATTATGGATATTGCTGGTTCCACCTGTTAAGTAGATCGTCTCAATTTGCATACCATACTTAATTCTAAACCCTAATAGCCAGCGTTTTAATTCTAAGGTGAGGGGATTCATGGCCTTTTTCATCAAGAGGGCAAAAGCTTTTTGATCTTCTGATACTTCATCATATTGAGAGTCAGTTAAGAAGAAGCAGTTTTCATGCTTATAAAGGGAAGCCTCTTTTCTATTTATTTTATAGGTTTCTGCGATGACTTCATCAATGGTTGAGCCCGCGCAGTAGCTAAAGTGATGCTCTACAACTTCACCATCAAAAATGATGTAGCATTTTGAAGTGGTATGACCAATATCTAAAATGGCCACAGGTCCTTTGATATTTCTATTTTGAGCATGGGCATGTATACAAGAAAGTTCACTTGTTAAATACATGGGGAGAATGCCACGGTCATTATAACGTTGGTAGTATTCAAGAAAGTGCGATTTCTTTGTAATGTTAGCGAGTACCTTAGTCGACTTGGCCTTCTTTTCCATCTGGCAAAAGAAATGAGCATCTGTTGAGGGAAAGGGAAGGTTTTCATCAAGTTGAAAAGGAACCATTAATTCAACTTTCTTTCTTTGAACAACAGGAAGTTCTAAGTTCCTAGAAGCCACATAAGAGTTTGGGATTTGCCAAATGGTTTTGCCGTCAAAGTTTTTAGGATATATTTCAGCGACAATATCTTCTTGCAACTTTCTTAAGTCTTCAGGCTCCATTGGAGAATCAGACTCTGTTTGTTCCATATAATCGGTAAGAACATATTCCGTGGCCTCAAGAATAGTATAGGTCTTCCTCTCCATTTTCATGAGAAAGGATTTGATAGAATAGGTTCCAATATCGAGTGCTAAATATTTCATAGTTCCTTAAAGTTTACCAGAAAGATTGGTTGCGTTGTATAGATTTTTAACTTCTTTAGTAAGGTTTAAGAAAAGAATAGGTGAAAAGTTGTTCCTGAGTTGATGGCTCGGTTAATCGACGATGATCTCTATAATTCGAGGTGCCATAAATTCTGTTTTAGGCTCGGTTTCTTTCTTTTTATCGGTGCTATTGGCTTCACCCTGAGTACCATCATCGTTATCTTCATCAGGAGTATTGGCAACAGGGGGAGTTGTCGTTGAATTATTATTTTGATTATTCGTCTTTGTTGGCGCTTGAGGTTTTACAGGAAGATCAACAAATGCTGTAATTTTAACACTCGCCGTATTATAAGAGCCAATACTTTCCACTTTATATAATTTTCCAGCTACACCAAAATTTAGGTTGGCCGCTTTGAACTCTGCTTGTCGTTCATCAAACTTTGCGGCCGTAACAATACCCAGAGTGTTGACCACTAAGTTCTTAAAGTCTTCAGCAGATTGAAAAGGTTTGGCCTCTTCTTGGATCTCTTGATCTCCATCACGATATTTAAAAAACTCTTCACTTTGAAGTTCTGTAATATCAGGAAATAATAATTTTAGAGTATTCTCATTGATCTCATTTAGGGCGATATAACCCACCTCATGTACAGTGAAGCGATCAATAACTAAATTGACAATATACTCCGGCCATCCCGCAAGAAGATAGAATTCATCAATACTGGTCATCGGAGCAAATTTCGCTGTTAGCTCTTGTTGTTCATAATTTTGTTCAATTTCTGGAAACATAGGATCATCAATTGATCCTTTATTATTCACATAGTACTTGAGTTCTCTTACCAGTAATTCAGGATCAAGATTTGAATAGTTCACATTAAAGTAATCGCTGGTTTCTCGTTGTTCTTCAAAAACATCCTGAAGCATTTGTAGAATTTTTTCTTGAGTAATTTCTAGGGGCGTTTTATTACTCTTTTGCGTGTCATCGTCGTCATCATTGTCATTTCTATTTTGTGAGTTTGAGTTGGAAGTATCATCTTCAGTAACTTTTACAATTCTGAGGTTATTAGGGTTGAGAAAACCACTTATCTTACTCATTGTGACATTAAGTTCACCCTTAATGGCAGTACCATTAGCGAAGGATTCGATCGCGTTCTTTTGAATAATACTCATATCTTTTCCCACTGGAATAGGAAAGATGAAGGGCTGGGTGACAACCTTATCAAGAACACTCGGCTTTAAAGTATTCTTTAGGGTTTCATTTTGTTCCATTTTATTTCGCGCTTCTTGATAAATTCGAAGTTTTCCAAGAGAGAAGTGAAGTCCTGCTTCTGCTGTTAGGCGGGCCTGTATACGATCTTGGGCATTATAGGCTTTGATCTGATTGACTTTGGTTTCAAAGGTAAAGTCGGCCAAGAGGTAAGTGAGTAGAGCAATAGAGCTAATGACCATGAGAAGGGCCATTCCTGATTCATTATTTTTAATTGCTTTACGAAATAGATTTTTTTTCATTGAGGAGCTCCAATCTTTCCATTGGAGTTGGTTGTCGTTTGACTTTGCTTTTGTGTCTCATCAGCAACCACATCAAAGTAGGGCCAGTAAGGTCTAAAGATTCTGATTTGAGTTCTTTCTTCTTTATTAGTATCCACCCATGTGATGGTTACTCTCATGGAGCGAGGAGTATACTTTTCGTTAGTCGAAATAAGGCTTAGGCTATCGACCCATTTTTCTTGATCTCGGCTATAGAATTCCATTTTAAATTCTTTAACTCCTCTTAATAGGACATGACCTGGAACTTTTTCAAAATCTAAGTGAGGGTCATAGATATTTGTTTTCACTTCTCTTCGCATGAGCTGAAAATCGGCCGTGGCGTTGTCTTCTCTATCATCAGCGGCTAGGTAGTATTCCACCCAAGCATGACGGCTTTGCTTTTGATCTTCAAAGAATCTTTTATTGGCCGAAGTCATAAATCGTAGCGAGTTCTTGTCTTCTTGAGTTACGGCGGGGACGGGAAGGGAATTGACCGTGGCCAGTGGAAACTTTTCTGAGATTTGATACTTATTTTTAGCATTATCCTCTTGCTGAGCATAATCGGGAGTGATGTTATTAGAATTACTGCCATTTTTCTGTTTACTTATTTCGGTGGATTGAAAATAGAGTGGTGAATAAATTAGAGAGAAGTCTTTATCTAGTCTATACATCGCCGTATAGACTTGTAGAAACTCACGGTCTTCTTTGATAATAATCTCTTTAGTATCTATATTATCGTTGGTTATAGTGAAAAGGCTAATAGAGAGAAAACCCATAATCGTGAGAGCAATAAGGATCTCAAGTAAAGAGAAGCCATGCTGAGAATGTAAGTGTGAGGACTTAGATTCCAAGTTGTATCTCTCCATCTTTATAGAACCATGTACTCAAATCATAGAAATTACCTGAAGCTTTATGCCTAACCGTCACAATGATTTGAAAGACTATCTTTTCCATATTTTCTTTAAACTTATTATAAATGAGTTTTTGAGTACTTTGATTTTGCTTATCCTCATCTGATTGTTCATCATCACTGGCAATAATTTTATCAAAGTCAGGTATGGCTATTTTGTAAGTATTAATAGCATATTCATAATTTTCATCGTCTTCAAAAGTTTTAAATTTTCTTGATGAAACGGGATCGATCTCCACATCTCCAGCAATTGTTTTGACTTCTGGAGGTTCGATCATTTGTTCATTAAGAATCACCTCAGCTATATCTCGTAAGCGAAGCTCTTCTTTAAACTTCATAGAAGTGGTTATGTTATTACCTTGTCCGGCCATGAAGGCCACAATGAAGGTACTAAAAAGGGCGAGTGCAATGAGGACTTCAATTAAAGTCATTGCATGAGAATTAAAGAGAATTTTCTTTAATCGTTCCAACTCAACCATTCCTTATAGAGTTCTTCAGCTTTACCGGCTAAGAACTCATCGTCAATTTGACTACCTTCAATCGTATAGAATTGTCTTTTAAAGTCTAGAGTGAAGGGCTCTATAGCAAGGGTTGCAAACTCTACTTCATTGGCCAAGACAATAAAGGCGCCATCTTTTTCCCCGGAAGGGTAGAAGAATATGCTTGATTCTACAAAGAGCTGTAAATTTTCAGTAAGCGTGCTTCCCATACCAATAAGACGCACTTGTTCGTCAAATTCAAGCGGTTCATCTTGAAACTCTCTTACTTTATTAAATTGACCTTCTACTTTTTTCTTCTTGGCCTCAAGTTCCTCAGGACTATAAGCATCTAGGGCCATTTGTTCATTGAAGATTTTAGAGGGAAGAATAAAGTCTGAATTGGGACTATATTCAACGGTGACGGTATTAGGTTCAGCGGTTCCATCAATAACGATACGGACAATCTTATTTCTAAGGACTGATTCATCTTGAGAGAAGCGCACGGAGCGTTCTATATTATCAAGAGCTTCTTCAAGTTTTCGGTGTGGATCAAACATACTGCCTGAGACAGTAAAGGTGGTTATGATAAGGGCAATAAGAAAGAGGGCCACGAGTATTTCAATAAGGGTGAAACCATCGTGGCCAATTTTATTATGAAAAGATTTTTGACGATCTTTATTAATTATCTGCCGCCTTTTCCTTCTCTTTGCTTACGCTTAGAGCTAATGTCATCATCGGTACCCATTTCATTATCAGGTCCACTTGAGATAATTTCAAAAGACTTTCCATCTGAACTATATTGAAAATCATAGTCCCATGGATCAAGAGGAATAACACCTTCTTCTAAGAATCCATCAGCTGGATAGTTGCGACATTCACGGCTTGAGGGAGCTTCTACCAGAGCATAGAGTCCGTCTTCCGTTGAAGGATAGAATCCACACTTTCTTCTAAATTCTTTAAGGCTACCTTTTAGGCTATTCATCTGAATACCAGCGGCTTGAACTTTACCTTGCTCTAATTGGTCAAAGATTTTCCCGGCGACGAACGTACCAGCAATACCAAGTAGGGTAAGAGCAACAAGAATTTCAATAAGTGAGAAACCTTGTTCTTGGATAACTGTTTTCTTTGTTTCATTTAGTTTTCTAAAAAAGCTTTTTAGAGATTTTGCTGCATTGATCATTCGTTTCTCCCAAATATTTAACGATTAAATGAGTTTAGTTCCATCATAGGAATGACTACGGAAAAGACAATAAAGCCAACCGCTAAACCCATTCCCACCATCATAATAGGTTCTAGGACAGAAGTAAGGCCACTGAGCTTATTATTGACTTGGTCTTCATAATTATCTGACACAATTTTTAACATCGGCTCAAGTTCACCTGATTTTTCACCTAGAGTAATCATGTGGGTTACCATAGTAGGGTAGTATCCACTTGCTTTCAAGGGTGTCGCCATAGACCCCCCTTCTTTAATTAAAACTTTTGCTTCATCCACAGCTTTTGCCATATGAACATTAGCAATGACGTTCTTTACAATAGTCATTGCCGTAAGAATAGGCACACCAGAGCTCATTAGAGTGGCCAAAGTTGAGCAAAAACGACTGACATTAATCATCGTGGTAATTTCCCCAATAATGGGTAAGCGCAATAACACTTTATGCCACCACTGTTCTCCCTTGGGAGAGTTGATATAGCGCATGAAAAAATAATAGCTGGCAAACATCCCAATGATTACCATATACCAATAATTAAGTAAGAAATCAGAGATCCAAATACACAACTGGGTACTCCAAGGAAGGGCCTTGTCCATGGTTTCAAAGATCTTAGTGATTTTAGGAATAACGACAGTGAAAATAATCCCAAACATCAGCATACCAATAATCACCATAATGACTGGATAGGTAATCGCACCTTTGATTTGGTTTTTCAATTTCGTTTGAGACTCCGTAAAGTCGGCCAGACGTAAGAGAACAATCTCAAGATTTCCTGACTGCTCACCAGCTTCGACCATATTGACATAAACATTATCAAATACTTTTGGATAATCTCCAAAGGCCTTGGCAAGGGATGTCCCTTCATTAACCTTACCTCTAATTTCAGAGAGGATAACTTTGAGTTTGGGATGATCCGTTTGATCCATGAGAGCAGAGAGGGCCTCTACAATCTGAATCTTTGCTTTGGCAAGCGTGGCCAGCTGGCGCGTAAAGAGGGCGAGCTCTTCCACTTTAATGGAGCCACCGAAACTGAAGGAGCCTTTCTCTTTACTGGCCCCAGACTTTTTCTCTTTAATATCAATGAGCATAATACCCATTGTTTTAATTTTAGATTTGGCCTGATTGATCCCTTCTGAATTAACAGAAGCTTTAACCTCTTTACCGGTCCGATCAAGTCCAATGTATTCGTAAATCGCCATAAGCTAGATTTCTCTTTCTTTTATTGTGCAGGTGGTATGTCAATAATATCGCTCTCATCTGCTAGAAGAGAGGTCTCATCACCTTCGTCATTTATAACTCGAACAACTTCTTCTAGTGAAGTTACTCCGTTGAAAACTTTTAATATTGCATCTTGCCGTAGAGTAATCATTCCCTCAGACATGGCCATTCTTTTTACGGTCGTAGCATCCGCTTTCTCAAGAATGAGCGGACGAATAGCATCAGACATAATAAGGAGTTCTGTCACGGCCGTACGACCGGCATAGCCTTTATAATTACATTTTGGGCAGCCCACGGCCTTATAGATTTTGGCATCACTAGGAACTCTTTTTATACCAAGTATTTTAAGCTCATGATCGGCCAATTCATGAGGTTCTTTGCAATGAGTACACAAAGTCTGAATAAGTCTCTGAGCTAATACTCCCGATAGGGAAGAGGCGATCAAGAATGGTTGAACACCCATATCAATAAGTCGGTTAGGAGCAGAAGAAGCGTCGTTGGTGTGAATGGTACTTAAAACAAAGTGACCCGTAAGAGAGGCTTCAATCGCCATCTGTGCCGTTTCCAAGTCTCTGGTTTCCCCAACCATGATGATATCAGGGTCTTGTCGAACAATGGAGCGTAGGGCACGAGCAAAGGAGAGATCAATTTTATGATTCACTTGAATTTGTGATACCCCATCAATTTCATATTCCACGGGATCTTCAACTGTAATAATCATTTTATCAGGACTATTAATTCTTCCAAGAATGGCAAAGAGGGTAGTCGTCTTACCAGAACCTGTTGGCCCGCAAACGTAGAGGACACCGTGTTTTCTTTGGGAGAGTTCATTGAGATCTTGAAGAACTTTACCATGAAAACCTTGATCTTCTAGTTGAGGAGCCTTACTGGTTTTTTGAAGAACCCTCATCACGATTCTCTCGCCATTTTGAATAGGTACGGTAGAGAGACGTATATCTACATCTTTACCGGCAATTTTAATTTTAATACGCCCATCTTGAGGCAGTCTTTTTTCTGCGATATCCAGTTTCGCCATAACTTTAATTCTGGCCGAAACAGCTGAATGAGTCTTTAGAGGTTGTCGCAAAACTTCATTCATCACCCCATTCACTCTAAAGCGATAGATCGTCTCTTTTTCATAGGGTTCAATATGAATATCGGAAGCATTCTCTTTTACAGCTCTAAAGATGATGGAGTTTACAAAGCGAATTACTGGAGCTTCATCAGCGCCCGCATCGAGAATATCCATGGGGCCATCAAGATCAAGCGTCTCATCAAATTCATCTTCAAGCGTATTGACGAGATTTCGATCGGCCTTTTCATAGACACGGTTAATGGCATCCTGAATTTTAAGAGGAGGCGCCACCATGATGATGACTTCTTTTTTGAAAATCTCTCTTACATCGTTGATGGTATCAAAGTTAAAGGGATCAGCAACAACGATACTAACGGTATAGTCTGTTTCTAGAATAGGTAAGATTTCGTTATGTTTGGCGTAGTTAATCGGAATATCAATCGTTAAGTTAGCATCGATATCCTGAACTTTAATGTCATTGATATAGGGGATATTAACTTGATGGCAAATAACTTTAATAATGTCATGAGGGTGAATATAATTCTTTTTAAGAAGTATTTCGCCAATGAGCATACCGGATTCTTCTTGAACCTTTAGTGCTTCATCGAGTTGTTCTTGAGACAATGATGTATGCTCAAGTAACAATTCACCCATCTTTTCTTTTTGGCCCTCAACTTGGGCTATCATTTGTTCGGTTAGCTTCAAAGTTAATCCTATTGCTTAGCTTCTACTTAGTACCACTTTTATCAGTCGCACTTTGCTTCAATTCTACTTCTTGGGCAATCTCTTTATAATTAGGGATATTGGCCAAATCTTCTTTTTCAGGACGTCCGCCAATACCTTCATCATCTTTATTCATTTCATCAAAATTACGATTGTCTTTATAAAGAGGTCCTTTTTCTTGTTTCTTAACCTTTTCGTAAATACCTTTAACCGTAGTTCCAAAGGGATCTTCTTCACCCACAGCATTTTTCAGGTGATGACTACGACGATTAAGAAGGTCTTTTACGTTAGTAGCATTATCAGCTTGGTAATTAGCAAGAATTCTTGGTGTCATAAAGAAGAGAAGATTTGTTTTAACAACAGACTTTTCTGTACTCTTAAAGAGCCAACCTAATACTGGAATATCTCCAAGAAGAGGAACTTTAGAAGTAGAGTAGTTATCTTTATCTCTCATTAGACCACCCATGGCCACTGTATCCCTATCTCTTACAACAACTGTTGTATTAATCGATCGAGTTGTTGTGGCCACACCATTGGTTCCTGAACTTTGAGAACTACCAGCAAAGTCATCAATTTGTTGGTCTATCTTAAGCTTGATAAAGCGAGATACTTTATTAATCTGTGGAGTAATTTTAAGTGTTAGGGCCACTTTTTGATTCTTTACAGAAGTTTGAGTCCCTGTGGCCGTAGATAGATTTTCCGTTATAGGCACAGTTTCCCCAACTTCAAAGACTGACTCTGTATTATCTAGTGCTAGGACTTGAGGAGTCGCAAGAACATTATTATTGGTATTAGAAGCAATGGCCTTAATAAGAGCATTAACTGAGTTAACTTCAATAGTTGAGCCATTGGCACTAAGTTGAACTTTATTTCCAAGCCCAACTCCGGCAAAGAGTCCCCCAAGGGAAGTAAATGAATTGGAAATAAGACTTGTGAAATCTCCGGTTGGGCCTGAAGTAATTCTCTGAGCAGCTCCACCACCTGAAGCCGTTACAATAGAAATACCAAGAGATTTTGAATTACTTACATTGGTCTCCATAATAAGACCCTCAACATAAACTTGATCTCTCGCGACATCTAGCTTGGAGATCACTTCCTTAAGAGTTAAGTAATCAGTAGGGGAGGCCGTAACCACAAGAGCGTTATTGTCTTTATCGGCCGTTATCTTTACATCATCAGAAAAGAGCTTACTTCCTGAATCTTGAGCGGTGTTGAGTCGACTTCTAAGTCGAGAAGTTCTACTGGAGCTTGAAGAACTGGTTTGAGCTCCAGAAACTAAACTGGAGAGTGTCTTGGCCAGTTCTTCGGCATCACCATGATTAATGTAGTAAACATGGATACGACCACCACCAGAGCTTACCTGAGTTACATCAAGTTTCTTGATCAGATCTCTAAGTTGCTTAGCTCCTTGAGCATTGGCCATGGCAATAATCGAGTTGGTTCTTGGCTCGGCAATAATTTTAGAAATACTTTCTGCCTGTTGAGTCTTGGTACTTTTAAATTTTGAAGAACCCGAGGCATTACTCTTAAGAATTTGATCAAGAAGTTTAGATATTTCAGCGGCAGAAGAGTTATGAACAGGAATAATTTGAAGAGTCTCCTCATATCCTGGAACATCGATGAACTTAATCAACTGCACCAAACGATTAATGTTAGAACCAGTATCCTGAACAATGATGGTATTGGTTTGTTTGATATCAATAATACGACCAAAACGAGTCATGAAAGGACGAAATGATCTTGTTACTTCAGTAGAATCAATATTCTTAAGAGGAAGAATCCTCATTACGTAGTTATCTGTATCTGGAGTGTAGTTACCCGTATAGATTTTAGTGGGAGTGTAGCGAATATCTCTAGTGGATACGATCTTATAGAACTTTCCACTTTTTACGAGAGTAAAGCCATTTATCTCAAGTGCTGTCAGGTAAGACTTCCAAGCATCACCGACAGTAATGGCATTAGGAGCAAGAATAGTAATCTTTCCTTTAAGACCTTTTCCATCGAGAATAAGATTAATTCCTGTTAACTTCTGCATTTGCTTAGTTAATTCTTCTAGTTCGACACCATCAAAATTAAAGTTCTTTACGACTTCAGGTCCAAAGGCCGTTTCTGGATTAAGATTCACATAAGAAGCGCTTTCTTTAGAGATGTCATTAATTCTATTAACGCTATTAGCACGACCAAAGGCATCCGTGTCATTTGTTTGTTGATTGCGAAGATCAATTGTAGGGGCTTTTTTCTTAACTAAATCTGCAGCTGACTTTGAAGAACCTTTCTTAAAATTTGTCTTAGATTCAAACTTCTTGAAACCTTGTCCGTAGGCGATATCCGTCCATAAGAGGGGCATGATAAAAGTACCAATGTACATGAAACTTTTAAGCTTCATAATGGACTGACTTTTTTTGTTTTTCATTTCATTCATTCTCAGGTTCCTTACTTAACCGTATAATAAGACCTTCTGTCTTATTCGAAATCGTATGAGAGATCTTGTTCAATGCCTTTTTTCTTAACAGATAGTTCAAGATGATCAATTTTATCTATTCGTCCAAATAATTGCATGAGTTCACTTACATTTTTAATTTTGCTGCCATTGATACCTGTAATCACATCACCATTTTCAATATTCAGCTGGCTGTAGATTGATCCAGGAACAACTTCCTGCATTCTAAAGGCCAAACTTCCATCTGGATTCTTGATTTGAACGGCCCGAGCTTGAGTCAAGACTTCTGAGATATTCTCTAGCATTCTTTCTCTAACTTCTTTTTTGATCTTGAATTGATTACCCACATTAGTAATTCCATTCTTCTTAGTATCTTGAATTATCTTCTTTGCCTTCTTTGGCTCTCTTACAAGGGCAATAGAGGATTTCTTACCTGGTTTCTTAGGAGCATTCTCAATATATTCACATTCACGAGTCTTAAGATTTTTAAAGAAGACTCGCTCAGAAGAAATTCTTCCGACTTCAAGTACTCCTGGAATAGAGTCACCTTTACGAAGATATTCAGAATCTTTTCTTCTTTGAACACTTGCAAGACTTTTAACTTCATCTTGTAAAACAACAGTACTCAGTAATTTTATTTTTAAGTCTGATTTTTTCTTAGCATCCAGGCAAATCGCTTGTTCTTTAACGGTGGGCGATACTTTGACGGGAGCTTTACCTTTTCTAGGAGCACGAAAGAGATCGTTATTTTCCAGCTGGGCCAATGAATTCTTTATGGCATCAATCTCATTAAGAGAAGGAGGGGGCAAGGCCACTTTCTTTGCAGCAGAAGGCAGGGGTGTTAATAGGGTTGAAATAATTTGGGCTGTTTTTATAGATATTCCAGTAAAAAGTAGAGCAAGAAAAACAAAGTGAATTTTCTTTCTATTTTGTGGAGCATAAAATTTTTCAAAGAATTCATCTATATTGATATTCTTCAATTTCTCTAAGAGGAGTTGAGATTGCTCCCCCTTTAGGCTTGAATTAAATTTAGGTTTTTTAGCAATGAGCTTCGAAAGAAGCGTGCGCTTATGTTCAGGAGTGTACTCTCTGATGGCAGGATTGGTTATTTCAAAGTCATTTTCATCTTCAAAGTGATGATCATCATCTTTGGCATATTCATCTTCTATTTCATTGGGAAGTTCTGGAGGAGCTTCTCCGCTATCAATTTGTGACTGCTTAATTTGGTTAATGGTAAGGGTGGAGAATGAAGGATTCGTTTCATCATTAGACTCATCATAGTCATCAGATTCAACATCATCTTGATCAATATTGCTAAGAGTGGCTTCACTAGAGTCGAATTCTGGGGAAGGCAGTTGATCATCAACTGGCTCATCTTCCCACTCCATAGAATCCACGAAGTGTTCTGGGTTTGTCTCGGGCCTTGATTGTTTCGAGACCTTTCTTTTCTTTGATGACTCATCTTTATTAGATGACCTTTTGAGAGGCTTCTTTAGAGACTCGATCAAAGAAGAAAATTTAGATTTCCACTTACTCATATAACCTTTGTGTTTTCATCCATGAAATGAACAAAGTAAAAAAATTCAATAGTTAATGTCTTATTACAATTTACATTAGTAATCTTATTTTAAGGCACTTAGACCAATTGTATCAAGCAATGATTTAGTCAATTTTAGAACTATAAAGTAAAAAACCGATATCCAAGTGAAAGGGTCAAGTTAAATAGAGGTTATGACACGACATTTGACTCTTTTCGTCTTGTTTTAGGGCAATAAATAAAAGAAATCTTTTGAGAAGAAAATTGCTCGGTCTATGGATTAACTGTTAGAATATTGGAGCAATTATTTTAAACAGACAAAAAGGGTATTGTATGAGTGAAGAAATGAATTCTGTTGTTGGCGGCTTATTTTTTGGAGAGGTTGATGAAGACGCAATTTTTCCTTATCCGCATTTTACTCAAGAACAAAAAGAAATAGGTAAAGAGTTTACAGATGCGATCTCAAAATTTGCGACTGATAATATTAATGCTGAAAAAATGGATGAAGAAGCGCTTATTCCTGATGAAGTTAGGGAAGGACTTGCGGCCCTTGGACTTTGTGGACTAGGTGTTCCTGAAGAACTGGGTGGAATGGGATTAGATTATACTTTATATAGTCGTCTATTTGCAGAGGTGGCTTCTCATGATGGAGCAACCGCCACTTATATTGGAGCTCACCAATCAATTGGCTATAGAGCACTCCTCAATGAAGGGACGGAAGAACAAAAACAAAAATGGCTACCTTCTCTTGCCTCGGGTGAAAAAATTGCAGCCTTTTGTTTGACTGAGCCTGGATCTGGTTCAGATGCTTATTCTATTACAACGAAGGCCACAGAAAATGCTGATGGCTCTTTTACGATAACGGGACAAAAGCTTTGGATTACTAACGCAGGTCTTGCTGAGTTCTATACCGTTTTTGCAAAAACTGATCATGAAAAAGATGGTGAAACGATCGAGAAAATCTCATGCTTCATTGTTGAAAAATCAATGGAAGGCGTGAGTTTTGGTGAGAAAGAAAATAAAATGGGGATTCGTGCCAGTGAGACACGGGCTGTTTATCTTGATGGTGTAAAAATCCCTAAAGAAAATATTCTTGGAGAACTGGGCAAAGGTTTTAAGATTGCCATGAATGTTCTTAATTCTGGAAGATTATCTCTTGGTGCTGGTTGTGTTGGAGGAATGAAGAGTATTCTCAAAATGTCTACTGAGCATGCCATTGGTCGTAAACAATTTGGCCAATCGCTTACTGAATTTGGAATGATCCAAGAGAAACTTGCCACTATGTCAGCTCTTACTTACGCTGCAGAATCTGTTGTCTATATGACTACAGGAAATATGTGCAAAGGAATGAAAGACTACTACCTTGAAACTGCGGTTTGTAAAATCTTTGGCTCTGAAGCCCTTTGGGAAGTCGTAGATACGGCCCTACAAATCGCTGCAGGTAATGGTTATATGAAAGAGTATCCTTATGAAAGAATGATGAGAGACTCTAGAATTAACTTAATTTTTGAAGGAACGAATGAAATTCTTCGCTGCTTCTTGGCCCTATCAGGTATTCGTGGACCTTCTGAAAAGTTAAAAGAACTTGGTAAAATCTCTAATGTTTCAAAAGCTTTGGAGGACCCCATCAAGTCTCTTGGTGTACTTACTGACTTTGCAAGAAATAGAATTACTAAAATGATGCCCACTCGTTCACTTTCTAAAGCTCATCCTCGTTTTGAGGAATGGGCCAGTGAGTTTAGTTCCATGCTTGGTGGTTTCTCTATTCAGGTAGAAAATACTTTAATGAAGTATGGTAAAGACATTATCGGTAATGAATATCCTCAAAAGCGTTTGGCCAATATGACCATTCAACTCTACGTAATGATTGCGGTGATTTCGAGAACAACTTCTATTCTTAATGATGAAAAAATTGATGAAGAAAAGAAAGAGTATTGCTACAACCTCGCAGAGCATTCATTAAGAAGAGCAAAGCATGTCTTTGTATCGAACTTAAAAGAGATGAGTAAGAATATCGATAAAATCGAGAAAGAACTTTCTGCCCAAGTTGCAAAGAATGGTGGTTACGGACTCGATATCATTGACTTCTAATTAGAGAGTTTGCCTATGAGAAGTATACGAGTTTCTTTTATTCTTTTGGGTCTGATCACCAGTTGTTCAGGCCTGGATATTAATAAAGAAGCTCATACTTCTCCTTCAATGAAAAAAAAAGTAAAAGTAGAGAAAGCTCCTCTTAATACTGGTCCTACTATGCCTAAGACTAGTGGGGCTTTTGTGGATGTCACGGAGTCTCTTGGACTTAGTCATACAAAGTCTGCTCATAACTACATTGTCGATTGGAATGGAGACGGCCGAGATGATCTGGTTGTCTTACCAGAATATTATGGAACTCCCATTTTCTATCGTTATGATGAGAAAACGAAGAAGTTTATTCAATCAAAGCATAATCCTTTTGGAAAAGTAACTCGTACTTCGTTCATGGCCTTTGTTGATTTTAATCGTGATGGGCTTCTCGATGTCGTTTTGGCTACTTTGAATCAAAGAACAGAGCTTAATAAAGATCCTCTGAGGCTCTATATTGCCAAAAAGAAAAAGGGCTCTATTCACTATGAATTAAAAGCCGATGCTTTTCCTAAAAAGATACTGCCCATTAGCTCTCTTGGTCTCTTTGATTTTAATATGGATGGCCTGATTGATATCTATGTAGGGACTTGGTTTGATTTTCAAAAGAAAGGAAATAAGTCTGCTCCTGATAGACTTTATCAAGCTACGAAGGATGGATTATCCTTTGTAGACGCCAGCGCTCATTTAGAAGGTGAGCATAAGTATGACAGTGATCTCAAGGCCTATCCTCATGCTGTTCCAACCTATGGGGTTCAGGCATGTGATGTGGATCAAAATGGTTATCCTGATATAGCAACAGCATCTTCAAGCGGGTACTCCAACAGGCTTTGGTTAAATTTAAAAGAGATCAAATCTGGTGACAGAATTTTTAAAGATTTTGGAGAGAAGAGTAAATTTGCACACGATTTAGAAGGAGCTTATTCTCCCTTGGGTGGGGGTAATAGCTTCTACTCTCTTTGTCATGATTATAATAACGATGGACTTATCGACTTTGCAGTTGGAGAGCTCTTTCATAGTTATGATACCGAGTCTCGTGATCGTTCTTCTATTCTTTCAGGAATGAAAAATAGTTTTCCCCCTCAATTTCTAAGAACTGAATACCATATGGATGATGGAACGGGTTCATGGAATCAAGGGGATAGAAGGGCCGTATGGATTGATTATAACTTTGATAGCTATACCGATTTAATTGTTGAAAACAGTGGCTTTCCTCCAAAGAGTCGATTGATTGCTTTTGATCAAGACCAAAACCACTCCTTTGCAGATCTTTCCAAAGATATCGGGATTGATGTCGTCAATCCTTCTGGAATAGCTACGGGTGACTTTAATGGTGATGGCCGACCTGACCTCTTTGTAGGGCAGGTGAGTATTCGAAACGCATCTATCCAACCAAGATTATATATTTTTGAGAATCAATTTGATTGGAATAAAAAGAAAGTGTTAAAAGTTATTCTCAGAGGTAAGAAGGCCAATTACCACGGACTTGGTGCTACGGTCGTAATGAAAACTAACCTAGGTACATATACAAAGATTGTGAGTTATCTTGATGGTGGCCTACCTTCCCAAAATAGTGAAGGACTTTTCTTTGGGCTACAAGGTAGCGAAATAATTAAAAATATAGAAGTACGCTGGCCTTATTTGAAAAAAGATAAATCTGGCAGCGTATATCCCTTTCGCAAAAGCTACCAAGTTTCATCAAAATTTAAACGATTTAAAGAAGTTACACTTAGAGATTTTAAATGACGAGTCTTAAAGAATTTAAAGTATTATCTTTAAAATACTGAAGCTCTTTAGACTTTAGCTCATGAAAACTACAAATAGCAGGATGCTCCTTTAAGTCGTCATTTCTAATTTCACTATAGGTCCAATTATTTAATACGGCATCTCCAACCCATCGTTGATGTTCAATTCTAATAAGGTGTTCAAGAAGGCTTTCGTGATTCTCGAGTTCATCGATAATTTTGTTATTAATAGAAGTTCCCAATTTTGTTTCAATAATTTTCTTCTTTATAAAGGCATGATCTATAAGGCTTCTATTACTTGCTTTTCTTTCAAGAGTAATTTGATCCCAAGGTCTAAGGCCTTCTCTTGAATATAGCTCTTCACCTTCATTCAGATAGAAGTTCATATATTGCTTATGCTTTTCTTTGGCCAAAGAGTCATAAGCACCATTTATATAATCAAGTATATTTATATTTTGAATATTGAATATATTATTACTATTACTTTGAGAGATATTCTCTTCTGCCATTTTGGAAGAGCGTTTTCTTTCAAGTAAACAAAGGATTGGAGGCATTTTTGATATATTATATGTTTTTAGAAAGAAGTAGGATTCTAAATTAATATGGTCATCTCCAGTCATTATATAGCAGAGATCACTTTTTTGAAGATCTGGGAAATCAGAAACTAAATTGGAGTGATTAAGAAATTTTAAATGTTTTCCAATGAAGTTTACATTTTCAAAGAAGTTATAGTTGGGATAATTGGATTTAAAAACCTGTACACGTTCCTCATCATAGGTAGAGTCGTAATAGATATTAAATTTACATTGAAGTTCAGGGTTAAAGTAAGCATTAGAAATTAGATAGTATAAGTATTGAAGGGCTAACTCTGAGAAACCAAAAATAGTGATATCCAATGCTTTTTGATCATCTAGAGATAAGTAGTTTTGAGGACCTTTTTCATTAAATAAAATTCTGGCACCAACATTGTATAAATTAAAAGGAATGTACTTTACTGCTGAATTTTTGATATCTCCATAACGAACAAAAATCTCTCCCTTATAGCTATCTTTGATGTGATAACTAATCAGCTTATCTTTGATTCCATATTGATTTAAGTAATTAGATACTTTGGTTACAGCTTCTAGAGTAAGATTATCGTCTGAAAGATCAATGAAGATCATCTTACATTTTTTTAATGACAGTTTATTAATGATACGATGATTAAAAATATCATCGTCAATAATAGTAAAGTTTCTACTCTTTTGCTCATTCAGTTTTTCAGGATTCTTATCAATACAAATGACCTGACTATTATTTTCAGAAAGTCTTTTCGCAATATTTAAAGCTTTTTCGCTGAGTCCAATCACAATAATATGATTCTTTGAAAATGTACTTTTGATAAACTTTCGCTGCTTTTTAGTAGAAGATGCAATGAACTCAAATATTGCCGTAATAAGAGTTAGGGGAGCCGTCCATCTCGCTAGTTCTAATGAAAGAGGTATTTTACCACTTTCTATAAACCCTGATTCAAGAGTATAGAGCTGTAATGTTTGATAAAGAATGGAGAGTTGACTTGGTTTAGGTACAGAGTTTATCTGATAGAACTCTATGAAGCCTATGTATCCTAATATCGCAGAGAAAGAAATAAATATTGTAATGACTACATATAAAGTAGAACGTGACTTATTTCTCATACCATTTCGCTTCTATAACATTTTTTGTAACTTGTTTTGCACTTTCAATTCCATGCTTAGAATCTTCCAGTATAACGATGTTTTGATAGTTCGATATTTCTAGTATTTCTAGTGCATGTAGATAGGGAGCAGGGTGAGGCTTATGTTTTGTTGTATCCTCTCGGGTAATGATAATTTCAAATAAAGAGTCGATATTATAATGCTTCAATATGAGATCTGTTTGCGCTCTTTCACTTGAGGTGACGAGGCCGATTCTAATATCTAATTCTTTGAGTTTATTTATCAGCTCTAAAATTTCTGAGGCTAAATATACTTCTTTATTTACGACGAAATTTTCGAAGGCCTTCTCTTTTGAAGATATAAATTTCTCAATACTCACTTCTGGTTTCAAATAGTTATTTTCCTGAAGATATTCAAAGACCTCATAGTCAGCAAGACCATAAATATCTATGAAGTATTGGTCATTTACATCTTTAATGTAGAGGTCTTCGTCTTGTATAAATGCTTTTGCATGAATGGGCTCTGAATCAAATATTGTTCCATCCATATCAAAGAGTACGCACTCTGGTTGAGGAGCATATTTATATATGTCTTCGATATTAGGGAATGATTTAAATATATTACTCATAATCTTAACCTTATCCATGAATCATATTCATTCATTACTTTGGAATTTTTAATAATATAAAGATTTAACTTTATCGGTAAATATTTATAATTTCTGAACTTTTGTCTTCATGAGGGAAGTCGACAGATGTAAAGAGTGTCATCCTGACACTTTTTGAAATCCTGAACGATTCGCTTTTCTTACAATTCATTACCATTTTACTCCTATAATCCTTTTGCTTCATCTCTATATAGACAAAGCTTTCTTGATTGCTGATATTGGCATGAGGAAATCAGGGAAATCGAATATCTAGGAGTAGAGAATGAAGAATATTTGTATTTTAATTTGCTTATTGATTAGTCAAGTAACACTGGCCGCGGGAGATCGTCGATTAAGTATTCTGGCCCAACGTGCATCTGCTCAAGTTCAAACGAACTTGGATCAATTCTCAGGTGAGCAATCTGAAGCTCTTATGAAGCGTTATGAAGAAATTCTTGATATTATTGCGGGGAATATTCCCGATGATCAAGGTAGCGAAGATAATCTCTTCTATTGTGATGGTGGATATATTAATAATCTAGAGGGAGAGGATCTCGATTATATAAGTGGTGGGGAGCAAGCTTGTATGTCTGCCATAAAGGGCGTGTTTTATTGCGATTCTGGTTATATAAACGATAGAAAAGGTAATGATTTAGATTATATTTCAGGCGGCCAGCAATCTTGTCTTGCTGCTATTAAAGGAAAATTCTATTGTGACAGTGGCTATCGAAAGAATGAAAAAGGTGAGAGCTTGGATTATATAAGTGGGGGACAAGAAGCTTGTATTCGAAGCCTTTAAAAGTATCATATAGTCGACGTAATGCTTTTTAAGTATTCGTCGACGTTCAATTAAAATATATAAATTTAAAGTTTAATAGCATTTAATCTACCTTTATATATAATAAGGTCATGAAATCAATTAAATTTAACTTTATAGTCTTAGTATTATTCCTATCTTCCTGTTCTCATCAAAACAAACGTACTTTCTTTGATGAAGGAACAGGCCCATTTATACAAAGTGATATTTACTCTATTCTAATTAAAAATTTAGAAGCTCCTTTTGTAAAAGTAGACGGACAATCTTTATATGCTCGTCACTATCAAAAAGATTATCTCTTTGGAGAGTCCTTAGAGGTTTTGGGTCTAGGTATTGGTAGCTCTTTAAGTAGTGAGTTATTTTTATCAAATAAATTAAGCTCAAGACAAACAAGTGAACAAAAGTTGAAGATGGAATTCACTAGCTTTAGTGAATATTCAAGAGATTGGATAGAGGATTGTTCAGTGGGAAGATGTCTTGTTGTCAGGAGGCCTATGGCCTATCTGGTAAAAGGTATTAATGGATATGTCTCTATTATAAAATCAGAAATAAAAGCAAAATTCAAAATAGAGAATATTGGGAAGTCGAAGGAGCCATCTAGAGTGACTTTATTAAATATCGAGATTTTAGATGACTTTGGCCATGACCCTCTTAAGAACTATCGAAATCAGCCAATGCTAAAATTTATAGAAAAAAGATTAATAACACGAGGAATGAAGCTTGAGGATGCACAATTAGCTTTGAATTATCAATTTGATAAAGATAAGAATACTCATAGAAAACGTCCTTTTAGTAATATCATTATTCGCAATGGATATATCTATGACTATGCACTTACACTCTAGGCACCAGAGGACTTTCTTATTAGGAATCATCTCTAGCTTTCTTCTGATCACTTGTAGAACTAGGGCGCAGGAAGTAGAGCTGCCTTATAAACTTAATAAACTAATCGAGCAGAAAGCGAGCACTCAAAGTATTGACCCTGTATTGAGGTATGAGGCGATCATTGATACCTATCAACAAGGGGAATCGTTGCGATTAAGTGGCAATAGTGCTCTTGCTCTAAAATTACTTAAAATTGGAATAAGTGAGTTTCCTTTTGATCATAGAATAAGGAAATCTTATGACAGCGCACGCTTGACATATATTGGTGTTCTTAATGAGGCTATTGTTGAAGGCAAAACGAATTGTGATGAACTTAAAGAGCGAATCTCTTTTCTTTCTAAAATTTCTCCTGACTCTATAGGTTTAGTGAAGAAAGGTTCATGTAAGGAATTTATAATAGGAGATAAAAAGCCTCTTAAAGACTTTCTTAGTCGTGAATTTTTAGATTTGAGTATTCCCAAAAATTTAGATACTCAATTATTAGCAAAAAGGTCAGAAAAAGGTAAATCTCTTTATGATGATATTAAAAGAAAAGAGTACTTAGATGCTCTAGCTAATAAAAGATACGAACTAGATTTTCCAGAACACCACTTAATTGCTAATGCTCTTAAATATCTTGGACACTTTTCAATATGGATGGAAACAAAAGGGGCTCAGTTTCAAAAAAAGGATAATGGGGATTATTTATTAATGAATAGAGTTAAATTCAAAAGAATAGATAATGAACTCACTTATGAGGGGCTTTGTCGCACTATGGAGCCTTTCTTTAGTTTAAAGCATATTGGCTCAGTAGTCTTGGATAAGAGTGTGGGATGTGGACTTCAAAACAAACATTATATAAATAGAACTGTATCTCAATTAATTTCAGGTAAAGAGAAAACTTATTACAAAAAAATTAATATAATGAAAGGAGGAGGGAAGTATCTCAATGAAAAGAAATCTCCTTTTATAAACTTTCTTCCTAGACTTCTCTTTTTTGATTTAATTTTTCACTATGAAAATGGCCCTAAGAAGTATGATGTGACGTATGAGATAAGAAATACAGAACAGTTCATTACTTGGCTTGAATTACTTCCTTTTAAATATGATTTAGTTTATTCAAAAACAAGCATGAAAAACTATCCTCAATATATTACACAAGGTCCTCCAACCCAAGTTCAGGGTAAATATAATGTACTTCTCTCAGCTCTTCGAGGAGGTTCAATCGCGACTCATTTAACAGCAGCCGAAATTAAGGGACTTAATAGAATTGAATTAATTTTTAATAGAAATGACACCTACGAGAATCTAATTAGGTGATTTCAGCAATTTAATTGGGTGGATAAGAGTGTGTATAAGTGTTATCATATAAGTAGTATTACTTAATTATACTATGGAGAGGGCATGAGCTTAAAAAGAGTTAATATAATGCTAGATGATGATGTTCATAATCGTTTGAGTGAAGAAGGCTTAAATATCTCCGCTACCATAAGAGAGCTCTTAGAAGATCGTTTAAGTAATCATAGGATTGTTCTCTCTGTGTCCAGTGAAACCAAGACCATGTATCACGATATACTTGAGATTGTATCTGGTAGTGACGAAGAATTTGAAGAGTACTTTGTTACGGCCTTGAAGTCATATCTTTCTGATAATTGCGTTAATATTGAGAATAAAATAAAGAAATATCTCGGTTAGTGATAAATTTATTTTATAAATGTAATAACTTATAAATAAAAAATGCCATAGATGGCCAGTTACACAAAACCATCTTCCTTAAAATGGCCTTTAGAGTGTTAAGCTATCGTTATTCTTAATAAACCGGTCATAAATTCTAAAAAAAATCTATTTTTCATTACCCTTCATTAAATAAAAAAAAGCACGATAAGAGTTTATTATTTGATTAAAGTAATGCGATGTGTTAGAGTGTGTATAGATACACTTTGATGTGTATTTATACTTTTGTTAGAGGAGAAGATGTGAAAAAAAATATAAAGAATATCTCTATTTTAAAGAACGTCATTTCTGAAGTTGAGGAACATAAAGGTATTTTTCTCGAAGATTTTAATGAGGGAACTTTCTCAGATAAGATCGTGTTATCAAACTGCCGCCGCGATTCAAGTAAGAGTGAAAATCGTATAGGTAAACTATTCAATGGAAGTAGAGTTAAGCTATCTCCGAGCAAGGATAAGGCAGGTCTTGAAATACAAGTATCTAGAGTTGATTTTAATGCGAGTATCATCAATTTCGAAAACTGTGTTGAAATGATAAAAGAGAATAAAGAAAAAGGCTGGTTTATAGGTCTTGGTATAGATGGACCTGAGTACTACTCCATAGAAAAACTTACCCATGGAATCATCACGGGCTCTACTGGTTTTGGAAAAAGCTCACTCTTCAAATCACTCCTCACTCAGACTCTTAGTTTCCATGATAAAATTGTAAATTTCATTATTGATCCTAAGAAAGTGGATTTTCCTTTATTTGAAAAGCATCCGAATGTCTCAAAGGTCGCCTATGACTTTGCAGGGTGGTCCTCCATTTTAAACTCCATGTTGGTAGAGCTTTCACAAAGAGAGGAAATCTTTAATCAGTCTTTTGAAAACCCACCTTCTCAGCTAAGTGACTATTGGAAAATTAGAGAAGAAGAGGGGCTAGACTATTTACCCGAATTACCTCGAATCATTATTTGGATTGATGAATACCATAATGTGAAACAAAATATGTCTTCTACCATTTCAAGTAATGAAATCATTGAATTCTTGGCTAGAAAGGGGAGATCTTTTGGTATCCACCTTATGATGTCTTCTCAACGAAATGCAGACTTTAATAGTACGATTAATGACCAGGCCAGTTCAAGCTTTTATTTCTATTCCAATAGTAATACGAGTTATATTGCCCATGATTTACTTGCGCGAGAACGTGGAGGACCGAAACCTGTCGTGGGTTTAACTAATTTTATTTCTGAAAACGAATTTGGTGAAGAAGTTCTTGTATCAGCGCTTGTCCCTTTTATTGATACGCAAACGGCACTTAATATATCTTATTCACTTTGTGATAGAACTGAAAAAAGAGAGTATGGTGGACTTTCTGGAGTTGAAACAACTATTGAAGTCATGTCAGATGGAAAAATAATGTTAGAACTTGTTGCTGGAAAAGGTTTGTCTTTGGCCAGTAGTGAAGGCTCCGCTCGTCGCTATGGTTCTTCAGGGAATTTTATTCATAGTTACCCTGATCTTTTTATTGATCAAAAATTAATGGTCACTGAAGAAGAAAGTGTTGTTGAGGCCGTAAGTGTTTCAAATAAAGATAAGAAAGATGAAGCTGTAGATGAACAAGTCGACGATGTCTTTGACGAGTTATTAAAAATATTAGATCAAGAGCACAGTGAGAAGAATAAAAAAGATGATCCTTTAAAAAATAAGAATTCCAATAAATCGGATAGCGATGAAGAAGTGAAGAAAGTAAGTTTCTCTTATGAGAAGTATCCTATCTTTGATAATTCTCATAAGCTTGTTTCTAAAGAAGAGTATCTAGATACACTTGAAAGTTATTCTCAAGAAGATTTTGCTCGCTTTATAGCCCCAGTAGGCTCAAACCCCATGGTAAATGTGTTTAGAGATTATTATCTCTCTGGTGATGAGAAAAGAGAGATTGTGATAGGCTTTGATGAACTATGTCTGTCTGAAAATGATTCTGAATCAGTTGAGCGCTATATTGAAGAGTCTTTGATTTCGATTAAGAATAATCGATCAATTCCTATGCTTATTATTAGTGGTGAAAATGGAATGGGGAAAGAGACAGTATGTAATGCCGTGAAGGATGAGATCATAAGAAGATTCTCCATTCCTAAAGATTCTTCAACTAAGAAATCTCACAAGAAGTCGTGCGAAGAAGCAGTTTACTTTCCTTATGAATTTAAAGTTTTCGAGTCACAGGAAGACGCAATAAAGCACAATAGAATGAAAAATAACAATGAGGGAGTCATTCTCTTGCAGAGATCTCATCAAAAACAAAAAGGGGGAGTAGAGCAAAACACTTTCGCTTCGCTTTCTGAATATCATATCTATATCGAGTTATCAGAAAAGGACTATGCTGAAAAAAAGATATTAACAAGTTTGATAGCCTTACTTTTAGAAAAAAATGCATTTGAAGGAGAAGTCGATCAATCATTAATAAATGAATTTATTAATAGTGGGGTTAAGTCTATCCCCAATAATATTAATACCATTATTATGAGATCTTCGCAGAATGCATTTCATGCCAATGATGTTTTTAATATGACTCACTTGAAGAAGAATTTAAATGATTTCAAGGTGAATAGCTTTTTTGAGAGTTGTCCCTATGCAAAAGTAATAAGTCCTACCAAAACGAGAGCTGATATCTATTTGAATGAAGAGAATTCAGGTATGATTGACAGTATCATTACAAGGATTGAGACCTTCTCAAGTTTAAAATACAAGTTTTTAGAAAAGATTAATAGAGTATCAAGAATGGTTGCTTTATTTACGGGCTTGCCTGGAACAGGAAAGTCGATGGCAGCAGAAGTTATTGCACATGAAACAAAGAAAGATATCTGGTATCTCAATTTTGGAGAGCTACAAAGTCCTTATGTAGGGGAAACTGAACAAATCCTAAATAGTGTATTTGATATGTCTGAGAACGCAAATGCTATACTCTTATTAGATGAGTGCGACACCTTGCTTTCTAATCGTGCTGAGAGTTCGCAGTATCATCGAAAAATTTCTAATCATTTATTAAATCTCATTGAAAATTTTAAGGGTTCACTTATTTTAACAACGAATAACCCTCATCTTATCGATAAAGCTTTTGCCAGAAGATGTGATGTAAAAATAGAGTTTCAACTTCCAGATAGCTCTAGTTGCGCTAGTATTCTTAAAAATTTATTAGAGCCTGATGCACCTCTAGAAGAAGGTTTTTCTTACTTGAATGTTTTAGAGGGTCTTTCTCTTAGTGGAGGTAATCTAAGGTTAGCGGTAGAGCGTGCGGTAATGAAAATGTGTTCTGAAAATAAAGATATCTTGACCGAAGAATTAGTAAGAAAAAGCATTCTAGAAATTATTAATGAAAATGACCTGTTTGATCAAAAGACTACGAGAATTTCTCTTGCATAAAATTCAGAGTCTTTTAGTATTTTAGATACACATAAGTAGGTAAAAATTGAAAATTGGTGGTTTAGAATTTAAGAATAAGCAAGGTGCTAAGGATGGCGCTTTTGACTCTCATCGCTGCCAAGAGTGCCTTGGAAAAGAGCTACCTGAAGGACGCTTCTGTCTCGGTTGTGGTGGTTTTAGATGGATCTCTAGTATTGAACCCACTTTTGAGGAGTTTACATCAGAGTTTAAGAGAAGCAATAAGGTGGTTACTCAATTCTACACTGATTTAAAGGGTAATAAATTTGGTGAATGGAGTGATGCAGACAAAGTAGCAAGCACTGATGCAGATTCAGGTGGAGGACTAGGTGCACCTCATGAGTATGATGATGGCGCTGGAGCTGGAGCTGGAGCTGGAGCTGGAGCTGAGGCAGGATCAGGAGATCAGAATCAAGAAAAGAGTCGTAACAAATTTTTGAACTTCTTATTTAAACTTCTTCGTTTTTTATTGGCCTTGGCCCTTATTCTCGCTCTGCTTTGGTTACTCTTTAATGGAATGAGTTTTTCAAAAAAAGAATCTGAAAAACCAGAAAATAAAAAAGAAGAATCTTTACCTAAGAAAGAAGACAAACCTAAGAAGAAGGTCAAAGCACCCAAAAGCTATCCACAAGAGGATAAAACTCCCAACAGTGGTTTTGGACCAGGAATTGATCCATTTAAATGGCTAAAAGAATATAATCAAGTCAATTATCAGTCTTTAAAAAGTAATCAAGGTCTTCAGTCGTTTATGAAGAGAAACTTAGTGAAGGGACAGAAGAATCAGAATCTTTATAAAATGTCTGAAAAAGGAGTCTTTCATTTATGTAAGGACTTTGGTGCAAATCAGAATAAATGTAGAGATGAGTGGTTTAAATCGAAGAAGGTAAGGCATACCTTTATTAAAAAGGCGCTCGAACAGTATAAATTAAATGGAGATAATAGTTTTGAGTAGGGTCAAATATGTCTATTCACTTAATCTCGAAGTTAAGATTCTCTGGAGAGTCTTAGCAATGGAAGGTGATATTTGTTGGGTAGAGCGAATGGGGGATAAATTGACTCGTCGTTATGCTCGAGAAGATTTTCTTTCTTTATATGCACCTCTAAGAGGTGGACGTATTATTGAAAGTTTAGATGAATTATCCTTAAAGGATAATGGACGAGTTAATCCCTATATATACGATGCTCATTTTTGTTTTGATGATGAACAATTTTATATGTCTGTTTATAAGAATTTTATACACAGTAGTGATAATCGCCGAGAGATTTGTGAATTCTATAATCGAGGGGATCGTTAGTGGGGGAGATTGATTTCATTAACATTCTCTCTTGTGTTCTCATGGGATTTCTTATTGCAAGAGTCTTTCTTTATATTTTTACACCGCTCTTTCATTTCTCTTCTATATTGCGTGAGAACGGACTCGACTATATGGGGGGACTATTCATTTCCATGTTAGGGCGAATTATCTTAACCACTATTTTAGCGGGTTATTCATCTGTCATTTTTATTATCAATTACGCTATTGACTTTATTCTCTATAAATTATGGGGAATCAATTTAGGGCTAAGTCCTCATCAAGCTTATATCTTTACTCTTTGGATGACTATTGGAGTTTATAGCTTAACCATCTTATACGAAGAGTATAAATTAAAATCAAAAGGGTTACTCTCTGATGTATTGAGTGAAGCTGAGTTAAAAAAATTAGGAACACATTTTGAACAAGAATTTGGTCGTCGTCTCTATAAGAAGTTGAGAATTGCCAATATTCATATCGATTATACAGGTCAGCTCACAGCTTCTACATATGGAGCTCTTCTTATTCGACCTCGTATCATTATATCATCAGCGCTCATGAGTGAGTCGTGGGCCGGTTGTCGCCGCTCTGTTTTATTACACGAAATTAATCATATCGAAAGAAGCGATAATTTTATTCGTCTTCTTCTGTGCTCTATACAATTACTACTCAGTCCTGTTCTCAAGTTATGTGAGCTAATGACCAATTGGCTTGGACGACTTCCTTTTGGAAAGTATTTATCATTCATTTTTAGACTTATTCTTAATGTTTGGAATACCTTTATTCGATTTGAGCAACTCTTACAAAGAAGATCAGAGCTTTTTGCTGATACGGAGACTTATGGAGATAATCCAGAGTCTTATATGATACTGGCCCTTTCTGATTTAGAGTTCATGATGAATGATCCTCTGTCTCAACTCCCTCATTATGGGATGGTGGATAGTGAAGCGATTGCTTATGAAGTCATTCAAGATGAAGTCACGCGTAGTCATTTCAAAATTGATGGTGTTTGGGATCATGCGAAGAGGTTTCTCTCACTGAATATGCCAATGAGAGAGCATCCAGAACTTCAAGAAAGAGCTTTTTGGGCCGCCACAATGTCTACTACTTTAGGAAGAGATAGGAATACAGGAGTCAAGACGATCTCCGTACCTTATTTTCGTTATACGGTCATGATTATTGTAACGATTATTTTGATCCCACTATTATTAATCATGAGTTTTGAAATTCAAAAGTCATTTAAATATGAATTTAAAGAAAAAGCTGTATTGAAATATATAAAGAAACTGGAAAAGGAAATAGATAATGAATAAAGAAGCTGTTCATCGTATTCTTAATACTCTCTATGAAAACTCAGAGAGAAATGCTATTCATATTCATAAGGCCGGAGCAGGACTCGGTGGCCTCTTTGTATTTCTTGTGCTCTTGGTGATCAGTATCTTTTTTACCGTATTTGCAGACCAGTATTTTATTGGAATGTTGATTATAGCTATAGGACAATTCATATATTCCTGTTCAAGTGAGATTGGAAGTGTTCTTAATTATACACTTAAAGTTTATAAATCCAATACGCACATCACAGATAACGCCAATATGCTTATCGACTCTAATAATCAGCTAAATATGGTTGAAAAAAATTATTACTCTTCTATTGATACCTTTAATATTTCAGAAGAAAGCAATAATAAAAGTGCTTTGGCCAACTTGATTGTAAATGGGCAAGCAGAAGATAGTGAGATTTTTACCAATACCCTAGAGAACTTTATCTATAACGATGCGGATGAAATCTATGGTTTTTGTATCAATGTATATGACTCTACTTCTAGTATGATGCCTGTATATGGTCTTATGGGAACCGTCTTTGGAATGATTCAAACTTTGGCCTTTATATCTGGGAGTTCAAGTGCGAATGTTGCTTCTATTGCCAGTGAAGTCTCTATTGCTATGAAGACAACCTTGTATGGCGCAATGTTTAGTATCATTTTTAAGGTCGTCGCTATTCGTTTTAAAGAAAAAAGATCCTCACTTGGTTATGACTTTGAAAGAATGAAAAATCATATTCAATTTATTTCAAATAAACGTTCAGAAGCAAGAAAGGCTCAGTGATGTCTAAATTTGATCAACACTATCCAGAAGATAATTCTTGGCAATCTATATATATGGACCTTGTCACACTTTTGATGATTTTCTTTATATTGATGTGGGTTGTTCAACAAGGTGGAAACGGTGCACCTGTAGATACCAATAAGATTATCCCTTTCATGAAAATGGAAGTAGGAGATAAATCGTTTGTCACTGGTCAGGCGGCCCTTAGTAGGGAAGGGGATAACGAATTAAGAGCAAAGTTATCGAAATCAGAAAACTATAAAGCTCTTCTTAATCTAGGATATAATAAAAAGAAGAAGAAATACTATTATATAACAGTTCATGGCCATGTTGATCTTAATGGTCGCTATGATGCAGGACAGTTGTCCTATCGTCGTGCGAATACCGTTGCCAATGTTCTTCGTGAACTTATTGATAAAGCAAAAAGAAAGGCCACGCGTGAAAAAAATAGTAAAGAGACCTTTTCTAATGCTGATCTGTCTATTGCAGATCAATATATGATATCTGTCGTTTCTCATTATAATAATTTTCCCAAAGTGAAGCTTGACCGTAATTTGGAACGTAAACGAATTGCAACCCAGCAACGTCCTAATCGTAGAGTAGAGATTATGTATCATGAGGTCCCAGAGTCTCTTATGAATTCCTATCTCCTAGGTGGACAATGAAATTGAAAAAGAAAGGGATATTCTTTTTTCTCTGGTATGTAGCCCTGTTTTGCGGGGTTATTTATCGCTTAGAAGAAATCAATGATTTACTTGCCTATACATCACAAAAAAATATAGTAGTCATTGTCTCTTTTCTTTCTTTGATTATTTATAGTGTTTTCCTTTTCTTAAGAAGAACTCGTATCAACTTCTTTTTCACTTCTCTGGGACTATGTCTTTTAATCTTACCCTCACTTTTTCCTTTAAGTATTTGGAATACTCATTGGGATAGTCTATTAAATACTTTTAGACCATCTTATAGTTGTCCAAGACCAGAATCATCGGGAGGCTTTGAGTTCTCATTTGGTAGTGAGGTTTCAGTCGCGACTATTGATCATGAAGAAGATGAACCTTCTGAAAGTGATGTGAACTCCAAACCTAGCGATACTTTGCATAACGAACTCTATGGATATATTCCCTTAGATAAGCTGGAAACACCCTGTCTTGGGCGATATGTAAATGAGCCACTCCTTTCGTTCTTGAAAAGAAATTTTAAAATGAAGATACTGCAGCTTCGTTATCAGCTTAAACATTTCAGTCTAAAAGGCAGAATGAATGCTTTAGGGTATTATGTTTATTTGACAGGGAAAGGTTATTTTCCCATTCGTTCTCATGGCCCGTATTATAGACCAAGTGTTCACTCCTTCATTAATAGTGAAGACAAAGAAGAGGTTCTCGCAAAAGCTCAGGGCCATCTTCTCTTTACTGAAACACCTGTGAAATCAAAATTCTCCAAGTTGAATGTACATAATCATGTCATAGAAGAAAAATTTAGGTGTAGTAATCCCAGATTCAAGAACGTCATCGTTAAATCTTTGAAGTTAGATAAGGTCGATTCTTTTTGTAAAAGATCGCTTTTTGAAACAATAAGAGAGCGATGCCAAAAGAGAATTTCTAATGGACTCATCTCGTGGAATATCGGAGAAGGTGAGTGTAGTGAAACCTATATAAATAAACTTGTCAAAAAGTATACATATTCTGAATCTGAAGAGAAATATTGTAATAATGACTCTTTTTATGCTCATCATGTTGTTCTGTGCTTTAGTGATGAAGTGGGCCCTTCATTCAATTTTTCTCATGAGAAAAGAACCATTAAAGTTCATTCTGTATTGTGGAATGATGATCCTAGTGAATTAGTTAAAAATATTTCTAAAACTGTTCTGAGAGATGAATCCATTGTGGGAGAAGAGCTTATGACTCAAAAAGCTACTTTGCTTTCACAATATGAACCCTTTCTCTTAAAGAGGTTAAATATATTTGATGCAAATAATGGTTTCAAATTTATTAACGATAGAAACTATGTGTTAAATTTTAGATCTTTCATTGAGAAGAATTATCGAGGACTCATTCAGTATCAGGAGAAAGAATGAATAAATTTATAATGATCCTTATCTCCTTTCTATTTTTGATATCTCCATCGTGGGGGAACTTTGGACTACAATATCCTAATTCTAAACGTTGGAAGAAGGCCTATAATTATTCATATGATATTAATACATTACAGCCGCATTCTAAGATTATTAAGTTTCAAGAATTTATAGATATTAACTGTGATGAAGCAGATGATAAATGCCAAGAAGATTATCAACATTTTTTTTCTTTTCTGTTTTATAGCTATTATTTGAACGATCAGGGATTGGATTATCAGGATGAATTAGAAGAGTTTTTTTCTTCTTATAAGAAATTAAATAAAAAGAAAAATAAATTCACACTTGATGAGAAAGTAGGCAATCATTTTTGTCTTGAGTATTCAAAGAGAAGTATTATTTCAAATCCATTTTGCCTATCGCTTATATATATATTTAAAAAATAAAATGTTTATTCAATAAGGTGTTCTTTATGATTTCGTTAACACGGTTTTCTTCTGATGAAATAGGACTTTATTACTACTATCTAAATGAGAAGATTTTTGATTACAAAATATCTCCTCATGATCTAGAAGAGCACTTTGTTAATCATGGGCTAAAAGGAAGCTTTGATGGCCTTAAAGAAGATTTTTTGTCTCTCTTTGATGAAGAAGGCCTGTTTAGAGAAAAGTTTGGTGAAGGCTTTATTCGTAGCTTTGAGAAAGAACTGAAACAAAAATTAAATAATGAATATTTCTCTTTAGGTACTTCACAAAAAAGTAAATGGATACGTGAGCAATTAAATGAAGAACTTAAAGAAACTTTCTTTTTAAACCTGGCGACCTTTGTTTTAGATAAAGGGGGCTGCACAAACTCTCGAATTCGTTCTCTCTATAAAGAAGGACGTGAAATGGGACTTTCTGAACAAAGAGTTTCTGAACTATTGAGACCAATTGCAGAAAATCAAGATGAAGTGATACGTCTTGTTACTGATCTTAATGATAGTTCAAAAATTTATTCTTTTCTCTACTCTTTAAAAGCATTTTACCAGTCAAGTGGAAGAATTGATTCTAAAGAGAAAGAGACATTGAAAAAGCTGAGGGATACATTTGGTCTTGAGGTTGGCTTTGCTAGCTTTTGGCTAAACTTTATTCATATTTTAGAAGGGAATAATCATAAATTAGACTATATTAATGATGAAGATGAAATTTTAGGTGTTCTCGCTGGTGTTATGCTTGTGGTATTTGCTGATAAGTCGATGCACGAAATTGAAAATGCAATTTTTCATAAATGGATCAAACAGTATAATTTATCTAAAGAGGCCCTAAGTAAATTGAAAGAGTATAATGGTAAAAGTATTGATGAGATTATCAATCCTCTGAGCAATAAAGCGAAACTCTTACTTCTTGTAAAAGGTATGAGTATTATCCTTGCTGATAAAGATCTTCATGATGATGAATTAGCGCTTCTCGAAACAGTATATAATTCCATTGATGTAAAAGGTTCAAGTGTCGAAGAAGATTTCTCAGGAGAAGAACTCTACCTTCTCTTTCTATATTATGTCTTCACGTTCAAATCCTCCGTTCTTGTTAACGGAAAAGGCTTTATTGTAAAGATGAATAGAGATCTCAAGCATAAGTTAAATATAAATAGAGATATGCAAAAAGTGTTATTCTTAATGGAGAGTTTCTTAAACGTTAAAGGTATCTCTTTTTCTAAAGCAGAGCTTCTCAATATATTTTCGGCCTTTGATCTTATTGGAGAGGATGCTGAAAGTCTTGCCTTAGATTGCATTCATGAAGATTCCGAAAATGAACATAGAGCAAAGATGTTATTGGCCTATTTAAAGGCCAATGTTTATCTAGATGACAATGATTCTACGGTTACTTTTAAACTTGATTTGATTAAGAGTTTAAGTTTATTTCCAGCTCCTCAAACTTACGAAAAGAAGGCGATTGTCTTTTATATTCTTAAATCTATTCTCTTTGATAAGAAAATAGATTCTGAAGAAGCATCATTCTTTGATGATATAGCCTATGAAATGAGAGTGGATGACGGCCATACTTATCGCTTCATTTCTTATCTCTATCTCGCAACCTCTATTCATTTTCAATATGGTGGTTATTTAAACTATGAAGAGATGATTGAAGAGAAAACGAAGTATTTAAAAAAGTTGCGCTTTAGAAAGCTAGAAGCTGATAGTTATTAATTCTAAATAAAACTCTCTTATCATTTATCTTTGGACGAAGTCGGTGAGATCCCTTAAGTAGGATGGCATCGACTTATAATTCAATGTGGTCATGTAAATTTCTGAAGCATCAATTCCAGTGACTTCTTCAATATTGAGCACATCGGTCTTCTTGAGGACATGATCGGGAACAACAGCGATACCTACGTTGGCCTTTACGAGATCAACGATACTGTGCATATCTTCTACTTGGATAATTTTATGTGACTCTCGCTTAGATACTTTAAAGATATTATCTTCATCAGAGTAGACGATCCAGCGATACTCATGGAGCTTTTTCTTATTAACAGGATCTTTACTTATAATGACCATTCTTTCATCAAAAATTTTAAGCGAAGTGATTAGTTCTGACTGGATGTTGTCAGAGGAAAAAATAATATCTAATTTACCTTTTTCCATATCATCTCGTAAGCGCTTTTGAGTGCCTACTGTAATAGTAAAAATTCGATTCTTCTTTTTAAGATATTTTCCAAGACGAGGAATGAACCAGTTTCTCAGGAGTCCATGCAAAATACCTATTCGAATGGGTCTATCGTCTTCTTTATCAAAGATTTCATGGGTTAATTGATCAAAATGTTTAGCGGCCATGTATAGGCCTTGACCTTTATCGGTAAGAATAACTTTCTTGGATGATCTTATGATGAGTTCTTCATCGAGACTTTCTTCTAAGAGTTTGATTTGGCGACTTACGGCCGATTGAGCAATTTTAAGTTTATCTGCTGCTTTTGAAAAACTTTCAAATTCAGCAGTCATGAGAAAGGCCTTAAGGTATCTGTAGTCCATGATTCTTACTCTTTAGTCTCTCAAGGAAAATTTAACGAGAAAGAGTTGGGGGAACCTTTTGCTCATCTTTTTTCCAAAATTTTCCAGAGAATGTTTTTTGGTTTTCGTTAGTGACAATAAATCCTTCGTTATTATTGGCGAAATCTTCCACATAATCAACGGAGCATTTTTGTAGGTAAAAGGCCGTGAAGGGGTCCATTACAAATTGGATATCTGTTGGGGTATTATCTGATCCGTTCGCTTTGATCAGCATGTCATCTGTGTTCCAGTCGGTAAATCCAACACTATAGTTAAAACCCTCACAACCTTTACCACTAATAAGAAGTCGTAGGTACTTACCGTTGAGCGTGAAGTCATTTTCTATAATTAATCGCAGCTGCTCATGCGCTTTAGGAGTAATATATATAACTGGAGTGGAAACTTTAGTTCCATCGACTATTGTTGCATTACTTTGATTCTCATTTTGAGCTTCGGACATGGACTAGTCTCCAGAAATTGTTGGTGTTACTTGAAAGATGGTAGTCAAAGCAATATCTTGAATGGAGTTATATTTCAAGCAGTAATTGTGGGTCAAAATGAAGTGCGCCTAACTCAGAGAATGCTTTAACTAGAGAGGATTACATGAAAATAGATTATAAATTATCGATTACAGAGCCGTGGACACATTATGTCAAAATAATCCTTAGTGGTAAGCGTGATTTAAATAGTGACTATATCGACTTCTTTCTTCCTTCCTGGTCCCCTGGGAGCTATTTGATGAGGGAATACTCTAAAGGTGTTCGTAAGTTTCGTGCTCTTAGTAGCAATGGAGAATTTCTCTTCTTTGAAAAGTTAGATAAGAGTACATGGAGAGTGGATTGGTCTAAGTCACAGTTAAAGAGTGAAAACGCTGAATTTACAATTGAATACGAAATATACTGTAATGAGATTTCTGTACGTACCAGTCACGTTACCAATGAACATGCCTTCTTACATGGGCCAAGCCTCTTTATGGGAGTTGTTGGAGAAGATCTAGATAGTCCTAGTCTTGAAATGAATTTTCCTCCTCTATGGTCCAAAGTGACGACAGGGCTAAAAGATATTTCCGAAAAAAGAGAGCACTTCATTTATGAAGCTCTCAATTATGATGAACTCATTGATACTCCTATTGAAATCGGTTGCCATGAAACGAATGGCTTTCGTGTTCAAGGAATTGATCACCATCTGGCCTTCTATGAATGGCCCGAAAATATGGCCGGAGATTTTAGAAAAGATACGCAAAAAATTGTGGAAACAATTTGCGATTTTTGGGGAGAGATTCCTTACGATATGTACGTATTTATGGGTCACTTTATGCCTGGAATCTTTGGAGGACTAGAGCACCTTAATTCAACGGCGCTTCAGTTTGATCCCTTTGCTGTGCAAACTAAAGAAGGGTATCGTGATTTCTTAGGACTTGTTGCTCACGAGTTCTTTCATACTTGGAATGTTAAAAGAATAAGACCCGCAGAACTTGGACCCTTTGATTATAGAAATGAAAACTATACGCGCATGCATTGGTTAACAGAAGGGATGACCAGTTTTGTAGATGATCTCTTTGTCTATAGTGCAGGTCTGAGTACTCTTGAACAATATCTAGAAACTCTAAGTAAACGCCTTAAGCGCTACTTTATTACTCCTGGAAGAAAGTTTGATTCCTTGGAGGACTCGAGTTTTGATGCTTGGATAAAACTTTATAGACCTAATGAAAATTCACGTAATTCTAGCGTCAGTTATTATTTGAAAGGACAATTGGCCTTCTTTTGTTTGAATATTCTCCTCGTAAAAGAAGGTAAGTCACTCAAAGATTTATGTGCTCTTTTATGGACGCGCTATAAGAAAGATCCGTCCCTTGGAATGAGTAAGGCCGAGTTTATGAATCTCTTAGGTGAGCTGACTAACTCTGAAGTTGTCGAAAAGTTTGAATCCTATATTTCACACACTACGGAATTGCCTCTAGAAGAACTTTGTGAAGAGATGGGGTTAAAGTTTAAATACAGTGAAGAAGTCACTGGAGACTTTGGTTTTGAATGGAAAGAAGAGGGGGAGCGCTTAAGTGTTTCTATGGTTCTTTTGGATAGTGCTGCTTATAAGAGTGGACTCAATGCGGGAGATGAAATTTTAGCGGTAAATGGATTTCGCTTAACTTCATCCATGTATAAGGGATGGTTAAAGAGTCTGACTCCTGGGGATAAACTCATGCATTTCTTGATTTCACGCCAAGGAAAGACCATGACTTTGGAGATTCCTTTTAACAAAAGTGGTGCTCTTTTTGAAAAAATTGAGATCTTAGATGCGACCAAAGCATCTAAGTACTTGAAACTATGTTAGGTAAATAAGAAGACAATTCTAATAAAAGGAGAGCTTTAAGCCGATAAGTGGGTATGACCCACGAGGAGGCATATTTGTCAGATTGTGTATTCTACGCAGTTTATATGAATGAAGAGACTCATTACTATACTGCGTTTGATATTGTTTGCTTAATTGAGTTAGGAGTTCTGGGAACTCTTGATTACTGTTTTTGCTTTCATAAGAATCAATGGCAAATGATTGATAGCGATCCTTTTGTTACAGAGGGGCTAAATCCAAAGTTTCATAAAATTAATGAAAGTAAGTTAAAAGATTCACTTGCTGGACCTCCAAACTTTATACCGGAAGCTCCTAGTGAGAAGAGTGTATTCTCCCTTGTGGATAAATTCATTAAGCATCAGTCTCACCTTAAGGTGGAAGATGATCAAGTAAGCTCCGTCCTATCAGCTGAAGAGTTGAGCAATAAGGCCCAGCTTAAGAAAACAATTCATGAACTTGAAACAAAGCTTCTTCATTTCGAGAAACGCGATAAAGAACATCAAGGCTATGTGAATCAGCTTTTAAAGAATCGCGCGCAGCCTAGTGAACAGGGGATTTTTGGTTGGGAAGAACTCATAGGTGAGGTCTTTGAAGTCATTGATAATCCTGTGTGGTTACTCAAAAAAGAAGGCCATCAACATGGACCTTATGCTTTTTCTTATCTCTATGGTTTATATAAAGAAGGGGAGCTCATTAATAAGAGTCTGGTAAAAAAAGAAGGAGATGCTGTCTTTAATAGAATCTCTGAAATTTATGAATTTAATACCAAGGTCTTTTCTCGTGTTGAAAATGTCGATGGAAAAAAAATGGAGCGGCTCTTTGTAAGAAGAACTGATTTTCGTGTTCCCTTCTACGAAGTTATCGAAATGAGCTTTGGTGATATTAAGTGGAAAGGTCATTGTACTAATCTCTCCATTGGGGGCTGCTATATTGAGTTTGGAAGTTTTCCCAAAGAATTAACTATGAATGCTGTTGTGAAGTTACAGCTTCATTCTCAGTTACTGAATGAGACCATTAGTGTTCAGGGAATTGTTAAAAATGTACAAAAAGATCGTATTTCGGCCATCGGCTGTCAGTTTCTAGACCTTGGCCCTGAACAAAAAGAACTTATTTCAGAATATGTAGAAAGCTTTCTTCTTCAAAACTCAAAAGAGCAGGCTTCTTAAGTCCTATCATTTCTTACACTCATTTCTAATACCTTGCGAAACTTCATCTTTTTTGCCATGATGCTGAAAAATATATGGAGGTTGAAGCGATGTTTCCTCATGAAGCTCAAGAGATGATGGCCAAAATTTTATTTTTAGTATTTGCTGCATTAATTTTATGCTTTACGCGGATTAACGCCGCAGACCTTCCAGAACCTATTCAGACACTTCCTATCGAAAAAGTCTGTCTCTCTGCACTCTCTTAATTCTAACTAAATTCTCGTTGCGTTAAGTTAGTGTGCCTAATACTTCCTATTAGTAGCTTTTATAGACATAACGTTCTTTTTCTCGGTAAAATAGGTCAGCTTTATTTATATTCACTATAACTAAATAGAATATATAAATTCATTAACCCATTGAAGGAGTTAGCCCATGACAACAAAGAACGAGCGTTTTGATGCAAGAAACCTAGCAGTACATCGTCCAGAAAGAACGATTACAATGCCTAAAGATGGTGATGGTCGCTACTTAAGAATCAGTGAATATTACGGAAAGAATATATTTGATTTTAGATCAGCTAAAGAAATTCCTGAATCTATTAAAAAAGAATTAATGAGTATTGCTAATACTAAGAAACCCCTCACTAAAGATTTGGCCGATGTCGTGGCCAAGGCTGCTCTTGAATGGGCCCTCTCTCGAGGTGCCACTCACTATTGTCACTGGTTTCAACCTCTGACAGGTAATACAGCTGAGAAGCATGATAGCTTCCTGGATATTAAAGATGGAAAGGCCATTGAGAACCTCTCTGCCGGTCAACTTATGCAAGGGGAGCCTGATGCTTCTTCTTTTCCTAATGGGGGAAGTCGCTCTACTTTCGAAGCTCGTGGTTACACATCTTGGGACCTCACTTCACCTATGTTTCTTGTTGATGGAGCTAATGGAAAAACACTTTGTATTCCTACGGCCTTTATTTCTTATACGGGTCAGGCCCTAGATATCAAGACGCCTCTATTGAGATCAGAGGTTGCTCTATCCAATGCTGCTTGTCGTTTTCTAAAGTCAATTGGACAAGAGTCCGCTCATGTACAGTCCAACTGTGGTGCTGAGCAAGAATACTTCCTCGTTGATAGAGCATTCTATTTTGCTCGTCCTGATTTAGTGATGACGGGAAGAACTCTATTTGGTTCTCTTTCGGCAAAGAATCAACAACTTGATGATCATTACTTTGGAGATATTTCGGAAAGAGTGATGTCGTTCATGCAAGAGCTTGATTTTGAACTTCATAAATTAGGGGTACCTTCTAAAACACGTCACAATGAAGTAGCTCCTGGTCAATATGAGATAGCCCCTATCTTTGATAGAACCAATGTGGCCGCAGACCTTAATCAAATTACGATGTCGACAATTTCTCGTGTCGCTCACAAGCATAACTTCGAAGTGCTCTTACATGAAAAACCATTTGCGGGTATTAATGGATCAGGGAAGCATTTAAATTGGTCACTTTCTACTCTTGAAGGAGAGAACCTTCTTAATCCTGGAGCAAAGCCAGAAGAAAACTATCGTTTCTTAACGGTTTGTTCGGCCGTTACAGAAGCTCTCTTTCGTCATGGTTCCATGTTGCGTGCAGCGATTGCCTCTGCTGGTAACGATCATAGACTAGGGGCCAACGAAGCTCCTCCATCTATCATGTCGGCCTTTCTTGGAGATACTCTCAACGCTATTTTTTCGGCCATTAGAGAAGGTAAAGCATTCAAAGCAGGTGAGGACGACTCACTAGATCTCATGGCGACTCAGTTAGCAAATCTAGATAAAGACAATACGGATAGAAATAGAACTTCACCATTTGCCTTTACAGGAAATAAATTTGAGCTTCGCGCTTGTGGATCTGAAATGGCCATCGGTCTACCTCTTTCAGTTCTAAATGGTGCTGTTGCTGAAGTTCTTGACGAAACGGCACAGAAAATTGAAAAGCTAACGGCTGGTGGTAAATCAAGCCAAGAAGCTATGCAAGAAGTGACTAAGGAATGGATCTGTAACGCTTATCCTGTTATCTTCAATGGTGATGGATATTCAAATGAGTGGGTATTAGAAGCTGAAAAAAGAGGATTACCTAATCTTCGTACAACGGCCGATGCTCTGCCTATTTTTCTCGATAAGAAGACAACCCAATTTTTAATTGATCAGAAAATTTACACTCAAGATGAACTTGAGACACGTTTTCATGTTCTTATTGAAAGATTTAATGCCGTTCGTGAAATTGAGTTTAGAACATTGATTGAACTCGTAAATCAACACGTTATTCCTTATGTTCTTGATTATAAAAAAGAGTTGGGAACGGTAATGAAGTTGCAAAAAGATTTAACGATTGAATCGAGTGTGGAAAAAGCGATTTATAAGAAAGTCAATTACGCTACAGAGACACTCTTTACTCGTATTGAAAATCTTGTGAATGCTCTTGATGAACTTTCTGATGATGATCAAAAACGAAGCCAAGTGATCGCGGGAACGTTGATGCCTCTATCGGAAGAGATTGCAGAACTTTGTAATGAAATCGAAGAAATTATTCCTGATACACTTTGGGGACTTCCTAAGTATTACGATATGCTTTTCTTAAGATAGTAAATTTATTTTAGATTTAGAATAGATAGGGATAGGGAGTTAAACACTCTCTATCCAATTATTTTTTTGAAGGTATATAAAGTACAGTATTGCGAGGGGAGAGCTCAGAGCTAAAGACTTGATAGAGTTGAGCATGGTTTCCTTGTTCAACTTGCCAAAGTGCTCGATCCATTAAAATATATTTCTCTATAATTCTTCCAAAGCGCCAGCGAATGAGGTTGGCGTGAAAAATGATCTTCAGATTTTCTTGAATATCAGATCGATCATAGAATTCATCAAGTTTCTCTGGTGTTTCGTAGAGATTAAATTTTTCAAGCTTGGTCGCCGCATATTGGCCAAAACTACCAAAGTAGTCACGTGCTTTAGCACTGCCCACGGTTATAAAAGTATTTTCTTGGGTATTCTCTTTCATCCATAAGTGAAGAGCGGCCCTATAGAGTTTTACTCTCTTTTTGAGTTGGTAATCTTTTTGATTAATTTTAGTGTGGCCTCGGGTGGCCAAGGTAAGGGCATATTTTCCTATCTTTAAAGGAGCTTCCTCTTTACTGAAATGACTTAGATTTATTTCACGCTCAGAATCAAGCTTTTGATAACAGCAGCCAAAGTTATAAAGGCTTTGATGCTCTTGATAGGTATGAAGGTGTTCAAGCGAGAGAGGGCCACAAGTATGTAGACCCAATGTTACTTGGGATTCTTTAAAGAGTTTTTCATCTAGGGCAGGGGAATCAGTATGGGTACCAAAAGTATGGTTGAGAAAATTCAATTCTCCTGCACCTTCGGGATAGGGATATTTCTTTAAACGCTCAAGACCTAGTTTTTGTAGCGTTTGGTTGGTATCTAGTGTTGTGACTCTGTGGCCATGGTAGAGAGCGAGAATTCTGCCAAGATGACCTTTTCCTCCTCCGATATCGACAATATTCTTTGATTCTTTATTACCCATACTTTGTTCAAGTAAAGAGGATAATCGCATGATCTCATGTTGTTTCTTTAAAGATACGTAGCTTAAGGCCCAAGAAGGATAATCAGTAGTTTGATAGGGGACGGGCTCAAAATTCCATTGGGGAAGATCTTCAAGAGTGTGCAGTTGGCCAAAAAGTTTAATGAGCTGACTACTTTGAAGGTCTTTAGGTATTTCTCCTAACTCAATTTGCCATTCTTTTTCAAAGTCGAGTTTATCCATTGCGTCGAGCCAATCTTGGGGATAGGCGCTCAAAGTGTCTGGAAATTGATTAAGTACTTCCGCTGACCAAATTCCTTCTAAGGGGGACAAGAATTCATAGATCTTTCTTAGTTCTTCTTGATAGAATTTGGCCGTGTCTTCTAATGTGAGATAAACTGAGTTCGTCATGAATTTAAGGTTATACCTAAGCGTGTAGTGTTTTCAAGTATTGATCGTATTGTGATTGTATACTCAAGTGATTAAGGTTACACAACGCAGTTGTGCTAACTGAAAACCTTCGTCATTAGAGTATATATAGAGAAAAAAGAGTGGAGTCTATGAATTTATCTCAGAAAAAGGTTTGTGTTTTTGGTCCAGGTCTCAGTGGAAAATCCGCGCTCGACTTTTTAAAAGATCAGCCTGTTTCTGAAGTCCTTATTGTAGGTTCAGGGGATCCCAGTAACTGGGGTTTAAAAGAGATTTTCTATAAAGATCCTTTTAGAACCTTGTCCCAAGATGAGCCTCAATGTTCTAAAGAGATGGCCGATTGTGATCTTATCGTTCTCTCTCCTGGCATTGCTCGAGAACATAGTTTGTTAGTTGAAGCTCATCATAAAGAGGTTCCGACTTGGTCGGAAATTGAGCTGGCCTATCATTTCTTTAAGGCCCCAATTATTGCCGTGACGGGAACCAATGGTAAAACAACGACTGTTACTCTTTTGGGAGAACTATTTAAGGCCTTTGGACTAAGTACTTTTGTGGGGGGGAATATTGGACTTCCTTTTCTGGAAGCGCTCAAGGCGGATTACGATCTTGCACTGTTAGAGTTATCAAGCTTTCAACTCGAATCCCTGGAAGACTTTCATGCAAATATGACCAGTATATTGAATATGTTTCCTAATCACGGTGAGCGCTATGATGATCACGAAGACTATCGTCTCGCGAAGTGGAATATCATTCAACATCAAAGAGAAGATGAATTTATCTTTGTAGGTGAGGATGTAGGTGAGCCCAAGGAGAAGATCGGAAATCCACAGCGCGTGGAACTTCCCCTTTCTTTTGAAGATGATTTGCTTCGTGAAGTTGAGGGGTTTGATTTAAAGAAAATTAAAGTCGTTGGAACTCATAATCGTAAAAATATTTGGTTTGCTTGGAAGCTATTTTCTACTTTTTTAAGAGAAGAAAATAAAACAAAAGTAGCTAAGATTTTTAAAGAGGTGGTCTATGCCTTTTCTGGAGTGGAACATAGAGTTGAAGCTTTAGGTCATATAGAGGGAAATCTGGTCTTTAATGATGCCAAGAGTACGAATTGGCAGGCAACTCTCACGGCATTAATGGCCGTCAGTGAAATTGATCTTCCTATTACTCTTATTATGGGAGGACAATTGCGTGGTCATAATGATCTTCCATCTTCTGAACAAATGAAAAGTATAAAAGATTTAACCCATGAGTGCTTAACGATTGGAGAGTCCGCGAAGAGTCTCTTTGAATATGATCCCTACTTTAAAGAAGTCGCCTCGATAGAGGGGGCAAAAAAGTATATACAAGAAAATCAAACACAGGGAATCATTTTATTTTCACCTGGGTTTCCTAGTTTTGATCAGTTTAAAAATTATGTAGAAAGAGGAAGAAAGTTTAAGGAATTATTTAGTATTGAGAATTAACATGGCCTACCGTTTTGATCGAAGCCGGTCCACGAACCGTGAAGGGCTTCTTTGTGTCTCGGTAAGGATCAGCAACAGCAATTTTTAATAAGAATAATCCTAAAAAAAGTATGACGAGTTGCTTGACTGAAATTTTCATTATGCGGCCTTCTTTGTCCAATGCTTAGGAAAAGATATACAAGTTAATTTGTCATATAATCGACCTAAATAGTTAAAAACTTGAGGATATTAATGCAATCTCAATGATTTAATTCATCGTAAATAGATTTAATAGATATAACATACTGAAATTAAAGGAATAAAATGAGTAAATTGAGTAAAGAAAATATTCTAAAAAAGGTACAAGAGCACTTAAAGTCACTGGACGTTGATTACCTCTATCTCTCTAGTTTTGACCACTTTTTGAGCGAATATGTTCCTCTTGATGATTCATTTCGATTATTCATGACAAATTTCACAGGCTCCGTAGCGGAAGGTCTCATTCCAAAAACAGGAAAGATGAAGATCTATGTAGATGGTCGCTACCATGAGCAAGCCGATCAAGAATGTGACCAAGAAATTATAGAAATTGTAAAAGTACCTTTTGGAGAGAGTCTCTTTGATGCTCTTTCTCGAGACCTATCGGGAAATTTAACCATGGGGGTATTGGCCAAGAGAACTCCTCAAAGTCTTCGTGATCGTCTTACTCATTTGAAGTTCAAAGCTGTATCGGAAGAGAAACTATTTGAAGAAATTGGTTTCGAACCAAAAATATTCAAAGGTCCTCTATGGGAAGTTCCCTTGATATATACCGGAAGAACGGTGGGGCAGCGTTGTGCTGAATTCTTGAAAGAGGGAGAGTGTGCCTTTATTAATGCTCTTGATACTCTCGCTTGGTTCTCAAACCTAAGGGCCAGTCATCTCCCATTTCAAGGAACTTTTAGAAGCCTGGGATTTGCGACTTCACAAAAGCTCTACCTCTTTGTTGAAGATGAATTAATGGAGTTTGTTAAACCTTTTGCGAGTGCAGATAGAGAAGTACATGAACTGGGTAAGATGAATGAAGTTCTGAGTCTACTTCAAAAGCCTAATAAGGTTATCTGGGATGCTGGAGCCTGTAATATTCAAAACTTTGATATTTTATGTGATGTATTTGGAAGTGAAGTTCTTCACAGAGATGAGCTTGGCTTTCATACCCGTTGGCAGGCCATTAAAAATGAAAGCGAGATTTTGGCGTTTAAAGAAAGTTTTGAAAACTCTGATAAGGCTATCTATGAATCCCTCGTTTGGTTAATAGAGAGAACGCGCTCAGGTGTTGAAGTTTCTGAGGTTGAATTTAGAGATAAATCTAATGAAATCTATCGCTCTCATGGGGCTAGAACTCAGAGTTTTAAAACGATCGCGGGCTTTGGGGCCAATGGAAGTATTATTCACTATTCAACTCCATCGGATAAAAAGAAGTATAAAAGTGGAGAAAATGTTCTCATGGATTCTGGTGCCATTTATGAACAGGGTTTAGCAACTGACTGCACGCGTACGATTGTTCCTGCCGGCAAGCCTGCCGCTGAGCAAGTTAAGAATTATACCTTAGTTTTAAAAGGATTTATTCAATTGATGAAGGCCAAGTTTGAGGTGGGCACACTAGGCAAGGATCTCGATCTTATGTCTCGTGCTCCATTACAAGAACAAGGGCTTAATTACGCTCACGGTACGGGTCATGGGGTAGGAGTCAATGTCCATGAGTCGGGTTATAGCATTAGACCGGAGAGTTGTATCCCCATGCAAGAGAACTTAGTGGGCTCTATTGAGCCTGGATGTTACGAACCTGGTAAGGCCGGCATACGCCTTGAGAATATTGCTCATGTAAAGAAGGTAGATGATAAGCTAGGCTTTGATAGCTTTGTTTATATTGGTCTTTGGCCTGATTTAATTGATCGATCTTTACTGAGTTCAGAAGAAATTGAATACCTTGATGAATATGAAGCACAGTGTGAAAAACGAGGGCGCTCTTTTAAGCAGTACTCACTTCATTAAAACTGATTGGCTTACTTGGTTATAGGTTCCTTAGGCAAAGTCTGTTTGCGAGCTTATTGGACTTTAACTTTAAGCAGGACAGATGTATTATCAGGTCATCTTAAAATTTTTATCACAGCACGAGGTTGTCATGTTTGAAAATTACAATGTTCCTAAAGATTTAATTCCATCAGATCCAAGATTTGGATGTGGACCATCTTTGATTCCTGTTGAGTTTGTTAAGGCCTTGGCCGAAACGGGAACTGAGCTATTGGGGACTTCTCATCGTAAGCCGGCCGTAAAGAATTTAGTAAAAGAAGTACAAGAAGGACTCCATCAATACTTCAACCTTCCTGAGGGATATAGCGTTGTTCTAGGTAATGGGGGAGCCACTTTTCTCTTCGATAGTATCGGACTAGGTCTTGTTGAAAAAAAGTCGGCCCATTATACCTGTGGTGAATTTTCAAATAAATGGTTTAAGGCCCACAATAAGATTCCATGGATTGAAGCACAAGAAGTTGCTGTAGAGTTTGGTCAAGGAATTATGGCCGAAAATATGTCAGATGCGGACATGATTTGTTGCACGCTTAATGAAACTTCTACGGGAGTGATTATTCCTGAATTTCCAGAAGTAGATGAAGATACCATTTTGGCCGTTGATGCTACCAGTGGTGGTGGACAAGTTGCCTGTGACTTAAGTAAAGTAGATCTTTTCTTTTTTGGACCTCAAAAGGTCTTCGCTAGTGAAGGTGGTCTGTGGATTGCTATTATGTCTCCAAAGGCCAGAAAGCGTGCTCTTAAGATTGCTGAAGATAAGTCTCGCTACGTGCCAGATATAATGAGCTGGAAAACGGCCATTGATAATTCAGATAAGAACCAAACTTATAATACTCCAGCGATTGCGACTTTCTTCTTTCTTAACGAGCAAATCAAGAGAATGAATAAGGCCGGTTATGCTGGTGTTATTGAGGAAGGAAAGAGAAGGGCCAATCTTCTTTATTCTTGGGCAGATTCAAAGGACTATTTAAGTCCTTATATTAAAGACGAGAAGTATCGTTCGACTTGTGTGGCGACAATTGATGTTGATGATAAAGTCGATGCTTCAGCACTTGTAAATCGTCTTCTAAAAGAAGGTAGCGTTTACAATATTGATGCTTATAGAAAACTTGGTCGTAATCAGTTTAGAATAGCGATGTTCTATAATATCTCTTTTGAAGATCTAGAGAAACTTACGAAAATATTATCAGATGCTATTGAAGCAGAACTTTAAAGAATAAAAAAAGGCTTCTTAAATGAAGCCTTTTTTTTAGTTTGTATTGTAGTTCTCTAGAAACTCTTTTTTAAACTCTCTAAATCTATCTTCGAGAATCGCTTCTCGGGCCTTTTCGGCCATGGTCTTATAGAAAGCAATATTGTGTTCGGTGGCCAAAATTTGACCGAGTATTTCATTGGAATCAAAAAGGTGCTTTATATAGGCACGAGTGTAATGGCGATTGGCGTAACAATCTACATTGGGATCTATAGGGTAGAAGTCTCTTCTGTAGTTTCGGTGTTTAATTCTAATTTTTCCACGGAAAGTAAATAGTGTTCCTCCACGGGCAAATTTAGTTGGAATAATACAATCACTCATATCAATTCCATTTTCCCAGATCATAAGAAGATCTTCTGGATTCCCAACTCCCATTACATAGCGAGGCTTGTTAACAGGCATCTTTGGTCCTGTATAACTTACGATCTTTTGCATCAGTTCAGGTCCTTCCCCAACAGATACACCACCTATGGCATAACCAGGAAGGTCACGCTTTACTAGCTCCTCGAGACATTCATCACGGTAATCATCGTAGGTACTACCTTGAATGATTCCAAAGAGCGCTTGCTTATCGTTGGTCCAAGTATCAATACAGCGATCTAGCCAACGATGAGTACGATCTATCGAGGTCTTGGTGTACTTTCTATCAGCAGGATAGGGAATACACTCATCAAAGGCCATCATAATGTCAGAGCCTAAGTTTTGTTGGATTTCGATACTGGTTTCTGGGCTGAGAAGGATTTTCTTTCCTTTTTGATCTTTAAACTCGGCCCCTTCTTCTTTAATACTCTTTCCCTGTAGAGAGAAAACTTGAAATCCACCAGAGTCGGTAAGGATAGGACGATTCCAATTCATAAAAGTATGGAGTCCACCGGCCTTTTTTACTAAGTCCGAACCGGGAGATAGGTGAAGGTGGTAAGTATTAGAAAGAATAACGGGTACATTCATTTGTTCAAGAAATGTAGGTTGTAGCGCCTTTACGGCTCCATGAGTTCCTACTGGCATGAAAACGGGAGTTTTTATAACACCGTGAGGGGTCGTAATTTCTCCTGCTCGAGCGCCTGTATGTTTATCAACATGGACAACTTTAAAAGAAAAGTTCTTCTTGATTCGATCCTGGATTCTTTCCTGATCTTGATTTGTTTTAGACATGGGCTATCCGTGTGGCGTAATTAATTATTTATTTAGTTCAAAAAAAGATTCATTCTTATTTGATAAGGCCTTTTGAATCCTCAGGAGACCTAATCTAAAGTCAGATAGAGATTGCTTTTTATTCTTTTTATCGTAAACGAGCAACCATTTATCTAAACTTTCTAATTCATCGAGGAGGGTATTTTGTAACATTTGATCCTCGGTTTTCAAGCTATGAAATGAAAGTTGTAAAAAGGTGTTGGTTAAATTAGTGATTTCTTGGCCGCTGAGAGCTTTTAGCTCTAAGATTTTATTTAGGCTGGACACTGAGCTAAAGGCCCCAAGGATAATATTGGGTTTTTGCTCTTTAGGCAGCTTGGTCATGACCTCGATACCTGCAGGTTCTGTTGAGCTTTCTCTACCCGCGGCCCATGACTTTTCAATCAACCGGATGACTTTGGCTCTGATTTTGGGATCAAATTCAAATCTCGTTTCCATCAGCCCATGAGAGGTCAGATTGAGTAGGGAGAGCTGATTCGATGTTTTGACTCTTTCTACGGTGATGAGATTCTCATATATACCATTGTAGAGGATACTCTTGTCGGCGGTACTGATGGCGAGCTTATCTAAAACTTTACGATAAATCTTTTGGTAGGGATTAGAAACGATGCCTACTTTTTCAATTAGAGGAAGGGGATTCTTAATGTCGAAAGTAATCACTTCATAGAGTGACTGCATAATTTGGGCATCCGTCTCAACGGATAAAATAGTATTTTGATGACTATTTGTTTGCTCAAATGTTCCAATATTCATGGGATCTTGTCTAAGGATCTTGAAAAGATCTGCAGCAGCTATAACTTCTTGGCTTTGATCAATCTTCACAATGAATTTTTCTGTGGGATCATAAATCAAGAGTCGAGTATAGTATCTTGATTCTCTCATCTTAATGGTTGGAATCATGATGTGACTTAGATCAAGTGCCGCATTTGCATGAAGCATAAGAGATGGGCTATTGATTTTAAAAAGAGCTTCCCCTTTATTTTCATTTGCTTTGGGTCTTCTTACTTGAGTTACTTCTTTAGATACAACGGGATGACCACTCGCCAAGTTAAGAAGAATTTCTATATTACTAAAGAGAATGAGAATTACAGGAATAAGAACAAAAGAATTGAAAATCAGAACCTTTTTAGATTTTGAGACTATACCTGTTAAAGTGATGAATTCTTTAAATGACTTCTTATTTAAGATGACTGGAATATCTAATATAATTAATGGGAATGTGAGAACATAAATAAGAAGTCTAATAGGAGAGAGGAGTCTTACGAGTAGAAAGTTTCCTTTTGCTCTTAGTCCAAGAATATATTGACCAAGGCCTACACCAAGAATGAAATGAGTGATCAGTTCATAAGTGGCAAATAAAACGAAGAGGTTAAAGTGTTCAAAAGAAGTGAGGCACTCTTTTAGGTAGGGGAGAACTATTTCAGTGTAGGGTATGAGTTCTACTTTGAGAGGGATTTTATTTATATAGGGTAATACACTGTTATGAAGATCTGTTGATAGTGTAGAGAAACTTACTCCTGAGAATTCTTCTAGGGCAGGAAGTCCTTGAAAGTAATACAGAACAAATATGAGTACATTGTAGAACATACCTAGAAAGCGGGGAAGAAGGCCGGCTACTGGCTCAGAAGTTTTCTTCTTACCAACTTGCTTAGGTGGAGCTTGTCGCTCCTTCATGCTGAATTTTACTTGAGTGGCCTCTTTTACTTTTTCATAATTGAGTTCTCGTATATATTCAAAGAAGTCTTGAGTTTTCTCTTTAGTGTAATCCCAAAACCTTGTGATAGCTTTTTTGATTCCTTTTTGGTTAGGATTTTTAAAGACTCCTGTGACTTCTCCAATATTGAAAACTCCGGAGGAATCTTCTCTATAGCTGGGATCGGTACGATCATTTAAATCCTCTTCATTATAAGAACTTTCAAATTCATCTGATTCGTCGATGTATTCTTCTTTACGAATAATTATTTTTAACTTCTCTTCCTTTCCATCTTTTTTTTGCGTAGTGACTCGATCACCTTTTTCAAGGATATACATTCTTCCTTTCTTACAAGTTTGATTACCAATATTGATAATCTCATCATGACTCATTTGAGTATAAGTTAGGATTTCGTTTTGGTAGCGAAACTTTCCTTGTAAAGGAGAGAGACCTTGGCCGGTGATCGCGATATCACAATCACGACTAGAGCCAAAAGAAACTTCTTTTTCGACTTCTAATTTCTGAGCTAATTCCTTTGGGAAAATTACGTCAAGAATATAGATGTATTCTGTGTCGGACAAAAGGGCTTCTCCTAATCATGTAAAGACTTATTAATTATATATTCTATTTTCACCAAGGTTGCGAAAAAACGCAACTCATTGATTAAATTAAATTATAACGCCTTTACTTGGTTATTATTGGAATAGTTTTCTTGTTTACATTTTTTCGAATTACTCTATTCTAACAAAAGGGAAATTCTAACAAAATATGACATTTTTATTAATATAAATTGAGTTCAAGGAAGGACTTATTATGAATCGAATTAATTTTTCAGTACGCATTTTTCTATTATTGGCAGGAGTAGTGCTCTTGGCCGAGACCCAAGCAGCTTATAATATCGTCGATCGATATCAGCTTCTCGAAGATAAGTTTAGAACTCATGAAATGATGAGACCTTATGACAATGATGACTTTATTTTAGATGTCTCTGCTCTTTTGAATACAGATATGACTGACTTTATTGATGAAGCGAAGGATGTTGCTGATTTTGAAGGAACAGAATCTGAACAATTAGCGAATGCTCAAGGTTTTCTTAATGAATATGATAAAACAGAGCAGAACCTAAGAGTTAGATTTGGGCTAAATATACCTTTTTTCGATTTTTCAATTGCTGGTGTAAAGTTTAAGCCAAGTTTAAGAGCAACAGGGAATCTTGGACTTTTAATGGGTATTCAAACAGAGAACTTGACCGTGCAAGATGCTGTTGAATACCTCGGTTCTGATGTTCCTGATTTTCTAAAGACTGCGCTACTGTCATGTGTAGATAACACAATTAAAGGACAGAATATTATTACTTTTCTCATCAATACTCCTGCTTGTGGATTAACGAATCAAGAAATCCAAGTGGCCAGACAATATGAGTCAGAAAACTATATTTTTCCTGCCGATACGACAGTTCCAGATATCTATAATTATGTGAAAGCTGAAGCTCGTGCAGGTCTTTACTTTGATTATATCTATGATGAGCATTTCTTTGGTCAATTTAACATCTATGCTTTAGGTAGGGCTGATTATCGAGTAAGAATTTCAGCTGACTCTTTGACGAATGATGGAGATATTGCGGATCTTCCAGATGAAATGAATACAACAATTAATGCAGCTGTTGATTATACCCTTGGTTATAGAAATGGAAACCTAACAGCATATGCTGGGATTGAAGATCTAAAGATCACTACTGTTTCAGATAACGAAGAAGAAGGAGGAGCTCTGATCTATGGAAATGACCCTCTATTTAGAGTTCATAGTGAATACCTCTATAAATTCATGCTCTTTTCAGTAAAGCCATTTGTTGGGCTTCATAAGCGTGCCAGCTATGGATTTAGTGATGGTTATTATGTTGGTGCCGACCTTGGCGCCCATGTTTGGAGTGATCGAATTGGTCTTAGAGTTCGCGGAATGATTGATAGCGAGCACTTCACGTTCAGTCCAATGGCAAAGTTATGGCTCATTCATGTGGAATATATGCTCAAGTCGCCACTAAGTTCAGAAGTTGGTGGGCTTAAGCCGGCAACGATTCATTCACTTAACTTTAGAATCTCTATCTAAACAATAAAGTAATGATTGCTAAATATAGGGACCTTGTATAAGGTCCCTTTTTGTTTCTAAGATACCTTGCTATACTAAGGTTATCATCACTTTATCAAAGGTCAGTTGCAATGAGTTCATTTGAGGACTTTTTATTTTTAGAAAGCATTGAGAAATTTATAACCGAAAGTGGGCTGAAGAAGCCTACTGAAGTTCAAGGAAAAGTTATTCCTGAGCTTTTTAAAGGGGAGAGTGTCTCTGTTCTCGCTCAAACAGGATCTGGTAAAACACTATCCTATGCACTACCTATCTTCCAACTTTTGAAGATGAATGATGATGAAATTCCAATGGAATTACAAATTGGTGCCCCTAGAGCGATTATCATGACTCCGACTAGGGAGCTCAATCAGCAGGTAAATAAGGTTTTAAAGTCTGTCGGTCATACGGCCAAGCTTCGAATTCGGACTTTGACTGGTGGGGATAAGGGAAAAATATCAAGACGTATTGCTGATGAAGCCTATGATATTTTAGTATGTTCTCCATCGCGACTTAAAAGTGCTCTTGAGCGTGGAGAAGTAAAATCAACACTTTTAGAAATTCTCATTTTTGATGAAGCCGATCAATTACTTGATATGGGATTCACAAAAGATATCGTGAGAATCCAAGAGCTCATTAAGAAAGAATATCGCCAAAGTCCTATTCAGATTGGACTTTTCTCTGCAACTTGGCCGGCCCAGTATAAGAACTTCTTATCTGAAGTTTTCCCTGAGTATGCATTTAATGAAATCGTCTGTCAGGGTGGAGTTCAGTTAAAGCGAAATATCGAAACTTATAATATCCCTCTTGGAATGAAAGAAAAGAGTATTATGGTTGATTCTTTCTTGGAAAAGGAAGGCAAGGGGACAGGAGTTATCTTCGTTAATCGTAAGGAAGAGTCTTTAAAAGTTTTCAATCAACTCCAACAGAAATTTCCTCGTCGTAGAATTAACTTACTTCATGGTGCTCTAACTCAAAAAGAAAGAAGAGATGCTTATACAGAATTTAGAGATAAAGGTGGAGTGCTCGTCGCTACTGATATTGCGGCCCGTGGTCTTGATGTAAAAGGTCTCTCTTGGGTTCTCAATTACGATCTTCCTTTTGAGGCCGTCTACTATGTTCACCGCTGTGGACGTACTGGTCGCGAAGGAAAGTTAGGACGTGTTTTTAACTTTGTAACCGCAGCAGACCTTAAGCTTATGGCCAGAATTAATGAGGCCATCCTCTCTCAAAGTTCTCTTGCTCTGAAAACTCTTGAGCCAAGTGGTCTTCAGATTCCAAATGGTAAAACATCTAAAAAGACTGTTGGAGCTGCTAAAAAGAAGGTCACTAAGAAAGTTGCAAAGAAAGTAACAAAGAAGGCGAGTGCCGCAAAGAAGCGTACTCCTCGTTATAAGAAGAATAAGAGGACCTAGTGATTAGAGTTATCCTAACATCTCTATTGATGGCCTTGTTATTAGGATCTTGTTCTAAGAAAGAAAATATTCTTGGACCTACTGATATGTGGAGAAAAGCAACGGCCTACGATCCAAGTATTGAGCTTGTTTTTCTATCTGACACCGAAGCTGAGCGCTCAAGACGTGTTCTATGTTCTAGTTATCTGATGGAAGGATGTGTTGAGGGAAGTGGGAAACGTATTAAGATCCGTCTTGTTGAGCTTCTCGTTATTCAATATGAATCATCGAAACAAGCATGCCTTGCGGCCCAGGCCATTGGGCAGTGGTATGCATTCAATTGGCTATTTGATGATGTAACGAATGAACCTGTACTAGAAGATTATGTGGTGCAGGCATTTGGTGCAAAGAAGCCTGTTAAGAAATCAGATTGTGATATTTAAAAAAGTATATTTTTAAAACGATTTTCAAATAGAGAGACTTTTTCTCGCCATAGTTGAATGAATGGAGCCATTTCCTCTTGATTCTCAACTTCCTTTAAAGATTGCATAAGAACTCCATCAAAAAGTACTAGCCAGCGATTCAACTCACCCATACGAATGGAGAGTTCACGATGGATTTGAATGAGGTCAAAAGGCGCCTGATCAGTTGTTTTGGTTTCACCTATGAGTTGGATATACCAAAAGCTCTTAATTCGAGGTAAATGGTGGGCAAAGGCCTCTAGAGGTGGCCTTAATGGATGATGTCCATCTTTCGTATGCAGATCTCTTTCTTTGAGAGCAATTTTTCGAAATTGATGACCTATAAGTATATCTGTTGTGGCCTGTCGATAGAATTCATCAACGACATGATCGATAAAGTCTTTCTTAGAAAGAATGAGTTTAGATAAGGACATAGGCAAGGCTTAAAGAGGAAGGTCTGGATAAAGAGACCTTCCTAGAATTGAATTAAGCGCGTCCGTATTCTTGAGCTGTTTTCCCAAGTGACTTGGATACCTTCTTGTATAATTTAGAGCGCTCTGACATTTCAGAGTCTTCTTTACAAGTGATACACATGTCTGCAACAGGACGTGCAAGTAGTCTTTCAAAAGGAATGTCACAATCACATTCCTTACATAGTCCGTATTCCCCGTTTTCCATATCAAGAAGTGTTTTACCGATCTTCTTAACTAGGAAACCTTGGCGACTAAGAAGTCTTGCTTCTTGTTCTTTTTCGCGATTGTTGTTTGCCGCATCGACTTGTTCCTTTTGTTCATTAGGATCGAGGGCATACTGTGTTTGGTCTGAAATCTTGTTTAAGATATCTTCTTTTTGTGAAAGAAGAACATCTCGTAGCTGCTTTAATTCATTCTCACTTAAGTGTGAATTGCGTCTCTGTACTGTTCCCATGGATTAACTCCTCAGTAAGGTCATTGTAAGTTCCGTGTGATTTTTCTTTGGTAGTTATGGATAAACATCCTATTTATACATCTCCTAACGCCAAAAAATCTGCCTATTGTTGTAGTGTAAGAAAATCCTATATTACAGGGCGATCGTAAAGGAGTTAGTTCTAACAAAAGATGACGGCCATATGACTCATTGCTGTGAAAGCTCCTGTAATTTCAGATAATTAAGGTGCTTATAAGTCCTTCGGAAATGAAGCTTCGCAATAGGGACAGAAGGTCCAAAACTGAGTGTCAAGTTCTTGACTGCAACTTTGACAAAAATAAGTTTTTTGAAGGTCGATAAACTCTTCACTGCCTGCAACGAAGAGATCTTTTCTCATGGCCCTAATGGTTACTTCATGGGCCTTATAGTGACCAGGATTCAATGGGTCAGGCTTAAACATTCCAGGGGAGACACTATCATCTCTTCTTATTTTTACATCGAATTCTTTTTCAGGTTGATTAGAAAAATGAGGGGCGTTTACAGCGTTGGTTGCTTGCATGAGCTTTTCATAAAACGCTTGAGTTTGTTCACTTGAATTTCTTTTACTCATTAGGGCTCCAACGTCTTTCAAGCATGTTGATTAATTCAAAAATATTTTTAATTTTAGGGTTTAGTTTATAAATAAGACCAGGCTTTCTCGCTAAGGTCTCGGGCTTTAATAAAATAGATTGAGGACCTAGTTGATCAACCACTCTCAGTGTCCATTCGAGTACCTCCCAGCTTTGATGGGAAAGAGGTGCTTTTAGGGCATTGAGAAAATTAAAGGGAATACGTTCATTCTTCTTTTGGCAATCTTCAATAATAATTTTGAACGAGGCCGTGAGCGTGTATATGAGTAAGCTCTCTTCCTGCCGGTTTTCTAAAATATATACAAGGGGAGGGATGAGAGATTCGTGAGACTGGGTAAGATGATCAGCAATACAGAGAATAGGAAAGTATTCAGCTTGTTCAGCATCTCGTTGATTTAACTCATTCCAATGATGGGCCAGCTGCTCAAGCTCGCTTGAGTCTAGCTTAATTAAAGGTCTCTTACCTTCTTTTAAAAGAGAGAGAGTTTCTTGGTATTTTAGATCGATATCAAAGGGCATAGAGATAGTTTAATAGGAGAGTGCTCTTAGGTCTAGCAAAGCACAAGAAAAGGTTCTATACGGCCTTTTTTGACTTTGCTAGAGAGGGGTTTTCTACGTCTTCTTCAAGATGAGATACATCGCTAGCTTGAAATACCTTTTGAGCTGCTTCAATGGCCATTTTAAAGTTTCCACGGAGGTACTTTTTAGATAGCTCATTAAGAATATCAGATATATTTTCTTTGTTGTGTCCCGAATCATAGAGATAAATAGAGAGTTCATGAGCGACACTAAAAATAGCGGAAAGAGGATTTATTCTCTTGTAGTCAATGCCACTTGGAAAACCTGTTCCATCATATTGTTCATGATGTTGAATTAGAATAGTTTGAACAACCTCAGGCATACCGACTATATTGGATACTAAGTTACTGGCCTTTTGAGGATGATTAATGACATCCTCTTGGTCTTCTATTCCTAAAATTTTAAATTGATATTCATAAAGATTTTGTATCTTAGCCTTCTCTTCTGTGTCGAGGGCAATATCATGAAAGAAAGCCGCGACAGAAAGTGCCAAGTGATTATCAGGATGAGAATAGGGACTTTCTTTTAAAAGCGCGCAGCTTATATAAGTTAATAGAAAACTATGTTCCGAAATATAATTCTTTCCCTTAATGATATCTTGTAAAACTTGAAAAATCTCGAGATCCTTTTGAATCAAATCGAGTGTCGAATTGATCGCAAGGTTTGTCATTTCAATGGCCTCGCCACTCAAACCAATTTTTTGAATACTTTCTGATACTGTCTCTTGTAACTGCATAGAGAATACAGAGCTTAAAGATTTATTTCCCAAAGTTAAGGATTGTGAATCACTATCCATAAGAGGACGCAGCTCTTTCACGAGTTTTTTCATGATAAGAGAGAAGTCTCTCTCTCGTACATAAAGGTATTGTATATTTCGTTGGTCGTATTTCTTGATATCTTTGAAATCAATTTTATCGTAACGATTAAATATTTTAACGTACTTCATCTCGCCCATTCGAAGATAAATATCACAGAAGACAGTTTTGGTTGAAAAAAAGAAGCTTAAGTTTACTTTGCAGTATTCCTTCTTTTGTAAAGTTCTTTGATTAAGATTGGTAAACCGATTAATTTTTTGCCAGAGGATTTCTACACTTTCTTCATGACTAAAATAGTCTAATAATCCATGGCTCTTAAATTTTTTCTTTGCAGCCAGTATTTCTTGTGAATTTCCTGTGATAATACAGGGTATTTTTGTACTATTCTCAAGACAGTATTTAATGACTGGCCCAGCTGAATGAGGGGCATCATAATTTATGATGACGACATTATTGCCGTTAATTTTGTTTATTTGGTCATTTTGAGCGTTAATGAGAGTCACATCATCGTATAATCCTCTAATAATAGAATTATAATATTCAGATAAGCTTTGATCATGATTAAAGATGATTATACTTCTCAAGTTATTTCCTATTTTATTTAGACGTCCTAAGTCCTTATCGACCCACGCAAGGATATTATTTAGTGATAATTTCCACATCTTTGATATGATAGAGATATAAATATTTAATCTATATCTCATTCTCTAGTTGGTTATCTGATGGTAAAAATAAAAGATTTAACTCAAAAGCAATTGCTCTCTCAAATAGAAAAATATGAAAAAATATACACGCAATTATTGGCCGAAAGGCAGAAGAGAGTTGAGGGTGGAATAGAGAAGGCGCTCCTTATGACTTCTGCAGAAAAAAAAGCAGAACAAATAAGAAAGAAACAAGCTGCCCAAAAAGCCAATGTCTCAAATGAACAGACCAATGAAGAAAATGTCACGGAAGAAGCCTATCATTTAAAAATAGATGAAAGTGAGTTATCCACCATGAAATCTTCTGGTGAGGGTGCTCCTGAAGAAGAGGAAGTTGAAGAAGAAGTTCGCGTCACTCAGCTTTTACAGTTAAGCAAAGAGCAGCTTGAAGAATTAAGAGGTGGTTCAAAAAAAGAAGAGAAAACGAAGAAGAAAGGGATGTTTGGCAAAAAGAAGTAGTTCTAGTTCTTCTTCTTTTTGCGATCTAAAAGCCGTCCAGCCCCGCGTATTCGATTATTACCATCAAGGCCTGTTATTTCTTTCATCCCATGATGATCACCACTATTATCAACAAGGCTATCTTTAGATGAGCTTCCTTGGACCAGGGTGATACTCTTATTCATCTTCTTCATTTTACGTGGATCTCGTAACTTCATACATGCATTGACACTCATTTTACTTGAAGCAAAACGAATATAAGATTCACCTACTTGAATAACATCATCTAGGTAGAATGATTCTTTTTTAATGGGAAGATTATTTATATGAGTACCATTTTTAGAGTCTAGGTCGGTTACTGTAAATCCAAGACCAGCTTTAAAGTCTATGCGACAGTGAGACTTACTGGCGCCATCTTCTGATAAAGTGATGTCACATTTTGCAGGATCTCTACCAATAATGATGGAGTGTTGGCTGACTTTGAAAAAAGCCGATTTTCCATTTTCAACAATTTCTAAAATTATATCGAGATTATCATTCATATGTGTTCATTTTCTAAGGGTTAACGTTTTACTATTATAACGAAGACTTCAACAACGTCCTACAGAGTATATTTTTACTATAGGCACTTTTACTTTAATATTAGAAGCTTAGCTCATTAATATTAATATTTTTTACTGTGCCAAAAGGAATTTCACTGCCACTCCTTCGGGGTGTTTACACTCTGGAATGTGGATATAGAGTGATTCCGTAAGAATTTCATCAAACTTTTTAAAGAAGAATTCATTCCAATTATCTTGGTCGAGTTGATAGCTCACTCCTTTAAGCAGAGTGACCTTTTCTTTGAGTTTTCTGTAAGAAGTATATTTGATATTCAAAGATGTTGAATAATGAGGAAGAATAATATTTTCCCATAATTCGAGAACCTGTTGGGGAGTCACTCCATAAGGAATATTGGCCATGGACTTTCTTATGTCATCTACATTTTGAGCCTGCATGATAGCGAGAGTCCAGTCCTCTAAGGCCCTCCAGTAGTGGGATCTCTTCACTTTGGTAAAGTTATTGGAAAATCTCGCCTGAAACTTTAAGCGATGTTTCTTATCTAATGTACGCATAAGATGCTCCACTATAAGCGCTGTCTTCATAGGTTGAGTTAGGGCATCTGATTCTTTAACTGACTTAATATACTTATCTTCATGTTTATTCATCATGACGTAGAGATTCAAAGATGGGTAACTGAGATCTCTTGGATTAAGACCTAGTCTGGTTAAAAGTGAGTGCCACCAGCTATTTTTACTGAGAACGAGAGCATCAATTGTGCCGACATCGGCATCAGGCATTTCAATCGGAAACAGGATTTGATCTAGATTTTTCATTTTGAGTTTCTCTAGTGATTTTTTCATTTGTAATTGATAGGCACGATACTGCTCTTGTCCTCCGAGTAAAGAGGTAAGCATTCGTTTGATGCGAAATCTTTCCACGACTGAAGGTATGATTGAAAGTAAGGTCCCATAAGGGATGGCCATGGAGAGGGGAATAAACTTGGCTAGCCCTAGAGCATATAATGAAAAATAGACGGAGTACTCCATTACTTGTCCCACCATCATGGCGACAACGATCCCAACACCTCTGCGCTTAAAGAATCCACTGAGGCCGACAAAGGAAGTTTTAATAATAGGAATTATCTTATTCCAATGGATACGACTTAAGTGGTAGCGAAACTGTTGTATTTTACCACTAGGGATATCTATATTTTCTTCATAGAACTGAGCAAAGTAGGTCACTTTATCTTTAAGGATTCCTTCAATCTTAGAATCTGTTGCATAAAGAAAGTCATCGACTCTTGCATCCTTTAAATTTTGACTAACTTCTTTATCGATTTGTTCTCCAACCCTTAGAATGAGAGAAGTGAATTCAACGCTAAAATCAATATTCGATTTTATTTTACGAAGGGATTCATTTTCAAATTGTTTTGTAATTTGGGCCATTTGGGCATAGGAATGCACAGGCATAAAAATGACTGATACAAGTGAGAGCAATGAGAATAAAAGACGCTTGTTCATCAATAGATCTTATCGGTAATAAAGAGGGATAGTTTAAAACAAATAGCCGGAGTATTGGACTCGGGTATTTTAGAGATTTTTTAAATCTGCCGATAGAGTCTTGCTATGTTTAACTTAATGAAATCTACTTCCTCTTTCATTTTCTTTTTAACGTTTTGTATAACGGGCTGTAGCTCTTTGAGTGAAAAGGGTGTTTCTACATCTTTAGAAGCTGAAAAGTCGTTTAAAAAGCATCATAAGGCTCTGAGAGTTCCTTCTTCCTTGTTATTAGGGAAGTCTCTTAGCTGCTTTTCACAGCTTGCTCCTGTTCTACGAGAAGGAGCTGAGTTTTCAGACGAAGCGATTTCTCCTCAGAACCTTCATAGTAGGGGACTTATAGATTTAGATGAATTTGAGGCCATGAAGACACACGAGTATTGGAGAAGTGTCGTGTCTAGGGAAGATATGGCCCAAAGAGATGAAGAATTGGGCTTTATGGCCTTGTCTATTATAAAGAAACGCTATCCTGAAATTAGTGACGAAGCTCTAAAAGACCGCTATGAGGTGATTAAGAGCTTCTGTGGTCATAGTATTTAAAAAGATTCATTCATAGCAGCTTAATCCCCTCGATTCGTGTTACTTTTTCATAGTTTGATTCAATACTATTCATAAAGTATTAATTTATGGTAGAGATGAGGGTTATGGAAAATGATAAACTAGCTATAAACTCAATTTATAGAGCAACAGAAGGTGAAGGGGTACTTTTAGGATCTCCTCAGATCTTCGTGCGCTTTCAAGGTTGTACTATTGGCTGTGTTAATTGTGACTCTAAAGACACTTGGGATTTTCCGCTTCAATCGATTCATACGTTAGAAGATGTTCTGAATCAAGTTCATGAAGTCGGCTTCAATGGAAAGCTTAAGCGAGTGAGCATTACGGGAGGAGATCCTCTTCATCCCAAGAATACTCCTGGTGTTTTGGCCTTAACGAAGGCCCTTAAAAGCCGTGGCTATTGGATCAATATAGAAGCTGCTGGAACACGAATTGTTCCAGAGATCTTTGACCTTGTGAACTTTATCTCTTTTGATTATAAGACACCTTCTACTCATGTAAAAACAAATCCTAAACTCATTTCTCGCTTAGTTGAACAATACCAAGGAAAGTATCAAATCAAGTCTGTCGTTCAAGATGGCACTGACTTTTCAGATGTACTTGAGAGTCGTCGAACTCTCTTTGGTGAAGACGATGTAACTTGGATTCTGACACCCTCTTATATTCCTGGAGAAGACATGCCGCTGGCCCGTTTTCAAAATGTCATAGAATGGAATGAGAGAGAAGGGGCACCTTTTCGAGTTATTGGTCAGCAGCATAAGTGGCTTCATGGCCCAGATAAGCAACAAGTCTAATCCTAATTATTAATTAATCTTTCTTAGGTAAGAAGTCTTCAGGATCTTTGAAAACACGTGATTCTTTTGGTTTTGGATTGAGTTTCTTATCTATTTTCTTATTCTTCCATTCTTTTAAGAAACGAATACTAAATAGAGATACCCATCCCAAAGGGGCCAATGTCATAAGAGTTGCCGCTAATGAAGAGTCAGGCTTAAAGAGTAGAAAGTAGGATGCTCCAATTATGGTGGCAAAGAGAATGATGATATTAAAGTTCTGTTTCACGATATAGATTCTTAATTAAAATAAGCGTTCTTTAGAAATCACTTTATCAATAAAGTCAGATGGGGAGTCGCCATCATCCTCATTATTTTCAGTCTCTGAAGTGAGTGCTAAGTTTTTGATCTCTAACATTTGTTGTCCGAAATCATTTAGTATATTTAAAGATACTAAGCAAAAGTCGTTATCCTCTGCCATTTGCAATTGTTCTTCATCATTAACTTTAGAAGTGACCACAACAAGCCTATGTTCTTGTGGAACTTTTTTTAAAGCTACTTTTACAAGACCCTTTGCTTTCGTAATATCTGGAGTACAAAATACAGCATATTTTCTTTGGGAATGAGGGCTTGAAGTGAGAAAGTTCCATAGACTGGATTTACTTTCGGTCATTGTGACTTGGTAATCAAAGGCCTTGAAACACATAGAACATTTTAAAATAAAAGAACGCGAATTACTCATAACTTTTTTCCATGGCTAAGAAGAGGAAATTAAAATCATCATCGAGGTTAGGGCGTAGGTGATATTTTAAACTAAAATCAACTTGGTTTCACGGGAAAGCTTTTTGCCTGCGCAAAATCATTTGATCAAGTACTCTTGTCGCTCTTTAGAATAATAAATGAATGAAAGAAGTTTAGTTCGGGGGATATAGGTCTTTAAACTCTTTAGAATCAGCTAGATAAAGGTTGAAAGTACCTTGTCCTTTGGCCATAGGGAGGGCGTGCTCGTGGTTTTTTTCAGATAAAGCGTAAATTTCGGCAGATAAAACCATAAGACTTTTACCAGAGAAGTCTATTTGTGCGACTCCTCTTAGTTTTTGGCCTTTAAGGGCAGGTCGCAGGAAGTTTATCTTAAATTCAACAGTTGAACACAGCATGCCTCGAGAAGTTGCCTCTTGAAGAGCTCGAATGCCAAGAACAGAGTCCATCATGGCGGCAATCACACCACCATGAGATGTGGTAGGGCGAGAGAGATGCTTATTATTGATTTCTAATTGGTAATAGAGATTTTGATTCTCATCAATCGCTATTTCAAGACCTAAGGTTTTGTCCCAGTTTCCAAATTGGTCAAAGAGTTTGATTAAATCTTCTGGGCCTAATTTCATCTTAATATTCCTTTTGATATTCCTTTTGATATTCCTTTTGATATTCCTTGTATCCAATATTGTATTCGTTATTACGTGAGTAGATGACCTTTGTTTCCTTGGGAGACCCCTGGTCTAATATTAAGACCACTACCATCTCTTTGACCTTTGGCCCGTGCTCGAGGATCAAAAGATCCATTGGAAGAAGTTTGCTTGGAAAGCCTTGGAAAGGCCATGGCAACTTGTTGGATCAGATTATCTTGAATTCTTATAAGATCTTTTGAAGAACTTTCTTTGCCCTTATATTGTGATCTTTCATTTTTAAGTTTACTTGTGAATCCATGGGCCACGCCAAGGATATAATTATTCTTCATTTTAAGACCCGCGAGACTAGGGTCTTCTTTCTTTGCTCTTTTCCAAAGAATTTCAAATTCGTGGGCCAAGTACTTTGTTATATAGTCGGCCATCTCTACGTTGAGGCGCGTACCGACAACATCAAGACCAACTCCAGCTGCAGTTCTATTGAATACAGGTTGAACATAGAAGTATTGAAGAATATCGTAGAGGGCATTCATCGTAGAGTTGAGTTTCTTGGTGCGATAAACCAGCTTTACACAGGTTTCAACTTCATCATTATATTCAAGGTTTTGTAAATTGTACTTAAGCAGCAGTTGATTGGCCTTAAGAGTCGCCATTTCTGCTTCATGGGGATTATCACTATCGGCCAAGGCCAGAAGCTTTTCTATTTTTGATTTAATTTTCTCAAAACTTGTATCTTCTTGGTAGAGCTGGTTTTCCCATTCTAAATTTGAATAGGCCTTGTAAACTTCAGGACCCCATTTGAAGCTTTCGCATACCTGATGAAACTCTTTACCATGGGGGCTCATTTGAGCATATTGTTTTGGGTTTTCCTTCTTATAAAGAATGGTCGTATACATGTGTGCTAATTCATGACGAATAATATTAGCAAGGACTTCGTCGTGGGCCAAATACATAAGCTTCTTATGAAGGCCAAGTTGAAAATTATCACTTGAGAAGTAGCCTAATTTGGAGGGGTCTTCAAAGAGAACAAAATGAAGGGGGTAGTAATACCCCCTCCATAGAAATCGTGTTTTATTGAATTTTAAATCCATTTCTTCGTTCATGATCTTTCGGGCAAGCTTTTTGACTTTCCCTAAGAACGAGTTAATGGTGCTGGAATAAAGAAGCAAAATATAATCTTACTATTTCTTAGAGGTTACAGCGGCCTTTAAGAACTCTTTATTCATACGGGCGATATTTGTGATCTCAATTCCCTTAGGACATGAGGCTTCACATTCTGCTTCATTGGTACAGTTACCAAATCCGAGATCATCCATTTTTTCTACCATGTTAAGAACTCGTTGTTCCGACTCCACTTGTCCTTGAGGAAGTAGAGCAAGTTGAGAAATCTTAGCCGATACAAAGAGCATCGCAGAAGCATTCTTACAACTGGCCACACAAGCACCACAACCAATACAAGAAGCAGCATCCATGGCGAGGTCTGCATTTTCTTTAGAAATAAGAATGGCGTTAGCATCTTGAGCGTTACCTGTGTTTACATTGACGTAACCACCAGCTTCGATGATTTGATCAAAGGCCGTACGATCAACAACAAGGTCTTTGTGAACAGGGAATGCTCTGGCACGCCAAGGCTCAATCACAACAGTATCACCGTCTTTGAAGCTTCTCATGTGAAGCTGACAAGTGGTTGTTTCTTTTTCTGGTCCGTGGGCCTGGCCATTAATCATTAGTGAACACATTCCGCAGATACCTTCTCTACAGTCGTGATCAAAGGCCACGGGATCCATACTTTGCTCAACTAATTTTTCATTGAGTTGATCAAGCATTTCAAGGAATGATGACTCTGGAGATACTTTCTCAAGAGTGTAATCAACCATTTCACCTTTATCTTTATTATCTTTTTGACGCCAAATTTTTAAATGTAGGGTCATTAAATCGTTATCGTGACTCATATTAGCTCCTTAAATTTTTTACTTGTAAGATCTTTGAGTAAGGGCAACATACTCAAATTCGAGTTCTTCACGATGTCTCGTCGGCTCTACATCATCTCCAAGGTATTCCCAAGCAGCTACGTGGCAGAAGTCTTCATCGTTACGTTTGGCTTCATTTTCATCAGTTTGTGATTCTTCACGGAAGTGACCACCACAAGACTCTGGTCTTGTTAGAGCATCACGTGCCATGAGTTCACCTAGTTCCAAGAAGTCGGCAACACGGTTTGCTTTTTCAAGCTCAATATTAAGTCCGTCTGCTGTTCCTGTAACTTTAACGTCTTTCCAAAACTCTTTTCTTAGATCTTGAATTTTAGCAATCCCTTCTTTCAGGCTTGCTTCGTCTCTAGACATTCCTACGTGTTCCCACATAATAAGCCCGAGTTCTTTGTGAAAGCTATCCACTGATCTTGAACCACCAACACTCATAAGCTTAGAAAAACGCTCCTGAGCTTCTTTCATCGACTTATCAAATTCTGGGTGAGAATCTTCTGTCTTAACTTTCATATCTCCTTCCGTGGCAAGGTAGTTACCAAGCGTGTAGGGAATAACAAAGTATCCATCAGAGAGACCTTGCATAAGAGCAGAAGCTCCAAGACGATTGGCCCCGTGATCAGAGAAGTTAGCTTCACCAAGAGCGAAACAACCTGGTACTGTAGTTTGAAGATTATAGTCAACCCATAGTCCACCCATTGTGTAGTGAACGGCCGGATAGATTCTCATTGGAATTTGGTAAGGATTTTCATCAGTAATACGGTTGTACATTTCAAAGAGGTTTCCGTAGCGCTCGCGAATGGCATCTTCACCATCACGCTTAATAGCATCAGCAAAGTCTAGGTATACAGCAACGCCTGTTTTCCCTACACCTTGACCGTTATCAACGGCCTGCTTCGCATTTCTAGAAGCCACGTCACGAGGAACGAGGTTACCAAATGAAGGGTATTTTCTTTCAAGATAGTAATCTCTTTCTTCTTCAGGAATTTCTGAAGGCTTACGAGTGTCACCTTTTTTCTTAGGAACCCAAACACGTCCATCGTTACGAAGAGACTCAGACATAAGCGTAAGCTTTGATTGAGCATCACCATGAACAGGAATACATGTAGGGTGAATTTGCGTGTAACAAGGGTTAGCAAACATGGCCCCTTTCTTATACGCCTTCCAAGCAGCTGAACCATTAGAGGCCATCGCATTTGTCGAAAGAAAGTAAGTATTTCCATAACCACCAGTACAAAGAAGAACAGCGTCAGCGGCCCACTTCTCAAATTCACCAGTGATAATATTTCTTGTGATAATCCCACGAGCGTGACCATCAACAACAACAAGTTCAACCATCTCACGACGAGTATGAATTTTAACTTTTCCTTTGGCCGATTCTTTCATTAAAGAAGAGTAAGCTCCAAGAAGCAGTTGTTGTCCTGTTTGTCCACGAGCATAGAAAGTTCTTGAAACTTGAGCTCCACCGAATGAACGGTTAGAAAGTGTACCACCATATTCACGAGCAAAAGGAACCCCTTGGGCCGCACACTGATCGATAATATTGTTGGCCACTTGAGCGAGACGATAAACGTTGGCTTCACGAGCACGATAGTCTCCACCTTTTACAGTGTCGTAAAAGAGACGCCATACAGAGTCTCCATCGTTAGGATAATTTTTAGCGGCGTTGATACCACCTTGGGCCGCAATCGAGTGGGCACGTCTTGGTGAATCTTGAATACAGAAAGCATCAACACTGTAGCCTAGTTCTGCAAGAGTCGCAGAAGCAGAAGCTCCGGCTAGTCCTGTTCCTACAACAATGACATTGAACTTTCTTTTATTGGAAGGGTTAACCAATTTCATTTTGAACTTATGGTTATCCCACTTATCTTTAATATGTCCTTCTGGGACTTTTGAATCAAGTCTAGGATCGGTAAATTTAGAACTCATTATTTAGCTCCTTGTAGATAACAGTAAATAGGAAGGGCCGAGTAACCAATAGTGATCAATACACCAAAAATCTTAGCTGCGATTTGCAGAGTAGGCATATACTTAGGATGATTAAATCCAATCGATTGAAATGCACTCCAAAAACCATGGCTTAGGTGAAGGCCTAGGGCCAACATACAGAAAACATACCAAGCAACAGCAATAGGGCTTGAGAAGTATTCAATGAGTAGACGATAAAGATCTCTCATAACTACACCGTCATAAGTTGCTTCATAGTAGGGTCCAAATTTGAATTGGATAATGTGAAGAACAAGAAAGGCAAGAATAAGAAGACCCGTAATAGGCATCGTGGAAGAAGCAAGTGTTGATCCTCTTCCGGTTGCTTGTCTCATGTAATAATTATTAGGTCTTGCTATCTTATTCTCAATGGTAAGCTTTGCGGCCAATCCAATGTGAGTTAAGAAGATGAGAGCAAGAATGGCCTCGGCTAGGTAGATTGCAGGATTCGTTACCAACAAATGTCCGTAGGTATTGAATGCTTCTGGACCAGCATAGATGAGACAGTTTCCTGCCAAGTGAGTGACGAGAAATCCACAGAGCAATAGCCCCGAAATTCCCATCGCCTGCTTCTTCATAATTGAAGAAGTGATTACAGTTAAGAATCGTTTTAACATGATAGACAAACTCCTTACGTAGAGAAAATAAGATATACTTTATTCATTCAAAGAATTTTTTTACTAGCTTTATATTTAAGATTTTATGAAGCTATCATAACCTAAGAGAAACGGTTAGATAAGCTATTTTATGGGGTTTTTGTTAAACAAATGCACTGAATAAATAGGTTGAAAATACCCTTATTTCCAATTGTCTTCTTGAAGATAAGCAATTAGTTTTTCTTCATCCACGATAGTAACGCGTCGAGCTTCACGCTCGATAAATCCTTTTTCTTCTAGTTCACTTAAGGAGCGCGAAACCGTTTCGGTTTTAACGCCACAGAATTCCCCAATCTCTCTTCTGCCCCATGAATAGTCGGGTGTTTGATGCTTCAAATAAATGAGGGTCTCAACTACTCGTTGTGCGGCCCTTTTTCCCACCATATCTCGTAGTCGATTTTCTGCATTCTTTAGGTCTATGGCGAGGTTTCTTGTCATATGCATGAGAAGACCATGGTGCTGATTTAAAACTTCATGGGCCAAGTCTTCATTTATGTATTTAACTTCAGCTTCTTTAATTATAGTCGCGCTTGCATGATAATTACTTTGCGTAATAAAGGTTCGATGACCAAAGAAGCAGCAATTGGTATAGATCCTTAGTAGACTCTCTGTGCCATTAGAAGAGGTATGGGTGAGGGCAAGGATTCCACTTTTTAAAAAATACATGCCACGGGCCTTTTCGCCTTCACGAAAAACCGTCTCGCCAGAGTGGTATTTCTTAGACACTATGCGACTTCTTTGATCTTCCGTTAGTATCTCTTTTAAATTGAAGTCTTTTCGTAGTTCTTGCATAGTGTAATTCTCGGGCTATAGTATTTTGTAAAAGTTATTTGTTGTTATTTGATTTAGATCATAGGCATAAATCATTACTTTTACCATAATAAGCTTATTGAGCATGCGTCGTTTATTTTAAGGAGTTAGTGATGAGACAAGAACATAGTAAATTTAATGTAGAGGTTTTCTTCGATAAACCAACCTATACTTTGACCTACGTTGTTTTTGATCCCCAGACTAAAGATGCTCTTCTTATAGACTCGGTATTGGATTTTGATCAAGCCTCCGGAGAGTATTCCTATGACTCAGCAAAGAAAGTTTTATCCTTTATTAAAGAAGAAGGATTAAACACTCATTATATTCTAGAGACTCATGCCCACGCAGATCACCTTTCAGCTTCTGTATTTTTAAAACAAGAATTAAAAGACGCGAAGTTAGCAATTGGAAAGAACATTAGATTAGTTCAAGAAGAGTTTGCTAAAATTTTTAATCTTGATATACCCACTGATGGTTCTCAATTTGATGAACTTTTTGATGATGGACAAGTGATCCAAGCAGGAAGCCTAGAGTTTAAGATTCTCTTTACTCCAGGACACACTCCTGCTTGCACCAGTATATTGGTGGGGGACGCTGTATTTACCGGAGATGCGCTCTTTATGCCGGATTATGGAACAGGAAGATGTGACTTCCCAAAAGGCTGCGCCGAAGATCTCTATGAATCCATTACCGAAAAACTCTACACGCTTCCTGATGAGACCAAAGTCTATACGGCCCATGATTATCAACCTAATGGACGAGAGCTTCAGTATTGTTCCACTATCGAGCAAGAGAAGAAAAGTAATATTCGATTGAAAGGGGATACTTCTAAAGAGGACTTTGTGACGTTTAGAAGAGAGCGTGATGCTACTCTTAGTGCTCCTAAACTTATACTCCCCAGCATTCAAGTTAATATTGATGGCGGTCATCTTCCTAAGGGGGAAGATAACGGAACATCTTACTTGAAACTTCCACTAACTCTTAAAAAGTAGAAGCGTTGTGAAAAAAATAATTCTAGTCTCTGTACTTTGTTTTACTTCTTCGACATTTGCTTTAACGCTAGAAGAAGCAAAGAAAAGCTTAGGGCCTTTTAAGAAAGAATTGATGGGAACTTTAATGGCCAAGATGAAGGAAGCAGGGCCTGTGGCCGCTTTAGAAACTTGTAAATTAAAAGCAATGCCGATTACTCAAAAGCACACTACGGGTGTTGTAGGAATGGGACGCACATCTCATAAAGTACGTAACCCAGATAATGCTCCCAAGGATTGGGTCAAACCTTATTTAGCGCAGTTTCAATCAGGTAAATTAAAGCAAGCGATGACGATTGATTTGAAAAATGGTCATACTGGCTACCTTGAACCTATTTACATTCAGCCCAAGTGTCTTATTTGTCACGGAAGTAATCTGTCCATTGGTATTGAAACTTCTCTTAAAGAAAAATACCCCCAAGACCAGGCCCGTGGATTTAAGATAGGTGAGTTTCGAGGGCTTTTTTGGATAGAGTCGGCGAAATAGTTTTATATTCTTTTACTTGATGAGAACTCACAAACGTATCTTTATTCTTATAGAGGATAAAGATACCCATAAAAATAAGAAAGACTCCAAAGACTCTCTTAAGTGCACTTTGAGAAACAAAGCGAGAAAGAGAGATTCCAACAAATATTCCGATGGCCGAGAAGGCCGTAAATTTGAATAAAAATCCCCATGGAACTTCTACTAGTCCTAGGTAGCCCGCAAATCCACTTAAAGAGTTAAAGGAAATAATAAATAGGGAAGTTCCTACTGCTTTTTTCATGGATAAGCCTGAAAGCAAAACAAGGGCGGGGACAATTAAAAAGCCTCCTCCAACGCCAACTAAACCGGTGACAATCCCAACGGCAATCCCTTCAACAGCAATAAGAGGAATATTCAAAGAGTTCTGCTTTTCTTTATCTTCGGGAGCATCTTTTCTCCCCTTGATCATAAAGATAGAGGCCACAAGCATAATGACCGCAAAGAGGACAAGCTGAGTTTGACCAGATAAGAATTGACTGATTTTTGCCCCTAAGAAAGTACCCACCATAGCAAAGGGTCCAAAGGTAAGGGCCACTTTTAAATGAATATTACCTTTACGATAATGGCCATAGACACCTACAAGGCTGGTCATTCCTACAATCGCAAGACTTAGAGCAATGGAGACTTTGGGGTCCATCTTCATGACGTAGACGAGAATAGGAACCGTTAAAATGGAGCCACCTCCGCCAAGAAGTCCCAGACTTAGCCCTATTAACGTTGCTAATAAATATCCAATCATAAATTCTCCTTACCTAGATTTAAGGATAACTTATAAGTTTAGGGATTAACATTGATTCAGGTCACAAATAGAGAATTTTATAAATTGAGAAGAGGAAAGCTGAATGGAATTGGGCCGACAATTCGAAGGGTCGACCCAAGAGGGGAGTTTATTTACATTTCGTAAGAGTTGTCTCTAAAGTCAAAGCAACATCTGACCAAGTCTTTCCTTCATGAAGAGCATAGCAGGCTTTATTAATGGATGAGAGTTGCTTATTCATAGCAAAGTCTAGAATATCCATATGACCTGTGGCCGTTAATTTCATGCCGTCTAGTTTGTAAGTTAAAGGGATTTCTTTTTTCTTACCATTAACAACAAGTTCCATAGTGATAACATCTTTAGAAACATTCGTTACATTGGCCGTCATTTTCTCTCCACCAGCAAGGTCGCTAAAGAAGAATTTTACAATTTTTACATCACGCCCTGGATTACCAGAATCAACTTTATCAAGTTCAATAGCAATTTTTTGACCTTTTAAAAGATCGGCTACAGAACTTCCTTGCATTTTTCCCGTCACACTATAATGAGGAAGCTTACCCGTTACCCCAACTTTCTTAGGAGTTTTAAACGCCGTCCACTTTATATCTAATCCTTTTTTGTCATAGCTATAGCATGAAGCTGCTTGAGAAACAGCTTGAGTAAGAAGTAATCCAGTTGTTAATACAATTGCTCTTAATTTCATTTATCTTTCCTTCTTTGAGTGTTTAGTCGCTACTCATCATACAACTCAAGTTCAAAATTGGTAGGGAAAAATCTAAGGCAAAGGCCTTACACAAGACAGAGTCAACACCGAAGTTTTCTATTTTAAATCTACAAAGTTCATGCTATGTAGTGTCATGAATTTTGATATCCGAAACCCTGAATTTCCACGGGAAGTCCTCGTTCCTCTAGAGTCCCATCCTCACTTACTAGGAAGACTCACTATGAACCTTGTTCATGATGGAGTAACCGTAGAAATTGAGATTGTTCAAAAAGAAGGCCGAAAAATCTGGGCCATGGTTGATCGCATATATAGAATCGATTCTGATCATGAGGCCATGGACCTTGCAGTGCAACGTCTATCTGATTATCTACGCAACCGCAGATCCTGACGTTATTGCTCTGCCAAAACCTCAACGCCATACTCACTGTGTCAGTCAAATAAGTGTCACTGAAACACATACTCGGTTATGTGAAATCAATATGTTAGGTGAATGCAAAAGTTGGCACACTCCTTGCTTATATAATAGTGTGTGTGTGTAGGAGCTTTGAAAAAAGGATTTTTTCTGACTCCATCTAAATGTCTCTCGAAAAGCCCAATGGTCGCCCATTGGGCTTTTTGTTTTTTACCATTCTTTGGATTTTACCCCATCTTATAATTTCTCTTGTTCATCGTTCCATGCGGTGTGCTGGAAGCACACCTTAGTCACTCTTCTTTCTCGTTGATAAATTCTAATCTGAGGCAAACTTCAAAGAAT
>JBLWYP010000013.1:0-97570 GCA_048266825.1 Bacteriovoracaceae bacterium | reverse complement strand
TACTCATCTTTGTCATTTTAAAAGACATACTCTCTGGAGTAAGTTTTTCTAAGTTTTGTGCTTGAGAGAAGAAAGTGAAAATCTCCTGTGCTTCACGATCAATATATTGATATCGAAGTAATTCCTTTATATTATTTTTGTTTTTTTTTAATAAATCACTCAAAGCTGAATCAATTGTCACAAACTTGAAAGAATAGCCTGATTTAATTAATTGAGTGGGAAGTGCTTTTTGTCCTTCCAGTAGGACAGAAGACATTTCTCCAAAGAGAATCTTAAGTGCAATAGCTGGTACAGGAAAAAGGGTAGGTCGATTAATTGTTTTCCCTAAAACCTTCGTGAATTCAATATTAGTCACCGGATTTGGGGCAACAGCATTAAAGCATACTTGCTCAAGTTCATTCTCCATCACAAAGATGAATTGTGAGGCGAGATCATCCAAATGAATCCAGCTCATATACTGCTTGCCTGAGCCAAGCTTTCCGGCAACTCCTGCTTTAAAGGCCGGAAGCATTTTTGTAAGTGCTCCGTCTCTATCACTTAAAACAACTCCCGTTCGTAAGCAATAAGTATTACAGCGTTCATTCTTTATAAGATGAACCGCATTTTCCCACTGCTTACAAACATCAGCTAAATAGTCATCGCCAAGGAGGGAGTCGACTGTAACTTCCTCATCTCCTCGACTTCCATAAATACCAACAGCACTAGAAGATATAAACTTCTTAGGGAAGTGGTTGAGTTCTTTAAATTTTTCAAGAAGTAATCTAGGACCTGCAGTTCTTGAATTTAAAATTCTCTTTTTCTTCTGATCAGTCCATCTTCCATCGGCGATATTTTCACCAGCAAGATTGAACACAATATCTACATTTTCAATAGCACTATTTTCTATAAAACCTTTATTAAGGTCCCATTCATGAAAAGTTATAGGAAGAACGGATTTACTTTGAGCCGATTCTTTAGAACGTGTTAGAGCATGAAGGTCGCTGTACCCATTTTCAAGTAGTAATTCAGTTAAGCGTTTTCCAACTAGTCCCGTAGCACCCGTTATAAGAATTTTCATTTTTCCTCCCTAAAGGCCATACAGAGTTTTAATATAATATATTTACTTTGTATATATATTGTATATGTAATATATTATACACTAGCGCACAAGGTTTTCCTTTCAAAATATTGAGACAAAAGGATATTAAATTGAAAGAATCACTAACAATTAAAGTAATTTCAGATGCTTGCGGTATTTTACCCCAAACTCTTAGAGCTTGGGAGAAGAGATATAGTGCTTTTTCCCCAAGTAGAAACAGCTCTGGGCAGAGAGTTTACTCTCAGTTGGACCTTAAGCGGGCCATGGCTATCTCTAATCTTATAAAGAGTGGTTTCACGATTTCTCAAGTGGCCCATCAAGACTACGAATCCTTGCAACAGCTCTTAGATGAAACTCATATCAGTGGGGTAGATAGCAAGAAATATGGGCTAGTAAAGTCTGAAGAAGAGATATCTAGGCTCTTGGAGCTTGTGACTCATTTCAACTTTGAAGAGTTTGTAAAAGAAATCTATCGATTAAGAACCTTGTTAGGGGTTAAGGAATTTATTTTTGAAATTACCATTCCGTTGTTAAGAGCAGTTGGGGAGAGTGTAGTCAAAGGGGAGTTCTCTGTTACTCATGAGCACATTGTATCGACAATTCTTCGTGGGCAGCTTAATGAACTAAAGTCTCCTATCGATATGTTCGTGAAATCAAGAGAGTCCTTTCATAGTTATGCACTCGCCACCCCTGAGGGTAACTTTCACGAACTCTCAATTCTTATTGCTGATCTTATTTGTGGTTTAAATTCTAGAAAAAGAACTTACTTAGGTGCAGCTCATCCGGCTGACTCTTTGGCCATGGCCGTAAGAGCGCTAAGGTGTGATCGCATCATTCTAGGAACCGTTCATTCAGAAGTCTGGGATTATGGAGAACGTATGATTCCCTATCTAACTTGTATTGATAAGCATCTTGAACATGATGTTGAGGTCATTATTGGAGGCGGATGGAATTTAGAATTTCCAAAGTTTAAAAATATTAAGAAAGTTCACTACCTTGAAAGCTTTGAAGCTTTTGATCGTAAGCTTTCTCAATCGATTGTTTAAGTAAAGAGGTCTCTATGAAAAAAATTGCTGTTGTTGGATCTGGAATTGCTGGCGTGGCCACAAGCTATTATTTAAATAAGTTAGGGTATGAGGTCAGTCTATTTGAAGCAGGAGATCACTTTGGAGGTCACACTCATACACATCAGATAGAGTTTAAAGGAACAAGTTTTCCTGTGGATACAGGGTTTCTAGTTCATAATGATCGAACCTATCCTAATTTGATTGATTTTTTTAAAGAGCTAAATATTTCTACCCACTCAAGTGATATGAGTTTTAGTGTGTATGAGCCTAATGATAATATCACTTGGGCCGGAACAAACCTTATGACCTTATTTGGACAGTATCGTAATATTTTAAGTCCGCGCTTTTATCGCTTTGTCGCGGAAATTATAAAATTCAACAAAGCAAGTTCCCATTATTTAGAATTATCTGAAAAAGAGATCGATCTTTCTCTGGGCGATCTTCTTGAACGTTTCAATTATTCAGATAGATTTAAAAGATGGTATTTGTTACCCATGGGAGGTTGTATCTGGTCAACGCCCATTGATAAAATGCTCTCTTTTCCTGCGCATGCTTTTCTTCGTTTTTGTATGAATCATGGTCTTTTACAAGTAACGGATAGACCGCAGTGGAAGACAGTGAAAGAGGGATGCAAAACTTATGTGGATAAAGCACTATCTGATATTGATCAAAAATATCTAAAACGAGAAGTTGAGTCTGTGATGCCTTTTGAAGAAGGGGTATTGTTAAAAACAATTGAAAAAGAAGAATTCTTTGATGCTTGTTTCTTCTGTTGCCATCCTCCACAGACGCTAGAGATCTTAAAAGATATGGATATCGATACCAGAAATATTCTATCGCAATTTACTTATCAAAAAAATACAGCAGTCCTGCATTGGGATAAATCGATTCTTCCAAGTAAGCGTTTTTGGTCAGCTTGGAATTATCGCTCTCAAGAGTGTCTTGAATACAAAGAGAATGCATCGGTATCCGTGAGCTATCTGATCAATATGCTACAACCCCTACCTGTTGATGATCCTGTGATTGTGACCCTTAATCCTGTGAGTTTAATAGATCCTGACAAAGTTTGGAAAGAACTCGAGTATGAGCACCCCATTTTTGATGGAGCCGCAGTGAAGGCCCAAGAGAGTGTGGCCAATATTCAGGGCAAGGGGAACTTATTCTTTAGTGGTGCCTGGATGAGATATGGATTTCATGAAGATGGAATTTGGAGTGCAAAAATAGCTCTGAATCAATTCTTAGAAAAAGAAAATCATGAAAAAGGATTAATTAAAGTATTAGTATGAATAAAATAATTTACTCCCATATTTATCATAAACGCTTTGAGCCAATAGAGAATGTATTTTCTTATAAGGGTTTTCAAGTGCTTTTGAATATTGATGACTTGGGATCTTTAAAAGGTCTTAAAACTAATAAATGGGGGCTCTTCTCTATATATACTCGGGATCATGCCTATAGAAAGAATGAGAAAGAGGCCATCTCAACCATTTATCGTAGATGGGTAAAAGAGAAGCTTTCTAAGTCTCAAATCAAGGTCGAAGGGGATATCTATTTACAAACTATCCCTAGGATTATGGGTTATAGCTTTAATCCCATTAGTTTTTGGTATTGCTATGATGGACCAATTCTTGATCAAAAACTTCGCGCGGTTATTTGTGAAGTGAATAATACTTTTGGTGAAGGCCATAACTACATATTGGACTTAGAAAAAACGACTCAGCAGTCACTCCCGAAGGAGTTTCATGTGTCTCCTTTTTTTCCACGCACCGGTGTCTATGAATTTAATATGGATAAAACAATCTCCATCAAATATTTAATCAATGGAACTCTTGATTTTATTGCTACACTCACTCCTTATTGTGAAGTGGAACTTAATAAAAAGAACTTAATCATATCTTTATTTAAGTTACCCTTCTTCACTTTTTTAGTGGTGTTTCTTATCCACTGGCAAGCTGCCAAATTGTTTTTTAAAAAAGTTAAGTTTTTCACTAAACCTGTCCCTCTTGAAAAGGAAGATACTCATGTCTTTAGTATTAACAAGAAATAAAACAAAGCTCATTAAGATGCCATCTGAGGCACGTGTTCTTTTCAACTTACTTGAAAATATCAAATATGGAGAAATAAGCATTCTTTCTCCTGAAGGGAATAAGTACTTCTTCAAAGGAGAAGAACGTGGTGTTTCGATTGAACTTGAAATCTTCGACTGGACTATGGTCTCCCTTCTATTAGGAAGTGGTGATATAGGACTTGGTGAGAGCTATAAGCAAGGAATGTGGACTTGTTCTGATATTGCGGATCTCATTCAATTTGGTTCAGAGAATCAAAAGTATATTGAAAAGGTTTCTAACGGAAGTATTCTTAAAATAATCTATTATCAATTCAAACATTGGCTTAATAAGAATACTAAAAAAGGAAGCCAACGTAATATCCATGAGCATTATGATATAGGAAACGACTTCTATCGATTATGGTTAGATGAGACGATGACTTATTCAAGTGCCTATTTTTCAAACAATAAGCTTACCTTAAAAGAAGCCCAAGAAAATAAGTATGCCAAAATATTAAATTATTTAGATGTTCAAGATGGTCAGCATATTGTTGAAATTGGTTGTGGATGGGGTGGGTTTATTCAAGCTGCTATTGAGCGTAATCTGAAGATTACGGGGGTTACACTATCAAAAGAACAATATGATTACTGTAATGAGCTTTTTAAAGATCATCCACAGGTGGATATTCAATTATGTGATTATAGAGATCTTTCTGGAACTTTTGATTATGTAGTATCCATTGAGATGTTTGAAGCAATTGGTGAGCAATTTTGGTCGACTTATTTTAATAAAGTGAGAAAAATTCTTAGACCACAGGGGAAGGCCGTTATTCAGACGATCACTATCAATGATGATGACTTTTCTTCTTATAAAAAAGGGTCTGATTTTATTCAACAAATGATTTTTCCTGGAGGAATGCTACCTTGCCCCAAAATTTTTAAATCTCTTGCTTCAAGGAATAACTTAACTGTCTTAAAGGAAGATCGCTTTGGACATTCTTATGCTCAAACACTTAATCGCTGGGATGAAACTTATCAAAAAGAGAAATCAGAAATAAGTAAACTTGGCTTTGATGATGAGTTTCATCGTCTGTGGCATTTCTACCTTAAGTACTGTGAAGGTGGCTTCAGATCTGGGAAAATTGACGTTAATCATTATGTTTTATCTTAATAGAAGAGAATAGGAGATCGTATGAAAGTATTTCTAGTCCTTATATGTTGGTTGAGTTTTTTTGGTGAAAATACCTATGCCCAAGAAAATTTAAAAAAAGGTTTATCTCTGCAGGGAAGCGCTATTTATGAATGGATGTGGATTGACGTCTATAAGGCGCACCTCTTTGTCACAGAGAATTTAAAATTAGATCAAGATCATTACAAAAAACCCTTACTTCTTGAGTTGGAGTACTTTATGTCATTAGATGGAAAAGAAATTGCTAAGCAAAGTGTTAAAGAAATAGATTCACAAGTGAATCTTGAAGAAAATGAGAAGAGTCGCTATCAAATAGATTTTGAAAAGATATTTCCTGATGTGAAAAAAGGGGATCGCATCAGTGCTCTATATAAGCCTGAGGAGGGAGTGAAGTTTTACTTAAATAGTTCTTCGTTAATTGGAGAAATTAAAAATAGCAAAGACTCTAAACGATTTATTGATATTTGGTTGGGGCAAAAGACATCAGATCCCGCCTTTAGAAAAGAACTCTTGAAATAAAAAGGAATCACTATGAAATTAATTAATCTATTTATAATTGTCTCTCTAGTCCTACTGAACTCTTGTTCGGGTAACTCTTTGGACTCTTATTCCGAAGATAAACCTGTTTTTAATCCTAAAGACTTCTTTCAAGGTAAAATGGTTGCTAAGGGCATGGTAACTGACCGCAGTGGAAAGGTGATTAAGAGATTTCATTGCGATATCATAGGCAGCTGGGATGGTAATAAAGGTATATTAGATGAGACATTTAAGTATGCTGATGGAGAAACTCAAAAGAGAATATGGCATTTAGAATACAACCCCAGTACAAAGAAAATTACCGGGAAAGCTTCTGATATTGTAGGGGTTGCCACAGGTGAGGTTAGAGGAAATTCTTTTCACTTTAAATACGACTTAAAAATAGAGGTTGATGGTACAGAATATGAAATATTTGTGGATGATTGGATGCACCTGATTGACCACAATACGTTAATGGCCAAGTCCAATATGTCTAAGTGGGGCTTTAATGTAGGAGAAATTAACCTTGTGATGCTAAAGGATAATGATGAGTAGAATTAATATTGAAAACTATTTTAATACTCTATCTCGTGAATCAGTAGAGAATGATCTTGATTTAGTATACGATAAGGATGCTTTTTTTAAAGATCCTTTCAATGAAGTCGAAGGAATAGACAAAGTTAGAGCAATTTTCTTACATATGTATGAGGCGCTCGATAATCCTAGATTCATAGTTCTTGAGAAAATGAGTGAAACAGATAAACTCTTTCTCACTTGGGACTTCATCTTCGAATTAAGTAAGAAAGAATATATTATTCATGGAAGCTCTTTTCTTAAATTAAATGAGTTGGGACAAATTAAAAATCACCGTGATTACTGGGATGTTGGTGAAGAGCTATTATCCAAAATTCCGGTATTAAAACAACTCTATGGCCTTTTTGCTAAACGAATGCGCTTGGAGGATACAAAATGATTTTAAAAAAAATGACCAATAAGCTTTTAGATACTTCCATTTACTTTAGCTTTGATAAACGCGGATTTCTGCGACATAAGAAAAGTTATTTTCGTGATGAAATATTCAAATTCAAACGAGAAGATAGGGCCCTTGTTACTGGAGGTACATCAGGTATTGGAAAGGCCGTAGCTGAGGAGCTGATTTCTCATGAAGTTCAAACTGTCGTAACAGGAAGAAGTAAAGAAAAGGGGGAGCAGTACGCCAGTACTCATGAGCTTCTCGATTTTCTATCCTTCGACCTTGGAGATTGGGATAGCTTTACTTCTCTTTTCAGTGAAAAAGATAGTTTTGATTATATTGTTTTAAATGCCGGGGGAATGCCTGAGGACTTCGAAACCAATGAGCAAGGAGTAGAGCTACAAGCTGCTTCTCAATTTTTTGGACATTATTATCTCGTAAAATACATGGCCCGTCATGGTCACCTTAGAAAAGATGCCCGTATTGTCTGGGTTACTTCTGGTGGAATGTATTTAAAGTCCTTTGATGAGAGTTTATTCTTTTCAAAAGAGAAGTACGATAAGGTTGAAGTCTATTCAAATGTAAAAAGAGCAATTGTTGAATTTCTACCAGAGTTCGCTAAAGAGTTTCCTTCTTATAATATTACAACGATGCACCCTGGCTGGGTTGATACCCCTGGACTAAAGAATGCTCTGAGTAGTTTTTCGAAGCTTTTAGATCTCAATTTGAGAAGTGCTAAACAAGGAGCCGACACCATTATTTGGCTTTTGGGAAAACAAGACCTTCTTGACACAGGATTTTTGTATTTTGATCGTAAGAAAGTAAATAAGAATATTTGGTTCTTTAATAAATCAAATGAAGCTGATAGTGCAGCGATTAAGCGTAATTTGTTTAAATATGACCCCTTTAAGTAGACTGTTATCGTATACTACTGCCACGGATTTTAGTCAGTAAAGATAGGTAAAATGTATTAAATTGCCTATTTTTACCATGATTTACGTTCTTATATTATACTTCTCTAAAGTTAAACTATTTTGAAAAAGGGAAGTCCATGATTAGAAATGAGAAAGGGGTTGCTCTAGGTGCTGCAATGATCTTTATGGTTTCAGTGGGCCTTGGAAGTTTTTATCTTCTTAAGTCATCACAGGAATCAAGCTCAATCTCATCACGCGAGATTAAAGATATTAGAGCACGATCTGAGGCCAAAAAGGTCTTCTCTATGGCCGGATTTCTTCTTAGTAATAATCTCATTCTTTGTAAGAGTACCCCATGGGGAGCTGGTAATACGCCTAATCAGTGTCGTTGGTCGGGAGTCAAAGCAGAGAGTAATTATAAAATCGAAGATTTTGGCTTTAAAAATCTTCGATATGAATTAGTTGAGATAGATGGCAAGAATATTGAAGTTCTCTCCCTTGACCTTATTGATGAACTTAATCATGCAAATGATAAGAAAGCTAAAAAAATTAGTCGTTTCCCAGGAACAGTTAGATTAAGACTTATTGATACCGACAAAGATGACTCTCTAAGACAGGTTATTGGTCAAAAATCAGAGGCTGTGAAAGTCATTGATAATGATCACTATATCGTAAAAGTTGATCTTAACCTCTCGCTTGATATGAAAGGTGATGGTGCCAGCGTTACGGCCGGTGCTGTTTTAAAAAGACCGATTGCTATTCCTCAGCTAACCGTCCTTGATTCATCTTGTATCAGTTTATGTAATGCTTCAAGAGGTGAGCATCCTTATCCAGCTTGTCGAGGACCATTTACAATTGATACCAATACAAAAACAGATGTTGTGGCGATTACAGAAAATCTAGGTCCTGGTGTTCTGTATGATATTGATTACGAAAAGAATGTTGTTTTCAAGAAAGAAGTCGAAGGTGTTAAAGCTCCGCCAACTTCAAGTATTGATGTACCTCTAAGTGATTTTCTGGCCGCTGGAAGTCAGGTTGAATGGGTTGATCAAGTTGATTGTGCGACCTTTGTTGAAAATGTCACAAAGCGTGTTAGTGGTAATAGTGCAACGACAGTAGAGCGTGATGTTTCACAGCACTCCGAGCCTGCAGGTTCTTTAACTTATAATATTAAAGTAGGAAGTGCATTCAGTAAGATTGAGCCATTTCGTTTAAATAATAAAGTCGTTCAAGAGGATGGTGCTTTTAAAGGAAAATTAGAGCTCAATACTACAACGATTTACGTAGAGCCGTCACATTAGAATTCAATCATTAAAGGGTAATTCATGAAGAATTTTTTTAAGAATGAAAATGGTTTTAGCTTAGCTGAGATGTTGGTGGCCTCTGGTATTGTGGCCATTGGTGGGGTTGTTCTCTTTAAGACGGGTGCCATTACTCACTTAAATAGTAAAAAAGTAGAGAGAAGTTCAAATGTTTCTCTTCTTATTGATGATCTTGTAAAAGGAACTTCAAGTCTTTTGGCCAAGAGTGAAAATACTCAAGGAAAGAAGGTTATGGGGATTTGTCCTCTTGTTTCAACTTCAGCAAATAGTCCCGGAGTGGGATCGATAAATATTTCTCTAAATAATGCAAGTAAAGTATTTGCTGATGCCAAATGGGATAGATATTTAACTTCTTGGACGGAAACCAGCAGTGATGAATGTGATTTATCTGGAGGCTGGGGTAAGTGCTATAAAGTTAATTATGATAAAACGGCCTCTTCCTTTTCTGAAAAAGAAATTGAAAATCAAAATATTATTGCTTCTGTCGTCGTAAGCCCAGTTAATATGAATCCTCATACCAATGGGGGAGATGTTCTCTTTAAGAAAATATCTAAAAGTGATACCACTCTCTTTGATGCCAAAGATTTAGGCTTCGAAATTAATGCCACCCTGTACTTTAGTGATGCTACAGGTAAGCGACAACAAAAAGTATTAAAAGATTTCTTTTGGTCACCCAATGTCGGTCTTTGTGATTACGAACTCTCAAATGGTACTGAAGTTAAGCTTTCTCTAAATGGAGCTGGTGCAACTGATCCAGATGGGAATACCATTTACAATCGATCTGGTTTTTCAGGAAATCTTAAAGAGCCTATAGATATCAACTGGAAGAAAACCCAGGCTCAGGCCGGGGTTGTTACTAATAATGGTAATTTTATTTCGACAGATACCTCACAGAATATTTTTGGTTCATGTAATGAAGTAAAGTATCGCTGTCCTCAGATTAATTCGAGAAGTCGTGAGTATTCTGAAATTAAGCTCTATACCAATGTTCGTTACAATAAATTTAATAAAATTAATGAAGGAAAAGGATCACAGAGTAGTTACTTTGCTCCACGAATTGAACTTCGAAAAGGTGAGAGTGGTAATCTCTTAGGTTCATCAAGTCAAACGTATACCTTTGATGGAGATGAGCAAAATGTCGGTGCTGGTTCAAGAGTATCAAAGGCCCATACGGTATCTTTTACGATCAAAGATAGGAACTCTCAAAATGCTACAAATATTTGTAGAAGTATTTGTACAGAAAAGAATAATTATAATACGAATGATTTAAGCTGGGAGGATCGATTTACTCCCTATCTAAAAGCTGTTTTTTCAAATAATAAAAATGCTGAATCCTATGCCTATAGTGCAGGTCAGGAATTGGGTTGTACGGCCTGTTATATGAAGAACTGCTCTCAATATGGAATTGGTACTTTTGGTGCTATGTCAAAAATGCCCACACATCCTTTGGATTCATCACTTCCCGAATGTAGTTTGAAAGAAGATGCTACTCTTGTGAACACTCCAGCCGCTCTTTTGAGTAAGAAGACAATTAACACTCCTTGGAGTAACTCTACTCCAACTTGTATGAGTGCTACCCTTAATCAATCAACAAATGAACTTGAATATAAACCGGAAGATTGTACCAAGCAGTTGCCTGTCTTATGTTATAACTTTGGTGGGTACGTCCTCGCAAAAGATATCGAAGGAACCAACGAGGCCCTTTCTAGTGTCTCTTATCATCAAGCTCCACGTCGTTGTTTTGAGATGGGACGTGAGGTTGCCAGAGTTTCTGAACTTGATCAGTTCTTAGGAAAGGCTTTCAAAGCTCCTCAAAATTCAGATGGAAATTATGAGTTTATAAATGTTGCGAATCAAGGAATTTTCTTAGCTCCGCAATTTAAACAAGATGTTGTAGATCTGAGCTCTTGGTTTATGAGAAATAGTCATAATACAAGTTTACGTTTTTGGGTTGCAGCGGTTAGAGATGGGAAAGGCAATATTATAGCTCGTCCTCCTTTTGCACCCGCTTATAAAGGAAGTGATAAATATGCATTGAATTATAATTACTCAGGTTCTTTAAACTCTGAAGTGTATCCAAACTCATTAGGGCTGGATCAAGACTCAGGACCTAAAGCATTCATGTTGTCTCATCATGTTAAATTTAAAGGACTCTTTCCTGCCGCCAGTGAAAAGCCTCGTGGAAATACTCGCTTTGCCTTTCTTTGTCGAAAAAAAGGTGTAAACGGAGCTTTCTTTGTTTCTAAGAAAAAGAGTGCTAGAGTGAGTGATGGTGATAGCTCTTGTAGTTCTGAAGCAGGTCTCTTTATTCCACCAATTACACCAGTAGGATGGGTTGCAGCTATGGCCGCAGTAAACCCATTATCAACAAACTATGGTTATCCTAACCCTAAGCAATTAAGCGTGGATAGTATTCCTCTTGTTTGGGTAGGAATGAAGTCTGGTGGTGTCGCTGCTAATTATTTTAAGAACTGGTACTTCTCCAGTAGTAATCTTTTATCCGTAGGGAATACATCTCAATACACTCCAAGTTCTGCAGATAATAACTTTACGATCGTTGATAATAAGGGAGATTATATTAATCCACGCGCCCAGCTTATTGGAAATTCAGTTCCAGGAAATATTAAGATTCTTCCTAATAGACGCTTTGAAGTGGTGAGTTCAACCCATTCAAATGAAAGTCCTAATCTCAATGACTCAGCACTCCTTAAAGATGAAAGTATGGATCATTGGATTGGTTTTCTTAATGCTAAAGTCTCGGGAGCGAAGTTTACTAAAGATTCTGGAGCGGGAAGTGGTTCTAAAATGGTCGTTACTGGAATTAAGCCAGGTCCAGGAAATTATTTGAAATTAACGAATAGTACCGTTAGTAAGTTTGGCTTTGGCTATAGTAACCGAAGTGCGAAGTCACCAGAAGGCTATCACTTATGCTACTCCCCTGGGGATGGAAGAGTTTCTTTGAAATCTTACTATGATAATTGTAATGGGCTAATAATTAAAAAGGATCAACTAATAGGAACAAAGTCAGGACGAGCTATTTTCAATATGCTCAATCTTGGCAGCTCTATTAAGATTGATTTACCTTTATAGATTGATAAGGATAATAAATGTTTTTCAAAAGTGAGAAAGGATTTTCACTAGCAGAAGTTTTAGTTTCAGCTGGTCTTTTAGGTGTTTTAGCTCTCGGTATGAATTATGGTATTGAAATACTGAATAAGCAAAAGAAGAATTCTAAAACCAAGATTGCGCTACAAACGGATCTTAATATATCTCTTAAGTATTTGGCCGCCCATACAAATGGTCTAAGCTGGAATGATTTCGACTTTGATAATACTTACTATCAAGGTAATAATCTTAAGAGGATGAACCTTGTGAATTGGAATGCTTCTGATATAGATAGTATCTCTGTTAGGCAAGATCTACAGCAAACGATTAGTACCACAAAATTTGGAAATGTCGACTTCTTCTTAGATAGCTTCACTCTCGTTAAAGAAAAAGGAGGAAGCAATGGTATGTATTTTTCTCGTTGTGTGTCTGCAAACGATTACAAAACAAAAGACTTTTCCTTACAAGAAGCGTTGGATATCAATATTCGTCCCTACTTAGTTAAAGAGGGGGAGGTCTTATCTATTTATTGTGCCGCATCTGGGGCCAATGGTAAGCTTAGTAATAGTGCAAAGATTATTGGTAGAAAAGACAATTATAGAGTCATGAGTTTCTATTCTAAGAATAATACTTGGAAGCAGATGCCATCTTTAGGTGATCGAGCATTCTTACTAGGGTCTGGCTTTATGGTGTTTATGAATCGGGCGGTTAATCCTGATTCATTTGTAGCTTATAGTTTTGCTTTAGATGATCCTTGCTATCGTTACGATAATGTAAAGGACTGTAATCGTCTTCCTATTTTGGCCCTTAAGAAATTGACAGGACCTATTCAGGCCACGGGAATTCATGATAGTGGCTTTATGATTATTCAATAGATTATGGAAACTAAAATATTATATCCCTTATTGGCCTTGTGCACTTTATTCGTCTCTAGCTGTACAGAGTCTAAGTGGTCTAATCGTGTCGATCATGATTATTCAAAGAATATTAAGAAGTCTTTTAAATCAGTTTTACCAAAACTTGATGAAATTGATTTCATTAAAATGATTGGTCATAAACCAAGTGATCAAGAATTAGAACTTGGTCGAATGCTCTTTAATGATCCTGTTTTGTCTCGTAATAATGATGTGAGTTGTGCTACTTGCCACCTCACAAATCATGGCTATGCTGATGGTAATGCATTAAATGTAGGGTCACTTGGCCTTGGGGGACCTGATGGCAATACTGTCGGTCGCTCTTTGGGAAAAGGAAAGCTCAGCACCAACCGAACAATCGGAGAAGATTCATTTGGTTATTATGCTGATTCTTTCATGTTTAGAAATAGCTTAAGTACTGTGAATGTAATTTATCGTTTAAATAAATCCCGAAATACTGGACTATTCTGGGATGGTCGCTTTGGCGATCTTAATTTCCAAACACTCTTACCTGTTCATACAAAAGAAGAACTCTGTGGTTCTAATCCCATTGCTCTTGATGATAAAGGTATGAATCCCTTTCGTAAAAATGGTCCTTTCTTTAACGAGCCTATAAAGATACATCATACCAACTCTTCAGATGGTTATACCGGAAGAGATAAAGGTAACTTTAATGGCCAACCCGTACTCATTGATCATATTCCCTATAAGAGACCAAATAACACTATCTCCATTCCGACTCGAAATGAGTGTTTAGCTCTAAGCTTGAGTAAGTTAAATCGCATCTCTTGGTATAAAGATAAGTTTAAAGAAGTTTTTAAAACAGATAAAATTGAAGATCGTCATCTCTCTCAGGCTTTAACTAGTTTTGTAGTTACTCATGTTTCTAATGATACTCCCTATGATCGTTGGTTAAGAAATGAAGATGAGTTAACCAATTCGCAACTTATGGGCCTATCCATTTTCTTCACTCCGCTTGGAGAAGAATTCAAATATAAAGATAAAGTGGTTAAAGGTGCAGGTTGTTTTAATTGTCATGATCAAGGTACGTTTGGAGGTACTCAGTTTCATAGTCTAGGTGTGAGAAGCGATTATCGTAGCTCCTTGGCCCGGGCCGCTATTGTTCATAGTGGAAGAAATGGCTTTTTCAATAGACCGAGGCTGCAAAGAGGTAGGGTTCCTGAATGCCATATTAAAGATATAACAGTGGCTAAAGGTGGTCTTGCTCCCGATATGGGAAAGGCCAATCAAAGTTCTGAAACGAGTGATTGCTTTAAGATGCGGGTTCCACCTCTGCGAAATGTTATAGAAACTTTTCCTTATTATCATCATGGTACTGAGCGGGCCAAAGGACTTAAGTTCAACAATCTTGAGGAACAGTCAGTTGCGGCCCTTCGAAATGTGATCCTCTATCATATCAGAGGACCTGTGAATTTGAAGTTAAGAAATAGAGGAAATGTTCTGAAGCCTTTCTTTGATGATCTTCATCAGGTTGATGCACTAATACCTTTTTATAAAATGAACTTTTGGGGCAATGGATATAAAGCTGATATTAAAACGATCAGTTTGTTTCCGATAGAGTTAGATGAAGCACAAATCGATGCTCTTGTAGACTTTGTGGCCTATGGATTATGGGATAAGAATTCTGTAAGAGAAGGGGCGCTGGGCAATAATCTTTCTCATCCTAAAGTTGTGCCCAGTGGACTAAGTCCGTCTATCACTCGAGATTCAGGTCATCAGTTAGAAGTGGCCCCTAATCTCAAATAGATTTCCATAGAGAGTAGATGACATCTGTTCCACCATGAGAGAAAGCGAGCTTCTGGATCAATTTAAATTCTTTTTGAGGTAGGCTAAACTCTTTGGGCATGAGTATTCCTACTATTTCAAAAGGATATAACTCAAAAATTTGGTTAAGGATATTTGAAATATTCATTCTATGTTGTGTTGAGATTCTCTTACCATAGGGAGGATTACAAATTGAGAAGGCCCCTTGCTTTTCAGGTTGAATCTCGTGGATGACCTCTTTAAGTTTTCCATTGAAACTATCGCCTAAGACTAAATGGACTCTTTCATGATCAACAGTACTTAAATTTTCTTCAAGTGCGATAAATTGTTGCTCAGACATTTCTCCGGCGACAAGTGTCGTATGATTGGCCAATTTCGGATCTTGAGGACATTGAATAGAATCTTCTTTTCCTAGAAATATAGGAAAATATTGAAAAGTATATTCTCGCTTTAGAGAAGGTCTAAAGAAGTGAGCGGCTTCAGTCAATAAGGTCCCACTTCCTGCAAAGGGATCTACAAGTAGAGTCTCTTTTTCTCCTTGATAGATGAGATCGATCCAATCAGCTCCCATTGACTGAATTGTAGCAAAATAAAGGGCCGAAGCAAGGTTCTCTCTAAGAGGTGCGAGACCTATATGAGTTTTATCACCTCGCTTTCCAAGCCTCTCTCCCGTGGTATCAATACTTAAGTCACACCAGTCATCATGGAATCGACAATAAAATCGCCAAGAGCTGAACTGTTTAACTTTTTCTTTGGCCTTCTTCTTGGGCTCTTGTTTCTTATAGTTATTTTCGAGAGCATCTTTGAGGGTTTGCTCAATTTTTCTGGAATCAAAGAGGCGAGACTGAGCCGAGCTAATTTGAAAATTAAATTCTTGTTCCGCTATAAAAGCACTCAATGGTAATTTACTTACTTTGTTAAAGAGTTTGGGAAGATCGCGGCATTTAAAGTGCGCTAAACGCAAGAGGATACGATTTGGAATTTTTAACCAGTAATTGAGCTTTACCCCTAACTCTATGGGAAGCTCAACGAGTAAGCCTCCTTTTTCAATAATAGGCTCAGGCACTTGCATACTTAGGTTTACAAATTTAAGAATAAATTCTTTCTTGGCCAATTCTTCTAAACCTGGAGGAACTTGAATAAAAAAGGTTTCTTTTGTCATTGGGAAAATCTTCCAGTAAGGGTAAAATACTTGATGAGTATAGCATAGAATTTATCGTGATTTTAGGAAGCTTATGGCAAATTTAGGACAATTAGTATTAGTATCGACTCCCATTTCTGAGACAGGTGGAGCCAATGAAGACTTGAAACAACTTCTTTTAAAGGCTTGGAAAGAAGGTTCAGTGATTGTAGTGGAAGACGAGAAGCCGGCCCGACGTCGTTGGCGCAGTTGGGATCTACCTCATGAGGCCATCGCGGATTTCATTACTTACAACGAACACTCTAGAAAAGAAAATCTTCCTAAACTTATCGATCTTCTCAAAAAGGGACGTGATGTATATTTGCAAAGTGATGGTGGGATGCCTGGTTTTTGTGATCCAGGTAGAGATTTAATTTTTGAAGCTCAGTCTAAAAGTATTAGAGTGTCTTGTTCTGCTTTTTATAATTCTCTCATTCCTGCAGTGGCCATGAGCGGTTTTACGGAAGGGGAGTTTCAATTCCTCTCTTTTCCCCCGCGAGAAAAAGAGCAAAGGGCCGAGTTTTTTAAAAAGATGGGACATTCTCAAATGACGCAGGCCTTTATGGATACACCTTATAGGCTGGAGCGAGTTTGCGAAGAGCTTCTTAAAACAGACTGGAAGAGGGGCAAAGATCAGCGCGTTTATATTGGAATGGATATTAATCGCGAGGAGTTTTCAAGCTTCTGGGGAAATATGACAGATCTGGATAAGATGCTTAAGACAAATCCCCTAGGTAAGCGTGAATTTGTGTGTGTCATTGACTAATATTCTACGAAATTTAGACAACTTAGCTCACAATTATTTGCACAGCGTCTAAAATCCTCTAAAAACCCTATACTTCCTATAATTAATAGGAACTTACGTTTCCCAAGTAGGCCATAAAAGTGTATAAGAAGCTTCAAAAATAGCTTTCAATTATTTGTGAGGTACGCTGTGTCAAAAACACAGGATTCTGAACATTCTTCCGTGCATCACGTGAGTGATGACCCTGGCGCAGCGGCCAGAAAGACTCATCATCTTGAGCTTGCACAAAAGTCACAAACTCTACTTAGTTCCAATTGGTCTGAAGTTCGAGAACTCTTCAATTACGAACCCATGAACGCCGGTTTTCCAGATCTCAAAAATCTCAATACAGATAACTACAAAATGGCCGCTAAATCACTCAAGGCCCCTTTATGGATTTCTTCTATGACAGGCGGTACAGGTGAAGCTCGACATATCAATCAGTGTTTGGCCAAAGCGGCCAATAAATATGGCCTAGGTCTTGGACTCGGCTCTTGTCGTCAACTTCTTCATAGCGATGAGTACTTTGAAGACTTTAATCTTCGTCCTCTGATAGGGGATGAGGGTTGTTTAATGGCCAATTTTGGTATGGCCCAAATGGATCAAATCATAGAGTCTAATAAACAAGATCAGATTCTTGAGATTTGTAAGAAACTTCAAGTGGATGGACTCTTCATTCATATTAATCCCCTCCAAGAATACTTTCAAAGTGAAGGCGATCGTTGGAGTCGTTCACCTATTGATCTAATTGATGATTGCCTAGAACTCTTTGAGGGAACAGGTATTTCTATCGGTGTAAAAGAAGTAGGACAGGGAATGGGTCCTGAATCGATTAAGGCCATTTTAGAGCGGCCAATAGATGTCTTTGAATTTGGAGCTTTTGGAGGAACTAATTTTAGCTTCCTTGAAAAAATGCGTGATGATTCAAATAGTGACTTTGATAGTGTTGATTTGCGCTTTGTCGGTCATACGGCCCTTGAAATGATTAACTCTATCAATGCAATCATTAAAAAAGAAAACCTAAGTAGTCTTCCAGGAATCATCATTTCAGGCGGCATACGCTCTTATTTACAAGGACATTATTTAAGAGAAGTTCTCAATGCTCCTTCTATCTATGGAATGGCGATGCCTTTTCTTGCTCATGCTTCAAAGGGACAGGAGGCATTAGATACCTTTATTGAATCAGAATTAAAGGGATTGAAAATGGCCCAACAGTTTTTAAAAGTTAGAGAATTCTAAAGGAAAAGCATATGAATAGTATAAATTCTCATATCAATGCCCGCGTAACTCCCATAAGTGGATTTTCTAAACTTCCTAAAAAAGAAAAAATTAACTACATCATTAAGACCTATATTAAAGAGAATTCTAGTACCGATGCAGAGGAAGCACAGAAGTTATTAGAGAGCTTTTGGCATAGTGATGAAAACCTTCAACAAACACTGGATGAATTCTCTGAAAATACCATCTCAAACTTCACCCTTCCTTTTGGTGTCGCTCCTAATGTATTGATCAATGATAAGCTTCACTGCGTACCCATGGTCATTGAAGAGTCTAGTGTGGTCGCTGCAGCATCTAAGGCCGCAAAGTTTTGGCTAAGTCGTGGCGGTTTTAAGGCCGAAGTTCTGGGCGTTACCAAATCAGGACAAGTCCACCTCAATTGGAGTGGCGATAAGCAAAGCTTTCTTGATTTGTTTGAAAAATCAAAACAAGAAATATTAACTTCCCTTGCTCCTATAGAAAAAAATATGAAAAAGCGTGGAGGGGGAATTAAAGAAATTTCTCTACTTGATAAAACAGATTTAAGAGCGGGATATTATCAATTATGGGCCGACTTTGAAACTTGTGATGCTATGGGGGCAAACTTTATTAATACTGTCCTAGAGCATCTTGGAAAAGAGTGGGAAGCGATTGTAAATCGTGAATTAGAAAACTCAAAAGAGCAGTTTCAAATCGTTATGGCGATTCTTTCTAACTACACTCCAGAGTGTATCGTTCGAGCTTGGGTTGATTGTCCGATAAGTGAACTCGCTGATAAAGGAATAGACCCTGTTGAGTTTGCGAGCAAATTTAAAGATAGCGTAGATATCGCAACCCTTGATGTTTATCGTGCCACGACTCATAACAAAGGAATTATGAATGGAATTGACTCTGTAGTATTGGCCACCGGAAATGACTTTAGGGCCATTGAAGCTTGTGCCCATGCCTACGCCGCTAGAGACGGTCAATACCGAAGCCTTACTAAATGTAGTATTGAAGACGGTCACTTTAGCTTTGAAATTGAAATCCCGCTAAGCCTTGGGACTGTTGGGGGATTAACTTCTCTTCACCCTCTGGCCAAATTGAGTTTAGATATACTGGATCGTCCTAATGCCAAAGAGCTGATGCAAATCACGGCCGTGATTGGTTTGGCCCAAAACTTTGGGGCCCTAAGAAGTTTAACGACTACTGGGATTCAAAAAGGGCATATGAAAATGCATTTAATGAATATACTTAATAATCTAGAGGCCACAGAAGCTGAAAAAGAAAAAGCGAAAGTTTACTTTTGCGAAGAAGTGATCTCATTTCGCGCTGTAAGTGAATATATTTCTCAACTTAGACAGTATCAATAATCAAAGCGAGAAAGTGATGAACTCTACTGATGTAAAAAGAACTAAAATGATGAATCCGTCTTTAAATAATCTCGCGGATCATGGAGACATGCTTAATATGATGACAAAGAATAACGATTACACATTCAACTCCGCAGAAAAATATGATCAATATTATTATAGTCATGGAAAGGTTCTCCTTACGGGAGAGTATTTTATTTTAGATGGAGCTCATGGTTTGGCCCTTCCTACTCGTGTAGGTCAGTCAATGGGAGTTCGTTATGAGCAAAGCTATAGCCCAAGCCTGCAGTGGAAGTCTTTTGATGTTCAAGGAAATTTATGGCTTGAAGTGAATTTTGAATTTTGGCATTTCAATATAATGAACGAAAACCCAACGCCAGAAATGATTGAGCTTCAAAAGATTCTAAGACAAGCACGTATTCAAAATAAGCATTTTCTTCGTGATTCTCAAAGTGTCATAGTCGAAACACGACTAGGTTTTCCTCGAACATGGGGTCTAGGCTCAAGTTCTACTCTTCTTTATAATACGGCCCAATGGGCCTATACATCTCCTTTTGAGCTAGCTAAGGAAACATTTGGTGGCTCTGGTTATGATATTGCTTGCGCCGGTAGTGATGGACCTATTATTTATCATCTCGATGATAAGACTCCTAACTGGTCAACCGTAGGATTTGATCCCAGTTTTAAAGATCAGCTCTTCTTTATCTATTCAGGTACCAAACAAAATACTCGTGAGTCGATACAAAATTATAGAAATAATGCAGATGTGGATAGCAATGCCATTGAAGAGATTAATCAAATCACGGCCCAGCTTCTTAATTGCTGTGATATTGAACACTTTAATGAGCTCATCGATAAGCATGAGTCACTTGTGGGAAAGGCCATAGGTCTGGCACCTATTAAAGAAAAGTTTCCTGATTTTGCAGGCTCTTTGAAGTCTCTAGGAGCATGGGGAGGCGATTTTATGTTGGCCTCAAGTGCGCAAATGAGTAGAGAAGAAATTTCGACTTACTTTGCAGGCCATGGTCTAGATACGGTTATTTCTTTTAATGAATTTGTTCTGCCAGCCCCTACAAAGAAAGCAGGGCATGCAATTAGTGATATCTTACAATAAGTGAAAAATAATGAGTGATGATTCAAACTATCAAATAGATCAGTCCAATAATATACGTCATGATGAATTCTCTTCAAGTTGGAGTTCTCCCTCTAATATTGCTCTTGTTAAATACTGGGGCAAGAAAGAAGGTATTCAGATTCCGGCCAATCCATCCGTGAGCATCACTCTTGATCAGGCCAAAACAATTATTGAAATGAAGGCGACTGGACGTGAGAATAAAGATTCGGATGAGTGGATACGTTTGATTTTTGAAGGAAAGGAGATGCCTTCTTTTATTCCTAAGATTAAGAAGTTCTTTGAATATGTTGCCAAGTATTTACCTCAGATAAATGATTATAAATTTGAGTTAAAAACTTCAAATACTTTCCCTCACAGTGCAGGGATTGCAAGTTCTGCCTCTTCGATGTCTGCACTTTCTCTAGGCCTCGTTGATTTTGAGCAGTGGGTATTAGAAAAAGAATATAGTGATGAACAAATAAATAAGAGAGCAAGCTTCTTTGCTAGACTTGGAAGTGGTAGTGCTTGTCGAAGTATTTATGCCCATGCTGCTAGCTGGGGCGAGGGCGTGAGTGATTGTTCTTTCAAAGGCTCTGATTTAGAAGCAGGTGCTGTCGTCGTTCATGATGATTTAATTGATATGTACGATACCATTGTCATTGTCGATGCAGGGGAGAAGAAAGTGAGCTCTCGTGCAGGTCATGGACTGATGAAAGATCATCCCTATGCCAAGGCCCGTTTTGTTCAGGCCAATCAAAATTGGAAATATGCTATCACTTGGCTAAGAGAGGGCCAGTGGGATTATCTCGGTGCCGTTATTGAAGAAGAGGCATTGGCCTTACATGCTATGATGATGACATCGCGTCCTGGTTACCTACTTATGGCCCCCCAAACCATTGAAGCCATTGAGTTGATTCGAGAGTACCGCTATGAGAGTGGAACACCTCTTTATTTTACTTTGGATGCAGGACCTAATTTACATATTCTCTATCCAAAATCAGCACGTACTAAGGCATTTCACTTCATTGAAAATGAACTTATGCCAAAACTTCAAGGGGCCCGTCTCCTTGATGATCAGATGGGACAAGGTCCTCAGAAACTAAGCTAAGAAATAGGAAAATATAAATGACTCATAAATCGTTTGCTTCGAAGATACTTTTATTTGGTGAATATAGTGTTATTCAAGATTCTAATGCACTACTTATTCCTTATAGTCTCTTTGATGGCAGTCTTGCTTTTAAAACACAGAATGAAGGGGCAAGAGATCCAGAACTAAGGGCCTTTGCAAGCTACATCAAGAGTTTAGAAAAAGAAAAGCAGATTGATTTTAAGTTTGATCTCAGTACATTTGAATTTGATATCGGCCAAGGGCTTCACTTCAATAGTACCATCCCTCAGGGATTTGGCGTTGGAAGTAGTGGAGCCTTAGTGGCCGCTATCTATGATCGCTATGTGCGATCCAATGATGAGAAAATCTTAGATATTGAAATGCTCAGAAGAAATTTTTCAATTCTAGAATCTCACTTTCATGGTAGTTCAAGTGGATTTGATCCTCTTGTAAGTTATCTAAATCGTCCTATAGTGAAAGATAGACTTGAAGGGATTAAGCTGGTTGATATTCCTTCCACTTCTGCATCAAGTGAAGCCGACCAAAATAATGAAGACAAAGGGGCCTTCTTTCTCGTTAATACGGGAAGAAGTCGCAAGACGGAACCATTGGTTAATCTCTATTTAGAAAAATGTAAGTCTGAAGAGTTTTCTTATCTTTGTGAATCCGAATTGGCGCCTATTACAAATAGATGCATTGATAGCTTTCTTGCAGGAGATCAAAAGAATCTCTGGGAGTCCATGTTCGATCTCTCTCGCTTTCAATTTGAGCACTTTAAACCCATGATTCCAAAGCTATATCTAGACTTATGGGAGCAGGGTCTAAAAGAGAAGAACTTCTTTTTGAAGCTATGTGGAGCAGGTGGCGGAGGATTCATTTTAGGTTATTGTTTGGACTTTAAGCAGTGCTCTTCGCAACTCAGTAACCTTGAGATTCGCCACCTCTAATATCTTAAGTTTAAGAATTTCTAAGTCTATTGTTCTTGAAGTTGTCCTGCGAGTTCGCGGGCCGACATAAAAGATTCTTCAGGATTATTTAGAGGATCTTTCTTCCAGTCATTTGTTTTCATAGAGGCAAAAGAGAATATAGATTCAAATTCAAATATTCTTGTAAGCTCTGGCATAATCGCCTCAAGAAGACTTCTCTTCGTTTGGATTCTTGCGACTGGAGATTGTTTGGAAATAGAATCTAGAATGTTTTCAAGAACCTCTGCTGTATCGCCATGACCTTCTGAGATAAAGCCTTTATTACGAGCTTCGCTAAAGCTGACACTCTTAGAAGATAGGGTCCATTGTCTTGCGGTTGAATGGCCAATAAGAAGACCTAACAGGCCAATTCCTCCAGAACAGGGTACCCAGCCTTTATTAAGGGCATTAAATTGCAGCTGGGCTTCATCGTGAGCGATTCTAATATCGGCTCCCAGGGAGAGTTCAAGACCCATACCGGAAGCATTCTTGCCAAGATCGCAGATAATCGTTTGAGGAAGTGCTAACATTCCAGAGATTAATCTTTGGAAGCGAACAAGATATTTTTGAAGTTTTTCTTCGCTCATTATTTTAAGTTCATCTTCATCAAATCCACTACAGAAGTGATCATTTGTTCCTTTAATTACAACAGCATTAACTTCAAGGTGGGCCGTAAGCCATCCGAATAAACTCTCTAATTCAAAGAGCATTTCAAGATTCATTTGGTTATTTTTTTCGGGACGATTAAAGCTTATAGAAAGGGATCGAGTCTTGGGTTGGAGATCAACATTGAGCGTGTTGTAATTAAAGTTCATAATACCTTCCTTGGCCTTTTGTTTTTGTAAATCTTAAATAAATAGGGTCATTCAAAAACGTCTCAAGCAATCCTTTGTCTGAGCACTGATTTATTGTTTCATTTTCAAAAACTGATTGTCAAAGGGAGAAAAATTTATAGTGAAAGACTCGGGTGTAGGGGCATTTAAGTGTTAGGATATAGGTAGGGGCAAAAAAAAGGGGAAATAAATTCCCCTTTGATAGTGCACGTTTGAGAGATAATAACTAAAAATTAAGCATTCTCTTCTAAAAATCTTTCGGCTCGCATGGCCGCCATACAACCGCTACCTGCAGCAGAAATGGCCTGGCGATAATAGTGATCTTGAACGTCACCACATGCAAAAACACCAGCTACATTTGTATCAGGATGGGGAGAGTTAACGGGAACAATATAACCTTGTTCATCTAGTTTAATTTGTCCGTTTAAAAAGTCAGTGTTGGGCTTGTGTCCAATGGCCAAGAAGAAGCCATCAGTTTTTCTATCAACAACTTCACCACTTTTATTATTCTTAACTTTTACACCGGTTACACCAGTGTCATCAAAGAGAATTTCTTCCACTTCTGTGTTCCATAGAAATTCAATTTTAGGATTTGCCATGGCACGATCTTGCATAGGCTTTGAAGCTTTAAGCGTATCTCTGCGGTGAAGAACATATACTTTGGAAGCAAATTTAGTGAGGAAAATAGCTTCTTCCATGGCCGTATCACCACCACCCACGACATGAATAATTTTATCGCGATAGAAGAATCCATCACAAGTCGCACAGGCACTTACACCTTTACCGATCAATTCCATTTCATTAGGAAGACCAAGATATTTTGCGGAAGCTCCCGTAGAGATAATCACTGACTGAGCGAGAAATTCATTACCATTTTCGCAAGTAACCTTAAAAGGACGCTTGCTCATGTCGATGTCTTTTACCCAAGTACCTAAGTAAACAGTACCGAATCTTGCGGCCTGCTTTTTCATATTGGCCATGAGGTCTGGTCCCATGACGCCCTCTGGAAATCCAGGAAAGTTTTCTACATCTGTAGTGGTAGTAAGTTGTCCACCAGGTTGAACACCTTCAATAACGAGAGGCTCTAAACCGGCGCGAGATGCATAAAGGGCCGCAGTATAACCTGCAGGACCGGAACCAACGATGATAACGTTCTTAGTTTCCATGGATACTTCCTTCTCAATAGATAATTGATTTATTTTAGTACTTAAGAGTCTTGATCAACAATTCCAAGCTCAACTTTAATGTGCTCTGGACGATCATCCATTTCAGGATTGAGCTCGTAGTAAGAGTTTACAGAGATAAGATCATCAACATTAGTGATCTTTCTAGTTGTTTTGTACTCTTCATCTGTCATCGTACATTTATAACGAAAAATTTGAATATGCTTTTTTCTGGCCACGAGTTGTCCTTTCACTTGGTAATTGAGATCTGTAATAAAGGCACTATACGTCAAATTATTCCATAATTCAATAGTTTAGGTTGTTTGTAGGGCCTTTGATTCATTTCGTTTTGTGCGCAGGGTCGGTATAATTTTACCTTATGCGTTGGTTAATTTATCTATGCTAAAATGAAGTAGTTTCAAGCTATTAAGGCAATTTTAGACCCAAGGAGAGGGATTCGTGAGTAAAGACATTAGCTCGATGAGCAGATGGAAAAATTATTTATACTCTTCTTTTTTGGTTAGCCTATTTTTTTGTGCGCAACTCAGTGCCGAGACGACCTCTATGGAGGGAGCTAAGATTATTGATATTAGCTCCTCTAAAAAATCCCTTATTCTTGATAAAGGACATGCTGAAGGCTTCGTTAATGGAGATCGGGCAAAGTTCTACGTGAAAGATCTTACTGAGGGATTGATGTATCCCAAGTTTCATTATGTGGCTGAAGGTGAACTCATCAAGTTAAAAAATCGCGAGAGTTATTGGTTTTTAAGAAAAATTGAGCGCTTTCAAGATTTAACTCAAAGTAATTCTATCGTCATGGTTCGTGCGGCCCGCGATACTCGAAGACCTTTTATCGCCAGACGAACTCTAAAAGTGAAAGGTCGTGCTAATGAACAAGAATATTTTCAAGTTTCAGAAGATGCAGGTATCCCTGAAGATTTAATTTTTGAAGAAAATGATTTCTTTATGTCTGATGAACTGGTCAATACGAAACCCACAAAGAGACAAAATTTAGAAATTACTCGTAACTCTAATTATGTAAATGTAGGTAAAGAGTTTGATGATAATTTTGATCAAGAAAGAAAGAAACTAATGACTCCAAGTGATGAAGGGGATCGAAACCTTATTCGTCAAATTAAAGATAAAGCTAAAGATAGAGTCTGGGAGTCAACGGCCAGGCCTTCCGTTGAGAAGTATAATAATTTAAAATACGGACTTAAAGGACTCTATGCCGGAATAGAGACGGATAAGAATACAAACACTCATAAATCTTCTGACTTTCTCTCTATTTCAGAGAAAAGATTAATAGAGAAAAGAGAGCGCGAAAAGATTTCTCCAGAAGTTGTAGAAAGAATCAAAAGAGAAGGGCCACGCTGGTCTCAGGGAATGGATGATGATCAGTTACGCCAGTACCTTATTACAACAGGTGTAGAAGGTGAGCTTCGCAGACAAAGAGAGGTTCTAGAAGATAAACCAGGTCATGAATTAATTCTTCGTTACAGTTCTGCTCTACAATCAAATACAACTGATGAAGATCCAAGTAATCGTGGAACTGATTATGCTCTAGGGCTTGCCTATGAATGGCATCTAAAAGGAACTTATAAAGGTCTTAACTTCTGGACATTGGAATTTGGGCTTGAGCGTGGAATCTCTCATTATGATGTAGGTGGGGTGAATGCACGCATTGTTGAAGGCTCTCTTAAGGGTGTTATCAATTACTATTTATGGAATGAACCCTCTTCGATTCGCAAGTATATGCCCTATGTCGGAATGGGGATTAAAAGAGGTAATGGAGATCTTGAGTCCTTTGCTTTTGATAATGTTTATCGCTATCAGCTTTTATCTATACCAACGGCCCATGTGGGAATGAAGTATCGTTTCAAAAGTGGAGATGCCAAAGATGAGTCATTAAACTATGGAGTGGGATTAAACTTTCAACTCCTCTATGAGAGTTTAAGATATAACGCCCAAGATACTTTGGAAGACGACATTGCTTCAGTTATTGAAGTGAATCAATTAAAATTTAGTGTGGGAATGAATATATATTTTTAAGGATAATTTATGAGAACCAGTGTTTGGAAGAACATAACTCTTTTAGCGTTTTGTTTTATACAGATGAATTCATTTGCTCTAGAAATCGATGAAAAATTAACGACTCGTTTTCTAAAAGTATCACGTTCGAAAAAAACAGTTCTCCTCAATCGAGGTCTTGAAGACGGTCTCGTTGTTGGTGATCATGCAAAATTCTTTCTTACGGCCGGTGTTATTGCTCGTGGTGTGGTCGTCAAGGCGTCTCCTACGAGAAGTATTTGGAGTGTATATCGAATTATTGATGATTCAGGAATGTATCCCGATAAAGTCATTAATATAAAAATTACGAGAGCTTTAGAGACCACTGAAGATCCTTCAAGAAGTTTATACGATGACTCTAATAGTACAATGACTGCGGGAACTGAAGTTATGGCCCTTAGAGGTGCAGCTCCTGCAAGAGTTCAGACGATGGATAGCTTGAGTAATGAAGATCAAAGAGAGCTCGGTGCCATGGGCAATCTTGATCGTGAAGCCTTCGATAACAGTGGCGTTGATACTTCTCGTACGATAGAAGCCTTTGGGCTAGTACAATTTAGTTCTTTAACTACATCTGTAGATGAAGGCGGAGAAGGCGATTATACGGGAGGCGATTCGACTATTGATTTTAGTATTGGATTAGAAAAATACTTCAATAGTCCCAATAGTTTTCTGGGTAAAATGAGCTTCTTTGGAGTTATTCATAGCGGAAATTACCAAACGACTTCTATCCAAGGAAGTCAGATTACCAGTTCTGTTTTTGAATATGGTGTAGGAGCTTATTATCATTTTGGATCTTCTCCACTGAGTTATAATAAATTTATTCCCTTTGCCGGTGGATCCATTGGTATTGGAAATGTATCGGATGACATACAGGTTCTGACGGCCAACAGTACGACTCCTTCTACCACAGAAGAAGGGACTTCAAGTTTTATATCTGCTGCTGCAGGTTTAAAATATTTTACTCGTAGTGGCTTTGGTGCTCGAATTATGCTGGATTACTATCAACGTAGTGAAACTTATGAAATTGAAAATAGTGATGAGAATTTTGTCAAAACCGTGGCCGGACCGCGTGTTCTTCTTGGCCTGGCCTATCGCTTTTAATAGAGATGCTTAGAGAGGTACTCTTCATTTTCTTGGAGTACCTTCATGGTTTGGGGATGATCATCACTATTCCAAATACCTAATCTTCTTAGAATAAGATCTTCTCTCGTTTTGGGAAGTTCATTTTCCATAATATACTTGAGTTTTTCTTGATCAATTTGGATGGGTGCCCAAGGCAGACAAGCACTTTTCTTTTTAAGAGGTCTTGTTGATCGATCGGGGTGATAGGTTTGTCCCATTTTGGAAAAGAGCATTTTTACGAGATCTGAGGCCATCACTCTGAAGGTCGTATACTTTCCTCCCATGATAATGAAGGCCTTTTCTCCTGGTTGGTAGATCTTATGGTGACGTGCGACTTTACCCAAGTCGCCTGATTCATTTTCTTTAACGAGAGGGCGAAGGCCTGCAAAAGAGGCCTTAATCTGATCATGAGTAAGATTCGCTTCTGGAAAGAATTCATTTAAATTGGCGATAAGATAATCAATCTCTTCTTGAGAAGCACTCTGATTAAATTCGGCGCTGGCTTTTTGCTCGGTCGTTCCGACGAGCACTTTATCTGCTTGAGGAATCACAAAAACGACTCGTCCATCATTAGGAGTGAGCACGACAGGATTATCAAGAGGGAAGTCTTCTTTAGAAAACCATAAGTGCGAGCCTTTACTGAGGGCCAGCTTCGGCGTCCAAGTAAAGAGATCAAGCTGACCTAGGAGACGATCAGTAAAGGGACCTGTGGCAAAAATCAGGTATTCACACTGAATTAAGCGCGTCTCTCCAGTGAGTTCATCTTTAAGGGTGAGTTCGTAATTTGAATCATTCTTTTGGGCCTTAACTAAGGATGTATAGTTACAGGCGTATGATTTTGGATGGGATTCAAGACCATCATAAATACACTCCAAAGTCATTTTTGCATCATCAACAATGGCATCAGAGTAGACTCCGGCTCCTGTGAGACCACTACTTCTCAGTAAGGGATTGGCCTTCTTTGTCTGTTCTTTATTCGTTACTTTATGAGGAAGATTTTTAAAGCTAGAGAGAAGATCATAGAGAAATACACCGGCCCGTATCATCCATAGTGGACGTGATGAACTCTTATAAACAGGTAGATAAAAATGCTTTGCATAACATAAGTGAGGTGCAATTTTCAGCCATAGGTTCTTCTCGTGTAAGGCCTCCCACACGAGAGCAAAATCCATATTTTCTAAATAGCGAATGCCTCCGTGAAGCATTTTTGAGCTGGATTGGCTGGTTTGTGAACTAAAGTCGTTCTTATCGATGACTAAAGAGTTGATGCCATGAAGACCGAGCTCTCTAAAGATTCCGGCGCCTACGATACCTGCGCCAATAATGACAACGGGATGAAATTCGGGGATATGCTTGAGACTATTTCTATTATGCATCTAGGAAATGGGCCTTTTCTTATCGTGTTTAAAAATAAATCTTACTTTATGCTCGATCACTTATCCAGACTGCATTACCTGTACATGTAATTTTGTAATGCATCTGCGCGCTATCGCCATGTTTAGGCGTGAGCATAATAGGTGAAATTGAGTAATTGAGCCCTACAATTGCATTGGCCTCTATCTTAAAGGCCTGATTACGTAAATCATCTGCAAGCTCACTATAAATATCCTCTAGCCCTAGGTTATATTGCTGTAAAATATTTCCATTTTCTTCATCATTTTCAGATGAGGAATCATAGCTTTGTTCCAAGTGAGTGGCTTGAAGAGTTTGGTGAAAGTTATCAAAAGCATATTTTGGATTATCATCTTCTTGATTATCTATAGGTCTTGAATTTTTATGAAGATTTTCTAGTTCATCCTGACTGATAAGGTAATGGGCCGAAAGAACTTTCATGTATTGGACAACATCATAACCATCGAGTGAGGTGGTTGTTGAGATAAGAATATCTTCAATATCAACCATAGAGCGCTCCATCTCCATGGCCTCTCTACGGTCTTGGCGTAAATTATACTTACTTACGAGACCTTTGTTATCATGAGTATAACTCTTCGTTGGATGCAGCTGTTCAGATAAACCTAAGCGTATTTGAACATGAAATCTTCTCATTTTATGGGCCAAGTAAATGGCGGAATATTCACTGATTTGTGAAATTAAGAGATGGCCATTTTGTAGACCTTGCTCTGTAATGGTTTCGTTTTCATCCGTAACCAGTCCATGCTCTCGAAGAAGGATAAGAATATCTTGAGCATCTTCTTCATACTTAATATTTCTAAGAATGAGTGTATAAGGAGGATTTCCTCCCGTCTTTACTAGTCCGTAGGTTATGGCATTTCCAAAATCTCTGAGCTCTTGAAAGTCTTCGCGCTCAGAAGAGTAGGTCGTGCTAGGAACTTGGCTTGGTTGACTCGAAGAGAGAGGGGCAGAATTATTGTGATCGAATGAATCGTTTTCAGTCTCTTGTGGCCCGGCTTCCTCTAGGGTCTCGTCTTTATAGGAACTATTAAAGTCATCGGTGTCATCTGTATCATCAAAATTGTTATCAATTTTATCTTCATTATTATCTTCAAGGTCATTTTCAGTACTCTCGAATGAATCTTCTTGTAAGTCTTCTGTGTCACTTGAATTGAATTCATCGGGAAGAGCAAAGTCTGGTTGAGTGGGAGTGTCATCCTCGTTAGTAAAGGAGTCGTCCTCTTCGCCGAAGCTGGCATAATCATCTTCGTTGTCAGCTTCATTGTCATCTTGATCTTCATCTTCGTCAGTATTATCAAAGTCAAAAGAGCTAGAGGAGAAGTCTGTTTCTTCATTGAGGTCACTATCTTCATCGGGAAGTGAGGGAAATTCAGATTCAGATTCAGACTCAGACTCTGAAAAGCTGTCGCTATCTTCGCCAAAGGAGGAGAAGTTATCTTCGTTATCTTCTTCGCTATTATCTTCGCTATCATCTTGATCTTCTTGAAGATTACTAAGATCATCAAGATCGAAAACTTGAGACTTCTCGGCTTCCATATTCTGATCTTCGATTTCGAAGCTATCCTCATCCTCTAATTCACTTGGAGGCAGATCGGGGAGTTCTGCAAGAAGATCTTCGCCCGCAGCTTCGTCCTCGGACTCACTCATCCAACCAGAAGCTTGCTTGAGCTTCTCTTCGACATCTGGGTCGTCTTGGTGCAAAAATTCGGAGAGATCTTCTAGACGGGTTAAGTCTTTCTTATCATCCCATTCGTCATCATCATGATCATTCATATTCATTATTATAATCGAGACTGGGATTTGTGGCGAGTAGGTTGAGGAAATTACTTACGAAAAAAAGGGTCGGCCATTGATTTTGACCGACCACTTTGTTTGGTCTTTGTTAAGCTCCGTGGCAGTGCTTGAATTTCTTCCCACTTCCACACGGACAAGCATCATTGCGACCCACTTTATTCACTGATCTTTTCAGTGGAGCTGTGTTGGCCGCTTGTTGGGCTTGTTCTGCCGCTTCTGCAGCAGCTTGGGCCTGCTTATGGGCCTCAAGTTGACGCTCAAGCTCTTCTTTTTGTTGACGTTGAAGTTGCTCTATTTCTTCTTGAGTATAGAGTTTTACCGAGTACATGGCATTAACCACGGCCTTCTTAACTTCTACTCTCATATTTTCAAAGAGATTAAAGGCCTCACGCTTATACATGGTGAGGGGATCTTTTTGAGCATAGGCCTGAAGATTAATCCCTTCTTTCACATGATCCATAGACTGGAGGTGATCTTTCCAAAATTGATCAAAAGTAGAAAGAAGAATTTCTCTTAGGGCCAGTTTTACTTGTTCAGGGTCATAGTTATCAAATTTTGCATTAAGTATCGATTTGGCCGTATTAGAGAAGTAGTCATCTAGGTCGCCATCAGCTTTTTCAATGCAATCTTCTGGAGATAACACAATGTCAGTATGAAAAGTATTATGAAAGCCTTTTTGCATATCTTCCCATGGCCATGACTCAAGAGGTACTTTCTTGTCAGGACGATAGGCTTCAATCAAGAGTTCGGAAACATCCTCCACGAATTCATCAATGAGAAAACGATTATCTTTGTCGCCAAGAATATCTCTTCTTAAGCGATAGATAACGGATCTTTGTTCACCCATGACATCATCATATTGAAGAAGGTGCTTTCTGATTTCAAAGTTATGGGCTTCCACTTTCTTTTGAGACTTGGCAATGGCATTAGAAATCATCTTATGCTCGATAGGCTCATCTTCTTCCATACCAAGCGTATTCATGATTCCTTTGATTTTATCGGAACCAAAGATTCTCATGAGATCATCTTCAAGAGAGAGGAAGAATTTTGAATGTCCTGGATCACCTTGACGACCAGCACGACCTCGAAGTTGGTTGTCGATACGACGAGCTTCGTTTCTCTCTGTCCCTATGATGTAGAGACCACCAAGTTCTTTAATTTCATCACTAATCTTAATATCGGTACCACGACCTGCCATATTGGTGGCAATCGTGATCGCCCCTCGGGCTCCCGCTTCCGTAATAATGGTTGCTTCACGCTCGTGATTTTTAGCGTTAAGCATTTCGTGCTTAAGACCTGCTTTAGTCAGGGAAGCGTGAAAGTGCTCAGAACTATCAATAGAGTTCGTACCAATAAGAACAGGCTGACCTTTCTCGTGAAGCTCTCTAACTAATTTAATGACGGCCTTTGTTTTGGCCTCTTTAGACTTATAGATAACATCCGGCTCATCTACACGAGCAATAGGTACATTGGTGGGGATAACAATAACATCAAGGCTATAAATCTTGGCAAATTCTTCTGCTTCCGTATCAGCAGTACCGGTCATACCGGCAAGACGATCATATAAGCGAAAGTAGTTTTGAAATGTAACAGAAGCAAGGGTTTGGTTTTCAGACTTTATAGGAACAGATTCTTTAGCTTCCACCGCTTGGTGAAGTCCGTCTGACCAACGTGAACCATCTTTTAGACGACCCGTGAATTCATCAACGATTATAACCTTCTCTTCTTTGACAACATAGTCCATGTCTTTTTTAAAGAGTTGGTGGGCCTTGAGTGCTTGATTCAAATGGTGAAGAAGATCATTGTGTTGGAGATCAAAGAGATCATCGACTTTGAGAAGCTCTTGAACTTTGATAATTCCTTCTTCCGTATAAGTCGTCGTTCTTGATTTTTCATCTACCGTAAAATGCTTATCTTTTTCGAGTTGAGGAATAATATCGTTGGCCACAAAGTAGAGGTCCGTTTTTCCTTCAGAAGGTCCAGAAATAAGAAGGGGAGTTCTGGCTTCATCAATAAGAATCGAGTCAACCTCATCCACGATACAAAAGTTATGTCCACGTTGAACATAATCTTCAAGATCAAACTTCATATTGTCTCTGAGGTAATCAAAGGCAAATTCGTTATTAGTTCCGTAAGTGATATCACTGGCGTAAGCCGCTTTTCTATCTTCATCGCCCATATCGCCGACAATAACGCCCACACTAATGCCAAGCCACTCATAAAGAGGACCGACCATTTCATTGGCATCTCTTGAAGCGAGGTAGTCGTTAACGGTAACAAGATGAGCACCTTTTTGAGTAAGTCCATGAAGGTACATGGGAAGAGCGGCCGTAAGGGTTTTCCCTTCACCTGTCTTCATCTCTGCAATCTTTCCTTGAAAGAGGCTAATCCCTCCCATCAGCTGTACATCATAGGGTCTCATTCCCAGTACTCTGACAGAAGCTTCTCTTACCGTTGCAAATGCTTCGGGGAGAATGTCTTCTAGAGTTGCCCCTTCTTCAAGCATCTTTCTAAATTTTGGAGTCTGTCCTTGTAACTCTTCATCGCTTAACTTCTTAAGGCCTTCTTCAAAAGAGGCAATTTGTTTAACGAGAGGGTAAAGGGATTTGATATCGCGGTCATTCTTTGACCCAAATATCGCTTTCAATGGATTCATATCGGAGTTCTCCTCAACTATGGTCTTTTATGTTCTTTAAAAAAATCGTTTCATTAGTCTAAAATAAAGTAGAGAGGATCGACGGGAGTACCGTTAACCCTCACTTCATAATGCACATGTGGACCAGTTGAGGCACCGGTATTACCGATGGCCGCGATTCTATCACCGCGTTTTACGAGTTGACCTTTCTTCGTGAATAAACCTCTGGCATGGGCATAGAAAGATTCCACACCATATCCGTGGTCAATGCCCACGAAGTTTCCAAAACCAGGTTTTTCTCCAGCGAAAATAACGGTTCCGTCAGCAACGGCCAAAATGGGCGTTCCCGTACGAGCACCAATATCAATTCCTTCATGCATCCTAAGCCGTTTGGAGGTAGGACTAATTCGCGGCCCATAGTAACTCGTGATCCAGCCCTTGGTGGGCAGGAGAGTTGGGGTTGAGCGCAGGAATGAGTCCCTATCCAATTGAAACTGGTCCAGCTTGTGAATATTTACTTCTAAGTCATTTACAAAACTTTTGACCACATTGAATTTGTAATCAAATTCAGCGTAGACCGTGGCCATGGTGAAGCTTTGCTTGGTGAGTTCGTTCCATTCCTTTGTATAGGAATAACTCGTTTGCAAACCAAAGTTGGTCGCAATTTTCTTTTCATAGAGGTCGCGAAGATTCTGATATTCAGAAGCTTCTTTATATTGTTTTAAATGTTCAAGATCTTTGAAAATCTTTCCTTGCGGAGCTGTAGGCTTGGCAAGGGGAAGATCGCCATCTCTTTCACCAGCATCATTGACGGGAAATTCGCCACCTTCACTTGGTCCTTTGATGGGTCTGGTGAGATCGCCGTCTTCAAGTCCAGTAATCGTTCTCAACTTTGTTTCAAAGACATGAATACGCTCTAAATCTTCAGAGAGGGTATTGAGCTTCATTTGAAAGAGCTGAATTTGTTCTTTGAGTTGACGGTTTTCAATAGTGAGGTGTTTATTTTGATAAACTTGGCGCAGAATTTTCCAATAGTCATAAGTGAGGACGCCCAAGAGAACCATAAAGATGACGATAAAGAATACGGCCGCGTGAAAAACCACACGAGGAATCCTAAAGGAGCGTACTCCTTTCTCTCTTTCTGGGACAATCATAACTGTAAAATACCGATCCATGGTCGAATATTTTAAATGACTTAACACTAACACGCTAGTCATCTTTTTAACTGTTTATTGCTTTTTGGTAGAGAGGCAATTGTGCATAGAGTTGTTTTTTGGCGAACTCCTGTTCTCAAAAGAATAAGTTTAATCTAATTAGTATTATAAAGTTTGACTAATGCTTTTCTTCGCAATTAATATGCTTGTGTCACTAGATAGGAAGCCCCACGGAAATGGCACTTATAACTTTAGTAACCGCTGCTCACCTAGGAAGAGAAAATGAAAAAAAACCTCAAACTTGATCAGATTATTCTTAAGCATAACCTTCATCTTAAATTTATCGATCTTTGCGGCCAACACTGATTACGACGAAACATTCTATGATCTGTCTGATTATAAAGGTCTTAAGGGTCAAGCATTGAAGTCAAAACTTCATCGCCTGATTGAAAGTACGCATAGGGCCCAATCTTATGGCAGTCTTTATAATGCCTATTTTGAGGGCGACATTGACCGCGACTTTGAAGGGGATCATTCCATTATGGACATGTACTCTGAGCGTCCCAATGGTGAAGATAGCTATAATTATCATGGCCGCAGTGATACTTGCGGAAACTATAGGGGAGAAGGTTCATGCTTTAACCGTGAACACCTCTTTCCTCAAAGTGCCTTTAATAAAAAGTCTCCTATGAGAACAGACTATTTTCATATCTATCCAACGGATGGTTATGTGAATGGAGTACGTAGTAACCATCCCTTTGGTGAAGTGACTGATGTGGAGTGGACTTCAAGTAATGGATCAAAACTTGGAAAAAATAGATCAACAGGTTATAGCGGATCTTTCTTTGAGCCGATTGATGAGTTCAAGGGAGATATTGCAAGAGGCCTTCTCTACTTTGCTATTCGCTATGAAGACAGAATCAAAAGCTTTAATCATGAGATGCTCGATGGATCTGATGACCAAGTTTATAAGGACCGATTTCTGAATATTCTACTTAAGTGGCACAAGCAAGATCCACCTAGTGAGTTTGAAAAGAACCGTAATGACAATGGTTTCAAATTCCAAGGCAATCGTAACCCACTTATCGATCATCCTGAATGGGCCTCTCAAATCTGGGATAACCTCTAAAAGTATCATGTACTCTTAGCAAATATAGCAAGGCCTTCATAATGAAGGCCTTTTTATTACTTTTCTTTTTTAAGAGTTTCTTCCCATTCCAGCGCAGTTTTCACAATGAGTTCTAGGTCATTGTAGCGTGGCTTCCAACCCAGTACGTCTCTGATTTTATCAGCAACACTTATGAGCTCGATGGCATCACCAAGTCTTGGTTCTACTTCTTCAACAGGAAAATCAACTTTACTGACATTCTTAACGGCCTTGATCACTTCTTTTACAGTTGCGCCTTTACCATAACCACAGTTAAGCACTTGAGAAGTTCCGCCATCCAGAAGATACTTGAGAGCATCAAGGTGAGCAAAGGCCAGATCATCTACGTGAATGTAATCGCGAACACATGTCCCGTCACTGGTAGGGTATTGGGTTCCAAATAATTGCATCTTATCACGCTGTCCAGTTGCACATTGACTGGCAATTTTAATGAGGTGAGTGGCGTTGGGCGTACATTGTCCAACTCTTCCATCAACATTGGCACCGGCGACATTGAAATATCTAAGGGCCACATAATTTAAGTCATAGGCGTTAGAAAAGTCTTCAAGCATCCACTCGGTCATAAGTTTAGAGCGACCATAAGGATTGATGGGGTTAACCAAGCCGTCTTCAACGCAGCGTCCACCATTGTCGCTACCCATTCCATAAACCGCGGCCGTGGAAGAGAAGATAAAATTCTTAACGCCGTGTTTACGACAAAGCTTTAAAAGATTCAGACTATTTTCAGTGTTATTGGCATAATACTTTTCTGGATCAGTTACGGATTCAGGAACAACAATAGAGCCGATAAAGTGAATAACAGCATCAAACTTTTTAGCGGCGAATAACTGATCAATGACCTCGGTGTTTTCGAGGTTTTCCACTACTAATTCACCAAAGAGTACAGACTTTCTTCTTCCTGTGGAGAGATTGTCTAGGACAGTAATATTATAATTGTAGTTTTTATCCTGACCTAAAAGGTTGAGTACGTGACTACCGATGTATCCTGCACCGCCTGTAACTAATATATTCTTGCTGTCCATGTTTTCTCCATATGTTTGTCTCCATTATAAAAATATAATGAGATTTGGAAAGGTGAATTTTTCTTAGGCCAATTAAGTCTAATCACGATAGGTGACTATGAGAAAAGAAAAAAACCTGATTAAAGAACTTTGGTTCTACGCTATATGTTTCCTCTTAATGATAGGGTGTACACCCCAATCAGATGATGAGGATGAACCAGATATTGATCCCATCGAAGGGGAGTATCGCTTAGATAAAGTGGAAGTTTCTGATCTTAGCGCTTCTGAAGCTGCTCCTATATATCAACCTCGCGGAATTGGTGGGGGAGGGGCCATGAGTGGCTTTTCTCAATCTCCTTTTAGTAGTCTCTGGTTTGTGGGAACAGATATGGGAACCCTCTTTCGTAGTGTCGATTGGGGAGAGTCTTGGAAGCCTGTTTTTCATAAGGAAACAATCTTCGCTTCTGATCTCACTTATTCGCCAGGCATAGGATTTTTCTCTGATGGAAAAAGTGTTGCTCATGCTCCCGGTGGATTGAATCCTGTTATTTCGAAAGATCACGGTAAGACATGGAACTCTACCAATCTCTCTCTTGAGTCAGGAGAGTATATTGAAAATTGGTATAGTGATTCTTATGATGAAAACTCTCTCTATGCTTTGACGACGAAGGCCCTTTGGTTAACTACGGATAAAGGGCAGAGTTGGAAAAAGATATATAGTAGCGCTCCAAAAGGTATGCATATTGATTATCTTAATCAATCTACTGCAACCAATGAAGAAAGCTCAGAAGTTCAAGCAGATGCTCAATCTTTTGATCGAGTCATATACCTTAGTGGTACGGATGGCATTTATCAGAGTATTAATCAGGGGTCTACTTGGAATCAAATTTATAAAACGACAGGTAGTCTTGCCATTAGAAACTTTGCTGGTGGTAGAGATGAGTCGGGATTAACACTGGCCTTTGGAGATAATCAAGGAAGTCTTGCTTGCTCTAATGTTGAATCCTATCGCAGTGGATGGGGAAACAATGCTATTGATAGTCACTACAGTCACTGTGGCTATTTGTGGGTTTCTTCTCAGAATGAACAAACAGATAAGTTTAGCTTCACTCGTACAGAGCAAAAAGTGGGAGATCATCTCAAGATGGCCGAAAATGATAGCTCTACTATTGTTGTTACGGGATCCACTCATTGGATTCGGCAGTATGGAACAAAGGTGTGGTTGAGTGAAGATGCTGGTGTATCTTTTAATAAAATATTTCAACAGCTCGACTGGGATGTGACCCCTTTTAAACCTTGGTCTTCATCTCAAATGGATTACTCGGCCGTGGCCCTTGATATTGGTTGGTATGATGATGGTTATGTCAGCTTTTCAATGAATCAAAGAAACTCCCAAGAGTTTGGGGGGACTGGGTTTTTCTTCTTACATACTTCTCGAAATAAAGGATCTTATTGGGACGCACCTTTTACCGATTATGCAGGAACCAGCTCGCCTTCAAAGAGTGACAGTTGGGTATCTACTGGTTTGGAAGTCACGACTGTTTATCGCTTAAAGTTTCACCCTAATAATCCTAATTTAAGTTATGCGGCCATGGCCGATGTCTCAGGAATGGTTTCCCAAGATGGTGGTGAGAGTTTTCAATTAACTACAACTAATCACAATAGTATTTATGATTACGCTTTTGATTATTATGATGATCGTACAGTATTTGCCGTAAGTGGTAGCGAACATGATTTTCCAATGAGCTGGCATGCTAACTGGACAAAGGCCACTGGTGGTGTTTTTAAGAGTATTGACCGAGGTCATTCATGGAGTCGCTTAACTCCATCATCATCTGATTTTAATCGACAGTTCCTATCTATTGCTTTTGATTCTGATACACGGGTTCTTTATGCAGGTTCTCAAAGTTTAGGGGTTGCCCGAAGTACAGATGAGGGAAGTTCGTGGAGTTATTTTAATGATGGTCTACCTACGGGGAATTTGATTATTCCGCAAATTGAAGTTGATCCGACCAATGGAGACGTCTATGCCTTGGTTTCTGGAAATGCCCCCGATTTTACCAATCATAATGAAACGGGAATTTATCGTTTAGAAAGAGGGGCGAGTTCATGGGAGCTTTTAAGAGGTACTGTTCATAGACCTGAGGGCGTAACAGATGAACTATGGTATTATCCAACGGCATTTGCTATTGATCTAAATGCCACAGGAGATCGATCGACTCTCTATCTTGTCGATTATGAAAATAATAGAAACTGGCTAGCTTCTGGTGTATGGAAAAGTAGTGATGCCGGAGAGAATTGGTATCGTGTGCAACAATATACGCATCCTTTAGGTATCACCATTGACAGCGGTGATCCAAGTCGGCTCTACGTTTCAGGACTTCATCAACTAGATGGTAACTGGGGCCAAGGTGGTGCTCTTTACTCTAGTGACGCTGGTCAAACATGGAAAGAGAATAAAAACATTCCCTATCAAAAAAACGGACGTACTGTGGCCATTGATCCCAACCATCCGGATAATGTTTTCTATACATTCTTTGGTAGTGGACTACTTTATGGAAAAAGGCCTGAGTGATTTTTAAAAAATTAATAAACTTTAAACAAAAAGGTGCCATCTCTTTGATGGCACTTTTCTTATCCATGCAATCTATACAAGCTGATCAAATGCCTCTTAATCAAAAACTTTCTGATCTATTACGCAACTACTATGCCTGTGCTTTGGGGCAAGAAGAGTTTGTGGAGCATCTCATTGGTGCCATAGAAAAGGATAATCATCTGATCAACCAAGAGGCGCTTGAGAACGAATTAAAAAAGTTTAATAATTTACATCTCTATATTGTCAAAAATAAAGATACAAAGAAGCACTCTAAAGAATGTGTTTCCCTAGAGGAAGGAAAATTAAAAATTTCATCGTTTTGGTGTGAGTATGATGATAAAGATAACAGAAGCGCGATAAAAAATCGTTTTGCTCAATCCTTTATAACTTCACTAGAAAAGTCATTGGAACAACTTTCGATAAATGATTCTAATCAATTGATCATCGATTTGCGAGGTAATGGTGGTGGAGGCGATGAAGAAATGGAGTTGGCCTTATATCCTTTTATCAGTATAGGTGACTATCTCTATGATTATCAATTTAAGTTTTTGACTTCACCACACTTCTTTCCTCGACTCATCACTAAGATGACTGATTTAATTGGAGGCAAAGAGATTATCTCTCGCTACTGGGATAAACGACGCTCTTATTATTTTGAATTCAAAAATGAGCAGTGGAGTCCAGATATTCTTAAAAAGCTTAGAAAGTTAAAAGAAGAAGTGGATTACAGAAAACTAGAAATTCAGATAATTGTGGATTCACAAACTGGTTCTGCCAGCGAGCTCTTTGCATCTATCTTAGTAGATAAACAAAAGGCATCGTTAAAGGGCACTCAAACAAAAGGTTCGGCCGGTGCTCCCACTCAGTACACTCTGCATGAAGCGAATGAAAAGCAAGAGGCGATCGTGATTGCGATACCGGCCGTTAGAATATGGCGTATTAATGGCGAAGTGATAGAAGGTGTGGGTTTAAAACCTTAAGACTTGAGTTTGAATACATGACCAGTATAGCCTCGAACACTATATTCATCATAGAAAGGAATTTCACAAACCTTATTGGGTGATATCCAACGATCGACAAGTTCATATCCTTGTGAAGTTATACCTTCCATAAACTCATCTTCATTTCTTATAATATAGGGACAGACAGTTGTTCCAATATGATTGAGAGTCACAAAAGTTTTCTTCTTTGTTAAAGGAACGCTGACGAGAAGATATTGAGGTTTTTCACTAAACTGACTTATAATATCTGCGACTTCTGTTGGAATATACTGAAATGAACCTAAGGCCAAAAATAAATCAATCTTCTCTTTTTTTAGTTCATCTTGAAAAGATATATTGATAAGGGAATCGGGATCAATTTCTTTGTTAAGAGCGCCCGCTTCAAGAATAACTTGAGGTAGGTCATATACTTTCCAATCAACATTGTTGATATTGGGAAGATAGTCACTAAAAGCATAACGTTTAATACCAACATGACCTCCAAAGTCGATAAGATTATTGATTTCAGGGTTTAATCGATTTAACCAATAGAGAGTTGCGTAATCTTCTGGAAATATCTTATGGCACATATCTTTATACATCTGTGCTGAACTTTTATTATCATAGCCCTTTGTTTCATATCTCTGAGCGGCCTTAAGCGCTTCATCATAAGTAGGAAATATTTCTTTAAAGAGATTAAGGTATTCGTTTGTAGCAAACTTTGTTTCGTATTTAGACTTTCTAAGCCATACGACGGGTGCCGATTCTTTAAATTCTGTGATTATTTTCTTTGTCGTTGTAATCATATGATATATCCGTTTATTTAGAGTCTTTTTCAAGAAGGTAAGCAATGGCCAGTTTCAAAAACTTTTCAGCATGAAGGGTATCAAAGTTACTTTTATCAAATGTATCTCTTGATGTGTGAAAGTGAGGGTTTTGTTCATCAGCTGTTGTTTCTACAGGATAACTTACGGGATAGCCTTCATAGTTCCATGCGGCGTGATCACTGCAGGCATAGTTACATTTTTGATAAGTCCAAGGTACTTGAATGTATTCATCAATAAGTTCACCAAGGAGTTCATTTTGGGCCTGGTTAGTAAGATCAGCAATGAGGGCCATATCAAAGGAAGGCCCTTGGTAGTTGACTCCATCAAATTGCATCGCGCCTACAACATTAATATTTTGTTTGCGGTATTCTCTAGTAATTTCATAAGATCCAAGAATTCCGACTTCTTCTGCAGCATAAACCATAAAGGTAATATTCTTTGTAGGTTGATAGCTATTATTCACCATCAATTGAATCATTTCTGTTAACAGGGCAACTCCTGCAGCATTATCATCTGCACCTGGAGCAATTCCATGTGGGCCATCGTCAGTGTTGATGGAGTCGCCATGTCCTCCAAAGACAAGAGTTTCAGCATTTCCCATTGAACTTTTAAACGTTAAAATAATACTGGGTTGTTCAAAGTTACTATGCTTATATTTTTTTATGGTGACGTCACTTCTACCTTTTGTCATTTCTTGCCATTGATCATGAATCCAGTTCATGGCCTCAATACCTTCTGGACTTGTATAGTAACGAGTAGAGTAGTTGGAAAGATGAGTGATTATTTTATTCATTCTCGGTCTTTCAATTTGATCAAACCAATTAAAAACACGATCTTGTTCTTTCAAAGCGATAGTCTTATTGAAAAGAAGGCCCATTTTCTTCTTAGACGAAGAGCTTACAGTTTTCTTCGTTTGATATATATCGAGATATTCATTGTGCTCTTTCTCGGTATAAAAAGTTCGAAAACCTCCACAGCGCTCTAGTACAGTGTGAGTCTTTCCCGCTAATTTGGTTAGGGACTCTTCACTAATAACAATCGATACTCCAGATGGATTAACTTTCTTTTTCTTGATGTTGAAATCACTAAAGGAGTCTGCCTCTTTTAATTTTTTATAGATGTCTCTTTCAAAGAGAACATGGACATCTTTGGCCGATATTAGGGATGAAGATAGAATGATTCCTATTAGTCCCGCTATCTTAGTTGTGATTATTTTATTTTTCATAGTGAACACCAAGCTCAATGGAGTGAAATATATCTAAAACTTTACATAAATGAATAAGGTACTTTTTTTATGATGTATAGCATTGTTGAGGATTTTTAGATAAATAAACTTTGTCATTTGTAAATTTAACATCAAAAGGGCCTTGTGCTCTCTCACCGGTAATCATGATAATGAATAACTTTCTGAAGTTTAATAAATTCTTATTCTTATTTGTTTGTTTCCAAGTTCAAGTCTTGGCGATGGACACTACCTACTGGACTTTGACTGACTCTCAAGAAGACTATCGTCACTTCTTACAAATCATCAAAGAGAATGAGCAATTCAAAGTTATTGAACTGGAACAAGATAAAGGGGATTTTCCTTATATCCTGGCCACTCATGCCTTCTCTGAACAAAGTAGCTTAAATACTTTCTTATCTTCCTTTAAACCTCAAACTGACACAGTTTCAAAGGATCTCGTTGACTGGGTAGCTTCCACTCAAGCAGGACTTCATACGAATGAAACGAGCTCTTCTCTTAGAAAGCTTTTTGGGATAGGAAAGAATAATAAGAATATCTGGGAGGCCACCCAGCAGTGGAGTGATGAGTGGGAAGATAAGTTTTCAGCTTGGATCTCTGAAAACGTGAATGAAGAGTTCTTTGTTCAATATGGAATATCTACCGACTGTGCAGACGCTGTACTAGGGATGAGATGGATCTTTTCACGTATTCATGGCCTTCCTGTGGCCAATCACATTTCAATTTCATCTCAACTTTTCACGAATCTTTCTATGCCAAAAGATTGGAGAAAGATATCAAAAGCACAGGTTTGGCATGAAGATAGGCTTTTCATGACGGCCCTTAATTATGTTATGAAACTGGCCAGTACGCGCACTATGCTACTGGACTCTTATCCTGTCGCCTTGACAAAGAAAGGTCTTCAGGTGGGAAGCTTTGTTCTCACTGAAAGTGAAGACTCTAATCACGTTAAGATTATATCTGAAAATAACTTTAGCGATCCTACTGATCTTCCTCTATTTACCTTGGCCAGTACTGTTCCACGTAAAGTTCGTTTACTTGTAAGAGAAGTGATAACTGATCAAGGATGGCCTGTTGCTGGAGAGAAGTCCTTTCTTAAGTTTCGCAGGCCTATTGTTTCCAATGGATCTGTTTATCTACAAAGTAAGCAGTCCCATGCTGATTATTCCTTAGAGCAATTTGATTCCGCTCTTCGTGAAGAAGAGCCCATTTTTATCAAGTTCTTGCTGGGACGCTTGAAAGAATCGTATGATCCCCAAAATTTAGTCGAATTGGCCCTTGTTGATATTCTCGAATATACCCAACAAAGAATTGAAGTCGTGCAAGAAGGAGCTGAGTTTTGTCAACGTAATGATTGTTCCGCAGGAACTGCTAACTGGGATGCATGGTCCACACCTTCGAGAGACAAGAAATTAAAGGACAAGTTTTCGAATATTGACCTTCTTACCTCTCAATTTGAAGACTTTGCACCAGGTCTTGTTGAAAAATGGATGAAAGCTCAATCAGAGACGAAGGTTTCTATTTTAGAATATTCACTGAGTCTTAAGACTATAAGATACCTTTTGGAGAATGGATATGCCTCTAGTGAACCTTCTGATACGGTAGAGAAGCGATGGGGAATTGATTTAGAAGATACGGCCAGTAATCTTATTGCAAGTATCGTTGAACTTTTAGAACAAAGAAAAGAGATTATTGAATCTCAGTGGGAAGTTTGTTCTCCTAATGATTGCTTTGCTAAAACAGCAAAATGGCTGTCTTGGAACACATTTAAAGTCGATGAAGAGCTTCTCAATAAGTATGATAGCTTAAATAATCTCTGCAATATTTACGGATCAAGTGTATGTTTTGATCTTATTTTTGATCAATCGCTTCTGTTTGACTCAGAAACTGAAGTTCTATCCATAAGAGAGTGGGTCGAGCGAATTCCTTTTTTCTATTCTAATCTTGATGCATCAAAAGAGAGAAAATGGGGAGTTCTTCCTGAATATAATAGAACGATTACTATTAACTATTCTGAAAGTGTTGTCTTTTCTCAAAATGAACGTGTGCTTATTGATTCTAAGAGATTAGTTGATTTATCCTCAGGTCAATCGCTTATAAATTCAAAAGGTACAGAAACTTTATATTTAAGTTTACGAGGCGATATCCTTACTCATGACACTCTATCTGAGAAATTGAAGATTAATCATAATCTTGGTCATTCAGTAGAGCTTGAAAAAGTTAACTTTACTGAAGAAATGAGTAAAGTAATCAAAAACTTTTCTTCGAGTTCAAAATATACTGTCATCGGTTTTAATAGTAGAGATAGTAATTCCTTATATAGTGTCGTTTTTGATAATAAAGGAAAACTCTTATTTGGTCCTTCTTTAAGTGTTTATTCTGATTATAGAAATAAAGAATCATTCTTTTTTCCTCGCGAGCAAAGAATAATAAGTCTTTATGAAGATAGAGTGATTGATCTCTCAGAAGTGATCAATCATTTGAAAATTGATGATAAATTAGTAAAACTTGAAAATCTCTCTTTTATGGATTGGATAGAAGAAGAGAATCAGTTTTTCTTTGTTTATTACAATGACGATTTAGGTATTAATTATCCTATTCTTATAAAGAATGCACAAGTGAGAGCTCTAGACCTAGGCTCTGGTAAGAATGTTCTGGTTAAGGATTTTAATTTAAAAGAAGGAGCTTTTTTCTTAGATCATCTCGTAAGCGAAGAATATCCCAAGTCACTTCTTTTAACTTTAAGTCGTGATGATCAAGTTGTTCACGAATTAGGAAATAGTTTTTCACAAATACTAAAGACCGGAAATACCTATTATTTTTCTGTCTTGAAAGGAAGTGCTTGGGACTCGAATCGTTTGGCCAATTTCTATAAATATAGTGAGGGTTCACTCAAGCGTTTTACAGCTCCCTTTGATGCTTCCAAGTATTCGTTGTCTCATTTTACAATAAATGGGTATTTTCTTAATAATGATTCTGTTTACGATAGGGGCCTCTACGAACCATTTAATGAAGATATGTCTTCCTCTGAAATCGCAACACCAAGTTATATAAGAGCAAATAATGATCTTTGTCGTAACACTATGATGAGTAACGCTAGCTATATAGAGCAGTTTAGTTATCAGCATGGAGATTACAATTGTTATGCTTCGGTTTATGAATCAGAGTCCAAACAAGAGTCTCTTTATACACTCGCTTTTAGAACGGATAAGTCGTATACAGACAAAATCAAGAATTCGTTTTCACAGCGTCTGCAAATAATTAGTGATAATACTATAATTTGGTGGGCAAAAAATACAAAGTAGAGTGTTTAAATTTAATTTATAGGATATAAGGCAATATATTTTTAAAAAGATAAGGTGGAAAAATGGGATGTAGAAAGCTAAGCCTAGCTGTCGTAGGTGTTTTATTAAGTGTTAGTTCTTTCGGTCAGGTTACTTATGATCTGCTTCAAGCAAAGAAAGAAATTATGTCTAACAATACTTCAGTAGCAATTGCCTATGAGAACTATGTTAGGGCCCAGCAAGAGGCCAAAGCAGCAAAGCTTTCACTACTGCCAAGCTTTAGTCTTGAACTCTTCCTTATGGATTATCAGTATGTTGTCCTAAGAAGTATCATTCCTGAGCCAAGCCGTTTCTTTAATGCTTCTGCTTCAAAGGAGCTCGTTGGAGCGGCCAGCTTAAACCGTCTTATTGTCCAAAGAAACATCCTTGAAGATTTTGAAAAGAATTACTTCCTTCATCAAATGCGTAAGAACTTTCTTCCTCTTTTGGCCCAGGAAGTAGTTATCTTAGAAGAATTAGAGTCAGATACATTAGAAGCTTATGAGTTAGGTGCAGTAGATTTTGCTGAATACTATCAAACTAAGAATACGGCCCTTAATGCACGTTCTAGCTACTTAGGAGCACAGCAATTGGTTGCTTCTGATGAACTTGGTATCAAACTTACATTAGAGCTTTCTAATGAAACGGATATTCTTCTTGAACAAGAAGAGCTTTATAATGCCAATCTAGACTACCCAGAAACTTCTGAAGAAGCTCAAGTTATTGCCGTTAATAACTCTAAAGAGATTGAGACTTTTGATTATACAATTGCAGCTGCTCGTAAAATGAAAAAAGGTGTTGCGATTAGCTGGTTAAGCTGGAGTGGAGTTGGTTTTGATTACTTTGCTAGAAATGCGATTGCAAGCAGTAGTATCAGACAGCTTCAAAATGAAAGAACGAAAGCTGTTTATGAAACAAAGAATCAAGTTTCTAAGTATTATCAGCTTATTGATAACCAAAAGAAGAAAATTGAAATTCAAGAGCGTCTTGCAGAAATGTCACAGGCAAACTTTGATAATAAGCTCGAAAACTTCAATGAGCTTCGTGGTACCAAAGTTGAAGTTAAAAAAGCTCAGTTAGCTCTATTTAGAGCACAAAGAGATCTTACGAGCCTTAACTATGAGCTTGAAATTCTCTATATCTCACTAAAAAGAGTATTAGGAACAACTATGATTTCTAATGAAGTGCCCCAAGCATAGAGACTAGAATTAGAGGATAATAACAATGAATATTAAAAATAAGATATTGGCCGTTTTACTTTCTTTTTTATTTGCAACGACCTCTATATTTGCTCTTCCTGCCAGTATTGAATCGGAGCTATTTAGCTACCTCGATTCAAATGGGGAAGCTCTAAATGTGGAAGGTATCAAGTCTTTAAATAAAACGCGTAATAAAGATATTGATAATGCTTATGAAAGATACTTTGTGGCCAAGAAGAATGTTGCCGTTGCTAGAGCTGCTATTAATCCCATCAATACAGGACTTGTTCTTGGTGTTGCTCTTGGTGCAACGTATTTATGGGCGCCTCTTGCTGTAAATGCTGTACTTTCTTTACCTACAAAATTTTATAATGTACGTAAGAATGAAGCCCTGGCCAATGCTGAATATTGGTTTCATTTAGAAGCAAAAGACCTATTGGCCAATGAAGTCGCTAAGCTCTATTACGATATTCTAACCAATGAATTTATTCTCAGATCCATTGATCTAGAAGTATCTCTTTATAATGAACTGATTGAGTCTTATATAGATAGTGAGAATACGGCTAAGTTAGAAGAGCTAGAAGGGACGATTCTTGGGCTACAGCTTGAAAGCTTAAATATTCATGATGTGGTTGTTAAGGAAAGAGCCGCTCTAAATACAATGCTAAGCTATGGACCAGAGGTAGAACTAGAATTAGGGCAAGATAGCCGCTTTCTAACTGAAGTTGCTGATCAAAATATTACTTCAAAAGAGCTCTCAGACCTTGCTTTTAAAAATAGTAAAGAATATAAGGCGAAGTACTGGATGTATCATGCTTCTATTAAGAATCTTAAAATGGTTCGTTGGTCTTTGATTTCTATCAATGGTCTTAATTTTAGTTACGGACAAAGAGTTAAAATTGCGAAAACAGAGAAGAAAGTTTCTAGTGAAGAGATGAATCTTGCTCGTATTTCATCTCGTAATAAAGCCATTGATTCTCTAAATCAGTTAAAAACAAGCTTTAAGCTGCAACAAATTAACGAAATGAAAGCCAGTGAGAGTTTAAACTTTACTGCTGGTGTTCGTACAAACTATGAAAATGGCCAATTAACTCTTGCTGATTACATTATGACAGCAGTGAGCTCTATAAGAAACTTTAGAAACTTTGTCGTTACTCATTACAATGCATTGGGAAAGATAGAAGATTTCAACCTCGCAGTTGGAAAAAAAGCTGATTACAGTGAAGCCGGAATACTAGACGTTAATAATTTATAATATAAAGAATAGGATAATAAGTATGAAAAAGTTGATTAGTGCTATGTTGCTTGTTGGTTCATTATCTCAGGCAAATGCTCTTTCCCCACAGCTCAACTCTACTATGGAGTTATTTGAAGCATGTATGGCCGAAACAAATACTCCACTTTGTGATGATAACTTCGAAGAGATGATATCTGAACTTAAGTTAGTAAACTTAGATGCAAGAGGTGAGTTTGTATACGTTCTTAAAGATGTACTCAATAAAGAATCCAATGAAGCTGTTGTAGTAAACCTTTACGAAAAACTTCAGGTTCTTGCTCCTGTGTATACGCAACTTGATGGTACAAGTGCTTGGTCAGGAAGAGATATTCTAGGTTTATTAGGTCAAGTATCCGTTAGTTACATTCAATATGTGGCCGTAGATGCAAAAGAGTTAGAAGCACTCTTCGTTCAACAAGCAACTCCTACAGCTCGTTATAACTTTGTAGGTGCTCTTCACAAGAAAGCAGATAATGCTAAAGATCAAGGTGAAATCGAAGAACTGATTAGTTTTGGTGTTTTTGCTAAGGATTATATTAAGAGTAAAGGTGATGAGTACTATATTTATCAAAGTGCTGTTGAGTTGATTAAAAAGCTTACGATCCAAAATCTTCGATTTGTTGTAGGATTTGAAGGAGTTTACGAAATTAAACTTCTAAATGAACAAGCTCAGCAAACGCTTAAAATAGATAACGTAGTTATTTCTTCATCAGATGCTGCAAATGGACTACTTGTTAATTTTGTATCCTCTCAATTTAGAGCAACAAAAATGGCCTTCAAAGGTGCTGGTCTACTAGGAAACCAAGCCTTTAGTAATGAAAAAGTATTCATCAATAGCAATGAAATTGCTGCTCCTGGATTTAAGTTTGATATCGATTTCGAAAATAAAGAATTAAAAGGTTCTTTCTTTTCAAAGAGATTTGGTGCAGTTGAATTTGTTGGTAAGCAAAAAGTAAGTAATGCAAGATTCTATAACGATATTTCAACTGACTCAGTTGCTCTTGAAAATGTTGTTGGAAATTACCCAGTAAAAGTTGGTAATTTCAATATGACTTTGAAAATTGAGAGAAATGGTGAGCAAACAGAGCTTGCCCTTATCAATAACAATGCCTTGATTGTCTTTTCAAATGTTACTTTCAACAAAGAATTCAATGTTGTTAAAGGGCTTGATTGGCAACTCTCTCGCATGCTGGAGCTAAAACTTAATATGGTTAATGATGAATTGGTTATCTCTGGTCAATTCACCAATAGCGCCACAGCAAAAGTTCTAGAAGTTAGTAACTAGTTTATATTTACATCCTCTATATCATCAAGGGCCTCGAGTAGGCCCTTTTTTTGTTTAAAAACAGATGGTTACCGCACCAGGACTAAATGTGTATTTTTTAGTCGTCCGTAAAATGGTTAAGTAATTCTTTCATTTCACAACCCCTGAGCGGTGCGTTGTGATATTAATGCTTGATACCCTTTTAGGAGACTTGCGTTTATGAATACTGTAATGAGTAGGACAACATGCCTAATCTCACATTCCAATCGTCTGACTGAGATTGATTTCATTATTCAAAATATTGAATATTCACTTAGAAACGACAATATTCGTCTTCATGGAATACTATCTCCTTTTTCTAAGAGTTATGAGCATACTGTTGCAGGATTAGAGAAAATCTCCAATAAGTTAAATCACGTGTACGGAATTAAGTCTTTGATTGTTGATATTTCAATGGCAGGCGATCAAGGTGTTTTAACGAAAATCAATTCCCTTAATTTAAATCGTAATGAGAAAGGAATTTTCACCTCTGCTGATGGTAATTTAAACTTTCTCTTATTAAATAAATGCCTCGAACAAGAAAATTCTGAACTCTTAGAGAATCTCATCTTTTGGAAAACAGTTGAAGAGTCAAAGAAAGACTATGACATTCTTTTTCTACTTCCTAGTATTAAAAATAATCGTTTAATTGAACAACTTGATATCAATGCTGAAGCCCAATGGCTCTTCGTTGAAAAAAAGAATAGTACTAAGATTTATAAAAACCTTAAAGACCAGGTTCATTTTCAAGTGCCTTTCTTTGGACTTGTGACGGTATAAGAGAAAACTATGGAAGAGAAAATATATATTAAAGATCTATTTAAAAGAATATTTCAGTATAAGATAGCGATTACTCTTATTCTCATCGGAGCAACTGGCTTTTTGATTACTCTAAGTTTTTTAATCCCTAAAACATTTCGCTCAGAATTTGAAATAAATGTTTACTCTAAATATTTTAAAAATGGAATCATCAGTGAAGTTGTCCCCAGTGTTGGTTCACTTAAAGAGATGACGGATACCATTGACTCAATGGTTAAAGAAGTCATGAATGATGAATATATAGATGAACTTGGGATTGAGTATAAGTTCTATAGCAACTTGAATCCCTCTGAGAGCTTAACGACTTACGAAGATAAATATACCAGAGCGAGAGAAAGAATGTTCTTAAGAGAAAGATTTAAGTTCTATTCTACCGGTGTTCAATCATATAAAGTCCTTTTTTCTGATGGTGATCCTTTGGTAACTCTTGAGGTTACTAAGAAAGTTTTAGATAAGATCAAATCGAATTTCATTAATTCAAGACTCGAAACGATAGAAATTGCGAGAAATAGTTTATTACAAAAACTGGAGTCAATTAGCTTAACAAGAAAAATTACAGATGATGAAGTCGCTTCTAATGCCTTGGCATCTAAAAATCCTAAAGTGTTAAAGGCCGAACTTCTTAAGATTGAGCAAGATATGAGCTCTCTTTTAAAACAGTTTAATGCCAATCACCCTAGAATTAGAAAATTAGAAAGTCGTAAACAAACGATATCAAACTGGCTATCTGAATTTAATGTTCTGGATTCACCTGATACGATTACTGACTACGCTGATGCTCCTCTCATTATGTCAGGTGATAATAAAGTGGCAGCTGAAATAGCTTCAAAGCTATATATTAAATATAACAATATTAATATTGCTCTAGAAATTGAGCGCAAGAATATTCATAGTTATATTGGGGTTATTAATCGTCCACAGATGCCTACGAATCCGACATTTCCTAAGAAGAGAATTTTTGCATCTCTTGGTTTTGTATTAGGTCTTGCTCTTTGCTTTATCTATATCTTCTACAAAGAAGTGATGGTTTTACGAAAAGAAGATTATTTACTTCTTATTAGTGAAGAGTTGAAGTTAACTTATTATGGGCATATTGGAACTGATCGTAAGACAAGTTTCTTGAAAACTGAGAAAATACAAGATGTACTTGAAAAAAAGAACCGTGATAACTCTCAATATTCAGAATTGATGTCATGATTTTAGAACAAGACTATATTTTCAATATCCATCTCTTCTCTGTCGCTATTTTAACAGCATCCTTTGCTTATTACTTTTGTAAAGATGCAGTAGTGAACACTGGTGTTGGGTATAGTCGCGTCTCAGTCCCTTTTAAGATGATTGGTTTTTCGATCTTCTTTTGTGGACTTACGGCCTTTTTCTTCACTCACTGGTCTTGGACAGGTCTCGTTCTTGGAGTCTTTCTTGCACTTTTGATTACCTTCTCCTTGATTCATCCCAAGTATGCCGTTTCCTTTTTCACGTTTATGATGATTTCCAGACCATGGGAATATATTGATGCTGAACTGTTTTCAAGCTTTCCCAGAGATTTCTTCTATATTTGCGTAATTAGCTTTATAGGTCATTCTATTATTCAAAAGAAGTTTTATATCCGCTGGAATATGGCCTGCACTTTTGCGCTAGGCTATGCCATCTGGACATTCTTTTCTGTATTCGTCACAGTGAATCCTTCCTATTTTCTCTATGATTATATGGAAATCTTTTCTAAAGGTATTATTATATTTTTCCTCATTGTTAATGTGGTTGATAAAAAGGAATATATTTATCCTATTCAAATGGCCCTTGTTGTCAGTATTTTAGAAAAAGCAATTATGTCTTTTTATAAATCTGTCATTTTAGGAATAACAGCTGATGGAGACCGTCTTACCAGTGTAGGAATCTTAGAGAACTCTAATGATATTGCGGCGATTTTAATCCTCTCAGTACCTTTTTTATTGGCGCGCTTTAGAAGAGGTATCGCGACACCTTTTAAATTGGTTATTTATGCGCTCATCATCACTGTTTACGGCTATCTGATTTGGGAATCTAAATCTCGTGGCGCCATATTAGGTTATGGAGCTCTGTTCATTGTGTGGTTCTTCATTAATTTAAAAACCAAGAAACAAATGATCACCACAAGTGTAATAGGTTTATCCCTCTTAGTGGTTCTTGTTCTCTCTGTTCAAAGAGACTCAGGTGATATCAATGAGTCCACTAATAATCGTATCACTTACTGGAAAGCAGGAGCCAAAATGGGGATGAAGTATCCTGTTCTTGGAGTGGGTTATAGTAATTTCCAAATGAGACTCTTTGAGTTCACTGATGGTCACGTAGGTTCTGAAGGCCGCTTTAAAACCGTTCATTCTAATTGGTTACTACCATGGGCGGAAACAGGTATTCCTGGTTTCATCATGTACATGGGTATTTGGATGACTTGTCTACTCTATAGCTGGCGAATGAGATTCGTTCACCCTGAATTCATTATGGCGATAGCTTCTTATGGTGTGTCTATTACGTTTCTTACTCATACCTATATGCTCTATCCCTGGATTCTTCTAGCGATTATTACTTCTTCAATGAAGTTCTATCGTGAAGAGCAAAAAACAGTTAGTTATAGCACATCTGAACATGAGGGGATTTATGCTTAGTCTTACTTTTATAATACTTCTTTGTGTTATTTATGCTTTTGTTGGACATATTGCACTAACCTTTATTTTATCCGTTTTATCTCAATCAGTGATTCAAAAGTCTGATGAATATACTCCCGATGTTTGCTTTATGATTGCGGCCTATAATGAAGAAGATTTTATTGCTGAAAAAATTAAAAATACGCTCGCTCTAGATTATCCAAAAGATAAATTAAAAATTGTTGTCGTTTCTGATGGCTCAACAGATAGAACGGATGAAATCGTTAAAGGTTTTCAAGAAGAAGGAGTAGAGCTTAGAAGAGTCGAGGGGCGCGTGGGGAAGACGGAAGCTCGTAATGTAGCTGTTCTGGAGCGCTTTGAAGAAATTATTGTCTTTTCTGATGCTACCGCTATCTATGAATTAGATGCAGTTAATAAGCTTGTTTCTAACTTTGCCGATTCTTCAGTAGGAATGGTGAGTGGAAAACTCAAATATTTTGATAAGAGTTCAAGCTCTACTGGTAGCGCCACAAAGATCTATTGGGCCTACGAATTATTAATTAAGAATACCCAGTCAAGGCTAAGAACTCTAACGGGTGCCGTGGGGTGTATTAACGCTTTTAGAAGAGAGCTATTCTTTCGCTTACCGGCCAATGTTATTGAAGACTTTACTTTTCCTTTGATGATTATTACCCAAGGGAAAAGGGTCGTTTTTGAAGATAGGGCGATTGCTTATGAGAGAACCACTCAAAATTCAAAGCAAGAATATTTGATGCGCTTAAGAGTCATTAGAGGTGGAATGACAGGATTTCGTTATGCTCTACCTAAACTATTTAAGGCCAAGCAGTGGAGTGCTATTATCCAGCTTATATCCCATAAAGTAATGAGATGGCTCATGCCTATTTTCTTGTTAAGTCTCTTTGTTACTTCATTTGCAGGAGTCGTTTTTGGTGACGAAACCGTCTTCTTTTTAGTTTTATTTGTCTTACAGCTGGTTTTATATACACTAGGTATATTAGGTTTCTATATTTCAAAAAACAAAGTAGTCGCTTTTGCTAATTATTTTCTGGTTATGAATGTAGCGAGCTTTAGCGCCTTTGTTAAAACCCTTTTTGAAGATCTAGAAGCGACTTGGGATACCAATACTTATTAGTTAATTTTTATGGATATTTTAATGACAAATCAAACCCCTGAATTATCGGAAAGACAAAAACGCGAAAAAGAATATTACGAGAGCTATGCTAACACCTTTGATCTTGATCAAAGTGTAGATTTTTCTCCTATAAAAGACCAAATCTCTGGAAAAGAGTTTCGGCCTTGGAATAGTTATTGGAGAACTTATCAGTTACCGATTATCGCCTACAATAGCAAAGTGGATACACTTACAGATCAGAAACTTCTCGATTTTGGTTGTGGGCCCGGTGACAATGCTCTCAGATTATCCTCTATTGGTTACCGAGTTACGGGCTTTGATATCTCTGAGTCAAATGTTCAATTGGCCAATAAATTATTTGAGAAAAATAATATGGCACAAAGAGGTAGCTTTGTTGTATCTACTGCCGAAAATCTTAAATTCGCGGATAATGAGTTTGATATGGTCGTAGGAATAGACATTCTTCACCATGTTGATATTTCTCATTCTCTTCGTGAAGTCAAAAGAGTGCTTAAAGATGGTGGGAAAGGGGTCTTTAGAGAGCCCATTGAAGTCCCTCTCTTAGATATGATCAGAAACTCATGGCCTGTAAGAGTTCTTGTTCCCAATACGGCCAGTCTTGAAGCTCATATTACTGAAGATGAAAGAAAGCTCAATCATCATGATCTTCAATTGATAAAGAGTATTTTTCCTAAGACCCGTATTGAGAGAAGCCTTATTCTTTCTCGTTTTGATAAGTTTATTAGAAAGCCAGATAATAAGAACTCATCTCTTCTAGAAAGAATTGATTATTTCTTAATGAAAGTTATTCCTGGTTATAAACTTCTTGGTGGTGCAGCAGTCATCGTTGTAGAAAAGTAATGACAACTCATAAAGTCCTATGGGTTGTCCCACGCAGTTTTCTACCTGTAAGTGATGGAGCAAGTCGTGCCAATGCATCGTTACTCAAGTCTTTTTTAAATGAGTGTAAGCAGCTTAAAATTGAGTGTAAGGTCACTTTAGTGCTCTTTGTAACTGACCTTGATCAAGCCGATTCATTAAGAGATTTGTATCTCAATGAATTTTCAGTAGAAGAAGTCGTCTTTTGTAGAAAGAATATATTAGCTGGAGGATTAGAAAGAATTGCTCAAGTTTTAAAGAGCTTTTTTACAAGTTCTCCTCTAACGGCAAGCTTCTTTGATTTAAAAGATAATTTGAATAAACTAGTTGAACTTAGGGACAAGTCATTTGACTTTGTTCTATGTGATGGTCTTCATACCTTTTGTGGTGTGAGAGAAATCTTCAATCGTTCTCAGTTTATTTATCGTTCTCATAATGTGGAGTACGATCTTTGGAATTTAGAAAATACAAATTTTCTAACTCATTTCATATTAAGCTCTCAAAAGAAAAAAATGAAAAGCTTAGAGTTTGAATTATTAAAAAAAGCGCAGGCGGTTTGGACTATTTCTAATGAAGATAGGGATAAGTACATAGAGGACCTCACTGATGAGAATCAATCATCTGATATAAGCTCTAAGGTAGAATTTATACCCATGGGGCTTGATTTTAAGCAGCGAGAGCTCATGAGTTCTAAGCGCGAAAACGATCGCTTGCACTTCTTATTTCTTGGTAAGCTTGACTGGCATCCTAATCAAGAAGGCCTACTTTGGTTTCTTCAATCTGTTGCTCCTCATTTGAATGAAGAGATTGAAATTTCCATAGTAGGAAAAGGATATTTTCCTACTGAGGACTTTTGTGAACTCACTCATGTTCATTTCTTAGGTTTTGTGGAGAGTTTAGATGAGCTATATGAAAAATGTGATGCCTGTTTAATTCCTATTTTTTCCGGATCAGGAACGAGAATCAAAGTGATTGAATCATTGGCCGCGGGAGTTCCTCTCATTTCAACGAGCTTTGGCATTCAAGGAAGTGGTATGGATCATACACATTGTTTGATTTCAAATGATGCGCAAGCTTGGATTGATACACTTAACTCTTGGGATCGTACTGAGGGGATATCTAGGGCCCTAAAAGCTCAGGCAGACTTAAAACCTCTTTATAGTGGACAGTTACTTCAAGAGGCCTTGAGCAACCTCTTGGTAGAGTGAACTTGTTAAGGCACTCCATGTTGCTGTTGAATATTTTTCTTGCTCTTCAAAGCGTCTATTCATTGTATATTCTTTAAGTTCAGTGCGAGTGGATAGATTCAAGACTTCAAGCCATTTTTGATTTAGGGCATCTTTATCAAATCCAAGATTTTTAGAGTCCTTCTTATCGTTATCTATATCGATGAGAATGGCATTGTTCTCATTACACATATATTCCAGTGCACCAACCTTATTGGCAATGATAGGAGTTCCGAGACAAAGTGCCTCTATAACTGTCATAGGCATACCTTCAGATAGGCTAGGGAGGCATAGGTAGCTCGCGTTTTGAATGAAATTCGTCACATTAGACTGATGGCCATGAAAAACTATATTTTTATAGTTTTTGTATTTCTGTCTACATTCATCAAGTAGTGGTCCTTCGCCGAGCATATGAAGGGTGGCGTCGGGATGATTCTGTAAGAAAAGAGAGAAGGAGTGAAGTAATGTCTCAGGATTTTTTTCAATAGAGAATCTGCCTAGATAAAGAAGATTAAATTCTGTTTCACTGTGCTCTACTTCATTGGATACTCCTTGTAGGGAGAACATATTAGCGATTTCTTTAGTATTTTTAATTCCCTCTCGATTTAAGGTCTTGGTCATGACAGGTGATAAAGAGACAACACGATGACAATACTTCATCAAGAAGAATGCTAGTTTTTCATAAATACGTACTTGCACAGTATGTCCTGTATTTCCATGATGGGTATGAATGACAGCGAATTTATTCAAGGATATTAACTTCACTATAAAAGCATAGAATAGGGCCTTATAACCGTGAGTGTGAATAATCTTAATGTCGTTTTGTTTGATAAATTGCTTAAATTGAATGATAAGTTCTATATCAAGAAAGTGATTTGAATTTAAGAAGTGGGTTTGATCTTTATTGGTAATGTGCTGATTAAAGTCTACTGCATAGTTAGGGTATTTTTCTTCTTTGATGAGACAAAGAAGGGGAGCCCTTTCATTATTATCTTTCGATGAAAACCTTGTTTGAAGAGCGTTATGCCCTACGGATACAACTTTTTCTGCACCTGCCATTTTTCCTGGGGCAAATAAAGTAAGAATCTTCATTCTCTATATTCCTTAACTCATGAGTGAATGGAGCGATGTTTAATTTTCTTTAAGGCCAGTTGTGCAGTAAAAAAGCCAACAGCGTATAATGGGCCACACACCAAAAACCATTTTATATCGCTCGTAAATTTATATTTAAAGCTTAACACGATTGCTCCGAGAATGGCATTAATGACCAGATTATTGATAAATGCTGAGAAAGGTATGAGATCAACAACTTTAGTCATCGTATTCTTTGCTGTATAGAAAAGACCCCAGATCTTGGGTATGAATCGATAGATTACAGTTAATATAAGTGCGTATAGAGCACCATATTCTTGAGCACTATAGGCCACGGTGATGAGTGATATAGGAGTAATGATAAGATTGACTTTAAGAATCCATTTAGTGTTTCCGGACGCACGGGCAATGGTGTCGTGGGGAATGATGTAAGCTAGATAGCTAAAAGCAAAGATTTTTAAATAGGCCACACTTTCTAAATATTCAGAGGTAAAAAGTATTTCTATAATCGGTTTACTGAAAATATATAAACCAAATACCGCCGGTATCATAAGATAAGATATATCTTCTTGTGCTTTCTTAAAGCTTGTGGCCATTTCGCTCAATTTCTTTTCATGCCAGAGACGACTCAGTTTTGGCATGAGCACCTTAGATACAGACATTTCTAATATAAGAAGAGGTGGCACCATAAGGCAACCTATTGAATAGAATGCAAAGTCTCTGGGGTTAAGGTAGGAGGAGAGGGTAAGCATATCGACTTTATCTAGAAAGAAGCCTAGTAAACCTGCTGTAGACATGGGGGCACAGTAGGTAAGGATTTCTTTTAATTTTAACTTATCTAGTTTGGCCGTAAGTACTTTTGCTTTTACACCAAGAGCTAGCGAGAGAATGAACTTGAGAAGAAAGCTTATTCCAAAAAAGTAAAAGGTCGTATTTATATCTCTTGTATAATAAGCACATAAGATAATACCAACGCCTTTAAGAACTTCAAAACTGCTATGAAAGAGGGGTCCTGCGACTGTGTTGCCTTTGGCCACTAAGTATTCACCATAGAAACTTGAGGGGGTAATTAAAGCCCCTGTGAGAAGGATCAGTATGGTTTGATTGAGAGTCAAACTGATTTTTGCGGCAATGAAGGGACTAAAAATTAGGCCTAGTATGAGCGCCAAAATACTTAAGAGTATAGAACTTTTCCAAGCGTGATCAACGTAGCTACGTCCATTATCTTTACCAATAAAATAGAAGACACTATATAGTGGCGCGCCGGCCAAAGAGAGAAAGGTAAAAGAATGAATATAGAGAAAAAATATTTTATAGATACCTATATCTTCTGGAGGTAAGATTCTTACAAGAATAGTAGGTAGGAAGAGGTTGATAAAAGACGATACTATTCCTGCGACAAATACAGGCCAGTGATCGGATGTAAACTTAGTTTTTACTCTTTGCCAGAAATTCATCATTTTGTATAAACCTCAATATATCTCTTGGCCATCTTAGACGTTGAGTAATATTTCTTTACGATATCTCGTCCTTTTTTATATTTCATATCATGAAGAGATTCTATCAAGTGGTTTAACTTGATCATGAAGTCGACTTTATTTCCACGCTCATACAGATCAACTACATTTTCATATTTATTTAATATTCTATGTCCGGCAATATCACTGACAAGACAAGGTTTTCCCACACTCATGGCCTCAAGTACGGAAACGGGAAGTCCCTCGTGGCTAGAAGCACTAACATAGAAATCGGCGACTTCATTGAGCTCGATGACATCTGAGCGAGCTCCTAAAAGATGAATGTTTTTATAGGGAGCATTTTGGACAATTTTTTCAATTTGCTCAAAGTAAATAGGATCACTTGGTGGCCCTACTATGATTAATTGTAAGTGTGGCAAGTCTTTAAAGATCTCGGCCAAGAAGAGTTGATCTTTCAAGGGGACTATCCTTGAGAGACAAAGCGCCAAAGGTTTATCAGCAAATAGATTAAACTGAGAAACGAGGCTATCTTTATATTTATCGATATCAGATTGCGAGGAGCACTTTTGAGAGATCCCATTTTCAATAAGACTAACCCTTGCTGGATCTACGAGGGCTTGCGTTAAATAGAAATCTTTAATTTTTTGTGAGACAGCTATAATTTGAGATGTGCAATGAGAGAGAACTTTTTCAAATAACTCAACTTTCTTAGATTTTTCAATATGATCTAGAGTGTGAGCGGTATGAATAAGCTTGAAGCATTCACTATTTCTGATTGAATAATAGAATCGGGCCAAGCTTAGATAAATGAGAGGATTAATATCGTGCGTGTGAATAATATCAAACTCTTCTTCTTCAATGAGAGATGTAAACTTAGAAACAAGAGATAGGTCAAATCCGTCTTCTTTTGATATAGAGGTAATAACCTTAATTCCTTGTTCTTTAAAGTATTCAACCCAGCCTTGTTCATAGTCATAGACAATGACCGTGACGCTATGGCCTAGCCTCATTTGTTCTAGGGATAGTTCTAGGATAATTTTCTCTAAACCTCCTATACCTAAAAACTGAGTAAAATGGACTATTTTTAAAGTTTTTAACACTTTTATCCTCTTGAATAGGTAGGACCTACTCAATTAATTTCAAATACTTCCGATAACTTTAAGGAATGATTATTTAATTATAACCCTTATTGGTGGTACGAGTGAATTACTTGAAAAGTTTACTATTATGTTTCAACTTTTTACTTATTTTCTTTATTTCAGGATGTGGTCATACGCAAGAGGATAATTATCCTTTGCTAAACGATGCTATTCGAAGAGATTTCTCAACAGATAAAATAAGTAAAATTAAAAGTCTCAATACAAAAGTACCAAATCTATCTAATCGATATAAGTATATGGCACCTGGACATAGGTTTAAGATTTCTCATCCTAGTGATAGTAAGCTCTCGGGTATTTTTCGTGTGAATCGAAAAGGAAAGCTTCATCTTCCTTATGATGTCTCTTTAGATGTTAATGATAAAACTTTTGATGAGTTAAAAGAGGAAATTTTGAAGGCCTATAGTCGATTTTTTGAAAATAGCGTAGGGAAAGTGACTGTGACTCTCTATAGTAGGCAATACTATGTTGATTTAAGAGGTTTGGTGAATAACCCTGGTACCTATCTTGTCTCTCACACTGACTCTCTTGATATGGTGATTAGTCAGGCCGGTGGGCTTGTAGGCAATATTGTTCAAGAGTATTTTACAGCTGATATAAAGCAATTAGTAGATAGATATCAAGTTCTTCTCAATAACTATTATGATTCAAGTAAAAAATCGAGTCGTATTTATTGGACTGGATATGACTCCATCTTTATTTCAAAGCTAGATGCTCTCGCAAGCAAGAATAGTGCTGTCCCTTTTGTAACTGTTCTTGGGGGTGTTACAAAGCCAGGAAAAGTTCTCTTTGAAAAAGATGCCACGCTTTATCATTTTCTAAATAAGTCAGGAGGGACGATCCCTGGACTTGATTATGATGAATGCTATGTCTTTAGATCAACGGGAGAAGGGGTACAAAAAATAGCCTTTCGCTTCAACGATCCTAAAACGATTCCTGTTATTTATCCAAACGATATTATTTATTTCAATACGCAGGTTGAAACGGTTACGGATAAGATTATGAATCGACTCGTCCAGATCGGAAGTCTCTTATCTACAATCGCCATACTAATCTTAGCTCTTTAGATTGTGATGAAGAATTTATTGTCACAACTCTCACTGCAAAAATCAGATATCTCTTTTAGGTCTTTATCTAAAAGAGATCGTATGATTTGGGAGCCTGAGTTCGACGATCTTAGGCATTACTATGAAAATATTTGTAAGAGCTGGCATGAGAAAAGACGCAATGAGTTTCTGATGGGTCGCTACCTTGTTCATAAAACATTTAAAGAGAAAGGTTTTTCGTTTTGGTCAAGCCCTGTGAATATTGGCAAAAAAAGAGAGCCTCTTTTTAACCCACAAGTAAGTGCTTCTTTAACTCATAATGAATCTTTTGTGGTCTTTGCAATGACTCGTGAAAAGTCTTGTTTAGGAATCGATATAGAATCAAAGGGAAGGATAAAGCAATCTTTAGAAAAGCAATTTCTAAGAAGTGAGGACGTCACTCTTTTAGAAGGGTTTGGTCCTGCTGATGGACAAAGTTACGCTGATGCTTTAACTCTCATTTTTAGTGCTAAAGAAGCTTGCTACAAGGCCCTCTTTCCCTATGTTCAGGAGTACTTTGGTTTTCAAGATGCTTTTGTAAAAGAGATTAATTTAGAGTCAAAAACTTTCAGTATTGAAGTAACCAAAGAGTTTGACCGCTTAAATCATCACTATTGGCCAGATAGCCCGCTTATCGTGAAAGGGGCTTACCTTGAAGATGAGTTCAATATTTTCAGCTATATAGATGGAGTTCAAGAAGGAGTTAGAAAGCTGACACCTTGAAAAAGATTCACATGATTATCAATATTTACACTTTATGCTGCTCTGCGTAGTAAGATGAGAAAAATATCAAGGAACCCTAATTGACTAAGAATTTTGCCACTACTATTCATGATGCCTTTAATATCTATTCAAAACGTAGTGCCCTCACAGATATATTATCCAAGAATGATTCATTCAATTATGAACAACTTCATATGTTCTCTTTATTCATTGCTAAAGAGCTTAATTCACAGTCCCAGCTTAATGAGAGAACTGTTGTTATTAGCGATCGAAATTCACTGGGAGTTGCTGCAATTGTGGGAACCTTCCTTTCTCACACAGTGTATGTGCCCATTGATTCTCAAGATCCAATGGAGCGAATATCTTTCATTTTAAAAGATAGTTCTCCAACTCAAATTATAGTTGATTCAAAAGTAGCTCCTTTATTAGAAGAGCTCGACAAAGATTTGATTTCAGGGATTAAGCTCATCAAACTTGATGATTTATATCGAGATTTTAACAATAACCCAATTGATTTACGTTCAGCGTACAAAGAGAATACTAAAGATAAAACTAAAGATAATAGTTATATGATCTACACTTCAGGCACGACCGGGCGACCTAAGGGAGTGCTTGTTGGTGAAGGTACGTTAGGTCCTTTAATGAATTGGGTCAGTGAGCATACAAAAGCACAGCAAACAAAGAAGACGCTACAGTATTATTCTTGGGCCTTTGATCCCTCTCTATTAGAAATATTCTCTACCTTGTTAATGGGAAATGAATTAGTTATATGTGATCATGAAACTAAGAAAGACCTTCTTGAGTTGGTAACACAAATCTCACAACATCAAATAGAGCGTCTCTTTCTTCCTATCACTTTAGTGCAAATGCTCAGTGAAGAGTTTGGGCGCGAAGCTCATTTATTATCCAGCGTAAGTGAAATTAATTGTGGTGGTGATCGTATGGTGATTACGCCTACCATTAAGAAACTCATTGAATCTATCAATAAAGAAAAAGGTGGAGAAACTCTCGATCTTAATAATCAATATGGACCTACTGAGGCCACGATCATGGTTACTCAGCAAAGTCTTAGAGGGGAGCCTGCATTATGGCCGCAGCATCCAAGTATTGGAACAGCGCTGGCCGGTACAAAGCTCTACTTATTAAACGAAAATCTTGAACAAGTGAGTTCAAGTGAAAAAGGTATGCTCTATATTGCAGGAGATCTTCTTGCTAAGGGTTACTGGAATAACCCTGAACTTACAGCTGAAAACTTTATTGAAAACTCAAGCCTCGGCAGTTTGCGTCTTTATAAAACGGGAGATATTGCTTCCATTGATAAAGAGGGGAATGTCTCCTTTTTTGGAAGAGTGGATCATCAAATTAAAATCAATGGTCTAAGAGTTGAGTGTAGTGAGATTGAAAACCTCATAAAAGAGGAGCTCAAATTCTCTGGGCAAAAGTGTGATGAAGCCGTTGTGCTTTTATGCGAGAGAAAAAACGCTGCTGATCATTCAGAGAACTTCCTTGCAGCGACGCTTAGAACAGATGACAATATTGAAACCTCTGAGTTAAAAAAGAAATTGGCCGACATTCTTCCTAGTGGAATGGTCCCAACCTATTTCAAAGTGATGAAAGAGCTTCCCCTTACAAGTAATGGGAAAATTGATCGAAATCTTCTTAAAATAGAAATTGAAAAAGAGATTATGGAAACAACTTGTGAGACAGCTATCTCTAGAGAAGATCACTCTGTCGACTCTGAACTTATAGAGCTCTTTTTAAGCGTGCTCAAAGAAGTAAGTCCACTGTCTCAGATTAATTCACAGATTAGTCTATTTGAGCAGTCTTTAACATCGTTACAAGCGATTAAATTTGTTCACAGAGTAAATAAACTTTTTAAAACAAAGAACTACTCATTCAAACTCAATATTGCAGATCTCTATGTTTACCCTATATTAAGTGATCTAGAGGTTTATCTTTGTGAAGCGAAGACAGATTCAATACAGTTAATCTCTCGACAAAGTCGAGGACATAATAACAAGGTCGCCATCGTTGGTATGAGCTGTCGTTTTCCTGAAGCAGAATCTTTGGAAGACTTCTGGAAGCTCATTCAAAGTGGTGAGTCGGGGATAAGTCATTTTTCAAAAGAAGAAATAACCCATCCTTCACAAGAAAACATAAAGCATGAAGCGAATTTTATTCCCGCCCGAGGAATATTAAGAAATATTGATCTCTTTGATGCTCAAAATTTTGGAATACCTCCAAGAGTGGCCCAAGTGATGGACCCTCAAATGAGACTACTTTTAGAGCAATCTCATTTGGCGATGAATAACGCCCTTTATCTCAATCAGAAATCGACAGGTGTCTTCTTTGGTATGAGTAACAATACTTATCTCGATCAAGTAGAACAACTTAATAGTCAGATGTGTGATCAAGTAGGGCGTTGGAATTTAGCTACTTTAAATGAAAAAGACTATATTGCTACTCAAGTCGCTCATAAGCTTAACTTGATGGGACCTGCCATTTCTATACACACTGCCTGTTCTACAAGTCTTGTGGCCATGATCCAGGCCGTAAGGGCCATTCAAAATGGTGATTGTGAATCGGCCTTGTGTGGAGGGATTCATATAGATTCTCGCCATAAGACGGGACATCTCTATCAAGAGGGCTCAATCTTTGCAAAAGAAGGAAGCTGTCGCCCGTATGACGCTGATTCTTCAGGTACTATATTTAGTGATGGTATAGGAGTTGTCGTTCTCAAGGATTACGATTTAGCTAAAAAAGATGGTAACCAGATTTTAGGCGTCGTTGCAGGTTGTGGTCTTGGAAATGATGGTGCTGATAAAACATCATTTACCGCTCCCAGTGTTATTGGTCAAAGAGAGTCGATTCAAAAGGCGTTGAGTGAAGCTAATATTAAGGCCGATGAGATATCTTTTATCGAAGGTCACGGTACGGCCACTCCAGTGGGAGATCCCATTGAAGTTCAAGCTCTTGTGGAAGCTCTAGAAAGTGCAGGATTGAGTGAAAATTCAAAAGTAGGTCTAAGTAGCGTGAAGGCCCAAATTGGTCATACCGTTGCAGCAAGTGGAATTGCCGGAGTGATTAAAGGTGTTCTTTGCCTACGCAATAAAATTATTCCAGGTATCGCTAATTTTCAACAAGTAAATCCTCTTCTTAATATTGAAGATACACCTTTTGAAATAACAAAAATAAGTAGAGAGAATACTGATTTAACCAAAAAGTATTGCGGTATTTCAGCCTTTGGCGTTGGAGGCACCAATGCCCACGTCATAATTGAGAGGATTGATTCAGAAACTGTTAATGAATGGGAAGCTCCTCTTGAGGTTGTCATTCCAATAAGTGCTAAATCAATGACGAGACTTGTTGGTGAGTTGAATAACCTCATTCAATTCTTAGATGAAAAGAAGTCTAATATTGTTTTGGGTGAACTTGCTCGGGCCATGACTTCTAAGAAAGCACTTGCGTTTCGTAAGGCCTATGTCGTGAGCTCCATTGATGAGCTTAGAAAGAAGGTGGTTTCTGATTTAGCAAATCTTACAAATGTTGAAAAAGTATCTGCTTTTAATAAAGTTATCTTTGCAGCTCCTGGACAAGGCACCCAATATGCCTTTCTAGGAAAGAAACTCTATGATCAGTTTATTGTTTTCAAAGATGCTGTTGATCTATGTTGCGCTCTTTATAAAGAACATTTTGATTGTGATTTAAAGAATACTCTCTTTGAAAGTGGCAATGGTCTCATTAATTTTACTCAATATACTCAGCCTTGCTTATTTATTTTTCAATACGCGATGCTCTCTTTGATGGAGTCTCTAGGAATTGAGGCCGACTATCTCATTGGTCATTCTGTAGGTGAGTTTGCTATCGCTGCTCATAATAAGCAGATGAATATTAAAGATGCTCTTATTCTTATTGGAAAGCGAGGTCAACTGATGGCCGAACTTCCTGCAGGTAAAATGATTTCCATAAGAGAAAATAGTGATAAAGTTTCTTCACTATTAAATGAATATAAAGTTAAGTTTAAAATTGAACAAGACAGCGTTCTCTCTATTGCTACCATAAATTCTGATTTACTTTGTGTCGTTGGTGGTGAATCTGAGAGGGTTGATGAATTTCTTCAATATCTAAGCTCTTCTGATCTTCTGGTTAAAGAGTTACGAACTTCCCATGCTTTTCATACGGAAATGATGACGCCTATTTTATCTAAGTTTACACAGGAATTAAAAGATATTCACTTTTATCCTTGTACCAAAGAGCAAATTGCAAGTTCTCAGCAACGTCATAGTATTATATCAAAAGAGTATTGGACCCAGCACATTGTAGCTCCTGTAAATTTCAAAGAATGTTTAAATATTCTAGCTCAAAAGATTAAAGACAGTGATAACGCTATTGCTTTTGATATTGGCCCTCGCTTCGTTGCTGGTCAATTAATTAAGCAAAATATAAAAAACAAAAACATTCAAATTATTCCCTTGAATAAGGGCAATCCCGCTCATGAATCGAATGACTTTTTAAATGCGCTAGCTCGCGCTTGGGAAAAAGGCCTATCGATAAATTTTGAAACCCTGTATTCCAATCAATCCTGGTGTGAAACTCCTATTCCATACCTTGATCGTAAGTCTTATTGGGCAGGATATCCTATTAATAAAGATTATAAGAAAAATAAAAATATAGCAGTTGCTAAAGGTAATAAAGAGGAAATTATGTCTAACTTTAAAAATACATTGAAAAACTTTGTTGAAGAAAAATCTGGATTTACGGACCTCTGTTCAGATGCAAGTTTTCTTGAACTTGGACTTGATTCTCTATTGCTGACACAATTATCCATTGACTTAAAGAATGAGTTTAAAGTTGAAGTAGGCTTTAGAGATCTCATGGATAGTATTGACACCATTGATAGCTTAGGTGACTTTCTTGTTGAGAAGAATCCTGGCTTAAATCAGACGATAGCAGCTGCACAGGTACAAAAGAGCGAAGAAGTAATAGATACAAATCCTATTTCTGCTCCTATAGCGACTCAACAAGAAATGACAACACTCACTCGTCTTCTTAGTGAACCAAATATTCCAACACGTGCTCCTGTTACTATGTCTAGTGATATGGGAAGCATCATTCAAGGCCAGATGGATTTAATGAAAATGCACCTGGAGTTAATGGCGGGAGGAAGTGTAAGTAGTGTGCCTTTAAGCCACGCCACAGCTCAAACTCCAGAAGTTACTAAAGAAGCAATTAAAGAACCGGTTAAAGAAATAGTAAAAGAAACAGCTAAGGTTAAAAATGAAGAGAATGAAGAAAGTGAAGAAGAAGCGCTAAAGGGAACCGTTAATACTTCCAAGGTGGCCTTTGGAGCTCAAGCTCGAGTCAATACGATTCGTGAAGAAGAGGCGGCTACCGTTAAAGAGAGCGTGGAAGCTGTGATTAAAGCATATTGCGCGAAAACTCCTCAATCTAAGGCCCACACGCAAAAGTATAGAAAGTTTAACGCAGATCCAAGAGTGGTAACAGGCTTTAGACCTGAAATTAAAGAACTGACTTATCCGCTGGTTGTAGATCGTTCTAAGAATCAACGCCTATGGGATATTGACGGGAATGAATATGTTGATGTGACTTGTGGTTTTGGTTCAAATTTCTTTGGTAACCAAAATGAGCGCATCACCAAGGCGCTTCATGATCAATTGGATAGAGGTTTTGAAATTGGACCCCAGCATGAATTGGCCGGTGAATGTGCTGAACTGATTTGTGAACTAACTGGAAACGAAAGAGCGGCCTTTTGTAATACTGGGTCAGAGGCTGTCTTAGGGGCCCTACGTATTTCACGTACGATCACAGGTCGTCAAAAAGTTGTAATGTTTAAAGGTTCTTATCATGGAATAAATGATGAAGTGATTGTTAGAGGACGTGGTGATGGGAAGTCTATGCCTGCGGCTGCAGGGATTAATCCATCGGCTACAAAAGATATGATACTCCTTGATTACGGAACACAGGAGGCATTGGAGTATCTTCGTGCTCATGCTTCTGATTTAGCGGCCGTCATCGTAGAGCCAGTACAAAGTCGAAGATCTGATTTTCAACCTAAGGAATTCTTACAAGAAATCCGTGAAATAACAAAAGAATCAGGTAGTGCTTTTATTTTTGATGAAGTCATAACAGGCTTTAGAATTGCTGTTGGTGGAGCCCAAGAGTATTTTGGAATCAAGGCCGATCTCGTTACTTATGGAAAAATCATTGGTGGCGGTATGCCTATTGGGATTGTTAGTGGGGAATCGCGCTTCATGGATGCTCTAGATGGTGGAGCATGGCAGTTTGGAGATGACAGCTTACCAACAACGGCCATTACTTACTTTGCAGGAACTTTTGTTCGTCATCCTCTGGCCCTTAGGGCCTTAAAAGAAGCTCTTCTTATACTTAAAGAAGGGGGCAAAGATCTTTACTACGGTATTAATCAAAAAGCTCAAAAGTTTGTTGATCAATTGAATCTCTTTTCAGAGGTATTTGGTGCTCCTATTCACGTTGACAATTTTGGTGGTGTATTAAAACCACGCTTCACCGATACAGGAAAGAATAATGATCTCTTCTTTGCACTAATGAGAATTGAAGGAGTACATTGTTATGATGGATTCCCTTGGTTTGTAACTTTAGGCCATGAAGATGGGGATCTCGAAATAGTTCAAGAAATTTGGAAAAAATGTATAATAAAAATGCAGTCATTAGGACTTTTTCCCAAGGGATTAATTTCTGCCCAAGGTGATCTTAATCAAGAGAATTTTATTATACCTCCTAAAAGTGGATCCGTTCTTATCAAGAATGATGAAGGTAAGCCGGCCTGGAAAGAGACAAGTAGTTTAAAGAATACTAAATAATATAAAAGTAAGCTTAGGTGAATAGTGGATACAATATCGCACGAAGATTTTTTACTTGCCATTGAAACAACTGGTGAACAAAGAGAAATATGGAATTCTTGTCAATATGATGAGAGTTCCTCTTTGTGTTTTAATGAATCCATTACCATTGAGTTTAAGGGAAAGCTTGATTCTGATGCTCTAAAAAGAGCTTTTACTCAACTTCTCGATAGGCATGCTTCATTGAGATCTTGTTTTAGTGTTGATGGTAAACATATGATGATTAAAAATCATGTCACGCCCTCTATAAAGCATATTCACTATGAGAGTATTGATGAAGTTAAAGAAGTCGAAAAACAAGAGTGTTTAAGTATCTTTGATCTCATTAATGGCCCTCTCATTCGTTTTGTTTTAATGACTAAGCAAACTGTGCAAGAAGAAGAAAAAGAAGAAACGAAGAGTTATCTCGTATTAACGGCCCATCATATTGTTTGTGATGGTTGGAGCTGGGCAATACTCACGAGTGACTTAGGTCATTTCTACAATAATGAAGTCAATAAAGTTTTCAATGCTCTACCTCAGGCAGCACAGTATTGGAAGTATTCTCAATTTAAGAAGTCAGTTGATAAAAAGAAGGATCAACTCTTCTGGCAAAATGTATTTTCAAATAAACCAGTTAAAGTTGATTATAATCAAGTCAAAAATAGGCCATCTTTTCGAACATTTAATTCTGAACGAATGGATACACCATGTGCGCAAGAAACGATTATTAGATTAAGAGATATCGCCAGAAAGAATAAAGTTAGCCTCTATCAATATTTACTCAATGCTTTCTTTTGGACGATGTCAAAAAAGGCCAAGGCAAATGATATTACTATTGGTATATCCCAGGCAGGACAAATTCATTCTGAGTTTTCCGACTTAGTCGGACACTGTGTGGGCCTTCTTCCTATACGCATGGAAAACCTCGATGCTCTCAATTTTACGAGCAACCTTATGGCCGTTAAAAAAGCCATGCTCAATGCACAGGAACACTCGCATCTGTCATTTGGAGAAATTTGTGAAGTAAGTGTCAAAGAACGTGATCCATCTCGTGTTCCCCTTGTCCCCGTAACATTTAATCTTGATGTACAACCCGAGGGTCAAGGACTTAACTTTTCAGCACTGACTTGTCGCTTTACAACAAATCCTCGTTTCTACGAAAACTTTGAAATGTTTATCAATCTAACTCTCATTGGAGATAATGCCGTCATAGAGAATCAGTTTAATACTGATCTCTATAGCGCCCAAGAGATTAGTGATTTACAAGAAGCTTATGTTTCACTCTTAGATCATCTCTCATTAGGTCATGAAGCAGAAGACTTTGTTTTTCGTGATGACTTCACTAATGTATATCAAAAGCCTACGCAGCCGACTTCCGAAGCCCCTGCGCCAAAGAAAGAAAGTCAAAAAGCTTCGGAGGTAGAAATATCTCCTTCTTTAGAAGAAGATCTGAAATCCATATGGAAGGAAGTTCTTGTTGTAGAGGATGTAAAAGATAGTGACGGATTCTTCGCTTTGGGTGGACATTCTTTATTGGTTACGGAAGTGATATTGGCCATTAAAGAAAAACTAGATCTGACCATAACCATGAAAGATCTCTTTCTCAATCAGGAATTTTCAGCCTTTAAAAGAGTGGTGAACTCGAAGTTATCCCCAGGATCTTCTCTTGTGGAAGATGAATCATTAGCGTTGAAAATTGATAAATATCCATTTGCAGACAATACATTTCCTCTTTCTTGGCAACAGCAAAGAACATGGCTTTTTCAAAAAATAAATCCCGATAGTGCTGTTTTCAATCTCCCTTCTCTTTTTGAATTTAAAGGAGATATTGATGTAGACGCTTTTCAAAAAGCACTTGCTCATTTTCACTCCAATCACTCTCTACTAAGTTGTAAGTTGACTAGTGAGAATTCTGCTATGCCTTATTGGAAGTTAGAGGAAATGAAGAAGTACCTCTATGAATTTGAATTCATAGATCTCAATGAGCTTTACAAGAATAAGGGGCTAGATTTTATAATCAAAGATCTGGTTCGTATTCACTGTTTAGATGCAAGTGAACCCTTTGATATGAATGGGCGCTTATATCGAATGAAGCTGTATATTTATAAAGGCGATAAAAATAAAGAAGGGGAGCAGAAGACTCATATCTTTCTCGTTCAAATGATCCATCATATTCTTTGGGATGGGTGGTCTTATGATATTTTTCTTGATGAATTTAAGCGTAATTACGAGAATATCGTTGCAGGTCGACAATGTGCTAAACCTTGTGAACTCACTTATTTTGATTACTCTCAGTGGCAAAGTGAGTTACCCAATAAAAAGTTCTATCAAGAAAAAATTAAATATTGGTTAGATGAATTTTCTGACTTACCAGAGCCGCTTGTACTGCCAATGAAAAGTGGTCTCAAGCGAATTGAAAAAAAGCATGAAGGACGCTTGCTTTCTCTTAAATGGGATGAAGCAACCGTTACACCTCTTGAAAGTATTGCGCGAAATAATGGTACAACTCTTTTCAACGTCTTATTAACGGCATTTAAACTCTTTCTATCTCGTTATTCAGGACAAGATGATATCGCAGTAGGTACACCCATTCGTGGTCGTGATGCTGAAGATACCGACCAAATCGTAGGCTTCTTTGTTAACAATATTGCTATTCGCTCTCAGGTTAATCAAAACCTCTCGTTTGGTGAGAACTTAAAACATGTTTCTGAAAAAGCCACAATGGGCTTTGAAAATGGTTTAGTTCCTTTTGATGTTGTGGTTCGAGAAGTGGTTAAAGAGAGAGATCCTTCAAGAACTCCTATCTATCAATCCTTCTTTATTTATCAAGATGCAACCAATCGTGATACTCAGTTTTGTGGTCATCAGATCGGCAATCACGGTCTGAGTCGTAATTCTTGTCATACGGATATTGATCTATGGGCAAGAAGAGATAAGAGTGGAATGGCCGGTGGTTTTGACTTTGATGCCACTATATTTTCACCTGAACAAATGGAACAAATGTGTTCGGATTTTAAGTACTTTGTATCACAGATCGCTAAATATGGTGAATCTATTGATCAGGTACATGAGATTAAGTTACTAAACCCCTCGCACTTAAATTATGTTGTTAATGAACTGAATGATACTCAAGTTGATTTTGATCGTGGTCAAACGATTGCACAGCTTATTGATACGATAGCAAAAAATGATCCTACAAAGAATGCTATTAGTAGTGCAACCGGGACAATTTCTTATAAACAACTCTCTACCCTCAGTGACTCACTGGCACAGTACTTAATTTCAAAAGGGGTTTCTACTGGGCAACTCGTTGGGATGGCCTTACCACGAAATCATTATTTACCGATTTGTTTACTTGGAATCATCAAGGCCGGTGCAGGCTATGTTCCCCTTGATCCTACTTATCCACAAGAGCGCCTTTCTTATATGATTGAGAATTCCCAGGTTAAGCTTGCCCTTTGTTCTTTAGAAGATGGAGATAATGAGCTCTTTAGTGATGTTGAAACGATTACACTTGATGATCCTCTAAGTGAAGAAGGTAGACTTAATCCTGCTTGGAATACAGAAGTTACTCTAGAACTAGGACAAAGAAAAACAAGCGTTAATCCCGATGACACTTGCTACGTCATCTATACTTCAGGTTCTACTGGTCTTCCTAAGGGCGTAGATATTAGTCATCGCTCAATGGTTAATTTTCTGCAATCTATGGTTAAAGAACCAGGGATAGAAAAAGAAGATACTCTTATTGCTGTAACGACCTTAAGCTTCGATATTGCCGTTCTTGAAATTTATGCTCCTATGCTTGCTGGAGCAAGTGTGTATATTTGCAGCAAAGAAGAGTCAATGTTTGGCGACTCTTTGATGGAAGTGATTAAAAAGAATAAAGGTAATATTCTTCAGGCCACTCCTGCTACATGGAGGCAACTCGTTGTTTCCGGTTTACAAGAATATAAAAATGTATGTAACGATTTCCATTTAAAGTTTAAAGCATTATGTGGGGGAGAGCCTCTTCCTAATGATTTAAAAGATTCTATTCTCGATTGTGTCCACGAATTGTGGAATATGTATGGCCCAACAGAGACAACGGTTTGGTCCAGCTGTCATCAAGTGCAAAGCGGGGATGATTGGATTAGTATTGGAAAACCAATTGATAATACTCAGTTCTATATCCTTTCGGATAATCTAGAAGTTTGTCCACAAGGCAGTATCGGTGAAATATGTATCGGTGGAGTGGGACTTGCGAAGGGTTATCTCAATCGAGCTGAACTGACTCAAGAAAGATTTGTTCCTTGTAAGGCATTAGAAAATCAGATCATTTATCGTACCGGAGACCTTGGTCGTTACCGAGATAATGGACTTCTTGAATGTCTTGGTCGTAACGATGGTCAAGTTAAAGTCCGTGGTTTTCGAATAGAATTAGGTGAAATTGAATCTATTATCTCAAAAGTGAGTGCGCTAGAATCTCAAGTGGTTATGGTTAGAGAGGATCGTCCTGGAGATGCTCGTATTGTTGCTTATTATATTAAAAAAGCGAATACTAATATATCTGAAAGTGAATTAATTCACTTATTGAAAAAGACCATTAAGGAAAACCTTCCTTTTTATATGATGCCTTCTCATTTTATAGAATTAAGTGAATTTCCCTTAACTCTAAATGCTAAGATTGATCGAAAAAAACTCCCAAGTCCTAGTGCTCCTACTCTTGAGATCAAGAACGATAAGCCTGCTGTTGAAGTAGTGGCAAACAATGATGAAAATATAAGAACGAAATTTGAAAAGATTTGGTGCGATTGCCTTAACGTCTCTAGTGTAGATGACTCTGATGACTTCTTTCAAGTGGGAGGACATAGCTTATTGTCAGTAACTCTCTTTTCAAAAATTGAAACACAATTAGGGATTACCTTGCCCTTGAGTCTCTTATTTCAAAGAACGACTTTTGGTGAACTACTGAGCGAATTAGTTAAACAAGACAATCCCGTAAAAGCGACAGAGGTTAAAGTATATAGCGATTCTGTAGATTCGGACTATTTGGTGGAGCTAAGAAGAAGTGAGTCTAATAAGAAAGCGATCTTTCTCTTTCATGGTGTCGGTGGAAATATTCTCAATTATAAGAAACTCGTTAAATTTATTCCTGAATCATATGATATCTATGGAGTTCAATCTCCTGGTGTCTTAGGTGAAGCTCAATTGGCCAATAGTGTATCTGAGATGGCGATCTTTTATGCCAATGATATTTCTAAACTTGATCAATACGATAAAGTGGCCTTCTCTGGCGGATCAATGGGTGGACTATTGGCCTTTGAAACAGCTAGAGAACTAGAAGATTTAGGTAAGAAAGTAGAGTTGATTATTATGTTTGATACTTTTGGTCCTCGAGAGGCCTTTTCTCATTTTCCAAAAGGTCCCAAAGAAAGCTTCTTCAGTCGTCTTCAAACATATACTTTTTATAAATTAAAAAAAATCAATGCTCAATTTCACTATTGGATTTCTGGTTTAACAAAGAAGGCCGTACCTCATAAGTATCGCCATTTCTTAGTGGAGTTGAATAATTATACTCTAATGAATAATCACAAAATCCTACCCTTTGAAGCTAAAGTTCATCTGCTAAGAGGTCCTGTCACTAAAGAAGGGAGTCACTCTTTGGAGGATCTGGGTTGGAATCAAGCCGCTTTAAAAGGCTGTATTTCTCATATTGTAGACAATGTTGAACATGAACACTTTGTTGAATCTGCATCTGCTGCTAAGGCATTAAGAAAGCTTCTTGAGGGGGCATAGCAATATGTTCTCAAATAATGCTATGAAGAAAACTATTTCTCTAGCGGTGATTGTTTTGATCAATCTCCTCTCACAAAGCTTTGGAGCCACTGATCGTTGTGATCAAATACGACATCAGAAAGAGTATCTCTTTAAGAAGGCCATTAATAAGAAACTAGGAAGCAATGCTTATTTTAATTTACCAATAAGTGAATTTTCTAGCGCCAGTGATTATGAATACCTCTCTTTTAAAGTAGAGACAACTCAAGAATTAAAAGGTGCTCACAAACTCTACTTAACGATTCAAGATCATTTATCGCAGAATTACTGGACACAACTTAATCATGTTGTTGAAGTTCAAAAAGGTAAATTTGAAATATTTGTTGATCTTAAGCAAATCGTCGGAGAAAGAGGAAGTCAGAAGAAACCAAGGCGTATTAACTTTAGTAAATTGAAGAAGATATTTATTGTTCTCGATCCTGATCAATCCAATAGCTTTTCTATCACGGTATCAGATTTTCGACTCTTCACTGGGGTTAGACCTCAATTTTCTAATAATGATAGAGTCTTTGATTTTAGAATAAAGAATAATGATGAACTTCCCTGTATCCATTCCATTGATGAACTAGATAAGTATAGCAAGACAAAAGGGTATGGCTTTAAAGACCTTAATCTATGGCGAAAGGAAGATTCTCAATACATGGATCCCTTCTTTAGAAGTGTTCTCTTTGCTAATGAAGGAGAATTTGCTGTTGATCTTCCCAATGGTACCTATGATGTCACTTTCTTTTGGAACTCTTTAGGATACTGGGATCCGCCATTCTTTAGTAAGCGCAAGGTGATGCTTGAAGATATACCACTTCGGATACAAGATCGCTCTGAGATAAGTGATTATGAGCGAGACTACTTTGTTTTTGAAAAGCAGGTTCCAACAGTTAGTGATCATCCTTGGGACTGGCTCTATGACAAGGTAATGAAGCCCATCACGAAAAGAATTGTAATATCAGACAAGCAACTTAATTTAAAATTCAGTGGTGATGCCTCTGCTGTGGGACTTAACGGCCTTATTATCACTAGCGCTAAAAATCCTTCACAAATAAATAGAGGGCAAGCTTTTATTAAAGACTTTAAGAGCTACCTCAAAGATTTCTATGATAGAAAAGTTCGCTCATCCTATAAAAGTCAATCTCCTTGGACATCTCAAAAAGCACTAGCTATTTTACAACAAAAGATGAGCTCTCTTTCTGCTTTTGATGATCTCTCGCAATTAACTACAGATGTCGATAGCGTCCTTTTTGCGGCCAAGGAATCTACTTTTGTTAATCTTAAATATCAAAGTCCCTTTGCAGGAAAAATTAAGCTGCAGTGGAAGAGTAAGAATAAGAAGTCCCCAATAGAGCTGAAGCCTTATAAGGGAATGTATCAGTGGGTGAGTTTGGATCGTAATCATGAAAGTTATACTCTAGAAACCCAATATTTAGACCAAGACAATCTTGAAGTTAGCTCTAGTCTTAACCAACAATTATTCATTGAGTTTTCTCTTAAAGGGGAAGTTTCCCAAAAAGTCTTTAAAGAAAAAGGAGAGCTTATTGTAGAAGTGATAGGGGATACTTCATCTAAAAAGAATCGCTGGAGCTTTCCTATAGAAGTTATTATTTTGAATGAAGCTCTTCCTAAACTTGATATTCAAGCAGGTTTCATAGGTTTAAATGCATTAAAATATAGTTATTTCCCAAGTCGGCAGCGAGTAAGTAGAAGAAGGTCGTGGGATGAAGCCTATTTAAAGCTAATGTCCAAATATGGATTTAATTCGTTTACAGGATTACCTACTAATTATGAGTCTCCCAAAGGACTCTCTTTTGAGGAAGTTATTCATCGTTTATCCTTGGCTCAAAGTCTTGGCTTTCACCCTCCCTATTATAGTTATGGAGGAGAGTTTCTACATCAATTCTTTGAAGAGAATAATATTGAAGGAATCAATAGGCATAAGGGCGCTCTTTCAACCTTTTTGAAGAAAGAAGAGTTTCAAGACATTGTTTTTCAATTTACTGATGAAGCCGCAGGCTATAGTGATAATGTTGATCGAGACCTAGAAAGAGCTGGTTTCCTCAAAAAGACTTTTCCTCGTCTAAAGTTAGGTGGATTTAGTCATTGGCAGGATTCAGAATCAACTAAACTCATTGAGCTTAATAAGAGTCTTGAGCCTATCAGTTTAAGTAAAATTGGGCATTCAGGCCTTCATTGGCTTCAGAGTAATAATAAGAGCTGGGGCCTCTATAATCAGGCCCAAGGAGCCAGAGAGGACGTCTATAAGACCTTTGGGCGCTCGCTTTGGAATTGGAGCCGCAAGAAGGGCTTTACTCATTACCTAGAGTGGCATGCAGCTGCAATTCAGAATTTACCTTATTTTGATTTAGATGGGAGAGAGGCCGATGTGGCCATTGCCTATCCTAGAGCAGACGGAAAGCTGAATATGACTCTGAAATTTATTAAAGCGGCCGAAGGACTTCAAGACTTTCGCTGGTTATCCCATCTCTCTTCCAAAAAAGCATTTTCAGCTGCAGAGATCTTAAAAGAAGACAAAAAGTTCTCTTTTCGCTCTTCTATTTTGGAAAAGCTATTTTAAAGTTTTCACGAAAATAGGAAGAGTTTGTCACGAAAGATTTCAATAGTTTGTAAGTTTTATAAATAACAGAAATTGTACTTGATTAGGTTAGTCGGGAATAGTATCTACAGGAAAAGTTAATTATTCTTGGAGAACTTACCCATGCCACCCCTCGCTACTTTGAATGCTAATAGCCTCGATATTCAGTATTTTGATATGCAAAAGATGTTCTTTTCCCATACAAAAATTTCTGAAGTTCTCGTTGTTGATAGAGAGATAAGTAATATTCTAGAGCGAGTGATTGCTCTGGTTGCATTGATTTTAATTTCACCGCTTTTATTTGTTGTGGCCATGTCGATCAAAATCTTAATGCCTGGACCTGTTATCTATAGTCAGATTCGTGTTGGTCGTGAGGGAAGAGATTTTAAAATTTTTAAATTTCGCTCAATGGTCGTTAATGCTGAAATCGAAAGTGGACCTACACTTGCTACAGAGAATGATAATAGAATTACGCCTTTTGGAAAATTTCTAAGAAAGAGCCATTTGGATGAACTTCCTCAGTTAATTAATGTAGTCCTTGGAGATATGGCCTTTGTTGGGCCAAGACCTGAGAGACCTTGTTTTGTAAGTGATTATGACGTGAGTGTTCCACACTATATAAGAAGAAAAGAAGTTCTTCCTGGAATTACTGGTCTTGCTCAAGTTTGCTTGCCATACAATGCAACTGCAAATGAAAAAATCCAATACGATGCTTACTATATCGATAACCAAGACTCAGTTGTTCTTAATACAATGATTTGCTATTACACAGCAAAGAAGATGATTAATTTCTATAACTAGTTTTCTATTGGGCAACGATAAGAATGATTGAAATATTATCTTGCCCACCATTTTTATTGGCCAAATCAACTAAGAATTGAACTGTGTGATCAAGTTGTTCCTGAGTCACTCTTGAAGGGTCGGGGATGAAGTGATTAATAACGTAGTTTAAATCTGAATCACTTACTTTTCCATGAAGACCATCAGAGCAGCTTAAGAAAATATCATTGCGATGGACTTTATAGTTATAAACATCGGCTTCTACTTCTGATTCAAATCCAACAGTTCTTACAAGCACGTTCTTTTGAGGATCATCGCCTGCTTGTTCTCTTGTATAGAAGCCCAGGTTTAATTTTTCCTGCACTAAAGAATGATCAGAGGTGAGTTGGTAGATATTCTTATTATTAAAAAGATAGGCCCTAGAGTCACCGACATTGGCCGTATAGAGATAAGGGCCTCGAAAGAGTTGACTGACAACAGTTGTACCCATTCCAACAAGAGTTTCATCTTGTTCCCCTCGTTTTTTGATCGAAGAATTGGCAAAAGCGACAGCTTGCTTTTGAAGTTGTAGTGGGTCTTGATCAAAGTTTTTCATGATGAATTCAGGTATCACGGAGACGGCCATTTGGCTGGCGATATCACCACCATTATGTCCACCCATACCATCAGCAACAACAAAGAGATGTTTCTTAGGGTTGAGATATATGGCATCCTGATTGGTTTTTCTTTTCATGCCAATATCAGTTAGGCCTGATGAAATGAGCCCCATTACTGTACCTCTTTGATCGGGTGATCGGTCTCGTTTTACTTTAAAATAGAGTTTCTCATATCTAAAAATAAAAAATCGCAAAATCAGTTAGTTAATCACTGAATAGTGTAACCTGAGTCCAAACATATATCAAAGGAGTTTATGACACCATTGGTGTCAACTTGACTGAAAAGCTTAGGATGATTTCCATGCTTTAACTTCTAAGGACAGGGGTAGATACGATGAGTTCATTAAACATTAACGACTTCATGAAAGAGAATTACAAGGCCGAAGATTTCTCACATCTTCATTGGACAGGAAGCTTTCAAGAATACATTGAAAAAGTTACTGCTGATCCTCGTATTGCTCGTAATGCCTTTCAAAGAATCCATGACATGATTATGTCTTTTGGTGTTTCAGAATACACTGAATATAAGAAGAAAATTACTCGTTACCATTTCTTTGATGATCCTATTGCCAACGGTAAAGATGCTGTATTTGGAATTGATGTGCATCTTATGAAGTTTGCGAACTTCTTTAAGTCCGCTTCTCAAGGTTATGGAACAGAGAAAAGGGTTCTTCTCCTTCACGGACCAGTAGGTTCGGCGAAGTCTTCTATTTCACGACTTGTTAAAAAAGGTCTTGAGCACTATTCAAAAACAGATGACGGTGCCATGTATACTTTTGAGTGGTATGACGAAGAAGCTCCTGATCTTCTTGGTGGTCAAAAAACTTTTCCATCTCCTATGCATGAAGAGCCTCTAAAACTAATACCAATTGAAGTACGTGAAGAACTTTTAGTATCCATTAATAAGAATCGTCCTGATGGATCTAATAAGATTAAAATTAAAGGTTCATTAAATCCAGCTGATCGTTATATCTATGCTCAGTATATGGCGAAGTATGATGGTGATTGGACGAAAGTTATGAATCACGTAAAAGTTAAGCGCCTTCTTCTATCTGAACAAGATCGTATCGGGATTGGTACTTTCCAACCTAAAGATGAGAAAAATCAAGATTCGACAGAATTAACAGGTGATATCAATTATCGTAAAATTGCTCTCTATGGTTCTGACTCAGATCCAAGAGCTTTTAACTTTGATGGAGAATTCAATATCGCTAACCGTGGTATCGTTGAATTTATCGAAATGTTAAAACTTGATGTGGCCTTCCTATATGACTTACTTGGAGCTTCTCAAGAGCAATCGATTAAGCCTAAGAAATTTGCTCAAACTGATATTGATGAAGTGATTCTTGGTCACACAAATGAGCCGGAATTTAGAAAGTTACAAAATAACGAATTCATGGAAGCACTACGTGACCGTACGGTTAAGATCGATATCCCTTATATCACTCGTCTTGATAATGAAGTGAGAATCTATAAGCGTGACTTTAATGCGGATAAAATTCCTCATATGCACGTAGCTCCTCACACTGTTGAGATGGCAGCACTTTGGTCAGTTCTAACCCGTTTAGAAGAGCCTAAGAAAAGTGATCTGACAGTTCTTCAAAAACTAAAACTTTATAATGGGAAAACGCTTCCTGGTTATAATGAAGATAATGTTAAAGAATTAAGAAAAGAAGCTGTTCGTGAGGGACTCGAAGGAGTTTCTCCTCGTTTCATTCAAGATAAAATTTCAAATGCCCTCGTGAAAAACGCAACGGCCGGATGCTTGAATCCTTTTATGGTTTTTAATGAGCTTGAAGCAGGTCTAAAGCATCACAGCCTTATTAGTGATACAGCACAATTAGAGAAGTATCGTGAACACCTTGCAGTAGCTCGTCAAGAGTATGAAGACATTGTTAAAAATGATGTTCAAAAAGCAATCAGTGTTGATGAAAATGCTATTCAAACTCTTTGTTCAAATTATATCGACAATGTTAAGGCCTATACTCAACGTGAAAAAATTCGTAATAAATACTCAAATCGTCTGGAAGACGCTGATGAGAGATTCATGAGAAGTATTGAAGAGAAAATTGATATTGCTGAATCTCGTAAAGATGACTTTAGACGTGAAATCATGAATTACATTGGTGCTCTCGCTATTGAAGGAAAGCAATTTGATTATAAAATGAATGAAAGACTTCATCGTGCTCTAGAATTGAAGCTTTTTGAAGATCAAAAAGACACGATTAAACTTAAGACAATCATCTCTAAAGTTGTAGATAAAGATACACAAGGAAAGATTGATGTTGTTAAGTCTCGACTCATTAAGAATCATGGTTACTGTGAAATCTGTGCTACAGATGCTCTGAACTTTGTTGCTTCTATATTTGCAAAAGGTGACTCAGCACAAGCATAAGGAGTACTTGAATGGATCATCCGATAAAAAGAGACCACGCCCGTTTTAAGAAAATTGTAAAAGGACGGGTGAGGGATAATCTAAGAGAATATATCTCCAATGGAGAGATGCCTCTTCCTAAAGGGGATGGGCAATATAAAATTCCCATGCCCTCTATTGATACTCCACGTTTTAAGTTTGGTGACCAAAGCCAAGGTGGTGCTGGTCAGGGACAAGGAGAACAGGGTGATCCCGTTGATGGTCAAGAAGGAGAAGGTGAAGGCGAAGCTGGAGAAGGTGAGGCCGGTGAAGGTGAAGGGAATAAAGAACTTGATGTTGAACTCTCTTTAGATGAACTTGCTTCTATTTTAGGTGATGAGCTTTCTCTACCTAATATCGAGCCCAAGGGCAAAAAAACAATGGAGTCGACAACAGATCGTTATACTTCTGTAGGAACTGTTGGTCCAGATTCACTTAGGCACTTCAAGCGATCATATAAAGAAGCCTTAAAAAGACAAGTGGCCACGGGAACTTATGATGCGAATAATCCGACGATTATTCCTATTAAGTCTGATATGCGCTATCGCTCCTCCGCTTCTAAAGTAGAATTTGATAACTCGGCCGTTGTTATTTATATGATGGATGTGTCTGGTTCTATGGGTGATGAGCAAAAAGAAGTCGTGAGAACCGAATCTTTTTGGATTAATGTTTGGCTTAAGTCTCAGTACAAAGATATTGAAATTCGCTATATTATTCATGATGCCACGGCCAAGGAAGTGGATGAGCAAACTTTCTTTAGGACAAGAGAAAGTGGAGGAACCCTCATTTCCTCAGCTTTTAAGTTATGTCGTGAAATGATAGAAGAAGACTATAATCCATCTGAATGGAATATATATCCCTTTCACTTTAGTGATGGTGATAATTGGTCTACAGATGATACGAAGCTTTGCCTTGATATTTTAGATAATGATATTCTGCCTGCTTCTAATATGTTCTGTTATGGCCAGGTTGAGAGTCGTTATGGCTCGGGTCAGTTCTATAAGGACCTTGTTGGTCACTACAAAGAAGAACACGATAAAGTAACGCTATCTAAAATAAAAAATAAAGAAGCTATCTTAGATTCCATAAAAGAATTCTTAGGGAAGGGAAAATGACAACAAGAACCAAACCTATTACTGGTGAGCTTTTAAAACTCAAGGACGAGATCCATCAATATGCAATTGATTACGGACTCGATTTCTATCCGGTAGTATTTGAGGTTTGTGATTACGATACAATCAATATTCTTGCAGCCCAAGGGGGGTTTCCTAGTCGTTATCCTCACTGGCGCTTTGGAATGGAATACGATCAACTCTCTAAGTCTTATGCTTATGGACTACAGAAAATCTATGAAATGGTGATTAACACTGATCCTTGTTACGCCTATCTTTTGAATGCGAATCATTTCGTAGATCAAAAACTTGTTATGGCCCACGTATATGGACATGCTGACTTCTTTAAGAATAACCTTTGGTTTAAGAGTACAGATCGCAACATGATGGATGTTATGGCCAATCATGGAACGAAAGTTCGTCGCTATATGGAGCGCTATGGGCAAGATAAGGTTGAGACTTTCATAGATAGCGTTCTCTCGCTAGAGAACCTTCTTGATACAAATGTGCTCTTTGAAACACCTGATGTTCAGCGCTCTCGAGAATCAAAAGACCAAGAATTTAATCAACAGTTCTTCCATGACGATGATGATGATGGAAGGTCTGGGCACTTAAAGAGCTTTATGCGCTCTAAGCTCTTTAATCCTGAAGAAAGTAAGCCAAAGATGCCTTTAGATGAAGATGTCGTTCAACGCAAGAAGCCTGCTCATATATCTCCACGAGATATCATGATGTATCTTATTGAACATGCTCCTCTACAAGACTGGCAAGCTGACATTATTGGTATTCTAAGAGAAGAGGCCTATTATTTCTTACCTCAAAGAATGACAAAGATTATGAATGAAGGTTGGGCGAGTTACTGGCACTCAACAATAATGACTCAAAGGGCATTGAAGTCCTCTGAGATTATAGAATTTGCCGATAAGCACGCTGGTGTTATGGCCATGAGTCGTCAGCAAATCAATCCCTATAAAATAGGAATTGAGCTTTTTAGAGATATTGAATATCGCTGGGATACGGGTCGTTTTGGTAAAGAGTATAACGAGTGTACGGATATGTATGAGCGTGAAAACTGGAATCGTCCCACTAATCTAGGAAAAGAGAAAATATTTGAAGTAAGAAAAACTCACAATGATGTTACGTTTATTGATGAGTTCTTTACTCAGGAATTCTGTCAAAGGATGCAACTCTTTACTTACAAGTATAATGCTCGTGCTGGTCGCTTTGAAATTGATTCAAGGGACTTTGAGGACGTTAAGGCCAAGCTTCTTGTGGGGCTGACCAATTTTGGACAACCCGTAATCGAAGTGGAAGATGGTAACTTTGCTAATCGCGGTGAGCTTCATCTTGTACACAGACATCAGGGGGTAGACCTCGATATGGGCTTTGCATCTTCTACTTTAAGAAATATTCAAAAGATATGGGGACGTCCTGTAAATCTTACGACGACTCAAGAAGAGAAAGAAGTGACCTTTGTACATGATGGAAAGGAATTTAAACCACTAAAGTCTTAAATATCTGTTTTTTTCAATGGAATATATTGACGCCGACCCTGGTCTTAGAGAAAATATCATCAAAGTAAATTTCTCTATAAATATCATCTTGGGACGCCCTATTCATGAAAGAACGGATTCTTTTAATACTTTGCTCACTTCTCTTTACTCATTCAATTTTGGCAAACTTTGCTAAGGTCATATTAGTCAGAGGTTCAGTGACTCAGCTCGCTCCTGGAGAGTTACTCGCTCGTAAGGTTAAAAAAGGTGAGATGCTAAAAATGGAGAGCTCACTTCTTACAGGAGAAAAGAGTTTTCTACGCTTAAGCCTTGAGGATGGATCAACCCTTTCTTTGGGACCAGAATCTAAAATTGTTTTAAAAAACATTGGTCAAACTAAGAGTGATAGATCTGTTATTAACCTACTTAAGGGTTCTCTTCGTAGTAAAATTCAAAAATCTGATGATGGTAAAATGCATTTCTTTATCAAGACAAAGACTGCGGCGATGGGTGTTCGTGGTACAGAGTTTGAAGCCGTTTATGGACCTGAATCTGGAGTGACTTCACTGTTAACCTATAAAGGTGCTGTAAGTATGGCCCATACAACTGAGGTGGAAAAGGCCAGCTTAAAAGTCTCAAAGGATCTAGAATATTCGAGAGAATCAGATTTAGATAAGTCATTAGTTATTGAAGAAGATAGAGATGAAAAGAAGATAACTGATCCTATTGAGAAAATGGAAATAGCTCTTAATAAAGATAATGCCTCTACAGTAAAGGCCGGTCAGCTATCTCAAACGGTAGACACTCTTGATAGTGTTGCACTCCCCATTGTCATTAATCCTGTGCAATTCAATCTTCTCTATGAAAATACAGACTTTTCTGAAACTTCAAATAGCAAAGATAGAAAGAGTGCCAACTTAGAACAACAAAATGTTAAGCTAAGAGCAGTGGCGACGGACACACCTGTAGAAGGTGTTTATGATAAGGCCAATAAAATCTATGCCCCTAAGTCTGGTGGATTCTTTGATCGAAAAACGGGTCTCTATATTCCACCAAGTGCAGATGCTCTGTTTGATCAAACGAATCGTGTATTTGTAGATAAAGAGTTAGGTAATATTGATTCCAAAACAGGTGAATACATACCGCCACTAGGCTTAGAAATTGATCCTAAGAAAGGCTTTGTAAAAAAACAATTCAAAGATAATACTCCTAGCGCTTTATTGGCCAAAGTAGAACTTAACCAAAAGAAACTTAACTCGGCCTTGGATCATTCTATTGTCGTAGGAGATGGGCCTCATAGTGAAAAAGAGACTAAATACTACCTCTCATATAGAGAATTGATTGCTAAGAACGTCTTTACTCTTTCTCTTTCTGGCTTTGATCAAAGTTTCGATATTAAAGATTCAACCCGTGGATCAAATGGTCGCTATGATAATGATTCAGGGATTAAGACGACGTTGGGGTTGGCCTTTGACTCAGGCTCTAGATTGAAGCCCTTTTTTAATTTCTCTTTAACTCATAATGATTTTCAAACGGGTGAGTCAAATATCTCACAATCAGGTGACAAGCTTACAGCGATTGGAGTTGGATTGAAGTATTCTCTAGCACCTCAGTGGAATATCATTACTCAGCTTACTATGGATCAAGAATTCTTCGTACTCTATAGCAGTAGCGAAAGCACTATTACTTCTTCTTTTGATCGTTTTACCATACCTAAACTTACGCTTGGACTACAAGGAGAGTGGTTTCGCTATAAGAAGCTCTCTGGTGAAGCTCAAGCACTGCTTGGAACGAATATTACTAAGAGTTCAGGAGATACCGAGGTATCAATGGGACTCTCTTATTCTCTAAGCGCCGGTCTTCGCTATTGGCCAAGTAAGAAGTGGTATATGACGACTCATATCTTTAGAGAAGGTGAGAGTTATAGTGTATCTGGAACTTCTTATGTATATGAATACGATGCAAGTCGTACCAGTACAGGGTTAAATTTTGGATTTGGAACTTACTTCTAGAAACTTAGATTAATATCATTTCCATCAAGTTCTTCGATATCACTTTGATCGATCATGATGCTGTCTTGAAGGGGAGTGATCTTACTTTTAGTTTTCAGTTCTTCAATATTAAACTTTTTGGAAAGAGTAGGCTCATCTCTAGTGAGAGTTCTTCCTATATTTTCCCACTCTAGGGTTTTCAAATACAACCAGCAATGTAGGCCTTCTTCTTTTTTACAGCCCTCGGCCGATGTGTTGGCCAGGCGTTCTTGGTTGGCCTCTTTCAAAGAAACAAAGGTATCCATCAGTATTAGCTCATAGGGAAGTTTGTTATTAAATTTGTACTCAAGAATATTGATAAGACTTCTTGATGTTTCAATATCTTCTTTTCTGATATTCAATACTGCTTGAAGCGCCATTTTTTTTCTAATATCTTTTTGTTTTACGCTTCGCTCGAGCATGACCAGTCCTTCATCCCAAAGTCCTAGTTGATAGGCGAGAGGAAGGCCTCTTTCGAGTGCATTTTCAGAGTTCTGCTTTTTATTTAAGGCCAATTTAAAGTGACCAAAGGCCAATTCCAGCTTATTCTTCTTTAAATTGATATTCCCTCTTATATTGTCAGCATTCGGAGTTTCTATATCTTCTATAAATTCTTCGGCCTTTTTCAAATTACCCATTCTGTAATATGCAAAACCAATGAGTTCTCTTATTTCTTTATCTTCATAGGAGCTTGGTGCTAATCCAGCTAACTTTTTGATGATGACATCTTCTTTATTAATAAAGAGAGCTAGCTTCATCCAAATTTTAATGTATTCATTATTATTGATAGATTGCCTCAGTTGAGAAATCATACTTCCTTGTAAAAGGGAGGTATTCTTCTCTTTTATATTGGTTACTTGTCGCAACCAGAAATGATTATTGGTCGAATGATCAATGGTACTATTTTGACAGCTCCCCATTTCCGCTTTAAATTTCTCAATATCATCTAGGGCAATGAGATTAATGACTCGAAGGATACATACTTGTTGATAGTATTTATCAATATTGTATAGATTTGAGCTGATAAGATCGTATGAGCCTTTATAGTCACCTTCAATAAATTTAACAAGAGAGCGATAACGATCTTTCACCAAGATTAAATCTGATCGATTCGTATTTATTTTAGAAAGAAAAAAATTAGCAAGTTCTAGATCACCATTTATCATGGCCTTTTTAGCTTCTCTTAAAGCAAAGATGTCTTTTGATTTTTCTTTATATTCTTTTTGGATTTGATAGCGCTCAACTTCTTCTTTTCCATAATATGACCAATCTTTAGAGATATTAGAATTGATTTCAACATCTTCTAGAGAACGAGCAGATGTTGTTTGTGAGCGACTGAAACCACTGGTCTCTTGTTCATAGCTCCCTGCCCATGTCGGATAGATAGAGGATGATAGATAGAGCATTACACTTAAGGTAACGACCTTTCGGAAAATTGTGCCACTGATATTTTGTGTAATTTTCATAACTACTATTTCGGTCGAGGACACCGATAATTTGACTATAAGACTAAAAAGAAAAGGAGAGTCCTCTGAAGAGGAAAATATTTCCTAAATATTTAAACAAAATGAGTAAGAACTTGATTCTTATGACTTTGTATTTCCTTTTACTTCCTAGGGTAGAGGCTTTGGTGCCCCTTGAGAGTCTACTTCTCGGTGACTTTACCGATCAGTATCAAGAAGATATCACTGATCCTCTTTACTATATATTTAGAGATATAAAGCGTGAACAAACCTATCTTGATAAGCAATCTATTGACCAAGAAAAGCACTTAAAGTTTGTTCTTTATCGAGGAATGATTGATGAAGGTCATAACCTCAATAATAAATGCAAAGATAGGCCTACGATTAATTATGCTACCCAAAATGAATTAAATAACGCGAAACGTGTCTATTTGGCGAACCTTCAGTATCTGATGTTAGACCTTTCTACTGAGTACATGGCAAGCTATGCTCAGTACTTCGATTTTAATGAAAGTGAGTACGAAAATTTAGTTGATAATTTAATTGGAAATTATTGTAGTGAGAACTTAACAACCATTAGCTTAAAACAGCTTCGCCAAAATATGGTGGCAAGATTTTCTAAAAATAGAGGGCTGACTCTACCAAGTGTTGAAAATGATCCTTTCTTTCCAAAGGCGATGACTCGAGTCAATACAGGACCCGATGCAAGAAGGCAGGAGTTTGCTTGGACGGTTGATTTATTTAAGTCTTCCTGTTCTTGGGCAAATGAAACGGACAATGCTCGATTACTTGTACCGATGGCACGAAATCCAATCATTGCTGCCGCTGTCATTAGAGAATTATCAGGTCATGGGCTTTCATGGGATAAGCGAGAAGAGAGTGTTGCAAAGGTACAAGTTAATGATTCTTTAAAAATATCTTGTCGAAATATGATCTGTCGAAAAAATGCAGAAACAGTATTTAAGCAACAACTTCCTCGTTCAGTGGGAAGTGATAGTATTGAATCAGACTTTGAGAGGCTCTACTGCCAACACTTTAGAGACCTTGATTATGTAGTGAAAAATCAAGAACCTAAAATAGCTAAAGTGATAAAAGAAATTACCTTTGATGATCAAAACCTTCTCACTGGTCAGCTTTTTGCCCTTATGAGTGGTTATCCTGATTTCATGGTGCAAAGTGAAACCTATTCGGATCTCATGGAGTTCATGAGGTCTCCCATGGATAAGACATGGGATGAATGGGCGCAAATTCAAAATGGTAATTATACTAAAGTAATGACCTATGAAGAGAGTTTAACGATTGATCTCGTTGATCCCACACTCTACTTTAAAAAGTATCTTCCTAATTTCTCTGTTGAACTTGATATTAATCAAGGTGAATTTGATCGTGCAGTTAATATTAAAGGAAAATTACGAATTCGAATTGATCTTGAATTATCAAAGAAGTTCTTGTCATGGACAAGATCAACTTGGAAGAAGATTGACGAGAGTAAAGAGCCTAAGAAGGCCGAGAGAGTGAGGATTCCTTTTCGCGCTAGAATTGCGGATAAAGTAGAACAATTAAAATCAAAATTTCCTATTGTTCCATGGAATGAAAGACTGACTGAATTAGTTATAAATGAGTTATCAAGACAAGTTTCTTCTTATGAAGGTAGTTATTTTATTGATAAAAATGAAGGAATTATCAAAGTTCCTTTGTACATAAACTTTGCTCCCTATGCCCTAAGGCATATGCGATATCGCTATCTCATTAAAAAGAATGAGAGTGGAAAAGAAAGTGAATTAATGCGCTTAAGAAATTTAAGTTTAAGATTCTAAAAACCGATACAACGAAAGCCATTTATGTGAATATTTAAGGAGAGAATATGAGTTCCAGTGCAGCTAAAAAAATTGATCATACTGAAGATGAGTTTAATTATCTTGATTCCGTAGTTACTGCTATTAATCGCTCACAGGCCGTGATTAGTTTCTCTCCAGATGGACTTATCCAAGAGGCGAATGATAATTTCTTATCCACTCTAGGATATTCTCTTGATGAAATTAAAGGGAAGCACCACAAGATATTTTGTGATGCTGCTTATACAGAAAGTCTTGAATATAAGCAATTTTGGCAAAAACTTGCTAATGGTGAATTTGATGCTGGTGAATATAAGCGAATCGCTAAAGATGGTAGTGAAGTTTGGATTTCTGCTTCTTATAACCCGCTTTTTGATGCCAGTGGAAAAATTACAGGCGTCATTAAGTTTGCTACAGATATTACAAAACAAAAACTTGAATCGGCAGAGTTTAAATCAATCTTAGAGGCCATTGATAAGTCTCAAGCAGTGATTGAATTTAATGTGGACGGGATTATTCAGAAGGCCAACGATAACTTCTTATGGACTCTTGGATATACGGCTCAAGAAATTGAGGGGCAGCATCATCGTATGTTCTGCGACCCTGAGTATACTGCTACTCCAGAATATAAAGAAATGTGGAATAAATTAAAAATGGGTGAGTTCGATTCAGGTGAATATAAGCGCCTTGGAAAAAATGGAAAAGAAGTTTGGATTTCTGCTTCTTATAATCCAATCATCGATGATACAGGCAAAGTATTAAAAGTAATTAAATTCGCTCAAGATATAAGCGCTCAGAAATTAAAAGATGCTGAGCTTGAAGCTCTATCTAAAACTCAGGCCGTAATTAACTTTAAGCCTGATGGAACAATCATTGATGCTAATGCCAACTTTTTTGCAGCTACAGGTTATAGTCGTGACGAAATTATTGGTAAGCACCATAGTATGTTCTGTGAATCTGAGTATACAAAGTCAGCTTCTTATAAAGAATTTTGGAATGATCTTGCACGAGGTGATTTTAAAAATGGAGAGTTTCAACGTTTTCAAAAAGATGGAACTGAGTTGTGGCTAAGTGCCGCTTACAATCCTGTTTTTGATCTGAATGGAAATGTTTTTAAAGTGGTAAAGTATGCCACAGATATTACAAAGCAAAAGCAAGACTCGATTAAAGTGATCGATACTCTAACAGAAACAGCAAGTCAGCTTAGTGCGGCCACTGAAGAATTTGGAGCAACGGCCAGTACGTTACTTCAAAGTGCAGAGCGCACGAGTGAAGATGCTGTTAATGCAACTGCTGCAGCTGAACAAGTTAATTCGGGAATACAAACCGTTGCGGCCAGCTCTGAAGAGATGACCAGCACGATTAAAGAAATAGCAAATAATACAAATGGAAGTTCTAAAATGGCCCAAGACTGTCAGGTTGAGGCTAAGAATACTTCTGATGTAATGGATTCTCTGAATCAAAGTAGTGAAGAAATTGGAACCATTACCAAGGTGATTAGTTCTATTGCTCAACAGACAAATCTTCTTGCTCTTAATGCAACGATTGAAGCGGCTCGAGCAGGGGAAGCCGGTAAGGGGTTCGCTGTTGTGGCCAATGAAGTAAAAGAGCTGGCCAAGCAATCAGCTGTGGCCGCTGAAGAGATTTCTAATAAGATCATGGCGATTCAAGAAACGAGTGGCCGCTCAGTAACAGCGGTTAAGAATATCAGTAAGACTATTGATGAGATTTCTGGATCATTTCATACGGTTGCGGCATCTGTTGAAGAGCAGTCGGCCACGACAAATGAAGTATCTAGAATTATTGGTGAGTCTGGGGTGGCCGTCACGCAAATTTCGGAAGTCATCAGACAGGTTTCGGCCAATGCTCAGGAGAGTTCATCTGGAGCACAGCAAGTACAAACGGCAGCAAGAGAGCTTAATACTCTGGCCGAGAAGCTCAATGGATTAGTCGTAGACTTAAAGAAGTAAAATAGTCATAAGTTTGTAAAATACTTAGACCCACCTTTGATTGGAGATTGACTCCGTGATAAGGTGGGTTTTTTTATTGGGATACAAATCAATGTCAGATTCAAAATCAAAAATAGTCAGAAATATAGAAGTTGTTGATACTCCTAAGGAAAAAGAGGCCAAGTCGCCTAGTCAATATACTGATTTAGATATTGAAAATCCTGATTTACGAGCTGAAGACCTTCTTCCTGCTCTTTATATTTCAGGAGATTTAGTTCCGACAGATAAAGTATCTGATGATCCTCTCACTCGCTACCTCAATCAAATTAGCCATTATCCACTTCTCACCGAAGATCAAGAAAAGGCCCTAACCAAGGCTTTGGCCGAAACAGGTTCTGTGGATGCAGCGAAGAAGCTTGTTATGGGAAATCTACGCTTAGTTGTTAAGATTGCCATGGAATACAAGACCGCATGGCAAAATACAATGGATCTCATTCAAGAGGGTAATATCGGCCTTATGAAGGCCGTAAGTAAGTACGATGCACAAAAGGGAGCAAAGCTCTCTTATTATGCCTCTTGGTGGATTAAATCTTATATTCTCAAATTCATTCTCGATAATTTTCGCCTGGTGAAAATTGGCACAACTAATGATCAAAAGAAGCTCTTTTTTAATTTAATGAAAGAGAAGGCCCGCCTTGAAGCTCAAGGGATTAAACCTGATGTTAAAACTCTTTCAGATAATCTTGGAGTAAGTGAAAAGGCCGTCATTACAATGGATCAGCGTCTGGACCCAAGTAGTGGGGGAGAAATTAGCATTGATACTCCTATTGGCGAAGGAGAGAAGGGAACATTTGCTCAATTCCTAGAAGATGACGCTGCGGGACCAGAAGATATCGTTAGCGATCAACAATCTATGCATATCTTACAAGAGCACCTGAAGACCTTTGTGAAGGATTTAAAAGAACGGGATAGAGATATCTTTAAAAAACGGTTACTTAGCGAAGTTCCACCTTCTTTACAGTCCATTGCTGATGAATATGGAGTGAGTCGAGAAAGGATTCGCCAGATTGAAGAAAGGTTAATGGGGCAATTAAAGGTTTACATGGGCGATCATTTGCGTTAAATTCCCGAAATCGTTTATTAAATCGCCCTACGATCGGTTCATAGCTGATGTATGGGTTTGTGAGGAGAAGTTATGATTACTACAGAAAAAACAGCAGAAATTACAAAGACATTCGGAGCTAAGTTTGGTTCAAGTGAGAAAGATTCAGGTTGTACAGCTGTACAGGTTGCCATTCTTACGGAAAGAATTAATAACCTTAAGGTTCACTTTGCGGCCAACAAGCATGACTACCATTCAAACCGTGGTCTTCTTAAAATGATTGGACGTCGTCGTTCACTTCTTAAGTACCTAAGAACTAATAGTGAAGAAAACTACAAGTCACTTATTCAAGATCTTGGTCTTAGAAAGTAATTTCTTAATAAAGACAATGATGACAAAAGGCCTTCTTATGAAGGCCTTTTTTATTTCTAAATACTTAATAATACGTAGCTAAAAACTGACTAAAATCTATCGATTCCCTTTCAAAATTACAAATTATCCCTCTCAACTATAAAAATTGTATATTCTCATACGTATAATGAACTCTTGCGGGATTACCTAATGAAAATGATAACGGCCTTCATGTTTATACTTTTGAGCACGACCTCTATTCATGCTGGTCTATGGAGTGCTGAGGTTAGTGGGGAGAGTGAGTCTAATCTCGAAATTATGACACAGGCAATTCCTAGTGAGAATAGAGCGACACAAGATTCAAATGTGATTAATCTTCTCGTTTGGAATGTATACAAAGCAGGTAAATCTGACTTTTTGAGAGAGCACAAGAATATCTTAGCTCAGTTTAATCCCGATATTTCAATGTACCAAGAAGCCTTGTTTTCAAAGAGTTCTATTTTGTGTTTGCAAGAGAGTGACTGTGCACTGGCCTGTTCATTTTCTTATGAGGATGACGGTGAACTCGATTATACCGGTGTTATGACCAGTTCTCGCTATCCCACTCTTTCTTCTTTTGCTCTTCACTCCAACTCTAGAGAGCCTATTTTATCAACACCTAAGAGTACTCTTATTTCAAAAGTTCAGATCGCAGATAGAGAACTCCTTTTAGTGAATACTCATGGAATCAACTTTGTCTCTGTCTTTGCCTTTGAATCTCAAATGACAGAAATTGAAGAAAGTATTCGAGACTTTGATGGTCCTATTGTTTGGGGAGGGGACTTCAATACCTGGGCCGTCGGTCGCATGCAGATTCTAAAGAGGACGCTTAAGCGTCTTGATATGATCGATACTGATTTTAAAGATGATCACTTTATCAAAAAGGCCCTTGGTCGTAAGCTTGATCATGTCTTTACTCGAGGTGTCCAAGTGTTGGAAGCGCAGGCCATAGAATCTAGTGGCTCTGATCATAATCCCTTATTCCTTAAACTATCCCTTTAGTACCTAAAAACCACTTTTATTTCCTTTTAGGCAAAGATAACTTAGCGCAAAAAGGTTGGCGATAAGTACTTTAAAGTCTATAATAAGGGCGTTTTAGAGATGAACTTGAATGGAATTTGAGGGATATTTAAATACGCTAATGAGCTCTTTGTCTGTGGTGTATTTAAATATTCTTTAAATTCCCCTTGTTCATCTCTCTTTTAATAAATTTCGGTCTCAACAATTATATTCGAGACCAAGGAGAATGTATGAACGAAAACAAAAAAGTATGGTCACTAAATTATGGTGGCAAAGAAGTAACCGTAGAGTCGGGACGTCTTGCTAAGCAAGCTGACGGATCTGTTCTTGTAAGCTGTGATGGAACTCAAGTTCTTGTAACGGTATGTTCGGCTCACAAAATGAAAGACGGACAAGATTTCTTTCCTCTTCTTGTAGAGTACACAGAAAAGTTCTACGCTGCCGGAAAATTTCTTGGTGGTTTTAGAAAGCGTGAAGGTCGTCCAACGGATCCAGAAACATTAGCGGCCCGTTTAATTGACCGTCCACTTCGTCCACTATTCCCACAAGGGTATATGTTTGACACTGTAGTTAGCTGTACCGTTCTTTCTTATAATCCAGAAGGTGGAGATCCAGAAATTCTAGCTGGACTTGGTTCTTCAGCAGCTCTTACTATCTCTGATATTCCTTTTAACGGACCAATCGGTACGGCAAAAGTTGGACGTATCGGTGGAGAGTATGTTCTTAACCCTACACTTGCTCAGTGGGAAGATTCTGATCTTGATATTTCAGTAGCCGCTTCTTCAGATGCTATCTTAATGGTGGAAGGTGAAGCTCATGTTGTTCCTGAAGAAGAAGTTCTTGGGGCGATTTGGTTTGCTCATGACAATATCAAAGAATTCGTAACGCTTTTAAATACAATGCGTGAAGAAGTTGGAAAGACAAAACGTGAATTTGTATCAGCCGCTCCTAATGAAGTGATGATGACAAAGATTACAGCTGACTTCGCAGCCGAAGCACGTAAATGTATTTCAACTGTTGATAAAATGGAAAGACAAGCAGCAACTCGTGCTCTTGAAGCCAGTGTAGCTGCTGCTATGAAAGCCGCTCCAACTGACTTTGGAATGGCCGAAGGTGATGCTTTTGGTAAAGAAGCTTACAAGGGTGTTGATGAACTCATGTACAACATGATGAGAGCTGATATTCTTGATGAAGAGAAACGTATTGGTGGAAGAAGCCTAACTCAAGTTCGTCAAATCGAAACAGAGACGGGAATCCTTTCTACTCCACACGGATCATCACTTTTTACTCGTGGTGAAACTCAAGTTATGGCCTCTATCACTATCGGTGGTAAATCAGGTGAGCAAATGAGTGATCGTATCGTAGGTATCAACTACGATAAATTCTACCTTCATTACAACTTTCCTCCTTATTCAGTAGGGGAAGCTCGTGGTGTTCGTGGTGTTGGTCGTCGTGAACTTGGACACGGAAATCTTGCAGAACGTGGTGTAAAAGCTGTTCTTCCTGCTGACTTCCCTTATACAACTCGTGTTGTATGTGAAGTTCTAGAGTCTAACGGATCAAGTTCAATGGGATCAGTTTGTTCTGCTTCTATGGCGCTTATGGATGCCGGTGTACCTCTTACAGCTCCAGTTGCTGGGATTGCAATGGGTCTTATCTCTGAAGAGGGTGGACGTTATAAAGTTCTTACTGACATTCTTGGTGATGAAGATCACCTTGGTGACATGGACTTCAAAGTGGCCGGTACTGCTGATGGTATTACGGCCATTCAAATGGATATTAAGATTACGGGTCTTACTCGTGAAATCGTTGAAAAAGCAATGGGACAAGCACGTGAAGGTCGTCTTCACATTCTTGGAGAGATGGCGAAAACTATCTCTACTCATAGACCTGAATTTAGAGAAGGTGTTCCACGTATTGAAACTTTCAAAATTCCTACAGATAAAATCGGTGCTCTTATTGGACCTGGTGGAAAGAATATTAAACAAGTTCAAGAAACGTTTGGTATCACGATGGAGATTGAAGAAGATGGAACCGTTAAAGTTCTAGGTACGGATACAGATAATATCAAAAACTGTATTGCCGCTGCTGAGCTTCAAATCAATGGTCCAAAAGTCGGAACAATCTACGAAGCCAAAGTTGTAACTCTTAAAGAGTACGGTGCCTTCGTTGATATCGTTCCAGGTGTAAGTGGTCTTGTACACGTTTCAGAAATTTCTGATGATCGTGTAAATGACGTGGCCGACTACCTTTCTGAAGGTGATGAAGTAAAAGTTAAAGTTACTGAAGTGGATCGTATGGGACGTCTTAAACTTTCTATTAAAGAAGTTCAGGCCCTAACGAAAAAAGAGAAGTAATGACCAACATATCCAATACTTCTAAAGTCGATATACGCATCAAGCGCTTAGATCATTTTGATCTAGGCCTTGCTCTGCCGTCTTATGAAACGGATGGGGCGGCCGGTGCCGACATACGTGCTTCTCTTGAAGAGGATCATCGTGATGCTGGACTGATCATTGAACCTGGGGCACGCGTACTTGTGCCCACAGGTCTTTCCATGGAAATTCCACAAGGTTATGAAGTTCAAGTAAGACCCCGTTCGGGTCTCTCTTTTAAAACTTCTCTTCTTGTTGTGAATGCTCCGGGAACGATTGACAGTGATTACCGAGGTGAAGTGAAAGTGATTCTTGGAAACTTTGGTAATGAGCGCTTTGTGATTGAACACGGAGAGAGAATTGCTCAGTTGGTTGTGGCCCCAGTAACTCAAGGGAGTTTTGTGGTCACTGAAGATGAATTGAGTTCCACGCAAAGAGGAGCCGGAGGATTTGGCTCTACCGGAACTAAATAAAAAAGGATAGAACCATGGATTTAAAGGTTAATTATAATCAGACATCTAACCAAGCAGAGGCTTTTCAAGCCGCTCGTGAGCAGATTACTCCAGAGTATATCGCTAAATGGAATATGAAGGCCGACATCTCTTACAACGAACCTAACTCGATCATTGCTGACGGTAAAGGTTTCACACTGACTCTGAATTTCAAAGAATATGCGGTAGAAGTGAGTTGTAAGCTGTCATTAATGTTGAAGCCATTCAAGGGCAAGGTTCTTGATACGGTGGAAGGCAAGCTAAAGAAACATGTTTAGCACTTACCTAGGGCGCAGGCCTTAAGAGTAAGTGTATGTAGGAATATATGAGTAATTCAAAACACACCGTACATCTTCAACCGTCCGGGACGTCTATCCAGATTGATGGAGAAACAGACCTTCTGACAGCTTTGAGAGAAGCTGATATTTATGTCAAGTCATCTTGCGGAGGCTACGCTTCTTGCTCAGATTGCTTGGTAAAAATTGTTGAAGGTGTAGATAATATCAATGCTCCTTCTTTTGAAGAGACTCAGATGATTGGAAATGTTTTTCACATCACTAAAGAGCGTCTTTCTTGCCAGGTCAAAGTGGAAGGAGAGGTCACCATTGATATCTCTCGCCACAATGAAAGTGATGACGAAAAGAAGTTAAAGAGTAAGGCCCAAAAGTTTAGAAAGAGCAAAGCTCCAGTAAAAAAACGCTCCAAGGCCGAAGTAGAAGAAATTTTAAGTGAGCGAAAGCAAAAGAGTGCTGAAAAAGAAGTGAAAAAAAATTCTTGGGAGAAGCACTGGGAAAAAGAAAAAGATGGTGTAGTTCGTGGTAAAGGTGGCGGTAAGCGACCTAAGACCTTTAGAACCGATCACCTCGATGATGATCCCGATTTCAAAAAGAAAGAAGATTAAAAAAATAAAGGCCTTAAATAAGGCCTTTTTTTTTACTGTTTTTAAATCTAATACCTATGTTCTTTCTGTGTTCAAAAAAAATTATTGTTCGAGTATCAAGATATCTTAATCATATAGAGATTGTTTATTTTATAGAATGATTCATAATATCTATTGTATAAAATTTAAACAAATTGTGTGTTCTATCTATTGAAGTTAGACGTAATTGTTTGTAAGTGTTTGATACTAAATTGAATAATTGGCCTTCAAGTTGCAACTTTAATTACATTATTAAT
>JBLWYP010000012.1:0-106784 GCA_048266825.1 Bacteriovoracaceae bacterium | reverse complement strand
TGTGTGAATAGCTTATGTTGTTATGCTTGCCGGACTGCACTTAGTAGCTTGGTCTCGAGGGCCAAAAGTAGAGAGGAGAGCATTATAAATGAGTTATTATTTGCAGAGCTGAAGGACTTAGCACAAAAAAAGGGCCCTTTTATATGTACTTCACAATTTGAAAAAGAAAAATGGGTTAACGATATTTTAAACAATTCTGTCACTATTCGAAAAATGAAAGCATTAGATATATTAAAGAGCTTGGAATCCAAAGCAAATGATTTTTACCCGGGTTTATATGACAAACTAAACTTGGATTATTCTAAGTATAGAAGTGATTTTCCAGCTGTGTCGGAAGGTGCTTCTAAACCTAAGTAGAAATGCTACGTACCACTTCGCTAAAAATTGAGTATTAAGTCATCTTTTTTTAAGTGGATTGTGTGCAAATCTACACAGTAATTTAAGTCTATCATCAAGAATTTTTCATCATTAAAACCGATACTATTTTTAGTAGAAAATAACTATCTATTTTGGAGGTTCATATGAATAGGGCAGATGTATTAGAACAAGCAGATATATTCAAACAAAGAAATGAGGCCATCGATGAAATCTTAAGAGGCGAGATTTCTGCTGCCCACGCTTATGATCAAGTTCTCGAGTTACTTGAAAATGATCCTCATGCAAATAGACTAAAAGACGTCATGGCCGAACATCAACAGATTATTTTCTATTGGAAAGATCAGGCGCGAAATAATGGTGATATACCCAATATTTCCTCTGGTGTCTGGGGTTCTGTTGTCGATGCCTTTGTAGGATTATCAAAGATTGCTGGTGAAGAGACGGCCCTTAAGGCCTTGAAAGCCGGAGAAGAGCATGGGCTCAAGCTCTATGAAAAGATGCTTGATAGCGATTCCCTTGATTATAGACAGAAAGTCTATATCAAAGAGAATTGTATTCCTAAACAAAGAGAGCATATTCAACTAATAGAGGCGCTCATTGTTTTTCATTAATAAGAAAAAATCATCCTCAACTATGAATTGTAGCTGAGGATGATTTGAATATCATGGGCACTTAGTGGTTCTACTAGTTCTTTTTCTTCTTTCGTTAAGTCTTTTGTTTTTCCAATATATTCTTTCAAACTATACGCTACATCCATTGTGGAGTTGTAATAGATATCTTTATCTTCTTCTTTTAAAGAATGCATAAGATCATCCAAGATTTTCTTTTGGGCCATGACTTTCTTATCTTCCTGTGGGGCCGTGGTATCTTTTACTAAATTATCTTTAATATCATTTTCCATTTTCTATTCCTTTGATAGAGAGATATTCAACAATAAGATTATCTTTAGAATAAAAAAGGCGCAATTTTTTTGGCCAGACAGTATTTCTATATAATAATTAAAATGTCTTTCTATAGTCTTCTTATGTCCTCTGGTGGTCTTTTACGTATTACGTGTAGTTTTCAACACAAACTTTAGTAATGAGGTTGAAGTAAATTATTCAGATATTTTGCACAATATAATCATTATAAATAAACGAAGGAATATCTTTTGACTAACCAGACACATATTGAAGAAATACTCTCTCATCACCACTCTTATCAACCCGAATTTAAAGAAGCTGTTGATGAGATTCTTAGTGATGTTCTGCGCTTTAGCGATAATCATAATCGCTCCGAGATTATAGATTTCTTTGAAAGACTAGTAGAACCTGATCGCTCTATTCGCTTTAAAGTGGAATGGTTTGATGACAATAACAAAATTCAAGTCAATAGAGGATATCGTGTTCAATTTAATAATTCTATTGGGCCCTATAAAGGCGGACTTCGATTTCATCCCAGTGTTAATGAAAGTATTTTAAAATTCTTAGGCTTTGAGCAAATTTTTAAAAACGCCCTCACAGGTATTCCTATGGGGGGAGCAAAAGGTGGCTCTGATTTTAATCCCAAAGGAAAGAGTGAGGCGGAAGTAAGGCGCTTTTGTCAGCGCTTCATGGAAGAGCTTCATAAGTATATTGGATCTAATATTGATATTCCTGCTGGAGATATAGGTGTAGGTGTTCGTGAGATCGGTCATATGTTTGGTCATTATCTTAAACTCACCAATGAATACACGGGAATCCTTACGGGGAAACACCCAAACTTTGGGGGAAGCTGTGCTAGAGAAGAAGCAACTGGTTATGGATGTGTCTATTTTCTAAAAGAAGCCCTTAAACATCATGAAAGAAAATTAAAAGGAAAGAATGTATTGGTATCGGGGTCCGGTAATGTGGCGCTCTTTACGGTAGAAAAACTCATTGAATATAATACGAGAGTCCTTACTGTTTCTGATTCGGATGGTACTTTATATTTTAGCGATGGTATTTCTCTTGATGACTTAGATCAGCTCAAGAAATTAAAATTTGAAAATAGAGATCGCCTTGAAAACTTTAAAGGCTCCCATGCACAATATAGGCAAGGGGAAAAACCATGGTCCATTTCCGCAGAAATTGCTATTCCCTGTGCCACTCAAAATGAAATCAACGAATCGGATGCAAGGACATTATTAAGTAATGGAGTCGAAGTCATCGCGGAAGGAGCCAATATGCCCCTAGATGCCAAGGCCATTGAACGGGTAACTCATTCCTCTCAAGTGATTTACCTACCTGCCAAGGCCACCAACGCTGGTGGTGTCGCCGTATCTGGTTTTGAGCGCAGTCAAAATGCCATGCATATTCAATCTTCTAAATCTGATATCGACCAAAGATTACAAGAAGTGATGCGAACGATTCATGGGCATTGCTTGGAGTTTGTCGACAAAGAAGAGGGAATTACTCCTTATAAGATTGGTGCCAATCTCTATGCTTTTAACAAAGTATATGATGCGACCAGGGCCTTAAGAGGATAGTCTTTTAAGCAATTAAATAGGCCAAAGTAAGAAAGGTCGTAAAGTTCACAAGGCTATGTAATAGCCAAGAGGGAAGTATACTGAATCGATCTTTTCTGTAGTTGATGTGACCCATGATTAGGCCTAGCGTAAAGCTAGTGAAGAAAGCGAAGAGCTGAAGCTTTGAGATCCATAGACCTGTTACCAGTTTAAATATGGCGAGATGCATGAGCCAAAAGAGAATGGCCTGAATGATATTCCCTACCTTAAAGCCAAAGTGATTAACGAGTCTTGGCATAAGAAGTCCTCTAAAGAGAATCTCTTCGGCGCCCCCTGATTGAATAAAGCAGTAGATAAGACCTAGAATAATGGCCTTCGCTGCAAAACCATGTTTTAGAATCTTATAGTAAGGTGAATTATCACTGAGTAGAAGATTTCTAAGTTCAAGAATATATTCAAACTGGATCACTGTAGTTAGGACGGCGTATATAATAAGAATGAAGCATAGGAGAGAAAATTTCTTATCCAAGAGTTTGAGCACATCTTTAGAAGGGCTGAGTCCTATAAATTCTAGAAAACTTACATTTTTTTCTCTGTGAGCATTTGAAAAGAGGAATCGACTCACTACATAAGTACTCAAAGATAAAGTGAGTACGACAATCACTTGAGAAATTGCTGGTATAAATTGGTCAAGAATATCCATAAAACATCTCTTTTTAAATTTTATTTAATTTTAAAAGGAGAATCAGATAAAGGGAAATACTGAGATATACTTGGCATAATGTGCTGATATTTTTTATAATAAGGATAGTTTATTTGAAAATGGTTCAAGGAGGACCCTATGCGTATGACAAAGTCATTACTCTTACTTATCTCACTTTTTATATTTTCTAACACGGCACAAGCTGGTGTTCTCGTTGAGCCTTATCTCGGTTTTGGTATTGGTTCGGGTGATCGTGGAAATATTGACTATGATTACACAACACCACAGTTTGGTGCTCGTCTAGGTTATAGCTTCTTAGGACTTATGGGGGGGATTGATTATTCTTTGGCCACTTCCTTTGATATTGATGCTGAAAATACGACCACTGGAGTAAATTCTTCTACCAGTTATAAGAAGAATCAGTTTGGTATCTTTGTAGGTTATGAGCTACCGATCCTTCTTCGCGCATGGGGTACTTACTATGTAAATGCTTCTCTTGAAGATGATATTGCTCCAATTTCTGATTACTCAGGAAGTGGATATGCTCTAGGTGTAGGTTTTACTGGTCTTCCTTTTGTATCTCTTAACTTAGAGTATCGTTCATTCTCTTATGATGAAGTAGAGACAAGTGGTAGTACATCTACTCTAAGTCCTTCTTTTGATCTTAATGAAATTCTCTTAAGTGTAAGTTTACCGCTAGATTTCTAATCAATGCTGGGACCGTGGGCCTTCGAGCTAAACGGTCCCTCTTTCATAAGGGAATATTTATCCATAATCTTTAATCTTTACTGTTTCGTAATACAATAAGTAAAAGAAAAATATGGAGTTTACACTTATGAGAGAGCTTTTAAAGTCTGTTTTGCCTGAAGATACCTATACTCGATTCAAAGATATATATAAAGAACATATCACCGAATATAAGCGCGATATTTATAGTGAGTTTGGCGAAGATTTCGTTGCGGCCGTTCTGTTAGGATTTAAGAAAAATGGGTGCTACGTGGATATCGGTGCCTTTAGACCTAAAGAGCTCTCTGTCACTTATTACTTTTATCGTAAACTGGATTGGTCGGGATTAACGATAGAGCCCAATCCCGCGGCCAAGGAATTATTTGAAACTCAAAGACCTAGAGATAAGTTCATAAACCTAGGCGTTAGTGATTGCGCAGGAAGCCTGACTTACTATGAGTTTAGTGATCCGACTTTAAATAGTTTCAGTGAAGAAGTTTATAAGAATAATGAGAGTACTTTTGTTGATAAGAAATCAATTTTAGTTTCTCCACTTCATAAAATATTAGAAGACAATCTCCCTGCTGGAAAAGAAATCGACCTCATGAATATTGATGTGGAAGGGCTGGATCGAGAAGTTCTAGAGTCTAATGACTGGACACGCTTTTCACCTAAGGTCATCGTCATTGAAGATCATCTCTTTGATCCCGAAAAACCACTGGAAAGTGAAATCGTTCAATTCTTAAAATCTAAAGGCTATAAATTAAAGGCCAATTGTTTAATTAGCCTCATTTTCTATAAAGAAAATTAAAAAAATAAATATAGGTATTAATATGAGAAAAGCATTCCTTCTAAACCTATACGTAATGTTCTTCTTCTCTTTCTCTTCCTCTTTTGCCAGTGGCGCGGGAGTGGAAGTGTTATTTACTAAAGGTGTCGTTCACTACAATGGTCAAGGCCTTCGTAAAGATATCTCGATTCCCTTAGGGCATGAGCTGAGTACAGGAAAGAATTCATTTGTTAAAATTAAGATCCCTAAGATTGGGCGCTTCTCTGAACTCAGTGTCGTTCTAGGGCCTAACTCAACCTTTTTCTTATCTGCCGAACCCCTAAAGAATCAACGTCATCGCTTCATAAAAGGAGCGGCTCGCTTTATTCATGATAAAGTTCAAGGAGAGGATGTGCAGATTCACACGCCCCAAGTTTCTATTGCGGTTAGGGGAACTGAATATCTTCTCAAAGTAAATGAGGCCTTAGGGGAGTCGGAGATCGTGCTCTTTGAAGGGGATGTAAAAATGAGTAATCTTATTAATCAAGACAAAGACTCTATTGAGATTAAACCCGGACAATGGGGTGGTCTTGGCGGACGCTTTGGTTCTCAGATTGGTCCTGCCATTACCCTTCCTACAAAAGTCTTCTCTGGTTTTAAAAAGCTCTTAAGTATTTAATTTATTCAAAACAAGTCTTCAAGGCCTGATAGGCCTTCTTGCGAGAACAGTAGCTTTGCTTGCGCCAGTTATCAGAATTGCTAGCACTACAATCAATTTGTGCATAGTTTTGATAAACGGAATTCTTACCGTGAATACACTCAGTCACTCGAGCAACGGCCTGATCAGAGTTTTGGTTAACAAAGCCTGAGAAATAGCTTTGGGTCTGACACTTCTTCCAATACCAAAAACTTGAGTCTACAATAAAGCGCTTGGATGAGAAATTTGAACTTCCTCGTCCTTCACAAGGAAGGGCCATTTCATCAACTGTATTTTCAAAATCATCAAGAAGCTCATAGGGAGCAATCTCTAGATTGACATCAGAAAAGGTTCCATCAAGAGTTTGCAGGTCTTCATCAGAGCAATACATTCCCGCCTGAATAAGATCTCCCTCACTATCACGATAGGGAAAGTAAGTCTTGTGTACAGAGGCCTTTGCACTTTCTCCTAAGTCTTGGGCCGAAGCATGATAGAAGTAACCAAGGTAATTAAAGCAGCCTGTAAGTTGAATGAGTCCTCGTCCTCGAAACTTAGAGCGATAACTATTTTTTGAATAGACATAGGAATAATTAAAGTAGGAGTCATCTTCATTAACGGCATCGAGATAGGCATCACATTGCCAACTATCGCTGTTATCATTAAATAGAGAATTCCAAGTGGGACCCAAGATACGCTCTACTGTCGCGCTTAGCCCGTCACTTTCATGAAAGAGTTGGGCCAAGAAATGAGATTTCTCAGTAGAAGTCGTTAGCTCATAATCAGTAAAGTTCTTTTGCAAGCGAGAGACAATGAATTTAAGGGTACGTGAGCGCTTAAGAGGCAAGTGGTCTTCATTATAAACGCTCTTTAGTGCGCAGGAGATTTGATCGTAGAGTTTCGTGGTGTCGACGGTTTGATCACCATCACCTTCGTTTTGTTCCTGGTCTTGGTCTTGTTCTTGTTCCTGAGTCTCTTCAACAGTTTCGTCTTCTAGGTCTGTCTCTTCGATTTGACAGGCACTCAAAGTTACGATGATCAATAAGAGTTTGGCCCATTTCATGTTTTTGTTCATGGAGTAATCTCCTGAGACAGAGAAATTAACTTATCTTTATCAAGTCTCCAATGAGAAGCAATAGATCTTGAACCATCCCTTTCATAAGAGATGAATTCGTGTTCTTTGTTATCTACTGAGGTCAGCTCGGGAAAGAAGCCCAGGTAATAGGTCTTATCATCTTGGATATTAAAATAGTGATAGTATCGACCTGCACTGCCAGAAGTGGCATGAATAGCATAGAGGGAAGTTCCTTTTTGATTAAGAAGAGCGACGAAGCCGTCAGGGCTTTCTTTATCGAGAATCTCAACACTGACTCTTTGATCATTAAGAACAATGTCATAGGCTTCTTTAGTAACATTTTTTTGATCATTCTTCTTAATACGATTTTGAATATTAAAGGATTGTATTTTTTTATCTGTAAAATTCTGAGTTTGAGTACAGATGTTTGCGTTGCACTCATTAGCATTGAGAATGAGCATTTTAGCAAAGCTAATAGGAGTAAATAAGATTAAAAAAGAGATGATGATCTGCTTTTTGATTATAAAATTCATGGCCCGCAACCTCCTCACCAAAGGAGGTAAAATTATTTCATAGGGGCAAAACGAAAGGCCATTAGGGAAAAATATTCCTCATCTTTTCTACATTTTTTTACAATTCGTAATACTCTTGCATGACCTGATAGGCGATGGTGCCCTTGGTTACGCTGGCCGATGGTGTGTGATTGATAACGAGAGCATCTTCCTGGGCCTTCACTTGAGTTATACAGTGAGATATATCTTTTAGAGAGTGCAGGGAAGTAAAGTCGAGAATTCTATAGAGAACCTCATCCTTACTTACCTTCTCTCCTGGCTTCTTAGCATATTCAATTAAGCCACCTTGTGGGACATAGTAAGTCGCATAGTCTTTGAGAAGGCAAGCGTAGCGTTTTTCTTCTAATATTTCTTTGATTTCTTGAGCGTATTCTTTTTTGACAAGTGCTGCTTCTATTATAGAACGCTTAGATAAGAGCATAAGAATTCTTGCTGCATCTTTTCTGGCTTCACTAAAAGAGATGACTTCTTCACTTCCTAATTCAACCGTATAGCATTCAATGGGATTAATGAAGCTATCTCCTTGTTCGTGAACATAGTGGGTAAGCTCCGTCCATGGGAAGAAACTGGCTTCATCCATGGCCCCGCCAAATTCATGGGGGATAATGAGGTTATGAGGAAAGGGAAAGTCCTTCATTTTCTTTAAGGCATACTCTCCACTGTAGAGGTAGCGCGTGGCCGCGGGGCCGGTATGCAGATCAAGAATAATATCGGCCTTGGCCGCTTGTTTTTGTAGGCGCAGATTCATTTCAACGTTATCACTGATTCCATAATGAAGAAGATGGGCCTCAATATTATCAAAGGCCACTTCCATCATGGCCTTGTAATTCTTTATTTGAGTGGGGTAATCGAGATTCTTATTTTCTTGCCAAAATTTTTCTATATCAAATTTTGTAATTTCCTTATCGTAATGAGTGACGTCTATGAAATTTCGATTCCAATTATCACCAGTGACGGGATTGAATCTTCCTTGGGTGTAGGTTCCCGATTTGGTGTTGGAGCCTAAGGGATTGACCATGGGAATAAAGGAGAGAGAGCCCGCTATTTCCACTTCTTCATGACCTAGAAAGCGCAGAAGTTCCCAGATAACAGGATTGCCCTGAACTTCGGCTCCATGAACGCTGGCCTGTATATGAACGTGCTGACCGGGTTTACTTCCTGTCAGATCAAATTTCTTGATTTCAAGTCCTTGACCATTGGAGAGTTGATTAACTTGAATATCTTCGCGAGTAAATTTTTTCATCATTTTATACGAGCCAGTCTTCGGCCTTCTTAGGGTTGCGGGGGATCATGATATTGCCTTCATACATAATGACTTCTGCCGGAAGGTTATGACACAAAAAGAAAGGCATTCCTTCGGTAAAGCCGTAAGCTCCACTTTGATGAAAGCATAACCAATCCCCGGGTTCTACATCTGAGGGAAGTTGCATATCACCCAAGTGATCAAGGGCCGTACATAGTGGCCCGTGGATTTGAAATTCCTGTGGTGTGGCACTGGATTCGCGAAAGAGGTTTACCGGAAAGGGCTGACCTGTAAGAGCAGGTCTTGCAATATGATTAACCCCTCCATCAAGAATGAGGAGCTCTTTTCCGCGAACGGTTTTTCGATCAATCACTTGCGTGAAATAATGTCCGTAAGGTCCGACGGCGTAGCGACCAAGTTCCATCCAAATTTTATCCCAGCCATACTGTTCTTTTACGCCATGGAGAATTTCTAGGATGTCACGAAAGTCGACATCTTTTTCTGTGTCGGTATAGGGAATTCCGATGCCGCCACCAAGATCGAGAATCTCTGTTTTGATTCCAAGCTTCTGCGCGAGAGTATGGGTTTCATCGGCAATCTTATGCCAGATTTTTTTTAGGCGATCTGTATCAAGGATATTTCCCCACTGAAAAACATGAAGCCCACGGATATCGAGATTATGGGTTTGGGCGTGATCAAGTTTTAACCAGCCTGAACTATCTTCACCAAAAGGAGTCACTTGATTACCACCAAGCACGGAAGTACCTTCTTCCCACTCCATTTGGACCCTTAATAAGACCTTGGGTTTCATGCCCATTTCACCAGCAATGGTATTGAGCCAGTAGACCTGATTAAGGGATTCACAAACAACGATTTGAATATTTTCTTCTAATAGCTCGCGCAGATACTTCTTACTTTTAGAAGGACCGGTGGAGAGCATATTTTCGGGGCGAATACCCGAGCGCAGAACTTGCTCAATCTCTCCCTTGGAAGCGACATCGATACCAAAGCCATTATTTCTAAAGACCTTGAGGATCGCTGACAAGGGGTTGGCCTTACAAGCATACCAAAGCGCAATGTCTTTAGTCATAATGCTTGAAAGATCAGCGAGATGCTTATTAAGACCATCAAGATCATAGAGAAAGAAAGACGAATCAAGTCTTTTGATCGTCTTTTCTATCGCTGTTCTTTGTTGATCACTAAAGGCACGAGTTATCGGCACTGGGTACTCCCTTATTTTACTTATCTAAGAAACTGCTCAAGCTCTAGTGAAGCATCTGACTTTTCATCACGATACTTAACGATTAAAGCACAATTTAAAGAGAGACCTTGTTCCTTGGCCCAAGCAAGCTTGGAGTTTACGGGACGTGATCCTGGTACCACAACAGCACCAGCAGGAATCGGCTCATCTGCGCTAAGAACTCTTTCATTTACACAGTCATAGATAGGAACACCACGAGAAAGAATCACACCCGGAGCAATCACGGCGCGCTCAAGAACTTGCTTACCTTCTACAATAACGGCACCCGCTCCAATGAAAGCATTGTCTTCAATAACCACTGGGGCCTGACCGATAGGCTCAAGAACTCCACCAATTTGCACACCGGCCGAAAGGTGAACGTTCTTACCAATTTGAGCACATGATCCCACGAGAGCGTGAGAATCCACCATGGTTCCTTCATCAACAAAGGCCCCCACATTGATATAGGCCGGAGGCATGATAATCACACCAGCGGCAACGTGGGCCCCTCTTCTTACGGAAGATCCACCGGGAACCATTCTTACCTTATCATTAGGAGTAAAGGTACGCGGAGCTAAGTTATGCTTATCCACAAAACCTGTGAAAGCTTCACCAGAAAATTCTTTAAGCTCGCCTGCTTTAAAGGCCGCAAGAATTCCTTGCTTAACTTCCGTATTGGCCTGCCACTTACCATCAACCTTATTGGCCGATCTCAAGGTTCCTGCTTCTAGTTGATCTAATATTTCCATCCATTCCATTTTAATATCCTTTTATAATGTTTTATTTGTTTTGTTTCTTATACCAATCATTAATTCTAAGGGATGCTTCTAGCACAGTGGCCGCTTGAGAGAGGTCTTTGTGAGACAGAGGCAACTTAAGAACCGGAGTGGCAATACGCTTTTCTTCGGCCATTAATCTTTTCACAGGAATGGGATTAGAGACGCAAAAAAGAGCTCCGGCACAAGCATCCCAAAGGCTTGCATCTTCATCACTAAGTTCACCCGATAAGGCAAGTTCAACATAGCGATGCGTATGCGCAGGCCATGCATTAGAAGATACACTCACGAGTCCTTTACACCCGTGCTTGGCAAAAGTAGGAACGAGTCCATCATCTCCACTATAAACGCGCGCCTTAGGAGCGGCTTCACTATACTTTTTGAAATCATCAGCGCTGCCAGAAGCTTCTTTAATGGCCCAAAGCTTAGGGTGACTAGAGAGTCTTTTAACCGCATCAAAGCTCATGGACTTTCCTGTTCTACCTGGAACATTGTAGAGCATGACAGGAAACTCAGAGAGATCCATGAGTTCTTTAAACCACTGATACTGACCTTCGGTTTCAGGCTTTGAGTAGAGGGGAGTTACTAAAAGTAGCGCATCCACGGGTTGTGTATTTAAATAAGAGATCCACTCTTTGGTGGCCACGAGATCACTACCGCCGACTCCAACCATTATAGGAAGATCAAGCTCTTCTTTCTTATCAAATGTATAAGCAAGTAGAGACTTTCTCTCTTCCATGGTCATATTGAGGGCCTCTCCCGTAGAACCAAGAACTACGAGAGCATTATCCGCTTCTTTTTGTTCTTGTAAGAGTTTATCGTAACTCTCAAAGTCTATTTTTCCATCTTCATCAAAGGGAGTAATGATGGCCGTCCATAGAGGATACTCGTTGAGGTTTTTCATATTAATTCCTTTAGCGCGATATCTTCAAACCAAAAATATCCGGGTTCACATTCTTTATTCATAATTTTCTTTGCCGCCCATACAGCACCAGAAGCAAAGACCTTGCGATCATGGGCCTCATGAGTAAGGGTGATGGTTTCGCTTGGTCCTTTCACTTCTAAAGAGTGAAAACCTACCACATCACCTGTTCTCTCACTGGTAATCTCATCCATATGATCAGATAAACCAGACCAGTCTCTCCACTTAATCGCTGTACCTGAAGGGGCATCAAGTTTCTTGGTGTGATGAACTTCGTGAATATGGGCGCTGAAGTCCTCACCAAAGAGTTTAGGTGCTTCATTCATAAGTTTAATTACTTTATGCACGAGATTCATTCCAAGAGAGAAGTTATGGCCTTGAATCCAAGTCATTTGATTGCTTTTTAAATAAGTGCTTAAATCCTCAGGCCACTGCACTCCCGTAGAACCACTGACAATAGAAACCTTCGCTTCTTTAATCATGTCGAGATAATCAAGAAGAACCGTTCCAGGAAAGAAGCTGATGATGACATCGTGAAGTTTAAGAGCAGCTGCTGTTGGAGGATTTTCACTGTGAAAGACAGTGTGGCTAATATCTTGTTCTTCACAAACTTTGGCCACTTTGGATCCGGTCTTTCCTCGTCCAAAGATTGCTACTTTCATTTGGCCTCCTGTAGGGCAATGGCCTCGATAAACTCTCCATGAAGTTGCTTGATGGCATCAGCGGCTTGCTCGTCTTTAACGACAATACAGAAGTTGTGCTTTGAAGCTCCAAGACAAATCATACGAACATTGATGGCCTCGCTATTATCTTTCTTAGCAAGTGCCGTAAAAATAGTCTGCGCCACTCCTGGAGTGTGGTTGATATTATTTCCAATAAGGCTCACGAGAGCTAAATTTTCTTCAATATTAACGGAGCCTAGATTTCTTAAATCATCAAGAAATCCTTTTTTCAGGAGAGTTTCTTTTTCTACCGTCATGGCCAAGGAAATTTCAGAAGTCGTAATGGCATCAACCGAAATTTTATTCTTTTCAAAGATACCAAAGACACGAGAAAGATAGCCATAGGTATCCAGCATTTTAGGCGTCGTGAGGGTCAGGAGAACTTGATTCTTCTTTAAGGCCATAGCGCGAATCAAGGGTTGATACTCGCAGTGATCTTTAATCCATGTTCCAGGAGCTTCAGGTTCGTAAGAACTTCCTACAAAGCAAGGAATACCTGCTCTTTGCACAGGGGCAAGGGTAGTAGGATGAAGTATCTTGGCTCCAAAAACCGCAAGTTCTGCTGCTTCTTGGAAGGTAATTTCGTTAATAGGCTGGGCCTTAGGGCAAATACGAGGATCAGTTGTCGCAATACCTGCAACGTCAGTCCATATTTCTAAAAGATCTGCGCCGATGGCCTCAGCAAAAAGGGCTGCCGAATAGTCTGAACCACCACGGCCAAGAGTTGTCGTTTCTCCTTCAGCAGTCGAGCCAATGAAGCCTTGGGTAACATAAGTGAGTTCACCATATTTAGCAGGGTAGAGCTGCTTATTTCCCAGAGATTTTATCTCTGTTATTTGGGCCGCCCCTTTTCCAAAGTTATCATCGGTTCTGATGACTTTTCTCGCGTCAAAGGTTTCGGTCTTCTTATCTTGAATGGCATTAAGGGCACAAGTCATTAAAGGAGAACTTAAGCGCTCACCAAGGCTTTGAAGGCGATCCATCGCCTTTGGAGGTGCATCTTTAAGAAAGGTCATCCCTTTTCCTAAAGTTTCTAGCTCTTCTAATAATGCATTGATTTCTTCTAGGGTAGAAGCAGGGGCATCAAGATCACGTGCAATCGTGAGGTGATTATCTTTTATGCTCGCAATAATGGCTTCCACTTGAGCAACATCGCCAAGCTTTGCTTTCTCACTGAGATCGATTAAGTAGTTCGTGGTTCCATAGGTGGCACTAACAACGACTACCGATGAGCCGCGATCGGCCGCGATTTTAGCGGAACGCCTTATGGCATCAGCATCTTTCATGCTTGAACCACCAAATTTTGACACTATGACCTTTAAGTCAGACATATAATACTCCCAAATAATCCTTCAATGGGCACAACTGTAAACATACCAATAAGTTGAGCCGTTATTGTTTCATAAATATAAGGGAAAAGAAAAGGTCACCAGAGAAATAATTGAGGGAGGACAAACCCAAAAGTTAGACTCTGGAAGCTCTCCGCATAAGAAATAATAACTTCTGATGCGACAGCCCTAGGGATTCAGCCCCAGTGACCAACTTGCTATGTGCGATAAGCATGACAAGCTTCGGCAAAGATTCCCTCTGTTTTGTGATCATTGATGCAGTATCACTACTGATCGCCATCTCCCACAAACATGCTGAACTTTGCGCCTCTTCCAATTGCTTATAACGATAACTGAAGATTTGTACCTTGCCAAACGCATTTTTAGAATGCTTCTATTAATTACAAGAAAATATAAGTAAACGAATAGGAAGGATATATATGTCGAAATTAAAGCTTGGAATGATTGGTTGGCGCGGAATGGTGGGATCTGTCCTCGTATCCCGAATGCTAGAAGAAGGCGACTTTGATCTTGTGGATAGCATCTTTTTTTCCACCAGCCAGGTAGGAGAGAAGGCCCCTGAACACTCAAGTGAAGAGAGCTTATGGGATGCTTCTCAAATAGATCAACTCTCTCAGATGGATATCATTCTCACTTGCCAAGGCGGTGACTATACAAATGAAGTTCATCCTAAGCTAAGAGCTTCTGGCTGGAAGGGAATCTGGATTGATGCCGCTTCTGCGCTTCGTATGAAAGATAATGCCTGCTTGGTTCTTGATCCTCTCAATGGTGACTTAATTCACGAAGAAATTAAAAAAGGCACGAAAGACTTTGTCGGGGCAAACTGTACGGTAAGCCTAATGCTTCTTGCTTTGGCCGGACCTCTTAAGGCCGGTGAAGTGGAGTGGATAAGCTCCATGACTTATCAGGCCGCCAGCGGTGCTGGGGCAAAGAATATGAAAGAGCTCGTTAACCAAATGGGACGACTTCATAGTGTAGGAAAGGAGCTCTCTGAAGATTCACGTAGCGATATATTAAAGCTTGATGAGATCATTACGGATTCGTTGCAGGGAAGAGATAGTGAATTTCCTATGGATAATTTCAAAGCGCCCCTTGCCGGAAGTTTAATCCCTTGGATTGATGTTCCTGTTGAAGGTGGTCAAACTAAAGAAGAATGGAAGGCCATCGTTGAAGGAAATAAAATCCTCGGAACCAATGAAGAAAATCGAATTCCTATTGATGGAACCTGTGTTCGAATTGGCGCGATGAGATCTCACTCTCAAGCCTTGACGATTAAACTTAAAAGACCCCTTGATCTAGCGAAATTTGAAAATCAAATGAAAGAGTCTCATGAGTGGCTTGATTTTATTCCCAATGAAAGGGAAGTGACGACGCAAAAGCTGAGTCCTGCCAACTACTCAGGTAGCTTAAAAATTGGTGTGGGGAGAGTTCGCCCTATGAATCTTGGCAAAGACTTTGTGAATGTTTTCACTGTGGGAGATCAACTGCTGTGGGGAGCTGCTGAGCCTCTACGAAGATTTCTTCGTTTATATATTAATCAGCTATAATTCGTTAGTCATGGGAGAGTTTAGAAAACATATTGAAGAGGCCATCGTCGTTAATTTAAAACGTATGCCTCGCTACGCTCTCCAAACATGGGGCTATTCCCTGCCTATTAGTTTGGGACTTATTTTCTTTGAAATATGTATTTGGCCTGTGGCCCTATACTATGATTGGAAAGCAAAGAAGTGGTATCGCGATGATCTTCGTATTATGCTAGATGATTTTATTTCCATGGATGAAATCAATTCTTGGGATTATGAGTATCCTGCAGATAGAAGACCTAAGAAATTTCATTTTAAACCAGGTCTTTATCAAATGCGCCTGAAGCTGAGTTCTCTACTTTTTAAGCATGAGTGGGATGAAGCCGATGATTATTTTAATCAATATAGAAATGAACTCGAAACAAAATCTCAATATCAGCTCTATCTCTACAAGCATTTCCTAGAGAGCATTCACAGATCCCTTCGCCTTACTCGTCTTTGGCATGATAGAGAAACTCTACCAAAGCAGTTGCTCAATTATAGAAGGGGATTTTTATTGATCCAAACTCTAGGGCTAGAGTATTGTTTACTCTTAGACTTTTGGGCCTATCCACTTTATAAGCGTGGTATTGGAATCATTAAGAATGACATTCCTCATATTCCCGTACCAGAAAGTTTGTAATCTCGCAGGCATATCAAAATACCTGCGAGTCATATGGCTAGAGCTTAAGAGCTAGTTCTAGATAATCAGTATTATCATCATTCTTTGAATTCATGAGGGTTTCAAATTCTTGGGCCCACTTAAGTTCGGAAGCCGTTTGTCCTGCAATTGAGCGACCTTTATTAATGCTCGCGCGATAATCACTTGAAGCACCAACCAGATCAACAACTCGTTGTTCTTCCCATTGAAGGCGAGTGGCCTCGTCAATAGATCCAAAGTCAGAAGCAAATAGTGAAGTTGATGTAAAAAGAGTAGCTAGAGTTACGATGATTAATTTCATGGAACACCTCCTGTGTTTCTTCATGGTTTCTTTCATGTCCTGTAACTATTATGCCAAAGAAATGGATTGGCGTATTGGCACCATAAAATTTTTGCCAATCTAATAGCTTGAAATCAGGTAGGGCCTTTTAAAAAGTACTTACGGCCTCTGTCATTTATCTGATTTCTTATCCGTGGGGATTTCTGGATGATCCTTGGGATTTACCAGATGGCCACGGTATGATTTTATCCCAATTTTGCTGCGATTAAAATCGAGCATTTTCTTCACTACCTCACTAATACGCTCTTGAGCGACCAAGGACTTATTGAGCATCGATTCAATATCACTTTTTTGCGTGATAGCGCTGGCCTTCTTAACGAGGGCCTTAGAGATGAATAAGGGGTTACTAATAAGATGGCAAAGCTCTCCAAATAATTGAGCAGCTTCTTCATTGTCCATGAGTTCTTTATCTTTGGAATAGCGGTGCATACTCCCAAAGATAAGGTTTTGAGAACGACTAGAAGATAAGAACTTAAAGATGGCAAAGCTTATAAAATTCGTCATCTGTTTGATGAGGATGTCGTATTCATAATCAAAGGGGAGGAAGTTGATACTAAAGAAGAGAACAAAATAGAGGATATCTATATAGAGGCCATGGCGGGCCTTAACGGGAAGTAAGGTGAACTGGAGAAAAGATATAATAATCAATCCAAAATAGTAATCACTTTGAAGCCCCCCTAGAAAATAGCTAATCACACAAACACCAATTCCAAGGAATACAAATTGACCGTAAATATGAATGAGGATGGGAAACTTGAACTTACCTAACTTAATTCCAAAATAGGAAATTAACAAAGGTAGCAAGAAAGCTGTTCTTAGAAAGAGAAATAAGAATAAGTCCTTATGGGCGATCTGGAAATCAATGAAGCCTAATAATGGATAGACGATCAGAACATAAGGCGCAATTTGCAGATAATTTTCAATGAGAAGATCTTCAAAATAGCGCTCAAATATATTAATTTTCATAATCGATTTCTACTTAACGTGAAGAATAAGGTCAGCTTGTTCATTTGGGCTTAAATAATAAGCCTGAACTTTATAGAAGTAAAAAGCATGGGGTCATAAATTTTATGGATATTTTATTGCTTGGCGCGCTATTTTGAGAGGACCTTAGATTTTACCCCCTATAATTACCATTATGTGGGGTAAGCTTGGGGGAGTGATTATGCCCTCTGAAATCAGATATTTAGCCTATTTTACCTCTTTTACTATTTCTTACAACGGGTAAATTTATGCCATTCACTATTTCATATATCGTATCTGCTTATGATACATTTTTGTGATCATGAAAAAGCTTAGTTCCAACACCCATTTAATCTCATCGATTAAGACCTCTGATATTGAGGTTTTATTTGAGCTTTTCAGTAAGTATTATGATGGGATTTCCTATGAAGTATTTGAGCGTGATTTTAAGCAAAAAGATCGAGTCATTATTATCCGCTCCCGTGACGGCATAATTCGTGGTTTTTCAACCCTTGTTTGCTTTAAGATTTCTACTGGTAAACGTGATGCCCATATCATCTATAGTGGCGACACGATTATAGATAAGGATTTTTGGGGAACTTCGGCCTTAACGATTGAATTTCTGAAGAATATCATTAAAGAAAAGCTAAAAAATCCCTTCGGTGATGTCTGGTGGTTTCTTATCTCAAAGGGATATAAAACTTATCTTCTGATGGCCCATAATTTCCATGAATTCTACCCGCGCTATGATCGTAAAACTCCACACGATAAGCTCGATATTATCAAGGCCTTAAGTGAGCGCTTCTATCCAGGTCATTTTGAGCCAGCAAGTGGCCTCGTTCTTTTTAATGGTGAAGATCACGACAAACTTAAAGGTTTCGTCGCGCCGATAACTCCTGAAATGTGTGAGAGGAATAAGCATATCGATTTCTTTAATAAGAGAAATCCTGATTGGGCCCTAGGTAATGAGCTGGCTTGTATCGGTAAGGTCAGCTTTAGTTTGGCCATTACTCACCCAGCAAAAGTGATCAAAAAAGCTCTTAAAAAGTCTTTAAAAAAATCTCCAAAGAGATCTTCTGGCCATGCTGAGTAGAACTCTCCACGGGCTGCTCCAAACTTCCTTTCAAGGTGCTCATCGATCCTTTATATCGGGATTACATAGGCCCAAAGATAGACAACTTGAAGTTCTCAAAAGAATAGGAGACTCATCAAGTTGGATACATGGAACCACGAAGCAGGTTAGGGACCTTAAGAGTCTAAGGGATCACTTCCCCATTTCTCAATATTCTGATTGGCGCGATTTGGTTGCGCAACAAATGAGTCATAAAGACTCAGCACATATTGCTCAAAATATATCACGCTTTGAACCTACAAGTGGAAGTTCTGATGAAATAAAATGGATTCCTTACACTAGGCCATTTCTAAGTGAACTTGAGTTGGCCTATGGACCTTGGCTCTATGATCTATTTCTGCGCTATCCTAAAATCAAGCGCGGTCATCATTACTGGTCTCTTTCATGGCTGCCCACTCACCTTCGTAATCTTAGCACCAATGATGCCGATTTATTTCCCCGTTGGAAGCGGCAATTTTTAAAGAAAACGATGGCCCTTGATCCTGCAGTGGCAAGACTAGATAGTTCAGAAGAGGCCGTATTGGCCTCCATTTTAACTCTGCTTTCTAAAGATATTTCGCTCATTTCTATATGGAGTCCCACCTTTCTTTTATCCTTACTCGAAACCATGATAAAAGAAAAAGAGAGCGTCATTGACTACCTTAAAAAGAAGAAGAACTTTCATCCTGAAATAAATATTTACTCCACATCCAAAAGACGACTTCGAAATATTTGGCATCTTATGAATGCCCATGAGCTCTCAAGTGAATTAACTAAAGAACTTTGGCCTAATCTTGCCCTGATTAGCTCTTGGGATTCCTCTCATTCTGCCCAATGGGCGCAAACTTTACGCCATCTTTTTATTCATTGTGACTTTCAAGCAAAGGGGCTTTGGGCAACAGAAGGAGTGGTTACTATCCCCTTTCAGGAGCACTTTCCCCTAGCACTAGGTTCGCACTTCTTTGAATTTGAAAACCTCGAAACAAAAGAAGTGCACACAGCGTGGGAGCTCGAAAAGGGGATGCACGTATCCCCTATTTTAACGACCAGTACGGGGCTTATGCGCTATCGTTTAAATGATCGTCTTGTTATAGATGATTTTCTTCATGCTACCCCATGCCTTACATTCCAAGGAAGAGATAGAACCTCTGATTTAACGGGAGAGAAACTCGCTCATGCCAGTCTTGAAGAAATATCTCAAATCGTGGCAAGAGAATTTAATGTAACGGTTATGACAACGCTAGTTGTACTTAAAACGAAGCAATATATACTGCTGCTTAATTCAGAGCATGATTCAAGTGAACCCGATATAGAGTCTGTGATTGCACGCTTTGAGCAGCTTCTTAGTAAGCATCACCACTATCAAGTGGCACGGGAATTGGGTCAATTAAGTCGGGCCTCTGTAATTTTAAGGCAAAAGGCCATAGAATATTACTATGAATTGGCCGGGGCAAAGATTGAAGTCCTTGGTAATATAAAAATAGAACCCGTCTTAGAGATTGATCAAATTTAAAGGAAGAAGACTTCATGCAAATTTCTAGCTTAAAACAACGAGATGGGCATATCAAAAATAATTGGTATATCGCGTGTTTAAGTTCGGAGCTGAAGGAAAATTCTACGCTAGCGCGTGTGATTTATGATGAAAAGCTTGTTCTGTTTAGATCCCCTAATTCTCCCCATTCGGAAGTCCAGTGTTATCCCGATCGCTGCCCCCATCGTGGAACACCTCTTTCCTATGGGAAGTGCACCGACAAGGGTCTTCAATGCCGCTATCACGGTTGGACCTTTGATGAGGGGGAACTTAAGGCCGTTCCTTCTGAAGGCCCAGATCCTTTAAAGGGAAAGCGAAAGATCAAGTCCTACCCAACTCAGGAAAAAGATGGAGTCATTTGGGTGTGGATGGGAAATGATAAAGAAAACGAGGTCCCCTGGGACTTCCCCTATGCCCACGATCCCCAGTGGCATCACTACTTCATGGTTTGTGACTTTGATAATGAGGTTACTCACTTGGCCGAAAACTTCGTTGATGTTCCCCATACCATCTGGGTTCATCGTGGCTGGTTTCGAAATCAAAGCTTTCAGGCGGTTCCTGCAGTGGTCACGACTCATAAAGGACGAGTTAGTGTTAACTATCAACAAGAATCAGATAGTATTGGTGTGTGGATAAAAGCTTTCTTAAATCCTGGTAACGAACCCATGACTCATATGGATCAGTTCATCTACCCTAACCTTACCCGTGTTGATTACTCTTTTGGTGAGCGCTTTAAGTATGTGATCAATAGTCAGATCACTCCTGTGTCGACCTACAAGTCTAGAGTCTATACGTATATAGCTTATAAAATACCTCTCATAGGCGCGATCATAAAGCCTATGCTGCATATGTATACCCGCCAAGTGCTTGAACAAGATGTATTGATTATGGCCGAACAGGCCAAGAATCTAAGAGAAGAAGAGAACCCGCGCTTTCAATCCACTCCTGCAGATGAGCCTCATATTCAAATAGAGCGTTTAAGAAAATTAGGGGTGACCAATCAAGAAGAAGTCTTTGCAGTTGAAAAAGAAAAAGAGATATCTTTCTATATTTAAGAGTACTCCCTAACCTTAGAGACCAGTCCTAATTTCTTCATGAAGCGAATATAATAGAGTCCTGGATCGAACTCTCCTTTTACATGATTCATATTTACGCAATGAGGAGCATGGTGATGATTATTGTGAAGGCCTTCTCCACCAGTGAGCATCGCTACCAGTTTTGAGTTTCTTGAATGATCTTTGTCTTTATAATTTTGATAACCCCAAGTATGTCCGAGCGAGTTGATAATCCACGCACTATGAAGGGTTAGCGTGACCCTTACACAGCCCAGCCAAAGTAGCCCTTTGATTCCAAGCATTGTATAGAGAATTATAAAAATGATAAAGAAGGCCGGAAAATGAATGAGTTGAAAAAAGCGCAGAATTTTATCATCGTGAAGATCTTGGTACTTCACCTGAAAAGCAGGATGAGTGCGACGCTCTTTTTGAAAGAATATCCACCCCAAGTGAGCAAATAAGAAATTCTTAAGTACCGGAGAGTGAGGATCCCCTTCTCTATCACTAAAGCGATGATGAATGCGATGAACTTGGCACCACAGAATAGGACCGGCCTGACCTGCAATGGTTGCACACACAAGATGAAAAATACGCAGCGGCAACACTGCTTCATAGGATCTATGAGTAAGTTCTCTGTGGTAGCACATAGAGATGCCAATAAAAGCAAAGATCTGCCATGCCAGTAAGGTCATGATGAGATAGGTCCAGTCAAAGTAAAAGAAGAAGGCATAGAAGGCACCCATATGTATGAGCGCTAAGAAAGTTATGATGAATAAGAGGCTTAGTTTATTTTGCATAATGATTAATTCATCGAAAATGAATAATAAAGCGTAACACTCGCAAGAACTATATTGAAAATTATATTCTTAAGACTTCTTTTAAAGGTGATTTGATAAGCTTTGAAAAAGAGATCACGTCCCAAGATGCGAAATAAAGCACGGGCCAAAAAAAGAGCGGCCAGTACCTGAAGAGTAAAGGCCTTAAATTCAACATCATCTCCAAGATAGGCGCGCAGACAAAAGGCGCTTAAAGTCAGAGCAAAGAGGCCAATCGCCTTTAAACACATGGTATATTCTGGACCAAATTGATCGGGATACATGATCGAATAAGTCTTCTTTCCAAAGAGAATTATCCACGACTGAGGACCCAAGCAGGCCAAGCCTGCGATAATATGATAAATACACGTACCAAGGAGTATTATATTACCCATTTCGTACTCCTATCCATTTGCTATAATAATTGAACTATTGATACTCTTTAAACGATCAATATTTAAAAATCATACTTGGGAATAACTTATTTGAAAATGGGTAAAAGCACTCTTCACAGCAATGACATTCTGCCTGCGCTAGATCACTATATAAAGTCTCCTAATGACTTCAAGGATAAGTGGCGTGATTACTCAAAGCTAGAGAGTCTTGTCTTAAATGAATCCCAATTTAAAGATGAGCTTACCCCTTTCTATGGTTTGCCTGAATATGATGATCTCTCCTCTGAACAAAAAAAATCACTCTTTTTTGAATATACAAAGTTTCTCTCTGAGGTTCAGATCTATTTTGAACAATTAGTCATCTATGCCTTTAGTTGTCTGCGTAATCAATATGATCTCGATGCAAAAGAAAAAATGATTGTGAATAAATTCATCTATGAAGAGGTCTATCACTCTTTGGCCTTTAAAGATTTCTTATCCCAGCAAACGGCTTTTAATTGGCCCGCGAATCGTAATGTTCCTAAGCTTAAATTTCTAAGAAATATTATTTGCTGGTGTATAAAGAAAGCTCCACTTTCGGTAACATTACCTGGAGCAAAATTAGAGGCCTTTACGGTTGAATACAGTAAGTGGGTTCGCTTGGCCTACAAAGACGATGAACCCAATTCTTGGTCCTTAATTAATCACTACCATCACTTAGATGAAGCTCATCATGTTGGGGTAGAAGTCTATCTCTATAAGAAGTTTATTTCTGAAAAGCGCCCCTTTTTGACCGCCCTTAACACCCTTGTCTTTATAGCATTCTTACAAGTCGTGCTCTTTAGTGGTTGCTTTAATATGATCAAGTATAGTTTCCCTGACAGTGGGCTTAGGGCGCGAATCAAGCTTACTTTAAGGTTAGGAAAATGGGCCGTACGTGATCTCATTCCCTATCGAAATGCCTTAAAAGTTACCCAAAGAAATTTAAATCACTATAAACCCAGATTTCACAAGTTTTTTAGTTTTATATATTGGTAAGGAGAGTTTATGAAAGGTGCATTGTTTACGTTTCTTGTATGCCTAAGTGGCGTGAGTCAGGCCAAATTAGTTGATCTGGCCAAAAATTATGATTGGACGACTCATAAAGAAACAAAGAAGTTTATGTCTAGCGCTGTTAAAAGAGCTAAATCGCGCAAGATCTCTAGCTCTCAAGAACTAGATGACAGCTATCTTTCTAAAGAGTTTAAGGCCTTTAGAACTAAGTTTCTAAGCATTAAAGAGCCTCTTGCCTTAGAAGCTGAAATTAAAAACTTAAACAAATCTTACGATGAACTTCCCACTGATCTGAAACTGATCACGGCCTTAATCACTCCCATGGTTAACATGAAGTCCTTTGCTTATCGTATGTATCCCCTACTTACCAAATCAACTATCACTCACTCAACGATGGTTTCTCGTGTTTATCGATTTGCTTCTTTCTTGTCTGTTAATCTCCCTACGGATCAATGGGATGCAGGTTTTCGCTATACAACAGAGCCCTTTGATTTAGAGGTGCAAAAGCAACGCTTTGAAACACCGGCCGATCTTCAACGCTTTGTTGAAACCGATGTTTATCCTTCACTAAAACTGGCAGCTTCAAGACTTCAGGCGCTTGATCTAAGCTCCAACGAAGTGACATGGGATCATAAGATTCTTTATGGAACGGCGAGCTTTCAAGATGATGTTAAGAGATATCGAATCGTGGGTGAGCCGGAGAGACTTCTTCTTTTGGCCAACCTTCATAACTCCATGGCCTGGTCACTACGCTTTTCAGCTTATAACCTAGAAGGCTCTATCGATCTTATTAAAGATGTAAGTAAGCTCTATGGACTAGATCGTGTTCTTGGAATTGGACGTATCGATGGAGTTGCTGCCTATAATCTTGTAGAAAAGCTTCAAAAGAAGAAATATAAGAACCTCTTCACTTTGCGTGGAAAAGATGGTGCCGAGAATATGCAATATGCTTATAAGCATATGCAAGAGGCCACAAGAATTGGAATTATCGCCTGGGAAGAAATTAAGAATCGCTCTGAAGAAGGACGAAATGAATTTGTACTCATTCGCTCTGAGGCCTTTGCACCTTTTACCCAAGAGATGGATCGTGGGGCGCAAGCGCTTTTGGCCACAGTTAATGACAAGAATGTTCTACGCTCAGATGTAACGGGTGAAGTGGTCACCGTTGATATGGGGGCTTTCTTTAATAACCCTCCACAGGACTTAAAGGCCCTTATGCCTGTCTTTGGTGACTCTTATAAAGTTCCTAAAACTCTAGAGAAGAAGATTGAGGGCAAGACGGTAAAGTATAGAAATTATCACTATGGTCAAGCAACCAACTGGGATGCTTCCGCCTTTAAGACAATCCTTCCTGAGTTAAAAGATGGACGTGATGTTTCTAAATACACTCGTATTATTAATCAAAGCGTAGGATCAGCTCCGGTAGGAATGCTTCTTAATAGTGTAATGTTCTATAACCTATAAATAATGATAGGCCTTCTTACTTATGCAGTAAGTGGGCCTATTTCTCTTTTCTTCCTAACATCCCCTTCAATAGATACAAATCTCCCATCAAAGAAAGAAGAAATCCCACACATAGAAGTACACCAAAAATACGTGGTGGAGCAAAGGCCGATACAAGAAAAGTAAGGGAGCATATGGCCATAATAAGGGCCGTAATGATGGAGGCCGTATCCTTTTGAATAAGGGCATCTTCAAGCTTATGGGCACCAAAGAGAAAGTGAATCGCATTATCTCCAGTGAGTCCCACTAAAGTAGAGATCACTACACACGTCACAAAGTTAATTTTAACTTGAGTGAGGGCAATGATAACCAGTATGGCAGCGACTCCCCAAAAAGAGCTTAGAATCAGTTTAGCGAGCTCACTTTCTTTCCTTAATACACCCAAGATGACTAAAATGATCAAAACAAAGAGTAAGGAGGTCCTTAAGCTACTCATAAGAGTTACGGGGACAATGGCCGCAAACTCAGAATAAGTGACCAATAATCCCGATAAATAACAACTTTGATCCTTACAGATTTGCTCACTAATATCTGCTTGAAATTGATTGATACTTTGCAAATCAATTTCTTTTAAATAAATGACGGCCCGTAATTCGTGCTCACCGATCAGGCGCTTATAGAAAATAGTATCCTCAAGGCTTCTATCAATGAGGGGAATATACTTATCTTCTATACCCTGGTGAAGAAAATCAAGAACCTCATAGGGAGCTTCTACTTTCTTGACGATATCAAAGCTTTCAAGGTGTTCTAGCTTTTTATTAATAAGCTCTTTGGCCTGAACTCTGTGATCTTGATCCATAGGAAAGACAAGACTTACTTCTCCAGCGTAGCCACGCGTATCTTTAATGTATTGAACAGACTGCGAGTAAGCATGATCTTGATCAAAGAGCTGATCAGGAGCATCGTTTACGTTGAGGTGATGGAGTGACCAAGGAACTAAGAGAATGAGAACCAAAAGAGCATAGCAAAGAGACTTGGGCAGTTTAATATTCTCTAATCTTTTAAGAAAACGATAATCTCTAGGTCTTATCCAGGTAATATCTTTATTAAATAGACTTAATAAGGCCGGAAGCAAGGTGAACATGACGAGCCATTCAATCACACCACTCATGGCGGCCCAAAAACCAAGACGAATAACAATATCTAAGTCACTTGTGCATAAAGATATGAATCCTATAAATGTCGTGAGGGATGTAAAGAGCCCCGGCAGAACATTACGATGAAAGACTTCTTCAAGTGTAAAATGAGGATTCTTTAATTTGGTAATGCTTAAGTAAATAAAATCTCCCATCGTACTTACGGTGAGTAAAAGAAAGAGAGCATTATTGAGTATATCAATAGGTGTGAGGCTTAGAGACATTAAGCTAAAGAGATAAAGAGAGCTTACAACTAAACTAGAAATAAAAATAAGGCCGGATTTCCATGTACCTAAGAAGAATTTAAAGAAGATAAGAACCAGAATTGAGATGATGATATTTAATGAACCATTGAACTTAAGTCCTTGCGCCATGTGATAGTAATAGGCTGCTTCACCAGCATAGTATTTTTTAAATCCATCTAAAGTAGCATTTGTCTGCGCCATCATATCCGCTACAATTTTTGGAATGACTTGGCTTTGAAAATTAAATTCATTATTTTGAGCAAATACAAAACTAAAGAGGGCCTCTCCATTATTAGCGGAGAAGGTTTCATGCCATGGCGTTTTTTTTAATTGATTGTAGAGAGGAAGAACTACTAAAGATTGATCGGTACAGTTAGGACTCAGTATTTTAGGAAATAAAAGCTTAGGAATATCCGAATCTTTAGTCTTTTCTAAGTAAGTTCTTCTCAAACTCAAAGGCGAAAGAGAATAACTCATAAGAGGCGTTTGATAAATAACATCATTTCTCCAACGCTTTAGCAAACAAAAATCTGAATGAGTCAGCTGTGCTTCAGCGTTGGTTTGAATAAAAATATTTAAAGAAGGTCTAATATCAAATGAACTCTTTAATTTTTGATAATTTTGATAACTCTTAAAATCTTTATTCACCAGATCATCGGCCGTAATTAAAATTTGAAAAGGCTTAAATTGCGCGCAAAGAATAATCAAAAGAATCAAGTAAGTGGCGATAACCCATTTGGGAAAGCTTATGCACAGACTGATTAATTTCTTAAGTTGCGAATCGAGTTTATCTAGCATGACTAAACCAATACCATATCAAAGGCAAAGCGATCCTGCTCGATCGGATCTATAGGAGTGTTTGAGTCGTCTAAAGCATGCACACTATAAAGACCCATGGGCTTACTATGATAAATAAGTCCCTTTTGCTTATCCATAAAAGTTTCATAATCCATTTCACAATAAGAAATAAAATGAAGATCATGATACTTATTGAGCGCAAAATATATGAGCTGCTTAAAAATATTCACTTTATCTTGATCACTTATGTTGGGTGAAAATACAATTTGATTAAGATACTTGATTTGAAGCGGCCTATGCGCCTTAGGGAGTTTATAGGTTTTAATAAAGGGCAAAACCTTAAAAAGAGGATCTATCCATTGAAAGAGCTTGGGAATGCTTGAGAGCTTAATCTTCTTAGAGTTTTGTGGTGACCAAAAAGATGTTACGGCCACGAGGTTATTATCTTCGTCTCTTAAACCCACTATATCTTGCTTATCAACACCACTCCAATGCTCTAGGCGATAGTCCAAGGTCTTACTCCAGTTATGACCAAAGGCCAAACTCTGATGTCCTTGTTGCAAAAAATGCGTGACTTCATTCTTTAAACTTTCATTGCCACTTAACTGAGTTAAGGGATCGAGCCTATATTTAGATTTAGGCCTTAGTCCATAGTGACCAATAATGTTAATCATATTGTACGCACAAAGTTTTTCGTATTTTATGCCAGCAATCTTTGTTTCGATAAGATTATTGCGGGCCTTTGAATTCTCGTCAATTAAGACCGTTTGATAATAGCGGCAATGATAGGTTTCGGGAAACTCTGGCGAATGCTTCATAAACTCACCAAAGAGCTTGCGCCATTGACGAATGAGCTTTCGATCAAGACTTATACGCAAATCTCCAAGATAACCCACGGTACTTAATTTTCCGTTGATCATACCTTCCCAAAAGGAAACACAGGCTATGCCCTTCATGACTCCATCATCGCTTTTCATAGTAAAGACCAGGAACTTATCCGACCTTTCTTTTAAGAAATCAAAGAAGTTATCACCGCGATCATAGAATATGGACTCACTACTCGTGGTCATTTGTGACTGATTGTAATACTCAAGTATATCTCGATTATCATTAGTACTATTGGGGTCAGCGAGCTCAATATTCGAATAGTCTTTTAAAAGGCTTTTTAATGTCATACTATATTATGGACATGACGCAAGGGATTTGCCACTAATTATCATGGAAGAAATTTTAACTCTACAAAAGACAAACCTATTTAAAAGGATACTTGCGCCCAAGTATACGGTCTGCTTTATATTGGGTCTCTATAATGTTCTTGGAATTACTCTACTAGGTTTTAACCGTAGTTTTACTCAAGTTACTCTTACAGTTTTGTCGGCCATTCTTTTACAACTCTTCTTTGATTGGCTCTTTTTTCTTATAAAAAAAGATAAGGAACATGAGCATTTCAGCATTCGCTTTCCTCTTAGTGCGATCACCACGGCCTTTGGCCTATCCATTCTCTTAAACTATGGGCATAACCTGGTCTATCCCCTTATCCCGGTTTACTTGGCCATCGCTTCTAAATTCTTCTTTACCTACAAAGGTAAGCATATTTTCAATCCTGGACTGATGGGCGTCGTGCTCTCTTTACTTATAACGAGTGAACTCATCTCCCCAGCACCGGCCTATCAGTGGAATGGAGTAGGGGCCATGTCCCTTTTTATTGCCATGCCCGCTCTCTTTCTCTTCTTTCCAAAGATCAATCGCCACTGGCTTGTGGGAAGTTTTCTTCTCACGTTTATATTACAACTTACTTTGCGCTCCATTTTAATCAAACACTACCTACCCTTTAATACCCTCTTCTTTGGAACCATAACTTCCCCGCCCTTCTTTCTCTTTGTCTTCTTTATGATCACAGATCCCGCCACCAGTCCTAGTGGCAAGAAAGAGCAAATTATTGTGGGCTTTCTTCTTGGTGTCTTTGACTTACTCTTTCATCTCTTTAAGAGCTATCACACCTTCTTCTATGCCGCTCTCTTGCTAGGAAGTGGCAAGCTTATCTATCTGCACTTTAAATCTTTTAGAGTACAAGGTCTTAGCTATTTCAAAGAGAGCTTCTTCTTATCAGGATACTATAAGAATTTTGTGACGATTCTCTCCATTGCCCTGATCAGTGTGGGACTCTATCGCTACGTGCTCAATGACTTTACCGATGTGGTTAATCCTGAGTTTACATTCACCCAAATTAATCCCGTAGATACTCACATGGAATTCACAAAGGGAGAGCTTCTCGATACGGTTGATCCTCGAGTTCAGCATATGGGAAAATGGATATTGGCCATTACAGATGGTGTTGCTGTTGCCGATGTGGATAATGACGGTCTCTTGGATATCTTCTTTACGAATGGACACAAATCCCCAGAAGATCGCAGTATTCTGTTTAAGAATCTAGGTGATTTTAAATTTAAGAGCATTCCCATTCCAGAAGTATCAAAGTATGCCCAAGATATTAAACGCTACGGAGTGGCCTCCAATGCTCTTTTTATAGACTTTGATAATGATGGTGATCAAGACCTCTATGTCACCCATGCTTTTGGCTCACAAGGATCCTCGCGCTTATACCGTAATCTATGGAAGGAAGAGGGCGAGATTAAATTTGAGCATATTACGGATAAGTTTTCTCTTCATCTCTATACCAATAGTGCTACTGCGAATTTCTTTGACTATAATCGCGATGGATTACTTGATCTTGTGATCGGCAATACCATTGCCACAACTCTTCCCGATTATGAGAAAGAAACAAAGTTTGATTTCTTTGCCTTACCTCCTTCAGAATATGAAAATGATGAGAGGATGTTTAACTTTATGCATGACAGTTGGCACATGGCCAATAACGGCGGAAAAAACCATCTCTTTATTAATCGAGGTGATGGTTTTGAAAAACTAGATTCTCTCAAAATTGGCTTCAATGAAACTCGCTGGACGATGGCCATAGGCACGGCCGATTTCAATCAAGATGGATGGACGGATCTCTACTTTGCCAATGATTTTGGACCAGACAATCTCTATTATAATAATCAAGGATCCGGCTTCACTAATATTGAAGGTCAGTACTTTGGTGAAATTGGAAAAGATACCTACAAGGGCATGAATGCTACGATTGCTGACTTTGATGCCAATCTCATGAGTGATGTCTATATTTCTAATGTTCATCAGGCCTTACAAGCAGAAGGAAGCCTACTTTGGACCTTTCACAAAGATAAGGTAGGACGTCCGGTAATCAAAGACTCGGCTTCCTTTGCTGGAATTCTTAATGAGAATCGCTTTGGTTGGGGAGCGGCGGCCAAAGATTTTAATAATGATGGATATATCGACCTTGCCCAGGCCAATGGCATGGTGGATGATCGCTATGACAAACTCCATGATGAGTGCCCAGACTTTTGGTATATCAACGAAAAGATAGCCCGCTCTCCACCTTCCATTCACCGCTTTGCTAATAAATGGGGAGACATTCGCGGAACCTGTATTCATGGCAATGAAAAGAATAGACTCTATATCAATAGAGGACCTGATAAGAGGCCTCAATTTAGTGATGTGGCCGACACGATTGGAATGGATCAAAGAGGCAATTGGCGTGGCATGGCCGCAGCAGATTTTAATAACGACGGACTCATTGATCTCGTCGCCTCATCCCTCTATAGAAACCCACTGGTTTTTAAAAATGAAGCCGCTCATAGTAACCACTGGATAGGACTCGAGTTAGAGTCAAGTCATACGAAATGTAATCGCAGCGCCATTGGTTCCCATGTCTATATTTACTCTGAAGACGCTCAAGGCAAAGAGCGAATTCAATTTCTAGAGACAACGGCCGTTAATGGGTTCTCTGCTCAATCTGACCCTCGAGTTCATTTTGGTCTAGGAGATCATCAGAAAATTAATAAAGTCGTCATAAAATGGTGCCAACAAGTTACAAAAGAATACTCAGATCTTCTGATTGATCACTACCAAAAGGTGAGTCTATGAAAAAATGGATTCAACCCCTTATCTTTGTATTAAGCTTTTTGGCCCTACTTCCTAGTTCATGGGCCTTGCACTATGAGATGATCCTCTTCTCCTATGATCACCCCGTAATTCCAGGCTGGACTCCTCATACTTTTGCCACCTTTTATAAAGTAGATCCTGATCAAACTCCCAGCTACCAGGAAGTAACCACGATTAGTTGGTTGCCAGAAAGTTCTCCAGAGGACGTAACTCTCTTTGCAAGTGCCGTTACAGGTAAGAATTATAATTTATCTGAAACCTTAGAATTTGCTGTTCAAAAAAATAAAGACATATGGGCCCAAGGCCCTTTTGAAATCTCTAAAGAACTTTTTGAGTTAGCAAAAGATCAAGAAAGAAAATTAAATTCAGGTCATATAAAGTATCGAGTCACCTTCACTCAAAGAACTGGACAGCAAAAGGCCTATCACTGCGTCTTTGCCGTCAGTGATATTTATACAGACCAAAGTCTGATGGATAATGGAATTTCTCACACCAAGAAATCTATGCAAAAGATAAGAAAGCACTTCGATCAGTTTATCCTTTCGACTAACAAGTGGGATCATGATCTACTGGATGCCTTAGATATACTCTCCTATGTTGATGAGATTATTCATGACTAAAGATGAAGTACAACAAGTCATTCTCAAGTACAAACATATTCGCCCTTCTTTAGGGAAGGCCTCTCTTATTATAGGTTTTCTTTTTCTTATATTTTCTTGCTCACTCTATCTCTCATTGTCTGATCATCCCCTCTTATGGGTAGTGGGCCAAGTCTTGCTGGCCATTAATATCCTACAATGGTTTGTGATTCTGCACGATCTGGGTCATGGTCACTTCTTTCCCTACCCCTTTCTTAATGTACTCTTTGGTCATGTTGCCTCATTCTTTGTCATTCTTCCTTTTTTTCCTTGGAAATATATTCATCGTGAACATCATGTATGGACCGGATGGAAGGATAGAGATCCAACCATGACGATTGTCGCCAATACAAATAGAAGTGAAAAACAAAAGAGAGTGGTTAATTTTTGTTGGAAGTTTTGGATTCCTATTATGACGCTGTCTTTTTCTTTCAGTAATTTTTGGAATCTATCTAAACTCTTTTCCATGTATCCAAGTCTGAAGATGAAAAGAAAGAACCTATCAAGTATACTCTTTCTCTTGATGGCCTATGCCCTCATCCTTAGCTTTATTCCTCTATCTACCTTCATTAAGATCTGGGCCTTTGCCTACTTCATCTTTCTTATGATCAGTGATCCGCTTCTTCTTAGTCAGCATAGTGGAGTGGATCAATATATTAGCCGTGTTGATTTTCCGGCCAAGAAGATCCCCTTAAGAGAACAAGACGACTTCACAAGATCACTTCAGTTCCCGCTTTTCATAGGTCATTTTATTCTACTAGGCTTTCACAAGCACTCCCTTCACCATATCTTTCCCAATCTTCCTGGCTACAATCTACTCGCTATGGATGTGCCTCTCCCCCATTCAGAAGCTTGGCTCAAGTGGCTGAAGACGGCCAAAAAAACCCCTGGTTCACGACTTCTCTTTGAAAATATTAGAGAAAATTAAATTAATTTAAATGGTTTTTATTCGAGATAAAGCTGAGTGAATTGACTAAAATCTTTCGTAGAACTAGGTCTTCTATTGATCGTGTCATGGTTTGCGAGAAGATACTTTGATTCTTGACTCATTTCTAAATCGGCCAATGTACCTTTAATCTTTGTAATTTGATGGGTTAAATTAGAGAAACGCTCCCCCTTAAGTCTTGGTGTGGCGATCATTCTCTTATTCAATGGATTCATCCATCTACCATTTGCTTTTTTAAAGCCAAAGTGAAGGTGAGGCCCTGTAACTCTTCCAGTTGAACCTACCCTTCCAATCACCTGATGAGTCTTAACCCAACTGCCTACACGTACTGCACGCTTAGAGAGGTGATAGTAGAATGATGTCGATCCATCTCTGTGTCTAATTCCGATTTTATTTCCAGCATATTGATTAAAGGCCGAAATAATGACCTTTCCCGCAGCAACGGCGTGAACACGAGCTCCACGTCTTCCTCTTAAATCAACACCTCTATGCATGGCCCGTTTTCCTGTTACTGGATGTCTTCTCCATCCATAACCTGAACGAACATGTAGCTGTGAAAGAGGATACCTTAATCCAGAACTTATCAAGGCCTGACCCTTTTCAGTATAGTGTGCCGTATAAGTAGAGCCTTTTTCTTGATCTTGATAGAAATAAGCTTTATGAGTCCCTGCTCTGATACCACTATAAGAAGTAAATAAGACTTTTGTTCCCACGACTTTATCTTTAAAACGTCTCTCATCTAATAAGACTTCATAGCGATCACCAGCGCGGGCGTTCATTCGAAAGTTAACTTTACATAAGAGTACATTCACGACCTCATTAACAACGGATCGTTGCAAACCTCTTGCAATTAAATCTGCTTCAAGAGTAGATCCAGATGAGAGAACACCCTCAAGTTTTCGCGGCTGCCAATAAGTATCTAGAGTCTTTAGGGAGTAATCCCATTGGCCCGTGTATTCATTAAGCGTTATGACATGGGTTTCGACTAAGTTTTGAGATAATGAAAATTTAAGTAATTGATGATTATCATTGAAACCTGCAATGACTTTATCTCCCACCTTAAGCTTTGAAAATTCGACCTCATCACGAAGTCCATTAATTAACTCTAAGGCCAAAGCATTATCAATAGAGATGTCTTTTAAAGCTTGGTATAGCCCTTGCCCACTTTTAACCGCACCTTCTTTTACGACAGTGACTGTTGAGCGAGGTCTCATTAGAGATATGGGAGTAGAGAGATCCTTGGTAGCATCATAGGGCTCCATACTGTTGGACTTGTCACAACTGTAGAAGCAACTACAAAGAATCATAATTATATTGAGTTTAATCATATTGGAGTAAAGCATAACAAATTTATCGGCTTTTTTAACCTTTTTCTTGATTATCTCTGCCCTAAAATTCTTAGTAAGCATCGTCTATATACTGTCTTAGTTCTTCGTCTTTCTCAGTTAAACCACCACTATCGTGTGTGGTCAGTATAATCTCAACTTTATTGTAGTTATTATGCCACTCAGGATGATGATTTATTTGTTCGGCTTTAAGAGCAATACCCGTCATAAATGAAAATGCTTCATTAAAGTTTCTAAATTCAAAACTTTTCTTTATGGCCTCATAACCTTTCTCATTTATGAACCTATCCCAGTTTTTTGACTCGGCCATTCTTTTGCTCCTTAGACTCGCTTTAATCTCAGATTTCTACCCTAGTATGCCATATCGAAATCGGGATGTTGGCAAAATATTTGCCATCCTTTCCTCTCCTGATTAATATAATTAACTAGACCTTAGTCATCAATTATCAGAAAGGGATTTCTTATGTATAAAGATACTGGCCTCTTGGCCCTTCGTCTCACCTTTGGCGCTACCATGCTTTTCTCTCACGGATGGATGAAGCTAGCGAACTACAGCAACATGATGAATACCTTTCCCGATCCCCTAGGTATTGGAAATAGCCTCTCTCTTGGACTGGCCATTGGGGCCGAAGTCATTTGCGCCTTAATGATTACCCTTGGTCTCTTTACCCGCTGGGTATCTGTTCCTCTTATCATCACTATGGCCGTGGCCTTCTTTCTCGTTCACGGAAATGATGCTTGGGGAAAAAGAGAAATGTCATTTATTTATATGGGTGCCTATATTGCACTAGGTCTCCTTGGTAGTGGGCGCTTTAGCCTTGATTACCTAATCAGAAAGAAATCATAAATTTAAATAGAGGTATAAGAGGTATAAGATGAATTATTTTGACGATTCTAAAGAATGGAATTGGATGTTTGAAAATGCAATCGACTGGGACACGATTATCCCGTTGTATTATCCAAGTTTTCCTACTGAAGACGGTATCCAAGACATGGATGAGCTCAAGCAATTCCTAAAAGATGTCTTATCCTCTATGGGTGATTGGTCGGCCAACTCTGTTAAAGAGATAGGCCAATTACTAGATGAGCACGGTGCCGGAATCGTCAAAGATGGTCGCACCATTCCAAGTGAGCCCCTAGCACGAATGATTAAAGAGGCCCGCGAGTTAAGTGTCTACGGTATCACTCTCCCCACTGAATATGGGGGCATGGCCTTACCTAGCACCATCTATATGATGTCTCAAAACCTTCTCTCTCGCGCCTGTATGTCCACGACGACTCTATTAGGATTTTATACCTCATTGGGAGAAATGCTACTTCGCTACTGTGATGAAGAAACCGCGGCCAGATATATCCCTGAAATTATCGAAGGTAAAATCTCGGGTTCTATGAATTTAACGGAGCCAGGTTGTGGCTCTGATCTAACCATGATGAAAACCTCGGCCGTTTTACAGGACGATGGAACCTATTTTATCAACGGACAGAAAATATTCATTACCAATGGTGGTGGAGGCCTCGCCTTTGTCTTGGCCAAAGTAAAGGGGGATCCTGACTCTCTTGATGGTATTTCCATGTTCTTTGTTAAGCAAGATCAAGAAGGCGTAGAAGGACCTAATTTTCGCGTGGATAAAGCAGAAGAAAAAATGGGAATGCACGGATCTTTCACGACTGTGGTTTCCTATGAAAATACAGTGGGACACCTCGTTGGTAAACAAGGTGAAGGTTTCAAGTATATGCTTCATCTTATGAACGAAGCAAGAATCCTCGTGGGAATTCAAGCCCTTGGTGGCATCGAAGAGGCCCTTGATTACGCCGAAAATTATGCAAAAGAGCGCGTGGCCTTTGGTAAGCCCATAGCCGAGCTTCCTCTTATGAAGAGAAATCTTGAAGACTTTGGAACGGAAAGAGATGCCATACGCGCGCTGATTGCCGATACCATGAGTTGGTTTGATATCTATTTAAAACTTGAAGGAAAGAAGCTCTTAACAGGGGATCTCACTAAAGAAGAGGATGACCTCTTTAAAGAAGCTTCTCGCTGGACGCGAAAAAGAACTCCTCTTATTAAATTCTACGCAACGGAAGCCTATACAGACCTCTCCAAAAAAGCGATTCAAGTGCTTGGCGGTTATGGCTTCATTAAAGAATATCCAGTAGAGCGCTATCACCGCGATAGTTTTGGCCCCCTTCTCTATGAAGGGACCAGTCAAATTCAGGCACTAATGGCCCTAAAAGACACTTTGAAATACGTCATGAAAGATCCTAAGAAATTCTTTAGCGGAATGTTCTTTAAGCATCCTTCTACGGCCATTCTTTCTGGAGATAATCACTGGACCCGAGAATATAAGTCGATTCACTTCAAGTTTAAAAAGCGCCTTATGTCCTTAGTGATTAGTTGCTTAAAGCCAGGTGCATGGAAAGATGTTTTTGATCCTAAGATGTGGCAAAAAGAAGAGCGCTTTGAAGAGTTAATGATTCATGCCGAAACAATTTGCTGGGCCCTAAGCTACACAGAAACACTGCGTGTTCTTTGCCATCACGCCAATAAAGATAAATCTCGTGCAGAGCTCTTTGATCGCTACACCGACTTAGTCGTACCTAGACTAGAAGCGATTTATACGGATTGGGACAGAAGAACTAAGTAGAAGAAATAGATATAAGTAGAACTAAGGTGCTTGAAAAACCTGCTTAATGAGCTTAACTTCTGTTGAGCCAATTGAGCAGGGCGAATAGCGCTTGGCCTCTACAACCATCCCCTGATAATTTCCAGAAGAAGTTGCATTCGTTAAAATATCAAGAATCACTTTTTGAGTCACTGAGGGAACTTCTGAATCAGGAGTTCTTGCACTACCGATTTGAATCACCACTTGATCACCTTCAGCAATACTAGAATTAAATGAATATTCGTAGAGTTCATTATTTGTCTCAATAGTATTAAGGGGAGTCTCTCCGGCCAAGACGTCGGCACAAACTCCAGAGAGATAACCATGAATATCAGTTTGTACTTCGTCTACATAACTTCCCGTAAAAGAGCTATCATAGCGAAGAGGCTCATTTGAATTATCTTGCACCAATACAGAATTGATCGTTGTTGTGATTTCATCTGAAGAACAATCTCGTGTCGTGTGATTAAAGACAAAACCCTCACCCATCATCTCAAGTGAAAATTTTGATCGCTTTGTTCTAAAGGCGTAACAAACTCTTAGGGCCACGGCCATTTGAGAATCAGTCAAAGGCACACCACCATTAAGGGCATCTTGAGAAAAATAGAGACTCTCTTCCGTATCTTCATAGCTTTTATCATAGCCACAACTAGAAAGAGCTCCTACAAACAGTAGAAGTAACATCCCAAAAATAGGTATAATCTTAAATAGAGGAGCCTTTTTTAACCAAATCATCTAGTTTATTATCGACAATATTAGTCTGTGGCCTTAACAATTTATTCCTAAAAAGATAACTGAGATTACTTTATGAAAAATAAGACATTTAGCGGCTCGCTAGGTAACTATCGCTGGGAAGAAACGAACGACGGTAGCCATACTTTATTTAGTGAATTCTTTAATGAAAATTGCCATTCTACTTCAGGGGCATTAGAGGAAACTCTTTATAACTATATAGAAGGCTGCAAGATAGATCATTTTATCCAAGAAAAAAACGCCGTTCATATTTTTGAATTAGGCCTTGGCACGGCACTTGGTTTAAAAACGACCCTTGAACACATTCAACATTCTAAAAAGTATTCAAATGTTGAACTCTTATTTACCAGCAGTGAAATTGATAAGGAACTTGCGGCCCACAGTCTTAATCAACTCCATCGTGATGGATATATATCCACTCCCCTATGGAATGAATCCGATCAACTCTTTCATGGTCAATTTAGTCATCCTCTTTTTAATGAGTCTTCAACATTTAAAATTTTGATTGGAGATATTCGCAAGCAATTCTCTTCTTGGATAAATTCAAGCCATTATAAAGAAATCGACGCCATTTATCAGGATGCTTTTTCACCTAAGCAGTGCCCAACGCTTTGGACTCTTCAATGGTTCAGCGATCTTGCTCGCGCCTCTCATAAAGGCACGATCATGAGCACTTACACTTCAAGTAAAGCAGTATGGAAGGCCATGGTAGAGGCCGGCTGGATCGTGCAAAGAGTGCAAGGCCATGGGATAAAAAAATTATCCACAAGGGCGTATCAATCAGGAGAAATGACTCAAGAGTTCTTAGATCTTTTGCACAGATCACCGACCTGTGCCTTAAGTGATGAAGACTAGTTTTTAATCAAGGCCTGTATTCTCTTTTCTAGTGGAGGGTGAGAACTAAAGAGCTCCGAGAATTTTACAGGAGCACTAATGGCCATAACCTCTATATTCTTATCATGCTTAGTGGAGCGATCCATATTAGATTGCAGCTTCTTAAGAGCGGCAATCATTTTATCTCTGCCTACAATATTTGCACTACCCGCATCAGCTCGATACTCACGCCATCTTGAGACATACATGACCAAGGGATAGCTTAAGAAGTTCAGGGCCGTGTAAACCACATTTCGAATCATATACTGCATGAAGAAATTTCCACCACCTCGGTAGTCACCTTCATCATCATCTCCTCTTAGAGCGTTCATGATGATTTGAGTAACGATATAAGAGAGAAACATAGCAAAGGCGTTAACAATCCCTTGAACGAGAGTCATCGTTACCATATCGCCATTGGCAATATGACTAACTTCATGGGCCAATACCCCATCAACTTCTTCTTCACTCATAGAATCAACAAGGCCTGTAGAGACGGCCACCAATGAATTATTGCGAGAAGGTCCGGTGGCAAATGCATTCAGTTCCGGTGATTGATAGATATACACCTCTGGCATTTTTTCAAGACCTGCCTTGCGCGCAAATTGATGTACTTTTTGAGTCAGCGCCGCTCCTGTTGCCAGAGGCTCAAGGCGCATTAAGCGCTTAGCACTCCACTTGGACATAAGAAGCGAAATAAAAGAGCCTCCCATACCGAAGATGAAGCAGAAAATAAATAATCCAGAGTAAGATCCAGATGGGTATCCCATTTGATTAATGACAAACATGCCAATGGTGTAGAGGACAATGGACACCAAAAGATTGGTTATAATAAAAAATCCATAACGTTTAATTAAATTCATTATTTTATAATCTCCGTCGTGATTCAAATGATTGAGTATAGTACTCAGTTTAATCACCTGTCATATCTATATTTTGACTTCAAAATGAAAACAGTCAAGATATAGAGCTTAACTGGAGTCAATTCCTTACCAAAATTGACAATTCCCTGACGCAATTTAACTTCTGATCAATAACCTTGATTTTTTTTATTTAAAAAGTTGCCTAGAGCCTAAACTCTTGCGTCCATGCGCCGATATAAGAACTAATAAAGCGCAATCTCTTAAATATATAGGTCACCATTAATGCAACGAAATCAGTTAACAAAGGGCGAAGGAATATGGCTAGCAGTCGTTTTTGCGGCCGTGGTTTTCTCAGCAGCAGAAGCTCCTTTTACCTTCACTTTTGATACGAAAATTCAAATGTGGCAAGTCGTTGCAGACGCTATTATTTCAACTCTTTTTATAGCTGACTTTATTTACTCCATTAGAAAATACAAACAACAAGCTGACTTGGCCCCTTCTCAAAGAATCAGTAAGCAAAAATTTACACTCTATTCTGTGATTGATGCCTTGGCGATCATTCCCTTTGATCTTCTCTTTTATTTAACAGGTCCTATCGGATCTATTTCGATGAAGACAATTAAATTACTACGCATGATTCGTCTGGTAAGAATTATCAAAATTTTTCAAATCTTCAATTCAATGCCCATCGTCTCGGGTTGGTTAAAAATCACTCTGGCCTTTGTCTCTTCTATGATTGTAGTGCATTGGTTCTCTTGCTTTTGGATCATGTTTCATCCTATCGCTCCCAATATGGATCGTACGACTTATTATATTGAATGCTTCTACTGGACGGTAACGACCCTGACCACAGTAGGCTATGGTGATATTACTCCTAAGACGAATGCAGCCAGAATCTATACGATGTTTGTTATGTTCATTGGTGTGGGTGTCTACGGTTTTGTCATTGGTAATATCAGTCGAATTTTTGCTGAATCGGCCCGTTATAAAGAACAGGGACGGGAGAAATATTCTGAACTCAATGCTTTTATGAAGTACTACCATATTCCAAGTAAGCTGCAATCAGCGGTTTTTAACTATTACGGTCATCTCTACAATAAGAGACTAAGTGACAATGACACGCAAATTATCGCAGAACTCCCCCACGCTCTTAAGCAAGAACTCCAAGTTTTCATGAATATGAAGTTGATTCGAAATCTTCCTATTTTTCAATATTGTTCCATTGCTTGTTTGCGAGAAGTTTCAAGTTGCTTAGAGCAGAAGTTCTACTCTCCAGGAGATACTATTATTAGTATTGGTGAACTTGGTGATGAAATGTTTATCATTGCTCACGGAATGGTTGATGTTATAAGCGACGAGGCCAAGACAGTTAACCAATTACATGAAGGTCAATTCTTTGGGGAAGCGGCCTTAATCCAAGAAACAACTCGAAACGCTAATATTCGCGCGAATACTTACACAGATCTCTATCGTCTTTCTAAAGATGACTTTGTGAATATCATTCGCCACTACCCAGAACTTCTAGACAGTATAAAAAGTGTGACCAATAGAAGAACGACAGATCGCAGCAACTCTTCTCAGAATAAAAAGATGGCCTAAGAGCTGTCTTTTTTTACACTTTTCTCAATAATCTACATCGCCACGCAATAATCCAAGAGAATTCATCAAAAATTCACCAACCAGATTTAATTGTATAACTCAGAAAGCTTGATCGTTTTAGTGATCCTTGAAATACTACTGACAGAAACAAATGTTTTGATTTACAATAACTTAGAATTAGAATTTTAGGATATATAAGGGATTTAAAGAATGAATCAACCTAATAAGGCCACAGGCCAAGAACTGTGGAAGAAAATCCTATGGCCAGAGAAGAACTTCTACTTTGTCACCTTTGTCTACGCCATTGGGACAAGTTTACTCAGTCTGGCCATCCCTATTTCCGTACAAACCTTAGTGAACACAGTAACGTTTGCGGTCTTAAAACAGCCTTTGATCATTGTCAGTATTTTGCTTCTGGCGCTCCTTATTTTTAGTGGCATCTTAAGAGGCCTGCAAGATTTAACTGTTGAGTATTTTCAGCGCCACTTCTATGCACGAGTCACGGTAAAAATCGCAGATAAAATCCTCACGTCAACGCAAAGTAGTGTCAATTCAATCTTTAAAGGTGATCTTGTTAATCGATATTTTGAAATTATGTCGATTCAAAAACAATCCACGAAACTTCTCGTTGATGGAATTACATTAGTCTTGCAAACCATCACGGGAATGTTCTTATTGGCCTTCTATCATCCCTACTTTTTGGCCTTCGATCTTATCTTAACCATCTTAATTCTAATCATGTGGAAGCTCTATGGAAAAGCGGCCATCAAATCCTCTATCGTTGAATCCAAGGCGAAGTATAAAGTTGCCGCTTGGCTTGAGCAGTTGATCTATAATCGCAATATGTTCTTTGGTAAGAAATCACACAACGCGGCCATTAGTGCGACTGATGATCATATCAATCTATACTTAACAGAAAGAGGACGCCACTTCTCCATCCTATTTAAGCAGATCATCTTCTCCCTATGTATATATGCCATTATGAGTGCTCTAATTCTAGGACTCGGTGGATTCTTGGTTATGGAAGGTCAGCTTACCCTAGGACAGCTCGTATCAGCTGAAATTGTAGTGGCCCTTATCTTAACGGGGATTGCGAAATCTGGTGGATACTTAGAGTCGTTCTACGATATTTATGCGGCCCTTGATAAACTTGAAGATTTTGAAGTGCTTCAAAGAGAAAGAGAAATTGATGAATTAGACGAAGACATGGTGCTAGGAAATGGTCCTCTCGTATTTGATAATATTGCGATTTCAAATAATAAGGGCGAGAGCTATCACTTTCACCATACCTTTGAATCCGGAAATTGCTATCACGTCATTATCGATAGAGACTGCACCCAAAGAACTCTCTTTAATCTCCTTCATGCCCATGTTCATCCTAAAACAGGTGACATTATCTGGGGCGATATTCCCTATGAAGATATCTCTGCCATGGATTTAAGAGAGCAAATCTATATTGTAGATGCCCCTCGAATTATTGATGGAACCCTTTATCAGAATCTGACTTGGAGTCTAGATAGAGTCACTGAATCTCAACTTAATCATGCTATTGATTCCACTCTTTTGGCCGAAAAGATAGATCATCTTCCTCAAGGAATTGAAACTAGAATTTGGCATGGCAGCTCTCACTTGAGCTGGGGAGAGTTGGTTCAGCTAGAATTTGCGCGCGTAATTCTGCAAAAACCAAAATGGGTTATTATCTCCTCACTCTTTAATCAATTAAGACCAGAATTACAAAAGGCCATATTAATAGAATTAAAAGGACATGGTATTGGTGTCATGGTGCTTGGTTTCTCGCCCAATGAGTACAAACACAGTGAACTACTCTTTGATGGGCATGTTGAATTCCATCAAGACTTTAAGAAATCACCACCAACCCAATAGAATTAAAATATATAAATATTGAAGAGGCACTCATGACTTCTAAGAACCATAAATTAAACTACTCATCTCTAAGAAGAATTAAAATTCCTTCTTGGCAGCAAAACCTCGTCTACTTTCTCATGTTCTCCTTTGTTTTTATGGCCTTCATTTTGGCCATAACACCATGGCAACAAACCTCAACTGGCATTGGACGTGTAACAGCAATTGATCCCAATGATCGTGTTCAGTATGTGAATGCACCTGTTTCAGGGCGAATTAATAAATGGTTCGTAAAAGATGGAGACCGTGTAGAACTTGGTGACCCCATTGTTGAAATCGTCGATAACGATCCCAACTTTGTGGAAAGACTTGGTATTGAAAGAGATGCCGTGCTCGCTAAATTTGATGCCTCTAAAACGGCCAGTGAAACAGGTCTTAATAACTATCGCCGTCAAAAACAACTCTATGAACAGGGTTTAAGTTCTAAGCTAACCTTAGAGAAAGCAAAAATCACTTATAAGAAATTACTCTCCGATGAAGCTTCTGCCGCAGCTTCCTTGGCCAAGGTCGAAGTGAAGTTTTCACGTCAACAAAGACAACTTGTAACGGCCGAGAGAAAAGGAACGGTTCTTAGTGTCCTTCAAGGAGGAGGTTCTGTTTTTGTGAAAAGTGGAGATCAACTGGCCGTCTTCGTTCCCGATCATCTAAGACCAGCAGTAGAAATCTTCGTTGATGGAAATGACCTCCCCTTAATTCAACCGGGAAGACAGGTTCGCTTACAATTTGAAGGATGGCCTGCCGTTCAATTTAGTGGATGGCCTTCGGTGGCAGTGGGAACTTTCGCGGGAGAAGTATTCAGTGTTGATCCCTCGGTTAATAAACAAGGTAAATTCAGAGTTTTAATTTCCCCTAAGAATGATGACGGTCACAACTGGCCAGATAATATCTATCTTCGCCAAGGAACAAGAGTTGTCGGCTGGGTTTTACTGGATACTGTAAAACTTGGATACGAATTATGGCGTCTCTTTAACGGCTTTCCACCCACAGTTGACTCTTCTTACACAAGTGAGCTTCATAATGTGACAAAGAAAGGCTCAGGAGATAGCGACTCAAAGAAAGAGGATTCTGATAAATGATTCCACATAAAGTCATAGGCCTTCTTCTTTATTCATGCCTCTTTTCAACCTCAGTGCTTAGTGCACAAGAGGAGAAGCCTGAAAATGCAGATCAGCTGACTCTAAAAGAAGTCCTTCAATCTACGATAGATCACGCTCCTAAGGTTAAGATGGCCATAGATAAGGTCATTTATTATGAATCAAAGAATCGATCTGCTCAGGGGGCCTTTGACTCTTCCTTAGATGTGGACTTCTATGACAGAGATGGAGAGTATTACAATGGCTCTTACTACAAGGCCAAAGTAACGAAGCCTCTGCCTTTTTTGAATGCCAAAGTATATGGCGGCTATAAGAAATCCGAAGGTAATTTTCCAACCTACGAAGGGGCCGTGACCACTCTTAATGATGGCGAAGTCATGGGTGGAGTCTCTTTATCCCTTCTAAGAAATCGCTCCGTGGATAGTAAGAGATTAAAGAGAAGAATTTCTGAGTACGATGTTCAAATTGGAAAATGGAAACAAAATGATCTGCTTATGATCATCCAACAAGAGGCCACTATCGCTTATTGGCAGTGGGTTTCAGAAGGACTTAAACTTGAGGTCGCAGAGAACTTATTATCTCTTGCTCAAGAGCGCCAGGTGGGTTTTGAGAAGAGAATTAAAAAAGGTGATCTTGCAGCGATCTATGCCGTAGAGAATGAGCAGTATATTTTAAAGCGAAAATCAAAAGTGGCCAAACTAAAGGCCAATGTAAAGTATGCTGGACTCTACCTCTCCCTATATTACCGCACTAGCACTGGAAAACCTTTAGTGCCTGGGGCTCGCCAAATTCCTCATATTGAACATATGAAGTCCACTATTAAAAATTCACTCGTGCAAAAAGCAAAAGCTGAATTTAATGAAGAGTACGCGGGAAAGCTAGAGCAGAACTTTTCGCTACAATCTTTAAAAGTAGAAGTGGATCAGCTAAAAGAACAAAGCAGCTTCTTTAGCTCACGCTTCTTACCTAAACTTGATTTAAAATATGAATATGCAAAGGACATGGGCTCAGGTCCTAAGACTCTTTATAGTCAAGATCACAAGATCTATCTAAGCCTTAATATTCCTTTTGAATATAATAAGATTAAAGGTGATCAACGGGCGAATATGGCCCAACTGAGATTAAAAGAAAGCGAAGTGCAGTTTAAGACGGAGCAGCTCAATGTAAAACTCTCCCAACTCTTAACGAAACTGAATGCTCTTCGCACTATAACGTCAAACACCCAAAGAGAAGTTGAATTGGCCAAAAAACTCGAAAGTAGTGAGCGCCAAAAATTCTCTTCAGGTGATAGTGATTACTTTGTTGTTAATATACGCGAACAAAATACGGCCGATGCGCAAGTTAAATTAATTGAAACACTCTACGATTATCAAGAGTCCTTGGCCCAATATAGGGCCGTTATAATGGACTATGATACGCTCTAGTGTTTTTACTTTTTTACTTTTGCAAGAGCGGCTTCAATCATTTCTTTTTGCTTCACTGGATCGGCCCATCTCTCTTGGGCTTCTGGAGAGAGCTTATGTATTGGATCAAAGTAAGTAAAGAACTCACCCGGCTTAACATACGGGGCCTTCCACACTGAAATACCATTTTCTTCATCATAGTATTCATAAGAGGCCACGTGTCTCTTACCGCCACCACCAGGAAGATCACATACAAAAGTTGGTGTATTGAATCCTGCCGTCGTACCACGAACCGCTTTTTCTAATTCAATCCCTTCTCTTAGTGTTGTTCTAAAGTGCTCACACCCTGGAACCATATCATGAAGATAAACATAGTAAGGTTGAATATTAAGGTATCCTACCTGTCTTGTGAGTTTCACCATTGTATCGACGCTATCATTAACCTTCGCTTGAAGAACCGCTTGGTTTCTCACCGTAATACCTAGTGAAAAAAGACGATCCATAGCAAGTTCAGTCCAGTGCGTGATTTCTTGTGGAGAACTAAAGTGCGTATGAACGACAACTTGCTTTCCATAAGAGCGACCATACTCATGAACTTCTTGTAGCGCCTTTACCCAGGCATCATCACTAAGAATCTTTTGAGGAAAAATCGCAATCCCTTTGGAAGCGTAACGAATACGTCTAATATGAGGAATATTGAGTAGCCCTTCACCAATATACTTAAGTTGGGCCGGAGTGAGCATATAACTGTCCCCTCCAGAGATAACCACATCTTCAATAAGAGGGTTTCTTAAAATATATTCAAAGACATCATCCCACTTCTTTTGATTGGCCCCATAAGTATTCTTATCTACTGTCTCCGTACTGCCACCGATGATTCGACTTCTTGTACAATAAGAGCAGTAAACCGGACAAATCGTCGTCGGTAAGAAGAGAACTTTATCAGGGTAGCGATGCGTGAGCATGGGAACTGGAGAATCCGTATCCTCACCTAAACTATCAGCTTCATAATAAGGATGATCCGGTAAAAACTGTGATCCAAGAGGAAGAAATTGCTTTCTTAAGGGATCATCCACAGGATTATCCCAATTAATAAGAGCAAAAATATAAGGAGTAATTCTTATATTCATGGGCGTAATTTTTTGGCCCTCAAGAAGATCATCCATAAATTCTTTCGTACAAAGTTTCCCTAGTACTTTTTGAACTTGCTCTACTTTTCGAATTGAATTCTTAGTTTGCCACATATGATCTGCAAACTCATTGCGAGTCACATTGGACCAGGCAGGAATCTTCTTCCAGAATTCATCATTTCTAAAATTACGGTGTTGAAGTTCTGGTATCTTGACCAGTTCTTCTTTAGGCATCTTGGCAATATCGTCCAAGGATTTCTTATCCATTTTAATTACTTCGCTCATTTATATCCTCACTTTAAATACTCTTCACTATTATACGTATGACTCGTAAATATCCCCATTTAAAAGATTAAACAGGCAAATTTAGTCCATATGTGCTCTTGTTAATTACAGACTACGGATGTAGTCAGAAGAAAAAGAATCGGCGGGGATATTATTACCTGACTTAAATAGAGGTAATAAATAATAAGAAAAGAGCGGTGAAATCACCGCATCTATAATCATGGCCATGAGAAAGAGAATCATCATAACCTGAAGTTTAGCGGCTACCGGAAGATTCCAGAAGCGGTGATGAAAATCGATAAGGTTCTGCTTTAAACTCTTACCCGATTGCCAACGAAATACTTCAATCAATGGAATTTTAAAATCTAAAATAAACTGAGATGGGCAACGTGAACATTGCACGGAAAGACTCTTTCCCGGTCTAATGGGTACACGAAGTTTTTGCGCACAACTGGGGCATGCAAAAACTTTACGGGTTAATTTATTCCATAGGGGTTTGCCTATGTTACTTAAAGAAGTCATCGCTTTTATTATAACAAATACTTTTTAAATTTGAAATACAAGAGATCTTTTATCCACTATTTTAAGTATTTAGAAACTTTCAAAGAGGTGGTATCCTTAAGCTATCTTTATTATTGAACCCATTAACTTAGAAAGACTCTTAAAAATGAAACAGATGTATAAAAAACTTCCCCTCGTTTGCCTACTCGCTTCTCTTATTGATCCCGCATATGCAGCGATGGCCATCAATAAGAAAAAGCTAAATCAATTATGGGAGAAAACCACGATCACCCCAAGAATTGGTTTCAAAGGTGAGTATGTAGATAATCAACAAGTGGAAGCTAGAGTCATGGGTCTCTTAATCGGTGCTGAAGTCACGATTCCCTACTCCGATACTTTTAAGATTGAGTTTTCAGGTGGGGCCCTACTTGAAACCGGATCCAATAGTTCTTTTATCACCAATGAATATGAGCCCAATCGTATCTGGATTCTTAAATACGCCCAGGCCACCTATAATCCTTTTGAGGCCTTAAAATTAGAAGCTGGTGCTATTGGCCAAAGTGATTACAACTCACCACTACTGGTTAGTGGATCGGCCTTCTTAGGGGCCAGAGAAACATTGAGTTTAAACTTTACCAAGAATCATAGAGTCTACCTAAAACTAGAACAAACCATACCTAACAATATTAACCTCATTCAAAGAATTGGGGTGGTGGAAGATAATGGAACTCCCTATTACTATAATGAAGGAATTGGACTAGAGCTTGAAGGTGATCTTCTTAGTCTGCAAGTTGAAGCTTCTCAGTTTAGATTCGAATCCCTCGCAGCAGGTATTGCCAATATTTCACGAAACTTTGGTAACTCCGTGACCAGTGGAAATAATATCAGCTCTGATTTCGTATACGGCTATAAAGGTTATAACCTCATGTGGGATATTACGGCCTCGCCCATAGACTCTGTCGAATTAGAATTCTACGGCCAATGGCTCTACAATGATGAAGCACCTGACGGCAGAAACCAAGGTCACATCTATGGACTGGGCCTTAATATGAACCCCTGGATTATCAATATCGAACAATTCAGATCAGAGAGTGACTCCTCTATTGCTTACTACAACTCAAAAGACTATTCCCATAATAACCACGAAGGTATGCTGTATCGATTTAAGTATGAGGTTGAAGATTATCAGGAAATTAGTTTTACCTATATCAGCTCAACCCTACTTGAGAGCAATTCTCTCCAATCCGATACGGAGAAATTTATCTTCAACTTTAATCAAGAATTCTGAAGTGTGAAGTGGTACGTGGTTACTTTTGGGACCATATGCATTATTTGAAAAATGATATTGTAGTACAAAACTCTTTTTAAGAGGGCATAAGTTAAGCTAATAGGCATTATGCCTAGAAAAAACCTAATAAGAACCCACCTCTACTATTATCACGTTACAACTAGATCTAACCACAGAGATTGGTTTTCTATTCCGATGAGCGAGGTTTGGGATATTTCAAAAATTGCACTGAATAAGGCCATGAAAAATAATCCCTCCATAATCGATCAGTATGTTCTAATGGGCAATCACTATCATCTACTTATTCGAACACCAAACTCTGATATTGACCGCTTTATGTTTTGGTTTAATAAAACGTTTAGCGATGAACTAAGAAAGCGCTCCGGTAAAATCAATAGAATGTTTGGAAGCTCATACAAGTGGAGTATTATTAAGAACGAGAAATACCTCCAAAACGTAAAGCGCTATATTTATGAGAACCCCTTAAGGGCCAACATTGTCAGAAATATTGAAGATTATCCCTTCTCTACTCTTTATTACAAATCTAGAGGATGGGACTGCGGATTTAAGATAGAGAATACCTATCCAATAGAAATTTCCCAAGTCGATTCAATAACATTGAATGAAGTCAGGAAAGGTCTAAGAAGAACTATTTTCAAGCCACCTAGTAAGCGAAAGTACTAATTAGAACAACGCACACAGTCTCAAAAGTAACCACGTTCCACTCGTTATTCCACTCGTTACAAGAAGCGATAAGTGTGATTCGATTACTTATCTCTTTTGTTACCTATAGACTTTTCCTACTTATCATTAAGGACATTTTTGTAATAGAACATGACCTTTTCAGGTATGTCGATGCCTATATTTTCATAAATTTCTTTTATTTTCTCTTCTATTTCATGATCTGTTCTATTTTTTCTCAGTTTTTTATAGAATGAATTAATTAACTCTATAACGTTTGTTTCTCTTGCCTTAATTATTCGACTAGGATTATTGCGAGCATTTAAAAGCTGCAGGTTCGCCACAACAACATTTAAGATTGAATCACGAACATCTGGGAAAACTTTTTTGTATGATCCGTAGATTCGAAGACACATATGGTATAAATTTTCATGGTAGCAGCGATCAAATGAATCGCCTAAAATATAACTACTCACTTCAATGGAATTAGAAAAAGCCGAGATTTTAGCAGTGACACGAACAATTGATTCTTGAGAATAGTCTGTCTGCTTTTGCTCCAATTGCTTTAATACATACTTTGTATATTCAAGCTTCTTCTCATCTGTTTCTAGAAACTGATACTTTTCTTTTAATTTTACATTGCAAAGACCACCACTGAATATCTGATTATCAATACATTCTGATTCGACTGTCTTCGAATAATCCCCAGATATCCATTCGCAGAAGCCAACAGTCAAAAGACTCGCATTACGAAGACATCTGTCATAATCAATGCTGTGATGTTCTGGATTGCCCTCACCTTCAGGACGCCCAAATTTTCTTCCGTGAATCTCCTCAAAGTAATGATCATTTACAAATCGTGGGACAAAAAACACAAGAACTACTATAGCGTAAGGAAACCATCTCTTCTTTAACCTTTCTTTAAAGGAGAGATTACGAGTACGATATAAATCGATAAATAGAAAAATATACAGAATAGGAATTTCTAGTGCTAACATTAACATTCTGTGTATCCTTTAATATTTTTTCAAAAGTTTAACCATCTACTCTTCATCTGCAAGAAGTTGCCACGCCTCTTTGTTACTAAGTTGATTATAAATCAGATAAAGGAAGTATGATTAATATATATGGAAAAGATTTCTTGATACTCATGCTATCGACGAGAAGTAGCACCAATTATGAAAGGCCTTGAATAAAAATTTAATATGCTTAAGAAGAACCAAATAACGCAAATAGTCTCAAAAGTAACCACGTACCACCCCTTACAGAAGAACTTTTAATGCGATTGCCCTGAACCACGTACCACCCCGCCACCCCGCACCAGGGTAATCTCTCAAAAGAACTCGTTTTAATTTACGATTGACTTGCCAATGTGTTTTCATGTACTTAGCATATTAATGGTTCACATAAGAGAAATTATGAGAACTATATAGCTTATTTTAAGGGAATTTTATTTAAATAATGAAAAGAAAATTTAAGGCCCACGCTCCATTAATAGAAGATTATCTTGAACATTGCGCTCAACTCAATCGCTCTAAAAATACCATTGATTCCTACGCAAGGGATCTCATCCACTTTAAGAATTGGACAGAAGCAGCGGCGCGTAAGCGATTTAATCAGTTGAATGCCCAAGATATTCAGGATTACTTACGATTTTTGAAAAAAGGTAGCTGCTCTTACAAAATAGGATTCTTTAAAAGAGCTTGGCATCATTATCAGCTAAAAAAACCCCTCTCTATAGCGTCGCGAAAGCGCCACTTATCCACATTGAAGAACTTCTTTGATTACCTCATTCAGAAATATCCCAAATCCCCTTGGTATAGACTCTCTCATGCTCCCCTTGAGTTTCGAGAAAGTCCTATTAAGTCGAAGCTTCATCAGCTCAAGATTAAAGATGGTGACTTCACTCCGACTCCTCTTGTTAAAGAGGAGCATTGGCAGGCCCTTATGGCCGCACCACTAAATTTAAAAGAGCGACTTTTTCTCTCCCTTCTTTATTGGGGTGGATTAAGGATTAGTGAGGCCAAGGACTTAAGGATTGATCAGCTGGAGCTAAAGAGTAATGTCTTAAATGTCATTAGAAAGGGAGGTAAGCGTCATCAATTCTTTATCTATGATGATGGGAAGCTGGCGCTTTGGTGGGAAGCCTATGCAAATAAGCATGGAAAAGAGTTTCTCTTTCCTTCTTCTTACTTTCAAGGCCCTATTACTCGTCGTGGGGCCTATAAATTAATCAAGCGCTGCTTTAGTAAGGCCCATCTGCCTAGTAATCTTAGCCCCCATGGACTTAGAAAAGCTTGTGCAACGAGGCTCTATCATCAAACAAAGGATTTACTCTTTGTGCGTGATTATCTCAATCATAGTGATGCTAAAGTTACGCAGCGTTATATTGAGCTCGCAGGCCCAGAAACAACAGCGTTATATCACCAAAAGATCGTCAATCTTGACCTTGGCAGTGGCCTTTCAACTCCGCTACAATAATCGACACCAATTAGCTATTGAAGCCCTATAACCAAATGGAATTGGAGATTTACCATGGTCCTTCAGACTATTCGCTTTATTCTTGCCACGATCTATGGAGTATTCGCCTCTATCACAGGTCTTTTAATCTGCATTCTTCGTCCTTTTCATCCCACTAACACTTATTACATGGGGCGCCTCTTTGGGATTCCTATTCTCAAAATTTTTGGAATTAAAATAATCGTAGAAGATAGAGAACAATTCAAAAAAGTTCCAGAATCTGCTGTCATTATTTCTAATCACCAAAATAATTACGACATCTTCGTGATAGGCCAAATCACTCCCAAAAGAACCGTAAGTCTTGGGAAAAAATCCATTCGTCTCCTACCTTTATTTGGTCAAATGTATTGGCTTGCTGGAAATATACTCATTAATCGAACCAATAAGAAAAGTGCGATGAAGACTATGGCCCAAGCCGGTCAAAAGATGATTTCTCGTCACCTCAAAGTATGGATTATGCCTGAAGGCACAAGAAGTAGAGGAAGAGGTTTACTTCCCTTTAAAAAAGGCGCCTTTCATATAGCCTCTCAATCTAATCTATCTATCTTTCCTGTTGCACTAAGTAGTTATGAGCAACACCTTGATACAAAGAAGTGGAATACAGTAACAGTAAAAATCAAAATCCTTCCTCCTGTTGATGTGGTAGCACTCAAGGCCTCTTATGAGGGTGATGATTTTGTTAATTTTCTAAAAGGTCACTGCGAAGAAATTATTAAAAATGCAGTCGAAGCTCTTGATATCGAAGTTTATGGAAAGGTCATTTAATGAGCTCTCCTGAGATTTCGCTAAATTTTGAATCGGCCTCTATCACCATTCAATACGATGAGAATGACCTCCCCCATATCACAGCACAAGATGATAATGCTTATGCCTATGCTCAGGGATATATTCACGGAAAAGATCGTTGTATTCAGCTCACGCTCATGCAAGCGATACTACGTTCCAAACTAAGCCTGTGGTTTGAAGCTTCACCAGAAACAATTGAAGTAGATAAGTACATGGGAAAACTCAGCATGTTCTATCAAGCAAGAAAGGAAGAATCACAACTTCAAGAACTCGATAGAAAGTTTCTTAAATCCTATACTGAAGGACTTAATCAAGGTCGAAGAACCCATTGGCCAAAGAGTTTGAAATATTTGAAAGTTCCCATGGAAACATGGAATATAGCGGATTCCCTAGCGATGCTTAAGGCCATGGGCTATATCGGTCTTGCCTCTAGCCAAAAAGAAGCTGAAAAATTTATCGCTCAATGCCTTCACTCTCACGTCGCCCCAGAGTATATCGCTTCGCTCTTTAATGTAGAATTTCAAACTAGTGACTATGATGTTTTTGAAATTCTAAAAAAAGTGAGTTTTGATCACACTCTTATTCCTCAAAATAAATTCTTTAAAGCGCTTCCTACGCTTAAAAACTCAAATAATTGGGTACTAGGGAAATCAAAAACGAAAACGGGCTCACCGATTATGGCCTTTGATCCCCATTTGGAAATCAATCGCTTTCCGGCCATTTGGTATGAAACAAAGGCCACTATTCATGATCGAAACTTAATAGGCATAACTATCCCTGGAGCTCCTGGAATTATAATGGGTCGGAATCAAGATCTGGCCTACAGCTTTACTTATGGTTTCATGGATACCATTGATTACTTCGTGGAAGAGATAAAACACGAAGAAGTTATGGAAGATGACCAACAAAGCACGGGGCTCATTAAGCGAAAAGAGATCATTGAGACTAAGAAAGGACAAAGAATCGAATTGAATCTCTTTGAGACACAAAGAGGAATACTTGAAGTTCCAGAGACGGCCCTAAGTAAAACAGGAAATCTCGAAGACGGCCTTTATATGAGTCGCGCTTGGAGTGGACACCAGCAAGGAACCGCTCAGGCCATCACCTTGCTTCGAAAAATACCCTACGCAAAGAGTGCAAAAGAAGGCTGTGAACTCGTCAAAGACCTCTTCATAAGTTGTAATTGGCTCTTTTGCGATACTAACGCCAATATAGCACAACAACAATCGGGCTATCTTCCTGAGCGCACAAACGCGGCCAGCGGCCTGATCCCTCGCCTGGCCAAAGATAAGTCAACTCATTGGAAGAGGTATCATTGTCCTGAAAAACTTTATCACAGCTATAATCCGCAAGAGGACTATCTCGTCACGGCCAATAATGCGATTCCATCAATGGATGAACACGATAATGTTAATCTTCCTATGGGGAGTTATCGAGCGGATCGAATTCACGAGTACCTCAAGCAAGAAAATAAGTGGGAGAGTGAGCAGATGAAATCTTTGCAAGGGGATATCTACTCCTTGCAGGCCCACGAATATATGAAACTCATTACTCCTCTCATTCCCGATACGCCCAATGGAAGAATCCTTACTCAGTGGAACTGTCGCTTTGAAAGTGATTCAAAGGCCCCTTATCTATATTCAAAATTTTTAGAAAACGCCTATCAAATGCTATACGCTCCAGCTTTTGGAGAACAGGCCTGGGACTATCTCTTTAAAGAAACGGCCCTTATTGCAGACTACTATGCTCATTTTGATCGAATTATTTTAAATCCTGGTCCGAATGATTCTCTTTGGTTTGATCGCTATAATGGAGAGGACATCTTAAAAAAGAGAGACTCCTTTTTAAACAAAGTCATTCAAAAGACTCTATCTCAAGCCCCCAAGGCCAAAATTAAATCATGGGGCGAAGAAAATACTTTCTACTTTACTCATATTCTCTTTGGGGAAAAATTTAAGAAAGTACCGCTTCTCAAAAAACTATTCAACCCAGGCCCTTATCACTTAAGAGGCGACAAGACTACTGTATGTCAGGGTAATAAATTCAAAACAGGGGGCAGACAAAGTACTTTTGCGCCCTCCTATCGCATGATTACATCCATGAACTCACCTATTGTCTTCACAGCGATTCCAGGTGGATCTCATGAATCAGTTCTACGCACCAATTGGTTTAATGAATCAAAGCGCTATCTCAATTTACAGTATAAGAGTATTCGAATGGAGTATAAATGAAGAGAAAACGGTTTAAATTCTTAGCAATCATCTCACTAGTGGTTCTTGTTATGATGGGGGCCATTTATGGCGTTTATAGATTCAAGCCTGAACTCTATCAAAGCTATTCTCGTAAGATCCCCTACAATTTACGTATTCCGACCATGCATATTCACGATGAAGCTGATCTTCTCAGTTATAGTTATGAATTTCGCCTTAATCAGTTCTTAGATCATCTGGAAGAAAACTATGGGATTCCTTTTCGCGTAGAGCTTCTTCCTTCCTCTCAAGGGTTTTCTCTTTCTGAAAAGATTAGACCTATTATTAATGAGCTCGATGGACGTGAACGTTTTGGAATTTTCTTTCTCTCTTTGAGTGATCGCCAATTTAAAATCTATATGTCTCCCATGCTTGAAGATCAAATAGGTTCTAGTGAGTTAAACTTTCTCGTCGAACTCGTTAGACCGGCCCTTACTCGCATGAACTACGAAGAGGGTCTCACTCAATTTTTTAGCACCTTTGCTTTTAAGCTCGACCCCAACTCTCCTATCATTGCTCCTCATCCGAGCATCAAAGAAAATCAAAATTCTAAAACTTTACTGGCCTTTCTCATTGTGATTTTCGTCTTCTTTATCATGGGACGAAAGCTACTCACCAGACCTCGAAGTGTCTTAAAGAGTATCAATAAACAAAATGATGAAACTTACACGCGCTATCAGAGCTTTTACTAGAGGTCTCTATGAATATGAAACTATCAGAAATTAATCAACTCAACGATGAAATGACAAAGATGTACGATCTTCCGATCAACTTTGTCATGATGAATAGAAGTGATCACTACCCTGCGGCCTATTTTCGCTCTTCTCTTTTCATTTTGGCCCTCACTTATCTCATCTTTTATTTCATTCCTTTTGATATCCAAGATCCCATTTGGCTCATTGGTCTAAGTATCCCCGCCGTTGTGGTGGGCCAATTACTACCGTTATTTGATCGCTATAAGAAAGTCTTTATTTCACGCACTGAAATGAAAGAAGAATGCTATCAACAGGCCTTGGAACAATCCTATCAACTCGGAGTACTGAATGAATCCAATTCAATATTTCTCTATGTCTCTCTTTTTGAAAAAAGAATTGAGCTTTTCGTTCCGGATTCTTTAAAAGAAAGAAGTAGAATCAAAGAAGTAAAAGGACCTTTTAAGAAGCTTGTTAAAGACTTTAAAAAAGATCAATTCCTCGCAGGATTAAGAGAATTCTATCAGGCCATTCTTATCGAAAACGCCCCCAAAGAAATTAAAATAAACCAAATAAATGAATCATCTTTACCCTTAACCACTGACGAAACAGTTGAAATGGAAAAAAACTCTCAACCTATCACGCCAACTAAAAACCCTTATAATCTGAGTGAAGAAACAACTATAAATAAGGAAGATTAAATGAAGAAAATTCTTAGTATTTTATCACTCTTAGCACTCAGTGCCTGCTCTCACTATATGCCAGTATCTCAAGGAACTGGAGAATACAGCGGTAAAGAAGTCAAAGGTTGTGGGGCCTATATATTTGGAATACCTTCTTCAACAGAAGAATCAAGAATTGATAAAATATTAGAAAAAAATAATCTAACCAATGAAGATATATATAGTGTAAATCACCTCACTGAAAATAAATTTCTATGGTTAATCGCTAAGAGCTGCACCATCATCTCTGTAAATAAAGGTGGTGTTTCGAAGCTACCGGAAGAGACAGTCCCGCAATGGAAGAAAGAAGAACAAATGAGAAAGGCAAATGAAGCAAAAGTTTATAAAGATGCCAAGACCGTTTCAGACTGTGGAAAATACAGCTCTAAAGAAAGATATGCTTGTAAGAAAGCTTTCTTTAACCATAAGAAATAAATTAATTAAGGCGTCTTCTCAGGCGCCTTTTCTAATATCTGAAGTTTCCAAGGCGTAGAACTCTCCACCCAATTTCCATCATAAGAAATATCCCAGTCGTAATGACTGTATTTGGGAAAGTAGATATCAGCGTCCCCATCGTAATCAACTGTGCTGATATAGAGTTTTTGCGTGTAAGGAAGACCTAGTTCATAGATTTGTCCGCCCCCAGTAATAAAGAGCTCGTTTTCACCAAGGGAGTTTGCAAGCTCAATACCTTCTTCAAGACTATGAACCACGTGACAATTTTCTTGTTGATAAGATTGATCGCGAGTAATGATGATCGTTGTTCTACCGGGAAGTGGCTTACCAATAGACTCAAAGCTCTTGCGCCCCATCAATAGAGTGTGACCCATCGTGGTTTTCTTAAAGTGCTTGAATTCATCAGAAATATGCCACAGCATAGAATTGTCAGCCCCAATTTGGCGCTGACGTCCTACGGCCACGATCATTGAAATTAACATTAAACGGCCACCTCACCTTTAATATGCGGATGGGCCAAATAGTTAACCAATTCAAAGTCCTCAAATTTAAAATCAAAGAGGTCTTTCACTTCAGGATTTAATTTCATTTGTGGCAAGGGATGCGGCTTTCTCTTAATTTGCTGTTGAGCTTGGGTTAGGTGATTTAAGTACAGGTGAGCATCCCCTAAGGTATGAACAAACTTTCCTGGCTTTAGCCCTGTCACTTGGGCCACCATCATTGTTAGAAGCGCGTAACTTGCAATATTAAAAGGAACACCTAGAAAAATATCGGCCGAACGTTGATAGAGCTGACAGCTTAGTTCTCCAGAGTTACTCACGTAAAACTGCATGAAAGTGTGACATGGAGGAAGCGCCATATCTTTAATATCTGATGGATTCCACGCCGTAACAATATGGCGACGTGAGTTTGGATTATTTTTAATGCCTTCGACAAGCTCAGACATCTGATCAATGATCTGCTCTTTGGTTTCCCAACGACGCCACTGCTTTCCGTACACGGGTCCTAGGTCACCGTTATCGTCGGCCCACTCATCCCAGATACGAACTTTATTATCTTTTAAGTATTTAATATTGGTATCGCCTTTTAAAAACCAAAGGAGTTCATGAATGATCGAGCGCAGGTGCAGCTTCTTAGTCGTAACAAGGGGAAAGCCTTCAGCTAGATCATAGTGAGTCTGATGTCCAAAGACAGAGAGTGTGCCCGTTCCGGTACGATCACTTCTTTCCTCACCATTTTTGAGTACGTGTTTCATTAGATCAAGATATTGTTTCATGGTGTGTCTCCTGCAAAGAATCAGCAAAACTTAAAAAGATAAGCTTATTGTGTGTGGTGACTTCTATTTTAAAAAATCAGAGACAGATATCCAAGTCAAAACCGCGCGTCATAATAAAAAAGGAGTTAATTGACTCAGTTCATTAAAACAAGGTTTATTCAAAGGTTTTAGGATCCCAGTCCATCTCTTTTAATAAGTCCTGCAGCATAGGCTTTAGACCAGCACGCAATTCAAAGTCCTCTTCCTCACATTGTTCTTCGAGAGCTTCAAAAAAGGCCACAGGCCACTTCTTTTGAAAGAAGTTAATCACCCAATTAGGAATAGAACCTTTAGGATCAACCCATGCTGTGAACTCGACGAAGGTCTTATTCTTACTTATGGGACGAAAGCCCATATTAGAATAACCTACCATGGCCTCAATGGTCTTCTTGGGCTTAGGGACTCTAGATTTATCAAAATCTACGGTCTTACTTATAACAAAGAGAAGTTTACGTTTCTTATCAAGAAATAATTCATTCTCTAGAACAAGAGTGCGATCATATAGAGGCCAAGGCATATTCGTTAATGAGTAGGTAATCGCCTTTCTTGGACCAAAGTCTTCAAGAGTGGTTTTCGTTACAAGATCGGGAGTCCATTTCTCACTACCTTCAATGGTTCTCAAATTCTCCATGATACCAGTAAGAGGGGCTTCGATAATTCCTTCTACTTTAATAGGAACGATTCCTGAGTTATCCTTTTGGCTAGTGAAAACAGTAAAGCCACGGATGACTCGATCTTTCTTCCAGTGATTTGTATCATTTACTTTTGCGGCCAAAGCATCTGAGGCAAAGCTCGTATTGCAGGCAAAACTGTAGAGAAGTACACTAAGGATTGCCCAAGATGGAGTGGCCCAAAAATTTGAAACTATGCTTTTAAAATTCATCATGGCAAAATTATAGTGCAACCTTATAAAAAAAACTTTTAGTTTTTTATTTTTTTTTAATGGAGACGTCGTGTCAAAAATTACTTTAGGTCTTGAAAAGCTTATTCATGGTCAAAACTCACAAGAACTACAGAAATCCCTCAAGGGAAATATCGCTTATTTAGGTCATAGTGCAGCGGTAGATGGAAAACTTCGTCTTGGCCTTGATTTAATGAAGCAGACCTTTGGCAAGCGACTCACCAAGGCCTTTGGCCCTCAGCATGGCTTTGTTACTGACGTTCAAGATAATATGATCGAGACAGATCATTATATTCATCCCTATTTTAATATCCCTATCTATTCTCTTTATGGAGAAACCCGAATTCCTGGTGAATCCATGCTCGAGGGCCTTGATACGATTGTCGTTGACCTTCAAGATGTAGGGACACGTGTTTATACATATATCACTACCCTTTCCCTATTGATGGAAGCTTGCAGTGGCAAAGATATTGAAGTTGTCGTTCTCGATCGACCAAACCCCGTTGGAGGAAATATCTGGGAAGGTCCTATCTTAGAAAAACAGTGGCGCTCATTTGTCGGTCATCACCCTATTCCTCAGCGTCACGCTCTTACCATGGGAGAAGTGGCCCAGTTACAACAAAAGCTTCATTGCCCAGATACCCGCTTAAGAGTAATTGCGATGGATCACTGGGAGCGCTCCTTTCATTGGAATGATCTAGAGCGCTCGTGGATAAATCCTTCTCCTAACCTACCTACTGCTGAATCCTCCCTCACTTTTGCAGGAACGGTTCTTTATGAAGGAACGAATATTAGTGAAGGACGCGGAACAACCAGAAGCTTGGAAGTGCTTGGTGCTCCAGGGATTGATCCTTTTGAATTTGCAACTCTGGCTCAGACAGAGATTGAAAAAGCTGGAATTAAGGATGTCGTCTTAAGACCCTTACAATTCTTTCCTATGTTTCAAAAACACGCGGGCCTTGCCTGTGGAGGAATTCATATTCACGCTCTAGATCCTAAGTCATTTCACAGCTGGAAAGTTGGGGCCCTCCTACTCAAACTTTTCTATGCTCAAGAAGATTTTAAATTTTCTTGGAATGACAAACCTTATGAGTATCAATACGAGAAGCTTGCCATTGACTTCATTAACGGTGGCGAGTCTCTTAGATTGTGGGTGGAAAAACAAGGAAGTCTAGAAGAGCTCAATGAGCTTGAGAAGAAAGACTGGCCAGATTATTTGAATTTGAGAGAAGATATCTTAATCTATAGATAAATTTAAAAAGAAGCGAAGGTAATATATGAACTTTGAAGAAGCTGTGATGCTTTTAAGAAATGCTGTTAAATACTCCCATATCCAAGGTCAAAAACATATCGACCTTACACTCATCGATGCGCAAGAGCGTCCAGAATACCAAAAGGCCTTGGCCGTTTGTCGCGCTCAAGTGGCCCAAGATCTTATCAGCCAAGCTGAGCTTAATACTGCGTTAGGACTCTAATTTTGCGAATGAAGTACATCACTGTTATTTTATTAACGCTCTTAGGAATATGCGAAGCTTACAGTCAAGCCGACTTAAGAATGGAGGCCTTCGCCAGACCCTATCCCTTGGGTGGATTCTTAAGAGTTGATGCCGGATATGCTCAAAAAATCTGGGGCTCCGCTGAAAAGAAATCCCCACTCTATGGAATGATAAGACCTGCGGTTCAATTTCAAACCAGCGGTGTTCTCAATTCTGCTAAGACTTTTCTAGAGTTCTATCCTATCTCCTTTATTTCTCTCTATGTTGGAAAAGAATTTACCTATAGAAGCTCAAAGAAACTAGATACCTTTGATTGTGATGAAGTCAATTGTGATACCGGTTATTTTAAAAGAAACCACTGGGGAACTAAGCTTGCGATGAAGGTTAAAAACTTCTTCTATATGGCAAGAATACAGTGGCAAACAACGATTTTAGAAGAGAATTCACTCAATACATTTGCCGAAGAACAAGGAACACTTATAGGAATGGGCACTCGTGATACCCTCTTCTATCAAACCCACATACTAGGTTATGAATTAAATAAGATTCAATCCGTGGCCCTTCTTTATAAGAGAAATCGCATCAAGAGCACTCATGCAAGTTCATCCATGGGAATGCTTCTCTATCGCCACCAATTCGTTGATCCCCTTTATCCAGATAAAGGAAGAAATCTTGGACTAAGTGCTGGTCCTGGCTTCTTTCATACCCGACAAGCGAGCACTCATTTAAGTTTCATTGTCTCGCTTATATATAACTGGGAAAAAGGCCTGCGCTTATTCTAAGCGGCCATTTTCATATCACGAACAATTTCACGATCTATTTTGAAGCGTTTAAAAGCTTTCCATGTAGCAAGACCTAGACGCGTGCTTATATCGGCCTTATCAAGAAAACAATCACAAATCCCTTCAAATCTACGGGCCATTAATTCTCCCCCAGCACCCGAAGTCAAAAGAACAATAGGCATTTGCCCACTAACTGATTTCGATAAGCGAACACCGTCATCTTCAGGCATCGTCATATCTGTAACCAAGACATCAAATTGATGACTGGCCATGAGTTTACGAGCGTCGGCAAATGTATGGGCCCACTGAGTATCAAAACCTTGCTCGTGTAGTGTTCCCATTATTTTATTAATAAGAGTTATATCTTCATTGAGAATTAAAATCTTGAGTCTATGCACTCCCATAATGCCCCCTTAGCTTTCTTGTATAAACGAAATCATGATACAAAATATTGCATAGGCCCATTATCAACCAGAACTTCAAAAAATTTTAAAGGAATTCTTCATAAATAGGTTAACTAACTGAATATACTTGAAACAGGCACACAATTAAACATGAATAATATTTAGAAACTAGATGAAGTCTATATATATGGGCACTTTATAAGGAAGAATATGGCAGAAATGACGGCCTTATTTGCGAATGAAATGATTTTAGAGGTGTCTAAATTCAGCCTCTACAATATCTTCAGAAGAAGTATTCTTTGCCTGAGTTTTTTGCTGAGAATGACCACCGAATTGTCCATTCATCTGATCTTTCATTTGTTGTTTCACCTCATTCACGCGCCCTAAACCACGTAGAACATTACGTACAAGAACGAAGATGAAGTAGAAAATAGCAATTTTGATTAACATATTTACAATCATAAATTAACCTTAGCACACTCTAAACATATCCATCAATGACATAAAGTACATCAGTCTTTAAGGCCTTTAAAACTGGTCGTTTAGGGTGTTTTTTGTTACGATACGGCCCTAAAAATCATGAACAAATATCGCATTGCGACTAACTTAACTAGACTAGAGACCAAACGACGGAATTGCTATGAGCGAACAATCAAAGAATCAAACCCAAAATCCCTTAATCCACTGGGCCGATATGACGGCCGATCGTATTTGTCGCCAACTAGGAGACAAAGATACGTATACAGTTGCCAGTGGAATTACACCTTCAGGAACCGTTCACTTTGGTAACTTTAGAGAAGTTATAACCGTGGACTTCGTGGCCCGTGCTCTACGTGCTCGTGGTAAGAAAGTACGCTTTATATTTAGCTGGGATGATTACGATACCTTTAGAAAGATTCCTAAAAATATGCCCAAGCAAGATGAGCTTGAAAAATACATGTATCAACCTATTGTCGATACTCCTGATCCATTTGATGAGACGGAGTCGTATGCGGCCCATCAAGAAGCCAAGTTTGAAGCTCAACTTTCAAAAGTAGGTATTGAACTCGAACCTCTTTATCAGGCCAAGAAGTATCGTGCAGGCGATTACAAAGAGAGCATCAAAAAGGCTCTTGATGAAAAAGAGAAAATCAAAGAAATTTTAAATGTTCATAGAAAAACACCACTTGATGATTCGTGGCTACCTGTATCTGTATATTGCTCAGAATGTAATACCGATAATCAAATTACCAATAAAACTTGGGATGGATCTCACCTAGGTTATGAGTGTGGGAATTGTGGACATAAGGGAAGTGAAGAGCTAGCGACGACGACACGCTTAAAGCTTCCATGGCGCGTAGACTGGCCAATGAGATGGTCATTTGAAAAAGTCGATTTCGAGCCAGGTGGAAAAGATCACTCCTCTCAGGGAGGAAGTTTTACGACGGCCAAAGAAATTGTCAAAATCTTTGACTGGCAAGCCCCTATCTATCTTCAGTACGACTTTGTGGCCATCAAAGGTCGTGGTGGAAAAATGAGTTCTTCTTCAGGTGACGTGGTTACCGTTAATGATGTTTTAAAAGTATATGAGCCAGAAATGGTGCGCTGGATTTTTGCGAGTTATAAATCTAATGTTGATTTTGCCGTTAGCTTTGATCTTGATGCCATTAAAACTTATGAAGACTTTGATCGTCAGGAGAGACTGGCCTTTGGCGTAGATCAAGGAAATGAGAAGAAAGTAAATATGGCCAAAAGAGTTTATGAACTCTCTCAAATTGATGAGATGCCTTCTGTTATGCCTTTTCAACCTAGCTTTCGCCACCTAACTAATGTACTGCAAATTAATGACGGTGACCTCAAGCAAGCTCGTAAATACTACGAAGCTGAAATTAAAAACGAAAGAGATGAGCGTCGCTTTGAACAAAGGGCCAACTGTGCCCTTCACTGGCTAGAGCAATATGCTCCAGAAGACTTTAAGTTTGCGATCAACAAAGAAGCTCCAAAAGTGGATATCAATGATGCGCAAAAAGCATTTATCACCGATATGATTTCACTTTTAGAAAAAGAAGGCGAACATCAAAATGATGATAAGGCCCTTCATGAAGCCCTCTATGAAATCATGCATGCAAAAGAGCTTAAGCCCGCAGAAATCTTTCCCGTTTGTTATGAAATACTCATTACAAAAGAAAAAGGTCCAAAGCTGGCTGGATTTATGAGAACGATTGGAACCCAAAAAGTGGCCAATCTCTTTAAATCCCTCATATAATAAGAAATAGGAAACTCTATGGAAATGACATCATTTGAAAACAGACAGTCTCGCTTGGCCGAGCTCATGCTTCCAGGCTCACTGGCCATTATCCCTGCGGGAAATTTTCTCACCAAGAGTAACGATACTGAGTTTCCTTTTCGCCAAGACTCCAACTTTAAGTATCTCGTAGGTTCAAATGAACCTCATGCTACTCTTGTTCTTAAAAAAGAATTGGACTCAAGTACCCGCACGATTTTATTTCTAAGAGATAAAGATGAATTTGCAGAAATGTGGGCCGGTATTCGATTAGGAGTGGAGCGCGCTCGTGAAGTCCTTCCTATTACAGAAGCGTATGCAAATGAGAGCTTCAATGAAATGCTACCCGAACTTATGAAAGATACTCACAAGCTCTATTATGATCTCTACAATATAGAGCTTCATAATACGGTCTTAGGAGCACTCAAAAAACTAGAATCACTTCGCAAACAAAAAGTGCACAGACCCCAAGGAATGCAGCATATCACGCCCATGATTGGCTCTCTTAGACTGATTAAAGATCAAAACGAAGTCTTGGCCATGAAACAAGCTGCTAAGCTTACGACTCTTGGCTTTAGAGCGGCCATGTCCATGACCAATGCTTCAAAAACCGAAAAAGATATTGAAAGATTACTCACTCACATTTTCACCAGTGAAAATGGAGAAGGCCATGCCTATGATCCAATTGTGGCCGGTGGAACCAACTCTCTTGTTCTTCACTATATTGAAAATGATAGACCTTTAAATGATGGAGACTGGCTGCTTATAGACGCTGGTTCGCAAGTGAATGTTTATGCCAGCGATGTAACGCGAACCTTTCCTGTAAACGGAAAATATACTCCAGCTCAAAAAGACCTCTATCAAGTAGTTCTAGAAGCACAGAAAGCAGGCCTCTCTAAATCATCTAAAGGACACAGTTTGACTGAAGTCCATAACGAAACCACAAAGGTTTTAGTTCAAGCCTTAATTGATGAGAAGATTTTAGAAGGTAGTGTGGACGGAATCATCGAAAGTGGTGCTCATCGCGCCTACTATCCTCATGGAACGGGTCATTGGTTAGGCCTTGATGTCCACGACAATAGCCCTTATAAAAATGCCGAATTAGAAGATATTACTTTTGAAGAAGGAATGTGCTTCACTGTAGAGCCAGGTCTATACTTCAAAACAAATGACCCTAAAGTTCCTAGTCATTGGCGTGGACTAGGGATTAGAACAGAAGATGATATCCTCATTACAGATAAGGGTCATGATAATCTTACTCGTTCGATTCCTAAAGAGATCAAAGATATTGAAGAAGCCTGTGCCAGACCCTTTAGTGACTTTATTTCAGAATTATTCTAATCAAATAAAGGAGTTCATTATGAATAGACAAAGAAAACTTATTTCCTTGATCTCCTTTATCATTATGACCTTCTCTATGATTTCCCAAACTGATGCTCAGGAATTTATTTTTGAACATGCTGATTGTAAAATTCGCATGCAAGAAAAAGTAGCAACTAAAGATCAGAATCAATCTGATCTAGACACTCTTCAAAAACAAATGAAAGAAGAACTAGGTAGAAGAAATTATCAAATCAATCCTTTTATCGATAATAAACGAGTGCTCACAGGGGAGCTCTACTTTAATTGGAGTTTAAACTTCACTAAAGAGAGCGTTTATCACAGCTGTGTTATTAACGTTTCTCTTAGACAGGCCAAAGGCCAGATGCCACGCAAGAGTGATTCAAAGCTCTATAGTAAAACCGTAAAAAGACGTGTTCCTAGAATTACCTTTAAAGGAATGGAGCGCTGTAAGCTCGCCGTAAAAGAGAGCTTCATCCATATTCCAACCTGCAAAAAAATTGGATTCTACGGAGAGAAGAAATAATTAGTCTTGTAAAACTTGTAAGTTCTTACCTGTACTATCAAAAACCTGAACCCGATAATTCTCTGTATCTACTACATAGATATTTCCTAGTTCATCGACACTAATCTCTCCTGGCTTATTAAATTCACCTTCACCAAGTCCAGCATGACCAAAAGAAAATTTAAAAACACCAGAGTTATCAAAGATCTGAACTCGATAATTGTCACGGTCTGAAACGTAGATTATACCTTGCTCATCTAAAGTTACAGCGACAGGGTAATCGAATTGACCATCAACACTTCCCTGGGTACCTATAATATTCGTTAATGACCCAGTACTATCAAAAACAACAATACGATCATTACCTGAATCTGCGACGTATAAGTTTCCAGAACTATCAATAGATATTCCAGTCGGATCGTCTAGGCCATCACTGACACCAATAGGTGCAAGTGGACTACCATCACTTTCAAAGACTTGAATCCTATTGTTATTAGAATCTGTAACATAGATTAAATCATCACTATCTACTGCAATTGCGTGAGGGGAATCAAGTTGTCCTACCCCACTGCCGACTGAGCCCATAGTAGAAATATATACGCCATCTAAGGAAAATACTTGAATGCGATTATTTCCATTGTCTACAACATAGAGGCGTTCATCACTTCCTATAGAGATACCAAGAGGATTATTAAGAACCCCTGCAGCACTAGCGCTGGAATCAAAAGAAAATTGATGAATGCCTTTTTCATCAAATACTTGTATACGATTGTTTCCTGTGTCCGTAACGTAAATCTTTCCATTACTATCCCTCGCTATCCCAGAAGGTAGAGTAAATTCACCGTCTTCATTTCCTTGCGCTCCAAAGTTTTTCTTATGATTAGCCTCCGAATCTAAAAGTTGAATACGCTGATTCGATCCATCGGTAATATAGAAGTCACCATTATCTTTAAAAAGAATTCCAATAGGTTCATTAAACTGCAGACTTCCAGTCCCAAAAGTACCAATCGTTTCGAGTAAATTATGATCGCTGTCAAAAATACTAAAATTATGACTATTAGCATCGACAACATAAGTATTACCCGTTGATGAGAAACCAATTCCAACGGGACGACTAAGAATACCTGAACCTATCGTACCTTTATAATTACCTTCAGAATCAAGAACCTGAATCCTACCATTACCATAATCAGATACGTAGATATCACCATTAGGTGCAAATTTTACATTAAAAGGTAAGCTAAACTCGGCCACTCCTACACCAGAACCAGTACTACCAATCGTTTTTATGTAATTACCATCTTTATTTAATACAAGAATCTGATTACGTCCTGCATTTGCGATATAAATGTCTCCATTAGAGGCCGTATCTAAACCATAGGGGTGAAAGATTTCTTCATTTGTTGTAGGCGGATCTACGGTAAATATCGAGCGCTTAAAAACCCCAGAAGTATCAAAGACCAGGATACGATGAGCTCCAGCATCTCCTACTAGAACTTCATCTTCTGAGTTAACACATAACCCTAAGGCCGTACCGAATTGGCCATCTCCAGTTCCGGATGAACCAAATATAAACTTAAAATTCATTTCTTTATCAAAAACTTCAACAAACTTCCCTGTCGTTTGTAAAACATAAATATTCCCTTCAGAATCAACATCCATAGTACTAGGACCAGAAAAAAAATACTTTGCGCTACCAATATAGAAGGGTGAATACTTAGCTTCATCTGAAGAGGTTTCTGCGGGACTTGTTATTTTTGATGAGGAAATGGTGATATCACCTTTTTCGAACATACAGCTTGAAATCATGACAAAACAAAAGCACAAACTCAGTAGAGTAAAAAACTTAGAAATTGATCGTTTCAAATATATTGTCATACTTATGCCCTCTCATACTTTTTCGGATTATATAAATAAACACTTAAGTAAAAAGAGCGCTAACCTACTAGAATAATTCAACATGAAATATCAGTGAGATAGTTATGAAAAGGAAATAAATATTACTGGATAGAGATTAAGACTTTCTATTTTCTAGAAACTTTAAAATAAATTCTAGTGTTTTCTCACCACGATCAAGTTGCTTAACACTGACTAGATCTTCAAGATATTCACGCATAGAAGTCAGAAGATTTGAAAATTTCGGGATGAAGAATGAGCCACTCATAGATAACAGAATTGACTTGACCATTTTTTAAATCAAGCAGGGTATCTTTTTGAGAGTCCCCGCTGAAATCAAGAGTATCATCGAGTAATTGAAAAGCCATTGCTAAATGGTTACCAAACTTTTCAGACATCTTGATAACACTTTCTTTCTTTGATTCATCGAAATCAGAAATAATTAGTCTTGTAAAACTTGTAAGTTCTTACCCGTGCTATCAAAAACCTGAACCCGATAATTACTCACATCTACAACATAAATATTGCCTAACTCATCAACGCTAATCTCACCAGGTATATTAAATTCACCTTCACCAAGTCCAAATTCTCCAAAGGAAAATTGAAAAACACCATTGTTATCAAAAACCTGTACCCGATGATTTCCACTATCTGATACGTAAATACTTCCTTGATCATCCAATGTTATAGCTAAAGGATTATCGAATTCACCAGCAGCAGTTCCAAGGGATCCGAATGATTGAATAAATCCCCCTGTGCTATCAAAAACAACAATGCGATCATTATCCGAATCAGTAACATAGAGATTTCCTAAATTATCAACGGCCACTCCAGAGGGGTTACTCAGGCCATCACTAACACCAATTGAAGGCAGAGGTGTTCCATCACTATTAAAAACTTGAATCCTATTGTTTCCAGAGTCAGAGACGTACACAACGTCATCACTATCCACAGCAATTCCTCTAGGTGAACTCAATTGCCCCACACCACTACCACTTGAGCCAAGAGTATTTTGATAAATTCCTGTAGATGAGAATATTTGAATTTGGTAATTTGAACCATCTACAACGTACACACGTGAGTCATTTCCTATCGCAATACCTAAAGGACTAGTAAGACTTCCACTAGAATCAAAGGAATATTGATGCTCACCTTTATCATTAAATACTTGGATACGATTATTTCCAGAATCTGAAACAAATAGTTTACCTTGTCCATCTCTTGCGATGCCAAAAGGAGTTATAAATTCGCCGTCTTCCGACCCGGTAGCATCGTAAGTTACCTTATGATTATCTTCAGCATCAAAGTACTGAATTCTATTATTTGTTGCATCGGTTACAAAGAATTCACCATTCTCTTTAAAAAGAAATGAAGTAGGTTCATTAAACTCTCCACTAAGAGTTCCAGGGGCACCTATTGTTCTAAGTGGAGTCCAATCACTATCAAAAACTTGTATATTATGCGTAGTAAGATTACTAATATAGATTTCGCCACGAGGTGAAAACCCTATTCCCATAGGAGTTGCAAGTTGACCAACTCCTGCATCAGTTGAGCCGAAATTGTGTTTATGAGTACCGTCTGGATTAAGTATTTGAATTCGCGAATTACCTGAGTCTGCAATATATATATCACCATTAGGAGCGAACTTGATTCCAAGATGCGTTTGAAACTCTAAATTAGCAGTCCCAAAAGTACCGATTGCTTTGATATATTCTCCTTCTTTATTATAAACGAGAATATTATTTTTAAACGAGTTAGCGAGGTAGATATCATCATTGGGGGCGGTATCAATGCCAAAAGGCGCGTAAATTTGATCAACACCTACTGCTCCAGTACCAAAAGAAAACTTAAAATTTCCTAAATTATCAAATACCTGAATTCTGCTATTACCCCCATCAGCAACAATAACTTCATCACGAGTGTTAATGCATAGACTTATGGCCGTATGAAATTGGCCATTTGCTGAACCACTAGATCCAAAACTAAACTTAAAATTCATATCCTTATCAAAAACTTGGATTTTTCTATTATCTAATTCTAGAACAAAAATATTTCCTTCAGAGTCGACATCTATTGATGAAGGACCATCAAAGAAATATTTCGCTTTACCAATATAGAAAGGAAGATACTTAGTTTCATTTTCATCTGAGGAGGTTTCTGCGGGACTTGTTATTTTTGACAAGGAAAGAGTGATTTCACCTTTTTCGAACATGCAGCTTGAGATCATGACAAAGCAAAAGTACCAACTCAATAGAGTAAGAAACTTAAACATTAATCCTTTCCAATATATTGTCATACACAGATGCCCTCTCATACTTTTTCGGATTATATAAATAATGACTTAAGTAAAAAGGGCGCTAACCTACTAGAATAATTCAATATGAAATATCAGTGAGATAGTTATGAAAAAGAAATAAATATTACTGGATAGAGATTAAGACTTTCTATTTTCAAGAAACTTTAAAATAAATTTTAGTGTTTTCTCTCCGCGATCAAGCTGCTTAACATTGACCACGTCTTCAAGACATTCACGCATAGAAGTCAGAAGATTTCGACATTCATTGAGATGAGTAAGGGCCTGATCTCTAATGGTGTGAATACATTGTTCAATTTGATCTTCATTGAAGAGATCAAGAATATCTTCACCATTCTTAAAAGATTTGAAAATTTCGGGATGAAGAATGAGCCACTCATAGATTACAGAATTGACTTGACCATTTTTTAAATCAAGCAGGGTATCTTTTTGAGACTCCCCGCTGAAATCAAGAGTATCATCGAGTAATTGAAAGGCCATTCCTAAATGGTTACCAAACTTTTCAGACATCTTGATAATACTTTCTTTCTTAGATTCATCGAGATCAGAAATAAGGGCCGCAGAAATTCCACACCACGACATAACTGAAGAAGTCTTATTCTTAGCAATCGTATCAATGAGTTCTCTTGTGTACTGTCTATGTTCAATAGCATCGGCCTGAATCCACTCGCCTTCAGACAAGGCCTGAATGACTTTAGACATTTCGCTCACTAACTCAAGACTTCCTTGTTCACTTAAGCGTCTGATCACGGCAGCAAGTAAATAGTCTCCCGCAAGGACGGCCTTCTTATTAGAGGCCTGAATATTGATACTTGGATTTCCTCTTCTTAAGGTAGCATCATCGATGACATCATCATGGGCCAAAGAGGCCGCATGAACCATTTCAATGGAAGTGGCACAAATGTCACAGCGAGGATCATCGAGATCTACGCCAAAGAAATCACAGAAGATATAAGTCAGTAGTGGGCGTAATCTCTTGCCCCCCAGAAGAACTGATTTTTGTAATAATTCGTTAACGGCCGTATTGCAGTTAGTGGTAGGGACATCAAGATTAATATCTTTTAATCTAATCAGAATTGAATTTGGAATATTTAATAAGAACTCAGATTTATTCACCTAGGGCCTCTATCATAAAAGAATGCAGGGCAAGTTATCACCCACCTTTCAGGGTGTAAACTCAAACCCTCTAAATGGCTAAAAATAATGAGGATATCTAACAAAAAACATAACTAAAAAGGGGCCTGTTCAATAATTTAGCTCTTCTCTAGGTGCGTAAAATTTGGTAATTACAACTAAAGGAAATGTATATGACAAAACAAGATGGTGAACTGGCCAAAAGAAAGCAAGAGTCCTTTAGGATCTTTGATGATATCGCACCCACGTATGATTCACTCAATCGTACTTTATCTATGGGAATTGATGTCTACTGGCGTCATCAAATAAAGAATAATCTTCCCAAGCAAGCTGGAATTCAGGTTCTAGACTTGGCCACCGGCACGGCCGATGTCCCCTTGGTTTTAGTTAAGGCTCCTCAAGTTGAAAAAGTACTTGGGCTCGATCTGTCTGAAAAAATGGTGGAGATTGGAATAGAAAAAGTTAAGAAATCTAATCTTCAAGATAAAATATCTCTTGGCATTGGAGATGGTTGTAATCTTCCCATAGAAGATGCTCAATATGATGCGACTACCGTAAGTTTTGGTATTCGAAATTTCCCAAGTACACTCAAAGGTCTGCAGGAAATGAATCGTATTTTAAAACCAGGTGGACGGGCCATGATTATGGAATTCTCACTTCCCACTAATGCCCTCGTCAAAATGGTCTATCTCTTTTATTTTCGTCATGTTCTCCCCTTTGTAGGTAACCTCTTCTCTGGTCATGGCGATGCCTATAGCTACCTCAATCAAACGGTTGAAGACTACCCCTATGGTGAAGCGTTTCTTGATATTATGAGAGAAGCAGGCTTTAAGGCCCCAAGAGCGATCCCCCTCACTTTTGGAATTGCAACGCTCTATATTGGAGATAAAGATTCTGAAAATTCTGAAAATTCTGAAGAGAAAAATGCTTAAGCCCACATTCAACAATGTGCTTAAGCAAGAGCTTTTAGAAAGAAGAGATCAATTCAGATCCCTTGGATCCCATTTAGAGCAACTACATTTTACTTGTGAAGAAATAGAACCCATCACGCTTAGGGGTTATCTCAAATCACTCGAAAATAAGAATAGCTTCTACTACTCTAATGAAGATTATGAATATCTTGCCCTACAGCTAGATGTACATTCCCATCTTGATACGAAATCGCTCTTTGAACTTCTCAGTGAGAATCCAGAACTTATCATTATTGCGGCCATAGGCTTTAAAACAAAGAATGAAGACTATCATAAGAATTGGAAGGGATGGAACCTTCCTCCCTATATCTTGGCGGGTCTAACTCTCATAAGAGAGAGGAAGACGAATTCTCTTCGCATTCAATTAGTAACCCATAAAGATGCTACAGATGCTCAATGCCAAAAGGCCATAGAGTGTATAAAAGAGCTTAAGCATACCCCTCCCTTTAAGGGATCACTCAGAGATATATCTCAAATCATTTCAAGTACGGAAATGCCGAGCCCATTGGCCTGGAGAGAATATATTGAAAAAGCTTTAGTTAAATTAAGAGACCAAGAGGATATTCTCACCAAAGTAGTCTGTGCAAGAACCAAAGAGATCACTCTTGATCAAGATCTTTCAAATACAGATATTTTTGATCAGATCAATTCCCAATCTAGTTACCACTTCTGTATTCGATCAGGGAATCTAACCTTTATGGGAAATACTCCTGAAGCGCTCTTAACTCAAAATGACAATCACTATGAGTTTGATGCATTGGCCGGTACTAAAGCGCGCGGAAAAAATGAACAAGAGGATTTAGAACTAGAAAGAGAGCTGATGAGTTCTCCTAAAGAACAATTTGAACATCATCAAGTGGTATCTTTCATAACGGAAGGTCTCCATCCCTATGGGGAAATCATTACTGAATCTTCTTTTGTCCTTAAACTAAAAGGACTACAACATATTAAAACCCCTATCAAACTGAAGGTTAAAGAATCTTCTTCAGACCTGTTAGAAACATTAATTAATAAATTACATCCCACTCCTGCCGTTTGTGGACTTCCCAAAAAAGCGGCCATGGATTTTTTAAATCAAGAAGACCCAATAGAAAGGGGCCTCTATGCAGGAGCCATTGGAATCATCGGCCTTAAGCAAACTCAACTCTGCGTGGCGATTCGCTCCCTACTTGTTAATAACAATGAGGCTTCACAAACTCATTTAACTCTCTTTGGAGGTGCAGGGATCGTGGCCGACTCCGACGTTCAGGCAGAATGGGAAGAAACAGGTAATAAGATAAAATCTTTTTCTCCTATAAGTGAAGATGAGTAATAAAGCTTTTAAATATAAAAAGAGAATAAGTATGAGAACCTATCCCCATTTAGAGATATTCAATAATCCTTCCTCCCTATGGGCGGCGCTTATTATTGATCAACTTATTAAAAATGGAGTGAAAACATTCTTCTGCGCTCCAGGTATGAGAAATGCTCCCTTACTCAAGGCCATTGACGCTCACCCTGAAGCGAAGTTCTTTACAGGCTTTGATGAAAGGGCGCAGAGCTATCGCGCCCTTGGCTTTATTCGCTCAAGTAAATCTCCAGCAGCTCTAGTTTGCACATCAGGAACGGCCGTGGCCAATTTCCTTCCCGCCGTTATTGAATCACAAAAATCAATGATTCCCCTCATTGTATTAAGTGCCGATCGTCCGGGAGAACTCAATGCCATTGATGCTAACCAAACGATTGATCAAACAGAAGTCTTACGAAACTACTGCAAGAATTATTGGATGACTTCTGAGCCACAAACTCAATATCCACCAAGAGCACTCAGTGGACAACTCGCCCATTTGGTCCATTCAACTCTAAGTTCTCCGCAAGGACCTCTTCATATTAATATTCCCCTACGTGAGCCACTTGATCATAGTCATGTAGAAATGAATTCAGATTGGGTAAAACAGATTCATCACCTCTTAGAAAAGAAGGGCCCCTCTATTGCTCATGCTCAATTAGAAGCACGTATTCCTCAGGCAGACTTAAGAGAACTTTTCTTAGCGCTTGTAAACTCAAAGCGCCCTTATATTGTCTTTGGTCCCATGGACATGCATGGGCCAGAACTTATCGATGATCTCAAGCTCTTTCTTAAATATTACCAAGGAAGCTTTAGTTGTGATGTTACAACAGGCTTTAAGTATTACTTTGGCGCTCATAAAGGTCTAATCCCAACCCTTGATCATCCGGAAGTCCTCAATGAATTAGAAAAATCAAATCCCGATCTTATTATACATTTTGGTCATCGACTGACTTCAAAGCACTATTATAAATTTCTTGAAAAAAGAATGAATCAAGACCCTCAGGCTCAAATTATCCAGATTTGTAATTCTCATCAACATGAAGACCCAGGCCTTGCCTTTCAACAAAGATGGAACCTCAATCCTTCGCGTGCACTTAAGGCCATCAATGCCCATATTGAAGAAAATATTAAAGAACCTATTGATTCCCATAAAGTTCTTGAAAAGAAACCCCTTCTTCAACTTGAATCTATGATTGAAAAAAAATCACAGATAATTGATGACTCTCCACTTTGTTATCCTGTGATGACAAAGATGGCCGTAGAGAACCTAGAGAATATTCATAATTTATTTATGGGTAATTCAACTTTCATTAGGAGTTTTGATTCTTATGCTAGTGTCGCTTCCCTTCATAAATGTGGGCAAGTGATTGCAAACCGCGGAGCAAGTGGAATAGAAGGCCATATTTCTATGACCCAAGGAGTTTTTGAATCCAATAAGAAAACAACCGTCGCCTTTATGGGAGATGTAAGCTTCATTCATGATCTCAATGCTCTTGCTTGCTTATCACGTCTTGATAAAAACTCTCCTCTTCTCATTGTTGTGGCCAATAATCACGGAGGAGGAATATTTAAACTCCTTCCTATTGGAAAAGAGGACAATAAAGAGAATAATCCTTTCTTGCCTATGCTCACGACTCCTCATGAAATTAATTTGACCCCTATTATTAAAGGTTTTGGAATAAATGCAAAAGAGGTCAATAATAAAGAAGAGTATAAAACGGCCCTTAAACAATGGAGTGATCATCCAACTCTTCTCATCCTAGAGTGTTTCTTTAGCGATGAAGATAATGCCAAAACCTATGATCAACTCAAAACGGTAAAGCTTTAATGATAACAAATCCTTGGTTACTAGCGATTCGACCTAAAACTCTTCCTGCAGGTGCAGCGCCAGTATTCCTTGGTCTTGCTTTGGCCCATAAGTATAGTGTTCAAAGCTTTTCCCTTACGATGGCCTTACTCACTCTGCTCTGTGCCCTACTGCTACAAATCAGCTCCAATCTAATTAACGATTATTATGATGGAGTAAAAGGATTAGATGATGAACAACGCCTAGGACCCCCAAGGGCCACTTCTCTTGGACTCTTATCCTCTCAAGCAGTAAAGTATGGTTTTCTATTCACCCTCTTTATGGCCTTTCTAGTGGGCCTGTACCTTATGATCTATGGGGGGACTCCTATTATTATCATAGGTCTTACTTCGCTCTTTTTTGCATGGGCCTATACGGGAGGTCCGTATCCTATAAGCTACTATGGCTTAGGAGAAGTTTTCGCCTTCTTATTCTTTGGACCCATAGCCGTTTGGGGAACTTGGTATCTGCAAACCCTACAAGGATTTGATTCGGACCAAAGTATAAGGATTATTCTGTGGGGAAGTTGTGTAGGTTTAATCTCAGCCGCTCTTATGGGGGTTAATAACTTAAGAGATCGTCATACTGATGCCCAAAAAGAAAAGCGAACCCTGGCCACTGTCTTGGGTAACCACCTTATGAGAAAACTAATTTTGATACTTCTCATATTGAGTCAAATTCTGGCCCAGGCCCTACTTTATCAAAACCAACGCCATCACCTCTACCATCTTATTGGTGCCACCCCTTTCTTTCTTTTTTCTAAGACATGGTGGAGTCTCTCCAGATATACTGATGGAATTAAACTCAATGAAACATTGGCGACTGTTGGAAAATATGTTTTCCTATTTTCTGTAACCTATTCTTTAATCCTTACTTACTTATGAAATGTGAAATTATTAATCATGAATACTATAATGTAGAACTTCCTTTTGCTCAGAGAGTGAAGGGTCATATTATAGATAAAACCTATGGTGTTCTTGTGGACTTAAGTGCACCGGGATTTACCTTTCAAATCGAAATATCCCCTTTTCAAGGGTTTCTCGATACATCTATGGAAGAGGCCTTTGGTCAATTCCAATTAGACCTACAAAAGATTGATATTCCCCATGGCCTAAACTTCATGGAATATATTGAATTTTTTAATCAATATAAGCTAACACCTTCTTCTTTCTTTGCTTTTCTTCAAATTATTGATCAATGGCTTAATGTGAAGTGCAACGAAGATATCATTCAAATGAATCAGATCTTTAGTTTTGATCAATTTGCGCAGAAGAAATATAATTTTGATCCTAAGACGAAGGTAAAATTTAAAGTATTTCGTCAAAGTGTGGAAGAAATCGTAGAGGCCCTCGCCCCTTTTGATGTACTCATCTATAAGCACTATTTTAGAATTGATATGAATGGTAGCTGGGATAGCGCTAAGCTTAATCAATTATGGGAAGCTCTAGAAGAATGTGGTCAGTCAGATCTTATTGATTATTTTGAAGAGCCACTAGAGCACTACGAGTCTTATCAAAAGATTAATCAAAATATACCGATCATGCATGAAGAGTGCTTTCATCAATACTTAAAAGCACCAGATCAGGCCCTTGGACTAGTTTATAAACCTTCTCAGGTGAATTGGCCTAACCCGATTCCTAAGCGCTTAGTCATTAGCAGTTGTTGGGAAGGTCCTCACGGGCTCAGTGTTCTCAAGCGTATGGCCACGCTCTTTGCTGATGAATTTCATGGCCTAGGTGCCCACATCCAATATCCATAAAAAAAGGCCCTCTTAAGTTTTGACACTTAAAGGGCCTTTCGTATTACACAATAAAATTAACGCTCTTCTTGAATGATACTTAGTACTTTAAAACTTCACCAGTACCTGTTACATGAAATGTCTCTGAACTTGAAATATCTCTTAGGACACTTGAAGCACGGTAGTTGATTTGAAGTGTTCCGGCGGCGATAGGATCATCGAGACGACCTCTATTTGTGATTGATTTAAGTTCGCTACTGGCATCAAACTGAAAGCCCCAGCTCACAACAACATTGGACGCCGTTACCTGAAGTCCTGTTACATATTTCCCTGTTCCTTCAAATTGACCATTATATTGAAACTGAACCGTGTAATCAAAAGCAATAACACTCATTCCCAACATATTCTTATATTCAATTCTATAACGCTTGGCCTTAGGAGCACTCCAGTTTTCCATTTCAAAGAACGCTAAATTAGGATCATCTGAAGAAGGAAGAATACTAATAGGTGTTCCCATATCTACATTAACGACGGGCTTACCTTTTTTGATGATTTCCCAAACCTTGGTTCCCATGGCAATGAGCTGGTCTAGAGAAGCAATAATCGTTCCCAGATCCTTCATTGAACTGAGATCAACCTTTTGGTTCAGTTCTGTTTCACCAATTTCAGTGGCCTTAATGCTCGAAATGACAAAATAGGGATCTTCTGATGCGGCCGTATCTAAACTTTTATTAGTTACTTTGGCCGTTTGCTCAAAGCTTAGGTAACGAACGTTACTAGCTTGGGCCAGGCTTGCTGAAGCGATGAAAGTAACCATAAAACTCAATAGGATTCTTTTAATCATTTCTCTCTCTCCCTAATGGATTTGATACTCTAAAGGCCGTTATGACTAGCTAGGTACCTGTTTCCAGTTTTTGTTAAGGCCAAGTTACAGATTCCGATACAACAACGTCAACTTAAAATGGCCTTCTTTTATTAATTTAACCTAATATCAACTATTAGCACGGCTAAATGTTGAAAGTTTTACTCACGCGAGACGTTAAAATCAGAACATTTCACGCGTTCACTTTCATGAACAGTTATATAAGTCTGATAAGTCATCGTAAACGCTGAATTTGCGAAACTCTGTAAGAATTTCACACTATAGGTGGTAAAAATGACAATCTGTAAGAATTTGTCACGTTTAAGGAATATACGATCTAAAGATATTACCGAACGCATTGCGTTACCACTATTCCTCTACTAAAATGCAGCCACTTATGAAAAGCAACCTGAAGACAGTCCTCTTTATTCTTATTTTTTCCTTAACGGGAATGAAAGGCATCGCTGCACAAGAAAATACGACGTTTTGGACCAAAATCATTCAGTCTCTATCTCAAGGTATCGGCTCTGTGAATGTGGAAAATGCAGCTCTAGGGATTGATAATGGCCTGATCAAGAATTTGGTTGTGGGAGTGGGAAGAAGTGTAGAAAGAAACCCCCATTCAACTTCTACAAAAGATAAGTTTCTTGTCAAAGATCGACTAAGGTTAGGACTAGAACTTGGAGCAGGTTTTATCGTCGCGGGAAGCGCTTCTTATGTTCAAGAATGGACACTGGTCTATCCGGTTGCAACAGAGTTTCAAGGTCACTTATCTCGAAAGTTTATCATTGATCTCTTCTTACCTTATACCGTCAAAAATGTAGAAGAATCGCAACTCCCCAGTGAATATGTTGTGACAAGAGAAGCCTACCTTGAAGGTAAAGGGAGAATTAAATTTGGTGATATCCCAGGTCTTCCTCTAGGAACGCAGGCCTCTGTGAGTAAAATAAAACTCGCCTCTACTGTAGCGAAGCGCTTTGCTAATCAAACCTATAAAATCATGCAAGAAACAAGTCACTTTAAAAAGTACTACTATGAACTATGGCTTACCCTAGGAGTGTTAAATATACCTCTCTTTGATGCTTCACAAATAAAAGGGTCTAGTTACCGAACATTTTATGAAATGGACTATAAGAAATGGAATCCCATAAAAAAGCGCAGACTTTTTCAATCCGTTTTTAAAGGTTATTTAAATCCATTAACTCAAATGGTGGAAGCAGGACCAAAAGAAGATATAGAAAACCAGCAAAACCTTCAGGAATATCTTAGCGAATATCAGGTCGACAAATCGTGGACCAGTGAATTTAGAGAACAAACAACAAGTTTTACTCTCTTTGGTCTGTACAATAAAGATACGATCAATCGTGAAGATCAACTTTTAATTACTGAAGCCGATGATATTTCAAGATGGTGGCAGTGGGAAGATCGTCAAAGCTTTGATTGGACTACAGGAATTCAATCCGAGGCCTATCGAACCAAAGTCTTATTTTCAGCACAAAGAGAAGAATCTTCACAAGAATTTATTAATCCTCTTCTATCTTTAAATATCGTTATAGATGACAGTAATAGCACTTATAAAGAATTGAATAATAACTATATGGAATTAGCAAAAGACTTCATTCAATCAGATACTACTGAGCATACTAAGGCACAAGATCAATATATTGATCAATTAAAAACTGAACAATGCCCCAGTTGTTTTGATGATATGCAATCCACATTATCTATACGACGTATTTATAACCAAGAACAAATGGAAGCATTAATTATGACAGATCAGGAATCGTGGCAAAGCTATATTTCTGATGTAACGGGCAAATCTTGGTCTTACTGGGAAAGAGCACTTGAAGAAAAGCTCCATTCCCTACAACGTCGTAGATTGAAGCAGACGCGTATTCCTCTAAAAGATATGTCCATGGCCCGGAAGATAAGTCATTTCTTAAAATATATGAAAGCTGCAAAAGATAATTTTGAAAATACAGATAAAACCCTCAGCTATAGAAATCTTTGTTGGGCCATGAGAAGTTCTTTTTATACCAATAGTGTGGATGGCCATAATATAACTCTACTTAAAGCCGTGAATAAGGTTATTGAGAATAAGTTAAATCGCAGCAATAGAACTTTAATTGAACACAGGCTCTACTATCAAAACCAACTCTTCTCAGAGTCTATATATTCTAGTCATGAGCATTTAAGAGAAGATATGCTTCAAGAGCACTTTGCCTATATTCTTGAAGATCCTGCAGAAATCTATTATTTCTTTTAAATTACGCTTTACTTACGCATAAATTTATCTATAATTAAAATATGGGAATTACAAAGAAACAACACGAAGTTTATACGTACATTAAAGAATATACCCAAAGCAATGGATATGCTCCAACTCAAAGGGAAATCAAAGATGCCTTTGAACTTAAAAGCTTTGGCTCCGTTCAAAGATACCTAAAATACCTCAAAGAGGCCGGCTATCTTACTCAGGACTGGAACTCAAAAAGAGGTCTTACTCTTGTTTCAGAAGACGCAGAAAAAAGTAGAGCTTCTTCCACGGCTTCAATCAATGAAGATCCCCACACAGCAAGTATTCCTCATTTAGGTGATATCGCTGCAGGTATTCCTATTGAGGCCATTGAACAATGTGATCAACATGTTACGATTTCTCAAGAAATGATTAAGCCAGGACATAAGCACTATGCTCTAACGGTCAAAGGTGATTCCATGATCGAAGATGGAATTCTTGATGGAGATATGGCCATTATCCGCTATAAGTCTACGGCCAATCGTGGGGAAACAATTGTGGCCATTGTGGATGGTGAGGCCACACTTAAGAAATACCATAAAACAAAGAACTCAATTGAGCTTCATCCTGCAAACTCAAGCATGCAACCTATAATAGTTAATCAGGAACAAGACTTTAAAGTTGCCGGACAACTGGTAGGCCTTATTCGTAGTTATGTATAACGATTAATCGCAGTAAATTATCATGGAAAAACTGAGCAGAAAAATCATCCATATTGATATGGACTGCTTCTTTGCGGCCATTGAAATGCTTGATCACCCTCAATATGTCGGAAAACCCCTGGCCGTGGGCGGACAGGCGCAATCACGAAGTGTACTTTGTACGGCCAATTACGAAGCGAGAAAATACGGAGTTCATTCTGCATTGAGTTCGGCCATTGCAGTCAAACGCTGTCCTCATCTTGTCATCGTTAAACCTCGCTCCTATCGTTACAAAGAAATTTCCGAACAAATTCAAAATATATTTCATGAATACACAGATAAAGTTCAAATGCTTTCCCTAGATGAGGGCTTTCTTGATGTAACAGAGTATTGTGAAGAGAAGAATATTTTTGCAACAAAGCTTGCTAAAGAAATACGTCATCGCATTTTTCTAGAAACAGGATTAACGGCAAGTGCTGGAATTTCTCATAATAAGTTTCTCGCAAAAATTTCAAGTGACTGGAATAAACCTGATGGTCAATGGGTAGTCACTCCTGATGAGGCGGCCGCTTTTGCTTATCAATTAGAGTTAAGAAAGGTTCCTGGAATTGGTACTAAGAGCTTAGAGCGCTGCCATAGTCTTGGACTCTATAAACTGGGCGATATTCGCGATAAAGGTCTCTTGTGGACGATTGATCATTTTGGAAAGAATGGGCACTCCCTCTTTTTAAAATCTCTTGGGCAACATCATGCGCAAGTAGGTAATCAGTCTCAAAGAAAGAGCATTAGCTGTGAGCAGACCTTCTCGCATGACCTCCACTCAATCACGGAAATCCATGATCAATTTCCTATGCTTATTTCAGACCTGGAAGAGAGAATAAAGCGCTATTTTAATTTATCAACTCCGGAGGGTAAGCCTCTCGATCTCACCCCCATAAAGAAGCTCTTTATTAAAATGAAAACCAAAGACTTTAAAAACCACACTCATGAATTCATTAGACCCACAGATATGAACTGGAATCTTGATATATTTAAAAAGTTAAGTGAAAACCTCTATCAAAACATTGGTAATCCCTCCATACGACTACTAGGAATCGGAGTTAAATTACATTATACTCAAAAGGATGAATTAGAAGATTTAGGTCAACTAAGATTAATATAAATAAGTCGATACATCCCTATGAGCACAATATTTAAACAATACTTACCCCTACAATCTAAGAACTCTCTTAAGGTAGATGCGCAAGAGATCAAGCCCCATTCTTGTATCCTAATCGAATGCCCTCACACTTTCACGGGCCTAGAACAAAGAAATATCTATGCTTCTCAAATTGCTTTGGCCCTTTCTTTAGAATTAATTCCCCTATTGGCCCCCGAAGGTTCTGTGGCAGGCTTGAGTTTATACGCATCTTATATTTGGCCCTTACAAGAAAACTCTTTTCATTTTAATCAAGACGCGAATCGTCTCTCTTCTTTTTTAGTACAAATGAATATTCAGTTCACACAATCTCATAATTCCCTCATTGGATTATTCACTTCGGGCACAACGGGAAAACCTAAACTTATCTGGCACACTTTGCAAAACTACATTCATTCAGCAAAGAGAAGTGCAAAACTTTTGAGTATAGAAAATCATACGAAGGTCTTAACTGCACTTCCTTGTTATCATAACGGAGGCCTTCTCAATCTTGTGCGCCTTGATCTTTATCCTCATAAACTGAGTATTTGTTCTCATAAGGAATTACATAATCAGTGGGAACAAGCTTCTCCTGATGTCATCGTAGGAGTTCCGACTCAGCTGCAACAGGCCTTAAGTTCAAAAGTAGTTAAAGAAGGGCAAACCTTCTATTGTGGTGGAGCGGCACTTAATGAGCAGCTGTGGCAAAATGCACTTGATCAAAAAATGAAAGTGATAGGAACCTATGGTCTAACAGAAAGCTGTGGGGCCATACTCTACAAATTAAATCCCAATGACCCCTACTCTCCTATGCAAGAAGTTAATGTCAGCACAAACTCAGAAAATCAATTATGCTTTGACAGCAACTCTAATGCATTAGCTTATCAACAAGATAAGAAACTTCATTTTTATAAAACACCTTTAGAAACAGCAGATACCATTGAAATCGATTCACAAGGTTGTGTCCTCATTAAAGGAAGGAGCGATCAGATCATCATCTGTTCCGGTGAAAATATCGACCCTCTTGAGATCATTCACTGTGCACAAGCCTATTTATTTGAGCATAAGATCTTATCTCAAATACAAGTCTTGCCCTTAAATGATGAAGTCAAAGGTCAAATCCCTGTACTCATCGTTAATGGAATCAACTCTTGGACACAACAAGAAAGAGAAGCCTTTACTCAATATCTCAAAGAGAAAATATCACCTTTAAAAAGACCACGTTTTATCTTGGATCATTTTACTCCTGAAAAGGGAATCAAACTGACATCAAATGACTTGACGAATATCTTCTCCAACCCTGAATTAAAGAAGTGGAAAGTATGAAAAAAATCCTCTTTCTCCACGGTTTCATGGGCTCTACTGAGGATTCCCATTTTCTAAAAAGCTTACCTGCAGAAATAATTGCTCCTTCTTTAATAGAGAGTTTAGAAAAAGATTCATTTGATTCTTTATATGATTATATTGACGAAATAAATCCAGATATCCTCTATGGTTATTCTATGGGTGGACGCTTGGCGCTAGATTACCTGACCCAGAGAATAAGGCCTCACGATCATTCAAAGGCCCTCTCCCATGTCATTCTCGAATCCAGTGCATTGTTCAACTTATCTAGTGCTGACAAGGTAGTGCGCCTGAGGCAAGATCAAGCAAGGGCCGATCAAATAAGATCTGACTTTCCGGCTTTTCTCTCTCAATGGTATGAACTTCCTCTGTGGGGAAAAATTAATGAATCCACCAAAGCCCAGTGGATTAAAGAGCGAATAACCCATAACCACACTCAACAAAAAGAGCTGGCCTATCTCATTGAACGATTAAGTCCTGCGCGCTTTGATCTTCCCGAGCTTACTCAACTTCCTCAAAATTTAGAGTATCTCTACTTCTATGGGGAAGAAGACCGCAAATATTCCCATATGATTAAGGACAGCAAGCTTCCCAAAGCTCTATTTGAATGCTTTTGCGCTCCTAAGAGTGGTCATAACGTTCATAAGACACAACCGGAGTATATCCTAAACACCTTAAATCACTTGTTCACGCCATAAATACTGGTCACTGCTCATTGGAGGAGATTACCGACTAGATATTTATAAACTCCTGAAATAACATATAAATAGCATTAAAGAAGTATTCTTTAGCAGCACGATTCTAAGATTTAGGCCATGGGGACCTATAATATTAGATATATATTGAGCAAGCCTCAAGGAGTTAACCATGAAATCGCCAAAAGAGAAGAAAGATCAATTCAGACTTGTCTTCTTTCTTAAGCAATTGCATTCCTACACACTCACTTTCATTGTGTGCACAGGACTCTATTGGACTCATTTACCATTGGCCCATGCGGCCGACTCGACAACTGACACCATCGATGAAAATGCACTCGGTACGACAGCTACCTCTGCCGATACCACCGTTACAACAGGAACCGGTAATGGTGTAAGTGCTGAGAGTACAAGTTCAGATGGTGATAATGGAAACTATACTAAGGTTGAAGGTAAAGATATTGATCCAACATCTAAAATGCTCTTTGCCAATCTAGCCCTCTTTGCTGCCACCATGGCCGCACCAATCCTTCTTAAGCAATGTCAAAAAGCCCCTTCAGTATGGATATATGCTGGTTCTGCCGCTGTTTACTTGGCCAATGAAATCGGACTCTTTACACGTTTTCAAAATGCATCTGACGCTGAAATGGCGGCCTATCTTGGACGTGGTGATGAAGATAAACAAATTGATTCTTTAGAAAGTGCTGCTGAACAAACGGATAAAGCAAAAGGAGCAGCGAAACGTCGTGCTCTCGTTGCTAAAATTGCAGCAGCGGGATTTGCAGCTGCTACGGCCATGGCCTTAGTGGAAAATTACACTTCATGGGTCAGTGCCGGAGGATGTGGTCCATCAACGGCCTTCATGGATCAAAATCAAACACCTCTTAAAGATCAGCTTGAAAAAGATTCATTCGGTCATCAACAACCAATCAATCCCTCCATGCTGGTTATGAATAGTGATAACTTTGATTTTCTGATCTCTTATGAAGAACAAATGAATTATGCCAGTGGTGATCTTCAGTCCATCAGTATTGATGAGTATCATGAGAAGCGAAGACTTTCGGCCAATATGATTAATGAAATTCCGGGAATTAAGTCAGCTTTAATGACGGCCGCCCAATTTGCTCTGAACTCTTTTTCAACTATAGCACTAGCCGATGACGATGAATCAAGTGATGAAAATAGCGAAGATGAGGAAGAAGAAAGTAGCGGCATCAACTGGACGGGCTCAGGTGCCAAGATCATCACAGGTATGTTAGGAACAGGCGCTGGGCTTGTGGCCATGAATTCTGCAAAAATTGGAAATTCTCAAATGGTTAAAAATCCACTTACAAGAGCGGCCCTCTTTGGTGGAATGGCCGTCTTTGCAGGAGGGGCTGCAAAAGAAGCATCTGATGCTGCAAATGCATTATCAGAAAGAAGTTCTGAATATAGACGCCTTGCCGACTCACTAAGAAATCAAGTTTCTCAAAATACAACTAATACTTCAGGAGGGGTTTCTCAGACAATCTCTGCTACAAGATCTGATCTTGATAGCACAGGAATAAGCAGTGGATTAGAAGCTACTTGCTATACAGGTAGTAGCACTACCAGTATCTCAGTCGATGAAAGTTGTGCTTGTGCCAGTAGCAATTCATGTAAGTCAGCAAACCTTCCCGACATCTCAGCAATGCCTGAATTTGCAGGAAAGAGTATTCTTTCAGACAGTTTAAAGTCTCTTAAGTCTGCAGGAGACAGTGTTTATGCCGGAAGACTTGAAGGTGCGGAATCCTCAAGTTCAGCACTCGGAGCTAATGCTGCCAGAATCAGTAAACTTAGAGATGCACTTGTTAAAAAAATCAATAAAGATAACGTGGCCGCTGGTGGTGACGGCACATATGACTTAGATAAACTTGAAGATAAATTTCAAGATCAATTACTTAAAAGTGTAAATGATTCCTTCAATAACTTAAGTGGAGCTCAGCAGGCCGCCTTATCAAGCTTTGCTCCGGCCATTAGTGATTCAGACGACTCAGACGCAGATAATAAAAAGAAAGAAGAAACCGATAGCTCTCCTGCTGTTGGTGGAACAGGTGCAATAGCAACAGGTTCCACAGGAGGCAAGAGTAATAAGGGTGGATCTTGGGACTTCAACTTTGATGAAGATGCAGAAAAAGAAAAAGGTATGTCAGAGGCGCAGGCACTTGCCCAGGCCATGGCACAAGAAGATGAAGAATATGTGATTGATGGCGACATTAACGATGATCGAAATAAAGACATATTTAAGATCATTACCGGTAGGTATTTAAAGAGTGCCTATCCTGTAATATTTGAAGAACAATAGAAATAATAATATTTTTGACAACGGGGCCTAGTTTAACTGGGCCCTTTTTTATATATAGTGTCTCCTCTTCTATCCAATGCCCATTAATTCGATTAGAATAGTAAAGTAATCACTGACAACGAAAGAGTTTATCCTATGGCCATCAAACAACGCCTCCTAAAAAGACATAAGCACCTAAGAAAATGGGCCAAGAGAAATAATATAACCGCCTATAGGCTCTATGATAGAGACATCCCTGAATACCCCTATATCGTTGATCTCTACAATGACAAGGCCGTTATTTCTTTGCGCCTTAACGATAAAGATATAGGTAAAGAAGATCATATCGAGGAACTCTTTATGGCCTTGGCCGAAATTGGTTATCCCCGTTCTCGCTGCTTTGTTAAACAGCGAAAGATTAATAAAGGTTCTGAGCAATATCATAAACTCAATAAGAAAGGCGTTATAGATATTGTACAAGAAGGAGATCTAAAGTTTGAAGTCAACCTCTCTGATTATCTAGATACAGGTCTCTTTCTTGATCATAGAAACTGGAGAACAGAATTTTTAAATACAGACCTCAAAGGAAAGAAAGTACTCAATCTTTTTTGCTATAGTGGCTCTCTGTCGTGTGCACTAGCAAAAGCCGGTGCACAAGTGACCAGTGTAGACTTAAACCCTAACTACCTTGATTGGGGCGAGAGAAATATGGAACTCAATGGAATAAATCCAGGAGATCATCACTGGGTAGAAATGGACTGTCTCGAATATTTGAAAGAACTCGATGAAAGAGAATTCTTTGATTACATTATCATTGATCCCCCAAGCTATTCCGTTTCTAAAAAATTCAAGGGAACTTGGGATATTCAAAGAGATCATGTTTTTCTTCTCTCTCAGGCCCATAAGCACCTTAAAGACTGGGGATATTTTTCAACCAACCTGAGAAGCTTCAAGATAGACTCATCATTAGAGGAACGCCTTGGTATAACGGAAACCACTCAATTTACTATTCCTGAAGATTATCATGACAAAAAAATCCATAAATCCTATAAGTGGAAATACTTGAGTCCAAAAGTCCTGTGATTTTTTCTTGTTTATACCTAGATAAGGGTTAACATATAAATATCACAGGAGAAATTTTTGTCACAAGAACATCAGCTTGATTGGGCCCACGGTCTTTATATACATGATAAAGACAATAGTTTTGTTATCTCATCACGAGGTGGCGAACTCTATTTAAAAATAGATGCAACAACTGAAGAAAAGATGACGGCCAGTGGTGATGGACTCTATAAAGTAGAAAATACAGATATATTGGTAAAATTCCATCGTAGTGAAAAAGGAGCGGCCAGCTCTATCACTCTCTTCTTTCCTGACAAGCAAATCGTTGCGACAAGAAAGCTACTTATAGATCGTGATCAAAGTTATTTCTCCAAGGTAAAGGAACTCTCCGTCTTTATTGTGGTTGTTCTTGTTTTAGCCGTTCTCTCCCCTTATATATATAAACCTGTAAAAGAGAGCTGCTTACAAAAGGGCTCTCAAATCAGTTGTCGCATGGCCAATATCTTTGCTCCTCTTTTTAGTGATGAAAAAGAAATGTCGGCCATCTCCAATCAACTCAGTAAATTCGATTACTCTTCTACTCGAGAGGATATTCAACAGGCTTGCCAAGACGGCGATCAGAATTCATGTCTTGAAATCTCTAAACAGAAATTTAAAATCGGTGCAAAAGATAACTCTTATGAAATATTAGAAAAATCCTGTTTCGAATTTAAACATGGAGCCTCATGCCAACAATGGTATGAATATCTCGTTCTCGAATCAAAGGTTGCACAGGCCCAAGAGATGATCATCATGGCCTGTGACAAAGGTGTATCCTTGGCCTGTCATGAATATGCATGGAAACTTAAAAAGGCCCACGACAATCGCTTTGTAACTTATTTTGATAAGGCGTGTTCCATGAATGAGTCTGAAAGTTGCTATGAACTGGGGAAGTATCATCTTCAATTTAACCGTACAAGGTCTTATGATTATTTAAAGAGCGCATGCTTGGGTTATCACCGTAAGGCCTGTGATCTAAGAGATAAAGTAGAAGCCTATTTCGACGCTGAGGGCGAATGTTTGAAAAAGGACGATGCTCATGCCTGCTTTCTCATGGCAAGCTTTGAGTTTGATTATGGAGACCGTAAAAAGGCCTTTAGTTATTACAGCATGGCCTGCAACAAAGGCAGTGCCCACGCTTGTACATTCTTAAAGAGATCAGAGGCCTTTCATCAATTTGAAAAAGAAAATAAGAAGGATATCAATACCATCTGACTAAGAAGCTTCATTAGCGAGAATGAGATCCTCCACCGGCCCTTCGGCCAACTCTTCATAATAAATACTCTGAGTATTAATCATTGAATCATAAGTATAGAATTCATCAAAGCGCTTCTTACCAGCTTCACCCATAGAGCGTTTGAGTTCTCGGGAAGAAAATAAGAGATTCATTTTTTCGCCAAGCTCACGAGAACATCCAGGCTTCGCCAATAATGTTGTTACCCCTTCAATCCCAACAGCGCTTACACCACTTTTAAGACTTGTGGTAATCACTGGTTTACTGCATGCCATGGCCTCGAGCTGAACAATTCCAAAGTTTTCATTAGGTGTAATGGAAGGTAGGACCAGAAATTCACTTCCATGGATAAGTGCTGCAAATTTTGTGTTATCAAAGACTTTTCCAAGAAGATGAACCCGATCCTCAAGAGCATATTCTTTAATCATTTCCGCGATTTTTTCTCTATCCGGTCCGTCGCCCACAATAACAAGGTTTTCTTTAATGTCCTTCATAGCATTAAGGAGAACAGGTAATCCCTTGTAACCGACGAGTCGTCCTATAAAAATAGAATAAGCTCCGTATTCAGAGCGTAGCTTCATCGCCATCTCTATCGTCTCTTCTTTAGATTTTAAATGTTGAGTATCTATTCCAAAAGGAACGATTCGACATTTGTCTTTTTGATCATTTAAGAATTCAGAGTATGTTATATGATTCTGAGTGGGAACGTAGACGGCCTTTAAACGTTTGAGGAATTTTTTAAAAAGTGGTTTATAGATTTTAAGTAGAATTTTTTGACGAACTATATCGCTATGATAAGTACATACCACTGGAATATGGCGAGGAATAGCAACACAAGCACTTTCAAAGAGTGGATTCGGTGTATGAAGATGAACAATATCAGCTTCAAGAGAAAGTTTTCTTAACATAGAGAAGGCCTGGAGATTGATATTTTGACCGAATAAAACGCCAAGCCGCGGCAGGCGCACAACCTTAACTCCATTAATATGGTCTTCTTCATATTTCCATTTATCATGACTACACAAGACGGTAACCTTATGACCTTTTTGCACAAGTCCTTCGCAAAGGTCCCTGACAATCGATTCCATTCCACCTGCATAGGGGTAATAATATTTAGCAACATGAAGTATATGCATCTATTCTCCTAACATCCTCATATCAGTTAGCTCTTAATTTCTTTATCGGCATTTTATTGTCCCATATGATGAAATTTTAATCACATTTATTGATCAAACTTTTTACGGCCATAGGAGCATTTCTTAAGAAGAAGAGAATAAGAGACGTAATTACAGATACTTAAACTGAAATCCTTGGCATAGTATTTGTATCTATCTAGGACATGAAAAGAAATCAAAACAAAAAGTCCCATTTAAAGTACCTCATATCAGCGATCATTATTTCTCTATGCTCCTTTCAGGCCATGGCCCTTAATGCCAATTTTTCCTTAAAGGCCCAGTATTCTAGAAATAAGAAAATATGGGGTACCTATAAACTCAATCAAGAAAGACTCTCTATAAAAAGAGGTAAAAAGAAGTGGTTTAAAAAACCAACCTCAAGAGTAGGAGATATTATTATTTCCGATGGTCATATTGTCTTTATTCGTGAAACTCGCGAAAAAGGTAAAACTAAGATCGTTGTTGATAAAATTCCATATGAGAAAAAAGGAAAGTATACCTATACCAATAAAGGACCTCTGGATAAGGAAATAATGGATCGTCTATATCGACCTGACATCAAATCCATTACTCCTCATCATGACCTCTTAGAAGGAACGATCCAGTATAATCAACTCGAATGTAACCGTATCAAGAGAAAAATCACTTGTACGCTACAAGGAGATATGATTCCCAGTAATGAGGCCTAGAATTCCTCATTACCCAGGATTACACGTCCCTCACCTTCTTTAATGATTCCTAAATCGTATACAGTCACATCTTTTAATAGTGCTTTTGCTTTTTGCGGCTCATCCGTAATAATAACTAGTCCTATCCCACAATTAAAAGTTTTAAGCATCTCTCTTATGGAAAGAGAGGCCTTTTCTTGTACCCAAGTGTATTGCTCATCAAAGTAATTCTTAGACCAGTCTTCAAGGGAGCTGGTGAGATGATAATCAACATTAGAATTGATACGTGGGATATTTTGAAGTCCACCACCTGTGATATGAGACATACCTGTGATGAGTTTTTGTTCAAGAAGAGGTTTAACTGCTTTCCAGTAAATCTTGGTTGGTCTTAAGAACTTTTTCTTGAACTCAATAGACTCATTCTCTATTACTTTTCTTAATAATGAATAGCCATTGGAATGAAAACCATCTGAAGCCAGTCCTAGAATCGTGGCACCAGGTTTAATTTTATCTCCCCCGATAATTTGATCAGGAAATACCTCACCTACACCAAAACCGGCCAAGTCGTACTCGCCTGCTTTATACATTCCTGGCATTTCGGCCGTTTCACCGCCTATAAGCGCACATTCACTTTGAAGACATCCTTCAACAATACCATCAAGGATGGCCTCACTTACTTCTAGGTCTAGACTTCCCGTTGCCAGATAATCCATAAAAAATAACGGGGTCGCCCCTGTGCACAGAATATCGTTAATGCACATTGCGACAAGATCAATTCCAACCGTATCATGAACATTACATTCAAAAGCTAGTTTGAGCTTCGTCCCTACTCCATCTGTTCCGGCCGCGAGGAGCCTATCACCGGCACGGTAAAGACAAGCAAATCCGCCGACACCACTTTCAACTCGATCACCATAAGTACGTTTTACTTTAGTTTTAATTCTCTCAACTAAAGCATCACCTTTTTCAATATCTACGCCACTATCTTTATAAGTTAAGCTCATAAACTTTCTCCATTAATGTCTAAAGTGCCTCATTCCCGTAAGTCCCATAGATATTCCATGTTCATTACAAGCACCAATGACTTCTTTATCTTTTATACTTCCACCAGGCTGAATGATTTGTTTGATACCTAAACTTTGAGCAAGGTCAATATTATCTCGAAAAGGAAAGAAAGCATCAGATACTAAAAGAAGCTTACTACCATCATCGTGACCGTTTTCACGGGCCTTATCACGAGCCTGAAGAACACTTACGACTCGATTGGGATTACCCATCCCCGCGCCAGCAATAGAGATCCCATCATCAGCTTCATTAATTAATACAATCGCATTACTTTTGAGATGTTTACAAACTTTGATTCCAAATCTTGTTTTAGGTGAATTACCTTCAAGAGCTTTGGAATCTGTAACTACATCAATTTGATCCTCCACTCCACAGTCTTCTTCTTGTACGGCAAAGCCGCCATAGATAGTACGAACCATCTTATCTTTTAATACTCCTACATGCGGAGCTAATTCTATTAAGCGTAGATTCTTCTTTGCTTTAAAGAGTTTTTGGGCCGCAGCTGAAAAAGAGGGCGCGATGACCACTTCAACAAATCGATCGCAAAGAAAAGCGGCACACTCTTCATTCACCTCATGGGAAAATGTAATGATGCTTCCAAAACTTGAAATCGGATCACCTGCCCATGCCTTTTCTAAGGCTTCTAAACTCGTTCGTGCCACAGCGGCACCACAAGGGTTAGAATGCTTCACCACAGTCACACAATGATGAAAGGGACTATCGGCCATAGTATTGAAAAGATCACTATTACAGCGCCAAGAAGCATCTGTATCGAGATAGTTATTATAAGAGAGAGCTTTACCTTGAAGACAAGGAGCATTGGCAAGAGTCTTCTCTGCGGCGAATTCTTTATTTATAACGATGAAACCTTTTTGATGGGGATTTTCTCCATAGCGAGTCTCAAGAGTTGAAGTATCTTCTAAATCTCCGTGAAAGACACTAGAGGATCCAGTTTTCACTTTAGAAAGACTGGCAGCAATCATGGAATCATATTGGGCCGTATGAGAAAAGGCCGCTAGGGCAAATTGTAGCGACTCTTCTTCACTTAAAGCGTCTTGCTTATGAAGTTTCATAAATTTGTCATACTGAGTAGGTGAAGTAAGGCATACAACATCTTGGTAATTCTTGGCCGAAGCGCGAACCATTGTTGGTCCCCCTATATCAATATTCTCAATCAGTTCATTCCATTGTCCGCCTTTTTTCATTACTTCTTCAAAGGGATAGAGGTTACACACGACAAGATCAATAGGCTTAATGCCTAATTCACGGGCCTGATTAACATCACTCTCAAGAGAACGTCTATAAAGAAGGGATGAACTCACTTGAAAACTTAAAGTCTTCATACGTCCGCCAAAAGCTTCAGGATTTCCTGTCACTTCTTCAATTGGGGTGACCTTGATACCGGCCTCTTCAAGATATTTACGTGTTCCACCTGAAGAGATGATTTCAACTTCTCTTTCACTTAAGTATTTCCCAAGCTCAACGATATTATCTTTATTGCTGACACTTAAAAGCGCTCTTTTAATCTTCATGCTCATCCCCTAAATATGTTCTAATGAATAATTAATCGCATTTAAAAATAGCTGACTTCCCAATGTTCCCGTAACTTCTGCGCCAGGATAGAGTTCGGCCTTGATTGCTGCTTCAGGATGAGGCATTAGACCAAAGACTAAACCGGTGGCATCACAAATACCTGCAATATCATGGTGAGAACCATTGGGATTTTTTTGATAGGTTAGAACAATTTGATTTCGCTCTATAAACTGATCGGTCAATTTCTTTAATTCAGATGAACTTTGATTGAAAACAAATCGACCTTCGCCGTGACGAATAGGAAGCTTTATAGACTTAATTCCTTTCGTCCAAATACACGGTGAATCTTGAACTTCAAGACTTTCCCACTGATCTATGAACTTTCCATTATTATTATGGGCCAGGCCAATATAGCGGCCATCAAAATCACTAAAAGCTCCTAGTTTAGAAAGGACTTGAAGACCATTACATATACCTATGATAGGTTTTTTGGTCTGTATGAATTTCTTGAATTCAGCACCCAAGAATTTCTCAATCTTTAGAGCAAATATTTTACCCGAGCCCAGATCATCTCCAAAACTAAAACCACCAGGAAGCGCCATGATATCGTAATCATGAATGAGGGAGGCCTTGGCCTCAAGATCATTTATATGAACAATGTCAGAGTGTGCCCCATTTATATTGAAGGCATGGGCCGTCTCTTTTTCACAATTGACTCCATCACCTGTTAAGACAATTACTTTTACTTTTCGTTTAATCATTTTATCACTCATTTCCAATCCCTTTGCCACGATTGAAGTGCCGAATCGATACTCATCACTTCTTTACCTAAGAAGGATCCTTTAATTTCTTTAGAATCGTTCACTTCTCCTAGAAGTTTATTTTCAAGATTGAGATCACGACAAGACTCTTCCCAAGATTTACGATCCTCTTTTTCAATGGCCACCAAATACTGAGCTGGCCCTTCACCAAATAACTCTAGTGAAGATAATTTATCAAGATCGCTACAACCCTCTAAACCAAGACTTGAATCAAAGAGCATTTCCATCAGAGCACAAAGCATCCCTCCATCAGAAATATCATGACAGGCCTTAACCCAGCCATTTTGAATTAATTGATGAAGTGATTTATGAGTGCGAAGGGCGTGATCAAAATCCCAAGATTTATAATGGGTGTCTTTGGGTACACCCCTAAATTGCGCTTGCATTTCAGAAGCAGTGAAACTTAAGAAGTCTGGTCCTATTTTATAGATGAGTTGACCAGAACTTGCATGAGAGCGAGTGATATCATCAGTATGTCCATGGCCCATAGCTGTGACTAATAATGTAGGTTTAATAGAAATAGTAATATCTTCCCCTTTTCTATTTTTTCCCCGAAAATCATTCTTCATACTATCTTTTCCACTCACGAGTGGTGCTTGGTACTTGGTAGATATATCGTAGAGACCCTTACAAGTTTCTACAAGTTGACCTAATTTATAATCACCATCAGGGTTTTTCTGGGTTTTCACAGGGTCAGGCCAACAGAAATTATCTAATAGACAGACTTTATTAGGATTAATCCCACATGAAATAAGATTTCTCATGGCCTCATCAACGGCCACTTGTGCCATAAGTTTCGGATCAACGAGAGACCAACGGGGTGCAAGTCCACAAGCGACACCGGCCATGGAACCTGATACGCCTCCATGAATTTCAAGATCGATTAACCCACTATCATCAGGGCCAATACCATTCTCACCAGAGAAAGGTTTAACTATGGTAGCTCCTTGAACTTCGTGATCATATTGCCTTACCCAATAATCTTTACTGGCTATATTTTCGCTATTGAGTAAGTGGTAACACGTATCCTCAATAGAAGAAGGAATTTGTGGTAAATCACGATCCATCCAATTCTTATAGGCATAGGATTCATCCCACTTGGCCTGAAGTTTTAATTGAGGCACACCATCATGAAGAAACTTCATTTCGAGATCTGCAACCAGTTGATCTTCATAGAAGACCTCTAAACTTCCCGAGTCAGTAAACTCTCCTAAAATGGTGGAGGTTACTCCACGTTTTAAAGAGAGTTCTAAGAAGCGATTGACCATTAATTTATCTACAGCGAAGGTCATTCTCTCCTGACTTTCACTAATCATAATTTCCCAAGGAGCAAGCCCTGGATACTTCGTTGGGTGAAGAGCAAGATCAATTCTAGCTCCACCTGTGAGTTCGGCCATCTCACCAATACTAGAAGCAATTCCCCCTGCACCATTATCCGTCACACAAGTAAAAAGCCCTAAGTCGCGCGCTTCTAAAAGAAAATCCATGACTCTTTTTTGAGTAATGGGATCACCAATTTGTACAGCCGTCGCAGGAGATTCTTCATTGAGTTCCATACTGGAAAAAGTGGCCCCGTGAATACCATCGGCTCCAACACCACCTCCAGAAACCACAACAAAGTCTCCACACTTAGCGCCCTTATCCTTACCTTCTCGTCCATCAGGTAAGTAGGCCGGTAGTGTTCCAATGGTTCCACAAAAAACAAGAGGCTTACCTGCATAAGAGGAATCAAATTGGATTGCACCATTTACGGTTGGTATTCCACTTTTATTTCCTCCATCCTCTACACCTTTATGAACACCTTTTAATAAGTCCGCAGGCTCCATGAGTCCGGCAGGCAAGAGATCAGGAATAATTTGTTCAGGTAACTTCGTAGAGGCCAGGCAAAAGACATCAGTATTAGCAATAGGTCTGGCCCCAAGACCACAACCCAGAATATCGCGATTAACTCCAAGGATTCCCGTAATGGCCCCCCCATACGGATCAAGAGCACTTGGACTATTATGAGTTTCGACTTTTATACAAAGATCAATCTGTTCATCAAAGCGCACGATACCTGCATTATCACTAAAGACACTTACCAACCAATCAACCCCGGAAGCCTCGATATCTTTAGTGGATTTTTTTATATAGCTCTTATAAAGAGAGTCTATCACTTCTGACTCTCCTGTTATCTCATTCTTATAATCGATGGAACTTGCAAAAATTTTATGCTTACAGTGTTCAGACCAAGTTTGGGCCAAAACTTCTAATTCCACATCAGTAGGATAAGGAGGAAGATCTTTATTCTTTCTCATTAACACAGTGGCTTCGTTTTCATAGTAATTTTTAATCGTCTTCATTTCTTCGAGATTAAGAGCAAGACACATTTTCGAACTTAACTTAATCAATTCTTCATCACTCAGATCAAGTGAAATACTAAGGGCATGAGTATCATGTTTAATTTGAACTTGTGTGACTGCTATTTCTTTAAAGCGTTTAGAAGAAGAAAAGTCGTTTGAACTTAATATCTGGGACGCTTCAATAAGTGGATTATGCACCATAAGACTTAGAGGATTTAAATCTTCTGCTTTAATATGATCAAGAGTTTTATTCGAAGTTGTAATGAGATAGAGCGTGCCCGAATTACAAGTAATATCATAGTTAAATAACTCAAAGGCCGCACTTAAAGAGCGACCAGGATTATCAGTAACCCCAGGTAAACCATGAGTATCAATGGCGGCCAAAACCTGAGTGTTATCTAAATCATAATTTTCAAAATGGCCCTTTTGTAGACAAGGATCCCAGAGTACTTTTTCAAAGGTGGTGTGCTCTGGAGTGATTTCTTGCGTAGAGGCCATCACATAATAAGGAATCTTATAAATCGAAATATCAGAATTATTTCTCAAAGACTGGGGCAAGTAATTCTTCAAGTCATCCTCTACAACGGGAAATTGCGAAAGAATCTCACATCGTTTAGTCCATTTAAAAGCTTGATCAGCTAAATTACTCTTCATAAAAATATCCTTACTCGTTATTCTCATCAATTTCTATATTATCTAAATCCAGCATATCGGCCTTCATTAATCCATTTTCTTCACTTAAGACGATGTCATTATTCATCATATATTGTAGTAATTTCTTATATGACTTATTCTCATAAACTTTAGCTTCTTCGATAATAACCTCGAGAGGCTGGTTACGCTCTAGCGCTAATTCTTTTTGATAGAGTATTGGTCCTTCATCAAGTCCCTCATTTACTAAGTGAAGGGTATGTCCAAATACAATGTCGCCAGCATTGAAGGCTTGCTCATAACCACCAAGGCCTGGGTACTTAGGTAATAAGCTGGGATGGATATTAATGACTTTATAGGCACCCTTATTTTCAAAGTGACCTAAAAATTCAGGGCCAAGAACTTTCATAAAACCGGCAAGAAAAACCCAATCCACCTGATATTCACGACACTTCTCTATAACCTTACGCTCAAAGGTTTCATCAATACCTTTGGCCATAGAGGGAATATATATAACAGGGATACTTCGCTTAGGAACTTCAATTAAAAGAGGACTGCTTTTCTTATTAACAAGAACAAAAGCCGGTGGACGACCAATATCGATACCATGATCAACCAATGCTAATGCATTGGTTCCGGTTCCACTGGCCATAATAGCATAGGCCAAAGGTGTGCTCAGACGAATGGTACTAGTCATGACTTCCTCTTCGCTGAGCTCCAATATCTTTTCTATAATGAGCATCTTTAAAGTCTATTTGAGAAATCCACTTATAGCAGTCATGACGAGCTTTCTCGTAATCTTGATCAATAACGGTAACACCGAGCACTCTTCCTCCACGATTGCAAAAGCCTCCCTTTGCATCTGGACCCACACCGGCCATAAAGAGGTATTCATGAGTAAGTGTTGAATCAAGTAGAGATAAGGGCAATTTAATATTATGACCTAAACTCATTTCATGCTTTCCAATAGAGGGATAACCACCAGAAGTCATAACCACGTGGAGACTGGCCTCTTCTTTTAACTTAAGAGGAGTAGTAAAACTTCCATGTACGCAAAGGTTCCAAAGTCCTTGAGATAAATTACCTTCAACAAGAGGAAGTAATGTTTGAGCTTCAGGATCACCAAAGCGAACATTATATTCGATCACATAAGGATCTTCTAGAGAATCAATCATAAGGCCCATGAAGAGGATACCTTTAAAGTCTTCCCCTCTGGACTTCATTCCTTTAAGAGTTGGTTCTAATACACTCTTAATAATTTTTTCTTGTGTAGAAGGATTTGGCCAATTTAAATCACGATAGCAACCCATCCCTCCCGTATTGGGACCGATATCCCCATCAAAAACACGCTTGTGATCACAGGCCATACCTAGAAAGAAATATTCTTCTCCGTTACAAAAGGCAAAGGCGCTGACTTCTTCACCAGGAAGAATATGCTCAAAGAGTATGCGATCGGTTTTCACAGAGACTTCAGGATCTTTCATGAAATCAAAGAGAGTCTTCTTCGCCTCTTCTATATCATAGGTTACAACCACACCCTTACCACCAGCAAGACCATCGGCCTTAATCACAATTCCTGAAGTCATAGGCCACAACTCCAGGGCCTTCAAGGCAGACTTATAATTATCATGAACTTGAAAACCTGCGGTTGGGATTTCAAATTCACGCATAAATTCTTTTGAAAATATTTTAGAGCCTTCCAATTGAGCTGCATATTCATTAGGCCCAAAGAAAGCAATGGAGTGTTCTTCAAAATAAGTAGATATACCCTGAGTAAGAGGAGCTTCTGGACCACATACAACAAGACTCACACCAGACTCATGGGCCTTTAGTGCAAGGGCCTTGGGGTCTTGTACTAAGTTTTCCCATAACGTCACCTTGGAAAAACGCTTCATCGCTTCATGTCCAGGCGACACAAATATTTCATTAACATCCGTTTCTTGCTGAAACTTCCAAGCAAAGGCATCTTCTCTTCCGCCTGAACCAATGATTAAGATATTCATATTCTAGGCCTCTTCACTTATAAGCGATTTAGTAATTCATGTAATTCTTTAAGACCACCAAGGTCTGAAAAAGGCTTCTTAAAACCTAAGTGTTCAGCAATCTCATTGGTAAGACACGGATAAAGCGCGCCTGCAGCAAGAGAGTAGTTTTCGTTTAAAGGAAGTGGATTTTGTTTGAGCTCATCAATAACGATAGGCTTCCAGTCCTTTGTTCCTCTTTGCTGGGCCAGCTCTTTTGCCTTTTGAACAGCATCAAGCCATGGAGTATTGCGATAGTATGTTCTTAGAAATTCTTTACTTAATTTATGACCTTTTGAAACCAGTCTCAACTCATCAGGGCCAATAGAATCAATGAGGATAATATCCCGTCCCAACTGACCCTCAAGTGGAGAAGAAAAGGCAAATTCAAACTTACCATCCCACAACTCCACATCCATATCTTCAAAGAAATCTTTAAGCCTTAAGGCCAAAATGGTGCAAAGACCATGTAATCGAGCAAACTCCATATCGGAGAGACCTGCCATTACTTGGGCATCATTATAAGAAATATAGCGATCGGTAGATTCTAATTTTGTGCTGAATTCAACCAATGGGCGATTAAAGCGCTCTCCAACTTTTGGAGTATGATTAAGACCAAGAGTACGCCAATAGCTGTCATCAGAAATACGATTGAGTAGACTTGAGCCTTCAGGCAGACCAAAGCGAAAGACAACTTCAAGAGGAATAAGTGTATCTTTTAAATTTTCTTTATAGGCAGAGTAATTATACTGGCCGTCTTTATATCCAGGGCGCTCGATATTAATTTTCTTCACTCTAAAAGCACGAGGATCTTCTGGGATATTTTCAATGAAGTGATTACCAATCCCCACTTTTTTAATCCGGGCCAGAATTTCTTCTTCCTTGGTTCCAAGACTAATATTCTTAGGTTTCCAGTCCTTCCAATTTTCGGCCAAAGCTAGGTATTCAAAGAAAATGGAGCCTAGGTAGGCCAAGGACTCTCCCTTTCTTGAAATATGATCAGGCATTTCTCCCCAATCAAAAACTGAATAGCGATCACTGAATTTAAAAATGAGAGAGTTCTCACTATCTTCATAAATGTCTTTTACCGAACCAATATAGAGAGGTGTCGTCTTCATGAAACTTTCCTTATCCTTATTTTAATTTTCTTCGTTGCTTAGCAAACTCCAGACCTTCAGAAACATCGGTCGGGTACTTTCCATTAATACAGGCCATACATAGACCCTCACAGGTCAGTGCTTTTGTTACATCTTCTTCTTCTAAATAAATCACTTTATTGGCGCCAACCCACTTAGCAATGTCTTCTTCACTACGACCATTCGCAATCAACTCGGACTCAGCAGGAAAATCAATTCCATAGAAACATCCGTGTCGAAGAGGTGGGCAAGTAATGGCCAAGGTAATTTCTTTAGCGCCAAAGCGTTTTAATAAATCAATGATCTTCTTAGAAGTAGTACCTCGAACAACGGAGTCATCGACCAGAAGGATATTGCGTCCTTCGATCTCTGAGCGAACAGGAGAGAGTTTAAGCTCCACGGCCTTTTCTCTTTTATCCTGAGTATTAAGAATAAAAGATCTCTGAATATAGCGATTTTTAATTAGACCTTCTCTATAGGGAAGTCCTAGTGTTTCGGCCAGACCAATAGAAGCGGTACGGCTGGTATCAGGAACTGGGCACACAAAGTCAGGAGTAATTTCACCACTATCAATGAACTTCTGAGTTTTCTTGGCCAAAACTTTTCCAAGATTCAGACGGGCCCCATATACGGATATATCTTCAATGGTCGATTCTGCACCTGCAAAGTAAATCCATTCAAACATACAATGGGATGATTTTTGTTTTTGACCAACGATAGAGCTCTTAAGCAAACCATCTTCAGTAATCAGAACAACTTCACCAGGTCGAACATTTCGAAGGACTTCAAATCCAAGAAAATTAAGCGCCAAACTCTCAGAGGCCAAGCAGTATTCATAACCTCTTACACTCTCACGCCTTCCTATCATTAAGGGACGAATCCCATCAGGGTCACGTAGGCCAAACATTCCCACACCGGCCAACATTCCCACAACCGCATAAGCTCCAATGGTTTTTTCCATAATAGAAGCAGCTGAACTTTTTACGTGATCAAAGGTTATAGGATTATTTCCGGTGCCTCTTTCTTCTAGAATCTTTTGACACCATAAGTGCAACATAATTTCCAGATCATTACTGGTCAGCATTTGCAGGTCATAGTCTTCACCTAATGCCTTGGCCAAGGAATGGTAATTCACAATATTACCGTTATGAATCATCCCGACACCAAAAGGAAAACCTGTAACCATAGGCTGCAGATCACCTACACCATCAGAGCCCACAGTGGCATAGCGAGTATGAGCAATGGCCATATTTCCCGTACAGGTTTCTAGATCTTCTGAAGCAATGGCCTGAGAGACAAGACCGAGATCTTTGTGGCCGTAGAATTTTCGGCGATCTTTGTCGTAAGAGAGAATACCAGCAGCATCTTGGCCACGGTGTTGAAGAGTGAGAAGTCCGCGATAAGCTTCATAAGCTGCCCAAAATGGGACTTTACTGTCGTTGTAAGGCCCAATGACACCAATAACGCCACACATAATATAATTCTCCTACCCTTTCTAGAGCTAAATACAACAGGGTATAGATAGTGAAGTTGTGGGCCAATTTTGACTAAATTCAAGCATTTTGGCCACTACTTTTTAAGATTAAACTAATTAATAACAAAAGACTGACCTAATAGGTACGTTTATAAGTATCAAAAAAGACGTTATTCGAGTTTTTTTTAAGAAAAGCTTTCAAAACCCTTAACAATTTCACTCACGGCCGCTATAAACACCCCGTGTTAGAAAACTTACAGCAACCCCAAATTTATACTTATACAAATTTCGATGAAAATCGTGACGTACAAATCGATGTGGTTCCTACGTTTATCGCTGAAAAGTCTGCTCCTCAGAATGATTACTACTTCTTTGCTTATGAAGTATCGATCAAAAATCTCGGAGATCAAGAAGTTCAGCTTATCTCTCGCCATTGGGTTATTCGCGATGGAAATAAGAGAGAGCGCTACATAAATGGTGAAGGTGTTATAGGTCAGCGACCTAAATTGATTCCTGGTGATTCATTTGAATATCAAAGTTTTTGCCCACTTAGTACCTCAACTGGTAATATGAGAGGCAAGTATGAATTTCAAACAAACGACGGTAAAAAGTTTTGGGTATCCATCCCCCTATTCTTCTTTAGAACTCCTGATAGTTTTATTCACTAGTCTTTTCTTTTTCTACATAAGTCCCTCTTTCGCACAATCTCATCAAATAACTGAAGATCTTTCTTCTTTAAATAACTCTACCTACATTCTTGATTCAAAAGAAACTTCTCAGTGGTTTGCTCCTACTGGAGACATAAAGTCATTGGCGCTTGTCACACATGGACTTAACCTTAGACCAAGCCGCATGAATGATATCGTCAAGACTCTCACGGCCTCAGGTGCCCTAGTGCTGCGTTTATCACTAGCTGGACACAGAGGAAGTAAAGGTGAACAACTCCATGTTAATCTCGAGCAATGGATAAGCTCCTATGAACTCGCGATCAAACTCTTAATCAAAAAGAAAAAGGCATTAGAAAGAAAAAATAAATTAACTTATCCCCTCTACTCATTTTCCTATTCGCTAGGTTCTCTCATTCATCTTAATACATTAACAAAATGGGATAAGAAGATTTTCAATCACTCCGTTATGCTCGCCCCAGCAGCATGGATCAAGTGGTATAGTTATTGGACTAAGATATTCTTCTTTCTTCCTGATTATATTTCTATTCCCAGTGCCAATCATCCTCATTATAGATCTCAAAGAGGAACAAGCTTGGCCTCCTATCGGGCCCTATACCAAGGGGTAGATAAATGGCAGAAATTTCAAGAAGGAAAGAGTTTAAAATCCATAGCTCCCCTCACCATCATCATTGACCCAGAAGATGAACTTGTCTCTATTGATAAAATAAAGAAGTTCCTAATAGATCATCCTGAGATAAAGACCAAGATTATTGAAGTTAAAGATGCTCAAGCGATGATAAAACCTAGCTTTCACCATCTAATTATTGATAAAAAGTCAGTGGGAGAAAGGCAATGGGCCCTTATCCAAGAGGAAATAATATCCACTTTAAAAAAGTAAATCCGAGTATTTTAAACCACTTAAATATATCATTTCCTTACTATCTTCTTCATGAATTGACTCCAACACCTTTATTTAGGTAAAATTTAAGTAAGCTTGTGCTTGCTGTGAAGTAAGCAGATATGGAGGTGAGACTATCATGAGGACACTAGTTCTGGATTCTACCTACTTTCCCGTGCGAATTGTCAGTTGGCAACGGGCCATGATTCTCTTTCTGTCAGGAAGGGCCGAAGTGGTCACCGAGTACACTGAGCGCCAAATCCAAGGCGTAACTAAAACATTTGCTCTTCCCAAAATTTTAAAACTTCATGGCCGCCACAAAAGTAATCGCAACGTTAGATTTAGCCGCCATAATATTTTTTGGCGTGATAACTTTCAATGCCAATATTGCAAGAAAACAGAACTTCCCGCTTCGCTCACGCTAGATCATGTATTGCCTCAAAGTCGTGGCGGAAAGACAAATTGGGAGAATATCGTTTCATGTTGCTCACCTTGCAATACCAAGAAGGGAAATCGTCTCCCTCATGAAGCTCGCATGAAACTACTCAAGCGCCCGAAGGCCCCAAAATGGACTCCACAGCTCTACTTACGCCTTAAAGAAGACGATCCCAAAGAATGGGGACAGTGGTTTGGGATTAAACAAATTGCTTAGACTCAATCTTCTCTATTTATTTCAATAACTTAACAAGATTTCCCTCTTTCATCAGTTCAGACTACGGGTATAATCAATACTTGGGAGCAAAACTATGAAGGCATTATTTATTTGTGATGAGAAAGAAGAGTGGAATCTCTTGCGCAATCTCTTCCATGCTCATTTGAATAAGCTTGAACTCATTTGTGTCATGAGAAGTGCTGAAGCGCTCGATACACTTTCCTATGAAGGCCCTTTTGGTGTCATCATTATTGAATGTTCCCTAAAAGAAACAAGACCAACAGATTTAGCAGAAATGATCTTCGACCAAACAGGACCTAGACCTGTTATCTTTGTCGGTACTCCTGCCATGATAAAAGATCGTGTCGATGAAGAATTTTATAATGAACACGAGATGGTCACTATTTATAATAAACCCTATCAAGCACACCAATTTATTGGAGTTGTTTCTGACGCCATTCGCTGGGCAAAGAAAGAAGAATATGAAAGCAATATTGTAGAACTAGAACCGGGAAGCTTTGTTCCTCTTAAATTAAGAAATTTCTATCTCTATGATTCAGTCCCATTTGATGTCTATGTCGAACTGACCAAAACAAAATTCCTAAAGGCCATAAGTGCTGACAAAAAATATACGCAATCGGCAATACAAGATTTTCAAAAGAGAAATATTCGCTACCTCTATCTCGAAAAAAATGAACACCTTAACTTCTTAGAAAATTCAATTTTAAAAATATCAAAGTCATTAGATTCAAAAGGGATTGACGAGAAAAAACGAGTTCAAACTTGTATTGCAGCTGTACTTGTTATTCACCAATATATTCGAGACGTAGGAATCAGTGATACGATAAGAGGATTGATAAAGAAAGTAATTGAACAATTCCCGTTAATTCTAAAGGCCTACCCTACTCTTGATCAAATTCTCTACAACTTTCCTATAGAACATAGTGACTTGGCCGAACAGGCCATACTGAAGGGACTCATTTGTGAATATATGGCCCAAAAGCTGGGTTGGAAATCAAATATGACCCGTTCCAAGTTTGGACTGGCCGCCCTTATACACGATGCTTTCTTAGAACGTGATGAGTGGTCAACGATAACCTATAAAGATCATCCTGATCTTGATTATTTATCAGACGAGCAAGTAGAAAACTTCCTCCAGCATTCAAATCGCGCCGCTGAAATTGCAAGGCAATTTACCCATTACCCTGAAACAGACTTTATCATTGAACAACATCACGAACTTCCCGATGGCAATGGCTTTCCGCAAGGACTTATGGCCAACAAAGTGACAAAGATATCGGCGACATTTATTTTAGCGAATAATATAGTCATTCAACTTATGCTCAGTGGAATCAATCGCTCCTCCGTCATAAATATCACGAAAGGATTTAAGACTATTTATAATATTGGAAACTTTAAAGAACCTTTCCAAGTTATCTACACAGCTGTTAAGACTTTTTAAAAAGCAATATCTTCCAAACAGTTTATAATTTTCTTATAGGTATGCTTAGTAAACTTAGCTCTTAATTTTTCAATTATTTCTTCTAAATTAACTTTTTGAGCATTATCTTTAATTTCCACAAGTTCATCTACAAAGGCCTCACTAATAATAAGGACCTTTGCTAAGGGTGAAATGTCATCTTTATATTCCATGGCAAAGCCCATTCCATTTGATGTTCCGTGATGCTGTAAGATAATGGCATCTGCACCCATTGGACAGCGAGGAAAGCTCTTTACCATTTCACTCGCCATTTGGGCATGATTGACAACGATCTCCTTATCTCTTTCTGAAATCTCTTCATGAAAGACAAGATTAACTTCGGATTTCAAATGAGGATACTTCGCAAAAATGGGGGCCAGGTAGATATCGTGGAAATAAAAAACAAAGCTTAATTTTTGGGCGTGTTCATCAGAGCCCCAGCTAATATTTTTAATTATGTGACGAGCAATATAAGTCCCCATTACAGAATGGAGATATAAATGACCTGTTTTATTTTGTAACATCATTCCTAATAAGTTTTTAACTTTAGGAACACTATGCAATATCTCAGTAATAGATTCCATGCACTTCTTAGATATACCTACGATTTCAGGTGTAACCTTTGAGTTCTCTCCTAAGAGTCCTCCAATGACTTCATAGCCTTGCTCCGTTGTCGCAATTTTATCTTGCTCACCTAGAGAAGAATCATCTAACTTTTCCATAACGATTTGAGAGGCTGCATTGACAATTTTCAAGCGCATAGAGGATTCAACATAGAGATTTCGAACCCCGTCATTGATATAAGATTCAAACTTAGAGTTTGGAGAGAGATCATCGTCTAAACTTAAAACCTGTGAAAACTCATTTCGTCCAGGAGTACCAATCTTGATAAAAATATCACATGGCGCTTTTTGAAAGTTTCTCAACATACTAATAGGAATCGGATAAAAATCAGGAACGACCTTTGAGGCCATATCTTTTGCCGTGATACCTAAGATCTGAGCACATGACTTTACCATGAGAGGAATATTCAAATTAGGAGGAAGAGTGTAAACCCGCTTTGTATTACTAAGCTTGGACATATCACCAATAATAACCATGGGGATTTTGATAGACTTTTCTCTGGCCCAGTTAGAGAAACTTAAAGGAGCATCTTCATCTTCGATATTACTTAGAGATATGATAATGCTATAAGACTGTGGAGCTTGTTTAACAAGATCTATCGCCTCTTTAGCACTTGGACAAATGGTCAATTCAATTGCGCAAAAAGCATTTAAATTGAAGCGATAGAGATCATTTAGTAATTCATGATTAGAGAGTAATATACCTTTTTGCATAAGAAAATTATATCATGAATGTTTGACGGGTGAAGATTAAATCTGCATTTCTTCGGCCAATAAATAACCTTTCTTATGTAAACTCTTTACTGTCATCTTACTGGGGGCCAACTTCTTTCTCAGTTTAGAAACATGCTGATCAACTGTGCGATCTATTACATTTTGACCTTTACCCCAAACAGACTCTAGTAAATCTTGTCGACTCTTAACAACACCCTCATCTTTTATGAGTTGATAGAGAATCTTAAATTCAATTGGAGTTAGAGAAATATCTTCACCTGCAATACTAAGGGCCTGGGTGGTTAATTCTAATTTCAAATCATACTTTTCAAGTAGATTTCCATGAACCTGAGATGCCCCTCTTAATCGAGCGTTAATTCTGGCCAATAATTCCAGAGGCTCAAACGGTTTTGAAATATAATCATCAGCACCAGCGCCAAAGGCATTGAGCTTATCTTTTAAATCTTTACGTTGAGTTAACATAATGATTTGTAAATCAGGAAAATCCAGTTCATTCTTTAACTTATGGCAAAGTTCACTTCCTTTTCCATCAGGAAGTGTCTCATCTAATATGACTAAGTCATATGGATTCTTCTTAATCAAGGATTCACCCTCATTAAGAAATTGCGCATAACTAATATCAAACTCTTTTGAAAGGGTGTGGCGAATTAAGTCGTGAATATCATAATCATCATCTAGAATAAGAATATGCTTCTTTGATTTCATTTGTACTCTACTTTTACATTATCCATATATTGGGAGTA
>JBLWYP010000011.1:0-112644 GCA_048266825.1 Bacteriovoracaceae bacterium | reverse complement strand
CCTGTCAACAAGGACAATCTGAAGAAATAAAGAAGTATTGTGATCAATACTCCCAATATATGGATAATGTAAAAGTAGAGTACAAATGAAATCAAAGAAGCATATTCTTATTCTAGATGATGATATCGATATCATTAAGTTCCTCGTAAAAGTTCTAGAAAATGCAGGATATGCTACTCATTACGCTACTTCTTTAGAGGACTTTAATAGTCAACTAAACGAAATTGGCCCCCATCTTCTCATCATCGACTTTAAGCTAGGCCAAAATACTTCCAACGCAATACACCTCATCGAAAAATTGAAAAAAAATTCTAGCTACAAGTCCATACCAACTTTTCTTATATCTGGTTCTTTGAACAAAAAAATTATTACGATGGCCACGCAACTTGGAGCAGATGAGTTTATCGCTAAACCCATTCAAACAAATATCTTTCTTCAAAAAATAAAAAAATCTTTAAAACTCCACGAATTACCTGAAATCAATTTTGATAAACCCAAAACGATTAAGTGCCAAAGCTCTGGGGATATCGCTCAAATTTCAGAATCTACGTTAAGAATAAAAGGACCTGTAAAGTTTGCTCAGAACGTAGAGCTAAAAATACATTCATCATTCCTTGAACACTTAGGCTCTCAAGTGTGTCGCTACCATACACAATCAAGCGATCGCGTTCTTGGACCTGGTCTTTATTTAAATGAAATAAGAATGATCGGAGTTAAAGAAGAAACGACAAAGAAAATTAGATTGATAAAGGCCACCATCAAAAATAAATAGGATATTATCTTATGTCAGAAAGCTTGAATGATCCCTATATTCTCTCTTTAGATGATGATATTGACTTTAATAACTTGCTCAAAGTTGTATTCAAAAGACACCATTTAAAAATAGTGACGACACAAACTGTGGAAGAGTTTGCTACACAATTAAAAAAGAGCAGGCCTTCCGTATGTTTAATAGATATCAATCTTGAACAAGGTCCAGGAGCTGGCTTTAGCTTACTTCAGGCCATTAGAAATAAATTCGATCTTTCCGTCCCCATTATTATTCTTTCTAGAAGAAAAGATGATGCTGATATAGCACGTGCTCTTGAGTTAGGGGCAAATGACTATGTATCCAAACCAATAGACGATGCTTTCTTATTAAATAAAATTAACAACTATCTTAAACAAGAGGATATTAAGCCTCTTCCCTTCTATAAAGTTAGCGACAAGGATTCACCCTGCCTCATAGACTGGACAAACGATATTATTCAAATCAATGAATTTGGACTGACCCTTCAATCCACTCACTTTATTGCCAAGGGAACCATGCTCAAAGTATCGGGAAGCTTTGTTGAAGAAGTCTTTGGTACCACCGCAGCTGTAAAACTCTTTGTGAATAAAAGCTGGATTGATAGTGAGAATCATTTATATAAGGCCCATTGTGAATATGATTATGAAAATGAGGAAATACTCAATCATGTTCGCAGCTATTTAATTACCCACACTCCATAAATTACCAAGCATCAAGGAATATCCGTACCAACTTACCTTACCAGGCCACATACTCATTAAATTTTAATAACTTAGCGATCTTAAAATTTGTCTAAAAATTTTAAACTCTATGTAAGCTTTACATGAGCTCACTAAGAAACGTTTAAATTTGCGATAATTAACGCGTAACAACATTTAAATTTTACCAGAATGAGGAGATATTTGTGAAAAAGCTATTGCCAGCACTACTACTAGGACTTTGCGTAAACTCAGTAACACCAGTACTTGCTGGAGACCTTGAGCTACTCGATGGAGACTTTGTTGTAGGATATGAGGGAGAAACCAATACAAACTTTTCTTCTTCATCACAAAATGGTTCCATGACCAATTTTAACGATAGCTATATTAGCTTAAACGTTGAGTGGAAGAATAAAATTCGAATGGTCCTCACTGGAAAACTAGAAGAGATTTTTGAACAAAATAGCGTCGAATTTAACGATGACTTTTCAATCGAAGAGTTTATACAAGAAGCTTATATTGAAATTAAAGAAGTAGGTGGCTCTCCTATCGCTGTCATTGTAGGTAAACAGCCTATTCCTTTTGCACAAAATGTTCAGGCCATGCCTATTTTCTCTAACAATCCATTGGCCGATCTTCAGCAGATCGATGAAGTCTATGGATTAACTGTCGATCTTACTGAAGGACTATTTGGTATGTTTGATCAAGTGGAAGTGAGTGCCTTTGAAACGGAACAAGGTGACTTAAACATTGGTAGTATTGATGGTGTTTCAGTAAGACTAAGTAAAATGCTCACTGATAATATTCTTTTGACTCTTGGACATGCAGAACTTGGAAACAATCATCTAAGCACAGGTAATGAAAGAAGAACAACTGTCGGTCTTATTGGTGAGTCAAATGATGGCATGCTCGTAGGATGGGTAGAAGGTATGTACTTCAGTAATAACCCAGAATATCCAGATTCAAGTTTTGCTATTACTGCTGGAGCCATGATGAGAGTTCATCGTACAACAGATGTGATTGTAGAGTTTAACTATGTAGAAAAAGAAGTTATGCAATATGCAATTGGTACACGAACAGCTTTGACAGAAAACCTATCCCTAGGGGTAGAAGCTCGCTATAACGACCGAGTATCTGAAGATAATGATATCACTCTTGGCATCAATCTCACCTATAGCTTTGGTTCAAGAGATACCAGAGTCAATGAAGAGTACCTCTTTGATGATGAAGATTAATTCATCATCATAGTAAAGAGATAAAAGAACGAATTAAACGAATCAAGCTTAAGGTATAAAATGTTAAAGAAATTATTGACTCCATTTTTCTTTGTTTCGACCCTAGCGCTTTCAACAAGTGTAAGCGCTCAATACACGCAAGCGGCCCAGATGGATATGAATACTTCTCTTGCAATAGAAACAAACTTTAATGATCAGCCCATGATTTGGACAGCGTTTAGCCTTGGTGGCAGATCGATGACTTCAAGTTACGATGCCCGAAAGTATATTGAAACTCTCCATCTTTCCGATCAAGATATGGTGGATATGTTTAAAGAAGCTCAAAATGATTATGATAAGTACATTGAAATAAAAGCGAAGTGGGTTGCCAATCGTACAAAAGAAGGCATTAAGCAAATGGCCTACGTTAAGATGATCCAAGAGTACGCAACACGATCCCCTTTTAAAGATGAATGGAAGGCCTTCAAAATCACTCAAAATGATTACTTTAAAAGAGTGCAGGAAATGGAGACAAAGACCTTAAAAACACTTCTTGATGAAGGAAAAGGTATTGTCTATGCCAGAGAAAGATTTGGAGCTCAATTAAAAGAACTAGGCTATCCTCACCAATCGGCCCAAACAGATGAAGAGCTCTACTGGGAATGGTATGAATTACAAAAATCAAGAATCATAGAAAAACTTAGACTCGATGAAGTTAAAAAGTTTGAATATTTAATGGCCTTAGGTTATCAAAAAGAATTCTACGTTAGACCTGTAGAAATATTTGATTTCTCAAAAGAAGTGAACTCTATAATTGAAGAAAAAATTAATCAAAAACGAATCAGTACTGCAGAAGTAGCTCAATTGGTTCAAGAAGATCCAAGAATACAGGTTCTTGCAAAAGAGATTAACTTCTATGGCCCTGAAACCGCAAAAATAAGTGAACTCAAAGAGGTCGCTCCACAAGTGTATAGTGATTTCATGCAAAGAATTGATAATAATGTAATCACTTATATCAATGAAGACTTTACTACCGATATGTTAAAATATGAGAATATTGCGCTACAAATGGCCACAAAATATCAAACAACACAAAAGCTAGAAGAGCTTTCTAAAGATATGGCCCTTAAGTTCATGCAAAGTAATGATTATAGTTACCTCATGATGTCTAAAATATATGAACTCAGTATCGCAGGAATGGAAAATGGTATTTATAGCGATAGTGATAAGAAATCATCTATCCAGAATAAACGCAATAATTACCTAGAGGCCTTATCACAGCACAGTATAGCTTTTCTTTCCAATGAAGAAAAAATGATTAGCACGGATGACTATGGAATTAGATTCATCGATAATTTTTATAACTATATTAATCAAAGTTTTCATAATGGAGAAATTAAAGGTATTGATTCTCAGATTATAAAAGAGTCAGCTTACTTAGATAAAATACGTAACCTTTCTCATTGGGTCTTAAAATTTCAAGTGAAAAAAGCTTCAATATCTATTACACCATTGGCCCAAATGGAAGTTTATGACACTTACCAATGGGTCGGTCAGGATAGAATAGAAAAATTTCTAAAGAATAAGCAATATGAAGATAATTTAGAAGATTTTAAATTAAATACATTCAAACCATATTGGTCAAGAATGTTAAATATAAATCCTACTGGTAGACACTATTTATCAGGAGACGAGGCCGTAAACTTTGTTCTTGGTATTGAAGAATCGACGAATAATAATGAAGGTTTTAGCTTATTTCAATAAGATGAAAACCTCTACAATGAAACTCTAAGACTACAAAAAAGAGAAGGCCAGTGATAATATAAGTCCAGCTTAACTAAGGATGGACTCATGAGCTTTATACAAACTGGACCAGAGATTGATTATCAGGAATTTGACCAAGATAAACTCATCACTCATACCCTCAAGTGGCTCGTAGACGGTAAGGATACGCGCCAAGACATAAAGAACGACCTCCTTCGCTTCTATACAGAAGTCCTCCCCAAGGCCGCAAAGTGGTCTATGCAAGCTGAGAGTCATCCTCCTCGCCATATTCCCTACTCTGCTTGGGGAGAAAAAATTGATGATATAGAAACCGATGAAGGCTGGAAGAAGCTTGATGCTCTCAGTGCAACAGAAGGACTCATTCATCTGGGTCACCATAGTTCAAGTGATCATGGCCGGATTCATCAGTTTTTAAAACTATTTCTCTTTCATCCAGACAGCGCTTTCTACACATGTCCCTTGGCCATGACTGACGGTGCAGCAAATCTCATAAAACAATTAAAGAAAATGGGCCATCTTGATGTAAAGAAAATGGCGCTCTTAGATAAAGCCTATAAGCATATTACCTCCAATGATCCCGAGCAGTTTTGGACATCTGGCCAATGGATGACAGAGAAGTCAGGAGGAAGTGATGTGAGTTCTACTGAGACCATAGCAATTTCTGATGGTGAGGACTATAAACTCTATGGAACCAAGTGGTTTACTTCGGCCACAACATCGCAAATGACCTTCACTTTAGCCCGTATTCAAGATAGTGAGGGAAATACGCAAAGTGGTAATAAAGGTCTTTCTCTTTTCTTTGTAAAATTAAGAGATGAAGAAGGAAAGCTACAAGGAATCAGAGTTAGACGCTTAAAAGATAAATTAGGTACAAAAGCACTTCCAACGGCTGAATTAGATTTTGAAGGGGCACAGGCCACCCTTGTTGGTCAGCTGGGTTGTGGAATCAAAAATATATCAAACCTCTTCAATGTGACCAGAATATATAATGCCTGTACAACTGTGGGATCGTTTAAGCGCTTACTGGACTTATCAAGAAATTACTCCCAAAAGCGTGTTTCTTTTGGAAAGAGATTAATTGATCATCCCCTACACAAGAGAACATTGAATGATATTGAAGTTGATTTTGAAAAATGTTTTAAACTCACTTTTTATACGGTCGCATTGTTACAACAACATGAAAATAACGAACGAGCTGGAGAAGATATTGCTGAAGATGATCTCGACATACAGGTTATGCTTCGCCTACTCACTCCCATTGTAAAACTCTATACGGCCAAGAAGAATATGATGGCCACTTCAGAACTTGTTGAATCATTTGGAGGAGCTGGATATATCGAAGATACTGGTATCCCTCGCTTTCTTAGAGACTCTCAAGTCTTTTGTATATGGGAAGGAACAACCAATATACTCTCCCTTGATTGTATAAGAGCGATCGAAAAAGAAAACGCCTTTGAAGTATTTTATAAGAAGGCCTGTGATAAACTTGAAGAACTCGAAGAGGAAAAAGCTTCAGAACTGAGAGAGCGATTAAATCATCTCACTCAGCAACTTAAGAGTTGGTCCAAAGATAAAGATCTCATTCAGTATCATGCAAGAGATCTAGCCTTTAGTATTGCTGAACTTACGATTGATATCTTTTGCATAGAGCTTGATTATTAAGAGGCTTATTTTCTTAATTGAATCGTTTAGAGTATAAGACGACATTAGATATTTCTTTATAGGTAATCATTTTTTGAAATACCATTGAACAATTCTTCATAACAGCGATCGATGCATAATTGTGCTCTCTTGCAATAGCAATGACTTCTTCTAACTTAAGTATATTCTTAGCGTAATCTAGAGCGGCTTTTGTTATCTCTGAAGCATATCCTTTTCCTTGATAAGCTTTATCAATAAGGTATCCGACCTCAAACTGTAATTTTTCTTCGATATCAATAGACTTAATTCCGATATGACCTATCAAATGATTTGATTCTTTTTCTTCAATGGCCCAAAGCCCCATACCAGGGTTCTCTCGATAATACTGTATGTGCCTATCAAGAACTCTTAAGTCAGAAATAGAATCCATCCAAACTTTTCGATCCCCGATATAGTTAAATATTTCTTTGTTACCATAAAAAGAGAAGGCCTCTTGAGCATCCTCTATTCTAAATTCTCTAGCAATAAGCCTCTTGGTATCAAATAATTTCATAAGAAAAATTATAGCTCTAGAAGGGGTAAGATTCAAGGAGGGCCAAGCGACGACGAGGAAGCGTACGAACAGTACGTGCCCGAGAAGGAGTCGCGTGCTCGACGCCGAAGATTGCCGCTTATAAAACTCTAGGCGGCTTGTTTTTTTAGGTCATTGTACCAATCAGGCGAAAGGAAATTACTCTTAGGAAAGGGAAGCTTGTTCACTACAATATCTTCAAAGAAGGTAGGGACATAGTTACAAGGAACCATTTCACCAATATATTTACCTGTTTCAGGATCTTTTCCGGTTTGAACCCAGCGAAAGATATCTCGGGAGATGTAGTTTCCGTTAGCGTCTATACCTACAATTTCAGAGATGTGGGAAGTACGTCGGCCACCGTCGTGATAGCGTGAACATTGAACGATGATTTGCATGGCAGAAGCGATCATTTTTCTTACGGCATCTGGTGGGATTTTGGTGTCGCCCATGAGGCATAGAGTTTCTAGCCTCGTGCAAGCATCAACGGGGTTATTGGCGTGAACGGTTCCCATGGAACCGTCGTGACCTGTGTTCATAACTTGAATTAAGTCGAGGGCCTCGGCGCCACGAACCTCTCCTACAATAATACGATCAGGCCGTAGTCGCATGGCAGATATAACGAGTTCTCTGATGTCTACTTCAGTGATTCCACGAGCTGGGTCAGCTTTTCGTGTTTCAAAGTTAACGACGTGTTCAGCGTTAACTTGAAGTTCTGCGGCATCTTCAATGATGAGAAGTCTTTGTGTTTTTGGAATACGAGATCCAAGAACATTGAGCATTGTTGTTTTACCGGAACCTGTACCACCACTAACGATGATATTTTTTCCTAGATAAATACAAATATCTAAAAATCGTGCTCCCATTTTAGAAACCGAACCAAAGTCGATGAGGTCATTGAGAGTTAGTTTTTCTTTTGAAAATTTACGAATAGCTACTGTTGTTCCATTTTTGGCCATTGGTGGAAGAACCACATGAATACGTGAGCCATCAGGAAGACGAGCATCAAGGCGTGGGTTATCGGCGTCGATAACACGTCCAACGGATTGAGCGATGGCCCTCATGGCAGAGATGAGTGCGTCTTCGTTAGGAAATTGATTTTCTGTTTTATAGACAAGACCCTTTTTTTCGACAAATACTTCAAAGGGGCCATTGATCATGACTTCGGATACGCCCTCATCATCTAAGAGATCTTTGATGGGACCGAGTAAATTGGAAATCGCATCATTAAATACAGACATATTGCACTTCGCAGTTAAGTATTATTAATCCTCACGGGGCATCCATACTCTTGTTGTTTCTGAAGCCAGTTGGCGCTTTCTAGCACGTATATCTTCAGGACGTTCTAATACGGTTATGCTTCCCTTATTCTTTGTAGTAGGACAGTAGTATTCAAATACACCAGGTGCACTAAAGAAAACTGAACCTTCACTTACCTTACCCTTTTCGGCAGATAAGAAGATATCTTTGCCTTTTATTATAAAACATTCTTTTTGCTCAGTTGTTGCCGTCACAAAGAAGCGAATCGCCTCTCCTTTAAATACACTAAAAGACTCAGGATAAAACCCTTCTGGAGTTACAATGATTGATTGTTGACGCTTAGGTATCTGAAAGTCTTTTTGTTTAAAGACAGGCTGATCATCTACGGCGTGAACCGTTTGCCAGGTAATAAGGCCCCATAAGGTCATAGAAATGATAAATGTCGTTTTAGCGTTGATAAGACCCTCACTTGTGTAACTTAATCCTATGAGAGACATATCGGATACTTAATGCAAATACTTTACCATTTTAATATGGTATATATTTACTCAATAATTTAGGGAGGTTATATTCTCTTATCTCTTGGATCAGGCCGTACTTTTTCTCGCGTCTCGCGCCAAGGAAAGAGGATAAGCGTTTTAGCGTCTTTACTTATAATTTCCATACCTGATGGATCGGTAGCATTAGGAATGGGAAATTGATAACTTTGAGAACGGTTGATTCCACTTTCATGCCAACGCTTAATTTCTATATGAACGTCTTTTTCTTTTATTTTGATATCAATTTTATCTTTAGGACCTAGAGTGTAAGGCAGAACAAAGGCCATCCCCTCTTTTTGCTCTAACCATTGAGAAGGAGATTGTGTTGATTCAAATTCTTGACCAAATTGCTGTATAATCTGAGCAAAAGGATCTTTTCCGTCAGCAAGTTGCTTAAACATTTGGTCGGCTTGTTTGAAGAGTTGATTATTAAAGAATTGATCCATATCTTTTTGATCAGCATCAAATTGCTTTTGGATTCTTTGCATAAGTTCTAGGTGACGTTTTCGAATTTCATCTATACTTTTTGGGTCAGGATTTTGGGCATGCCCTTGAGTATAGAAGAAAGTAAGAAAGAGAATGAATGCTATGAGGCCTTTCATAACTTTATTATGCCCTAAAAGGCCTAAATTACAAAATCTAATATTTTACAGAACATCCGTATGGACGCGTCTTAGCTTGAGTAATCGATTTCCCCGCTAACGCCTCATCTAAGGCCATGGCAACATAGTTATCTGCTTGTTCGATATCAGCAGGGTTGGCCGATGCAATAGAATCAATCCCTCCTTGATAGACAACCTTTCCTGCAGGATCAATGATGAAGAAATGCGGTGTTGTTTTCGCAGCAAACTGATTACCTACTGTTCCATCAGAATCAAGTAGTAAAGAAAGAGCGGACATTTGTTCTTTTGTATAAAGCTCTTTCGCCTTAGAAACATTTTCAACGAATCCTTGCTTGCCTTTTGCACTACTGGCAATGGTTAGCCAGCTCACTTTATCTTGATATTTCTTTTGCATTTTAGGAATATTTTCTGAGTCGTAATGCTTACGAACAAAAGGACAACCTTCATTATACCATTCAAGTACAACATACTTGCCTTTTTGATCCTTTAACTGAATGGACTTGGGATGACCGGATAATTCGAAATTCTTTGGAGCGACTCCATTTTCAAGCGCGAGGGTGGATAGTGAAAATGATAATATAAAAATGGATAATAGGGACTTCATAGCTTTCTCCTAAAATAGAAACTTTCATTTATAATTATAAAAAGAAAACAGATGAAATCCATAGGTCTATTTATTAGACAACGCATCTCATGACCAAAGATAAGCAGTTAATTAACACTCTTATGTACGTTAATTGACACCACACGCTTGTAGCGCAGACTTCATTTGAGGCGTTTGAGCATAGAACATGGCCGTAATGGTATATTCACGTCTTCGTCTCGTAATGGTTACGCTGAGATTGGGATCCAACTCTTCAACACTACATAGATAATTCACAACTTTAATTAAGTTCTTACTCGCCGCTATCATAAGCAAGCTTTGGTTATCTGTGTTGATGTGATTGATATCAACACCTTTATCAATATATAGACTCAATAGTTTAATACGTTCAAGCTGATTATCCACGGCCGTTTCTGAAACAATCGTAAAACTCTCAAAAGTAACATAAGCATCAGTAATACTCTGCCCACCTAAGACAAGCTTCCATTCATCTAAGTGAGAGCTCAATTGAATAAGATCTCTTCCCGTCTCATTTAAATTATCTTCAAGATCAGGATTGGCCCCATTAAATATAAGCAGCTCACCAATGAGAAGTCGATCCAGTTTAATGGCCTCATTAAGCAGGAGTTTTCCTTGTTCATTAATCACATTGAGTTCAAGGGGTGTCTTTTCTAATGTTTGCTTCGCTAGATGATAATCATTTTGAAGAACGGCCGTAATCAGAGTATCAATGACACTTAAATCGACAACTTTAGCTAGGGCATCCGCTGGAGTGACGACTTCTTGTTTGTGGCGTTCACAAGAAAATAGAATAGTGAGTAAGGCTAGAATGAGTATCTTTTTCATTAGAATGTCCTCGTGTAACTAACGCTAGCACGTCTTCCTTTACGAAAGAATTGTTTCGTGACTCCACCTTGAGTAAGCTCAGCTTCTGGGTCAATGATATTTTGTACTTTAAATTTAACTTTATTTTTTAAGTCGTCACCAAACTTTTGTTGAAAAACAAAGTCGAGTTGATGAAAGGGGCTTTGATAGATATCAGGTAATCCCTGGGTCCCCACAGTATCCACTCTTTCTCCAAAAACATTATAGAGAATGGTCACATTTGTTCCTATATCTTTGTTATCGTAATCAAGATTCACATTAACGACATAGGGAGACTGACCTTGAAGTGGTCGATTTGCATTAGTCACTTGCTCAGAAAGTTCATCAAAAATACTTACTTCAGAATCAATCATGGCGTAATTTCCACCGAGGGCCAAGTTCTCAAGAGCAGAATCTAAGAAGCCGAAGTTCTTTCTAAATTCAACCTCAACACCCTTGGCCGTAGCATTACCAATATTGGCCAATTGAAAGCCTGTTTCTGAATAGGTTAAGTTGCCACTATCATCAAAAGCCCCAGAAACTTCTTCTATGGGGTTAGTAAATTCTTTAGAAAATACCCCTACTGAGATATTTTCTTGATTTCCAAAGTACCATTCCCAACGAGCATCTATATTTTTGATAATTGTGCCTTTTAAGTTGGTATTACCATTAATCTCACGATCTCTTTCATCATCATAATAAGAGGATGGATTAAGGTCTTTGAAAGCTGGTCTAGAAATAGTTTCAGAATATCCGAGGCGAAATTGCATTTTATCTGTAAGAAAGAAAGTTAAACCAGCTGATGGGAGAAAATCTTGCATCAAAAGAGAGTTTTCAACTTGTGTTCTATTGGTTCCCTCATAGGTGGTAATATCTTGAATACTATCTTCATAACGAACACCCAAATTTAATCGTGCTATGTCGGTCACTGTTGTTTCAGTATCTAAGAAATAACTTCGAATCTCTTGAGTCGCTTCAAAGCGATCATTGGCACCTGTCGTATCCACAAGAGAACACGCACCTCCATCAATAACGACATCGGTACAAATTTGTTCAGGAGTAAGTTGCCCCACATCAGGGTTACCTGTAATCGTGGCCGCATCAATGGTATTGATGTCATATTTGAAGCGCTTATAGTCTGACTCACGCTTTTTAGTGGTAAGATTAGCCCCAAATCTTGTCATCAGATTAAAAGACTTTTTTTCTATAATGGGTAACTGTATCTTGGCCTCTCCTTCACGCACGATGTCTTTGACTTCTCCAAAGTAGCGCTCATTAGAGCGAGAGTCTGTATCAAAAACAGGTGTACCTGTATCCGTTACATGTTGGTAGAACTTGGTATCAGGTTGATCCATCAACGCTTGGGAATAGCTTCCTCTCCAAGTAAAGATTCGATTCTTGTTTGAGCCTAATTGATGCTTACCATTTAACATTTGGCTAAAGAGTTGGCGCTCCTGCCACTGTAAATTAGTTTGTTCCAAATTGTTATCTTGTGTTTGTAGATATCTTTTTTCAATACGATTAATAGTTTTTCTAAGCATGAGTGTATTGGAGCGAATATCAACGTAGCGACCAAAGTCAGCACCAAGATTGAGCATTCCCGAGAGGTTAATCTCTCTTTGACTTCTTTGAGTTTGCCTTGAGCCTGTTACCTCATTAAATTCATTAATATCAAAATTATTAAAATCATCATTGGACCAACGATCACGATAAAGGCCCGCCACATTATAGCCAAATTTCTTTCCTCTATATTTAAGCGTATCCCCTACAGACATAGTGATACCTGGAGGTAATCCAGATTTTTCATTTTTTACGACATAATTCTTATTAAAGGCCTTACCAAGATTACGGGCTTCGTCACTTCCAGCTGGAAGAGTTCGTCCATTGGCCGTCGCGTCTCGTATCGCCTGAGGTAGTTCGCGAGTCCCATCATCCATACCTAACCAATCGTTATGACCACCTTGATAGGTTCTAATATCCCCTTGTCCTGTTTCATACGAAGTAGAGAGAGTGACTTTGGCATTGAATTCTTCAGGGATATCTTTTGTCTGGAGATCGACGGCCCCCCCACCAAAACTTCCTGGAAGTTCGGGCGTATAAGACTTTGTGATCACCATACTTTTAAGGATTCCGGATGGAAATAAGTCCAGCTGAACCACTCGTCTGGTTGGATCAGGTGAAGGAAGTGTGGTTCCATTTAAGAGAACATTTGAATAACGCTCTCCTAGTCCTCGGATATAGACAAACTTACCATTCACAACGGTAAGCCCCGTAACACGGGCCAAAGAAGCCGCTGCATTTGAGTCTCCACTCTTACTGATTTGCTCAGCACCAAGTACATCAGCAACCGTAGAAGACTTTCTTCTTACTTCAATAAGAGAAGCAAGAGATCCCTTAACGTGAGGAGCAACAACCACAAACTCTTCAAGTTCTAGTCCAGTGGGAAAGAGTTTAACTTCTACATTTTGTGATTTATCGGCCATAACAGATTGATTGGCCAAGGTTCTTGTTGCGTATAGTTTATGAATAACGGAAACAGAGTAGCGACCCTGTGGAACTTTTGCTTCCCAACGCCCCTGCTCATCTGAAGTATAGGTTTCAGAGATACCAGAGAGGTAAATCTTTGCCCCACTAACAACTCCCTCATCGGCGTTCACGATCCCCTTGATGATACCTTTGGGTGTGTTTTCATCAAACTTTCGAGCAAGCTGTGGCTCAGAAACTTCCGAATCCCAGTCAGAAGAATCAGAGAAAGTATTAATCAGTAACTGAGTAGTTTCTCCATCAGCAATAACAAAGGGTATCGATTTAATGACCTCACCTTCTTTAACTTCGATAAAGTGACGACCTGAAGTCATATCTTCAAAGACTAATCCATCAGAATCAGTTTTGACTAACTCCTTACCATCAAGAGAGAATTCGTAATTGGCCCTAGGAGTACCATTTTCAAATACTGTTGCCTGAAATGTACCAGAAGCAAAGATAGTTGAACTAAGAATTGAGAAAATTAAAAATATAAAGAGAAAACCTATTTTAGTCATATTTAAAAACATAGCGCCACCTCTTCGTTACAACGATTAATGGCTTCTCTCAAGGCCATGGCCTTCTTAAAGAGATCAGGTCTTTGAATAAAGGCCAGATACTTTTGAGTTGTTTGATAGTCGCCAGTCATGAAGTTTGCGTACGCCAAGGCATATTGAATATCTTGGTCTTTTTTCAAATCTGTTCGTTGTCCCTTTTCACCTAATAAGACCATCTTATTAAAATCTTCATTCAAAAGGGCCAGGGTAATATTTTGCTTGAGTTTAATCATTGGATCTCTGATTTCCATGGCCAAATTCTGGGCCATAACGGCATGCCCGGCCTTTCTCCATAATTCGGAAGCTTCCACTAAGAATTTTGGATGGTACTGCGCCAGTTGCGTAAAGAGCTTAGCAGAAGCGGTGATATTTCCTTTTTTTACATAAGAGCGCACGAGATCTTTAGTGATTTCTTCATCACGAGGATCTTTGATACGGGCCACTTCACCGAGAATAATGGCCTTATCGATTTGATTCTTATTACGATACATCTGACCCATACGGGCCAAATCAAGGGCCGAAATGGAATATTCATCCATGATCGTTTTAGCGGTAGAAAAGCTGACTTCAAAAAGTTGGTTTTCCATAAGGTAGAACCACTTCTGCTTCATAAGAGTTAATTCATTTGGAAATCTTTTAATCCCCACGTGAAGAATATCCCATGCAAGAGTTGGACGACCTTGCTCAAATAAGAGAGTCGATTTCAGTTGGAAAAATCTAAGTCTAGAACCAAGTGATTCATTATGTTGGGCCAGTACATCTAGTCCTTTTTGATATTCTTTTAAACCCAAATATGCTTCGGCCATTCCTTCGTAGAGATCAGCTGATTTCAGTCCTTCTTGTTGTGCGAGAAGAAATGCATCTAATGCCTCTTGATAACGCTTTTGTTTTAACTCAAGCACACCTTTAAGGGCATAGAATCGCTCGGGAATAACATCATGAGGATTTTTAATAGCACTCAAAACTCCTGAGGCCCTCGAATAGTTTTTATTAGCAATAAGAAGAGCCGCTAATTCAAGAGGATCAAGATCACTATTATCCTGGGCAAATAGACTTGCACCGAGCGGCAGAAGATAGAGGTTAAAAATGATTATCAGTAGTTTTATATTTTTTAGTTTCATAGTTAGTTCAAGTTAAAGCTTATTTTTTGTTTTACCCATACTTTTACAGAGCCGCCTTTATAAGTGGCTGGATCAAATTGCCACTGCTTAACAGAGTCGATAGCAACAGAGTCAAAAATACCGGTAGGATTACTGGCCAAAAGTTTCACCTGCTCAACAGCGCCCGTCTTATCAACAAGAATATTCAGGATAACTTCTCCATTAATTCCTCGATCTCTTGCGTAACTGGGATATTGAAGAGGAGGTCTATAGGAAGCACGAGGAATTTCATCTACAGTATCTTCAGTCATGACCACATCCCCATTATGACCTAAGAGACCTTGAGCACCTTCGGCCAAGAATTCAAACTGCCCTAAACCAAAACTAGATCCTCCAAGGCCCGCAGACAAAGATGGAGGTGCAATCTTGGGTCTAGACTTTTTGATTTTCTTTCTTTGAGTAACTTTAGGCTTTTGCTTCTTTTTAACTTGTTGAGAAAGATCAAAAGAAGTTTGATTAAGATCTTTTTTATTTCTCTTTGGTCCTTCAAGGCCATTCATAATGACTAAACCAAACATAACCACAAATATCCCTAAAACTCCGCCTATAGGAGGAAGGTATTTAAAGGCCAAGCGTTTTTTCTCTAAATTGCTTTTGTCTCTCATTCGTTAGTCTCCTATTATGTATGACTAATTTCTGTATTCATTAGGAAGCTTCATTTTCTGCAGCAACACCTACGTCTTTTGCACCGGCCAGGCGACAAGCATCAACAACTTCAAGTAGTCTCTGTGCAGGCACGCCCTTGTCTGTCACAACAAGAACACTGTCGCTACTACCAGACTTCATGAGTTCTCGTACCTTACTTTGAAGGACCCAGACTCGTGTAGGTTGCCCATCTACATAGACTTTATTATTTTGATCTATATAAACTCGGATACTCTTTGTACTAGCGGGTCCAGCGCTAGAAGCTCCAGGTCTTTCGAGATCAAGTTTCATATCTTTTACAAAAGTGGTCGAAACCATAAAGAAAATTAAGAGGATAAAAACCATATCAATAAGTGGAGACATATCAATTTGAGTTTCTTCCTCTTGTCTTGTAATTCTACGCATGGGTCTCTCCCTGAACTGGATCGCTACTTAGAGGCGACCAGTATTTCTCAATTTGTTCTTCCATATCGTTTAAAAGGCCTGATTGTTTCTTTTCCAACAAACGTCCTACGATAAGTCCAGGTATGGCCACGGCCAAGCCCATTTGTGTGGTAATCAACGCCTGAGAGATACCACCAGCAATACCACCAGACTGGGAAAATAGACTCATATCGGCCAGAGAATCAAATGTTTCAATCATACCTGACACGGTTCCCAGTAACCCAAGTAGAGGCGCAATAACCACAACAGTTCGGGTCAGCACTTTAAATTTATTTAAATCATCTTCTTCTTCACTTAATAGAAAATAAGCATCATCTTTACTGTGACCTTTCTCTTTTAAATCTTTCAACCGACGCGAGAAATCCAAGTAACTTCCAAAGTTACCTTTACTAAGAAGAAGAACTCTATAGGTCATAGCAAACCACAAGGCAGCAGCTCCCAAGAGAAGAGGTGGCATAACAAAACCACCATCATGATAGAGACCTATGAGTCGACTAAGCATTGGTAAAGTCCTTATCAAAACGATTGGATAGCCTTAAGGCCTCTCTTTCTAAAAGTACTTTAATTTTCCCAGACCAACCTCCAAGAAGATTCCCCAGTAATAAAGAAGGAATGGCCACAACAAGCCCAAGCTTGGTGGTAATCAAAGCTTCTGAAATACCTGAAGAAAGAAGCTTAGGATCTCCTGTTCCAAATTCAGTAATAATATCGAAGGTAGAGATCATCCCCGTCACTGTACCAAGTAGGCCCAACAATGGAGCAACAGCGGCCATCACAAGAATGACTGCGCCAAATTTATCAAGAAAATTAAGCTCACCTAGAATAGATTCATGAATTATATTTTCTCGCGCCTCACGCTCTTTATTACGGGCCTGAAATATATTTCCTAGTACGCGATCAAAAGGTGTCTTACGAGCAGCAATAATCGTTTCTAATTCAGAAAGATCTCCTTGATTGATTTTTTCAAGAAGTCCTTTATCTACACGACCCGCACTATAAAGAAGAAACCCTCTTATAATTACCAGTATAAGTGCAACAATACCAAGTCCTACAATGACGTAAGCAATCGTTCCCCCGGCCTCTACGATATCCATGAAGCTCTTATCTTTTTTCACTTCGATACCTTTAGATGTATTCTCATAAAGAAAGAGAGGAAGTACTTTAAACTCGTTACTATTAGTGAGACGATCAAGTCCACCTGTTAATTGAGTTTCGGCCATTTTAAGTTTTCCCAGACCTGCGGGCATAAGGGCCGCAGTGATACCTTGATAATGGCCAAAAGTTGCCACACGACCGATTTGTAGAGTCTCCCCTTTTACAAGTTTTCCCCCAGCGGTGAAGAATTCTCTTTCTTCGCGGTAAATAGAAGAATCGCTCGTCATTTTCTTTGATGCTTGAGCAAACATATAAGCAAGCTTTTCTTCACTCGTCTTCTTTTCTTCCCAAAGAACATCTGGAATTTCCAGACTTACTTTACCTTGAATGAGTGTTGTATCCACTAGAGCATTTGAGCCTTCAATGGTTTCAAGGCTTCTTTCTGCTTCCATAACTTTTGCTGACAAAAGTTCATTGGATTGAGTAAGACCGATCAACTCGTCTTGATCTTTTTTCAACTCTGCTTTAGCCGCTTTAACTTTGGAACTAAAAGTATTTTCAATTTCTACTTTCTGCTTAAGTAATGAGCGTTTTTGAGCTTGTAAAAAGGCCAACTCTCTTTGGTATGTTTTAAGAAGACCATTATCATTGCCTCCTTCTTTCTTGGCATTATTTTGAGCAAGAAGGTTAATATTTGTAATGAAAATAAGTATAAAAAGAATCGATATTTTTTTCATATAAGTCTCTCTTTTAAAGTCGTTCGATATTTAAAGGATATTGGGAATATTGTATTGCCCAGTACGAATTTGCTTTTTAAGTCCATCAAAGAGAGTCAAAACATTTTCGACTTGATCTTTTTGCGTGATAGATACAAATTCATAGGCGCCATCACTCTTTTGATGAGCAAATCCAATTTTCCCCTCTGTAGTCTTATAGAACATGGCCGCCATTCCAATCTTAGCGATACTCACTAAGTGCTCTGAACCATCAAGGGTAATCATCTGACGATGAATTCCATTTTCTTTACCTAGACGAAGTTCGTCTTCAATGAAGGCCCAAAGTCTTCCCATGGCCTTTTGAGTGTTCATTGTTCCACTTTCAAGTGATTCTTCAATTTTCTTAATGTCTGAGAGACGTTTTTCTTTTTGAAAAGGAAGAGAATTCATAACCACTTTCTTTATGGCCATAATTTCTTTTTCAACAATAGGTCTAAGGGTTTGTGCATCTACACTATTCTTAGCAATTTCTTCTTTTATTGTTTTCAATCGGCTTCTTGATTGTTTTATGGCCATTTCATTTTGCTCGATTTGAGCATTGATTTGGCTTCGACGTGCATTAAGACTTTTAAGCTCTCCAGAGAGCTCTTCTTTACGAGCGTTATTTTCAGTATTAAGGGTTTCTACTTCAGTGCGAAGGTCTACGATTTTCTCAGCAAGAGTAGAAAGAGCGTTATTGGCCTTTGCTGCTTGTACACTAGACATTAGGACAAGGGCACAAGGAATCAGTATTGAGATAGATTTCGATTTAAAAGATTTCATTTGTCTCTCATTTAAAAAGTTATAGTCCTATGGACTTTGTTATTCACGATCTTGATTTAGGACCAGTAAAACTAGCTCGTGGTCTCTCATCAATTTTTTATGAGAGGTGCTTCCGGGAGAGACGTCCGAGAAGCACCTCGAAGTAGTCCTAATCTCTGGCCAGATTAGTCCAACCTTTATACCAAGTGTCAGTTGAGTCTTTTACTGCTCCAGCAAAGTCAACAGAATCAAAGAATGTTCCGTAGCGAGCATCACCAAAAGGAGTTACATCACCAAGACCGATAACTGGTGAATTTGCAGAAGGTGCAAAACCACTAAGCATAGGGTCCATGATTTCATTGAAGTCAGCTGTAGTGAAATATTCAGCAACGCTTACAGACTCACCTTCTTCAGCTTCAAAAGCTTTGTCACAATGTAGGAAGTTACCAATAAATTGAATACCACCTTGGGCCGTTGTTGCTTCGTCATCAAAGTCGATACAACCTTTTTTACCACCTGTGAAAATTGAATTTTGAAAGTCTACACCAGAACCAACTCTTAGAAGAAGAGCTGATCCACCCTTGGCAGCAGCACCTTTTGTACCAAGAATAGTAAAGTTAGAAAGAACTGGGTTTGATCTTGGAGTGGCATACATATCTTTAGATAGGTTGTCCGCTTCAATCGCATTATTAGCAGCATCATCAAATTGATCAATGATTACAAATTGAGCACGTCCACGCCAGCCTGAAGTCCAGTCCATTGAATCATCACGGTTACCAGTAAGAAGAACGTGTTTAACGTCTACTGTACCACCAAAGAATTCAACTCCATCATCAGAGTTCTTATGAACCTGAATATAATCAACTGTTGTTCCGCTTCCTACACCTTGAAAAGCAATCCCGTTAAGTTCATTGTCTGGAGAAATTTCGAATCCAGCAAATTCAACTCTTACGTACTTTAAAACACCTGAGTTATCAGCGATATCATTACCACCGTAAACTCCAGTAGCACCTTCACCAGTAGCTTCGCCACCAGCAACATTAATAGGAGCGTTACCGTTGATTACTAATCCACCCCATTGTCCACGGGCCGTGTTACCAGCGTTAGCTGTTGTAAAAACGATTGGTGCAGTAGCAGTACCTTCAGCAAATATTTGTGATCCACGAGCAATCACTAAGTAATCGGCACCAGAGTTACCAACAATCTTTGTTCCTGGTTCAATCGTAAGCGTTCCTTGATCTTTTCTATCTCCACCGATGAATACTCCACCTTGAAGAACCCATAGTTTGTCAGATGTAAGAAGAAGCTTACCTGAGTAAGGAGCAGCGTCGTTAAGACCACAAGCTTCTTTACCTTCTTGCGTTCCGAGAGTGTCTGCCCAAGTTGGACAAGCAGCGTTTGCAGATGCAGCACTTAGTGCTAGCGCAGCTAATACGAGAGATTTAATCTTCATTTTCGACTCCTTAAAAGCGAATATGTGTGTAGTGTGAGTTATATGAAGATATTTTTAGGCGAGGCTAAATAAAAAGTCGAAACAGGATACGATTGACTTTGTCAGGATTATATTGGGAAATGATGAGGGTTTGCTAAAATGCTATTTCAACACATTTAAACACATCATAGGCAGGTTCTTCATAGGGATGAGAATCTCTAAGGGCCCTTAGGGCAAGAGTAATTATTTCATCTGCAACAACCATTTCAATTTTAACTTCTGTCACCTTATGTATCTCATTATGAGTACCAAGAGTTGGGTTGGCACCAGATAATGGCCTGAATTGTCCCTGGCCCAAAGTCTCAAAACAGCAAGAATCATATTGTCCTATCCTACCTGCACCAGTGGCGAAAACGGCATTTTTTACTTCTTCCTTACAGTCTTCAGGTACAAAGAAACATAGCTTATACATATAAATTTCCTTTATTTCCCGAGTACTTAGCCCGGTCATTATTTTGAATTCCAATACTTTCTTACATTAGAAGAGAATAGCTCATTAATATTTTACTTTCTTCCAAGAAAGCACGAACATTTTAACAGAAATCTGACAATGCCCTAATAATTACTTCAAGGAGGAAGATTATGAAAATGGGAATCCTAACAATAGCTGCGGCAGCTACAATGACAATGAACCCAATTATTGCATGCGGACAAAATGGACACGATGGTTTTCTACCCGAAAATGATATGTGGATTGGAACCAACGTAAAATTAGCAGGTGGAATCACAGAAGCTGTTTTTAATGAAGTTCTTGATCGTGTAGAAGATATCTACGCACCAGTTATTTCAGCCAGAGGTAAGAACTTTCAAGTGATTAGAAACTGGAGTGACGGTACTGTTAATGCTTACGCTCAACAATCTGGTAACACATGGAAAGTTTCTATGTTTGGTGGACTTGCAAGACATGAGGCCATTACGGCAGACGGCTTCGCTCTCGTTGCTTGTCACGAAACGGGTCACCATCTTGGTGGAGAGCCTAAGAAGAAATCATGGTGGTCATCAAGCTGGGCTTCAAATGAAGGTCAATCAGACTACTTTGGTGCTCTTAAGTGTCTAAGAAAGTATATCGAAAATGATGATAACCAAGCGATAATGGCGGACGTAAATGTTCCAGCTCAGGTTGTAACTGAATGTCAGCAGAACTTTTCAGCATCTTCAGACATAGCAATGTGTCAACGTGTGGCCATGGCCGGACTTAGTACAGCGACACTACTTGGAAATATTGGTAGAGAAGCAGAAGTTCCTGCTTTCAATACTCCTGATGCAAGTACTGTATCAAGTACAAACCACAATCACCCAAAAGCTCAGTGTCGTCTCGATACTTACTTTGCAGCTTCTCTTTGTGACAAGTCTCAAGATGAAGACATCGTTGAAGGTGACTTCAATGCTGCACAATGTGCTCGTGTTGATGGATACGACATTCAAGCTAGACCAACTTGTTGGTACAAGCCAGAATAAGTCTTTAAAATTTTCATGAATGATTGGCCGCTCTTTAAAAGAGCGGCCTTTTTTTGTAAAATTTATCTATTACTTTCAATCCCTAGGCGCAATACAGAAATATTTGATATCTCTCCTTAAAATCTATTGAGGGGGAAATAATGAAAACACTAAGTCTTATTACCATTTTATTCACATTGAATACTCATGCCACATCTCTAAAGCTTAGCGTTAATGAAACGGGAGCGATTGATTACGTCATCCTAGAAACAAAAGAGGCCTGTGCTATAACTGTAGATCCTTCTTGGTCTCATGAAGAAGATACAAGATACGCCAAGAGTGTACTAGATAATCAAAGTTATCAAAAAGTGAAGGCCATCGAAGAAAAAGGTTATCAATTTATTGCGATGAGAAGTTCAAAAGAATGTTCACTAGAAGAAAGTAATACTTTTGAATACCTTAAGAACCCAAAACCGATGGATGGATTCTCTGATCGTGTTTTCTACTTCGCAACATCAGGTCAAAGACTTGCGACTGTGGCCACACAGCTTAAAGCTTATGAGTCTGTAGAAAGAATATATGTAAAAGACTTAAAGCAGTTTAAGGCCCAAGTAAATCAGGCCTTAGACGATGAAGTAAATACTGCTCTCGATTCTTTAAAATAAAATCTCAAAAGACCTAAGTCTTCTTTCCTACATAATATTATAGAAAGACTTGGGTCTTAATACTGATTAATAACTACCCGTTTGAACTTGCCATAACCCACTATAGATACCGCTCTTTTCTAAGAGGGCCTTGTGGGTTCCTTGCTCAACAATTCGTCCTTGATCTAAGACGAGGATTTTATCCGCATTAACAACCGTACTCAAACGATGAGCAATAATAATAGCAGTCTTTGTTTTAGTGAGTTCATCTAAAGATTTTTGAATAGCGGCTTCCGTCTCATTATCTACGGCACTTGTCGCTTCATCAAAAATGAATATGGGGGCATTCTTTAAAATGGCACGGGCCAAAGATAGGCGCTGTTTTTGACCACCAGAGAGTTTTTGACCACGCTCTCCAATAAGAGTCTCGTAACCATCAGGAAGCTCTAAAATAAAGTCATGGGCCCAGGCTTTCTTGGCCGCTTTTTCGATATCGTCACGAGTTGTTTCAGGCATTCCAAATTGTATATTCTCGGCCACTGTTCCATTGAAGAGATAGACATCTTGACCTACATAGGAGAATTCCTTTCTAAGTCTTTCAAAGTCCCACTCACGAATAGAATGATCACCAAGAAGAATATCCCCTTTTTGATATTCATAGAAGCGCAAAAGCAATTTAACGAGAGAACTCTTCCCACTCCCCGTAGGGCCAACAAGTCCGATTGTTTCTCCACTTAGAATATTAAAACTTACATCTTCAAGAATATTTCTATCGGCCAACTCATACTTAAAATCAACATTTTTAAATTCAATGTTAAATTCACTTTTTTCTTTATTGAGTTTACCGCTTTCAATTTCGACTGGAGTATCCATGAGATCAAAGATTCTTTGAGTCGAGCCCATGGCCCGTTGGAATAAATCAAACGTCTCACCAAGACCTGTTAGGGGCCAAAGCAATCGCTGAGTCATAAAGATAAGGACTGAATAACTCCCGACTTCTAATCGTCCCTGAGTTGTGTAGTAACCCCCAAGAATGAGCGTGAATAAGAAACCCATCAGTACTACCATTCGTATCAATGGAGAAAAGCTCGAAGATAATTTAATGGCGCGACTATTAGAGCTTGAATAGTTCAAACTCTGCTTTTCAAGGCGAAGAAATTGAGTTTTTTCAGCGGTATAACTCTTAATGGTCAGCATTCCCAGAATACTGTTGTTAAGAAGAGAGCTTAAGAGCCCGGCCTGATCTCTAACGTCTTTATAACGTGGCTGAATCATTTTTTGATAATAGAAAGATCCCATGAGAATCAAAGGAACCGGCATAAAGGAAAATAGAGCGATCGTTGGAGACTTGTAAAAGAAAATAGTTCCCACAGTGATAACCGTTGTGAGCACTTGGATAATACTATTGGCACCACCATCAAGAAAACGCTCCAACTGATTAACGTCGTCATTAAGAACACTAATTAAATTACCACTACTCTTATCTTCAAAGAACTTCAAATCAAGAGATTGCAAATGCCCATAGCCATCAATCCTTAAGCGGTGCTGCATTGTTTGCGCAATATTTCTCCACTTAACTTTAAAGAGGAATTCAAAAATAGATTCTGCGGCCCAAACAACAAAGGTAAGAAAAGCGAGAATATAGAGTTGCTCCATGACATCAGTGATGCCGTAGCGACTTAAGTAAGATTCTTCTTTCTTAACGACAATATCTACGGCCATACCAATTAAAATAGGTGGGGCCAAGTCAAAAACTTTATTTAAAACCGAGTAGACACTGGCCAAAATAATTTCTTTTTGCACTTTATTTGAGTAGCTATAAAGCCTTTTTAATTGATTGAGAGATGACATAGTATTTCTTCCTAATAAACGAGAGGCCATACTATAGAGGATCTATAAATACTTGATAAGAAGAAATATATTAATTTAAGAAAATTCTAAGCTTTTTGTAGTAAATTTTCGAGTTCCACTAGGAAATCATCAAATTCAACAGGTTTTTCTTCGATACGGGTAAAGAGTTTGCGATTATCCATGACATGCATTTCATCAGTGAAGCCCGTAATAAGAATAAGCGGTCCCTCGTAATTTAATTCCCTAAGTTTGGCGGCCAATTCAAGACCACCCATTTCAGGCATGCGTCCATCTGTAATAATCAAATCATATTCATTCTTTTTAAATAATTTTAGAGCTTCCACTCCATTATCGGCCAAATCGACTTTGCTATCTTTAAAGTAATAGCATAACTCACTTTCATAAATGGACCTCAGGGCCTCTTCATCTTCAACAACTAAGAACTTTTTCATAGAATTTTCCAAATATATCATTAAAAGTATTTAATGAATTTTACCTTTAAAATAATGATGAAAGTATAATTATATCTTCCAATATTTAGGTTATTCCTATCGACTCCAGATAATGAGGTCATATGTGACAGGTTTTAAAGAGGGATTTATCTTTATGACTTAATCAGCAGAGCCGATTTCAACCGAGAGAGAATTAAATTTAACGGTGATCGCATCCTTATCTTCAGAAAATTCTAATAACTTAGGATGAATCATCTGACCTATTCTAAAGCGTTCACTTGTGGGCATAGAAGAAACAACCTTGCTTAAATCATTTCTTATATTTAAAGGAATATCTCTAGAGTCTACATAGAGATCAACAATTTTATCTTTTTTCTTAATGCCAATAAAGCTAGAAGCAGACTTCATTTCTTTGAGTGAATACTTCGTCCCAAATTGAAAGACGTAGAGTTTACCAGAACTGATTTCAACCACACTTAGTTTTCTAAAGTTTAACTTGGTACTTCTATAGTTGAGATTTTCTTCTACTTCTAATTGATGAGTGCGAACTGATGAGTCTACAGATAGATTATCCGCATATACTGAAGCGCAAGTGATCCCCAGAATAATAAAGGCGACCTTCTTTATATAAGCATAACTATAATTAGACATATAACTAAACTCACTACCCGACTTGATTACGACATCTAAATAGATATCGGTTATATTATAACATTTCTTTAGATCCATTCTTCCTGAAAATGTGACCAATATGTATTAAATTATAAATATTATTCAATCTGTATAATTAGTAGACGGCCATAGCATTCATGAAAACCCAATTACAATGGGTTAAGAGCTTCATCATTGGCATACTCATTGCACCTTTAATTATGAATAAAACAAATGAGGAGTTTATAATGAGAACAATTCGTGGCATTAAGATCTATTTACTCATGATCGCAATGACAATAACAACCACCAGTTGTGTTCAATCAACATCAAGTAGTTCGAAAACTAATGATTCGGCGACAACAAGCGAAGTCTCAGAAGAAGAAGTTCAAGCTACGGTTACTACTTATTCAGATCCTCAAACAGGTGAAGTCACTTACTATGATGAAGAAGATGAGGACGAAACAGAAGATCTACCAGGTGTTGCTTATAGTGATTGTGGTGTAATTTATAAACAAATGAATAATGATAATATATTCTTTAAAGATAGTGATAACGATATTCTCATCGTTCAACAGTATAGTTATGAATCAGCTTCAACGCTTAATGAAATAAAAGTAAATAACGACAGCTCTTCTGATTCCTATAATGCATGTCTCGAAGGCTATATCGAAAATGGTGTGGTTTACTTAGACTCAGGAACCCTTTCATCAGTGGCCGCAAATCCTACAAAACCATATGCCAGTAGCTATACTTATGAGTACTGTGGCTATATTGCTCACACAACTTACTCGAGCAATAACTTCACTCTCTTAAGTATCAGTAGCATTGATTTCAAATTAAATAATCAAACAGGTGAAAGCTATATAAGCTCCATTCCCACTCTTGGTGTAAAAGTATCGAGTGAGAATGCTATAGAGGCTTGTGTTTACTCAAACCGTTCATCATATGATGATAATAGCTCTACTTTCTATGACAATATAGATGCGTTAGTTATTGATCTTGGTGCCTACGGAGTCATGAACTAAGACTTATTGAGCATAATGGGGAAACTCTCTGGTTTCCCTTCATTCCATAATTCAAGCAATGGATACTTACCAACAAAATTCTTATGATCTTCAAGAACACGTACTTCATCACCAATCGTTAATTCTGGATATTGAATATGATAGAGAAAAAGTCCACTCGCAGGAGCGATAAAACCAGGACGATTTACACTTGTATCAATTCCACCTTCTAAGCGCTCTTCAGGCAAAAGAAGCCATTGTTTAAGCTCTTGTAGCGAGAGTTCACCACTGCCTACTTTCACTAATGTTCCCATCAAGATACGGACCATCTGCTTAAGAAAGCCCTCTCCTTTAATGTGAAAACAATAGACGGGATCATCACTGCTAAAGCATTGAGGAAAGAATTCGTGGGCCTTTTTAATGGAGGCATCTAGAACATTTCTCTCATAGCCACCTTTGGTAACCGTTTTATATTGGAAGGCCTCAAAGTTATTCTTACCTTGATAAAGAGAGCAGGCCTCTTTCATAAGATCGAGATCAATTTGGGGAGATTCAATGTGACCAACAAAGTTAAAAGGAACCTTCTCACCTAATGTGAAAAAGTAGAGGTATTCTTTAAATTGAGAGAGATGAGTGACTTTAAAGCTTTTATTGATGCGCTCTAATTGATGAATATAAATATCATCGGGCAAAGCACCGTTGAGTAAATCACACATCTCCTGAGCATCAACTCGTCTTGGGATAAGCATCTTTACGACTTGAGAGAAGGCGTGAACACCACTATCTGTACGACTTGTGGCCTTCACATCAATACGACCAAACTCATATAGAGATCGTATCGTATTAAAAATAGTTTCTTGAACGGTTGGTAGGTCTTTTTGTTTTTGCCAACCATGATATTTTTGACCATTGTAGCTTACGCGGCCAAGATAGAATTTTCCCATGCTGGATTATTGCATAGAAATATCGAGCTGGTAATCCCCTGAAGTTAATTGGGTACCATTTATTTCTCGATCACTTAAACCTTTATCGTCATCCAATAAAGTTTTAATGGCATCGGGAACGCGAGTGGCCTTGTATTTCTTGCCAGATACCATGCGAATCCAAAAGCCCCTAATGATATTGCCTTTGTACATAATATTGATCGACTTCACAGAAGCAATTTGATCTGTATTAAGAAGAATAGGATAATCAATCCCTTCAAGAGTCTGATCATTTTCACTATTTAAGACATTAAACTTCGCTAACATAAAGTATCCTCGGTTTAGAATAACTTATGCTCATAGCGTTAAAAGATCAAGGCCATAGGGAAAAATTACTTACTTTCCTCAATATATTGATCAATCGTCTCAAAGAATTCATCTGTACTAGGATAGTAAACTTTGAATTGTCCGCTTTGAATTCGGGGAGTTAGACTCACAACATCCTCTTGATACTTCTTAATTTGTGAGACGAGCTCATCGCTGGTTCTAGACCTAATTGTCTCCAGCATTTCTTGCGCCTTTTGCGTATTTTCAAAGACCTCTTGCTCTTCAAAATAATGATAAAGAAGCTCACCTAATTCATCATCATCATATTGTTCACTAACCAAGTCGGCCAAGAGAACATGGGCCGCAAAGCGATAACCATGATCATCTAAGAGTTCTTTATTGGCTGCATGGCGATCCGCACTCTTGTAATCAAGTCTCATTTTCAAACACATGGACTGTAGTTCAAGCTTCTTTTTCATATATTCAGGATCAGCTTCAGGATTATAGTTCGAATCAATTCTTTGATAGGCCGTATATCGACTCAAGTGAGATTCAACAAAACTATTCATCGTAGAGCCCTCTTCAATAGACCAAGACCTCTCTGATTTATAACAAGCACTAAGGGCCGGAGAAGGAAGGCCTAAGGTATAGACAATAAAATCATTAAAACGATTGTTAATGGAGCTTGTCATATATTGAACCCATTCATTGTCATTATAGATAATAGTAATGGGAGTCGTGATTGCCGTCAGAAGGGCCATTGACTTAACCATCGTTCCATAGGGAGATACTGACTTTGCTTGCTGCAGAACTTCTGCAGGTATCTTATACTTAGCATCCTTCTCTACTCGCTTAGACTTCCAAAACCTTAAACTGGCCCAAAATTCAGCACTACGCTCTTTTTTTCTTACGTGAGCAGCAGCATCTCTACGAGGTTGATTTAAAGAATTCGCCATTGTCTCTTCAATGATTTCCTTAAGCGCCAATTGATCATCACTAAGCTTCGCTTTTGGTATTGAATTGAAACGTTCCATGACCAATTCAAGACGTCTATAAAAGACCGCTTGGTCAATCATCACATCATAAATACGAGATTTTTTAAAAATCTCATCCACCATATTTTGAGAAAAAGTAAGCACAACTTCTTTTTCTTTCTCATTAATAAATTCTTTCAAATCATCAAGAGTATCAAAGTAAATATCACTCTCCATTAATTGCCCATTCTTTCCTACAATAGGAACTGATACGTCCTTAGGAAAATTGGCCTTCTTAAAGTTACGATCATTTTTTATGCGATCATTGAGTCGATTAAGTGTAGAGCGAACTTCAAAACCATATTCAACCACCTTATCAAAACGTTCATGATAAGCTTGAACATGCTCAACCCACTTAAGTACATCATCCATGGCCTCTATTTCATGACTATTAAAAGTCAGATCTTCATCAGCAACTTTAATGATCGTGCTAAAGGTATCGATATCCCCTACGACTTTATTCTTTGTTTGAAATAAGGCGGGAACATGATGAGATTTATTAAGGCGACGTAATTTACGATACCACTTCGAATAAGGAATACGTCCATTTTGCCGTTCTAGATCATGAGAGTTCCAAAACATTTCTTTAATGCCTGTGAGGTCACCCTTCTTTATAAGATCGGCCATATTCTTTGATCGATTTCTCTTGAGTAAGATATACTTCATTGAATTTGTACAATCTGGTGCAGCAGCTGGCATCCGAGAAGTTTGAGATTCATAGCTATGACCGTAACGAGCTTGTAAGTGATGAATCATCTCTTGATCAAGTACCGGTTTATTATGAGCACAGGAAAGTAGAGAGATTGAAATAAGACTAGAACAAAATAAAAACGATTTAAGCGACATAGAAAAAACTCCTCATTTACGAAACCTTTATCGGAAATTGAGCTAAATAAATGAGAGTACTTAGAAAACTTTTGTCGAAATAAAGAACATAGTCGCCTCTACAATATTTACAGAGTCCATTCTCTAAGTAACTGAATTGCAAAATCGATTTCCTCTTATCAGGCACTTAGAGAGGTGTATAAACTTTGGACACTGTTTAGAACCTTTTCACTTTCCTTCGGTTTGCCCCCCTTTAAAGACCATAATAAGAACTAATAAAGCATATTAGCTTGAGTAAACTTGGCATCACTCTTGCTCTATATATAAGTGAAAAGAAAGAAGTTTAATCGCAATAAGGACTTGTTAAATGGTACGAACTAATCATTTTACTTACATTTTTAGGCACTTAGGGATGGTAATACTCCTCTTCGCCTTTGTTTCATGTAAAAGTGATGTGGAAGATAAGACCAATGCTACTAATCAAAGTGTCATAAATGTCGACAGTTTGAAGATAACAAGTTTTCAAAATATGCGTGCCGATAAATCTGAAAACTCTATGATTATTAAAAAGAATTATTCTATCTCGGCCTGTCTTTCAGAAAATAACCTCGGTCAAAAACTTGATCGAAGAAATGTAGAGGTTACAGGAACGGCCCTTCTTTCTAATATGACAGACCCTTCTGGTTGTATCTACTGGGAACATACGTTTGAAATGGATTACACTGGTAATAATCGCTGTCAGATCCTCACTCAAGTGGTGAAGATTCCAAGCTCTAATATGCAAAAAACAATCAACTATGCTGTTGATACCATTACAGATCAAATCACAGACCTTGAAAGAGGAAAAGGTTGTACAGTAATTGATGAAGATACTTCCATTAAAAGTCTTGCAGATTCTGGTGGTGAGCTTATTTTAGAGAAAGTAAATCTCTACTGGGCCGGAGAGCAAGATGAAATTCGCTCTGACGTGCGAACCCTTACTTATAGAACGAATATTCAGTCATGTTTAAAGGCACGTGTATCAGATACACGTCTAACCAATACAAGAATTAATATTCAAATTCGCGATCGCTCCAATATTCATGAAGCGATTAATCTTGAAAATATACAAACCGATGAAGCCGGATGTTTTGATCGTCTATTCACGAGCCCTTATGAGCAATTCGCTTACTCTCATTGGCTTGAAAAAGATATCGCCATTGAAGTTCTTGATGGACCCTTGCAAGGAGCAAGAACAGGAACGATGGTTTATATTAATCCTTATGAAATCTCTAGAACCTTCTTTGGTATTGATAGTCGTTGGGATCATCCTATGGAGAATCCCCTACCTCATAACAATCGTATTCATGTTGATGGCGTGATGTATATCCAAATTGGTAACGATGTAGAGCATTTTGATGTGAATAAATATTTAAACTTAACCGTAAGTAAGTCGTATCAAATTGTACTTAACCCAAGAATTGATCGAGGGCATCGCTTTACTAAAGATGCCGCAAGATATGTAAAGATGCATGATGGTCGCTTTAGACTTAAATTCATGATCTTAGCTCCAGATAAAGCTGATATTGAAATTGATGAAACAAACTTTGAAGACTTCACGTATATAACTGGAGCGGAACGAATTGTTGAAGTAAAAGACGGTATTATTAACTCGCTCATCAGTATTCCTGTTAAGCTTCAAGATCTTCCACGATTGGCCACCAGAACTGTGAGTGTCTTTAAATTAGAGCCCATCACAGAAACGGGGATTATTAGCTCTACCGTTACAGGTTTCTTTAAAGCGAAAATTGCTTGGATTAAGACCAATGTTCTTCAATCAGATACTCTTCAAAGTTCGGAAGAGCAACTCTCCTACCGAATGGATGCAAATGAATCTAAAATGGATGCTCAAGGTGTAAGTGATCAAATCTCAAGTAATATTGAGACGATCATTAGTGAAAATTTATCAGAACCAAGTAGTGGAAGTGATATTTTAAATGAAATTCAAGGCTTCGTAACAGATGAGACAAAGCTCAAGTATAAGAAGTGTATTGAATATTTATTCACAAAAGCGCATTTAGGAGTAGATCAAACAGGAACAGATACTTGTAAATTTGATAACGGAAGTAGTGAAGTAAAAGAGCTTCAATCAAATCCATTTAAGCTTACAAGAGATGCAAAGGATATTTTTGTTAATAAACAACTTGTGCATATGTATCCTAATATTGTTACGGAGACTTCAAAGGCTTCTGCTGAGAGTCGCAATATTGAAGTTGCAACGAATGAAGAAGACGAGGAAAAAAACGAAGAAAAAGAGCTTAAATTTAACTTACCCGAAGGTGTCATTGCCGATATCCACGACAAAATTAAAGGCCGTGAGAATTTAAAAGAAGACAAGCGCTACCAGGCCCTTATGGCCCTCGTATGTAGAGATGCTTTTCCAGAGCCTGAACAAAGTGGTGGTCTACTTTCAAGCTGGTTAGGAAAGTCAACAAATCCTGAGTTTAAACGCTGTGTTCGTAATCCAGAGCAATTCTTTGAGCAACTAAGCTACATGCACTCAAGCTCCGTAAAAGAAGTTAATCCGCGCTACTCTACAGGTTTTAATTTAAGTATTGGAGCACGTTTTTCGACTTCTTATGGAACCAATAGAAGTACTTACCTCTCTAAGCGAGTGGGGGCCGATCTAGGTCTCAAACTTCCTCTAGGGGAATACTTTGGAGCAGGTATTAAACTTTTTGATCTCTCTTACACGTGGAGTGAAGGTGAAAGTGAGAATGAAAACTGGTCTGATGACGTTAGTACAAGTCGAAGTCTGGCCATTGAGAAATTTGTTATTGATGTTAAAGGTGAATTTCAAAAGTGTATCTTGATGACAGGAAAGGACTACATTAGTTCAGCCGCCCTCACTTCCATGGGAATGGCCGCAGGACTTGGTGGAGCACCGATTCTTCTACCAAGACAGTACAATCAATATAACTCTAAACTTGATAAGCAGTACTATCTCTGTGATCAACCCAAAGAGATAACCGTAAGTGAGCCATGGTATTATATTCAAGCCGATGTACCAAGTGCACCTATGCTTTCTGATAATATGGGTCCTACAGAGAAGAAGCTCATTAAAGTATTAAGAGGTGAATCTACCTTTAATCAATTCAAGGAATTGTTTGAAGATGAAACAAAGGTTTACCTACTTGAATCTCAAAGTAATACGCAGACTCCAGATCAAAAACTCTATGAGAACTGGGGCCACTTACTTGAGACTGTTCCGCCACCAGCGGCAGCGAATAAGCTCTTGATCAATAATTATCAAGGTGCTTTTCCAGGAACGATTCAATAATTAGAATTTGTAAGCAATCCCCGCTTGGACTTTAGTTCCTGATAAGGAGCTAAGGTCTACACTCTGGGTTTCGCCCGCAAGGACAATACTGGAGAGATTACTAAAGCGGTAATAGGAGCCTCCAAGACCGGCAAAGAAGCCTAACTTAGACTCTGGAAAAAAACGTACTAAGGCTCCATAATCAAGGCCTACCATATTGGCCTTATATTCCCCGACCCCCTCCGATTCAATTCGAAAGTCACCCGACAAAGTAAGGTTTGAGTAGAGTTCAACATTCAAAAATGACGTGCGCACAGGAACCCAAGTCATTCCCCCTTTTAGAAAAATGCTCTTCATACTTAAACTATCGATCTCACCTGTAAAGTAAGAAAGTCCTACTCCCCAGTGAAGAGCGTGATAGGGATTCTTATGCTCATACAGAAAATCAAGCTCTGTAGCACTTTGCATATCTTCACTTAGCTCTTCCTCGCTACCATCCGAACTGGATACCGATCCGGCAACGGACAAACTAGAGGGCGAGAGCTTAATGGTGAGGAAGTTATTTTGATCAAGGGGATCTTTTATATTATTATCCATGAGCACTTCATGTTCAGTGACAAGTCTTGGATCATCAAAAGATTTATTTTCTTCAGGCAAATAGATATCCGTCACTTTAATCCAGGCGACCTGACCATTCACCATTACGGGAAGCATTGTTCCACTTCTGCGCTTAACGTTACCTAACATTAATTGCTTACCTTTTCGAACATAACCAATAGGACTTTCACGCTCTAGATCAGCATAAATAATGGCCCTTAAAGAGTCGACAACGCCAACTTGCGAAGACCAAATATTGGTCGAAATAAGAGAGGTTAAAAGAATTAAAAAGATACGATTCAAAAGTATTTAACTCCGCTATGGATACATTAAATATTTTAACCATAGTCTGGTATATATCCTAGGAAAAGTAGAATTGGGAAAGATTAACCCGAGTAAAACATTTGTCTCAATTATTAATAATCTCGTCAATGGCCTTAAGCTTTTGGGCACGCTCTTCTTTTTCAGCAAAAATAACGGCAGGCACTTCACGCTCTTTACAGTCTTCAATGGGACAGCGCTCACACGTTCGCCCAACAAGTTTGGCCTCAATTTTTTGATCGTCACCAAAATTAATTTTCTCATGAAACTTATCATTAATGGCAAGACCTAAGGTAAAGCAACTATTTACTTCTGTATCAGTGGTCCTCTTTCTCGCCATAGAAAGAGCAAAGTAGCGATCTCCATCTTTTTCCATTTGGCTAAATTGAGCACCCACGAAGTAATCACTTATATCCGACTTAACGGCTTCATCTAAGAGCTCAATGGTGATCCAACGACGACAATAGTGCTCTCTTAAACTGACGCCATGAGGATGATGAAGCTTACCGAGGTGAAGCTCTTCAGTAATAAAGTATCTTCCTGGAGAGCGACGAGTATTTTCATTACATCTTAAAAAGAAAAATTGATCCAGTCCAAAGTGATGAGGTAGAACTTGAGTTAGCCTTTCCATGAGAATCTCTGGAGGAACTTGATAGCGCTCTACAATTTCCCTAAATACAGAAGGCGAAAAGTTAGTGAACTTAAAGAAATGCTCTAAGTCTTTAACCAATTCATTCTCTGGTACTAGAAAAGCTTCCGCAAAATAGCGGCATTGATAATCAAATAAGAGGTCTTTAAAACGTAGCTGACCTCTAGTGGCCGATGAGCGACCTTGATCGTTATCTTCATCAGGTCCTAAGACTTGAGCTCCCAGTTCCTTGGCCAAGAAAAAGATTTGCTGGCGCTGATCAAGTTTAGGATTAATAAATAAAGTCTTAGAGCGCTTAGCACTATAGACACTGGTCAATCCTAAATGATCGGGATATTGACTTAGGGTCTTTAAGTCTACAGTTACATGATATTCTCTTTGGAGAATATCTATAAGAGTGCGGTTTAAATTGTCTTCGTTACGAAATTTTTCTAGATCTTCTTCAATGTGCTTAGAATCGTCACCATTGTGAGCAGGCTTGGCCTGACGAATAATTCTTTCACGATGAAGATCAGCAAACTCTTCAAGAACAGGAAAGTGATTACTATTCACTTCGATATAGGCCCGAAGCGCAGATTGATTAAGTTCATCAATGGATACATCGTAACTCTTAGCAAGTTCGGATACCGTCATCAAAAAAGAAGTAAACTTCTCCGGAGCATGGCTCATGAGATCATAGATATCTTGATCACCAATTCCAAAAGCATCTAAGGGAAGATTGGTAACTAAGTCACTTTCTAAGAATTCTAAAAGTGGATGAAGTTTCTTTCCCATCTTTACGGAGACAAGTTCATCAATTGAAATTTCTAGTGCATGAGCCAGGCCTAAAAGTTTCTCAACCTTTGGGTACTTCTTACCTTTTTCAATTTCATTAAGATAGCTATGGGATAGACCACTTTTTTCGGCCAGATCTTTTAGAGATAGACCTTTCTTTTGACGAAGACGTCTAATTTTTAAACTCAATACGAATTTGAGAACATTCTTGCTTATCAAAAATAAGGCCTTATTTGTATGATGAATTATAGCTCAACATTCTTTATACCGTGCTTTGACGCAGCTGAAAAGTTAAAACCCTCAAACTACGCAAAGCACCATCACTAGTTTGTTACTTATTAAATTCTTCGGCAAAGAAATCTAATAAACTTGACCAAGAGTCCTGATCCGCAGCCAGGTTATAACTTAGAGGAAGGCCAAACTTCTTACCTAATTGCGTGGCCTCTGGATTGGTGAAAGCGTGTTGCGCTCCATCATAATTTTTGAATTTCAAATCAATATCGGCATTCTTAAATTCTTCTTTGATATTGGTAATATCTTGGGCCGAAACCATAGGGTCGGCAGCTCCATTGAATATATAGACATCACCGTCAAACTCCCCTTTGCTTGCCTTAATAGGGGAACTCAGACTTCCATGAAAACTGGCCACAGCATCAAGGTCTACTCCCATTCTTGCCATAGTCAAAACAATACCTCCACCAAAGCAATAGCCGATGGCGCCGATTTGCTCCGTATCCACGTTATCTTGGGATTTTAAAACTTCCAATGCGGACATAAAGCGCGCTTTTGCTTCATCTATATTTTTAAAGACGGCCTTTGAGAATTTCATGGCGTCTTTGGGGTGCGTGGCCTGCTTGCCTTGCCCATACATATCAAGAGCGAGGGTGACATAGCCTTGTTTGGCCAAAAGATCAGCCCGACTACGAGAATAGTTATTTTGTCCCCACCACTCATGAACGACAATAATACCAGGATACTTTTTCTTCTTATCTCCCACTGGATACGAGAGATGACCTTTCATTTCAGTTTGACCTGTTTTATAAGTGATTTTCTTTGTTTCTATTTCGATAGAGTCTTTATTCATCTGTATTGAAGAACAACTTTGAATAAACGCTAGAATGGATAAGAGGGATATATATTTGAATAACTTCAATAAAGGCACGGGCCAACTCCTTATTACTTTTATGTAATCAATAAGTAAGTCAGAATTCTAAGGGATTCCAATGAAATTGTCTTTATCCAACTCTTAGGCAAAAGTGAGTTGAACTAAAAATGACATCAATTTTTGAGAAATGAAAAAGATTAGGCTGCTTTCTTCTCAGAAGAACGAGTCAAGAATTTAATCACTTGATCTTTTTCCATGGGTCTACTGAAGAGATACCCTTGGCCATACTTACAACCAATTTCTTTCAACATTTTGAGCTGAGACTTTGTTTCAATCCCTTCAGCAATCACGGTTTTATTTAAACCATGGGCCATATCGACAATGGATTTCACAATGACATAGTTATTATGATCTTCTTCCATCGATTGAACAAAACTCTTATCTACTTTTAAATTATTGGCATTAATTTTATGTAAAGAACTTAGAGAAGAATAACCTGTCCCAAAATCATCAAGAGCAACAGAGTAGCCTTTCTCACGACATTTTGAAATCCAGTCATAAACGAAAGCACCGTCTACAAAGACACGCTCTGTAATTTCCAGTTTAATTTGCTTAGGGTGAATCTTATTTAGCCATGTGGCCTTTTGAAGAACCTCAAATAACTTAGGATCCTGCATCTGGCGTCCACTAACATTTATCGAACAAAATAATCGAGGAATCTTCCCCAACTTATCCACTAAGCTCTTTTGAATTTCACCAAACTCTCTACAGGCCGTTTCTGTAATCCAATGTCCTAGAGGAACAATAAGACTGGTCTCTTCGGCAATCCCCATGAAAATATCTGGGCGTACGAGTCCATGCTCAGGACTATTCCAGCGTGTGAGTGCTTCAAATCCTACAACATTTTGACTTTCAATACTTACGATAGGTTGAAAATGAATTCTAAACTCACCTTTTTCAAGGGCTTCATAGAGTTCTTTTTCATAACGAATCTTTTGAATAACATCAAGACCGAGGTTAATATCCGTAATCTCAGTGTTACTATTTCTACTTTCTTTAATTTTTAATTTCTTCTTCTGAGTAATACTCTTATTCACTCGTAGAGTTTCACGAGTTCTTTTAGCAAGCATATTAATTAAGAGTCTTACAATAGGATCAGCTTCATCAATTCTTTCACTTAAAGCTTCTTTAGAAACAACAGAGAGAACAACATCTGTATTGGCCTTGGCCGAAGTTTCTCTACGAGAACCATCTAGCATAGACATTTCGCCAAAGATTTCACCAGGACCTAAAAGGGCCAAAGGAGTCGACTCATCTCGAGAAGTCACGTAGAGTTCTACTTGACCACTCTCAATCAGATAAGCACAGTCACCAGACTGTCCTTCTTTAAAAATTGAATCATCTTTGGGAATAAGTTTCGAAAAGCCCGTACCCGTTTTTTTATTTTCGTCCATCACCTTTAATGTATCGGCAGATACCCTGCCAAAGCTTGAGCATTAAAAGCTTTTTTTTCATATCTAAATGATTTTAATAGGTTAGCTCAATAAAATAGGCAAGAAGCGACCCTTCTCCCCTTAATGAAGTGACCACAAAGTATGTAATCCCTCCAAAATCGACGAACTTAGAGGTCTTTAATTCCTTTTAAAGGAGACTCAAGGATGGTCTTCCTCCAATCTCCATACATGGGATTGGGTAACAGGATATAACGAGTGCCTAAGAGTTCACTCTTTTGTTGGAGTTGCTTCTTACGTTCATCAATAGATTCACCATTATAATCATCTGAAAAATCAGATAAGTTATCCCCTATCAACTGAATGATCTGACATGAACTTTGAAAACGAGAGCGGCGTAGTTGCTTTGAATGAATCTTATCTTTACCTACAATAAACTTCTTTGAAACTTCTATTCCCACTTTTTCTAAATTAACAATCGTTGCCTCAATCAAGTACGATGCTCTATTGGTAATGAAAATGGGTTCCACACCTAGGTCTCGAACTTTATTTAAATAATTGACGACCCCAGGAAGTGCCGGAGCTATACTCAGAACAACCCACTCATCCCAAGTTTTAGGAGAGAAGTTTTCGGCCTTTTCATAGAGGCTTCCTTGATAATATGAATTATCAAGAACCGTCTCATCGATATCAAGAACAACACAGGCCGGAACATCACCTTTATAGTTCTTCATAACCTTATTCACATAATCATAGGCCATATTATAGCCTTGATGATAAAGCGCTGCAGACTCGGCAGAGTTTTGAAAATATTTGTTCGCAACAAGATAGGGAGTTTGTGGATTTTCCAATTTCTTAGAGGAATCAGCACTATGATGAGCACAACTGGTCATACAAAGAGAAAGAATAATAAAATACTTCAACATAAACTAATCCTTCAAAGAACTTTGAGCAACTTCAAGATAAGAGAGAACTTTCTCTTTAAAATCTTCGTCAGAAAGTCCATTTAGAGTTTCTTTATTTTTAAAACTTACTACTTCTCCAATATTGTCATTCAATTTGGAGAGGGCCTTATCTATAGAATCTTTCTTTAAGATATGTATCGTAGGATAAGGGGAACGATTAACGTAATTACCTCGATCATCTACAGACTCGCCTTCAAAACGAAACTGGGGATGAAAGACAACCATCTGCACAGAGTCCAAAGCTCCAGAATGCTCGAGTTCCATTTCAATGATGGAGCATAGGTTTAAAAAAGGAAGAAATTCATCAAGGCACTCGGGCATGACAATCAGCTGATTTTCTAAGGGACCCTCTAGCATATTCTTTACGGTCTCTTCAATCATCGAAATAGAGCCTTTAATAAGCTCCATATGATCATTACCTTCAAGTGTCGAAATATCCCAAAACCCAAGACCCCAAGAAGGTTGTGCAAAAGGACACAAATTGAGATCAATTACAACATTCTCAACCCATGCTTGGGTATGTTCAGCAAAAATATCGACATTAGTAGAATTCTTTTCCACTCACTCTCCACCATAAAGGTATTCAATTTCAAATATTGTACTTAAAAACCGACGAAGAATCCACCATGATCACGAGCGAGCTCTTGTAAAAAGACATAGGCAGAAGAGTCTTTATCATTGAGAAAAGATGACCCTACTCCAATAGAACTAATGCGAACTTCCCTTTTATTTCTGGCCTGTGTATTGAGAAGAATTTCAGAAATATTATCGGGAACTTTTGTATTGCCCTTTGTTGGTGTTCCATCCGAGAGCAGAACAAAGTCTGTGGCTTCAGGGTATTGATTAAAGGCATACTCTAAAACTTTCGCCGTAGGAGTGAAACCAATGGCCGAGAGGTTAAGGAGATAATTATAAATATTATTTTTATTGAATTCATCCAAAGGTCGCATACTCCCCCATAGGGCGCGATAGGGTTTGGGATGATTAGGGAAAGACACGACATCAAGCTTGTAATCAGCAGGCATAGAAGTGATGAGCATTTTCAAACCTGCTTTTACCTGACCAATTCTATTTTCTCGGTTCATAGAACCACTTACATCAATAATAAAAACAATCTTCTTTCCTTTAAAATCAAAACCAACATCCACAGGTAACCCCTGCCCTCGATAGCTTGGATCATTTTTCCCAGAACCTTTTTTGAGTTCTTCATTAAGTTTTGCAATCTTTTCACTTTGCTCTTTATCTTTTTGAAGGGATTTATTTTGGATTTCTTCTATTTTGAGTTGTAGTTTTTTTACCACTTCTTCACGAGACTTAATTTTATCATAAAGCTTAGAAACATCTTCTTGTTCAATGGATACAGGTCCACGCGACTTTTCAACAGGAGTCGCTTTTTCACGGGCCTTAGGAACGGTAACAAATAAAATGATAACCGCACCAAGAGCTCCTGTTAGAATATCTAACAGAGCAATATTAAGACCTGGAATTTCTTTTCTCTTTCTCATATAAAAATCAATTCTCTTTTGTAAAAGGCACTAACTCGCCGACTTACGAGCTTCTTTTTTTATTTCTAAACGATTAACAAAATTACTGATGACATATTCTTTAACATGCGCATGAAGCTTGTCAGTTTCTTCTTGTAAGCAATGAAATAGACCCGTGACAATGGCACTTAAAACAAGAGAGACAAGGGTTGTATCAAAGGCCACTCCTAGCAAGGAAGTGATCTTATCCATATCTCCTTCGCTTGCAATGGCCAGTGCTTGAGAGATACCTATAACGGTTCCAATAAATCCAATACTAGGAATCAACCATAGAAGATAGCGTATATTGGAATGCTCACTTTCATGAAGTTCACGTGAAATATCACTCTGAATGGATATGATATCGATCGTCTCACTCATAGATAGAGTTGATTTAAATTTTAAAATGGCCTGACCCAGTAAACGACCTAAGATTGATTGTTTTTCACTCTTTTTAAGTTGGCTTAATTTCTTTTCTATATCTGGAATATCAAAAGGCAGAAGTACATGCCTATCGCTTGTAGGAAGTAAATTTAAGCAAAGAGTTTTAAATTCAGCTCTTATTTCTTTTCTTCCTTTTTGGATTTCTAAGAAGGCCCAAAGAGAAGAGAAGAAGATAAAGGTTTGTATGATCCCTCCATTAGAGAGATCTCCACCAAGTAAGATAAAGAAACGCCTCAAACCACTGTGACTATTGAATACACCAAGACCTGTCACGACAAGGAAGGTATAAGCTATACTCATGACAATAGAAATAACATAGGGTTTTTTGAGAAGTGATTTTTTCATAGTCTGCTTATCGGACAAAAACGCTCAAACATGTAATAATATCTCTATATCTCTGAAATCTCTCATATTAAGTACAATTTTTACCCCTTAAAACCTAGGTCTATTCCCTATAGAATGATCTATAAGAAACTATTTCTATTTAAAGCTTAGGATCACAAAATATGATTGAATTTGATGAAGTTGCAATTCCAAAAGACATCCACTATCTCATTGTTGAAGACGAGCAAGATGTTGCCGAAGTCATTCAAATGAGAATTGAAGAGCTGAACTTTAAAGGCGAAATACATGTGGTGGATAATATCGAAGCGGCCAAAACTTTATTGAATCAGAAAAAAATTCATTTCATTATTAGTGACTGGAATCTAGACGGTCCCACGGGCCTTGATCTCTTAAAGTATATTAGAGCACATAATGAATTAGGTAATATCCCTTTTCTTATGGTTACGGGCAATGATGATATCAGTGAAATGCTAGAGGCCACCGAGCTTGGTTCCTCTGATTATCTGGTAAAACCCTGGGCCCATGGGGAGCTTGAGAAGAAAATATTTAGTGCCTGGTTTAATCATATAAGCAAGGATCATACATCAAATTAAAGCATGTACTATTTTTTCAGATATGTACCCTTCCCTTCTCTTATCTCAATGCAGGCCTCACTCCAGAAGTCATGACTGAATATCGTTGGCAAAATACAAGTATTCCTGGAAAGAAACTCTCGGGAAAATGTTACGAGATTGATATTGAAACTGCTGGAGAAAAATATCTAAGCCCTGTTTTAAATTCAAACTGTAAACCCTCTAAAGATCAACTTGATTATACTTGGATCCCCAATGATGGACGACCTGGAGGAAAATGCTACCAAGTGGATAAAGCAACAAAGGGTGAGCAATATGCCGCCTATGCCAATTGGAAGAAGTGCTCTCCAGAAAATAGCGAATATATTCTAAATGAGGGCAAGTGCTATATTGTGGGAAATTTCCAAGGCGCTCCTTTTATCAATGCTGTCTCCTACGACCTTTGTAAATCTGATAAAATCTCCTATCAATTCCAGCTCAATGAATCAGGAAGAAAAGGAAGTTGTTATGAGATTGACCAGGTCAACCAGGTTTCAAAGAGAACATCCTTGAAAGACTGTAAACCTAAGGGAGAAAACTCAACTCAATTTATCTGGGATGCACAACTTAATGAATGTTTTGAAATAGCGCGAGAAGGGCCGGCAACCTACATAAGTTCTGCTCAAAAAACAGACTGCAGACCAAAAGAAATTAAGTATCAGTGGATACAAGAAAATAACCCGCATTGCCTTGAAGTAGGAACCACCCCACAAGGAAAGATCTATCAAAATAGAGTTAATGATAAGAAGTGTCTAGAATCCATAAAGACGCAGTACATCTTTATAAAAACGAATTATATTGCGGGAAAATGCTATGAAATTGATTCTCAGACCATGGGAAAGCAAATTCAAAAAAATGCGAATATGAGTAGGTGCCGTGAACAGGCCCAAGAAATCCAAACAAAAATTGTAAATTTAAAAGGTCGTGATTACTGTATTGAGTTTGATCAAAAAAACCCTACAACAGGATATAGAAGATCCATCGGTAAAGATAAGTGCACCATCATGACCACTGAATTTAAGTGGGAAGTAAGCCGTGAAAACCCCTTTGAAGGAAAGTGTCTAAAACTGACTCTTTATAATGGTGATGAAAGTTGGAGCCCAACTCTTACTGACAATTGCCGAACCAAGAAAACAAGATACTTCTGGTATACGCCTGAAAACTATCCTAAGAAATGGATAGAAAAACAAAGAAAATATAAATCAATCACTCAGGATCTAGAAGAAGTTTTAAGTAATAAAGATAATCTTGTCTTCTTTGGAAAGTGTTACGAAATCGATGATGAAAAAGGCCCCCTTCTCTACTCTAATCAAGTCAATATTAAGTATTGCAAAGAATTAGACACGACTCTTAAGTATTTTCATCCTCGGCAATATATAGAGAGTGGTTGCTATATCGTGGATGAAAAAACCCAAGGCTTTAAATTCTTAAGAAAAACTCTAGATGAGAACTGTAAGAATGAGTTCTTAAAGACAAAGAATCAGCTCATTAAAGAAAATATGGACTATTCACCTAACTAGCTAGCTCTTTAGTTTCAAAGAAAGAGTAAGCGTAAAAGTACCCACTGGCTCATCACCAAATTTAGTAGGTGTCGTCGCAATAACTTCCACAGGCATATTCATCCGCTCCCCTGAAGCTATCACTTTTTCAACAAACTCTTTTATTTCTTGTCCCTGATTATTGATAAAATAAGTATCGGCTTCGGCCCTTTTATGGAACTCAGCTTTAAAGTCTTTAAAAGAAAGAGATATTTTCTTACCTGAGTCTTGGATATGCTTCATGGCACATAGACCTCCAGCAATATCAGCGGCAGCGCACATGACACCAAAGTACATGGAGTTCAAATGGTTCTTAGTCTTTCTCTTCAATGGTATTTTAACTACGGTATCAATCTCATCTAGCTTTTCAATAACTGGAGAGATAAACCAAATCATTGGAATCTTAGTGAGGCCAAAGAGCCTCACATAAGTGGTTTGTTTTATTTTTTCGGCCATGGTGGCGTAAGTACTTTGAGAAGTCATATCTATCCTATAGCTCTACATCAAGATCAATTTCAAGTGGTGCACCATGCCTCATGGTATTGATGGCAAAAGCACGCACCCAAACATAAATTCCACACAGACGCTTGAAGTCATAAGGGTTGAAAGTATCATAGGGAGTAAAGAGCTGACGCACTCTCTTTTCACTATATTCTTCACTATAAATATGCTTTGTGACTCTTTCAATAAATTCCTGATGTCCATCAACGATGAAATAGTTAATCATTGGGTTCTTCAATTCTTTATCAAGAGCATCTTCAGTTGGGTAAAATACAGAGAAATTCTCTTTAGATATTCCCGCTAGTTGATAGTAATTAAAGAGCGCCGACCACCATTCATAGGCCTTAGCATTACAGCAAAGTATCGTAACCCCAGTTCCCATCAAGATAGCAGCACTCACTTGAAGAAATGTGGTGATATGAGGAATTTCAGTTCCTACCACGGCAACAGCATGCTCTCCAGAAATAGAGAAATCACTATAACTCATCTGCCCCGGAATTTGAGTATTGCGATGTTGCTTGGTCATATACATCAATGCATTCTTATCTACCCACTTTCTAAATTTAAGAACGAGTTTTTTATCCGAACCACGAATCCCTTGAAAGAATTGTTCAAAACGTAAACTGAATTGATCAAGTCCGGCCACTAAACGCTCCACTCTCATTTGTGGATTTAGTCCAGATCGTCCTGCCAATTCAATTTTATAATCTGGTCCATAGTGCTCAGAAACATGACTCTCATCTACAGCATGCTTATGGATGTGAAAGGCAGGAATATAAACTTTACCACCGGCCTTAGGACCTGTTCCAGACATTTTAAAACCACCAAAGGGCTCAATTCCTACGCGGGCCCCCGTAATGGTTCTATTGATATATAAACTACCGCATTCCATAAACTGAGAGAGATAATCGATATCATCTTGAGATTGACTGAAAATACCACCCGTAAGAGCGTAGTCAGTAGCATGAAAAATTTCTAGGGCTTCATCTAAACCATCATAGGGAATAATATGTAAAACAGGCCCAAAGAGTTCGCGACAGGCATAGGACTCTTGGTTCATACCTACATGCTTAGGAACTTCAAAAACAGAAGGACCGACACAATAACCAGGTAATTCTTCAGTACTTCGATCAACAATAATTCGACCACCCTGGGCCTGGGCCTCAACGCCCGCTTCTTTGACTTGCTTTCTTAAGCGCAACATATCTTCTTCAGAGATAACAGGGTTAATGGTACAGCTGAAGTTAAATGCTTCTGATACTTCAAGGTCTTTAACGGCTTCGGCCAATCTTTCGATTAAGCGCTCCTTAATGGAGTCTGCCACAATAACCCTAGAAGCGGCGGAACATTTTTGTCCAGCGTGAGCAAAAGCAGAATAAAGGATTCCATAAACAGTCTCATCTAATTCAGCGTTGGCCGTTACGATAATGGCGTTCTTTCCACCTAATTCAGTAATCGCTTTCACAGGAAATTTAAGATTCCAGAGTTTATTGTGATAGAAGCGCTTGGATGCCTTATGGGAAATCATCTGCCCAACTGGACGAGATCCAGTAAAGACATAACCTGCGGCCTTTGGACTATCCACGAGGGCCTGACCAATATCTTCACCAAGACCAGGTAAGTGAATAAGAGCATCTTTAGGAACACCCGCCTCATGCATAATATTAACTACCATCTGTGCAATGAGCGGAGTTTGTTCGGCTGATTTTAAAATTACCGTATTCCCCGCAACAAGGGGTCCAGAAATCATTCCCGTAGGAATGGCCATCGGAAAGTTCCAAGGAGTAATGGCCACAATAGGACCACGACCAACCATGCGATCAGAAAAGGCCGTAACCTTTCTCTCTTCACGAGCATAGAAATTTAAAAAGTCGATGGCCTCATCCACATCAGCATAAGCTTCCGCAATGGCCTTTCCTGCTTCATAACTAATGAGGGCGGAAAGTTCATTTCGTCGTGCAAGCATCAGGTCTGCGGCTTTTAATAAGACAGAACAACGTGACAGCCAAAACTGACGTGACCACGCTCCAGCTTCATAAGAATTCTCAACAGCATCCATCGCCCGCGCAACATCATCTTGCGAGGCAAAGCAAATGCTTCCCACAAGAAGATCTGGATTAGAGCTTGAAAAAACCTTATGGACACGATTAACATCTTCGGCCTTGATCTTATCTTCATCCAAGAATTCATTGGAGTAATGAACACCCATCATAGAAGTTTCAAATTTTTGATAAACACTAGAGACGAGCTCTTTTTCTTCTTTTAAGTAGGTTCTAATAGGAGTGATATTGAAGAAATCAGAAGTCAGCTTATCAATAGTAAGATCAAACTTAAGAGACCAGTTCTTAATATTCTCTTCATGAACTGTCATAGGATCATGAATACGAGCGGCCTTCTTATGGGATCTCATAATCGTGAGTACTCCCACCTGAGATGAGTTTTCCATAATACGTCGAACGAGATAGGCCATACCAACCAGTAAACTTCCCACAGGAACATAGTTTCGAGTAGGCCAGCCCATTTTGGCCAAGGCCACAGAGAGGGCTTCATAGGTCATGTGCAAGCACTGGTGTTCAATTACCGGTGCATTGGGAAATTTCTCTTCTCTTAGAGTTTCAGCAAAGCAGTGATCTTGAAAATTGTGAGAAGCAATACACAGTTGAAGATATTGGCCATGAACAAAGATTTCATGAATCATTTGTCTGAAGTTCAGATCTGTTTCTTCTTTATTTAAAAATTGAGGAGCATCAAAAGAGTGCGCATCCCCTTCAATGGTTTCAGCATCCCAGTAAGCACCTTTCACAAGGCGTATAGGCATGAGTAGATTACGCTTACGGGCCAATTCTAAAACATCCATGAGATGTTTATGACCATCACGTAAATAGGCCTGAACAACAATCGCCGTTTGTTGAAAGTCGGCAAGTTCAGCAGTTTCTAAGAGAACTTTTGCATAGATATCAAGAACACAATCTCTATAGTGGTAGTGTTCTGCATCTATATGAATGAAAACTTCTTTTTCTCGAGCTTTCATCAAAATTTGCTTTAAGCGAGGTGCTACCATTTTGTATGTATAATCAAAAGCATCTGGTTTAAAGTCAGAACAAAGAGCAGACACTTTAATCGAGACGTGAGAGCGATAAATTCCAGCTTTATTCTTCTCGCCTTTTCTGACGTGTTGGCCAAAGCCGTTAATAAGGCTAATCACTTCTGAGCAATAGTTATCGGCCTCTTTTTCAGAGACAACAAGTTCACCTAGCTGATCAACCGTCACGTCTCTATTGGTAGAGAAAATATTACGAAATGACTCTTGAACCGATTCAATATTTTCTCCCGCAATAAAGCGAGTGGCCATGGCGCGCACACTGGTACGTATAATACCCGAGAGGGCCTTTGCAGGAATATACTCTCCAATAAAGAGAACTACTTTTAGTGAATAGAGAATGAAAGGAGGAAGTGGGGCCTCTTGGCCTTTAAGCTTGAGAAGTTTTGCTTTAGTTGAATCGATAATTAAGCGACGAAATGTTTCAAGAAAAATCCTCTTAACCTCAACACCCTCTTTATCATGATCAAGGGAAGGAAGAATCGCCACAAACTTAAGAAGATGAATTCTCATTAAGGCAAATCTCGCCGTAAGATCAAGTCCAAAGTCTGAAACTTTTTCAAACCATGAAGGTTTATATTCAGACATAAGAGGAACCAGCTTATCTATCTTTGAAGCCATTTTTTCTTCAATGTCTTTAAACTCTTGATTGTTAAGCATTTTAGGAAGTTTGTACTTTTGAGTGGTCAATTCATGCACTGACGGAAACTCGTGCGCCGAGAGACCGGCCACTTTTTCAGCATAGATTTTAAACTTTCGATACTCCGGAGTATCCACCAAAGACTTGAGAGGATCACGATCTTTATTTTGTTGAATATGTTCGATAAGAAATAGTTCTCGCCCTAAACGAGGAGAATAGAAGCTTATATTCTTTTGCGCTGGAAAAATTCCGGCAAGTAGAGGGGCACCACTTAAACTCACCTGTACTCGGTGAGAAGAAAACTCAGGCAAGCTATGGTGAGAAAGCTTCGCAAGGATTTGATCAATGGATTGAAGAATTAAATCTTTATACTCAGAGTAGAACTCAAGCGTCCACTGCTCATCATTGATAGTTAATGTATAATCCTCAACGACAGGAATAATTGGTGCAACTTCATAGTTAACTTGATGCTGACTCTTCATAAAAAACGACCCTTTATAAGAATAAAAATTAAAGTCAAATTACGCTGTAAATTTACAGCATTACCTTTTAAATGGATATGAAAGACTTGTGCCCACATACCGTATAAAACGGATCTAGACACTTTGGGGTGCTCGCAAATCCATTATTCAACGCTACGTATTACATTTGATCTTGAAAGCGGTAATACGATTCGAATAATGGTGAGCGGCGAAGATACTTTGTGAGACTCGACGTCGCATCTGTTATTATGGGAGTTAGAATCGTTCTTCCTCTAAACAAAGACGGCCTAACGGGAACGGTAAATTCACCACCATTATCTTTAACCACTATAACAAATGGATTATCAATTTCAATACCTGAATCCTTCAACGAAGAAGGAGTCATTTGGACAATGTCGTTCACCGTCGTTTCTAGTTTAGCGTCTTGTGAATTTTGACCAAGTTCGTCAAGTAGTGAGTTTATGTCCGTGACTCGAGTCGTTGCTGCCTGAGCAGAGGGAGCCGCGGCTCCACCACCCATATCTCCCCCACTTATCCCAGAACCACTCGCACCAGTGGAGCTTGCACTTACTGACCCAGCATTACCGGTAGAAACACTTGCGATGCCACCACTTGTAGGAGCTACGCTATTGGGTATTGAGTTAGATTCAATGAAGTTTTCAACAACGGGACCATCATTAACTTGCAGCGCCGCCGCTCTTTGTTGGTCTCTTATGCGACGAGCATTTTCAAGAAACTCATTATTCATTTCTTCATTACTTCTTTGAGTGGAATTCGTAACAGAAGCATTATAAATATTATCTTGATAAGTATTGGCCTCCGCTATACTTGGTAGATTGACTCGATCACTAGCATTTCGCTGCGCCAGACTCTTTTGTATACCGGCCGTATCTTTCATCATACCCAGCATCTCTTCCATGGTTTCTCTTTGCGTTTGCATGGCCTCTAGTCTTTCTTCTTTTTCTTTGGCCAAATTTTGAGATCTATAAGCGGTACTTAGAGCATTTGAATTATATCCACTAGGTGAAACGGCCTCGCCTACAAAGGCAGTCTGATCTCCTTGAATGGCCCTAGAATTTTGGGCTAAGTATTCTTCTCTTGTAGGAGCAGGAGAACTAGAATCAGCAGTGTCTCGCCCACGACCGTAGGTTGCATTTGTATCTCTTGATCGAATGTCCCGACTTCCTGATGAGCTATCATCTGCACTACTTGGAATCGAGTCCGCTAAGGAGACGCGTGTTTGCGTATCTTCTACAGCTACATTTTCTTGGGCAACTACTTCTGCAGGGGCATTGGCCACAACGGGCGCAGAAGAATGACTTGCAAGTATGGCCTCCCGTCTTGAATTTGTAATGAACTGGGTACCAAAGGAAGAAAGGCCTGTTTGTGCGGGAATGACTTCTTCAGTTCCATCTTCTTTAATAATGGTTCGACTAGGACTTGCTACTCGTGATCGCGTACGAGTTAGGGTGCGAATCAAAGCCTGATAATCTTCTGATGCACACATATCATCTTCTGGACAATTAAGGTCTTCATTGAGTTCATCAATACTGCGGATTTGCTCTCTTTCAGAACACTCCTCACCTTCATCAACTTGGGTAAAATTATCACAGGCCAATAGCGAACAGATGGACTTTACTTTTTCTTCTCTAATAAAGCTTTGCTGAAGGCTTCTGTCTTTACTTGCAGCCACGTCACCATAAAGTTTCTTAACTGAAATACCAAGCGATTGAATGACACTATCAATAGTGTTATCACTATCTATGTCATATGAATCTGATGGACAATTCAAAATGAATCCTCGATAAGTATTCTCTAGATCAACTCCTTCCATCTCAATGGAGAAAGAATCAAATCCATTGGCAACAAGATCAACTGGATGGTTTATGTTCTCATTGAAGTCACTATCATTAACGACATATTCACCGATATCGGTGCATAGAAATGTTTCTATTGTGCTAAACATTTTGCTACAACTTTCTTGTGCTTTATCATTTAAGAAAGTTTGATTAGTTGCATTTGAAAAAAGAGATTCCAATTGTTCTTCAAGATTACTTCCTTCAATCTTTGAAAAATCTAATTGATTTATATCTCCACTAAAATCATTCCAAAATAAAAGCGTAAAATCAGCTAAGAATCCATCTTCATCGATTCCTTGAATTGAATTATCTGTGACAAAAGATGAATAGAATTCTTTTAAATCAAAATCTTTATATTTTTTTAAAAATTCAGAAATTTTATACTCTCGCCGGTAAGCATCTGACATACAATTGTCACCGCTACTACTGACACTTAATGTATTCTCGCTTTCATATTGTTGTGAGATCTCATTTAATAAGCTATCAAGATCAGGCATTGACCCATTTGATATATTGGAGATATTCTTATTCATTTGATTAATATCACAAGGTGGATTATCCAACATAGCTTGCAAAGAACACTTACTCCCTGCGCCCTGAAGTCCTTGCCCAAATAAAGAAGTAGAAGTATCAATGTCTCCAATTTCTTTTAACTTGAGGGCTGCAAACTTAGTCAAAAGTGAGCCTAACTCTTGATTAATATCTGCTTCTCTTTGCTTTGCTTCTTCTTCAAGAAATGGCCGACTCAACTGGGCCGTATCCTGACACGCACTACCATCTAAATCGGGAAGAAAGCTTGTTAACTCGCAACTTGCAAAACTCTCACTTAATAAAAGAGTAAAAAGAAGAGGATAAATGAGCAGTTTAGACTTATTCATTACTGATTACCCATAATCCTTGGATTGATTTCACACTCGAATCTTGTATTATTCTCAGCCGAAGAGAAGGTTGCCCCGACATTGCAAAGCGCCTTGATCATCTGATCCCTTGGGTTTCTAAATCCAACACTGTCAGTATAGTTATCATTCCAACGAACAAGGACATTATCGAGAAAGGTAAAATTATTATCGTCCTTTTCATTTAATACTCGAGCAAACTCTTTAAGTTCTGTAAGCCCTGAGTCCTTGCCCATATTGTAATAGTGGCGAACCAGGCTTTTATAAAAACGAACAATCGCAAAGACGTCTGAACTATCATAGAGCAGGAAGCTACCTGCGGGAATATTGGTATTAATAGTCTCGGGGTCGAGACCATCAACACTATTAGCAACTGAGCGTATCATATCACTCTCACAATTCATGGTATCAAGTAATTCAAGTAAAGTAGTTCTGCCTTGTGCATCTAGATGTTTACAGCGACCAATCCATTCCTGAACGTCCGCAATTTCTTGAGTATTATCAAAAGCTCCGCAGAAGTTTACGGTGAAATCTTCTTTATCACACTTTACCCCTGACATTCCCATGAAGCGCCCAAACTCATCTCGAGCAATGAGGCTTTCAGTCGGATCAGGACGAATCCCACAGGTTACACAATCTTCATCAGACCAAGCACTCTTTGGGTTAAGCGCAACAAGACCAATGACCAAAGTTACGACAATCTTTTTCAATAAAGAAAGCATAATGAAAACTCCATTTTCATGAAAATTTAACTGTTATGAGATAAGTATCGGAAAAGATAAAAATATTTTTAAATAAAAATATCTAAGCTAAAGAAAACTCGACATGAGCTAAAACCTACTGAACGAGTAAAGTATCAATAAACTTCATTACATAAGGCTTAGTGATAGGAATATAAGTTAAGATGAGAAACATGGTGAAAGTGACGAGGCTGACTAGTATACTCAAGATAATCACATAGTGAATGAAATTGAGCTTACTATAAGACTCTTTTACTTGATAGTGAGACTCAAGTTCACGCCCGCCATTTTGAAAACCTTTTACCCCTTTATCGTAAGCATTCATACGCTCACGTTCTTTAAAGGCTTCTTTTTCACTTTTAATAGCTGATGGATTTGGACTCATATTTCTCTAAGGGATAACTAGTTAAAGCCCTTCTATCAAAGGGTTTATAAAATTTGGCACGGCCAGTGATGTATTAAATCGGTAGTTCCCAAAGAAGGTTAAGATTTATTTGTAAGATAAAAATCTTTATATGATCAAAGATTTTACATATCAAAATAATATTCAACTCATTTAGTTAGAACACTAAGAATTGACTTTAATTTGCAAAAACACTTAGAATATAAGGAGTATTAATATAAAAAATATGAGAACAAGGATTGAACTCAATATGATAAAAAACAAGGCAATATATTCCCTGATCATCGCCTGCTCGTTTTTATCGTTTCTTCCCAAAATATACTCGCAAACACTCTATACTTTGGCCGATTTAGAAGTATTAAAGTCAGGAAAGAGTTACGAGGAATTCTTCAAACATGCCCGTGATATTATCCCCACCCAAAGAAATCAATACTGGCGCGAAATGCTTAGCTCTATGGCCATCGACTATATTGATGAGAAAAGAAGCTATAAACAATTTGATTCTAAAACCTATAAGAAGATATTTGAACTAGGAAGTTGGCCAGAACTCATGCGTGATGAGTTCTATCAATTTAAGAGAAATAGTTATTCACTTTCCTATTTTAAAAATTGTTTCACGGATAATCCAAAGGATCTCTGTCGAGATGAAATGATAAAGTATTGGAAAACGGCCATTCAAGATCTTGAATCCTCTTATCAAATGGCCAAATTACACTATGGGTTCTATCCCGATGCCTCAGGATACGTCTATCTTGAGAATTTATTGCATCAAGAAGAAGATCAGTTTTATTGTGATAAACCCATTGTTCAAAATATTTTTATCTCCCATTTAAGAGAGGAACATCTCTACCTCAAAAGTCCCGCTCAGCGCAAAATTTACATGGACAACCTTCTCTCAAAGAGTTGTTGGAAGAAAGTAGTAGAACCTTTGAAGGTGGCCCTTAATGAAAGCTCTCCTAATCTTGGACGCTCTTTCTTCTTTGCCCTTGAACACAATAATGATCTCTCCTCTATTGAGTATCATGAATGGATGACCAGATACTTTTTGCAATCACCTCCTGCAGGGGAATTACTCAATCTTAGTTGGAACTCCCTTAAGAAACTCGGTGCTGATTACTCTTTAAGAGAACAAGTTCTTAAAAAGCTGAAAGAGCGTGATCCCCTTCCTGGAAGAATTTTTGAAACTTTGAATATCACCCGCTCTCAAGCACTGGTTTTTCATCTCGAGGAAAGTTTTCCTGAATATATCAAAACCTATGCGAAAACTTGCTTGAATTATCTTGAAGGAAGAGTCTCCTACCCTTTTGGTAACCCAACTCCTGAGTGTCATCAACTCTTTAGAATGACGGCCAAAGGCAGCACAAGGCTTAAGAACCTTTTGACTGGTCCTTGGCGAGATCGCTATTTAAAAACGATCCCGGGTAATACAAAATCAGTTAGTTTTAGATAAGAAATTAGACTTTTCGCTGCCACTCTACAATTTGAGCGTCATCAATCTTATTGAGAGTCTTCTTATATCCATGACTTTCATTCAGAGAGTACATTCTGAAATTATCAATACGACAGTAGTGTTTAATATTTTTAGCACCAAGTTCTTTAGCTTGCTGCTCGAAGAATTCTTTAATTTGATGATTATAACCAGAACCTTGGTGATTGATTTTAAGGCCTGTATTCTTAGTTAATAGAGCACCTTTTTCTAATTTATAGAATAGGGCCGCTACGATTTCATCGTCATCATTCTTAGCACCAAAGAGGGACCAACCGTCTTTGACTTCTTTTTTAATTTCTTCTAAATTCCAATTGAAATCTGGAGAATCGCTGAATGCATCGATTGTGTAATCGTAAATCTTTTGAATTTCCTTTGGCTTTTGAGCGGCAAAGAAAATCAAACTCATATTATTTTCATCCATGATGGGTCCCTAGTACATAACCTATAATATTAAGAGCGCTTCGAAATCTATTCTATTATACAAAGAAAAGAATATTATTTCATTTGGCTAACATAGGCTGCAAGATCTGCAATATCCTGATCAGATAGATTTTTTATGAAAGGTAGCATCTTTGGATTTTTTCGCTCTGATCCTTCTTTGAACATTTCAATAGAAGTCACGATATACCAGTCAAGTTGACCAGCGATTCTTGGAGCCTGTTGGGCAGGATCTCCCATCCCATCATCTCCGTGACATTGAACACAAGTTTTATAGAGAGTTTTCCCACGAGCTGCATCCGCAGCAAAAGTATTTGTCGTGTTCAGACTAAGAAGAAGAGTCATAAGAATTAGGGCGAGCAATTTCACTGCATCCTCCAAAATATAGAATATTAAGTTATAATGATAATGTAACGGCAATTCAGGATATCGGCAACAAAATTAGTCAGTTGAAACCTTTGTCTTAGAATGAGTCCCCTTATTAAGGTAAAATTAAACTTATGACACAACAAAGCATCCATAGACATATTTACTTAATCGGTCCAGTCTACCCAGCGAAGCTTGCGACGCAATTTACTAAGCTGCTCAACCAACGAATCAAAGAAACCAAGCTCGATCATATTATCTATATCGACGCAGCCGTACAGCTTCAGACTCAAATTCAAGATATAAATAATTCTACATTACAATTCTCTGTCGGTGATGCCGACGGTGAAACTCTTGAAGATGAAAAGAGCTATGCTCATCTTTTAAATGAACTTCATCCGAGTTCGAAATCTCAAAGTGATCTCGCCCTAGCTCTTGAGTATTTACTCGAAAAAGAAATTAAAATTAATGATCAAGACACAGACATTTTTAATATTCATGCTTTTGGTTTATGGGGAGAGCGCTTTGATCATCAGTTGGCCAATATTGGGGAGTACTTTACGTTTTTAAAACAAGCTCCCACTCAAACGAGAATCACACTCTATTCTTATCAGGATCAAGCATTAAAAAAAGAAGCGCTTCTTACGACAGGCCTGTACCAAGATACGCACCAAGGCTGCTTTTCCGTCTTTCAACTCGAGCAAAAACCTTTGTCTATTACGGGTGCCGTAAGCTACCCGCTCAATCAACATAAGCTCGATGGTCTCTCTTCTCTAGGACTAAGTAATGAGGCCCTTGGAGAATATTCTATAGAAGGCGATGGACCTTATATGCTTATTTTTCCTTAATCTTAGTAGGCATAAACTCTAAACGGCTAAACCGACTTGATTCATCTAACTCCGACTTAAGAATCGAATCCCTATACTTGCCTGCTTTAAAAAGAGGCCACTGATTATCAAAGAAAGGACTCTTCCAATGACCACTATTCCCCGTGGGAACGATGGCCTTTGATATTTCAGGCTTCGAAAAGTCAATCAGTCTTCTTGAAGAAGGTCCGGCCTTCACCTTAAACTCATCCCGACAACCCACGCGACGCAGATTATTGATCGTATCCATTGCACCTGAAACCGAGAACGGACCTAAATTAAAAATTTTACCGAGGAGTTTTCCACCTTTAGATAAAGGATGTTGAATCGTAAGCCTATGAACTTTTCCCCACTGAGCTTCTTTCCAAGTGCCAAATTCAGAGTTTAATTGGGCCACACTATCGTTAAAGGCCTTTACCAATTGCGGATAAGCATTATCTCTTAAGACTCTCTTTTTTACATGATGGGCATATAAATTCGTATCACAATATTCAAGATAGTGATCCTTTACAGGTTCTAAGAACTCAATGCCTACTAATACTAAAGTCTTTTGAAAGAGAGTTGCGGCCACTGAGTCTTCATCAAAAACTCCATCCCAATCTTTCAACGCCGTAAGTGCGCTAGTATCTACTCCTTTTGCATCGGCAAACTCAAAGGCGCGCAGAATCTGATCGCGAAGAGGAAAAGTGTAGATCGAAGTACTGGAAGTTTGTACATACATGAGCTCTTCCAAGCTCCACTTATCTTTTGCACCAAGAATTGATTTTATCGTGTCATAGCGATCACTTGGTTGATAGTAGCCAGGATAATCACTTCCCCTTGTCTGCTCTGGTTTTTGATTGGCCGAAGCAATGATTCCCGAACCAGGATCGACAATATGCTCCCTCTCATCAAAAGGAACATCACCAAGCCAATCATAAAGTCCAGACTCGCCTTCATAAATGAGGTCTCCAAGCATATGCTCAGGTCGAATCGGAATCGTTCCAAAAAGATAGCGAGCAATATGACCCTCACGATCGGCATAGATAATATTTAGACCAGGACTCTTTGCTAGTGAGAGCGCAAAGCTAAACTCATCGATGGATTGAGCATTCATCATTTTGTAAAAGGCCAGGGGAGCTTGATTGCTAGGATTAAAATGACCCCACTTCATCCCAAGCTTTCCTTTCATTAGCGGATGAACCTTATCTAATATAGGTCCATGAACACCCCAAAAAAGATCCATCTCATGATCATCGCTATCTTTTACCTTGATCACTTCATGACGTTTTTCCATGGGTAACCACTGGCCTTTGTAAAAGAGCTGATCATCTTTAATTTTCTCATGATAGAAGTCCATATCATCGATATAAGAAATCGTGACACCCCAACCTAGTTTTTCATTATGCCCCATGGCCGCAAAGGGAACTCCTGGCACAAAGAGACCGGAAAAAGGACCTTCTCCCCAATCAACGACAGCTTCATACCAAATTCCGGGTAAGGAAAACTGAACATGAGGATCAGAGGCCAGCAAAGCCCCTTTACTTGTACTTTTTTCTGGCGAGAGCGCCCATGCATTAGAGCCAGTAAACATACCAATATTATCTTCTAACCAACGATGGGCCTTAATCCATACGGCACTCTTTGATAGGTCTATCTGCTCACCTTCAGCATCATAAGAACTTACCTTCTTCTTGGTTTTCATCTGAGGATAAGCGCGCAAAGAGTTTACAAACTCCTCACCTTTTTCTTTTTTAATCTCAGAAAAAAGAAGATCAACTTTAAAAGATTGAGCAAAACTATAGGACATATAGCCAAGAAGACCATAACCATCAACAGGAGCAAACTTCTTAGGTGTCATTCCCAATAATTTATATTCATAGGACCAATTTCCTTCATCAATAAATTGATTCACACCACTATAGAAAGCTTCCATGAGCGAGAGAAGATGAGGCTCAACTTCTCCATTATCAATTCGCTCTTGCATGCCATAGATCAGACCAAGGGATCGAAAGAGGATATCTACTTCAAGCGCCCCTTTACCAAATACTTCAGAGACTTCACCATGAACAACTCTTCTTAAGAGATCCATTTGAAATAAACGATCTTGGGCCATCACATAGCCTAGAGAGCGATATAAGTCCGACTCACTAGTTGCTTTAATATGCGGAATCCCCGACTGATCGAAATCAACGCTCACTTTCTTTTCTAAATGATTAAGTGATTTAACCCCTGAGTAGACTGGCTCTCCTTGATGGGACCACCAAGAGTAGAGGGGTATACCTGCAGCGCTGAGACAAAAAATGATCACTAGAGAAATTATTCCTATTTTTTTGTATAATTTAGTCGTACGCAAAAGAAACTCCAGTCTCGCTAAGCAAATATAAAAAGGTATAAAATAATAGTATGAAGCAAAAAATACTTGAAGACCATATTCACGGCCCAAAAACAAAAACTCCACGCTATCCTCAAATTGATATCACGCGTGGCTTTGCTGTTTTATTGATGATTATTTTTCACTTCTCCTATGATTTATCGGCCTTCAAATATGTGGAAATAAGTTTTCAAAATGATCGCTTCTGGTGGGTCTTTCCCCGTGTCATCGTCTTCTTTTTTTTAATTGCTATGGGTCAATCCCTAGAGCTTGTTCATCGTAAGTCGATTCATTGGAAAGTGGTTTTAAAACGTTTTATAAAGATAGGATTCTTTGCCCTGTGCATCTCAGCTTTTACTTACTATGCTTTTCCTAAGAGTTGGATTTATTTTGGCACTCTGCACTGCATAGCTTTGGCCTCGGTGCTCGTCCTTCCTTTCGTAGGAAGACCGAAATGGACGATGGCGGGCGCTCTTCTTATGCTCATCCCCTTACTATGGGGCTATCAGCTCCCTTGGTTTAAATTACCCCATGCTTCTATGGACTATATTCCTCTTTTTCCGTGGATCGGAGTTGTCTTTCTAGGTCAATTAAGTGTGGAATTTAATCTGCACACCTATGATCCTCCAAACTTCCCAGCACGAAAATTACTCTCCTTCTTTGGAAAGCACTCTTTAAAAATTTATCTTGTGCATCAACCCATTCTCTTTGGCCTAGTCAAGGCCTACTACGTCCTTACGCATTAACAAGCTAGACTCTTGTCTAACACATCAATACTTCATTGAGCTTATGGAAATAAAGGTGTAAAAATACGTAAACTTCTTTCAAGGCCTTAATGAAAAATGACAATCAATATCCAGAAAATTGAAAAGTCACTTGGTGGTTTAAAATTTGCCGTTATTCTATTGCTCCTCTTCGCAGTCTTTATGATTATTGGGACATTTTGCGAGAGTTACTACGGTACTGATTTCGCCAATCGCGTCGTCTATAAAACATGGTTCTTCATGCTCCTGCAGTTTGGCATGTTCATCTCCATTGCTTTTGCCGCTTTTTTGAGACTTCCTCCAAAGAAAAGACTCTACGGCTTCTACACCATCCACAGTGGATTAATCACCATTGGTGCCGGTTCATTTATGACGTATTACGCAGGTGTTGATGGAAGTATTGTCTTACCTCCCAACTCTCCTTCTCGCGAAGTCATCTTAAGTGATGATATTATAAAAATGCGCTTTGAAACTGACGGTAGAGTTGTTACATACAAGCTTCCCTATACGGCAACAGGAACCGACATAAAAGAGGAGTATGAAGATATACGCCTTGGCCGCTATCTTCCTTTTGCCGACAAAGAATTCCATTGGCTAGAGCCTAAAGAAAGTTATCCAAAAACAGAGCCTATTCATTCTTCTAAATACTTTTTAAAGAATGCTTTTGTCACTGAAGACATCACACTCAGTCTACACCCTGAGGCCATTGATTTTGACTCCAATGCCACGATGGGACCCCTAACAGTTCACTATTTACCCGCTTCTCTAGCGACTTGTTTTGCAAAGAATAACGAATCAAAACTTATTCTTTGGGACAAAGAAGAAGAGGCTTGCTTCACACCTGAAGAAAAAAATATATCGATCCAAAAAACGGAACAAGGCAGCCGCTTCTTAGTTTATCAAAAAGGTTCAACCTACTACAGCTTCTTTCCCGACATGAGTCCTTGGCCTCTTGATGCTCAGATGCAGGTTATGCGTGGAGGAACGCTAAGAATCTTTTCTAAAAAGCTTTTTGAAGACTCTCCCAATCTCTTTCTCTTTGGAGAGGCCACCAGTTGGTTTGATAAGGATGAGAAGAAATGGAATTATCAACACTTCATTAAAGAAGATAAAACCGTTCACCTGCCATGGATGGGTCTAGAAGTAACCCTTACAGACCATGTTTTGCATAAGGTTCCCACTCTTGTTCCCACAGAAGTGCTTCCCATTCAAAAAAGTAATCAAATGATCAAAGGTCAAACGAGGGCCTTAGAGATTGAAGTGCAAAATAAAAAGTACTGGGTAACTAATGAATCACCGGTGCAACTGTTGATCAATGGACGTAAAGTCGTCTTTTATCTAGAAAAAGAATCCCTCACCCTTCCCTTTGAATTTGTTCTTACTAAATTCAAAATGGAAAAAGATCCTGGAACCAATCGTCCAGCAAGTTATGAGAGTTTTGTTCGTCTCTTCACCAGTGAAGGAACTCAGAAACATCACGTCTATATGAATAACCCCATGAAGTACATGGGCTTTACTTTCTATCAAGCATCCTACTCTCAAGACAGACAGGGTAACTACATCTCAACGTTGTCAGTTAATGTCGATCCCGGTCGCCCTTTCAAATATGCAGGTTCACTGATGCTTGTATTTGGAAGTATTTGGCACTACGTGCTTAATTATCGTAAGCGAAAAAAGAAAAATATCTCACCTCTAGTAAGAGGCGTAGAAGATGATCCAACCAAAGAAGCTTAACTAGGTTTAAATTATGAAAAAATTTATCTTATCCACCATCATTACTTTTATTTCCATAACGTCTTCTAGTTATGCAGATATTGAACAAACTTACTTTTGCGACAATGACCTAGGAGATACTCCTATTCGCCAAGGTGGACGCGTTAAGCCTCTCTATGTTCATGCCGTAGAGATGATGAAGTATTTAACAGGAAAGAAGAGTTACGAAAACTTAAGTTCAGTTCAGACCTATTGCCTCATGAGCTTAAAGGCCATGGACTTAAAGACAGATATTAAACTTATGGCACGCGTGGATCATGTAGAAGCACAAGAATTCTTTGATCTTCCTGAGGGCACTAAGACTATTGCTTTTGATGATCTTATTGATCAGATGCGCGATATGCAAATCGAATCTCGTCGTCTAAAAGATGAAAATGCTTATAAGAAGGCCATCACAAAACTCGTGAATCAAACTGGACTTTACCAAGAAATTATAACGGGAAATAACTGGTTACTTCCCGCTGTCACCGGTGAGCGAGTTGACTGGATTCCTATCACGGCCTTTCTTAGAGAAGATAAAATACTAGAAGCTAAAGATGCTGGATCCAGCTCACCTTTTAAAACGGTCATAATGAATGAAGTGGCCCGTTTTGATAAAGTTACAAAAGCGCCCTATCATCTTGAATATAAATACGCCAAAGCAAGACTTCCCATCGTAGCGATGACACTTACTTTCTTGGCCTTGGCCACGCTTACACTTTTTAAAAAATTTACAGCAACTCTCGTTTTGGCGGGGGCCACCATATTGGTCCAATTAAGCTTAATTACCATACGGGTCTACATTAGTGGCCGCGCCCCGATAACCAATATGTATGAAACCGTGATGTTCAGTGGATTTGGAGCTCTCTTTATATCTATGATCATTGGACATCTCAAAAAAGAGAAGGCCTTTATTTATGTAGGCCTTATGTTCAATGCCTGTACGTTAATGATGATGAATCTGGCCACCGGAATGCTCAGTGATGCCATAAGCCCGCTTGTACCTGTTCTGCGTGATAACTTCTGGCTCTCCACTCACGTAACCACGATTATACTCTCTTATGGGGCCCTGGCCCTAAGTTGGATTATGGCCAATACAGTTCTCTTTAAGAGTCGCTTTGGTACCTTAACAAAAGCGGATGAAGTCTATTATTCCGATCTGATTTATACAATACTTAAAACAGGAACCATTATGCTTGGAGCCGGAATCATTCTCGGTGGTGTTTGGGCCGACTATAGTTGGGGAAGGTTTTGGGGCTGGGATCCCAAAGAAACGTGGAGTCTTATCGCTTTCATTATCTATATGGCCATACTTCATGGACGCTATACTAACTGGATCCCCAATCAAAGATTTGTGCCTTTAGTTGCTGGAGCATTTATGTCCATTATGATGGCATGGTTTGGAGTGAATTATATTTTGGCCTCAGGCCTTCACTCCTATGGTTTTAGTGAAGGGGGAGCCATTTTTCTAGGGAGCTTCTTCTTAATTCAAACTTTGATTATACTATTAACAACCATAGGAAATAAGTTTTCAAGTACGCCGACAAATCAGTAATATAATGACTTATCAATATTAGAGGGAGGAGAAAGACTTTGTTTACTTCAGATGCATATACAGCATTACGTAAATCAGTTCTGGGAAGAAAGCTACTTTTTTCCATTCTCCTTTTTTCCACCATCGTCACTCTCTTTCTCACAAGTTTTCAAATCTATATCGATTATAAAAAAGGAATTGATAGTATCTATGATCGTATAGATCAAATTAGACTGACTCAATTAGAGTCCCTATCTCAAAACCTTTGGAATATTAATTCTGATCAAATTCGCATCCAACTCAAGGGACTCTTAGAAATAAAGTCTATTAAGAAGCTAAAAATTATTAGTTCTGATAATGAAAATATTTCTATTAGTAAAAATATAGAAGTAAGTGAGCCCATTATTACTCGCATGCCTCTGATTCATACGATAAAAGGAAAAGAGATTGATCTTGGAGTCCTTGAGATCATTAGTGATAAATCCCATATTCTCAATGAACTTCAGTCAAAAATATTTATCATACTCCTTACTCAGGCCATGAAGACCTTTCTCGTCTCTTTATTTATTCTCTTCGTCTACAATGTTTTAGTGAATCGCCACATTATTGAAATTGGCCGCTTCGCTCGAGAATTGAGTCTAGATAATATTGGAAAGAAGCTCAAACTACTTCGTGGTGAAAATGAAGAGCATGATGAACTTGATGAGCTTGCTGATGCTTTCAATGTTATGCAAGAAAAGTTCTCTAAAGAAATCGAGCAAAGAAAAGAATTTGAAAAACAGTTGAGACAATCTCAAAAGATGGAGGCCCTAGGAGCTCTTGCCAGTGGAATTGCTCATGACTTCAATAATATTTTACAAGGGTTATATAACGCTCTCTTTCTCTTAGAAGAAGAAGTTATCGACAATGCGGAGGCGCTTGAGAAACTAGATACGGCCAATGGTCTCACCGATCGCGCTCGAGAATTGGTAAAGCAAATTCTTATCTTTACTAGACAAGAAGAAGGAAGCTTCGAAAAGTTTGTTCCTACTCCTGCAATTCAAGATGTTGTAGAAATTCTAAGAGCAGCATCAAATAATAAAGTGGCCATTGACTTCATCGTTGATCCACCCGAAGGAAAGATCTTTGGAGATCAAACCCAATTAAAGCAAGTCGTGCTTAATATCGGAAATAATGCCGTTCAGGCAGTAGAAGATATAGAAAACCCTAAAGTCGTCATAAAAGTCTCTCAGATTATAATTAAATCCAATACGGTTAAAAAGCTAGAACCAGGTACTTATTTAAAAATAGAAGTCATAGATAATGGCTACGGCATTGATAAAGAAATCATTGAAAGAGTATTTGAGCCCTTCTTCACGACTAAGGAAGTTGGCAAAGGAACTGGGCTTGGATTAAGTGTCGTACATGGAATCGTTGAGCGACACAATGGACAAATAAAGATTGATAGCTCTCCAGGCCAATCAACTCATATCTCAGTCTATCTTCCCCTATTTCCCAATACCATTGCAGGGGAACACAAAGAATATATAGGAGATGAAAAGGTATATTTAATTGCTGGAGACTCTGAAATTGCTGCTCAATACTCAATGGCCCTAGAGCATATCCAACACAATACCCAAGTTTTTCTATCGGCAGATGATTTTATTCAAAAGTTTAAAACTGACTTAAGTAGCGATAGTGAAGATACATTTCCTCTTGTGATCATTGATGAAAATTCAGGAGATCAAAGCCCAGAAGAAATCAGTAGAAGAATAAGACAATTATCAAAATCAGTACCGGTCTTAGTACTGGTAAGTGATACGGATAAACTCAATCCTATCCCCTTTAATTTACGCGTCGCAGAGGTTCAAAAATCTAAAGATATTACCTCCCATAAGAACAATGATATGACTCTCATCCTCCTAACAAGAGAACTCAAGTATGGGATGAATATGGCCATGAAAGCCTTGAGCTCTTAATCCTTAAGAGTTAAAATATAAGTATCCCAGACAAGATGTTTGGACTTGAAAATTTACGTCATTACTAGACAGGAGGTCTTACTATGACAAAGTATATTTCATCTCTTCGTAATAACCTATCCCCATTCAACGTTACCTTTGGACTTTGCATGCTCTTTTTTGTAATCTCCTTTTTGTAATTTACTTAAAAAATGAGGCATATATCATGGCAATAAAAGACTTAATAAGAACGATTCCTAATTGGCCAAAAGAAGGAATTATGTTCCGAGATATAACCTCACTTATTCAAGATCCAGCAGGACTCAAAGAAACTATAGATCTTTTGGTAAAGAGATATGAGTCAGCTGAAATAGATGTCATCTGCGGTATCGAAGCCAGAGGCTTTATTCTAGGAGCGGCCATGGCCTATGCTATGGGACTTGGTTTTGTTCCCATTCGTAAGAAAGGTAAACTCCCTGGCAAGACACATCGCCAAGATTATCAATTAGAGTATGGCGTAGACACTATTGAAATCCATACTGATTCTATTAAAAAAGGCGATAGAGTTTTACTTGTTGATGACCTTTTGGCCACCGGAGGTACAGCTCTAGGTGCTTATGAACTCATTCAAAAATGTGAAGGTATTATTGAAGAAGCTTGCTTCATAGTAGACCTTCCCGATCTTGGTGGGGGAAAGAAACTCGATGCTGCAGGTATAAAGTGGCATGCCCTAGTTGATTTCGACGGCGAGTAATACTGCACATAATAATTGCCTAAGACTTGAGGCCCTCTTCACTAGAAAATAGAATTTTCTTCAATGATTCTTTATAATTACGTTCTTTTAAATATATACGATTTAGAGGAAAAAACTCCTTCCTAAGTACTTATTTTCACGTACATATTAAAAATCCGGTAGAATTTAAGCACAGTAAATAAGGTCATGTCTAAACCTTAAAGGAAGCTATGCAGTCAAACTTTAAAGATTCACTTCTCATTGTTGATGAACGATATGATTTTTTAAATCTTATTGAAGTCATTCTTGAGTCGGAGTTTGAAATTAATATAATAAAGGCCAGCTCAAACAGTGAGGCCTTAAGTCATCTTAAAACTAGAGATGATATCAAGGCCATTCTTTCGAGACCTTCACCTTTTCATAATAGTGAAATCGAAAATGAAGACAATCACTACCTTTATAATTTAAACAATAGCAAAATCCCGTTCATATCCTATTGTTCCGAACTAACAAGTGAAGATATATACCAATTAAAAGAAAATCAAAATACAAGCGCCCATATAGAGAATCTTCTTGATGAAAAATCTCTGTATTCATCTCTTGAAAAACTCACCAATATAAAAGGTCAAAGCTTTAGTATCGAAAACAATAAGGGTAAAAATACTCTACTTAAAAGAATCAAGCTCTCTACCTTACGAATATTCTCTAAGCTCTCATATGACCTTTATTTAAAAATTAGCGACGAAAAATTCATTCAAGTCGCCAAGCAAGGAAATGATGATTTAAATTCAATCATTGATCATTATAAGATGAAGGGTATTGATCATCTCTATCTAAATGAATTCGATTATACGCGCTATCTAGAAACGGCCAAAGAAATCATCATGGCCAGCACAGAAGATCATAAAAATAAGCGAGAACAAAAAGTTACTACCGTTCAAATCTTTGATTTTGCCTTTCAAATATCAAGAGAACAACTCAACACAATTGGAGTGACAAGAATACAAGAAGAGATCGTCCATAGTGCGATGGAAAAGCTCATTGAAGAAATCAAAGAAGATAAGAAACTCTTTACTATGGTTAAAGGTTTCTTTGATTCTAAAAATTATATGTCTGAGCACTCACTGCTTATGATCTATCTCTCTAGTATGATCTTAAAGAAAATGGGTTGGTCTAATGAGCAAACTCTAACCCAAGTTATCTATGCTGGCTTTTTCCATGACATCTTTATTCCAGAAGAATTAGCAAGAATCAATGATATCAACCTTCTCACCACTCAGGCACATAAAGATAAGGTTCTGCAACATATCTCAAACGCTGCAAAGCTGTTAGAAGGTATCAAAGGTTTAAATAATGATGCCCATAGAATGATTAAAGAACATCATGAAAAACCAGATGGGAGTGGTTTTCCTCAGGGTCTTAAGGGGAATCAATTACCACCACTAAGCTGTGTTTTTATAACAGCTCATTATATCGTGGATTTCTTATATGATAATAAGTTTGAAACAGAGAAACTAACAACGTTTATACAAGACATGCAAGGAGTGTGGGATCAAGGCAATTTTAAGAGAGTTTATAATTGCACAAGATCCCTGCTTCTGGATTAATTCTTACAATATTTTCTTACGATACTCTTCAAACGACTTAGTTCACTATCTTTACCAGTATAAGGAACAAAGTTTCCATAGGAATAGCTATATAGAGAAGTATCTCCATGCTCAAAATTAAATGAGTTTGTAGAAGAAGGATAATTAGAATCAACTACAGATAGCTCATACCCTTTGGCCGTCTTAACCATATCAATCACAAGCCATGCATGGGCCGTTATGCCTTTAATTTGAAGTTTTTGATAAACAACATCTCCTGCAGAGACTTGTTCATAGAGTTCATCCATTGAGTTCGAAAGGGCCTGCTCACTTGTTTCACTGCCACCAGCAAGGCCAACAACCCATTGTTGTAGCACAAGGCCATCAAATTTTTGCCATTTTTCAAGTTGCTCTTGGATTTCTGAATAATAGGCATAGGAGAAATCATTAAAGTTAGAAAATCCTGGAATAGTAACAACACTACGGCCTTTCCTAATTTTTTTAATAATACTTTCAGCTTGTCGCTGAGATGGCCTAGATTTTTCTGGTTGGTATATCGCCAAGTAAGTTGCATTACGCTGAAAACGAGAATGCCACCAGCACACACCACCATTAATAAGACCACCATGATTTCTAAAGCCCATACGGGATTCATTTTCTTCAAGAATATTTTGCATATAATCTTTATCAGATCTATCAGAACAAAACTCTCCTGCAGACTTAGAAGAAGTAGCTCCATAGGCAGAGGATATCAGTATTAATCCAGCAAGAATCGATTTCTTAAAGATGTGATTCATTTAAAATCCTTTATTTGAGTTTCTTATTTGATGTATAAATATCAAATATAGAGGCCTACCGCAACGCAGTGCGTAGTTTTTATATTGCCCACATAGGCCATAATGAGAATATAAACCATATACTAATGATTTCAATAACCTAAATAAGGACATCTCTATGAGAAAACTAAGTTTACTGGCGCTCCTCTTGCTTGCTTCTTGCTCAACACCTCATCAATTAACTGATGAAGGCTCTGCTGTAAAAGTGGCCAAGACACGTCCAAAGCATTGTTCTGTCATTGGAAAATATAAAGGAATTCATAATGAGGGATCAGTTGATCTCGCAAGAAATCAGGCCGTAAATCTTGCTGCAAAAGAAGGAGCAACCGATGTCTACTTCGATGAAGAAATAAATAATTCAAAAAAATGGGTTGTTCACGCAACCGGATTTATGTGTAAATAAAAAAATAAAATGATGATTAAAGAAGGGTTTTCCATCCGTGGATCACCCTTCTCAAAGTCTAGGCCGTCCTTGGCCCTCTTTTTGAGAAAGATTTGGATTTCAGAAAGTATAATTTTTTATTACGTTGAGTTCGAGTATTTGTTAATTTTGAAAAAGTAAGAAAACTCATTGAACCTCTATAACAGAAAATAATAATTTCAATTATATTGTAACATATTTTATCAATCATTAAAAAATCTATGAGTACTCATTTATTAAAGTTGATCTTTCTTAAAAGGTAATAGAGTGAGTGGGAGATCTTTCTTCGCATAAGAAAAACGTTGAGGCTTTTCAACGCCACAGTACTCATCAAGACCAACAACAACACTCGGATTAGTTAAAGCTAAATGCAGGTGTCCATCTTCATCTAGTATCTGACTGGGATGATATATATTTTCAACTTCCCCAATGATTAAATAGGTTCCATTTTCAACAATCTCTACTTTACGGATAAAACGCATAGACCATTTGACTAAAGATTCTTTAACAAAGGGAGCGGCCCAATCATCAAGATACTCGGGCTCAAGTAAACAGTGATCAAATTCAGACTCATCTCTATTGTAACGGGCAGACGTTTGGTGAGCACGATCACAAAAGTCATAAGAAACGGTATTAATCGTATAAACACCTGTATCCATAATATTGGACAGAGTATGTCTATCAACACTGTCAGGTCTAACAACAAAGCCCATAAGTGCAGGATCTGCACCTAAATGGATTACGGAACTAAAAATAGCACAGTTCGTTTGTCCTTCTTTAGAAATCGTAGCGATCAAAGAAGTAGACTTAGGGCCTGATAAGGAGTTCATGAGTCGAGCACGATAGCGGGAGTCTTTCATGCAAAGGCGCTCTGCCTTTAATATTCTTGAAGTTTCTGTCATAGATTAATTATGAAGAATTATTCGTCCAATGTAAATGTAGCGGCCTTCGTTAATCGATTGAGAATACCTTCCCAAATTTCCTGCTCTTTAGTACTTAGCTCAGAAATTTTTGAGGGTATGATAAAAAACTTACGCTTGAAACCTTTTCCTAATGGCTCACGCATAGTTGAGTATAATTCTCGTGCCGTCACATAAGGATCAATGGAGAGCTCCATAAACTCACAGTCAGGATATTGAGAGCTCAAGTCTTCAATTCTCAATGGAGTGATTGAAAATCCTAGAGGAAAGTCAGGACGGTAATGAGATTTAAACTGACCGGGAGCTGCGACAACATCCTTTTGGTTGCTCTCAAAGGCCGTCTTACCGTACTCAACACTATACTCACTACCTAGTACAACAAGAAGTTCATTGGCCGTTAAAATACCTGGTCTCAAAATGGTTAGAGTTTTTTTATCTTCATTTAAAATCACAATTGTTGACTCTATCCCTACCATGGATGGCCCATCTTCAAGAATGTGTACATCTTCGGACTTAAATTGAGAGCGAACGTGCTCTACACAGGTTGGCGATGTTTTAGTAAATTTATTTGCACTAGGTGCAGCAACTCCTTCACCAAGCCTAGAAATAAGTTCAAGACTTAAATCATTTTGAGGCATTCTCAATCCAACCGTATCAAGGCCTGAAGTGATAAGAGAAGAAATCTCTTGAGACTTTTTAATCACTATAGTCAGAGGGCCAGGCCAAAATGCTTGGGCCAACTTATCGTGAGCTTCACCCCAATGAAGGGAATATTTCTTGGCCATATCGAGATTAGAGATATGAACAATTAAAGGATCAAAGAAAGGCCTCTCTTTAACACTGAAAATTCTTTTAACAAGATTTTCATTATCAACAGGTGCCGCTAATCCATAAACTGTTTCAGTAGGCAAGGCCACAAGTCTGCCCTCACTCCATGCCACTAGACAGTCATCTATTTCTTTATTCTTTATCGTCATAAACACTTTGCTCCTAAGTAAGTCTTTAAACCAAAAAAACCACCTACACAAGAGCTAAAAAATAACTCAAGAGATCTTTTAAGACCCTGCTTAGGAATAAGGGTTAAGCCTTTCAAAATACCAATATTTTGATGATTACCAATGAAGAATATATAGAGTAAGAAAGTAATTTGCCTTGGAAGAGCAAAGTGTTTCATCATCACATAGACAATATTGTGGGCATTATTTCTTTGATTTTCTAAAATATTAAAATGACCATGATGGCTAAAGTGATTGACTCTTAAGTCGGGCAAGAAAAGCAGCTTTCCCCTATGGGCCATACTAAGGCATAAATCCAACTCCCACTGGCTACCGTTACCTAAATGATGTTCAGAGGCCAATCGTTCATCCAAAAGAGGTAACCCATCCCGCTTAAAGGCCATATTTACGCCCTTTAGAACTTGAACTTCACGTACACCTTTTGTTAATTGATGATGATTACCTATTACTTTTCCGTAGAATGTTAATCGCCCAACCTCATCACAAAATTTAGGATAATCTGCAAGTTTTTCGTGAACAATGTAATCAGGGCCACCTATTGCTACAACATCTGGGTCTGCTAGATTCTTTCGAATAGTCGAAATCCAGTCTGGTGGAGCTTCTGCGTCATCATCTAAGAAGGCCACAATATCTTCTGATACTTGAGATAGACCTAGATTTTCAGCCGCAATAACACCGGGGACATCGATAAGATAATGAGAAAAAGAAAACTTAAAAGTATCATGATGCCTCTTAATCCAAGAGTTAGTTTCTTCATCAATATCTCTTGAAACAACAATCACGCGATCCGGTAAATCAGATTGATTTCCTAAGGATCGTAGAGCAATTTTTAATTTATCAATCCTCTTCCATGTAGGAATAAGCACACAAACTTTCAAGTAATAACTCCTCTTATCTCTATTCATTAGATTATAACAGAGTCAAGGAAACCTTAGCAGCAGTTAAAAATTCCTAGCTACTTTTTTGTCACCAAGGGATAAATCAATACGTTATACTATATTGATGAAAATACATTTTATAGTACACGATGGAGTGATGGAAGTAGGCCACACTCGAGCAATGATGGAAGTTCTGAGAGTATTGGCATCTCGAGAGGAAATCGAGAAAATCAAGCTCATTTGCTATCATGCAGACGTAGCCGAGAAGTTAATTCCTGATCATCCACACAAACTAGAAATTACGACTATTCCTGGAGGCTTTTTAAAGCCCTTCCTCCTTAAATCACTCTTCTTTCAAATCTATACATGGATCTTTAAATCAAAATTAGTCGATCCTTCCATGCCCGTTATAACGATGGGAGTTTGTTCATTTATTGGTAATTTAGTAAATATTCAATTCTACCATCAAGACTGGGAGCCGCTCTATTTTAAATATAATAAGGGTCCATGGTATAAGAATATATATAAGGCGATTTTACTACGCTACTTGAGTAAGTGTGAAGACTTCTACTTTAATAATTCGAATCTCAAGTTCGTGATGCTCAGTGAATTTATCACCAAGAGCTTGGCAAAAAAATATCAGCTTAAATCATCACAGTACACGACTGCTTACTCATCAGTTAACTTTCAAGAGTTTCTGCCACCCGTTGATGCCGATGAACAGTTCTATCATCTTCTAAAGAGCGAACTCATTCAAAAGTATCCAGTCTTACAAAACTTAAATCCAAATAGGCCGACTTTACTCTTTGTAGGTGCTTTTGAAAGAAAGGGTCTTCCCTTTTTACTTAAAAATCTTCCAAAGGATGTAGATTTAATTATTGTAGGTAAAGGTGAGGCCCATAGTTCCTTTTCTATCCCTGAAGACAATGAGCAGCTCTTTCATATCCCCTACACAACTGAAATTTCAAAATTCTACCTTTTAGCCGATGCCTTTATATTTCCTACTCACTATGAACCATTTGGCCTAGTTGTCACAGAGGCGGTTGCAAGTGGCTGCCAAGTCTTTGTCTCTAAAGAAAAGGTCGGTGCAAGTGAAATTGTAAAAGACATGCCAGGAGTAGAGTTTATAAATGATCATTTTCAAAATCAGCTGACATCAATAAGAAAACTAGATATGAAAACGAGACATACTTGGGCACTTGCCAGAAAAGAGCAACTTTCCCATTATACATGGGAACTATGCGCTCAAAAATGGTGGGATATTATTACTTATTAACTTGTTGATAAAGAAGAATACTACTAAGAACAGTTAACGCTACACCAATCAACGAAGTATAGTAGGCCCTATCCTGACGATAATTATCTTTTTCAATGAAGATAGTATCCCCTGGCTTAAGTCTAAAGTCCTCTAAAGTAAGATCGCCACCTTTAGTCACGTCAAAGCTTAGTTTTTCTCGCTTACCTTCACGAGTTGTCGTCACTTTTACATTATCAAGTTTACTACTACTTGTGGGACCTCCTGCGAGAGAGAGACCATTAATTAAGTTGGTATCAAGGGGAATAAAATGAAGACCAGAATTTCTAATTTCCCCCCAAATATGAACTGGAATTAATACTTTTCCTTTTACGGAAGGAGAATAGAAAATAGAGCCAGGTTTTTTTACAATACCATCGACTTCAGAAGGAAGGGCCAACTCTCTTATATTATATTCTCGTTGAGCCTGATTATTCTTACTTGTTTTAGTTTGTGGGCTCTTTGCCCAAAGACAGCTATTTAATAATGAGAAAATTAAAATAGATATGCTAAACTTTTTCACTTAAGAATCTCCTCAACGTATTTAAATAGATTTCTTAAATTTTACTATAAAGCTGAAGATTTACAATCAATTAACTGGGGAGATATTTTTCGCGTGGGTTAATCGATACTTGATATAATGTGAAATTCCTAGCGATGCCCAAAACCAAAAATAAAAAGATACAGGATTAAATGGAATAGAAACCGATCCCCATGCAAAAATAGTAATAATGAAAATCATCGTAAAGCTCAAACTCACCATACTAAAAAGCTCAAACTCTCGCCTTCGTAGCAAAATGACCATCATACTAAAAAGAGAAGTATTTACACTGAAAATCAGGAATATATAAAAAAGGGCCCCAATACCTAATTCTAAAAACAAAAAGGCGATAAGATTATCCATAGACCAAAAGTACCACTGAGGTCGATCGTAATACTGAGCACGGCGCTGTGCAAAGGCAGGTAGAAAACTCTGAGTCATACCAGGGCCGTAGCCAAAGGGGAGCTCTACTCTCTTTTCTAGATGATAGAGGATCTCATTAAAGCCAGCTCTATGGGATGTAATATCACTATCAGTAAGTCCTTCCCATCGATTAAGGGCCTCTAAATTGCTAGCATCATCAGAGAGGATTGAGTGAAAGGATTCTGATCCAAAAGTGAGAAAGAGTGAAATAACTAAACTTGTGCCGATAATCCAAATAGCCTTCGCTCTACTGGATATGAATTTGAAAAAATAGAATATCAAAATCACGGCAAAAAGCTTTAAAGTAGCACTACGAACTTGACCTATGAATGAGCTATATAGAATTAAACAAAATCCAAAAATTATAGAGAGCTTGATTAAGGCCTGTACGGCCATTTTTGATGATATGAGTTTCGGCTTCAGTAAAAAAAGAAGCCCACAGGAAAGAAAGTAATAAACTCCCATTCCTCCAGGAACAAAAGTTGTCCCCCAAGGACGAAAAGTTGTGCCTCTAAAGCGATCATAAGCAGGAAAAAGGGTTTTATAATTCATGCTTATACTATCCATAAAAACATCACCTTCTATGTTTTGGACAATCGTTAATCCGGCCAAAAAGAGAGTAAATATAAAGAATAATAAGATACTTTTTTGGGAGTGTTTAGAATTAAAATCTGGAGGAAAATTCAAAAAGAGAAAAAAAAGTAAAATAGGAAAAACATAATATTTTGCAGTCGCCAATGAAGCAAATACACCAGCACCATTGGGGTTTACCAATTCTAGACAGAACCATAGAACATGAAGAATAAAGAATAACCGAATCGAATTGGGAACCACTCCTTTTGAAAAGAATGACTTGGTCATGATCATTCCTCTTAATGTTATTAACACAAGTAGAATATCAAAAATTAAGCGAAATATAGGGTTATAGCCCCACACAACTCTTCCCTGTCCTTCAAAGAGAGAGAAAATCACAAACGGCCAAATCATTTTATTAATTTGTTCAGTTAAACACAGAATGCTAAGTGTGATGATTTGAATAATATAGATATATTTAACAAGAGGAGAACCCAAATAATTCATCATTACATTGAGAAATGATGACAAATAAAATAACCATGTCATTGACTTAGAAATGACATTATTAGAATTTATAGATTTCGCTTCAGTCATATGTAATAATTAATTTAAATAAATTAGGGTATTATCATTATCTTACAGTCTTAATTGAAAGGGAAATTCTGAAAGAACTATACAATTTTTACCATCAAACCTTTGCTATCATCTCTAAGACCAAGCTCTTTGGTTGGTTACCCTTAGATATAACCCTTCACTTTATTTGCAGTATCATTCTCATGCTTCTTTTTTCTCGTCTTACAAAGTCTAAGTACAAGGCCTTTTTTATGGTCTTGGGCATTCAAGTCTTTAAGGAGTTTATTGATAGTTTTGCTCTGACAGCAAGTTGGCCAGAAGCGCTTAGCGATACCACTGTGACCATGCTCTATCCATCAATAGTACTAATTATACATAGAATTAAGACTGATTAGCCTTATATTGTGAACGATTAGTCAAAGTCCGGAGTATTTCCAATAACACTGAGATCTTCAAATGTTCTTTCTAATTCATACTTGTCATAGATTTTATCATCTAATAAATAAAGTAAGATGATAACCATAAGTACTAAGAATAAACTTAGAACAGTTGAATATAAGAATGACTTAACCTTACTTAAACTTTTAAAGACAATTTTAGGTCCAAGTTCATGTTCAAACTTAAGATCAGAAACAACTGTAGAATTCATAAGCTTTAATTGAACGAGCTTATCTTCTAATAATTTTACATATTCAAAAGAAGGCATTAATTCTGAGATTTTACCATCAATCTTGGATAATTTCTTACTCAGATCTTCTTTATCCAATATAAGCGCATCATAGTCTTTCTTTGTTTTTTCAAACTGTTCTTTTTTTACTTTATAATCAAATTCTGTAAAGTTACTCTCGCCTTCTTTACGATTAATAAATTGAACCTCAGAAGAAACGGCACGACCTTCACTACCCATTAGAGATAAACTTTTTTGCACCTTTTTGAGTTCAGCTTTTAATTGAAAGAGTATTTGTTCATCTTGAGCACTTAAGTTTTGGGACACCAATTTAATAGCCCCTATATCAGATTCTAGTTTTGTAATCTTCTCTTCTAAACGCTTGCGCTTTTGATGAGCAATAATTTTACCAGTACCAACACTTTCTTTACCGGCCTTCTTAGTTTCACGAACCTTTGTTTCCATTAGGTCTAGATCAAGTTTTAAACGATGAAAGAAGCTATTATAAGAACTAATCTTAGACTTAATTTCTAAGATCCTTTCCACAACAGATTTCTTATCTTCCTTGAGCCCATCCATATTGAATTCTTTTAGTTCTTTCTTTTTTTCATTCAATAACTGCTTAGTAACAGCTATTTGATCTTCAATCTTATGCTTGATGGTAGCGATACGATTAGAAACGATATACTTTGAAATCTCTTTTAAAAGAAAAGTGGTCGTGAAACTGTCACGCGATGTAACTTGTAGAGAGTATCGAGTAGAGACAATAGGATCTGGTTTTATAGATACAAATCCAAAGATGGACCCTCTTATTTGTTTATAAATACAGGTTCGATCACTTCCACATGCAGATAAGAATTCACTCATATTAAAAGTATCTTTACTCTTAACAGAGCTTAAATCAATTTTATGGAAATCTTCATGATCATAAATAATTTCAGCAAATGACTGTTGAAAATCAAGAGAATTTAAAATTCCGATAATATCTGTTTCAGAAATACCACTTCTCTTATCCCCTATAACGGAGCTCATAACAGAAGATGGACCACTTTGATCTTCTGTCGTATTACTAAAATAAACAGACCTCTTTTGGATATTATTTTGATTCTTATAATTATAAAAAGAAATAGAGAAAATTATCGCAGGGATTATGATACTAAAATACCAGTAACGACGAAGCAATGTCCCCAAAAAGGGAAAGTTTAAAATAGTTGTTTCATGAAGGACTAGATTAAGTTTTTTCATACTACTTAAATATCCTCTGCCACCAGCTTAACTTCTTGATAGGCCCAGCTTTTGAATCTTTAGATTTCTTCTCAAAGCTATTCTTTTCTTCAAAAAGAAGACCCTTCATATTTATACCATAACCAAGAAAGAATTGTTTCAACTCGTCCACATGACGCTCTTTTGTAATTTGCTTGGAAACTATAATAGAGAGTGATTCAAATTTCATGATCATGGGAAAATATCGTTCTGAGTCTAGCTGTATTTTATGAAGTTCAGGAACATCCCAAAATACTATATCGTAATAATCCACAATGTGATCAAAGACACTATCGTATTCTCTCATATTATGATGATTCGATAAGTTGAGAACCTCATCTAAATTCACAAAATCAAAGTGATTATAGAAACTTTTAACATTTAAGCTGTAGTCATCACCCACAATCGTGCTTGGTATATTTTTACTGATGGATACAATGTCTTTAAAAGCGCCCTGATCTAAGTTGTCACTAATAATGGCAATCTTATAATCATCTTTATGATCAAAGAAGCTGGCAAGGCCAAGAATGGTCTTTTGCTGACTCGTTTGATACCCAGTAGATGAAATAGCAAAAGATTTTACACCTGCAGTATAATCATCATAAAAGCTTCTTCCAATTCTAAAGAGCTCTTGATGGTTTGATACTTTATAAAAAAATCGGTTTTCACGACCTTTTGTTTTCGATTTTGCTTGTGGGCGAGATTTCTTTTCAGAATCATCTGTATCAACAATTCTTAAAGAAGAAGGCTTCTCTTCAACCTCTTGTTCGCTCTTTAATGAAAAGCTCACTCTCTTTGCAGAAGGATCAGTCTTAGGCAGTGCCATCTTTGACCTCCTTACGCTTCATTTTCTTTTGGGAGACTTCACTATCACTAAAGAGCACTCCCTTAATAGGAACTTGATATTTTTCAAAATAAGAAATGAGAGAATCAATATCTTTTTTCTTTGTCACTTCTTTTTCAACAATAAGAGTTAAACTTTCCAAAGAACGAACAACTGGAAAGAAAAGTTCTCTTTTCCTATTCATCGTTTTCAAAGAAGGTAAATCCCAAAAAATAAGATCATACTTACTTAATAGAAACTCAATAAAATCTTCCATTCCAAAATGATGAGAATGACTCTCTACTCTTAATAATTCTTGATACTCGATAAAGTCATGACCATCGCTGTGATAGAAGTTGTATTCAATATCTTCTTCTGTATAAACATCTTGAAAACTATCAAATGCATTAAGCATAGTATTATAAAAACTATGTTCAATATCATCGGTAATAATACAAATATTCAGTTCATGGTGATAATTAAAGAAAGACGAAATACCAAATATAGTCTTTTCACTTTGTTTTTGTAGATCATAGGATGAAAAGCCCATTGAGCGAACACCAGATTTGTAGTCACGTAAATAACTACTACCCACTTTAAACAATTCCATATGGTCTTTAACACGATAGTAATTGGCCGCTGAAACCTTCGCTTTCTTACGTGTTAGGGAATGCTTCTCATAGGAAAGGGTCTTATCAACACTACTCGCTCGAATCCCCTTCTGTGCAACACCAAGAGAAAGACGGGCCCGAGACACATCAGGCTTATCAGCTTCTATATTATCATTTAGAAAATCGGAATTAATCTGATCTTCGATGGCCGAGAGATCAAGACTTTCTGATGCAGGTGAAGGTGAAGGTGAAACAATTTTAAATGATTTCTTTCCTTGATCAGGTTCAAAGTGAAGAGAAATACGTGAAGCTTCAGATAAGCTTATTTTTTCAATAACGACTTTATTAATATCTTTGTTATTTTCTATATAACTCTTTAGAGATTCCGCACTAACTTCATCAATACCATGCTCACGGAAAACCTTGATCGTAGTGATATCAGAGTCTCTTGTTCCCTTCGTAAATGATGAAACAAGACTATCATCTATCGTAATATCTTTTTCAAGATATTCAGACTTCAGAGTGAAGTTACTAAGCCCTTCAAATGAATAAGATTCCACATTTTCATGATTACTGAAACGCAGTGTTCCCTGTTCTTCATCTTGTGAAGTTGTAGGATATGAAAAATTTGGCTTCTTCTTAACAATTGAGATACGGCCTTCCTTGATATTCTCATCTCTCTTTTCGTCCAAACTACGAGAAATATTAGAGAAGGCCCTGCTTATGAAGAAAAAAAAACATTCATCCTCATAAATAAATTTAAATTATTAAGATTTTAGCGAGATAGAAGCTTTTTCGAGGTGAGATATGATTGAATCTTCATATTCCTTGATTTTCTCACCCGGTAAAGTTTGCTCATTATTATGAAAAATCGTCCTCATCGTAACAAATTTTAAATCCTCTGAGTTTTCTGGACTATATACATCCACTACTAAGTACTCTTTAAGATCTTTAATTTTTACTTTCTTTAGAGAATTTAGAATCATATCAACTGAGTCAGATTTCTTAAGCTCTACAGTGAAATCAAAGCGACTCTCTGGGAATTTAGATAAAGGCTTATAAGACGTCTTATCTTTAGGCGCTCTTTCACTACATACACTAAGATCAATGAAGGCCATGGAAAGATGTCCTTTAATCTTAAATTTACGAAGAACAAGAGGATGAATACTAAGAAGAACACCATTCATTTTCCCCATGATTCTCATATTAAAGAATTCCTGCGGATGTATTCCCATCCATTGTTCATCAACAATATTATTCTTAAACTTAGGATGAGCAGGACTCAAATCATTGGGAATATTTAAATAACTCGTAAGATTATTCACTTCATTCATGAGTTCAACAAAAGGAGTTCTCTCTTTTGAATAGAAACAAATTCCTAGAATATTCTTCTCTTTGGCAAAGAGAGTTTTATCATGATGGTACGTACGACCAAGTTCGAAGAGTCTAAAGGCTTCCTTATTCTTACTATTAAGCGCAGCAGCTTCAAGAAAAGAAGGGATAAGTGAATCTCTCATACGATCATGATCTTGAGAAAGAGAGTTAATCACTTTTAAATCATCAATGGTTGATGTCCATTGAGACTTCGCAAGCAGCTTCTCCCCGATCATGGGATAGGTATTCACCTCTAAGGCCTTTGCGTGTAGAGAAAGATAATCCTGAGCTTTTCTCTTCATCGTTTGAAGAGTGGATAATCTTACTGGCTGCACATTCAAAAGAGGACCTTCAGGTTCAATATTGTCGTATCCAATAATACGACCGACCTCTTCAATTAAATCAGCACTACATTCAATATCTTTAGTTGAACGATAACTTGGTACTTCTACCACAAGACTTGATTCTTTCTTTTGAACTTTAAAATCAAGTGACTCAAGAAGTTCAACAACTCTCTTTGTCGAGAGTTCCTTTCCTAGAGTTCCACAAATCTCTTCCATTGAAGTATGAAGAACCATTTGCTTAATTTCACTTAAATCTTGTCCATCGTATTGAACTCCACCAACAACCTTAAGTTCAGGGCAGAGGTCTTTAATCATTTCATAGGTACGTAACAAGGTACGGTAGCAAAGCTGAGAATCTAGAGTCTTTTCATAGCGCATGGAAGAGTCGGTTCTTAAACCTAAGCGAGTAGAAGTTCTACGAACTTCTTCAGATTTCCAATTGGCCACTTCAATAAAAATATTCTTAGTATCAGCACTTACTCCACTGGTAAGACCACCCATAACACCAGCAAGAACAAGAGGACCGTTTACATCGGAGATGACGGTATCCGTTGCAATAAGTTTTCTTTCTACTTCATCTAGGGTTTTAAATGTCGTCTCACTTCCAAGAGAGCTTATCGTTAAGCGATCTCCCGCTATCTTATCGCGATCAAATATATGAAGAGGCATGCCTAGTTCGAGCATGACGTAATTTGAAATATCAACGATATTATTTATAGGACGCATTCCCACAGCATTCAGACGATCCTTAATCTTTTGTGAAGACTCTCCTACTTTGATCCCATCAATACTTAGTCCAAAGTAAGCAATCCCACTACTACCTTCTTTCACGCTAACTTTTATGGGAGCAGCCTCATCATTAAAATCTTTTTCTAAGTTAGTGCGCCAAGTATCATCAAAAGGATTTTTAAGTTCTTGTCCAAAAAGGGCCGAAAACTCTCTGGCCATTCCATAGTGACCCCAAAGATCAGGTCTGTGAGTCAGTGACTTATTATCAATATCGTAGAGAACATCTTGATTTTTTTCCCAATATTCTTTTAGAGAAAGACCAAGGGGTGCATCAACAGGTAATTCCATAATTCCTGCACTGGTATCAGCAAGACCGAGCTCTTCTTCAGAGCAGAGCATTCCTTCAGAAAGAATTCCTCGAATCTTCTTAGGCTCAAGCGTGAAACCAACAGGAAGAGTTGTACCAATAGGAGCAAAGGGAGTGCGCAGACCAAGCCTTACGTTCTTAGCTCCACAAACCACTCGAAAGCTTTCTTCATCGCTAAGCTTGAACGTAACGAGGTTTAGCTTATCCGCTTCAGGGTGAGGTTCAATATGAGTTATCTCGACCACTTTAATTTGCTTCCAAAACTGTCCTACTTCTATAACTTCTTCGACTTCAGCGGTACCCATGGTAACTCTAAGTCCAATATCATTTGAAGAAAGTTCAGTAGGAACTTCAGAAAAATCACGAATCCAATCTAGTGAAATGAGCATAATATCTACCTAATTAATATGATTTAAATTGTTCATTGAAACGAAGATCACCACTATTTAAATGGCGAATATCATCGATTCCGTATTTCATCATGACCAGTCGATCAAGCCCAAGCCCAAACGCGAAGCCATTATATTCTTCGGGATCAATATTTCCGGCCTTGAGAACATTGGGATGAACCATGCCACAAGGAAGAAGTTCAACCCATCCTGTTTGCTTACAGACACTACAGCCCTTTCCACTACAGATAAGACAATTGATATCTAATTCAAAACCAGGTTCAACAAAGGGAAAGAAGCCTGGTCTTAAGCGTACTTCCACATCTTTTTTGAAAATTTCTTTAAGAAGTACTTTCATAAAGTAGATGAGATTGGATACCGAGATATCTTTACCTACAAGCATTCCTTCTAATTGATTAAAAACAATTTCATGACTGGCATCTGTTCTTTCACAACGAAAGACAGTACCTGGAGCAATAAAGCGAAAGGGAGGAGTTCTCTCCAGCATCCCACGCACTTGAATGGTTGAAGTATGGGTTCTTAAGAGATGCTTTTCCTTTAGCTCACCTTCTTCAAGGTCAACGTGGGGGTTGTGAAACCAAAAGGTATCTTGCATATCACGTGCCGGGTGATTGGCCGGAATATTTAAAGCTTCAAAATTATGAAATTCATTTTCAATATGGGGTCCATCAAGAATCTCAAAGCCCATGCTCAAGAAGACATCTTCAATTTCTCTTTGAATAAGGGCACGTGGATGCATTCCCCCATGATGAGAACTCGAGGCCAAAACATTTTCAGTAAGGGAGAGATCAACTTTTTCTTTTTCAAGTTTTTCGTTGATGATTGCCACTTCAAGAGCTTGGATTTTTTCTCCAATCAATCCCTGAACTTTATCTTTTAAACTATTGGCCTTAGGTCCAATGAGTTTCTTTTCATCAGGTGTAGCATTTCGAAGTCCTGCGAGGACCTGAGATACCTTACCTTTTTTACCGAGGAATTCTGATTTAAGATTAAGAAGTTCCGCTTCCGTCGTTAGTTTATCAACGGCCTGCATGAACTCTTTTTCAAGGGTTTCTAGTTGATCGATCATTAGATTCCTCATCAAATTTGATTGCTATTTTTTGGATATATTCTTGGCGGATTCTTTCACTATTCACTAGAGAAATCAAGGAGATAATTGCTCTTTGAGCATGCTACGAACCAATTCAAAGTGACTACGTGCCGCTTCATCAGCGTAGTCAGGATAGGTCCAAGGAAATGTCTTCCAAGATCCTTTTTCCCAATGATAAGTAAGCTCTGCGTAAACACCATGCCCAAGATAAGGGCGATGAGAGTAAGGCTTGCCTGTGGCCAAAACCATTTGCTCCATCGTCACGATACCAATATCGAGATTGAATTCACGCTTTTCTAAACTCGAGTGCTTTCGCTCTAATTGATCGGCCTGCACTTTGAGCTCAATGAGATCCTCGCGAGGCACGGGCCTTGAATCAAAGACAAAGAATCTCTTAAGCTCTCCGGCCATCTCCTTACTATAGTATTCATTCATAGAAGGGTGATCATGCACAAAGAGAAAGTCATTCTGAATACCAAGGGACTCAATAAATATAAGTAATTTACTTTGATCCCAAAGTTCACTTCGATAAAGAACAGAACAAAAAGTCAGGGCTGGACTCGCTGAATTGAGATCACTCATGGTCCTATTGCCCTATTGATTTTGTTTTGAGAGTTGAACAAGGCGATAATAGAAATCGACCAATTCTTTTTGAGTGACCGTCGCTGTTCCCTTCTTGGCCACAACCACTCCAGCACCACAGTTTCCAAGAAAAGCAGCTTCACTAAGGCTTGCGCCACCAAGAAGACCTGCCGTTAGAAGAGAGATCGTTGTATCACCAGCCCCACTTACATCAAATACTTCTTGAGCAGCAGTGGGAATAATTTCAACTTCTGTCATACCTATTTTTTGATCAATCAAGGCCATTCCCTCTGAACCAAGAGTGATGACCAATTTTTCAAGATCAAGCTTCTCCATTAAAAAAGAGGCCATATCTTGAAGAGAGAGTTCCTTAAAAGTCATTCCTAAATGCTCGACCATGAGTTTAGCTTCTTTTAAGTTGGGCTTTAAAAGCGTGCAGCCTTTATAAAAAAGAGGATCTGTTGAAACACCTGGATCAACACAAACCATCTTCTTGGCACTCTTTCCCATCTCAATGGTTTCTTTAATCACGCGCTCCGTAAGCGTACCCTTTGAGTAATCTTCCAGAATGATCGCAGAGTGATCAGCAATAAAATCTTCGACTCGTTTGAGGAGCTTATCTTGGGTCTCTGAAGAAATGAATGATTTGTCTTCATAATCGATACGACAAACTTGTTGAGTGGAAGTTGTTATGCGCTCTTTAAAAATTGTCGGTCTACTCTCATCACGAACAATTCCCCAAGTCTTAAGACCAGAATCTTCTAAGAGGTCTTCAAAACGAGGGGCTCTAAGATCATCACCAATTACCGAGCAAAGAGTGCTATCAATTCCTAAATCTTTTAGGTTATGACTAATATTCGCGGCCAGTCCTAATTTTTCCCACTCTTTTTGAACTTCGACAATCGGAACAGGTGCTTCAGGGGAAATTCTTCGAACTTCACCTTGGGTGTATTTATCTATTCCTGAGTCTCCCACAATAGCAATAGGCTTTATAGAGCTAAAAGACTTCAGCAGTTCATCAAAACGAGGGCGTTCTAAAATTTTCATATTTATCCTTTCAAACCTAGAAGTTTCTTACAAGCATTGAAAACATCCTCGACTGTGATAGAGGCCATGGACTGTTCTAGGTCTTCTTTAAAATTCTGATTATATTGAGTACTTATATTAACAGGGCCAATATTCGGTCGAAAAACTTCTACATTTTCATCTCGAAAAAAAGGCCCCCATCTCTCAAGTGATTGTACCTTGATTGGTGAATAAAGAGCAACTTGCTTTAAGCGCAAAGCATTGGCCATATGAGTAGTCCCGGTAGAAGGACCAATGAAAAGAGCGGCCAAGGATAGCACATAGGTAAAATCAACAAGCCCTGCTACGGAGCCATCAAAGAAGAGAGTATCTGCGATAACTTCTTCTTTCATCGCCGCCTTCATTCCAGCAACATATTTTTGATCACTAGGAGTAAAGCTTACAACTATTTTATATTCATCTCTAAAGTTTTCATAAATCTGATTGGCCAACTCTCCATAATACTCATTAGGCCAATTAAGCGTGTGCCCTGACATACCAGGGTGAATGAAGATCAGTTTGCGTCCTTCAAAATCAAAACGACTCTTTCTGATTTGCTCTCTCTTTACTTCATCAAGAATGAATTTAGGGCTTAGAGAATCACAATTCTTTTGAACAAATTCCTTATCCCATGTAATCCCCATAGGTCGTGCTAAATCCATATTATATTCGGATTCATGCTGCTCTACTAAAGAGCGCGACTGGCGAACTCCTCGATTCAAATAAAGAAAAGAGGGAATTTTAGAAACAAGACCGCCTCGAAAAGGAATTCGATTAAGAAAAGCAAAGGCCGAGGGAGTGAAGTCTCCACCCATATGAAAATAATGATCGGGTTTAAATTCAGTAAAGAACTTCTTACAAGATGAATACTTCTCTTTAAACGAAGCCTTCACATGAAGAGTGTAAACTTTGTCTATCCCCTTACAAAGAGGAATGAGATCAGCCGATCTTGGAGAGACAATCATTCCAACTTGAGCATCTGGATAATGATATTTAATTAATCGTCCAAGAGGAATACTTAATAAAGTATCTCCAATGGCATCTGTTCGGTTAATTAATATCTTCATAGAGCTAAATTATATTCCTGGGCCTGAGTGCGTGCAATTTCAATTAAACGCTTAAGAACCATTTCTTCATCCATCTCACTGGTATCCACTACTGTCGCACCAGGGGCGACTTTTAAAGGGGCCACTTCTCTTTGCGTATCCTTGCGGTCACGTTCGATAACATCTTCTAGAACTTGTTCAAATGTTTCATTAGAATCGGAATTATTAGAGTGAAGTTGATCATAACGACGCTTGGCCCTGACTTCAGGACTGGCCGTGATAAAAATTTTACAAAAAGCATCTGGAAAGACAACTGTTCCGATATCCCGTCCTTCCATAACACAGATACTTTTCGTTCCTAGATTTCTTTGGAAATTAAGGAGAAAAGTTCTCACACTGGGAAGCTGAGAAATCAAGCTGGCGAGGGTACTTACTCGATGCTCACGAATGCTGTCTGTAAGATTATGATTATTAATCGTGATCAGTTCATCGACTTTATCAGAATATTTCATATCTATGGAAGACAGAAATGCTTCAAGCTTAGGGCCTTCTTTAAACTCTACTTTTTGAAGATCGGCAAAATAACCAATCGCCCGAAACATGGCCCCCGTATCAATAAAGAGGAGGTTTAATTGGGAAGCCAAATTTTTGGCCATCGTCGACTTTCCTGAACCGCTAGGGCCATCCATTGCTATGACTTGTGAAAATGTTTTTTCCATGGAGTGATATATCGCTTTGTTACTAAAGTTAGTGACTTAACTTTGAGTATTAATAATTAATTAAATACCTACTTTAGCAAGGCAAGAAAGGATGGGAAAGTAAAAGAAGATTAAGGAGTTATGAGAAGATAAAATAGAAGCAACAAGCAGCATTATAAGTGATACTTATTTAAAGTTTCACCACACCAACGCCGTCTATCTGCTTTAAATTAGCTTGTGCGTTAAGATTCTCTGCTAATTGAGAGTTCCACCAAGAAGATAAGCGAAAATCAGCTCCAGGAAGAGTATTAACCTTACTCGAGGCAGCGTAAGTTTGAGTATAAGCAGCTGGAGTTGAGTTTAGTGTCTTACGAACCCTACTGGAGAGACGATTATAAGCACGCCTTACCTTATCTAAATATTGATTGCGAGTCCCTACAGGTCTACCGTTTCTTAGTCGACGAAGAGTAAAGCCTGGTCCCATATTATAGGACACAGTGGCATAAACATGATTGCCCTTAAAACGACGCAGCAGACGTCCAAGATAATAAGACCCCAGCTGGATATTATGGGCCGGATCTTTACTTAATTCAATGGCGAGCTTTGGAGTTAGAGGACGATCTAAGAGATGATTAAGGTAGTGGGCCGTTCCAGGCATTATTTGCATAAGACCCATGGCCTTAACATGACTTGTCACTTGAGGCTTGAAGTGACTCTCTACCCACATAATTGAAATCACCCATAACGGATCGACTTGATAGGTTTGAGCATAATAGAAAGCATAATCGATATACTTCTCTAGCCTTACTCTCATTCTCATGGGAGTGGCCTTTAGAATTTCGCTACGTATATCTGCGTAGGATAATTCTTCTAAACGCCAAAGCGGAATATTATAAGCAAAAGATTGACCTGTTTGTGAGAAATCAACATGATTAAAGAGATAGTGGCCTTTATTAAAGGCCGGACCATAGGTCGGACCCCTTAAGATGTCAGAAGCGAGAAATTTACCAGATACTGAATATTGAGCAGATTCAACCAATGCATAAAAAGAGAGCAGAAGAAGAAGCGCCATGACCATAGTCTTTGGTCTTGGATAATGTTCTTTTACCACTTCTTGCAAAGAAACTTCTGGATAAGTAGGTCTTTGCCAATGTGGGGCAAAAGGCGCGTCCTTACCGAAGAGGTCCTGTGGATTTAGATCTAGTGAAATTTTCATAGAGATTTACCTAACGTGGGCCAAGACAGATGGCAACTCATAATATCAACAAAGTCCAATATACATGGGCATGTTGACTATTTTTCACGGTTTTAGGCCTTCATTTTTATGGACTATGTAAAATATTGTCACTTTGCACAAAAACGCGATGCACATTTTTCCGGGCGCTGGCCACGAGACCAATCATCCAAACTTTTTCCTATGCAATACTTTTCATACTTTATACTTTCCGGGCCTTGGCCTATTATGGAAGACGAAAGAATCGTTAAATAATCAATATATACATATAAAGGAAACTCCACCTATGAGTGAAACACTGAATCGCTTGGCCGAAGAAAAATCCCTCTACCTTCAACAGCACAAGAATAATCCTGTTGATTGGTATCCTTATGGACCAGAGGCCATCCAAAAAGCAAAAGATGAAAATAAGCCAATTTTTCTAAGCATCGGATATAGCTCATGTCACTGGTGCCATGTCATGGCCAAAGAATCTTTTAGTGATATCGAGACGGCCAACTTCTTAAACGAGAACTTTATCTCTATTAAGGTTGACCGTGAAGAATACCCAGATATAGATCAATACTATCAGCAGGCTTGTCAGCTCTTTATAAAAACTGGCGGCTGGCCTCTTAGTGCTTTTCTCTTTCCCGATATGCGCCCCTTCTTCGTAGGGACTTACTACCCCAATGTAAAAAGAGGAGAGAGTGCAACTTTTCTTGAACTCTTAAATGAACTTCATCGCGCTTATAATGAAGATAAAGAGCAAGTAGAGACCAATGCTACTAATGTTACCAAGGCCCTCGAAAATGGCCATGGTCCAAGTGAGCCCGTTGAATTTCAAGGGGATTTCCCACCACCGATGGCCATTATGGATGCCATTAAAGAGTATGCCGATCAAGACAATAAAGGATATGGCCATGCTCCTAAGTTTCCCCACTTTGCTTTCTATGAATGGTGTGTGGAACAAATGCTTGAAGGCATGATCACAAAAGAATTTGGTCAACATATCGTAGATACCATTGAGCGCATGCTCCTAGGAGGAATGTCTGATCATGCTCGTGGCGGAATTCATCGCTATAGTACAGATGATCAATTCATGGTGCCTCACTTTGAAAAGATGCTCTATGATCAAGCAGGTCTTTTAAAACTCCTCTCCAAGTTTGGACTGGTTTACCCCTCACCCATTGTCTTTGATACCCTGATGAATACCTTAGAGTATCTGCAAACAGAAATGATGCATGAAGATGGCTACTTCTTCAGTGCTCAAGATGCAGATAGTGAAGGACAAGAAGGACTCTTCTTTACCTTTTCAGAAGAAGAATTTGAAGAAGTCGTCAATAAGGCCAGTAACGAGGAAGACGACCTGACCGGCGAAATTGAAACTCTTAAGAAATGGTTTCAAATTACGAAAGAAGGTAATTTCACAGGTGGCCTTAACGTCATCTCTTTAAGTTCGGGCTTCAAGAAAGAATTATATACTCAAGAAAACTGGGAAAAAGTACGTCGTGTACGGGCCCAAATTCTTCAAGAAAGAAAAGGAAGAATCCCACCATCAACAGATAACAAAGGAATCTGTAGCTGGAACTCAATGCTCCTCAGTGCCCTCGTTGATGTGATCCAATACTGTCAGGTTGATGCCATTAAAAATAAGGCCGGTCAGATATTCAATAAGGCCCTCGAAGGTCACTACAATAACTTCTTAATCTCTAAGAATAATGAAGGCATGATCCTTAAGCACTCAACGACTAATGAAGCAGGTCTTCCCTACCTTGAAGACTTTGTTAGTTTTAGTGAGGCCATGCTTAGAGTTTACGAAATCACCGGTAATCCAACATTCAAACAAAACTTTTCAGATACCATGAATTTCATCTTCAAAGAATTCTATGATCAAGAAAAGAATGTCTTACTCACTAGACCTATTGCCCTTAATGAACACGAACTCTACCCCAATCAACCTATGGGACCTTATGATAGTTCATTTAAATCTCTTCCCATGACACTCATTCAGCTAATCAAGCGTGGACGTGTTCTTTTACAAGATCTTGACTTCGGTGCAGATCTTAAAAACTATATAGAAGAATCAAAGAACTTTATCCTCAAGAACCCTATTTCAGGCGGAGAAGGTCTACGCTCACTTACTTATCCAGAGAATGCCTTTAGAGTGATTAAAGTTCCTCAAAAGTGGCTTAAGGATGAACAATTTGTTGGATTCATGGGCTACTTCCTACCCCGCTTTGTTCTTGATTGCACAGCACAGGATGACGATCAATGGCAAATCTGTAACTTGGAACAATGTGAACTGCAAGGAACTGGAGTAAAGAGCTTCATTGAAACACTAACTCCAAAAGCTCCCGCTCAATCAGAAGCAACGGATACTCAAAAAGATGACAAATAACCAAGTTCATACGAGGCCACTGGATGGCCTTACCATTCTAGATTTTACAACACGTCTGCCAGGCCCTATGGCCGGGCATATGCTGGAACAACTTGGTGCACAGGTCATAAAAATTGAGACCGAGTCTCACCCGGATCCTTTTAAATCACTGAAGCTTGCGCCAGAAGATAAAGGATTTCAAAGTTGGTATAAGAATCTCAATAAAGACAAAGATATCTTTATCATAAGAAAAGATAGCGAAGAGGATAAGGAGAAGCTGGCATCACTATGTAAAAAGGCCCATATGATCCTAATGGGATGGCCTAAGAAAGTTCAAGACCACTATGGATTAGGGTTTGAAGAATTCAGTGATAAGTCAGCCTGGGGAAGTTACCTTGAAATAACGGCCTCTCATGACCATAATCGACCCATGCATGACCTCAATGTTATGGCCGAAAAAGGACTTCTCTCTCTTCATATCAAACAATGGGAAAAAAGAAGTAAGGCCAAGAGAATTGCTCCTCCCTTTCTTCCCATAGCAGGTGTTAGCTTCGCAACCAATATTACACAGAAAGTATTGGCCACCGCCTTAAAAGGTCTCAAAGATCAACACTGGGTCTATGAAAAAGTAAGCTTAGAAGAATCGATTGATTCCACTTTAATTCCTTTATACGCTGCAGACTTACAAGGTGTACAAGATACGTTTCTACACTCTGGAAGATATCCTTGTTACAATATCTATCCCTTAAAGAATCACCGTGGTCACTTGGCCGTGGCGTGTATTGAAGAGAAATTTTGGGAAGAGTTTACGAAGGCCTTTGATTTGGAACTGTCTCAGGAACAACGCTTTAGTGATCAAGATGAAGAAGTCTTCGGACTTATTCAAAACTCGATATTGGAATATAGCGTAGAAGAGATGACAAAAAAGCTAGAGGGCCTCAATTGCTGTTTGAGTCTCATCTCCTAATCTTTATGAAAAAGCTCATGAATGTGTCCAAGCTTCTCCTTGGAGAGCTTAGGATATTTCTTTAGCAAATCCTGGAGCCCACCCACTTGGGCCTGGCGAATCAACATTTCTCTTTCAAGAGGATCAGCACTTTTTAGAAATTCAAGCAATCCTATATCATAGAGAATAGCGTCCACTTCATCTAAAGAAGGAGCTCTATTTTCTTGGATAGAATGAACTTCAATCATACGACGACTTCCTTCACTCTTAAGTACTTTTTCTATAATAGATTTATCCTTGGGATGAAAAGCTTGGTACTCCCATGCTGGATTATTCGTCTCTGCTACTGGAAGATTCCTTTGCGCCCGAAACTGTGCTTTTAATTCCTTAAGGTTTTGGGTTGAAGTCGCGTAAAGCTTCAAAGATAAGAGAATAAAGAACGACATAACTAGATATTTCATACAAGACCTACATTTGTGCTAAGGCACAAGGGTTACCTATTCCAAGACTAGAATCATCATCTTCTAAGACGTCATGCCAGGCAAAGGGAACACAGCTCAAGTCAATGACTCCACTTTGGTAATAGTCAATTCCTTGCATCGCCTTTCGTTTCATTTCATCTGACTTTTTAAGAAGGATATCCATAAAGGGATCGTTATCTCTTTCTAAGAACTTACTGATCATAAAATTATAATTGGCCGCATAGATATCAGAAGCTTCTTTTTTTCTTACATGAAAATCGGCCATCAATTCAGAACGACTAGCATCTGATAAAAGTTTGTTACTTTGTTCATCTGCATCCATTAAACGAGTTTCAGAATGGGGAATTAAAGCAACAAGCTTTTGATTCAAATCATTTAAATGGGCGATGGTCCCTGAATATTCGACTTCAAACTCTTCTCTTGTTTTAACTTTTTCACTCATGACGGGTTTAAGAGTTTGAGCTAGATCATTTGAATTTAGTGAAGCCCCTTTTGTGTTCCAAAGGGCCACTTTTAAGGCATCTGCTAAAATTTTCTTATGCCTATCCTCATCACTTACAGGCTCTTCAAAACTTAATTCAATCTCATCCACCATTTGCCAAAGATCGCCTTTATTAAGATTGGGATCATTTAATCCATGCAGTTTTAAAAGAGATTCAAAGAGTTCATGTGCTTTCAAAGAAGCTTCTTTTTCTTGATCATTCACTTGTAAAGAGTCGAGGTACTGATTATATAAATTATCCATCTTCATTTCGGTGAAATCAACTAAGCTTCCGTGATAAATATCAGATGATTTAACGGCATTCTTCTTTAACGAGTGATAGAAATTCAATCCAAAGGCCATTGACTTTGGAATGGAAAATTCCTTTTGATATTCCATACAATGCGCATTACTTGAAGCAAAATTATAAAGAGATCGTACAGGAGATGAGCTTCCCGTATCCGTGGGGATCTCAAGTTCACCACTATAGTATTGGAAAAATAGAGCGTGATTCTCTTCAAAAGAAATACTGTCACATCCCGCGGCCGGATCATCACGAATAAAGTCACCCTCATCTGTCGGCAATCCAAAAGCATTTAATTCGAGTCCCTCGCCTTGGTCATTTAAAATACCGGGGCAACGAATTCGCAGGCCAGTAAAGCTGGTTTGAATATGTTCGATTTGACTTAAATGGGCAACTAACTCTTCTTTTGAATGCGAAGACATAATATCTTCCTCTCTTTCTAAAGATGAGCGTAAATAATCCAATCCTTTTTGCCTAAAGTTATAAGGAGCTTGTCCTTCATAGCCATTAACAAAGAGAGCATTGGGAAATATATGATTCCAAAGCGCTAATTCTTGAGTGGTTCCTGTGTAGCAACCGAGCAGATAAAGAGATTTTATGCTTGAACGTTGATCTGGAAACTCATCAAAGACTTTATAGATATTCTCTCGACTCAACTCTCCGTTATAACCACTGAAGTTTCCACCGCCATCGTGACCAGAAATAATTAAGCGGCCAATATCCGTTGCAGGATGACTTATTTTCAATTGAGTAAGTTGTTTTTTGAGTTCTTCCTCGCTTAATGAAACATTTCCAATCTCTTTCATCTTAGCTTGAAGACCGAGCATTTCTTGCTCTTTTTCTTTAAAACAAGAATCAATTTTACAGTTATCGTAGATAATTTGTGCTTGAGTGAGTTTTTGAGCATGCATTGAGTATTCTTCACGAGCAGGCCAATCGGGAATGACCTTTAAAGATTTTCCTTGAGCACAAGCGGCATCTTGAGCGGTTTTCACTTCTTTCCAACTGGCATTGAAGTCTAAGAATATATTCACTTCAGAAGGGGTCTTCACTTCATCACAAGACAGTGTGATTCTTGAATACATCATCAAGATACATAAGATAGTGAAATGGACTCTTGGCTTAATCATACCCCTAGCCTATCGGCTTAACCCCTCGTTAAACTAAGTCTTATTTGGCCAAAACGACCTAGCTAAGTGGGGTCATAACGCGACTAGACATTGATTACGGCCAAATAGGCACCATCTAACTCACTAATATTACATAAATCAAAACTGGCACGACCCTTGTAATAACTAAGGCAAGAGAGCTTAAATAGGACTTTTAAGCCCCAAAAGACAAAGGACGGTCTGTAGTAACCTAGCTGTGGAAATAGAGCTAGGAGATGATGATAGAGAGGAAATTATGAAAAAAATCATCGTTACTATGTTCTTAGTTTTAACAGGACCCTTTGGAGTTCAATTGGCCCAGGCCAATAGTACAGCATTTGAAAATGTTACCAAATTATCAAAAATTCCTGTTGAACGAATGAGCGCCAGAACCCATGCAGATGGATTCGAAACTTTCTATGGTGAACGATTTGCTGTTGAAGAAGTAGTTAATATTGAATCAGCAGATGGACTACCATCAGAGATTTTAAAGCAAAATCAAATTGAACTAAGAGATGGTGGAATCTTCTATCCCGAAGAAGTTCAATTTGCTCTTAGAGTAAGAAGTGGCGGAATTAATAAAGCTCCCCATACAACTGATTAGAATAACTACTCCCTCGCCTTAACTTAAGCGTGAGGGAGACTGATCAAAGTTCTTCACTTTAAGATCAATCTGTTGAAAAGGTATCTCAATATTTTCTTCTTTAAAAATATCAGAAACTCTAAATCTCATATCAGAAAGTATTCCTTCAAAGTTCCAATTATCTGTTATCCATAAACTTAGAGTAAAATCTAAACTCGAGTCACCAAAGTTAGTAAAAAAGACCTTAGGAGCCGGGTAAGATAAAATGTGATCTGATTCTTTGGCCACATCCATTAAGATCTTTTCAACTTTACGAGGATCAGTTCCATAGGCCACACCAATCTTCAATTTCACTCTTATCTTGTCCCCAGATAGACTCTCATTCACCACTTGTTCAGAGATAAACTGCGAGTTTGGCACAATAATGGACACATCATCTCTTGTTGTTACGAGTGTGGAACGAGCACCGATCTCCGTCACTTTTCCACTAATATCCTTTACCCTAATGAGATCTCCAACTTTTATAGGTCGCTCAAGAAGAATAATAATTCCGGAAATGAAGTTCTGAGTTATATTCTGCAGACCAAAACCAATCCCCACCATCAGCACGGCCCCTACGGCCGCTAAAGAAGACATGGAAATACCTACTGTATCCAAGGTAACGAGGGCCCCAGTAATCAGCACCGTATAACGAGTAAAGGTTCTAATTGAATCTTTCACACCACGATCAAGATCTTTTTTATCAATCAAAATACGATCGACCCCTCTTTCGGCCCAACGGCTCAAAAGAGTAGAGAGATAAAAGATCATCCCGGCCATTACAATGGAGAACAAAGTTACTTTCTGACCGCTAATTTCAAAGAGATCAACAGTCAGGACATTCCATATATTAGTAAATATTTCTGAAAACATTTCTTGATTTTCCATACTAATCAACTCTCTCTAAGCAAAAACGTAAACATTCAGGATCTCCCGTCATTGGAGTATCACGACTATCTTCTGGAATAATTTTAATACTAGATTGGCAAACAAAGTACTGAATTCTTAGGCCACTTGCTGCAAACATATCTTCCCACTCAAAAGCATCCATGATGACTCGGCTGGGAATACCATCTTTATAAAGAAGGTTATTATTGACATCATACTCAAACTCAGCTCCAAAAGAAATGGACTTATGGGACATCATCACTTCTCCAATATAAAGTCCGCCAGGAAGAAGGGCCTCTCTAATCTTACCTAAAGTTTGATATACTTCTGGCACCGAATTTAGGCAATGAAGAAAATGACCATCTAAAATAACAGCATAAGGACCATGGGGTATATTCTCTGAGAGGTCCGCTTGCTCATAATGGATATCACCATAAGCGCGTGCTCTTTCAATCGCCTTTGAAGATAAATCTAAGCCAAAGAGATCTCTCTTTTTTTCCGTATCAAAAACTTCTTCCCAAGATTCAAAGAAGCTTCGCATACCACAGCCTAACTCGGCCCAAGGACCCTGCTCAATTCTATCGATGAGCCACTGTGCAATAGGAGGAGTTTTTAGAAAACTGATCAAAGAATAACTAGGCTTTGGGGAATGCGATATATGAGAATAAACATCATTGAGAAGTTTCTCTTTTTTGATATTATCAAAATCCATTTTTCACCATATCTTCGTTCATTAAGTAGATAATAAGATTATACCGCTAGCTTCATTAGAGATAAACCCATGAAAATAGGTTTCTTTTGCTCACTAAAATGCCTTAACTTTTAACAGTCCCCGTAGATCTTTCTCTTACCAACAAAAATGCTCGGTTTTCTGGCATCATGATTGCTAATACATCCTTTAATCAAGAATACCTTTGCTCAGGAAGACAATAAGGTCGGGTTTCAGTGCCAAACTGACAACCTGCGGGAGAAACTTACTCTGTGCTAGGGTCATTATGACTCTTCATCAAGCGCATTGGGTGCAAAATGTTGGGAGACAAATAATGAAAATAATAAAGAGAATCACCCCTCTAATGATGGCAACCATGGTCCTTGCACCCAATCTCTTAATAGATTCGACCTATGCCCAAGCGCAAAGAGAAGTCCAAGAGCAGGTCGTTCTTAAAAAAGAAGAAAAATCTAGCGAAGTCATTCAACTCCAAAATGTAGAGAAAATCTTTCGCTCCTACATAGGTACACGATCTTTTAAAATTGAAGACGATGCTGAAGTGAAGAGATATACCCAACAATTCAACCAACAACATAAGAATTATGAACAGGCTTCAAAGCAATTATCTGAAAAAAAATCTGCTCTTAGCTCGGCCAAAAAGCAAAAAAAGAATATTGAAACTCAGATCACAAATATAGAAAAAGAAATCGTCAAGGCCCTAACAGATAAGACGAACTTAGAAAAAAGGCTACCTGCTCTACAACGCCAGCTTCAAACTTCAAGACAGCAAGTTCAAGTGGCCCAAAAAGCACTCGAAGCGACACAAGCAGACCTTAATCAAATCAACACTAAAATTGCACAAGCTCAAAAAGAGCTCAAAGATATTCAAGACTCTTGTAGCGCAACTCCATCTGCGAAATGTGCACAAGATATCAAGAAGGCCCAGACCAAAGTCACTCAAGCAAAACGTCCAAAGGCTGCCGCTCAAAGGCTTCTCAATATTGCTAAAAAAGATTTTGATGCAAAGAACGCGGTAGTCGAGAATAAGCAAAAAGAGCTCAACGAAAATAGATCAAAAATAGCTACACTTGAAAAAGAAAATACCCAAAGAGCCCAGACTCTCAATCAAAAAAATCAAGAAATAAAAGTGGCCAACCAAAAGGTTAATGCGGCCACAAAGGCCATTACTCCTGTCCAAGCAGACTATAACAAAAAACTTCAACTCAGAAATAAAACGGCCACAGGTATTAATCGTTTAAAAGAAACGATTGCTATTCGTGCAGTAAGACTTAATAAAATTGGATCAGAAGTGGCCACAGAAGCAGGATCTGTTGACGGTGACTACTATGCTGAATATATTGGCCTACCACAGGGACAAAGCGATGGTGATCGTGACGGAAGAGAATCCGGAACAACGGCAGGACAAAATAATTCATTCAATCAAGGAATGGCCCAAGGAGAAGTTGAAGGTCGATCTCAAGGTCAAATCGATGGTTTTGATCATGGAAAAGATGAAGGAACAAAGGCCGCACTCATCGCCGTGGCCACTGAAGTAGGACAAAGAGATGGGCTTCAAAGAGCACAAAACTCTGATGCTTCAAGTGTAGGTACCCAACAAGGGCAAGCAGCAGGACTCGATCGTTCCATTCAAACCGGTAAGAAAGTGGGAACGCAAAAAGGTGAAAATCAGGCCATCAAAGAGAATGAATCAGACGCCACCAACTCTAGCGTTGTATCAGGACAATTTGCAGGTACCTTCGCGGCGAAAACACCAAATTATCCAGGCTTTAATTGTATAAAAAGAGGAAATCGACGCTATACAAGAGATCAGTATGACTGGAGAGGTTATAATGATTGGAATAGTGATCTATCGATTTGTCCGAATTTTAAGCCTCGTGAACATAGTGAAATGGCACGAGCAGATCGTGCTATTTTCAAAGCGGCTTTTATGGACGGCTATCTCGTTCGTTATAGAGGATCACGTCGTGAGCAATTCGTAAGATCTATCGATCACTACTATTCTCCAAGTTACAATAATTCTAGAAATGCTGCATTCTCTGAATACTCAAATAGAAGTTATCCTGGTTTTTTAGAGAAAGGTCGCCAACAAGGTTATACAAGCGCTTACAACTCTACTTACCCAAGTGTTAAAGATCGCTACTACAATGAGTTCTATGCCAGCTCTATTTCTAACCCTGACACAACTCATCCTCAATACACAGCAACCTACAGACAAGTAGAGAGCAATAACTATGCTACTCAATACGAGCAATTACGAGCACAGGCATACAATGCAAATGAACAAAGTACTTTTGATCAAAATATTAAGGCGCAGACTGAAAAATTCACAAAGATTAGATTTGATGAAGTTAATTCAATCTATGCAAATAACTCAGTTCTTAAGTATGAATCCGCTTCTATTGTAGATGCTGGTATAAATGGAGTTGCTAAAAATGACGGTATTTTCCAGCCCGGTGAAAATATCATCCATAATATTACTCTTAAAAACTTCGGATCAGTTGCGGCTACAGAAGCTAAAGTAAAAATTAATGGACAAATTTTCAAATTGCCAGCGATTGCAGCAAAATCAGAAGTCACCATTAAGGGTGCTGCTGTAACCACTGTTGATGCAAAAATAGGACAAGTTAACGACTCAACGATACAAGTATTCTCAGCTCTAAGCTCACAGTCCAATATTCAGGGAAGACATTACTACTCGACTTCAACTGGACGATTAAACTTTGGAGATAAAAAAAGTGTATCTGTAAAGTATCCTATTTCTCTAGCAGGACTTAGAACCAAGACGGATCTTTTAATCAATAAGAAGAATTCACTACAGCTGAACGCTTCTAATATTTCTAATCGTAAATATACGGGCGAACTAGAAATTGAAATCAACGTCGACTCCCAATCAGAGATCATAACAAAGAGCTTTGATGCTCTTGACGGGCTTACAGGTTCTTTAACTCTTAACGATGCACAAGTTCTTGTTACCAATGAAGAGGACGTCTACTCCCCTCTAAACTTCAGTGCCAAAATAAAGAAAGATGGCGTAACCATAGGACTTCTTCCTGGTACTTATAGAACCATGGCCAAGGCTCCCTATACTGATAAAGCGGGAGTTCCTGTAATACTGGCCGACTCTGATAAATCAGCTGATGACTTAATGAAAGTAGTCAGTTCTTATGGTGGGATATCTAAGGTTTCCGTTCTTGATACAACGCTTGATGCACTCAACTCCAAAGTATATACAAGTGGTCTGGATAAGAAATCTATCATCGTCATAGATGATACTCGTGGCTCAACAGTTGCTGATTTCACTAAACTTCTTAAAAAGCTGGAAGATTCATCTGTAGTATTTGTTGATTATTCATCAAGAGGACTATCTCAGGCCCTTGCAAAATCATCTAGCCTCAAACACGCAGCAAAACTTCCCAACTTAATTGATGGATTCTCTAATGCGGTTAACCTTCACTATACAAACCAGTATATCGATGGAACAGCAGATATGAATGTTATTGCTCAAGCTAACTTTGAAAATTATAAGCAAATGGTGGCGGCGCTTTCTCAGTTTAATTTCACAAAGAATGAAATTATACCTGCAGCAGGTAGTGCACTGAGCTCATCTAATTACAAGAGAACAAATAGTAAAATTAGAACCATGATCTCTATGGCCGCAGGAGAAGTCGTCAATGCATCACTGGCCTATAGTGCTTCAGGAGAAAATCAAAACTTAGTGAAGTTCATCGAATCAGATGCACCGATTTACAAGAGAGTACTTGCTCAATCAGGAAAGAAAGTGAGTAAGAAAACTCTTTCAAAGAACTTAGCCGCGATAGCCATGTGGAAAGTTCTTGATAAGGCCGTTGATTCTTTTGATCCGATGGATGATAATGTAGATTATGACATAGAGTCACCATTTGAAGATGCCATGAAAGATATGATGCAAGGAGAAGGTCTGCGTATTTTTTCTAAAGGTACATGGAACTACTTAAAGAGCTATGACAAAGGGCTTTACAATACAATTGATGATAATCCCTACATTCACTCACCTTTTAAACTTTAATTTTAGCAGAAGGCTTCTCAAGACTATCCTTGGGGGCCTTCTTTCTCTTCTCATTTTAACTTCGCCATTAAAAGCAGCTTCCTCATCTAAAACAAAGAGCCTACATTTAGCGATTTTTGATACCGCCTTTTGCCCATCATTGATAAACACTCCAAAAAATATCACCATACTTCCCGTTCAAGACTTCTCTCAAAGTAACGATTACTCCTGTTCAAAGAAAGATATAAATAAAATTCGCTATCACGGCCATTGGGTTCTTGAATACCTAGTTAGTCATATTGATCCGAACTTCAATCTTTTCATTCATCCCTTTGTTGTCTTTAATAAAAGCGGAGATCAATCTAAACTGTATTGGGAACTGGCCATCAAACAACTTAAAGAAGAACAAATCAATATAGCTTTAATGGCCATAGGCCTACCCATTAAAAAAGAGAGTTTAAATTCTCTATCAGAACTCTTTAAGCAAACGAAATCTTATATATTAATGGCGTCTGGACAAAAGGATGCAAGACTTGGCGCTAACGTGGGCCTCTTTCCACAAGATGCAAAAGAAGATCTTCTCACTTTCATGATAGGAGAATACTTTGCTCCTTTGGCCAAAAGCGAGAAAGGATTTCTACCCCCTCAACAACTTTATGCTCAACAAACAGATTACTTTATTAACTCGAGCGTCTCCAACCAATTAAAAAACTCAAGTTTATCTGTCACTCAGGCCCTGGTTTTTGCCATCCAATACTGTGACCATGAAGACCTCTTATCTTATCTAAGCATGCAAAAGTGCTTAAAAAACAAGTCATTCCCCACGGCGGTCCAATCTCCTCATAAAGCTAAGGGCGAAGAGCACTTCATAAATACCCTGAAACTATAGGGAATCCTCAATAAATGGGCATGACAGCTCATCAGCTATTACTGTGATATAAAATATAACTCATTGAAACTACTAAAATAACCGAAGAGTATAGATACTAATATACTTATAAAGACATAAGAAAATCATGAGTTTGGTTATAATGAGTTAATAATATGAAAAATAAAAAGAAAAATCCATTCACGAATAATCTGGCCTCTCTTCTAAGCGACGCTCTTAGAAAAGTCATCATTACTTTTATGGTATGCCAACTGGCCATGCCTCAGAGTATTTTTGCGGGAGATATCTCCGATGATGAAAATCTTCTCGAGCAACAAGAAAACTGTACCGGTGACTCGGTTGAATGGAATAGTGAACTTAATAGCTGTACCACAAAAGTTGAAGCTGAAGAGGCCAAAGATCAATCCGAAGCCTGTGCAAACTCGGACGATCCAGACACCTGTTACCTAACCAATGCAGAAGGATTAACTGGTGTATCAGCAGGCGATAATATTGATTCTAAAAGTATTGAAAATGTAGGAAAGGTGGTCGCTGCTGCCTATGCAGCATTTGGTTTAATTGCTTTTTCAGCAGGCGTTGATGGTACAGGTTATAGACTTAAAACAAAGAAAGCCCCTGCCTGTATGTCTGGTCGCTTATTCCAATACACTTCTGTTGCTTGGATTGCAGGGGACTATTTTCTAAAAAGTTCCGCCAAGAAAAAGTTTGAAGAAATCGCAGAAAAATATGAAAAAGAAGCCGCCAATGATGAATTAAAAGGAACTGAAGAAGGTTCTTATCAGGCCCAAGTTAGAGCATTTGAGTACCTCAAAGAAGAACAAGAAAATGTAAAAGATCAAGCTGACAAAAGAAAGTTACTTCAGCTGGCCGTCATTGCTGGATATACCGCGGCCACCGGTTTTGGTGCAGCTGAAATGATGAGTATGGCCACCAAATGTAAAGAAACAAAGGGTGATGATGCCGCAGGAGATGAGGTTGATTCTACTCCTGATACTGATACACCTGAAGCTGATACGGCCAGTACGAGTGAACCAGATGTTGGCTCGGAAGATACTCCAATGCAACCAGATGCAAGCGCAGAGGCCACCCAAGCAGCTGAGAGTAAATTTGGAGCGATAAAAAAACTAGTAGGTACATCTCTTGGAAACACGATTGCTGGTGCAACAATGATTGCCCTTAATGCCTATCTAATCTATCATGCGATCAGTGAAAAATCGAAGGCCGGCGATAATATTAAATCTATAGAAGAGGTTTTAGCTTCCTACTCAGAATACATGTCAGGTTACTGTCCCGATGGTAGAGACGATGTTACCAATGCATCTTGCTATTGCTATAACTCTGATGGTACTCAAAACGACAATCGAACCAGCTCTGTTATTTGCCAAAACTTATATGCTGCCAATAATGTCGATTATAGTGCTCAAAAAGAACTTGATACTACAGTCACAGCAAGACAAGGCTGTGTAACAGTAACAGGTCAATTTGATATTGATTGTAAATGTCGAAATATGACTAATACAACGAGCGGACAAAATGCATGTGCCACCGTATCCTCTTTAAGCACAAGCACTAATGGCTTCACCAGTGCACTGGATATTCCTGATGCCATCAATACTGCAAACTCTCTTACTAACGGAACCAGTGCTGCTTTGGCCAATCTCAATTCGGCAAGTCTTAGTGCTAGTGCCGCTAAGAATAAAAGATTTACAGATAAACTCTTAGACTCGGCCAAGAAGAATAAACTTAATATTCCAAACTCTTCCCAACTGGATAGTATGGTAGGAACGAAGCTTAGAGAAAGCGCATCTACTATGCCCACAAGTTCTTCATCTAGTCTGGGTGGATTAAGTTCAAATAGCGCGGCCATGCCGGCCTCCGTTGAGACGGCGCTAGAAAAGGCAAAGGAATCAGAAGTATCTGCAGCCGCTGGGGCCCTTCTATCCTCCCTTTCTAATGGAAGTGGTTCGATCGGCTCAAAGAGCGCCAAATCAAATTCTTTTGTTTGGAATGACTCGGCTTCTGGCTCAGGTGGAAAAGTACAAACCTTTATGGAAAAGAAGTATAAATACAAGAACTCCGATATCGTGAATCGAAAAGACGTAAGCTTATGGAATGTTATTTCTAAGCGCTATCAAACAAGTGGTATCAAGCGCCTCTTTGCTGATGAAGATGATGAATAAGTTCTTCATCTAGACACCCCCCCTACTTTAAGCGAGAATACTTAGGTAGAGGATAGAACCAATGATTGAAAATCAAAATAATATTTTTGGAATGAACAGCGAAAGCCTAATCAAGCTGCCCCATCATAATCAACTCTCCATACATAGAAATATATCTCCCTCTTGGAGCAACCTAGTAGATCTTGCTAGAGAACATAGTATAGAAATCAAGGCCATAAGTACTTATCGAAGTTTCCAAGACCAAAAGAGAATTTGGAATCTAAAGGCCTCTGGTCAAAGAACAATTCTTGATGATCATGAGAGAGCTATCCCTTTTGAAAACTTCAACCTCAACGATCCTGTAAGCACTCAGCAGTTGATCTTTAAGATCCTACGTTGGAGTGCCCTTCCTGGCTTGAGTCGCCACCACTGGGGAACAGACCTTGATATTATAGATCAGCAAAAGCTCAATCAGAATCCAGAATATAAAGTACAACTCATCCCCTCCGAATACGCGCCTGGAGGAATCTTTGAAGAACTTGGAAACTTTCTTGATCAATATTTAGAATCAACTGGCTTCTTTCGTCCTTATAAAGTCGATCTAGGCGGGGTCGCTCCTGAGCCTTGGCACATAAGCCACAGAGATACGGCCGAAGTTTTTATCGAACAAATTTCAATTGATAAATATAAACACTTTCTAAATGAGTTTGGAGAGGATCTTCTCTTAAAAAAGACCATCCAAGAAAATCTAGAAGAGATATTCACACGCTTCGTATATAATTACTCTTCGTGACCGATAGCATAGAGCCACTTTTTGGTCGGTTCAATGAGCTTTCGTTCAGAGAGATCCATTAGCCCCACACTCATTTCAACAACAGAAGCAATATCGCCATTGGGTTTATGCATAGTTTGTTGAAGCTTCATAATAAGGCGGTGAGAAGCTTCTAGTGTTTTCGTTTTAATCGTTATTACTTCTCTATTTTTTAATTCTTTTTTAAACTTTAAATTGAGATCAAGAATAACCGGACCGGTCTTGAGTTCTTGAATCTCTTTGAGCCCGTAACCTCTTTTGGTTATAAAGTCCCAGCGCGCTTCTTCGTAGAGATTTAAATAAATCGCATTATTGACATGCCCAAAGGTATCGAGATGGGATTCTTTAATTTCTAATTGATATACGAATTCAAGCATTGAAGTTTCCTTATCCATGAGTACTTTTCTCAATTTGCCTCATATTTTTGCCATTTTAGACCCTTACTTTTCAAGCGTCTAGATGAACTTACTAGACATAATTTCAGTGACTTAATACAAAAAAACCTATTAACACAGGTTTAAACTCAAGTATATCGCGCTTTTAGACGATAATAGAGAGTATGAAACTCTATTTCATGTGTCTGCAGTTGGGAGTGAGAATAGTAATGAAAAATTTAAATAGGAAAACGACATTATTTTTTAAGACACTTAAGCTGATTCATCAATCGAGCTTCTGTGTATTAATCGTCTCCCTCCTTCACATGAATACCAGTTTTGCTATGGAGCGACCTTCTTCAGGTAATGAACGAGGCGGCTCTAATGTTCAAAATCAATCCGATTATATTAAACGATGTGAAAGTTGGTATCTAGAATCAGCTGGCGCGAAAGACTTACCTTGGTATGAATTAAAAACACAGAACTCTTCTTATACGGAAGCACTCTTTAAAAATGAACTCAATTCTGGATCACAGGCCATTGCTACAAAAGTATTCCAATTAGCTTCGAAGCTCGGAAGAGATAGCGATGCTAGCGAAGTTAAATTCAAAACTTTTCTTCAAGAACTTGCCTACTGTGAAGGATACTTTGCTGCGACCACTACAGAAAATTATTCTCAAAATAATAGTGAAGCTTTTTCCAATCCGGCCAGTGGTGGATCAGATGATCAAGTGAATGCACAAGCTGCTCAATGTCTTAGTATGACCGATCAAGCAGCGGCCGCGACTTGTATGCAAAACGCTCAATCACAAGGCGGCGTATCTTGTACTCATGAAGGGTGGGAAACCCACGACTATGTAGAGTGTAAGAGATTGGCCACATTCATGACTGGATTTACTGTGGGTAAGGCGGCCATGGAGCTGCAACAAACCTACCGCGTGGGTAGTGCCCAAATTGACGCCCAAGAAGGACTTTTGGCCAAGCAAAATACCGATGAAGGTATCGCTATGTCTGACACTCTAGAGATTCAAAAAGACTCACTAGAGCAACAAGGAAATATGGCCTATGAAATGGCCGCCTATAATGCGGCGAAAGCAGGAATCCTCCTTTCCATGATCAATACTTTTCCCACACGCAAAAAAATGAGAGAAAAATGTCTTGGAGAATATGATCCACAGACACTTCAGTTTATCTTTAATGAAAGTTTAAAGTTTGCAAGTGGACAATCAGGATCAAACCCTGCTCCAGCGATTGCTGATGGTGTTCAAGCGGCAGATCAAGGAAACGGAGGCTCAGAAGTCGCTGTATTTTACAGTGAATTACAAAGAGCTTTTCAAACAGAAGGTGCACAACTGGATGCACAGGCAGTATTCAAAGGCGACACTCAACAAGACGCTCTCCTACTATCTATCTATAGTTCAGGTGACGCTAGAGGTAGCTCAAGTGAAACGGCCCTCTCTAGCATTTGCGAAACCTCTGTAATGGAAAATAATCACTTCTTACTCAATCAAGAAGTTCTCGATAAAGTGAAAGAAGTAGCGATGGGAGCAGGACTTGAGGCCATTGCCAATGGTGCCCAAGGTGCTCTACTAAACAAGCAAGCGGGTATTGTTGAAGATGCCATTGACGACATTGAAGAGTTTGAAAAACCTGAATTTGCAGGTACAACCTTTGATCCAAGCCTTACTAGTGAATGTGTCGTTGACCCTGAAGCTGAAGGTTGTATCGCCTTTGGTTCCGCAATATCAAATGGCTTTGGTTCTCAAAGTTTTAATTCAAGTGCAACAGGTTCAGCGAATCTAGGAAGTGGAAGTCTTTCAGGATCTGATGATGACGGAGTCAGCTCTTCAACGGCAACAGATCGTTCTCTACTTCCGAATTCTTTTGGTTCTGTAAAAATAGGAAGTCCAACAGATACTTCATTTGCCGATGGAAAAGTTCGCGCCGGTACAATCAAAGCTGGTCAAGCCAGAGGTAGCGGCGGCGGTGGTGGCGGCGGCAGTGGTGGCGCAAGCTTACCAGCAGCTGGTAGTAGCGGTGGCGGCGGCACTCAAGCAGCAGCTGCATCAAGTGGAGCTTCAGCTATAAAAGTAGGTACCGTTGGCTCAGGAATGGGACGAGTAACAGGGGGAAGAGGATCAATTGGTCAAAAGACGACGACAAGTGCTAATCCTTTTTCTAAACTCTTAGGAAAAACAGCTGGAAAAAGCGCCACTCTTAATTTCAGAGGGCCCGCTCAAATTGGACAAAAGAAGGGATCATTATTTGAGAGAATATCTACTCGTTATCAGGCCGTCTCAGAAGATGATAAACTTTTAAAATATGAGGCGACCGTAAAGTAACTATTCCCCTACGACACTATGTCCGGCGAAGTTAAGAATTTTATCTGCAATAGGGCCATACTTTTCTAATAATGGCCCTGACTTTGAAATATCCATTGGACATTTTAACGATGTATCAAAAGATTCTGATACATCAGAGATACGACTCTCTACCATATCAAGCATTTCTTGATTCTTAAATTTTGAACAATTCTGTCCTTCATCAAAAGCACTATCAATATAATTCGTCCAGTTGATATCTTTCACTTGAATCCATTTATCTTCAATACAACTTACATATGGTCCTTCATTATATTGAGCACCAAGTACATCATCTTCTTTTTGTAAAATATGATTCCAAAACCTCATACCATTGAAATTGGCCACAAGATCTCCATAAGACATTACACCTGTCATAACAGATCCCATAATACCAACCTCGGCACTTTGACCGATATCAAGAGCTTCTTCTAAAGGATTATCTTCAAGGTGATAAGTGGAAAAATAACGAAAGCCTGAACCCATAAAGTGCTCAAACTTATCCGTTCCTATTAAGACTCCATTAACCTTTATAAGCGCGGCCGTAGGATCAGCGGCGACTCTTCCCCAAAAACCCTGGATTGGAGATTGATACCAATTAAAATCTTGATAAATACTCTCTTCAATAGAAATCCAATGAGCATCCAAACCTTTTGTGTCGACAATCTCTTTAACCATTTCACCACGATATTGATTATTAAAATAACCTCGTAGCTCTTTGTAGAGCTTCTTCTCATTACACCCTTTATTAGACTCATTTAGCTCTTCTAAGCCTTTTTGTAGATAGAGGTTAGTCATAACATTGATTTTTTCTAAAGAGTCATTCAAAGGTATCAGACGATAGGTAAAACTATCTACTTCAGCGGACATCGCCGGGGCACTACAAAGAGCGAATAGACTCAGATGAATTAATGTCTTCATGCTTTGATTTACCATTTTCATAGGTTTTCCTAATAGAAGTTTATAACCATCATAACTCGATCAGGATAACTACCCAATATCACGAGTAAAGATTACGCAGTCGCTAAAATTTTATACATTACTTAAAGGGCCAACCTGCTTCCACCCCAAGGTGTCAGATATGCACAATTTGAAGAAAGAGGCCATAATGCCTAGTTTCTAGAGAACTAACCTACTGAAAATACTCATCTATCTTATGGCACAAGCCTTGCTCTATTAACTTCATAGAATAGGACGAATAAGGATAGTCGCCCTAAACAAAAAGAGTCTTTTGACGGATATCTTTTAAGTTAGTTAGCATATTAGAGAAGGCACGAAGTCCTTCTTCTTAATCGAGTTAAGCACAATTAAGAATGCAATCCAAATAGGAAGGATTAATTTATGGAAGAATTAACAAAACCTCACGGACACCAAGGAATTATTCACCTCACATTAAGTGAGCTTCATACCTGTCAAAGTTATTTTCAACGACTCTACTACGCCCTATTAGAATCGAGTGATATTACCGGGACAACGCCTGTTCGATCTTGGGCCAGTACATTTAATTATCAGGCCATGCTTTTACTAAAGAAGCACTGGCTCAATGCCACTGAAGAAATCGAAGGTGGAGATATTGTTGAAACTCTAACTCTTACTGAAGTAAAGGATCAAACGCGACAAATCTTTGCGACCCTTGAAGGAATCGTAACCCTTGATCTTGTACCGATTCAAAACTTCTCCTCTCAAATGGCACAAACTCTGAATTTCCTCTACCTTCATGCTAGAAGATTACACCTCATTATTAAGGAATATACTCCTTATACGGTTGAATTCCCCAGAACCCTTTTGATGGACATGATTAATACCGAAGAAAACATTCCCGCTTTTAGGGTAACGGCCCAACACATATTTGATCTCGAAGAAGACTCTCATGCTCCAGTGCGCAGCCTACATGGACAAAGAAGCAAGAAGTATGAACAACTGATTCACAAAGGTCACAGCTTCATTGCTCAAAAAGAATATGATCTTGGAAGAGAGAGTTTCTTTAAGGCCTTAAACTATAAAGAAACAGCAGAGGCCTATAATTTAATTGGCTGGACTTATTCACTTGAAAAACAATTTGAAACAGCAAAGAACTTTTGCCTTAAGGCCATAAAAGTTGATCCCGCATACGGTGCTCCATATAATGATCTAGGCAGCTATCTTCTAAGTGAAGGAGAAACTCAAGAGTCATTAAAATGGTTTGAATTGGCCAAGAACTCAAGAAACTATCAAAACCGAGAGTATCCTTATATCAATGCCGGGCGGGCCCATATGAATATGAGAAACTTTCAAGAAGCCCTGGAAGAATTTAGCATGGCGCTTACGTTAGTACCCAATAATGAAGAGCTTCATCAGACAGTTCAACGCTTGAAAGAAACATTAAATAAGGGTAATCTTTTTGCACTCAATTCAAATCAACAAGAAGCCCCACCGCCTCTATTTTAAATAAAAGGATGCCCACCTTGGAAGATAACCATAAAGCTGTAGTTAAAAGAAAAGTTCTTGAAAAAAAATTAAATAAATATCTCGAGATCTATAACTTTCAAGACTACGGCCCAAATGGACTCCAAATCCAAGGTAGAGATAATATCAGTACTATCGCTTTCGCCGTGTCGGCAACCGCTGACTCGATCAAAAAGGCCGTCGAAGCTAAAGCTGATGCTCTCATTGTTCACCATGGATTATTTTGGAAATTTCATGGAGTGAGAACGATTACTGGTCCTTTTGCTAATCGAGTAAAACCTCTTATTCAAAATGACATCAATCTCTTGGGTTATCACTTACCTCTTGATGCTCATCCTGTTGTGGGAAATGCGGCCGTCATAACTCAAAAACTCTCCATGACAGCTCTTAAACCTTTTGGTGATCACAAAGGAGCACCAACAGGTCTTCGTGGAAATCTTGAGCGTCCAACCAAAGTATGTGACCTTCAAAATCAATTACGAGAAATACTCAACCATGAAGTCATTCTCTCTAGCCCTAATAGTGATCAGGTCATCTCAAGCCTTGGAATTATCACCGGCGGCGCTAATGGGGATTGGACTCATTGTATACCAACTCAGACAGATGCCTACTTAACAGGCGAAATGTCTGAACATGATTGGCATGAAGCCCAAGAGGCAGGAATCCATATGTTTGCAGGAGGACACCATGCTACTGAGCAATTTGGTGTCCAGGCCTTACAAGAATGGATAGAAAAAGAGTTTAATGTGAAAACTCTTTATGTTGATTCTAAAAATCCAGCTTAGACTTAATATCCCTGATAATAATTATTGTCATAAGATATAGTCTTTTGCGGCATCAAAAAATGAATCACTAAATAAGCTATAAACATGGTCCCACCTGAGACTAAGAAAGCACCAAAGAAGAGCGCTCTTACCATGACGAGATCATGACCCCAGTTTCTCGAAATCCTTTCACAGACACCAAGAATCATCGGCTTTTGATACTCACGCTCTTTTCCTTCTAGAGGCATAAGAACGGCCAGTACAACATATACTAAAAGTCCGAATCCAAGAAAGAGTACAGAACAGATCCAAAGTAATCTGAGCATGACAGGGTTTATTCCATAAACTCTACCAATTCCTTCAAAAACACCTGCAACTAATCCATTACGACTTCTTACCCAATTTACCATATGCCACCTCTCCTTTTTTATATGTAGGCATACTTAAATAATATAATACATACGAGCGCATAACAATACATAACTAACCATAACAAAGATTAATATTGCATATTTCAATAAATATAATAAGATGGCCTTAGGCATCTTCCTCATCAATAAAAGAATACTCGGAGTATATATGGCAAAATCACAAGAATTAAAGAGAATTAGTTTAATGATAAGAGAAGAACAGTATCAACTCATTAATAAAAAAGGTCTTAACCTTAGTGGTCTATTTAGAGATTTATTAGATGATTATTTCTCTGAACACACAATAACTCTGAGTGTAGAAGAGGAAACCAAAGAAATCTATGAGATGATCATTAGTAATACGGCCAGTACAGATGGAGACCTCGAAAAATACTTAAGAGTCAGTCTAAAGAATCTATTAAAAGAAAAAATCGATTACATGAAAGAAATCCACGATCAACTCTAAAAAAACCATGCTCTCTAGATCAATTACAACACGGGCATAGCGAAAGAGATAACTTGTCACTGGTCTCTATTGGTGAATATTTAAACTGTGCAGTCGTCTGCTTTGAGTCCTCACGAGAAGTAAGCTCATCTTTTAAGTAACCACGCCTTACAGTTTTCAGTATCATAGGTCCAAGTAATTTACCTTCAATATTTCTCTTATAGTTAGGGTTAATAGCAAAGAAAATTTCATCAAGAGATATATCCTTGAAAAAATCTTCATCGTAATCTGTTTCCAAAATCAATAAATAGTGAACGAGATCTTGTTTCTTACAAGGACACATCGTGAAATAAGAAAGCTTAGCAGGATCTAAGTTGAGCTTAGCTTTTAATTGATCAACCAATTCACATACATGTGTGGTCGTTATTCTCTCCATGGCGTGATTCAACCAAAGACCCATTTTTTCAACGAACACAATTATTGGTGTTTTATCTCGAAATCCTGTAACGAGCACTTTATCATTCATCTGATAACGAAAAAGTCCCATACTGGTTGTACAAAAAACTTCATACTCTCGATTGAGTTTAAGCTCATGAACAAGAAGTAAATCTCCATCGCGAGATTCAACATCCCTAAACTCTAAGAAATTTCCATCCACAGCAATAGGCCCACCAAGTTGGTCAGGATCATCAGGAAGATTAAAAACACCTTCACTGGCGGAGTAAATAGCATCCCAAACCACCACATCTTTATGAAGATAAGGACGAAGTTTTTCATAGTAGAATTTTGCCGTAGCCCCTTTCCAACAGATAATTGTATTTAGATTAGGGAAGAAATCATGCAGAGACTGAGACTCCCCCTTTTCAAGTAAAGCTTCCATTCGCAAAATGGCTCCAGCATCTGGGATCAGTCGTAAACTCTTTTCAAACGCGGGAGGATAATCAAATGGAGGCACTCCCGTTTTCATAAACTTTAAAACGTCTTGGCCATAATCAAAGAACTTTTCAACAAACTGAAGAATCGTCTCAGGCATGACGGTTCCAATATTAGTCACATTACTGGAGAGCGCGTGGGCCAATAAAGTAATATCACGCTTTTTATTATCCCCTAATTCATAGAAGTTTTCATGCGTGCAATAAAGTATTTCTCGAAGGGTCTTAGGGATCTTTCTGAAATTGTAACCACTCAGCACACCATAAGATACACCAGTAGGAGAAACTCCCACAATAGAAGCATCAGCGAGATATAAACTCTTACCTAAAAATGCTTGTGGTCTAATTTTTTTGATACAACCAAGCCAGGCCAAGAAAACGCGTTGAAACTCTTCGCGATAATATTCGGTAACAGGAAAAAGCTTAGGACGTGAGGTGGTTCCAGAAGTTGCAATGAAATAAGAAGCTTTTTGGGTATTAAGAAGATCATCTCTATTTTCTAGATCAAAAAGTGACTGGGCCAGTTCATCATAGTCTTTGTATGTTGTAATAGGACAACGTTTTCGAAACTCTTCAAGATGACGAACCTCTTCAATTCCTAAAGTCTTTCTAATTGCACATTGATGAGTACGCTCTAATATTAAATCTAAAGAGCGCTTTTGGGCCAAAGAAGGGTCCTTAAAATACTTCTTATATTGAGAATATTTTCTTAATTGAATAAAATCGATAAATTTAGAGATCAAAAACTGAAAGATCATAAAAGAGAACTATCCTCATACTATACAATAACGACGTTACATTAATATAAAAGACAAAAAAAGGCCCTAAAAATAGGGCCTTCTTATAATACTCTTTATAAATTACGGTCAAATTAAATATCTGAACACTTTGGAAGATCTGTAATCACATCTTTAAAGAAACTAACCATGCTACCTTTATCGGCCCATTTCGTACTTGTAAGGCTTCCCCCTTCAAGCTGTCCTAAATCAAAATAGTGATTTTCAAACTGTGAATAAAAAGGGCTTGCCTTATCTGATACAGGATAAGATTTTTTGAAGCTATGTGAAGCTACACTTCTTCCCTTTAATCCATAACTAGGACTTAAGTCTAATGACTTCAGTTCATACTTATGATCAAAAGATACTTCTGTTACTTTTGATTCCATTTCTGGAGTATATGACTTTTCAATCTTTAAATTATAAGGAACGGAGTATACATAATTACTTCTAAAAGAGAGTTTCTTTTGAAGATGATTTTGAATAAGTCCAGATACTATATGGTCACCTTCGCGAAGCTCACCTTTATCAAAAACCATATGCCAATCATTCTTTTGTGCAGCACTCATGAAGTCAGTCTTATGCTCTTGCGTAAGCGAAACCACATGATCTAAGTTTTCAATATATAGATTACAAGAAGAAACCGAAGATGGATCTCTTCTTAGGTGTGATGTACATGATGCTAGTGTTAAAATTCCTACGAGAGCGATAGGCTTACCGAGTGCTAATTTCATTTGAACCTCCAAATAATTTATGTAAAGACTAATCGGAGCGAATCACAAAAGGTTTAAATCAATATTCTTATATGCAACGAAATCAGGTGGTTACTCAATAAAAGAGAAAATTATCCATAAATAATATCGATCACTTATAACATACCTAAAGGCTAAGGATTTCTTATATCTATTGTATTTATCTCTTTTTAAGATATTTAGCGAAACGCTTCATGACAAAAGTATGAACGTAGGCTTGAGAGAACTTATATATCATCCATGGAAGAGAAGGTCTGAAATCAAGTAAAGCAATGAGGTAGCATGACTGCGCTGGCATCCAGCGAAACTCGAGTCTTCCGTTAAATGATTTACGACTGGCAAGTGCTCCACCTACAACATAGTAGACGACTCTATTGTCATCACCACGCTCTAAACTTCTACTCAATTCCAATAATGTAATTTTCATAAATTGAAAATAAACATTCTCTTCTTTCTTTTTGACTAATACAAAAGGTTTAAAAAACTTAGGCAGCCAATTAAAATATAAATTCGAAAGTTCTAGGGCCGTCATATCACTATGGGAGTACATTCTCTGTAAGGAGGAAACATTTTTTAATACAGGTATATTGATTTCTAATTTCAAATCACTTAAACGCCAAAACCATCCTTCAGTATGACTTGCCCTACTGACTTGAATAGATTCTTCAAAGGTACGATAGGAATGATTCTCTAACTTAAGCTGATAATCCTTTCGAACAATCATATCGTGCTTAAGAGACTCGACTAATGGGTAGACCAGATGAGAATCACAGCCTGTAACTTGAGATACCCAAAACTTGGATAAAGAGGGAGACAGAAGAGGTGAAGCAAAAATCTTTCTCTTCTTTCCGAGAACGGCTGCAGTTTTAGAGAGCATATTTCGATAAGTTAAAATTTCAGGTCCACCTATGTCATAAACCTCATTCAGGTCATCAATGTGTTCTAAGCAATAGTCTAGAGAAAATAAAACGTCGTTCAAATCGATAGGCTGACATTTAGACTGAGTCCATGAAGGACAAATAAAGAAAGGTAGACGATTAACTAACCTCTCCAAGATTTTAAAGCTACTTCCATCCTTACCAACAATGAGTCCCGCCCTAAGGGTAGTAACCTCTGTTCCATATTGACCCAGCGTAGACTCAATTTCACTTCTACTTTTAAGATGATCAGATAAGTTGTCTCGAGTTACGTTATCTGGAATGAGACCACTTATATAAATAATTTTCTTCACTTTATTCTTAGCACAGGCCCGTGCAAAGTTATCAGCAAGGTAGAGATCGTAGTCTCGAAAGTTTCCTTGAGAAAGAGACACTGGAGGAAGCATGGAATGGATAAGATAGATAAGGACATCTACATCACGAGTAACTTTTTCGGCCTCGATCATGGAAAAGCCATTACAGCTTCTCCATGTAGCATTATCTTTTCTGGCACCATCCAGTTGACTCGTAATCTTACGACTTAGAGCTATTATATCTATATCTTCTCTTTTTCTAAGATGAAGAAGTAAATTCTTACCAATGAAACCAGTTGCACCAGTCACGCAAATCTTCACCCGTACTCTCCAATATAAATTACTGCTACCTACTTATATTACCATTGAGTTGGGATAATAGGCAAAGAACCATAGATAGTAAAAGACGCCCTTCACAACAAAAACTCATTTTAATAGGTATATATTACAGAGTTTTATCTTACTATGAGCTATAAAAAACTGCACAAAGATCAACTTTATCTAAAAAAAATACCAACACAAAGGACAAGTTAAGCCTTTATTTGCTAAATCATAGCTATGAAAATAGTGATCTCCTTTTTAACTCTATATATCCTCCTGAGCTCAACATCCTATGCGTTGCAGGAGAGACCTTTCTTAAGTATTGAGCTTTCGAATAATCAAATCATCGCAGGTGAACTCTTAGAAGAATATGAAGATAGATGGTTCTATGAGAGTAGTACTAATAGGCCACGCTACTTACTCTTATTTACAGGTATAAAGGAAAAGGAACCTTTCGTATTAATTTCTGAAAACGATATAGCACAGGTCTTAGATCTTGGACTAATGACCACAACCTATGATCAATTTCTCATTGAAAATGAACTGATCCTAAACAATCATCCAGTAAAAGATGCTCATGTCTTAACGGGAAATACGGGACATCATAAGTTTGAAAAAATGTTTGGTAATTTTGCTTGGGATCTAGGACTTCTCAACAATGAAAATCAATTATTTGCTAATGAAGGAGAAGAAAATGAAGACTACTTCATTTTCAATGAACCCGTATATAGTCCCTTCAACGGTAAAGTTATCGGCCTGGTAAGGGATCAGCCCGATAATGATATTGACTTAACATTATCAAGTGATCTTAGTGAGAAAGAAAATAACTACCTGACTATTAAGATACATGACTATGTCTATCTTAGCCTTGTTCATTTTAAGTATGATTCAATAAATGTAGAACTTGGTGACACCATTAAAGAGGGTGATTATTTGGGTAAGGTTGGCAACTCAGGAGTGAGCTACTTACCTCACCTACA
>JBLWYP010000010.1:0-114247 GCA_048266825.1 Bacteriovoracaceae bacterium | reverse complement strand
AGGCTGGCGTATTTCTAAAGAGAAGGTCGTTGAGAATCATACGCACATTCAGTTTTGTTTGAGTGCGCCTAAGGGCAAGAAGATTGCGCTCTATTTGGCCTATGTGGATCCGCGGCGGTTTGGGAATTTTCATTATTTTAATCCTCAGGGGGCGGCCAAGTGGTTGATTCGTTTGGGGGCCGATGTATCAAGTGATGACTTTAGTGCTGAATATATTTTTGAAAAATGTAAGCGTTATCCTAATAAAGAAATTAAGCCCTTTTTCTTGGAGCAAAATCATTTTGCGGGCGTGGGAAATTATATGGCCTCGGAGATTTGTGCGCGGGCGAAGGTTTTACCCACAAGAAAAGGTCTTCATATAACCAAGAAAGATGCAAAGAAACTTTGGGAAGCGACGCAATCGGTTTTGGAAGATACGATTAATACCGGAGGCACGACTTTTTCGGGTGGCTATAAAGACACCACCGGTGATGCCGGTGAAGGCGTGAAGCATCTCGTGGTTTTCTATCAAGAGATTTGTCAGATGTGTGGCAATACCGTTGTTATCAAGACCATTCAAAAAGGACGCGGGACTTATCATTGTCCGCGTTGTCAAAAATAATCATCAAGCTCATAACTAAACGCAGCAAACCTTGAACAAATGCATTTTTCCCCTAGATAAGGCCCTTTAAGTGGCCTTTTATCGCTTTTTTCTATGGTAAGATAGAAGCACAACGACTCTTCACTCGCAAAAGAGTGAGAGCAACAAAAGTATATTTAAAATAAAGGAAATATATGTCAGAAGCAGAATATGGACTAGAAGACGTAGTCATTAATCAAAACGTGGCCATCCTGGTGGATGGAAATAATATTGAGCGCAGTATTCACAGTGCCACTAAAGATCAAAACTCGATGGTGAACTTTGATACCCTCATCCCTAAGCTCTTAGATAATCGTGGACTTAATCGCCTCGTTTATTTTCGTGAAGGAAAGAATATTTCTTCAAAACTAAAAGAGCGCCTTCACTACAACTTTCACGGCTCCGTGAGACCTTGTCATAAGTCAGCGGATATTCCCCTGTCGATTAAGGCCACGCAACTCTCCCACAAAGTCGATACGATTATCATCATGTCTGGAGATAGTGATTATGTAGAACTCGTGCGCCACTTAATTAATGAAGGGGTTCGAGTAGAGATTGCGGCCGTCAGAGAGACGACTTCTCACCTCTTAATTGAAGAGGCCGACTACTTTCATGAAATTACAAGTGATGACTGGTTTACCCTAAAGCCCGCGCGCTCAAGTAAGAAGAAAAGTACTAGAAAGAAAACGACGTCAAAAACAACTAAGCCAAAAGAATAATTTTTAAAAATCGATGGTCAGGATTTCTTTGTCCTGACCATTTCTTCTAAGCTCTGAGTTAAATTCATCTAATTTTTTCACATAACGAGCAAAGCTCTCCTCACCGAAGTGATTCTTAAAGAGAGTGTAATACTCCTGCGTGATCTTTTGATTGGCATCGTCTTCATTCGTTATGGGATAGTGACCTTTCTCTTTTAAATTTTCTCGATGATAATCTTCATAGGCTTCATAGCGATCTTCTTCATAGCCTTCTCGCATCATTAAATATTCTTTGAAATCTTCTTGCGTTAACTTCATCTCTTTAATGAAGACTTCTTCAATGGCGGCCTTCCACTTACTCTCCATCTCATTGATTCGATCATCGATTTTCTTGATCTCCCCAACGGAAAGTACACGTGGGGTGGAATCCGTTTCGAGTGAGGATTCATTGAGTTTGATCTCACTAGTTTGCGTTGTTTCTTTTTGAGGTGAAGAACTCTTTAATTTACCAAGAGATTGAGAATCCTCTTTTGAAGAGTTAAACTGTCTATAAACAGCAATGCCTCCGATCAGGAGGCATACTAGTGTTGATAGAATAAAAAGTTTTTTAAACATAGTCTTATTGTTGGATGGTACGACTACCTTGCTCAGGAGCACGATCATCAGTTTGCGGAGCTACCTTCTTATTAGAGCGGCTTCCATCATACTGATCTTCACCATTTCCAGAAGCAGAGCTTGGAAGTTCAAAGTCACCTTCTCTATAAGAATCAAATTCTTCATCTTCAATACAAGGAGCAGGTGTATTTTCTTCAACAAAGCGCTCATCTTCTTCAACATTTTGGGCCATACAATTAGACTTAAAAGTATCGATGGCCTCAAGACAACCACGTTTTTGAATTTGGTATTTATGACGAGTAGGCTTGCAATTAAAGTCTGAATCTATTTCAGAAGCAAAGCCGTAGGCGAGATTATTAATGATCCCTCCCATTTTACCAGGACATCCATCTTCAGAATAAATCCAATGGCGCTTAGTAGTACAAAATGATCCTGAATCATTCCAATGATACTTACAACGATCCGAACTAGGCAGTTGATCTTTGATATCATCCATACATGTATTTAGACCTACACAGCTGGTTGAATCACTGGGCACACTGGGTACACAAGTATCACGCCTGGTAAGGCAAGACTTAATAGAAGTACAAGCATCGGCCACAACCTGACAATGCGTCTTAATATCATTCTTATACTCACGACAAGTATCTGCGTAGCTTGAAGTGCACGCCAAAGAAGTCAGTACAAATAGTAATTTTAGTGTTGTCTTCATATCTTAATCCACCGGTAAAAGAGTTCTTGAGTATTTATCGGCATCTTTAATAGATTCATTTAATCAAATATGTAAGTCATTAATATTAAATACTTATTTTGTGAATTTAAACGCCTCCATGAAAGGAGTTCGGGTTCTTCTAGGATATTCCATTACTTTACCCATGAGGTCTTCCATGATGAGGCGCTTATTAGGGACTCCCTGAGCATTGGAGAATTTATGCATAGAGCGAACAAAGAGATCACTTATCTCTATGATTTCAGCAAGCGGATGAATTGTTCCGCCTTTTAGTGTTGAGCGCTTGAGCTCTTTTTCTAAGAGAGCATGGTGTTGGCGAATAATTTGAGGAACTAAAGAAGGAACACCTTTTATCTTTTCTAACTGAGCTGCTCCTCGGGCCGCGTGACCAAAGAACATCTCTTCATACATATTTTTTTCATCGCCATAGATCTTCTTACTCATTATTTTCTCAAAGACTTCATCTTCATTAAAGAGTTTCGCCTCTTCTTCACTATAAGGATCATTCCCCTTCTTAACGGAGGCCATCATCCCAATGTCATGAAGTAAAGAAGCAAGTCCCAAGGCTTCAAGACTCTTATTGGTTTCAATGCCTGATGCCTTGGCCACAATGGATGAAACAATCACGATGGCACTACTATGCTCAAAGCCGCCCATCTCTTTTAAGATCGTCGATAGAAAATCATCTTCTTCACTTATTTTACTCATGAGTTGGCAAGTATTCTTAAAATACTTTTGAGCGTGCACAAGAGAGTCATTATCCACGCCCATATCAAGCATGGCATTTAATGTAACTTCTCCTTGATTAAAGAGAAAACCAATTTTTTTATCATTGGCCAACTGGTTATTCTTTGCAATCACCCCTGTAAGACGATCACAGTATTGAACGTAAGACTCTAAGGCCTCTTTTCTAATGAAGAAGTGAGTGATTCCTTTTTTCAAATAATCAATCACACGCTCAACATCAAAGACGTCACCGCCTTGAACGATCTTAATAAACTTCTCTTTTCTAAGGCGCACATAAATATCAAAGAGGGATTTAGATCCACTGACAAAGAGCTCCGCTTTTATAGGACGAAACTCGATATCTGTATTTTCTAATTCTTCCCCTACTTTATCCACTGTGGAGACGTTCTTCATAATGGATTCTGTATCGAGAAAATCGATAACAGGTCCTAACTTCTCTTTAAGTATTTTAAGATTAAAGGGCTTAGAAATTTTTCCTTGAATTCCAAGTTTATTGGTATCGATTGTTTCATCTAATTCAGTATTGAGGCTTTCGATAATATAGATAGGTAGTGTGGGTTGAAAACTTAAAGAAAAACGAACGACGGCCGCCCCACTGGGGTTTGTAACTTCTGGAGAAATAAGGCAGCTGTTGAAGCGATCCTTCTCTTCTTTTAAGAGCTTCTGAGCTTCGGAACCTGAATTTACATGAGTAAAGGGAATATCTTTATAAAGAGGGTCCCCTTTTAGTGACTCGTAGAAGTCCATGTCAGGGTCTATTATTAAAATTGATTTTGCCATAGACTCCTAAGCTTTGCCGATTCAATAAAATTAAAATTTATTGATAATATTATCGGCCAAAACCTCGGAGAATCCTAACAATTTTTACATTCGATAGGACGTTAATTTTGTCATAAATTTAATATAAATCTCCACAAGATTCCTTGATGGAAACATCTTGCTCATACTTCTTCGTCTCAAAGTTATAAACATTAGAGGTCTTCCATTCAATACAATGAAGAGGCTCAGCAAAATTGATATCAGAAGGTTCAAGATTTCTTGGTATATCTTGCGTTTTATAAATACAGGTTTGAAACTCTAGATTTGTATTCTTGGCCGATCCATAAGAAAAAAACGATGAAGAGGGAAGATCGGATACATATACCTTAGGATGAGTGGGATATTTGTGAAGCACGTAGTGTTCATTATCGTCACCATAGGAATTAGGGTCTTCATTCCAACGGTAATAATCATGACGACTCTCGCGAACTTCAGAGCTATTATAAATGGGATCAAGATCAATAGAATCAATCACCCATTCAGGATGAATAAACTTCTCATAAGAGCCAAAAAACTTTCGGGCAATTCCTTTTCTCTTTTCTAGAACTCCATTCTCATTTTTAACTTCATTATAAGCACAACCTCTAATGAACTGAACGATGGCGTAGTCCTCTATCGTATCAACACTATCTGTCTCATAGGAAATATAGGCATTCGTTCCATAAGACTTGGTATCAGAACTTGTCACGATATAGTCACTTACTTGCACATTAAATTCTTTTAAAGAACAAGAATCGCTTAGCTCACAATCTCTATGTGTGATCACTTTATCTAAGACAAGAGTGCTTTGAACTCCTGCAAATAGGTTAAGACTTGTTAAGGCAAAGATTAGAGATATTGGGGTTTTCATTTGCTTCTCCTTAGAACGAATTGAAGGCACTATATATGAATTTAAGTGCGGCTAAATATATAATGTAAAGTTTTCAGCAAATAACCTATCTCTCTAAGAAGCTGTTAATATGGCCTTGAAAGCAATGTACGAACCCCATACAGGACTTTTCATGTTCAAGAAATTTATTACGCCACTTCTTTCGTTATTTATAATGAACTTGGCCCTCGCGTCTTCTAATGATGCCTATAGAATCGCAAGTTCTAATGAGTTAATCATTAATGACTTTAAGTATATGGATCAGCTCACTTTAAAAGAACGAGTCAAGATCGCGATCATTGGCGACTTCATTCATCCTGAAGAGTTTGCAAGTGTAGTGGCCAACTTAAATGAAATTCCCAATAACGGCATTGATGATGATGGTAATGGTTATATCGATGATTACTATGGTTATGATGCTCACGCTGGAAATGGCAACTTAAATACGCCTGTAACCACTGGTCATGAAAATGGAATTGTCTCCATCGTCGATGCTATTATTTCTCACTATGATATTGCAGAACTTGTGAATATCATTCCTATCAATGTCTATAATCCCAATGGAAGATTTGATGAGCTTAGATTTAAGAAGATGGCCGATGCTATTGACTATGCTATCGTTAGAGGCGCCAAAGTGATCTCCATTAGCCAAGGAATCTCCGTTGATAATCGCTATTCTTTTCAATTTATCGATAATGATTATGAGAAGTCCCTACGCTATGTAACTGATGCCCTTTTAAGAGCAAAGAAACAAGGCGCGATTGTTCTTGGTGCTGTTTCAAATGATTCAACTCGAAATCATCTTCTTGAACCTGAAGCTCCAGCGAACTTGGATAACGTTATCTCCGTGGCCAATGTAGATAAAAAAGCGATGCTCAAAAGTGGATACGGACAAAATATCGATATTGCCTACTACGGAAGCAATATATTTGTCTGGGCTGGAAGATGTGTTGACTATGTGAGAGTCGATCCCATTGGATGTAAGCGTGATCAAGTTAAAGAGGGTTTTGAAACAGTTAGCGGAAGCTCTCTTGCCACCCCTATTGTTGCCCTCTCTCTTGCTTTGGTAAAAGCGGCGGGTGCAGACATAGAAATGAATGAGACTTTAGTAAAAAGAATGCGCTCTTCTTGTGCTAAGAAAATTCAATCAAAGAGAAGTGTTATTTCTGATTGTGTCTTCTCTCCTGCTCAACTGATGCAAAGCTATTTATAAATTTAAATTTTCATAGATAATATTATCGGCCAAGAGTCTTGCTACTTCTAAAGACTTCTGATCATTTACCGTCCACGCCAACAAGGGAATATCCCGTTGGTTTCGCAATTCTTGTGGGGCCCTCTTATGAAGAGCGCTCCATTCATATCCAATATAATCAGGACGAATCACACTTACAAAAGTCATCGACTTTAGCAGCACTCTTGTTGGCCACCACAAATGACTAAGGGAGCTGTCTCCAGATAAGAGACCAATATTTGCTTTAGGCATGGCCTGACGTAAGAAGTGTAATGTCTTGGGATGAAAAGTTTGAAGGGCAAAGTCACCTTTATAATTTCTCATAATCTCAATGACTCTCTCTTCTAATTTATTATTGGGAAGAGATCTCTTTAATTCCAAGACAAGCGGAACTTTGCCTTTAACTAAGCTCAATAATTCCTTTAAAGAAACAATCGGCTTATTGGAATGAAAGGTTCTTAGCTTTTGAATCTCTCGTGCCTTTAATTCACCAAAGCTTTTAGCCACTCCTGTCATACGCTCTAAGGAGTAGTCATGATGAACGAAGACTTCTCCATCCAGACTTAGATGGAGGTCACATTCAATAGGCACATGTCGTTCTTGGGCCTCATGAAAGGCTTCCCAAGAGTTTTCATCGATACCTCCACTCCAGTGGTAGCCTCGATGAGCTATAGGCTCAGACTTAATCCAGTCACTACTCATGATTATCTTCCTTGGGACATTACTGTTACGCAGGACAATAAAAAGAGCCCCTTTTCCTTTAATCATCTCTTTTATAGAATAGAGAAAATTAAATATTCGAGGATCTATGAAATCTGCCCTACGCTTCAATAAATACTTACCCACTCTATCGCTTTTTGCTCTATCGAGCTGCGCTTTTTTTTCGCAAAACCCTGGATATGATAATAAGAAACTCAAGGCCTATGTACAAGGGAGTGGATTTGATCGCATGGAGCTGAGTTCCATCAAAGAAACCCTCACCAGAAGCGCTAAGATGGCCGGTAATATCTATAAAGTAGAAGTCATGCCTATGACAGGCCCTCTTATTGAGGCCATGGCCGATGATCAAGCAGCGGCCCTTTCTCTAACTAAAGAAGATCGAGCGGCCCTCTTAAAAAACCTAAAAGCAACTTATCTCCAAAAGAAAACTTGTCTTGAATTTAAATATGAAGTTACGAGAATCGAGAAGTCCTCTCAACTTGAAGACTGGAAGCTTGAAATTCTTGATCACGATCAACTGACTCATAAAACCGAGTGGTCCATTTCTTCTTTGGCCGAAATTCCGGCCAAGAGTTATACGTATATTGGATCAGTCCGTGAGCCCGTATGGCTTGGAAAAGGTGTCGCCTGTAGCGCGCGTGCCGTTGATCTGAGTCACGATTTTGATATTAAAGTAACTTCACACTATGTTCCCTTTCCTTTTTCAAGTGAAGCCACTCTTTACTGGCAGTATCCAGTCTATGAAGTGATTGATGGAAAAGAAGTGGAAGTTGAAACTAAAGATAAGAATTTTAAAGGCTACCGTGGTTGGTAGCCTCTAATCTCATAAAGTTTTAAGGTACATAAGAAGATCAGCTCTTTGCTCAGGCGTTTGCCGCGCCTTCCCCTCTTTATCCCAAAACATTTGCGTGTGACCAATATTACGTAATCCCGCTTTTGAAGTGTCAAAGAGAGCATCTCTCTCTTTTAACCATTCACTAGGAATCTTACTTCCTACCGGATATCCCATACAGTCTTGATCATAGTCTTCCTCTTTAAAGCTAGGTCCTTGAACAAACTTCTTAGGACGGTCTTGCTCTTTTTGCATGAGTGCGCAGAGATTAGGAACCGAGTTATTATGAAAGTACGGATAACGTAAAAAGATTCCTTCAAGTGGTGGTGGAACATAGCCTTTTTGCGGAGTGACTGTTGTTTTCATCCACTTAGAAATCGCAAGATTATTAAGTCCATCTGCAAAGGTCTCTGTGGCCTGCCATCGTTGAGGATCGGTTCCTACATCTTTGACCGGAGTTTTTTCATGATAAGTGACTTTGGTTGTTTCAATTAATTCGGATAAAGAGAGATTTTCAGTATTGTCATGGCTCCAACGTTTTTCATAGACTCCATGGCAGCGCTTACAAGATTGATTAAAGACCACTTCACCTCTTTGGGCCGAGCTTAAATCAATCGTGTCCTCACTAAAGAAATCAGTCCAGCGCGGGGCCTTATTAGAGAAGGCCATCGCCGTTAGTTTCTTGATGGTTTCTTTATTTGTTTTCATCCATTCTTCTAGTTCATGAAGATCCGTTCCTCGCCCTACTTCATTCCATAAGAAATTAGTAAGGATAGGATTTCCCGCGACAATGGATCCATCAGAGAGCCAACGAGTCTTATACTTTAGATTCCACCAGGGCATGGGCTTTGAATCGGCCACAAAGTTTTCTAGTTTGTGAGTTCCACGCTGTCTTCTTTCAAGGCGTGATAAAGGCTTCTTAGAAGCGTAAGCATCCCCTTTTCTCTTATGTAAACTTAAGGCCACATGAGGAAGTGAAGTATCAAGACCCAGAACTTGGGGAGAAACAGAACCCACGTATTTAAGATTCTCTTTTGTTCGTGTGAACATATCTTTTTCTTCTTTGGTAGCATTAGTGGCCACTCTAAAAAAACCAGAAGGAATCATAGGAACATAATTCTTCGCAAGAACGAAGAATTCATTGGCCCGTGGTCTCTTATTCGTGAGCCCCATAACGGACTTCCCCATGAAGGTTCCTGAGTGGCAAGAAGCACAGGCAAAGGTAAGACCCTTGCTGTGAGAAAACTTAGCAGGATTAATAATCGAAGCCCCCATTCTAAAATCAGGGTAGCTTTCATTTTCTGTAGGATAAGGAATTTGAAAAACTTCACTTGTAGCATCATTTTTGGGATACTCATTTAGTCCCAACCATTCGTACATGCCATCAAGATCTGAATAACCGAGCTTTGCTTCAGCGATTCTTTCCATTAATTTTCGAAGTGGATTTTTTTCGGCCTCAAGAAAATACTTCATGGGCCCATAAGGAATCATGAGACCTGTTACCTCAACCGGCCATTTGAGAGCGATCAAATAACCCTCTTTTTGAATCTTATCTAAGTCATCTCCATATCCATAAATGTCAGCGCGTGTTTCACCTTTTGGGATAGATGCATTTTCACTCCAATCTGGAGTCGCACTATAAAGGGAGAGGGAAAAGGCAGAGAAAAGACCTAAGATAAGTGATTTCATAGGATTATCCTTAAGAAATGAGATTATTTACCTAAGGATATCCATAATGAAGTGTATTTGTAAAAGAAATGGGGGCGAGACTTCAAGCCCCCGGTAATAACTACGCTAAAGCTTGTCTTTTTTTCATGATTTCAATAGGTGTTAGGGGGATAACCACCTTTAAATCAGGACCTTCGGCCATTCCTGTGAGGGCCAGACGAAGACCTTTAAAGAGAAATTTCCCTTTAATTTTAAGCTCTTTCTTACAGTGATTGGTCATATCATTGAATTGATCCACACTGATAAATTGAGCTCCACCATCGGCGATCTCTTTAACTTGTGACTTTACGTATTCACAAATGGCCGCTGTACTCTCCCAACCCTTTACTTCATCTACGGCTTCACCTGTTTCAGATTCCGTAGTGAAGAGAACATTTAAGTGCTCAGGTAGTTCAGCTGGCGTATTAATTTTTTCTTTGAAGAACTCAAGACACTGCTCTTGCCAAGCGCGATCCATTTTATGAAAGGCATGCCCTTCTTCCAGAGTCGGTGCAAGATAGCTCACAAGAGAATCTGTATTAAGTCGTCTCATATGCTCGCCATTAAAGTGCTTAAGCTTTTCAATATCGTAGAGAGCTGGAGCTTTTTGAAAACGATCAAGAGTGAAAACTGACTCGATTTCTTCAAGTGAGAAAATATCTTTTTCTTCAGGATGTGACCAACCCAGTAAACATAGGTAGTTCATCAATGCTTGAGGCAGAAAGTTTTGATCTTTATATTGAACCACTGAAGTGGCCCCGTGACGCTTAGAAAGTTTTTGACGATCTTCACCTACTAATAAAGAACAGTGCGCGAACTCTGGAGGTGTTACACCAAAGGCTTCATAGACCATAAGTTGGCGAACGGTATTGTTAAGATGTTCTTCAGCGCGCATAACGTGAGTCATCTCCATCTTCCAATCATCAATCACACAACAGAAGTTATAAACAGGCATTCCGTTAGAGCGAATGATAACGAAGTCCCCTACCATATCTTCAGGAAAAGTAACTTCTCCTCTTACGAGGTCAGTGAATGTATATTTCTTATTAGGATTTCTAAAACGGATCACATGAGACTCTCCGGCATCCACTCGCTTTTGAGCTTCGACTGGATCAAGATCTCTGAATTTTCCATGATAAGCATGGGGAGAAATCTTCTCTTCCTTTGCTTTTTCCGTGAGTTCTTCTAGTTCGGCATCTGTTAAGAAGCAGTAATAAGCTTTGCCTTCTTTAACTAATTGAAGGGCGAGCTCTTTATACATTTCGATTCTTTCACTTTGACGATACGGTCCAAAGTCCCCTCCAACATCAGGTCCTTCGTCGTGCTCAAGGCCACACCACTTAAGGTCTTCAATCATGGCCACTTCGTATTCTTTCTTAGAACGCTCAAGGTCAGTATCTTCGACACGTAGAATGAAAGTTCCACCTTTTGCTTTAGCAATGAGGTGACAGTAAAGGGCGGTACGGGCTCCACCAATATGTAGGTAACCTGTTGGGCTGGGTGCAAAGCGAACACGAACGCTCATAAATGACTCCTCATTATCTTATTTCAATTTAGGGCTGAGTATAGTGGACGATGTGGCCATTGTGAACAAAAAGAAAGGGACCAATATTGAGCCCCCCGAGATTCTTAGAATAATTAGATATTACGATAAATCATTCAAACAATGATGACTCTGGTGCTTTAGAGGTATAGAGATATTGAGCGAATTTAATATTCTTACTGAGAAATCTTGATTCTCCACACTTAAAAAGCTCAATGTCACACAGACGACATAATTTGATAGAGGCCGTTCTGCCGAGATAAATTTTATAGAGATGGGCTGCCTTCAGAGGAGAATCTCCACAGATAAAACTAGCATTTCTTCCTTCAGCATTACAACAGTCGCACATCTCAAAACTCCTGATACATATCTATTCAAGCAATATGATTCTTTGTTACATATTCCCTATCGTCATAATAACCAATAAATTTAGTCAACCTTTTGAAGTTTTCATCACATCTAATATGGGCCTTTAAATATCGCTAACTTAAGACGCAAGTAGTTAGAATCAATTAACAATCTTATTAAATATTCTTGATTTTAGGCTCCAATATAAGTGTCAACTAATGGAGTCAGTCACTTGAATTCAAAGGATTAATGCTTGCTGAAAACTGTGGTCTACTCGTTTTACATGATTTAGAATTTCAGCGATTTACTCATTCACTCATTCTCACATGGCCACCTAAGGAGGCATCATGACCGTCCCCAAGATTCAACCCCTAAAAATTAAGCAAAAACTCGCTCAAACTCCTGATGCTCTACCTCTCTATACTACAGAGGTAACTGATCTAGCAGGTAAGAAAGTTACTTTGGCCGAGCCTATGGCCACCAGGGCCCTTGTTGCTCTTATGGACCAACATGCAGTTATCGGTGGAGCTGCTGCTCACTGGGGTGGACCTGCGGCCTTCGCTGAAATGATGTCAGCCCTTCATGGGATCATGTTTAAGCAAAAGAATTGGTTTGATGAGTATAACTTCATCAATGATGCTGGACACGCTGAAAATGGAATCTACGCCTTAAGAGCGCTTTACGGATACGATAATTTAAAGCTTGAAGACCTTAGAGGTTTTCGCTCTATTGAATCAAAGCTCACTGGTCACGGTGAAGCTCACTTAAACCCAGAAGGCGTTCTTATTTCTAACGGTCCTCTAGGTTCTGGTGTTCCCCAAGCTCAAGGTCTCTCTATTGGAGATAAGACCATTGGAAACTCAAGAACAACGATTTGTGTTCTCTCTGATGGTGGTGCAATGGAAGGTGAGGCCCGTGAAGCCTTGGCCGCGATTCCAGGACTGGCCGGTAAAGGAAAAACAAATCCATTCGTACTTATGATTTCTGATAACAACACAAAACTTTCAGGAAGAATTGAAGCCGACAGTTTTTCCATGGCACCTACATTTGATTCTCTTAGTACTCTTGGTTGGGATGTTCGTGTTGTAGAAAAAGGTCATGATCTTGAAACCGTTTATCAGGCCACTGAAAAAGCCTTAGCTGATGCCAAGACAAACGCTAAGAAACCTGTCGCTCTCATTTTTAAGACGATCAAAGGTTACGGCGTTAAGAAAACCGAAGAAGCTGCCTCTGGTGGTCACGGATATCCTCTTAAGCCTTACGATGATGGACTGGTTGGATTTATTGATGAAATTTGGAAAGGAAATGCGCCTGAAGTCTTCACTTCATGGGCCCGTGAAATTCTTGCTGAAAAACCAGCCCCTAAAGATAAAGCCGCCTCAGAAGTGGTTAACGAAAAAGTTCAACCAGGTATTGCTCGTGCTTGTGATCGTGCGATGAAAGAAGGATATCCTTTATTTTCTGTTGCAGCTGACCTTCAAGGTTCAACTGGGATTGCTCCTTTTCATAAAGACTATCCAGAGAGTTCACTCGATGTAGGAATTGCAGAATCTAATATGGTTTCCACGGCCGTTGGTCTGGCCAAGAGTGGTTTTATTCCCATGGTGGATACCTTTGCACAATTTGGAATCACGAAAGGAAATCTTCCGCTTATCATGGCGAACCTTTCTCAAGGTCCTGTGATTTGTCTCTTTAGCCACACTGGTTTTCAAGATGCAGCAGATGGAGCCAGTCACCAAGCGACGACTTACTTCTCCGCTGTTTCTTCAATCCCTCACACAACGGTTATTAGCTGTAGCTGTTCTAAAGAAGCTGAAGAGTATATGTATCAAGCAGTAAAAGAATATAAAGAACTCACCGAAGCAGGAAAAACTCCCAATAGTGTGGTCTTCTTTTATGGGCGTGAAAACTTCCCTCACTACTTTGATAACGAGCAAAGTTACGAGTGGAAGAAGTCTCAAGTTCTAAGAACAGGTGATGCGGCCACGATCGTTGCTACGGGACCGATGGTTAAGAAAGCTCTCGCCGCCGCTGATGAATTACAAAAGAATGGAACAAACGTAACCGTTATCAATAACCCCTTTGTCAATGAGCCAGATGTTGCAACCGTAAGATCGGCACTATCTCAAACAGGTGGTCGCTTGATTACAATTGAAGATCATCAAGTAAAATGTGGAATGGGAGCAATGCTTACTCATGCTCTTCTTGAAGATGGTGTTCAAATTTCTGGTTACCGTGCTCTTGGAATTCAAGGTGAATTTGGTCAAAGTGCTTATCAAGCGGATCAACTCTACGCTCGTCATGGCCTTTCAGTAGAAGGACTAACCAGCGCCGTTAAATCAATGTTATAATTTTTTAAAAAAAGGGCCTTGCTTTGATTAAAGCGAGGCCTTTTTATTACCATTTCCAGCCAACATTACCTCCAACTCGATCATTCTCATAATCCAAGTCTTTTTCATAATAGAGATTAAAAGTTGGACCGCGACCTTTCTCATCTTTCCAATCTTTAGTCACACCTGTTGAAAAGCTATGGGTTGCCCCATTCATAAAAGAAGGAAGACTATTTGATATGGGCGCTTGATAGGCTCCATCAATAGAGAGTCCAGTTCTTTCATTTCGAAGTCCACCACTTATGATGGCCGATGATCCCACTTGTCTCATGATGATTGTCCCTTCTCCCATGACTCTCATAGAATCCGTTACTCCATGTTCTACGCCTGTAGTCCAGCGTACATTATCCAGGGCCAAAGTTTGTCCTTCCGTTGTATTAACTTCATTTTTCCAATCAATATAAGAAGAGGCTACCACTTCACTTGTTACACTCGTATTGCCATCTTCACTACTCCATTGCCCTTCTGCACCCATATAAAAAGTGGTCATGGGGTCAAGGCCAGTTCCTTCTCTTGTCGTTCCCAATTCCTTATTCGTAACTTTAGTATTGGCAATCATGACTTCGGCGTTCATTCCAGCAAAGCCATTCATGCTAAAGTTATCACCATAATTCAATTCCGGAGTATTTAAACGTGTATTTACTCGGGCATAGAGCGCTTCTTGATCTATACTTACTACTGTTCGCTCACCTTCTCTCTTAGCGAGGGCCAATCCATACTCGGTTTCCCAAAGTCCTTTTTCTACTTTCTTATTAATGGCCACTCCCACTAAATTATCACCAGCGGAAGTACGACCCGTGAAAACAGTTCCAGTTCCAATAGGTGTTTCAACGTAAGCTTTTTGTAGAGTATAACTCTTCGCCACGTCATAACTTTTCTGATTCGTTACATCTTTAAATATCTGACCTACTTCAGTAGGGACATTACCAACAGGCTTTCCATCAGCATCATAGACACGATAATTAATTCCAATATCAGGAAGCGTTGTATCTTGAGTAAGCTGTGCTCCTCCCGAGATTTCACTTTCTTCTGTTACATAAGAATAATTAAGCTTAACAATATTTCCAGGATTCTCAGGATCATCAATGGCCAAGATAGCATGACCACCAGTCGCCGTTTTATAACCGATCATATAAATATCGTCATGATCAACACCAAGCTCACGTAGAATCTGAGATTGCGCGAGGGCCACATCACGACAAATACCACCTGGTTCATTTGATGAAATGGGATGAAGCATTTGTTCAATGGTAACAATTCCTTCTCCAGCATCGCCTACATCGGCAGCGCGATCATTATTATAGCGATCAGCAAATTCTCCACCAAAGTGAGAAGCTATTTTTATTTTCTCTTCAAACGACAGATGTCCCTTTATTTCGTTAAGTGAGGACTTCCAGTCTCCCGGTGAATCGATCATAGAGTCGATCGCATACTCACTTAAAATAAGTCCTAGGGATACATCTTGACCAATCTGATCTTGCGCGAATTTCTGTAAGAGTTGTGATTGTTCAAGGGCAGAAAGTGAATCAAAGTCATCTGGAGCATCATCTGAATTTAAAAAATTACTTTCTAGCTTTGCAAGAGAGTTAATCGTTTTAGCTCCATTATTTCCACGAGAGTAAATCCCCATCATGAAACTACGATAATTATGTCTACCGTAAACACCTTCAGCCTGAGCAAGCGCATCATCAGAAGTAAAGGTACCTGTATAATAAATAGAGAACTCTCGCCTATCAATTGCATCTTGTAGAGCTAACTTATCTTTATTCTCATCTATATCTTGAACTGGAGGACAAGGGTTTTGCTTATCGACTTCCCTTGATCCATTTGTTGAGTAAGCAAAGTCACTGATTTCTGCTTCCAGTTCAGAGTAAGCAACAGCACGGTCTGACTCTTCTTGCGTTAATTCAAAATTTTCAGGTACGGGATCAGAGCGCCACAGAATAGATCGAATATTTTCCGCGAGCTGATAAATCTTTCCTCTATCACTATCCGCAGCATTTACATTGCTCAGAAACAAAGAGAAAAGAATAAAACGAATAAGATGTTTTCTTGATTTCATATCCACTACCAAAAAGGTTACGAAGCCTTTTCGGTTAGTAGAGTGTTTTACTTAACTAATTCTAAATAATTTTACTATAGCCACTCTTGAAGAGTGTAACTATTGGTATTATTTGAGCAAGGACGATGAATGGCCCTATATTTTGTGAAGCCAAGCGCCTCATCTTTAGTAGATGACATCTCTGTAACAATGCCTGCTTTTTCAATCAAATAGGGATAGTAGACGTCGCTCGAATTTTTTTTGAATTCTGCAATTTGAATCCATTCAAAGTTTGATCCTGTAAAGAAGTTAACCTGATAGCGAAGCTCTCCATCTTCAAGCATATTACTAGGTCTTCTTCCTGATAAGACATCAGAACAAATATTTGAAAGTCTTGTATGTTGATCAGAGAGAACATCTGTGGCCAATGAAGTGCTTCTTGAAGTTGTCATGCTCACCCCTGAAGCTCTAGAATAAACAAGGTCTGCACTTTCCGTATGCTCAGTCGTATTTCCCGATCCACAACTTTGAATCTCAACTCTAAAATCTAGATCAAGACCCCTACTTTGAGTGGCGAGAAAGGCCCTCATATTTTGAAAAGATGAACATATATTTTTAGCAATACTAAATTCATCTTCTGTTAAAAGGGCTTCGTCTCGCATGGGAGTGTCCCAATCGTAGACATTAACATTTTCAATATTTTTAACTTCTTCATCTTCGTTGGTCTGCTCTCCACAGGACATAACTAGAGAAAGAGTGAATAATAAGACTAAATTCCATTTTAGTTTCATAAAAAATTCCTTTTTTTAATTACTACTATCATAATCTGAAACTTGGTGTTTAATCCAGTCTCTTGATTCTATTAAACAAAATTGCTCAGGATTAACGGGATCAGAAAAGCTGAGAACGACCTTTCTTCTAAAAGGACTAGGCCATTTAAGGAGAACCTTTCCTCCTTTAAAGCTGAATATACTCCCCCACAATCCATCAATAGCGACCATAACAACAGGAACGGGCTTCTTACGAAGAATTTTTGTTATTCCCGGTTGAAACTTTCTCATCTCACCATTACGAGTGATCCATCCCTCAGGAAAAAGTCCCATTACGGAATTATTATCAAGATCTTCATAAATTCGCTCAAAGGCTTTATTTAAAACTTCCTCACTCTCCTTGCGAGTTGCAATAGGAACAAGTCCGGCCTGACTAAATAAAAATGGCCCCATGGGTGCATAGTAATAATTGTAATCGATCACAAAATGAATGGGCCTATCAATGGCCCCCATAAGAAGCATCCAGTCTACAAAACTTACGTGATTAGAAATAATGATAACGGGCCCACTCTCAGGAAATTTATCTGCGCCTTTGACTTCTACTTTATAAAATACACGGGAGAGAAAACGCATCCACAGCCTTAGGGTCTCTTCGCTATAAATGGCGTATAGAATGAAGGCGATAATAAGATTTAAAATACCAAGTACTAAAACAGTTCCTGCAATCCCAATTGTTTTATTAAGGAACATGACCATGCCAGCAGCAGAAACCATAAAGAGGGCATTCCAAATATTATTTCCAGCAATGGTTTGAGATAACTCACTTGGTTTGGCCACAACTTGCATATAGCTCATTTGGGGGACGATGTATCCTCCCCCACAAATCGCAACAAGCAGTAACAAGAAAGAAACAAAGAAGTTTCTAGGATCTGCATAGAAACCGGCCACACTTAATAATTGGTCAGAGTGATCCATAAAAGTTAGATCTTTTAATCCAAAGAATATAAAAAATAAGGCAATAGACATACCAAGAGCACTTATAGGAACTAATCCGATTTCTACTTTTGTTCGTGAAATTCTCTCCGTAAAATAACTTCCTAAGCCCATACCAATCGTAAATATGGCGAGAAAGAGAGTGGCGACTTCCGTCCCCCCTAAAAGTAAATTCTTAACAATGGCGGGCAGGATCGATAAAATAGCAGAACCTAAGAACCAATACCACGTTACTCCCATTACCGTTCTAAAGACGACTTTATCTCTCATGGTGAGTTTTAAAATATTCCATGTTGGACGAAAGAAAGTGTAATCAACTTTTACTTTCTTAGCATTGGCAATCGGTACATCCAAAATAGAAAGACTGAAGATATAACCAATGACAGCAAAACCCAGAAGGCCGATACTCAAGGCCAAGACATAGTTTGAGAAATCAACAAAACTTCCACCCAAAAGAGTCCCTACTAAAATCGCAACAAATGTCCCTCCTGAAACATAGGCATTACCTAGAACCAGGTTTTCCCGAGAGACGAGACTGGGAATGATGGAATACTTTATAGGTCCAAAAAAGGAAGACTGCATCCCCATTAAAAAGAGGACAAAGAGTAAGAGAGTATAGTTATTAAGGGCAAAGCCAACACTGGCAAGACCCATAATAATGATCTCAATGAATTTAATCCATTTGATTAAGGTGGCCTTTTGATATTTATCGGCCATTTGGCCAGCGGTTGCTGAAAATAAGAAAAAGGGAAAAACAAAGATACCGCCACACAGAGGAACAAGAAGAAGGGGGGAAAGTCCTGCGATTTGAACAGATTGATAAGTGATAAGAATCGCTAGAGCATTCTTAAAGAAGTTATCGTTAAGTGCACCTGCGAATTGAGTCCAAAATAGGGGCCAAAAGCGCCTATCTTTGAAAATGAGCTCCATGAATACTCCATTAAAAAAGCCTATCGATCTAATTACTTAAGTATAGTAACTTGATCCATAGGCCCTGAGAAGTACTCTATTTAATAGACTGTTTTGCTTGGGATTATTTATTCGATCTCTACGCGATCAATTCCAACTGCTTTACCAAAGATCTTCTTAACTTTGAAGTTAAGTTGCTCTATTTCAACACCTTGGTGATATACTTTCCATGAGTATCCATCAAAGTCGATTGTGATTTCCATATCGGAACGTTTTCCGGTTATACCATTATTTAAATAATCAATAAGAAAGTGTCCACCCCTGTCATCCTCAAAGTCAGCTGACTTAAGAACGATAACTCTATGGCTTCCCTCTTTCTTTAGATCGACACCATCAGTTAGATCTTCCACTTGGAATTCAACCCAATCTTTTTTACCTTGATCATACATGGAGAGGCCGTAGGCTTTTTGATCTTCATCTAGCTCTAAGTAGAGGTCATAGTAAGTATCACTATCATCATTAGTTACCACTAAAATTTTTGATTTCGCTGCCTGAGTCGAGGTAAGCCCCATAATAAAAGTTAAAATAATGGCCGCGATAAAATTAGTTTTTAATAACCTAAGCATTCAAAACCTCCCGTGCATATCTTCATTACTTAAGAGAATTTCTATTGATTCTCTCAAAAGTAATACAGATAAATAATCTCCGTTTCTTGAGGTAAATTTATAACTATTTCAGACTCTGGTCTGTGTTTTTGAAAAAATTTTAGTGGCATCTTAAGCTCTTGAAATATATAGTATCCTTTTGTCCCCAGTAGTCGTTCTTTTATTGAGCATAAAACCGCTAAGGCCCTAATATGATTACTCTTTTTCACTATATTCACTGTCCCTTTTGTATTCGAGTAAGGATGGCGTTAGGCGCTTTAGAAATAAAATTTTCTTCACAACCCCTGCCTTATGAAGACGAGCAAACTCCAGTTAAACTCTGTGACAAAAAGATGTTACCGATTCTACAAAATGATAAAATGGCCATGAATGAGTCTCTTGAGATCATTTCTTATCTTGATCAATCCCTAGATTCATCGCTTAAAAATAAGAATCAGTTAGGCCTAGATAAGCTAGAAAACCAAGAGAAGTTAAGTCAATTAGAAGATCTTCTCAGCCGTTTAGGAAAACCTATTCATAATTTGTGCATGCCCTATTGGGCCTATTCCAAAGAATTCACACAGGCTTCTCGTGACTACTTTATTCAAAAGAAATCTCAAAAGCGTGGACCTTTTTCAAAGCTCATTCAAAATAAAGAAGTTCATTTAAAAGAGCTAGCCCCCTTATTAGATGAGTTAGAAGAGGCTATCGGAGAATTCTATAATCACGAAGAAAGCTTTTCTATATTTGATATAATGATTGCTTCTCATATATGGGGACTCTACGTCTTTCCCGAGTTTCAATTCTCTTCAAAAATCCATGCCTATTTACAAAAAGTAAAAGGAATATGTAACTTTGAATACCATGAAGATTTTTGGCGAGATTAATTAATGACAATAATATAGTCACCAACCATACCGTAATCAGCGTCACCTTCTAAGATTCTATTAAGCTCATCACTTGAGAGATTCGAGTTATCAACAATTCGAATATTAGAAATACTTGTAACTCCAAGCTCTTTTAAATAAAAAGGAAGTCCATGACCAAAGTCGGAATGAAAATGTCCTACCACCATCATAACCGGACCTTCTACGAGTTTTAATTGAATAGCATTCGCCATATAGGCATCCGTATAATACTGGGCCAGGTAATATTTCTCGAGGGTTTGCGAGTCTACATGTCCACCCATAGCTTCTTCAAAACGCATAAAATATGAATCAGGAGCATCGGTAACATGAGACGTAAAAGGCCAAATTTCTTGATCTGTTTCTAAGAGAATTCGACCACCACTCATAAGTTTACTTTTTAAATTACGAGGCGCATTTGTGCCTATTACTTTTTGAGAATAGCGGGCCGTAACATCAAACATCGGAAGATAGACTTCGCTGTCCGAACTATTACTTGGAAACCACTGAGCAATCCATGAAGATCCACTTAGATTACCCTGAACATAGTCATCAAAACTTTCTTCAAGGGCTCCTTGATCATTGTAATTAAAAAACTCCCAGGCCATTTGAAAGTTAGGATTGCGCAGTGAAAGTTTTTGCATGACCCAGGCTTCTGCAACTTGAACGCTTGCTTGGTAGTGTGTCTCCCCAACGATGGCCACATCAGCTTGAGAAATATCATCAAACGCCTCTTGCTCGGAAATAAACTTCGCTTCACTTGTCTTAAAGATTCTATAGCTGGCCGCACAGCTGGTGGCCGTAATGAGAAAAAACTGCGCAAAGATGACCAGTGCATATTTCAATATTTGATTTTTCATACTATACCTTTATTTAATGATTCCCCTAGTAAACCAATGGCATGAGTAGTAGTAAAGTATGGATCTAGATAAGTACGCAGATAAATTAAAAAGTAAGGTAAATGACCGAAAATTCGACGGATCACTTATGCCCAAACCTGTAGATACTACTCAATGGCCGCTTGATACAAAAGAGACTTATCTCGAAATTGGGTGCGGAGCAGGTTTACACCCCATCCTCTTTGCCAAAGAAAATCCTGAAATTCGCCTTATTGCTTTTGAAAGAACCAAAGAGAAGTTTGAGAAATTTAAGCGACGAGTTCAAACACATAAGTTTACTAATATCATCCCCATTCACGAAGACGCTCTTCATTGGCTCTATCCTCATAAAGAGAAGGCCACTGAATATTTTGATAAAATATTTCTGCTCTACCCTAATCCCTACCCTAAAGTAACCCAAAGAAATAAACGCTTTCTTGCTGCTCCAAGTTTTCAATTCCTCTTATCTACTCTAAAGCCTGGGAGAGAAATAGAATTACGAACTAATGAATCTTTCTATATTCAAGAAGCTATTTTCTTGGCCCAGGAGATTTGGAACTTAGAAATTAAAGAAGATAATCTTGTACGCGACCTCGCAGAAAACCTACAAGGAGTGACCCACTTTGAAAGAAAGTATCTTAAAGAAAATGAAAATTGTAGACGAGTTATTTTTAAAAGAAAAAGAGACTAAGCTTGCTCAACGGTATTTTTCACCATCTCAACCACTTCATCTAAATCAAAAGGCTTGAAAATTACGGCGTTAACACCAAGACCAGTAAGATCTTCTGTCGTATAGTCTGAAAAACCTGTCACAAGATAAACGGGAACATCTGAGCCTTCATCCTTAATGTTTTTAACAAGGGAGACTCCATCACCACCTGGCATACGAATATCGGATACGACACAATCCACTTTATTATTTTTGAATAGCTCAAATGCATCAACTCCATTTGAAGCTTCTAAAACTTTAAATTTGAGTTCTAGGAATTCATCTCTAAAAAGTTCTAAAATATCTGCTTCATCATCAACACAAAGAATTACTTTTTGAGCGCTCAATCTTGCCTTCCTTTTTATATCCAATACCTATTATTGTTCATACTTGTGAAAAGATAAAGATAAAATAAGTTTAAGATCCTTCACATTTAAAAATGGATCATATTTAGTTTGTATCGACACTCAGTATATAAACTAATCTTATTACAAATACTTAGCCTTACATAAAGCCTTATAGTATTTGTTAAAAAAAGCCGAAAAGAGATAAGTAAGGCCATCCACAAAGGACCAAGAGTTTGTTTCATCTCTTATTAACTATCCTCATTAGCACGAAAGTATTTGCTCAAGTAGCAAGTACTGAACAGCTTGGAACTCTTAATACTATACAAAATGGTTTTGCAACAGTTGCAGAATGCCAGAACGAACAAACAGAAGGTGTTAATTGTGCAGGTACAGCTCTTGATGAAAGTTTAAAAGACATATTAAATCTGGCCACCACGAATCAATGTGTAGCCTCCAATGAAGACCTTCAAAATACAGGTATTGATATTCCCAATTGTCCTGAAGCAAGTGATTCTCTAAAAGGACTAGATCATAGTTATCCTAGTGGTGGTATTTTTTCTGTATACACAGGAAATAATGATGGCTTCATTGAAGATCTCCTCACTGAGTACTTGGCAGATAATCCAGGAGGGCGCTTTAATTTAGTTCTTCCTAGAGAAAGGCAGTCCTATCTGCAAAATAATCCAAATTTATCGCGCTTATTAAATAATGAATCCGTAAATATAATTCAGGTTGAGACAATGCCTGCTGTAGATAGATGGATGCAGGATTCATTTGAGTTTACAAGTCTTGATGGAAAACCGGCCATCTATCAACTCGAACACTACAGAGAAGAGCGAAGTTCATTTGAAGATCGACTGGCCTGTCAAATCGCTAAAAGTTGTAACCTTCCCTACTTCATTCCTCCCGATATGGTTGATCCCTATAACTCTGATATAAATAGTCTAAATAGTGGCGGGAATCTTGAAACTATGCCAGGTGGAACTCTTTATAGAGGAATTGTTAAATCAAATGGATTTTCAAATTACAACATGCCTGAAGATACAAGGGCCCCTTATCAAACCGATTATCAAAGAATTCAGCGTGAGTCATTAGAGGCTGCAGGAAATAAAGTTTTAGATTTAGATACTTCTTTTCTAAGTGTTGGGCATGTTGATGAAATTATCAATATAGTCAAAACCAATCGCCCCGCTCCTTGTGACTATGCCGTCATACTGGCCAGTCCTGAAAAGGCATTTGAACTCATGGAAGCAACGGCAGCAAGAACAGCTCCAACTCCAGAGGAGTTAGAACAAGAATTAACTCAACCAACTAAGAAAAGAATTTCCTCGTCTTTCTCATTAATAGAAAACAGACCTCAAAGAGATATAGATTGTAGTGAAGTTGGCTACTATAGTCTTGCTGTAGAAGGCATCTCAAATAGACTTTCTCCTGAAAGAGTAGAGGAAATCTATAATCTTCATTGTATGGATGAGCAAAGTATTCATAGCTTTGTAGAGTCAGATGAGTATCAGATATTAAAAAATGAAAATCTCGAAGGATATAATCCTGGAGATCCCTCCATTAGTGATGTCATGCAAGAAAATAGAGATGCTCTTGTTGCCGAGCTGGCCCGTACTACGGAGTGTAGTAACCCTCCGATTGTCGAAGCCCCCGTCTTCTTTCGAGGAGGAGTCTCCTATGCACCTGATCTCGTAAACGGAGTGGTTCATCCTAATGCCCAAAATACATCGAGTATAATTATGCCACGAACTTATTTTCAACCTTTTGATCAATACATGGAAAAAGAATTATCTAGCCTAGGTGTTGGAAGCTCTTTTGTGCATTCGGTGGGTTATCACATATTAGATGGGCAAGTTCATTGTGGAACAAATTCAGCAAGGATATGTAAATAATGAAGCTCAAATACATCCTTCCCTTTTTATTCTTATCTATCGCCTTCACTTCTGTGGCACAAGAAAATCCCTTTCAAACAAAGAACTCTCAAATAGAGATGGCGGGAAAGTTTAAGCTCGATGAATTTCTGTCTTCCCTAAGCTTTAAGCTCGTGGGCAGTGACGGTAAATTTGGGATTGAAATAAGTTTATCCGAAGAAGGAGATCATAAGAGCTGCCTATATAAAGTCACTCGCCTCACTTCTCCTCAACAAACAAAATCTGTAAGAGGAGTTATTTATGCTCGCATGATGAAAGCTCTTCCCTGTAATTACCAAGTCAAAGATAAGAAATTACAATCCATTCTCAATGATACGCGCCTTATCAATATTCGATATCAACTTGAGCCAGATAATACTATTTCTGGAAATATAGAGTTTCAAGGGCTTCAACATAGAAAAGATTCCACCTTTTAATTTCTAAAGATTCTAAGCATTATTCTCTCAATCGGCATATTTATCCACCAAGACCCCCTCTATCAGCATATTTGAAGTTGTAGGACCAGTTTCACCGAGGAGTTATATACACATAACTCGAAAATCTGGAGGAAGCTATGAAGAAGATCATACTTGTGATGATAACTACTTTTGCTGTCCAATCAACTATGGCCATTGATTCCATAGTGATTAAGAACTTAAAAGGTACTTTAAATCAAGATAACCAATACGGACTATTTGAATATGACCAACTGACCTACACGGGTGAACCCTTAGGAATCAATTCATCTCTATCTCAAATAGAAACGTCGTTTATTGAAGGTCAATTTGTTGCTGACTATCATGAGATAAATCTCAATTACGACTTTGGAGTTGAGAGTGCTCTTGCTGGTGTTAGAAATATTAGCACAGATTCTTTAAATCTGAATTATCAAAGAAATGAATCACTATCGTTTTCAACCAGCTCAATTAAACTCAGTCACTCTGGTGGCACTCAGACTATTCCCCAAGTGAGTCTAAGTTGTAAAAATAATAATAAATCAATAGTCAGTGATGTATCGGCTCTTTGCTTGAGTTTAGCAGACCTCTCGATACCTGAACTCTCCTTTGATCAACTGAGCGCTAAATCAGTGGCCCGCGCCTTAAATAAGGCCACCTCTATTGATAGTATTGAGAACTTAAGACTACTTATCTTTGATCATAATTATCAAATGCAATTCAAGGTGAAATACCTCTTCAATTGGACACTTAAGGCCAATGGAAGTATTCAATTTGATGAAGATAAGAAATTGCTCTCGATTTATTTAGATAAAGCAAAGGTCGGATTCATCTCTTTAAAAGGTAAAATTCTTGATCAAATAAGAGATTCTCAATTAGAAAGTATTAGAGTAAATGGGAGTTACATCTACATTCAGCTCTAAACGGCAGGAATTTGATAAACTCTCTTGGCCTTTATGCTTTGAACTTTTTTCTCTGGGAGGATGAGACAACTTAACTCTCCTCCCCATACACAACCGGTATCTAGGCCGATCGCATTTTCTCTTCGAATAAGTCCTTTCGCCGCCCAATGTCCAAAGACGACTAATTTATCTTCTTTGTAGAGTTCATACCAAGCAGGGTTTGCTGGATTATTTAAGTCATCCCCTATTCCATCCCATGTACGAATTCTCGTTGCAACTTGTGCACGTTGCATATTAAGAGGGACACCGGGCTCTAATCCACCATGAATAGCAATAAAGAGATCATCTTCAATATATAGTGGTAACTGCGCTAGCCATTTTTGATATTCAGATAGCTCACCTTTGAGTTCTTCAGCGAGTTTTAAAAAGCCTCCAGTCATATACTGTGCATAATCGAGGGCCTTTAGAAAACCAAGCTCATGATTTCCTAATATAGACTTGTGGCCACCATTTTTTACAAATTCCAAAACCTTAACTGAAGAAGGTCCTTTATTGATGAGATCACCAAGAAAGATTAATTCATCTGTTTGAGCATTAAAATTTACTTTATCTACAAGCTCCATTAACTCTTCATAGCAGCCATGGACGTCTCCGATTATTATTTGTCGCTTCATCATCTTTCTCTTTATCTAGATATTTTTATTTTAAATTACAATTACGAGGAGCGAGAAACCACATTTTCCCCCTATGCCTCATAACTCCAGCATTGATAGAGGCTTCCTCTCCTTTGCCCCAATACAGATCGGCTCGTCCAGGGCCTTTAATCGCACCACCCGAATCATGCGCAAGTACAAAGCGACCTTCTCTTTCTAAAGTATCTTTAGAAAAATCTTTTAACTCTTCTCGATTTTTTAGATCTGGGGTATTGAAATCAAGAAAAGCAATCCCTCCCATAGGAAAAACTCTATGATCAATGGCGATTGTTCTCTTATCAATAACTGATGGTCCAAAGGTGGTCTGACCGGCACCTTCTTCAAGTTCCCTAAAAAAAACATAACTTGGGTTTTCAAAGAGGAGTTCGTCTCGCTTTTGGGGAGAGAGTCCTTTTAAGTAATCAACTAGTTTATCCTTACTCATTTCCTCTTGAGGGATAATATCAAAGAGAGATTTTCCAATACTATAATAACGATGACCATTTTGAGCGGCATAGCCTAAGAAGCGTAGACTTCCATCTTCAAATTCGATTAGTCCCGAACCTTGGATGTGAAGAAAAAAGGCATCAATCGGATCGACATAGGCCAGCTCTAGACCCTTGCCTTTTAGAACAAGACCTTCATCAATTTCTTGGCGAGAATGATAGGCCTTAATCGCCTCCACTTTACCTTTATCATCATAACTTATTAGTGCAGGTAGTTGTGATCGAGAATGGGCCTCAGGGCTTAAAATATCTTTAGAGACAAAATCCTTCAGAGAGATCATCCCTAAATCTTCAGGCATAGAGTACAGTGCTTGAGAAAATTTCTTTGAAAAAGTTTTTGATCCTTTAATGATCGGAGAATAATAAGAGGTGAGTAAAATCTCTCCCCACCTATCTTTTCCATAGACTTCATAGAATTGATATTCACGTCCTAATAGATTTAATAACTCTACTTTTGAAAGGTTTAGTAAAGGCTTTAGATGATTCGCATACTGCTGAGATGACATGACACAAGAGCCGAAGACTAATTCCTTATCAGGTCTTTTCTCAAGCCATTCAATATTGAGCGCTAACTCTTCGTCCCTCTTTGGCCATTGCTCGATCGCTTGATTTAAGAGATCTAACTGGGGCCCCCTAGAATCACGCATCGCTTCATGTCTTTCAACAGTTTCAAGACGTGAACAGCCGGCGAGCACAAAAATGCTGATTAACAATGGTATAAAAGATGTTTTTCTCAAAGGCGCCCTTTATTAGTCTCTATATTGGCTATTTTATCATGGCCAATGCTAAAAGTGATCAAAAGATGCTATGCGTTCTCAAACGGCTTCTAACCTATTTTCTTATCCAAAAAGGCTTTAGTAAGGTAACTTGGGCTAATCTCTAAGAGAAAAGCATAATGAGAGAGAAAAAGGACTATTCAATGGCCGAAGAAAAAAATCAAAATAACAAAAACAATAAAAAGAAAACACCTGATTTATCTGACCCAAAAAATAAGTTCAGTAAAATATCGACGAACTTGTCATCAAAGAATAAGAAAAACTCTACCTTATGGATCGTATTGTTCATGTTCTTTATTCTCTTTGCCAACTACATAGGAAATCAGTCTGGCCCTCAGAAATTAAAGCAGATTTCTTATTCAGATTTTCTAAATAAAGTAAACCAAGATGAGCTTACAAAAGTCACGTTCATGGGAAAACAACTCATTGGAGTTCATGAAGATACAAGTGATGCCCAAGAAAGTGATAAAGAAACCTCCAAACAGAAACAGCCTAAGATTGGCTTTCAAACGCAACTTCCCCCTATTGAAAACCCTAAACTCTTAGAGGCTCTTCAAAAGAAGAATATTAAGATTGTTGTAGAAGAAGATAATTCTGAAAACTGGACGAATCTTCTGACAGGACTTCTGCCTTGGCTACTTATCTTTGGTTTCTTCTGGTGGTCTTCCAAAAGCCTCAGTAAGAGAATGGGAAGTATGGGAAAACCTCCCTTCATGAAAGATGACAAGAGCAGACAAGTTGACCCTAAAAAAAGCAAAGTTACTTTCAAAGATATAGCAGGTGCGCTTCATTCAAAAACGGATCTCGAAGAAATTGTATCCTTCTTGAAAAATCCAGATCGTTTTACCAAAATGGGCGCCACTCTTCCACGCGGAGTCCTGATGATTGGACCTCCAGGAACGGGAAAGACTCTGATGGCCAAGGCCGTAGCTGGCGAAGCTGGTGTTCCTTTCTACAGTATGAGTGGTTCAGAATTTATTGAACTCTATGTTGGTATGGGTGCAAGTCGCGTTCGTAAGCTCTTTGAGGACGCTAAGAAACAATCCCCGGCCATTATCTTTATTGATGAAATTGACTCTATTGGACGCTCCAGAGGAACAGGACTAGGTGGAGGTCATGATGAGAGAGAACAAACTCTTAATCAAATACTCGCCGAAATGGATGGTTTCAGCTCGGATGAGGCCGTCATCGTATTGGCCGCCACCAATAGACCTGATGTTCTCGATAGTGCATTAACACGACCGGGTCGTTTTGATCGCCAAGTTGTCATGGATCTTCCCACCGCCAAAGCCCGTGAAGAAATATTAAAAATACACACCAGAAAAATTCCTCTGGCAGATGATATTGATTTAAAAGAAATAGCAGGAGTAACTCCTGGTTTTTCAGGTGCAGACCTAAGAAACCTTGCCAATGAGGCGGCCCTTCAAGCGGCCAGAGAAGATGCTAAAGTGGTGACGACTCATCACTTCAATCTCTCTCGCGATAAAGTACTAATGGGTAATCCTCGTGAAGAAATTTTAAAAGATGATCAAAAACGCGTGATTGCCGTTCATGAATCTGGACATGCTCTAGTGGCCCATCTCACCAAGAACGCAAGCCCCCTTAAGAAGATAACTATTATCCCACGTGGACGAGCCCTTGGCTTTACTGAGCAGCTTTATACAGAAGATATGGTCAATCAAAGCAAGAGCTTTCTCATAGGACAAGTTGATGTTCTTCTTGGAGGAAGAACAGCGGAAGAAATTATCATCGGTGAAATTACTACTGGAGCCCAAGATGATTTAAAACGAGCAACCAAATTATGCCGTAAAATGATTGCCACGTGGGGCATGAGTGAAACCTTTGGTCCCTTGTCTTTTGATATTGAAGAAGAGCATGCTTTTCTGGGTAGAGAAATGGGAAAGGCCAAAAACTTTTCGGAAAAAACAGCTGAGCGAATTGATGAGGAAGTCTTCAAACTCTTAAGCCAGCGTAAAGAACATGTCTCTAATCTCCTGAGCACGCATAGAGAAACTCTAGAGAAGCTCTCAACAGGTTTAATTGAAAAAGAAACTCTGGAAACCGCAGATATCAGAGATATTCTCGGTGAAAAATCAAATACTTAGGCAATAACCAAGCTAAAAACTCAACTTGATACCCCTTTATTCCGATACCTAGTCTGAACTCTATAAAAAGATAAAGACCAGGTATTGGATATGTTGAAAACTAAAGTCAGTCTATTGCTCATTTCCTTTTTAGTTGTGAATACAACGCATGCTTCGTGCACCTCAGTATTCAAAAGCCTCTTTCAAAAAGAATCAGGCTTTACGAATAATGAAGCCGTTGAATTCACTGAGCGTATAACTCGAATTGAAAGATTCACAAACTTTCTTCGTAAGGGAAAAGAAGACCCTACTCCTGCCCTCAATTTAAAAATCGCTAAAAAACTCAATAAGCTTCATGAAAATATTTTTGCCGATAACTTCTCGGCCAATGAACGCGAATGGAGAACTTTCTTTCGCACTATTGAAGCGCAACTTATTGGCTTCAAACGATACAAGAAAATTTCGATGTATCTTGAAGCTCACCCCGATGCAAATGAATCTCAATTTGTTAATGAATTAGTTAATATGGGTTTTAGTGATGAATTTAATAATTTTATTATTAAGCAACTAAAAGATTCGGGCTCTCTTGAAAAGCTCAGACCTAAACTAAATGAAGAAATCAATTCAACTCTTGTTAATCTAGGAAATAATTATCAAGAGTATCGAATGGTTCGAGGAAACTTAGAAGACCTTCTTATTTCTAAAGAATGTAATGAGATATGTAAAAAGCAGGTTAATCTTCTTTTAAAGGAACTTGGCGTAAACTCTGAGAAAGAGTCTCTAACCCATCCTACCTTCTTCAAAGATCAAAGTAGACCATCCATCGAAGAACTAAGAAAACTCCTCTACCAAGAGCCTCTCTTTGTTCTAACCAAAGTAAAACGCGAGCGAAATGCAGAGCTAAAATCATTTTTTCTAAGCTATCTTAATCAACCTATGTTTGTAGACTCCATACTAGGACTCATCTATAAGTCTGATACCTTAGGAAGACAGAAGGCCGTACAGCTCTTCAAGTTAGTCTATGACTCTCATGCGCAAAATGTATATTTCCCTAAGCTTAATAAAATTATCTTTGCCACCGCCGATGCTAAAACAAATGCACAGACTCTAAAAGGTCTAAGCTCCACGGCCGACCAAGATGAATTACTGATCACCTTTGCGAGACGAGCCGATGCGCTTGCTCAAGAGAAATGGAAAGCAATAAAAGAATATGCCGAAAAGTTTGAAAAAGACTTCTTCGAAAAACTCAGCGCTGCTGAAAAGAAAGCTGTCGCCAGAGGTGAAATAAGCCCAACTCGCGATAAAACAATCTTCACAAAAGTGGCGCTTCTAACCGCAGCAGGCGCCGGAACTTATGCATACTTCTACTTTGATGGAGAGCCTTCTAGTATAGAAGTAGAAATTGAAAGTAATGAAATTGAAATCCCGTCTCTTGGTGGCAGCTCTAGTACTGATCTTGGTGAAGTCGAGCCAAGCGATAGAGGCGTTACTCCTTATGATAGAGTCGACTCAGATGAATTGATCCTTCTCGATGGAGAAATCGATCAAATGATTGATGAAGCAAGTGTGGTCATCATGGATTCAGATATCCAAAGAGACCCCTCTTCCCTGCGCTTAAGTAATGAATACAAGAGCAATCTTTTCACAGCGCTTTGGTGTAGCGTTTTCACATGTAAGGCAAGTGATTAGTATGTTCTATGTCATTGTGGACACTATTGTCTCAGAGATTCAACTATCTTATCTTTCCTATGAATCAGGTCATCGACTGGAAAAAACTCTAGTCGGAAAGAATCAAAAAAGAGAGACGCTTAAGAAGGATAAGCAGGCCTACGTCATAGAGTCGATGTCTAAAAACGTAATCCTACACGATCATGAAATCTCTGTTGAAGAGGCCCTTAAGGTGTTCGAAGAAAATCATATTCATCATCTCGTCTTAACAAAGAATAAAAGAGTCGCCGGAATTGTTAGTGATAGAGATCTTTTGTGGGTGAAAAAAATGAATCTTGCTGAGCACGCAATGGCCAAACAGTTTATGGCGAAGACTATTCTGTGCTGCAACGAAGAAACACCTATCGACTATGTGGCAAAAGTTATGGTGAAAGAGGAAATTTCCGCTCTACCTGTCATTAACGATGAACACATTCTTACTGGGATTATTACTCATCACGACCTTCTGAAGCGACTTTACTAAATGCATTCCATTTAAAATGCCCTATCCTTACTTTCCCTTACAAACAGTTATAAATTGTTAGAGTAAAAAGCAGTGAAACTATGGCCATATTGGATGTCTCAATGAAGAATATCCTATGAAAAAAATCAGATGCCATAAAAAGATAACTACCTCAATATTCCTCCTTCTCCTAGGTGCTTTTTCACCTCAAATCTTAGCCCATGATATTGCCCAAGAAGGAAGTATAGTTCGCGATCCTGAATTGAAATTCTTCTCCATCGTTAAACAACATCCAGAACTTATTATTGATCATAGAAATAAAAATCAGTTCGAAGTCTACGGACCGGTAGGAACGATTAAATGGCTTAAAACTCTTGGCGCAGAAATACTTCCCATTGACCACAATGAAGAAGAGAAGGCCTGGGGTTCAGGAAGCTATCCCACACCAGAAGAGATTGAAGAAAAACTAAAAGTCATCGTCGGCAATCATTCAGATATCATGACTCTCACATCTCTTGGTCAAAGTGCACTTGGAAGAGAACTTTGGGTAGTAAAAGTTTCTGATAATCCTTCTCAGGATGAAGTTGAACCTGAAGTAAAATATATTGCCAATATGCATGGAAATGAAATTGTTGGACGAGAAATTATGGTTCTCTTTCTTGAAGACTTAGGTAAAAGATATAAAGCTGGAGAGAAAAATATAGTTTCCCTTATTAATGAAACTGAAATATTTATTATGCCTTCTATGAATCCTGATGGTGCCGCCAATAAGAGGCGCGGTAATGATGGATGGAAAGACCTTAATCGTAACTTCCCAGACTTTACAACTCGAGATAACCAAAACGATTCTACAGGCCGTGAGCTTGAAACAGTCGCCGTTATGAATTGGCAAGAGCAGCAAAACTTTGCTCTTAGTGCTAATTTTCATGGAGGGACAAAAGTCGTTAACTATCCTTGGGATACAAGTAGAGATAAAGCCCCCCTAACTGACCTCGTGGTTTCTTTTTCTAAAGAATATGCCGATCATGTGCCTGGCTTCTTTGACTCTACTGAATTTGATGGCGGTATTGTTAATGGAAATACTTGGTATGAAGTTGACGGAGGGATGCAGGACTGGAGTTACTACTTCTACAACGATCTTCAAGTGACGATAGAACTCTCCCACTCAAAGTGGCCAAATTACAAAAATATTGCAGGCTACTATAACGATAACAAAGATTCACTTGTCCAATTCTTATCTCGTGTTCATCAAGGTCAGGGGATTAAATTTATCGGAACAAAAAACCCTAGTTCGGTCGCGATCACGAGAATATTGAATTCTGGAAATAAGGATCTAGGTGCTTTTGATGTACGCCATAGAGAGTTCTATAAAGTTCTTCCTATTGGCCAATATCAGTTTAAAATAACTTACCTAGACGGAACATCTGAGACTAAAGATATTCAAGTCAATTACAACCAAGATAACTATAAGGCCGACTACCTTAATTTATAAGTTCTCATAACAACATAGAAGAAGGAGGCCCAATCCTCTTCACATAAAATGGAAAAAGCAGGGTCTTCTTCGTATTGCTCTATACACTGAACCAATGTTCTACCAAGGTTGAGATCATCTAATACTTTTTGAAAAACAGGATTTATCCGCACCTGCTTTACCATATATTCTTCTTTATAAAGAATATATAATCCATGAAGCTCAATATCTTCCCAATGAAGCTCTTCTTCAAGATCCTTATTATTCCAAATGTGAATAAGATTGACTTCACTTAAGATGAAGAAGCTCTCTTTCACGGGAGTTAAGATGTGATTAAATAGTAAGTCCTCACTCAACAACTCATTGATAGCTGGCGCATGAAAGAGTCTTTGAAAAGAAAATTCAAAAGAGGCCAGAGCTGAAATAAAGTCATAGTCATCCCCCACCTTTGATAACAAAAAGGCACAGAAGCCTTCACCGTACTGAGATAAAGACTTATAAGAAGACGGATTCTCTTTAATATACTCTTCACATAATGATAGAAAATCTTCATCTCCCAAGACTTTCCAACAAGCTCCATAATGATCACCCAGAACCTCTGTCATACGAATAATATAGTCTTGAGTATAGACCTGTAAGGCCTGCTGGGCACTTAACTTACCAGCCCCTATCAACTCGCCTTTGATATGAGATTCTTGTTTATCCCATGATGCAGGATGAACGCTTTGTAGAAACTCTTCTTGATACTTCTTTAATTGAGCACTCATTCTTTCTCCAAAGCTATGGACCTTGCCTTAAGAACTTCTTCTTCGAGAACATTAAATTCAGGAATATCTTCATCCCATTCAATCAAAACAGGTGTTTTATAGTTTTCTTTCCATTTATGTTTAAATAGATTCCAGACATCATCACAAACAGGAGTTGAATGAGTATCAAAGAGGTAATCACCCATATCCGTATGGCCTGCGAGGTGAATCTCCGAGACAAGTTCCATGGGAATGGCATCAAGGTATTCATAGGGATTAAATCCATAATTTTCGCTATTCACATAAATATTATTAATATCTAATAGAATTTTACAACCGGCCCTCTTGGCCAACTCTCTTAAGAAATCCCATTCTTTGTATTCGTTATTAGTAACATCAACATAGGCCGATAAATTTTCAATCGCAATTTCACGACCTATATATTCTTGATAGTAGCTAATTCTTGAAACAAGATGCTTAAGCGTATCTTCATTATAGGGCAGTGGTAGAAGATTATGTAATTGATTCTCTGATTTACCAGTCCAACATAGATGATCCGATATTAAAAAGGGATCATATCTTTTATAGAGTTCTTTTGCTTTTTTAAGATATACTTTATCTAGGGGTTCATAAGAGCCAAGATTCAAAGATACCCCATGAAAAGACATGGGGTAATCTCGACTTATTGAATCTAATACTCGTTGTGGATTTCCTTCACTAAAAAGAAAGTTTTCAGAAATCACTTCAAACCAGTTAGATTGAATTTTCGGTCTCTCAAGTAAATAGGAATAGTGATCAGGCCGAAGCCCGACCCCAACAAATAAGTCCTTCATTACGAAGCGGCCTTTCCACCTTTATCAGAGCACTCTTTCTTAGATAGTTTCTTAAGACCCTTTCCTTTACACGAGTTCATTCCAGCGCACTTAAGGCTTGCTTCACAGCCGTTTTTACCATTACAAGCATCAACCTTACCTGAGCAGTCTCCATGGCCTTTACATGAGTTTACACCGTAGCACATGACCTCTTTTGCCTGGGCTCCACTTTCAGCATGAACTCCTTGTTGTGAACAAGACGCCATCATTAATCCGGCCATAGCTGTTGTCATAAGTAGACTTTTTTTCTTCATAAATCCTCCAATAGTTAATTTCATCCCAAATGGGGCTCAAATAGCTATTCGCAGGAGAATTTCGTTTTGTTACAACTTTTTTTGATAAGTTAAAGTATTTAAGTATATAGTCTTAAGATAATAATAATTCTTAATCCAAATAATTGATATGACTCAAGATAACTCAAAAGAGCAAAAGCTCAAGCTATTGATGATATCCTCCCAGAAAGGGGATCAGATTGCTTACAAAGAGTTACTGAGTCTTATTTACCCTATTATTCACGCCAAGGTATCAAGAAAGGTCTTTAGTGAGAATGATACTCATGATGTCATTCAAGAGGTTATGATCTCCATACATCAGTCTTTGGCCACCTATGACTCCAGCTATCCCCTCTTTCCTTGGATACATACCATCTGTCATAGGAGAATTATTGATTATATTAGAAAAGTGAGCAGAATGAATAAGTTACGTAGTGAAGAAGAATTTGATGTAACAAATCATCCAGGCGCTGCGAATATAGAGAGTGAGTGGGAAAAATTTGAAATCCTTCAAACTCTTTCCCTTGAAAATAAAACGGCCATCATCTTAACTAAAGTCTATGGATTGAGCACTACGGAAGCCGCTAAAGAAATGAATATTAAAGAAAATGCATTAAGGACACGATTATCTCGTGCCTTTAAAGAAATTGAAAAGAACTTACGAATTTCAGAAAATGGTTAACAATAGTATGAGTACAGAAAATAAGAATATGGACGACTTAATTAATAAGCTTTCAGCTGAGCTGAAACCGGTTAAAAAGTTAGCTCCCCTTAAGTGGAGATTACTTCTTTTTATTATTTCTCAAGTTATCCTTATACCTCTTATCATGAAGACCTATTCGGCCTTAAGTTTAGAAGACTTTCATTGGAATCTCCTTCAAAGTGATCCCTTCTTTATCACTCAAGTGCTTCTGATGCTTGCCACATGGATTTCAACAATTGCTGTCGCTCTTCTTAGCACGATCCCAGGTCGCTATAAGTCAGAATTCAACTATATTCCGATAACACTCACTATTCTTTTGCTCCTCTCTATCTTGGCCAACTATCTCTCTTTAGATAATGTTGTTCATAAACATAGAAGTACTTGCTTGATTGAAATATCTTTTCTAGGACTCATCCCCTTTTTCTTTATGCTACGAATGTTAAAAAAGGGCTTCTTTATATCTGAGAATGTGAGCTTACTTCTTGGGGCTTTTTCAAGTGCCCTACTGCCCACTATTCTTATGCACTTTACCTGTAATACTCATCCGACCCATGTATTTATCTTTCACTTTCTCCCCCTCTTTATCTTTTCTTTTCTTATTCCCAAGATATATCTGCTATTACAAAGATAATACTTTCCAGTAGTTAGCTTGATACATTGAAATAAAAAAGATCAATTTATATACACCCCTTGTAAGGATCACTGACTTTATAGAATTGTCCCCGATTTTTGGCCAAAATAGTCTTAATCAATTTAAAACAGGGACAAAAAATGAAGTTCAACCTCAAGACATCCATTCTACTAGGACTCGTAGCGCTGGCGACTCCTCTTTACAGTGCCGAATTTATCACGGGAAATATAATCAATCTCGGTAACGGTGAATTTGAAATTGATGGCCCTGATGGGATTTTTAAAGTTGATACTACCGAGAAGATTAAAGACTCTCTTCCTTCTTTGGCCAATCCCGCCTATGTTCAACAATCAAATGGAAATCCTTTTTCATATGAATTTAAAGGTGAGAAAAATGGAGATCAATTTGTATTAACTCAGACTCCAACTAATATCCCTGGCCCCTCTAGCTTGGAAGGCGTTTTAAAATATGATGAAGCTCTTGATCAATACACAATCAATGATCAACGAGTAGAATTTGGATACACAAAAGTATTAAACCATTACAGCTTTGATGAAATCTCAAAGAAATCTTTTATCAATAAGAAAATTATTGCAGACGGACGCCTTGAAGGAGATGTCTTTATCATGCAAGCTCTGACTCCTTCAGGACTTTTTAGTGCTACGATGCCTGAGAAATCTCCTTATGAAGCACAAATCAATCAAAACCCTTATAAGTTTATTGAAAAGACTGTTTATAAGAATGAAATTAGTAAATCTCAAAATACATTTAGAAAAGTGGTTTACAATAAAGAAGGCTATAATGTTGAGCCTGGAGAATCAGTATTTCTTGTTACTCTCTCGGGAAGACAAGGGGACTCATTTGGTTCAGTGAATGGTCACTTCGTTGCGGGACTCGGAGAAGTAAAAGAAGATCTTTCTCTTAGAGCAGAAGTATCCAATGCCTATGTGGTAAATGGAAAAGATATCCTTTCGGGAAATACTTCTCTTACAAACTACTTTTCAAACCTAGTTCAAGGACAAAATAATTATCGTCCTACTTATACATTTATTGCTTATGGAATTGATAAAGATAAGCTGCAAAAGTTTAGAGATTTCCTAGAACCCAGTCATATTCTTTTTAGAACTAAAGATCTTGATATTACACTAGAATTTAATTGTACAACGGAGACAGCGAAAGGACTTAGTCTTGCTGGTATTGTTGGTAATCACAAGAGAACTCTTCTTAATCGTACACTTGATTTAAATAATCTTGCGATTCCATTAAGAGTGGCCAGTGTATTTGGTGAAGCTGGAGAGGCCTTTGCCTTTACAGCATCTAATGACAAAGAAGACTTTCAACCTCGTCCAGCATTTCAAAGTTATATTGATTCTTTGAAGAATAAGAAAGTTCTTAAAGAACTAGGTATTAAAAGAATGGATTATGTTTTCTACGCTCAGATTCCTTCAGCAAGACCAGTAGGTGGAGCTCCTTCTAATCATACTTTCAATGTAACGGTAAAACATGATTCTCTTTATTACAGAAATCTCTATGAAAAATATGAGAACAATCCTAATAAGTCTGAGAATGCGACGAAAGAGGAATTAGATAAACTTCTTCCTCTTCTTGATAAAGTTCAATAATTTAATCGCTGGGCTACTTTTTAACAGTGGCCCATGCATTTTCTTCGCTAGCATTATAATCAAAAAGCTTTTCTTTCATTTTTTTAAGACTATCGAATCGTCTTAGAATACCAGAAGTTGGATATCTTGATAATTCAACTCCAAGCCCTTCTCCAATAACGGCCTTAATATCTTCGTCATCCAAGTTTCTTAGAGGAGATTTTCTTTTCACTGAATTTAAGTAGTCTCTCAATTGCACATTATTATCGATCGTTGAACTTACGCAATTACCAGATCGAGCAGGCACTCCATATTCATCAAGACAACCAATATTTACAAAAAGACCCATATACTTGAGGTAACCCACATTAATTCCATTACTTCTAAACTGACTCATCACTTCATTCTTGTCTATTCGAGAATGGATTACACCTATGAGGTTTCCTGAATCACTGAAAACACCAGAGCCAGAGTTTCCACTAATGACATCACAGTCATATCCATAAATTAGAGCATCAGAGGAATATCTTTTAATTTCACCAGTAAGAATACTATGTGTAGAGACATTACATGACTTTTTATAGAGATAACCTGAAAACTGGTTATAAGAATATTGACCAGGATTCATAGTATAAGAATAGATTTTTTTAGCATTTAACATATGATTAGGTTGTACAGTCGTTCTTTGACGATTGTAACGAGATGCCCCTACTTTTATGATGGCCAAGTCGGGCGCACCACTAAGATGATCATTCACTTTCTTTACTGTCATGCAATCAACATTTTCAGCTTCTCTTAGGCCATCAGCTTCCGGAAACTGGACGACAATTTGGCCATAACAGCTGGCTCCATCATAAGAAATTTCAGAAGGAATACAATGTGAGTTTGTGACAATAGTATCTTCATCGATAAGTGTTCCAGAACAAACGCCAAAATTAATTTGTTCATCTGAAAACTCATCTTCTTGCCAAAAGACAAGTTTTGCCACATTGGAAGGACAGCTTGATTCCATACAAGTTACAGTACTTTGCTCTAGTGCTTCTCTAAGTTCTTTTTTGCCATTTAGAGGTATCGTATTATCCACAACTGAGGTGTCATTTGATTCCTTTGAACCACAACCCAAAAGCATTAGATTTAGAATAATTAATGTAAATCGTTTTTTCATTAGAGTTCCTCGATAGAATTTAAAAAGTTCTATCTAGGAAAAAGGAAAAGGTTAAGGGCGGTGTAAACTTTTCAACGAAGAGCGAAGTAAAAACAGTGCCTTACATCTCTTCAATAAAGATTTTTTCTGTAATTTTCCAAAATTTATCCTGTTTACGAGCAATGATAAAGGCCGGAGTTCGCAGTAAAGGACTAATGCGAATGACTTCATCTGGAGAGGATATTTCTAGTTGAAATTCAGGTCTTCTTAGATGGGAGCGAAGAAAGTTAATATTGAATTTCTTAACCGACATTTGATTATTTAAATAAAAGACTTCTGAAAGATATTTAGCATCAAAGTCATAATAGCGAACCTGAAGATAAGGGTTTCCCTTTTTATCAAACTGTTCAACGAATTCCACTGAGTCTGGTTTTAAAATATGAGCATTCTTAGATAGCTTTGCCTGCTTAAGTTTAGCATCGGCATCGATAAGAACTTCCTTACACTGGGAACATTCTCTGGCCGTAATATCATTTTCTTGTCCACAGACATTACAAATTTTAAAACGAAATCGAAAACCACAAGGAACATAATCAAGAGTTTCTTCATCAAGAATGGCCCCTCGACATTTTCTTCCATAGTGCTCAGTTACATGACCTTCATAATCAACAAGTCCCCAGAAGTCATTTTCAAACCCACATTCAGGACAAGGTATTTGAACGGCAACACATTGACTGGTAGGCCTCTTATCACTAATTTCTGGAGTAAAGATATCGTGTCCCATTCCAGTGTAATCTAGAATAAAACAATCTTCCTTGCCTTCTTCTAGTCTGAGTCCCCTACCTACAATTTGCTGATAAAGACTCACGGATTCTGTAGGTCGTAAAATCGCAATAACATCAACATGAGGAGCATCAAAACCTGTAGTTAACACTGATACATTGACTAGATATTTAAATTTCTTATCTTTGAATTCTTGGATAATTTGATCACGTTCTATAGTTTCGGTATCTCCAATAACCATCTTGGCATCACCCTCAGGTAAGTGCTCCATAATTTCTTGGGCATGCTTAACCGACGAGCTAAAGATCATGACACCTTTTCTCTTATAGGTTTCCACAATATCTATGATATTTTTAATGATCAGTGGAGTAAGACGCTTTTGCTTAGAGATGAGATCTTCTACCTCTTGAGTCGTGTACATCCTTCCTAATTCACTTAGTTCAGAGAAGTCATAGCAAGTGACAGGGATATCTATTTTGACAGGTTCAGTTAGATACTTATTTTTAATCATGTAATCAAGGGGAAGTTCAAAAACACAGCGTTTGAAAAAACGAGAGCGCTGACTCTTTACTTCACCTAGGTGATTATATTCATATATCCATCCATAGCCGAGTCGATAAGGAGTGGCCGTTAAGCCTAGTATACAAATAGAAGGATTAAATTCCTGAAGTAATTTTATGACTTGGGCGTATTGAGTATCATCATCAACATTAATACGATGGCACTCGTCTACAATTAATAATGAAAAGTCTTTAAAGAAACTTTTAGGTGCACGAGCAACGGACTGAATACTTCCAAAGATTACTTTTTCTTTTGTATCTTTTCGATCTAGTCCAGCCGAATAAATACCTGCCTTTAAATTATAGCTTTCATATTTAGAATGATTCTGTTCTACCAATTCTTTAACGTGGGCCAAGACTAAAACTCGCCCCTTGGCCACACGGGCCAATTCCGCGACCACTAAACTCTTACCTGCCCCAGTAGGAAGAACAATAAGCGCAGGATCACGCTTCTTCTTAAAAAATCGAAGAGTCTCATTTACGGCCTGTTGCTGATAGGGTCTTAATTTATACATTCAGATACTTAGGCTTTTTTAACAAACTCACTCTTAAGATTCATTGCACCCACTCCATCAATCTTACAGGCAATATCATGACCATCACCACTATCTGGAACAAGCCTTATACCTTTTACTTTTGTTCCGACTTTTACGGAGTTTGAAGAGCCTTTAATTTTAAGGTCTTTAATAACGGTTACAGTATCTCCATTTTGAAGAACATTTCCGTTAGCATCTTTTATTTCTGATGCTTTTGCTGCAGCTTCGGCCAAAATGGCTTCATTCCATTGATATTGGCAATCTGGACAATTCCACATATCTCCATCTAAATATGCGTACTCGTAATCACATTTTGGGCAATGAGCTATATCAGACATAGAAAACTCCGTTAAATTTTAATTGAGAAGTAACTATTTTAGCGACCAGAGAACTGAGTGTCACGCAAAAGGAAGGCTTTAATATTTTCAAAGGTCGGTTATAATAATTAAACTATATCTTTTAACCCTATGAGTAATATATGAAGCAATCTGAGCTCTTTAGAGGCATATACGAATTTGAAGATCCTTCTGGTGCAATTCTTGCGGCCAAAGTTCCTCTATCAGGTTCTGCAGCGCTATATGATGGGACCACTATTGTGGTTCGACCCAATCAAAGAGCGATATTCATCTATGAAGGAAGAATTGCTGATGTTCTGAAGCCTGGTACCCATCAAATTAAAACCGATAACTTTCCTATCATAACAGAGATGGCCAATTGGAAGTTTGGCTTTAAGTCTCCCCTACGTTGTGAAATTTGGTTCTTTTCTGGAAATATGCATACTTCTCGCAAGTGGGGAACAAAGTCTCCTGTTATGAGTGAATTTGATAATCTTGGAACGATTCCCATTCGTGCCTTTGGTAGCTACAACGTAGCGGCCCACAGTCCACGTTCCATGTATGAAAATCTAGTCGGCAGTCAAAATGTTTTGGATATCATGGAAATTGAAGATTTTGTTCAAGGTCAGCTAATAGAGAATTTACCCGAGGCCTTACAGGTCATTAAAGAGATAAAAGATCTCAATCATATGCAAAATAAGGTTTCTAAAATCTTAGAAAAGTTAGTAGCGAAAGAACTTCATCAATACGGATTACGAGTAAAAGATATTCAGATTCAATCACTTCTACCACCAAAGGAAGTACTGGACGCCTTAGAAAAACGAATGGCCATGAATCTGATCGGAGATCAACAAAAGTATCTCATGTATCAAGCGGCCAATAGTCTGGATGCTGTGAATGATGGAACCAGTAATGATCCGATGCAGATGATGATGGGTCTTATGATGGGAAAAGGAATGTTTGGAATGGAAGGAAGTGAATCCAATCAATCTAATCCCTCTCAAAAAAATACAAAGAAAAGAATTCAACATAAGAAGAAAATCGATACAAAGTTCTGTCACCACTGTGGCGCTGAGATCACTCCTGAGCACAAGTTTTGTCACAACTGTGGAGGAAAAGTATGAGTTTTGAACTATTATGTCCCAATTGTGGAGCATCCTCAGTTAGCTCGGTAGGAGTTTGTCCCTACTGTAAAACAATATTAGTCACTAAGAACGACAAAGGTTCTGATGGACATCTCATTGGTGTTCTCAAAAAGAAATATAAAGAAGGAAAGCTTGGTTTTATTCTTCTTAGTTGCAAGCAGATGTTAAAAGATAAGCCTAAGTCCCATGAGAATATTAATTTTCTTCTTTTCTATATCAAAATCTTAATGGAATCAGATGGACCTTCAACTGAGATACGCTCTTTGCTTTCTAAGATTTTCCTCATTGATCCTGAAAATCAAGAGGCCCTCGACTTTCTTGATCTCTTAGAAGCAAGAGAGATGTTTACGGATGAAAGAGATGATCCAGGAGAAAAGATAATTCAAAAGCTTTTGAAACGAACACCAAAGAATGCACTCGCACACTTTCTTTTAGGTAGTCACTTTTTTTGGGTAGAAGAAGATCAACTTCATGCGATGATTCATCTCGAAAAAGCAGTTAAATATAATCCCCACTTTGGAAGAGCTTGGGCCTGTATGGCCGTACTCTATAATTCAATGGGAAAGAAAACATTGGCCAAAGAGTCTTTAAAAAAAGCCGTAGAATTAGAACCAGATCCTATCATGAAAAAAATTATCAGGCGCTCAATCTAGAGCGCTCTGAGATACCAAGAATCACAACTGAAGTGACCTGTATTGCCCATAGGCTCTTTGAGGGATTCAAAGCCATTTTTTAAATAAAGTCCTTTTGCTTGATCCATCCCCTCTAAAGTTTCAATGTAACAAGACTTATAGCCCACTTTCTTAGCAAACTCTAAGCACTTATTCATTAGAGTTTGACCAAAACCAAGGCCTCGGGCCTTCTTTAAGAAATACATTTTTTGAAGTTCACAAATATCATCCTGACCAATTAACGGCCCTATCCCTGCTCCGCCAATGACTTGTCCATCAAGCTCAATAACAAAATAAATAGATTTATCGTTATCATAGGTTTCAAACATCTTATCTACTTGAGGATCGACTATAGCAAAACCCGGTCCATCTGCACCAAACTCCGGCATAACCTCTCGAATAACTTGTGCCATCATTTGATTATCTTTTTGTTCTATTTCTCTAACATTCATTTACTCTTTCCTGTTGTTTTTCCCCAACCTCCACCACCAGGAGTGTTGATCATCAAATGCCCTTGTTTGGGAACGGTTATATCAAAGCATTCTGCTAGCTCTTCTTGACACTCATTAATCATTACAACATTTGAACCACATTTTCCATCTTCAGCTCCATGAAGCCCTTTTGGAGCAATCATACGAAACTGCGAAAGCATACTGACGTGGACCTCCTTCAAAAAGGTTAGTTTACGAAAAATACCATCTCCACCATTGAATAATCCTCTTCCTCCACTTCCCGATCTTAACTTCATCTCATCAACAAGAATTGGAAAACGTGATTCCATAACTTCAGGATCAGTCATAAGAGAGTTGGTCATGTTAACTTGAACACCACTTGCCCCATCTCCTGTCGCTGTTGCTCCAGAACCTCCCGCAAGAGTTTCGTAATATTGAAAGTCTAGATTACCAAAGGTTAGATTATTCATCGTCCCTTGAGAATTTGCCTTTATATCTAAGGCTTCAAAAACTAGATCACAAATAGCTTGAGAGGTTTCGACATTTCCAGCAACGACGGCAGCATTCTCCTTAGGGTTTAACATACTGTCCTTAGGTAAGATCAACTCTATACTTCTTAAGAGACCATCATTGAGAGGTATATTCTCATTTAAAAGGCAGCGTAAACTAAATAAGACAGATGCTTTTACAATGGGAGAAGGAGCATTGAAGTTGCTATCAAGGCTCGCGCTCGTGCCCGTAAAATCGAAACAGATATCTCCGTCATTTTTTTTGATATTAAGAACAAGTTTCCTAGCTTTAGTAATGGTCTTTTCAACTCTTATGGGTTTCATTTTGGAAAGACGTTTTTGAATTTTTCGATCAGAATAGTTTAAGAGGTTTTCAGCATTTATTAAAAGTTTATCTTTTCCCGTTTTATTAAAGAGCTCTACTAGATCAGAAATTCCTTTTCGATTGGCCGCGAATTTCGCCTGTATATCATGAAAGTTTAATTCAAAATTACGTGTCGGATATTTCCCCTCCATAAAGAGTGAACGCAGAATCTCCTTATCTACTACTCCTGATGAGTTAGTTATAAGAGTTGGTTTTATGGCCACTCCCTCTTCTTCTAAACTCGTACTCGCTCCAGGCATTGAACCGGGTGAAATTCCTCCCACATCAGCGTGGTGTCCACGACTGGCCACCCAAAAGCATAGATCCTCATTAAAGAAAACAGGAGATATCAGGGTTATATCGGGAAGATGGGTTCCACCAAATTGAGGATGATTACAAATATAGGTCTCGCCTGCTTTAATATTTTGAAATCCAAAAGTCTTGATGACCCATTTTACGGCCTCTCCCATTGATCCCAAGTGAACAGGTATATGGGGAGCATTAGCAATCAACTCTCCATCTTCTTTGAAAATCGCACAAGAAAAATCATTTCTTTCTTTAATATTCACAGAGTGGGCCATTCTCTTCAAAACTTGTCCCATACTTTCCGCAATAAATTGATACTTCTGATAAAAGATTTCTAATTCAATCGCCTCTGAATTCACTTCATTTTCGTTTTGAATATTGCGTTCTTTCGTTCTTTCAAATATCCATTCTTCGTTTTTATTCTTTTGTCCCTGCCAACCTGATTCAACGACAATCGCCGTTTTATTTTCACTCAAGACTTGAGCACCTTCAACTTGCTTTTCTTGGGCATTTTTAAAGAGCTCTTTTTCTTTTAGTGACGAGCCTTGAGAATAAGTCAGGGTTATAGTGCTGGCCTGTATCTCTTTATCTGCTTTTACTCCAAATACTTTTTCATGGTGATCATTAAACTTCTGCTTGGCCTCTTCAAGATCATCTGCCGTAATGAGAACTTCATAATCAGAGCCAGCAACTCCCATTGAAAAGCTCTTTGAAAAACGATCCCCTTCCTTTGAGTCAATATGGGAGAGAAGATCTTTTTTAAGGTTTTCGAATCCATAGTCAGCATGAGCACTTACTTGTTTAGAATAATGAGCATGACCCATTCCGTAGGCAGACAGAACACTAGAGAGCGGATGAATAAATACTTTTCTTATCTGTAGATTATCGGCAACCTTCATGGCCAGTTGAGCACCAGCTCCACCAAAGCTTACCAAGGTAAATTCTCGAGGGTCTTGACCTTTTTCTACCGATATTTTTCGAATCGCTCGTGCCATGGTTTCTACAGCAATATCAAGAAAGCCTTGGGCCACTGCTTTAGCACTTAAACCTGACTCAGAGGCTAAAGCCTCAAATTTTGTCTTAACCATTTCAAGATCAAGACCTTGATCTTGATTCTCTCCAAATACTTTGGGAAATTTATCAATTTCGATGCGACCTAAGAAGAGATTGGCGTCCGTAACCGTTAGCGGTCCTCCATTTCTATAACAAGCGGGCCCTGGAAAGGCTCCAGCAGATTCAGGACCAACGATAAAGCGCCCATCATCGTATTTCAAAATACTTCCTCCACCTGCGGCGACTGTATGTATATCCACCATCGGTGCTAATAATTTAATCCCTTCAAAATGAGGCTCTAGTTCAAGGGATAGTTCTCCATCATAGAGGGCCACGTCTGAAGAAGTCCCTCCCATATCAAAAGTAATGATCTTATCTATTCCTCTTAACTCTCCTGCACTTATCGCCCCAATAAGACCTCCAGCAGGTCCAGATAATAAAGCATTATGGCCTTTGAGTTCATGAGAGGCCCATAACTGAGCATTACTTTGCATGTAGTAAATATCATCAATCCCTAGCCTCGCTTCTAGATCAGAGGTGTATTGAGATAAAAAGGGAGAGAGATAGGCATCCACAACCGCTGTCTCTGCTCTGGATATATAATGATTCTTAGGAGAAACTTCATGGGACAAACTAATATAAGAAAATCCAAGTTCAAGCGCGATCTCTTTGGCCCTCAATTCATGCTTGGGATTTTGAACGGAATGCATGAAGGCAATGGCCAAAGAATCAATGCCTTTTTCTTTTATTTTTAAAAGGCTAGTTTTTAATTCTTCTTCATCTAGCTCTTTCAAAACATCGCCTTGAGCATCCATTCTCTCATGGGCCTCAATTGCAAATTCATATAAGGGTGAAACTTTCTTTATATTAAGATCGAAAAGTTCGGGTCGATTCTGTTGTCTAATTTCTAAAAGGTCACCATGTCCCTGAGTCGTAACAAGAACACAGGGTATCCCCTTTCTTTCTAAAAAAGCATTGGTTGCGACAGTCGTACCTAGTCTAATTTCAGAGATGGCCTCTTTAAAAGAATGATGCCCCAACACATCCTCAATACCTTTCACCACGGCAGATTCATAATGAGGAGAATGAGAGAGTACTTTATGTACTTTAATTTCTCTATCACCGCCTTCGCCACTGACGGCCACAAAGTCACTAAAGGTTCCACCACAATCTATCCAAAATTTCCATTTTCTCATCCCACTATAATGCCTTGTCCCTTTAACTATTCCAATGGCCAATCCCTATACGTTAAATTCTTTAATTAGATAAACCCCTGTTATCAGGAGACTAACTTGTCTTGTTAGACGACTAAAACTTTTGTATCGTTAGTTCGAATTATTGATATAAAGGATAGTCCATGAAAACGCTCATTTTGGTATTTTGCACCCTTATCATTAGTCAAATTAGCGCTACTGAATTCTCTAAATTCTCAAAAACGGCCTACTTAAGACAAGTTGGTCAAAAAAGAGAAGTCGTTGTGAGAACTTATAACCAAGACCTTAATCGTTACACGCAAAGAGTTCTCTCTTCTCCCCATGAAGATACCTACCATCCTGAAATGTCTCCCCTTGGTGATGAGGTCGCCTATTCCAGAGGGATTATTAATCCTGGCCTTGAAGTTAAGATTGAAATTGTGATTAAAAATCTTAACGAAAATATTACGGAAATTTGGACGCCCAAAGCTAACCAATATATTCACGCTGAGTTTTCTGGAAACGCAAGATACCTTGTCTTTAGCGGACCCAATCCGCTAACGGGTAAGCAAAATATAGGTATCATTGATCTTGTGACCGAGAGAAAAAAAGGTCCCATCAGTACCAGCTCAAATCAAAATGAAATCACAAAAAAGTATGATGCTACGATTTCTTATATCAACTCTCCTTATGAGTGTTACGCTCCGGCCGTATCTTCACAAGGTAATACCATTATTTATCATCGCACTAAAGATAGTTCGACTAAAGACTCTCCTAAAGAACTTATTGCCTACGATATCGCTTCAAAAACAAAGAAGCTCATCACTCCTATTGATGGGCATGCTATGTTTCCTAGTCTTTCTTCGGATGATCGCTATGTGACCTATGTCAGTAAGCAAGCTGGTCAGTGGGATATTCATCTCTATGACCAATGGCTTGAAGAAACGAGACAGATCACTTTTGATAAAGAAATAGAATACACCCCTATCTTTGCACCAGATGATTCTATCTACTTCACACGCTTTGTAGAAGATCAAAGTCTAGGAAGCTACGAAATTGGAATTTATCATATTACAAAGAATGATGTCTTCACCCCCAATCGCAATACGACCCCCACAGCTTTTATTAACCAACCTTCTGTTTCTGAATATGTTCCCAGTTTCAGTGGACTTCAGGCACTTGAAACAGCTTCTCTTCCAGCCTTTCCTGCACCAGAGCGTTCATCATTTGGAGCAGTGGAGCATCTTGGTAAGACCTATATTATTGGAGGTCATCAAGGACCTGAACATACCTATCCTAAGGAGTCCTTTGTAAAGCGTGTTGATATCTACGATGCTCAAACAAAGAAATGGACTCGTGGTGCTGATATGAATATTGCCAAGCATGGCTTTCAGATGGTGGCCCACGATCAGTTTATCTATGTCTTTGGTGGTTTTGCTTATAGCGATCAACACAACCCAGGTTGGAAATCTCTAAGGAGTATTGAAAGATATAATATTTCTGAAAATAAGTGGGAAATACTCAAGGTAAAATTACCCAAACCTCGCTCTTCCAATGTTTCTGTAAAGCTAAAAGACAAGGTTTATCTTATCGGTGGATGGGATAGTACACCTCAATACGAGGGTGACAAAGAAGGGCGTTTTCATGCTGATATCGATGTATTTGACCTCAATTCACAACAGATTAAGACATTGAAAACAAAACTTATGCCCCCTCTTCGTCGTGCTTTTAATGCAACAGTCTTTAATGATGAAATTTATCTTATGGGTGGGATTTCTCAAGGGGCCAGCCACTTTGATTGGATAAATCATGTGACTAAATTTAATCCTGAAACCCACACTTTTTCAGAGGAAACAAAACTTCCTTACGCCACCTTCGCTCCAGGTGTAGGAACTCTTGGAGAGAAGCTCTATCTTATAGGGGGAATGGTTCTACGTAATGCTGCCACATACGACCTAGATTATGTCGATGATATTTATGAATACAACCTTCAAACGAAGAAGTGGACTCATATCGGTAAGTACTTAAATGAAAATAAAGGCTTTCCTCAAATCATTAATCTTGATGACAAGACTCTAGGAATACTAGGCGGACACACCTATATCCAAGATGCTTCAGGCAGAACGATTGATCATCCCGTCTCAAGTTTTGATGTCCTCTTAATGAAGCCTTGAGCCATTAGGGACATCGTGATCTAAGTTGAAGAGGACTATGTCATTATTCGTGTCAGAGAAACCCATAACCAAAACCTCTGACATGAATTTACCAATTTGCCGTGGAGGAAAATTCACCACGGCCACCACCTTCTTACCGATTAAATCGTCTTTTGAATAATGAATGGTTATCTGAGCACTTGATTTCTTAATTCCCACACCTTTACCAAAATCAATTCGTAACTTGTAGCTAGGATTACGCGCTTCAGGAAAGTCTTCCACTTCCACAATCTCCCCTATCCTCATATCTACATTCAAAAAGTCTTTGAATTCAATATTATCTAGAGAAGGTGAATGAGCTTCAAAATTAACGTGCATAGTGTTCTCGTTATTATAATTATAGTCTTACAAAACAAATATACACTACACACGGCTTAAAGTAAGTCTTACTTATATTGAATAAGTTGAAAATCCTTAACCTGTACGGTTGAAATAAAAAGACCTGTTGTTTCAAACCCCATATTCATATAACCAATCTTATAATCGGATATATTTTTATTCTTCAATATATTATTACTAAAACCATATTGAAGGGCCTTTTTAACATGAGGAAGAATATCGTAATCAATGTTAACCCATTTCTTAGACTTCATTGAAACTTTAGATAAGTCCGAAAAGCTTAAATTATAGATAAGTGAATTTGTTCCCTTATCAACGTGAAGAGCTCCTTTGGTAAAGTCATATCTTGAATCATGAAAAGGAATTCCTATCCATATATACTGCCCATAACCATTAGACTTTTTATTTAAGTTTTGAATCGTAAAATAAGCTAAAAATTGTTGAGCATGAATATTTTTATTATGACCCTTTTTTATAATTTCTTTCTCATAAGCAAGGCGTGCTTTCATTTTAAACTGAAGCTTATCCAATTGATCTATAGGATCTGATTTATTTGAAGTTGTTTGAGAAATAAGTAAATGAACCCAAGGATCATTCTTAGATCGATACTTTCCTTTGTAATCATTATTTGAATTTATAGCAAAAGTTAGAATATTATTTTTCAAATCTACTTTTAATGCCTTATATGAATTGGCCCATACATATTCATTACCACTTTTTGAACCGGATGTTTTAACCATTCCATTCGTATACCACTGTGCAACTTCCCACTTTGGATCTTCATAAAAGTATTTAGAACTTTGAAGATATTTTGGAATTTTGGCCTCTGTTGTTCCTGCACGACTAGACTGTGCAGGAATAGGTGTATTTTTGAAATCAAATCCCGCTCTAAAGTTTAAATCTTCAAAGAGAACTTTTTTAACAACTTGAGCTTTAGGAATTGTAAAATTACCGGACCGGGATAAAGAATTATTTTTATTTCGAGACAGGGAGATACCGTAAGCATAGAGTTTATGCCCTCCAAAAGCTTTCATCTCAGAACTACTCAATTTATGTGTAAACCTGTGTGAGACATTTCGAGTACCACATATTTTACTAATCGCTGATTCTGATTTCTGATTGGCCTTAACACTTTTTATAAATCGCTTTTTATTATTTGAATCTGATGAATAAAAATGAACATTAGTTGAACGCCCAACTTTTGTATCACATGTCCATCCGTGAATCACTCCGTTATCAATTCTATCGATATACCCTACTATTTGACCGGCATAGATTGAGCTTAATGATGAAATATAGGTCAAAAATACAAATAAAATACTCTTTTGAATGTTGAACATAAGACATCCTTAGTTTAATTTCTTTATCTAATCTAACTATAGGCTCGTTCTTATTTTCTGATGGCATAAGAAATCATATTAATCAAACAACACAGCAAAATTCATACACAAACTGAAGTATTTTAATACATTAGGTAAGTCCCTAAAAGTGAGGCCTCTTCATAACCTCGAAAAGAAATTGCCCATAATTTAAGTCAAATGTAGCATCAGCCTATAATAAGTATTGAATAAAAGCTTGATTGACAATCGGTATATAAAACACTACAAAACATATATGGGAATAGTCAAAATATCAGAAGAAATACATGATGAATTAAGGGATGCTTCAAAAGTTTTTGATCGCTCTTTAAATGCACAAGCCGAACATTGGATTAAGATCGGTATGCTTGCGGAAATGCATTCATCTATCAATTATGAAGAGATTCGCAATTTACTCTTTAAATATGATTCCTTAAAGATTTCTCAAATTCTAAAAAAGACGAAGAAGAAATGATCTCCTTAAAAACACAAGATGATCTCATTCTTTATCGAAAAACAGGCAAAATTGCCGCAGAAGTTCTCTCAAGACTTATCCCGATGGTAAAACCAGGTATTTCAACTTATGAAATTGCGATGCTGGCCCAAAAGTGGATTATCGAAGACTATGATGCCATACCTTCCTCTATTGGACAGTATGGGTTTCAGTTTGCTCTAAACTCCTCAATTAATAATGTCGTCTGCCACGGAGTTCCTTCTAAGCAAGATATCTTAAAAGACGGAGACATCATCAATTTGGACGTTACCGTTAAGAAGCATGGATTTATTGCTGATACCTCTCGAATGTATTTAGTGGGTGAATGCTCTAAAGAAGCAAAACGATTGGTCGATATAACTCAAGAATGTTTATTCAAAGGTATTGAACAAATCAAACACGGTAATACATTAGGAGATATCGGATTTCATGTACATCGTCATGCTATAAAGTCGGGCTACTCCATCGTCAAAGAATATTGCGGTCATGGTATTGGTAAAGAAATGCATGAAGAGCCACAAGTTCTGCATTATGGAAAAAAGAATAAAGGCCTTCGCTTAGAAGAAGGAATGGTCTTTACGATTGAGCCCATGGTTAATCAAAAAGGCAGTAAGATTGAACACCTCAGTGATGACTGGACAGTCGTTACAAGAGATGGCGGACTTTCCGCTCAATGGGAACATACTCTTGCCGTGACCAGTGCAGGTTATGAAATTTTAACTCTAAGAGATGAAGAAAAACTATAATTCAAAGAACTTAATCAAGCTTAGGCTTGCGATTTTAGAAAGAGTTGTATTTCTCGCGGTTCCAAGAAAGGTTTGATCCTGATAACTTAATGAAAGTGAGATATCATCATTAAATAAATAAGCAGCACTTACACCAATTTCCCAAAACATTGTACTCTCACTGATATTATTGATACTTCCTTCAATTTTACGACGTCCCCCTCTTGAATGAAGAAGAGTGGTTCCAAGCCTTAAGTTTCCATTATTAGGACTCCATCCTCCACCGATAAGAAAAGAGCCTCCTAGCTTTGGTGTTACGCTTAGGTTTTCACCGTTTTGTTCAAAACTTCTTTTAAAAGACTGATGAATCTCTCCCATAAAGAGATAATCAAATTGAACAATCGATTTAACAAAAGAGACTCCAAGCGCTGTACTATAAAAACCATTTCCCAGGGAATCACTACGCAAAGGTTTGTTAGCGTCATAGGTAGAATCGGAGACAGGAACCGTTTGTTCTAAGAAGACAAAGCCTCGTGGCTTTAATAAGCTATAAGAATATTCAGGAAGGAATTCATAGGCCATTTGCACCTTAATATCCCCGGCTCCACTTGAATTTTCACTCAGATTTCCACTTCTATGAGTATTAAATTTATAAGGGACGCTAAAGCCTACTTGCCATAAAGAGTTGATCAAATAAGCTCCACTTAAAACCATGGCCTCATTCACTTCTTGGTTATTTGAGTTTCGCTCTTTGATAGCGCTGTCTCTATTAACGTCATGAGTGACGGCCCCATTAGTTGCGGCCAAAGAAAGCTGAGCTCTATAGTCCCCCGTAATTAAGGAAGGCAGACTCGAACCTCCCCCACAACAAGCAGCTGCATAAAGGGACTGAGAGATAAAAAATTGAAGAAAAAGAAGAGTTATAGATTTAATGGCCATTTGACCTCTTCTAATACTTCCTCTCTTTGAATCAGTTGAAAATGAATATCCCAGTAACCTGGCATGGTGAAGAATATCTCTTTGGCTTCAAAAACACCCTCATCGATTTCTACGACATCCACAGGAAAACTTCCATGACCCATATCCGGCATCCACAGCATCACCTTTAATTCGAGTTCTGGGGATACGGGCACACCTTCAAAATCAGTGACCACAATTAAGAGTCTTGATTGATTAAGAACAAAAGGACCTTCGCGCCAAAAGGGTTGAATTTTCAACTGTTCACCACTTAAGAGTAAACCTTCTGCATTTAAATTTTGATTTCCTTCAACTTCATTTGCAGGAGATTCTTCATTGAGAAAAGGAGAATCTCCACAAGAGTTTAAGGCCAGAAGAATCAAAAAAGTGAATAGATATTTAAGTTTCATTAATTTCCTAAAATAATACTAGAATTTAGAACAAGGGGAATATTTTGATAATATCCGCCTCTATCAGGAGCTTTTAAATAACAAGTATAAAAATACTTTGGCGTAAATACTCCCTTTCCTTTGGGATGTCCTCTAACGGGAAATTTCCACATTCTAAAAGGATGAGGAAGCTCGTCACCACTCATCTTCTTTGTATCATAGCGCCAAATGGGCATACCATTAAAACTAACGACAAGATCATCTTCAAAACTCATTAAATCAGAAGAGCCTGGATCAAGACCTGCAAGTTCTCTTTTCACTTTAAATGAATGAGCATCGGCCACAACGATACCTCTAAAGGCGACTTCACCGGTAGTGCGACTTTGAAGTGTAAAATTATCCATAGAGATAAAAACTTCATCTCCTATAACTTGCACTCCAGTGGCCATTGATTCCATAGGAGCTTGCGAGCGAATAAGTCTTTCTTGATGAACTATTTTACGAGTATCGATATTGATATAAGACACACCAAGGCGACCATGGGCCACAATGATAAAGTTCTTATAACGAGTAAAAGCTTCTGGATTTTCTTTATAATAAAAGGGAGACACTCCACTATAAGTTTCAATCTCGTCGACCTTTTCCATATTAGAAAGATCCCATACTTCAATAGAAGTATAAGTTAGAATATAGAGCAGACCTTTATATGAAATGAAATCGATGGCCGAGTCTCTCGTTCTTAAATTCCTCTGTGAAGAGTCTACAAGAGAAACAAGTTTTACTCTACCCACAATTGGTTTACGAGGATTATCAAGACTATTTCGATAAGCTCCAAATCCGATGTACGCATAATCATCATCAAAGCGAATAGCATTTCCACACTCACCTTGAGTTTCAAAGATTGACTTCAAGTCTTCTTCATCAATAGAAAGAGTAAAAGCGCAGATTTGAAGTGAAAAAATGAAAGCCGCTAATATCGAAATAGTTCTCATATCATTAATCCTCTTCAATTAGTTATGATGTCCACCATGATCATGATCACCGTCGCTATCCCCTTCTAATGGAACAATATCACTTCCTAGAGAAATGGTTTGCCCCGCTTCATTAAGTTCAATACGTACTTCCCAATGACCTTGCATTCCATGCATAAAGAAGCGAGCATCTAAGACTTCAAATACGCCTTCACTTACTTCTGTATAGGTGATTGCTGGGCCACCATGATTCATACCACTGTCCATGACCATCCAAGTATAGATATTGAGATCAAAGTCAGGAGATACGTGAACGTGATTGTGATCCCCTTTTTCCCAAAAGACTAACTCAAATTGAGATGTGGTATTTAAATGAGGTCCCTCTATCCAAGTAATATTTCCGCAAAGATTAGCTTCGGGAAAGTCTATGGGACAATGAGAGAAAACATTAAAGGAAAGTAGGGAAAAAAGAGCAAGGGTAATCATTTTCATAGAGTTCTCCATATTTAGCGCTGAATATAACAGCCTATCGATTTTACGTTCTTATATTGAGGTTCTTCGTGATTAAAAAGATCGGCCAAGACTTCTTTTAAATAAAACTTACTGGCCCTATCAGGGTTTCTTGAATTGGTTACCGCCCCCTGATAAACAATCTCCCCTTTAGAGTCTTTAATAAAGACATGAGGAGTTTTCACCGCTGCAAATTCATTTGCATAATCCAGCTCTCTATCAAGGAGTATCGGAAACTTAATTTCAAATTGCGAAAAGTACTCTTGGGCCTTAGCTTTTGTGATTCCCTTATGGGAGTGAAAGCCAATAAAATTAAAATTTGGATACTTTTTTTGTAGATTATTTAAATGAGTAAAATGAGCCTGAGAGCAAGGGCATGAGCTACTGAGAAAGTAGGCCACTGTATAATCTTTCTTTTTAGATTCAATAGTAACCGACTTATCGGTAATCAGATCCATTCCAATATAGGGCCTTGCTAGAGAGTGAAAACTCATCACCATGAGAATGAATATAGAGATAGACCTGATCATTAATTGTCCTTTTTGATTCTCTTTTATATACAAAAAATTAAATCGATTTCCAATGCAACAAATTGTTGCATCACTAGGGACAATTGAGAAGAAAAGATGGGAGCGAGAGATTAACTAAAGGTCTGTAATGAGCTCATCTACGACTTCGTTGGTGTCATCTTCTTTAATGGGGAATGATTCCACGAGCTTAGAACCACAGGTGTTAATTGACTTTACGACTCCCTGAATCATATCACCTTTAGCGATATCGGAAGTAAGAACTTGAACTAATTCATTCCAATAGTCTTTACTTACCACTTCATTGATACCGCAATCGGCCAAGACACTTACCTTTCTCTCTAGAAGAGATATAAAGATCATAATGCCGGTTCGATCCCTAGTCATAGAAACATTATTTTCGTAAAAAACTTCCAATGATCTCTGGTATACCTCTTCTTGCATTTCTGCCTTAGTGGTAAGGAGTCTTTTTACTGATGGAATATAGGCCACAATGTATCCCAAAAGAATTCCTGGAGCTTGTATCCAGATAAGGGCCATAGGGTCACTAAAGTCATAAGTGTAATATAAGACTAAGGAGAAAAAGATCCCCATAATAAGGGCCAATCTAAAATGGGCCGCGGGATAAAAGTCTGACTGTTTTAAAATTACCGGAACAATTTCACCAGAAGTCTTGAGTTCAACACTCTTGATCGCTTCTTTAATCGTTTCTTTATCTTTATCTGAAATCTTCATTACCAATCTCCACTTGCGCCACCGCCAGAAAAACCACCTCCGCCGCCAAAGCCGCCGCCGCCTCCACCGAAGCCTCCGCCACCACTATATCCACCACTGGACCTTCCCCCCATCATACTTCCAAGAAGTAATCCAGATAATAGGCCACCACGCCCTCTTCTTCCAAAGATCATTGATATAATAATGAAAAGGATAAAGGTAAAGATGCCGCTGGTGCGCTTAGATCTTCTATTTTTTATTGGAGGAGCTTTACTTAACTTTACTCCGAGCTTATCAGCAATTTGGGATACCGCAAGGATGATTCCAGATTGATAATCCTGTCTTTTAAAATAAGGCTTAACGTCACGAATAATTCTTCCCGCCGTGATATCAGGAATTACGCCCTCAAGTCCTTGACCAACTTCTATGCGCATTTTTCTATCATCTAAAGCGACAAGAAATAATATACCGTTATCTTTTTTTTCATCTCCAAGTTTCCACTGATCCGTCACCTTAATAGAGTAACCATCTATGGTTTCTCCCTCAAGGGACTTAATCGTAAGAACTCCAATTTCATTTCCCGTATGACGTTTAATTTTAGTGAGCGTATTAGCAAGGGCCCGCTGTACTTTTCTTGAAAGTAGGCCTGCATTGTCAACGACCGGAGAAGTTAACCTAGGTACCTCTAGAGCAAAACTACTAGAGGCAAGAAAAAATAAAAATAATAAGGCGAGAAGTTTCTTCATTTAGAATTGAACCTTTGGAGCATCTTGAACTTCTTTTAAGTTTTCAACTTGAAACTGAGGTTTCTTTTCATGTTTTAAGAAAATGGAGTTATACCAAGATGTTGGTGGAACAGTGATGAGGTTATTAAAGCTTTTAATCGCCTCAATATATCTATTTCTCGCTACCGTTATTCTATTTTCTGTTCCTTCAAGTTGAACCTGTAAGTCTCTAAAGTTCTGATTAGCCTTTAAGTCTGGATATTTCTCAACCACAACCATAAGCCTACTAAGAGCAGAACTTAATCCCCCCTGCGCCTGAGAGAACTTGGCCATATTTTCGCTATTTAATTTTGAGGCATCCACATTAACAGAGGTAGCTTTCGCTCTCGCTTCTACAACCGCCTGAAGCGTTTCTTTCTCATGACTAGCATAACCTTTAACAGTCGATACTAGATTTGGGATTAAATCACTTCTTCTTTTATATTGGTTTTGAACTTCTGCCCATTTGGCCTCAACCTCATTCAAAGATGTAGGAATACTTTGCATTCCACATGAAGATAGCATTACTAAACACACAATAGTTAAAAGTCTTTTCATCGATTTTCCTTGATTAAATCTATATAGCTAACAATATACAGACTTTTTCATTAAAAGGAAAAATCTGTATAGAACTGATTTTTATCAATACGCTGAAATTGCTAGACACATGAAATTAAGCTTATACGACGATCTTATAAAGCTGTAGAATATAAACTTATTTAATAAAGTATTTCTCAAGGTCTCCAATGAAAACTTTAAAAGAGCAGACAGATGCAAAAATCGAACAAGGACGTAAGGCCAAGCCCGAATTTATGGAAGGTGTCGATGAAGTTATTAAACAAGCGATCAAATTAATAAATGGCGAAAGTGCGATCAAATGGGGAGAGAAAGCTAGACCTTCAGAGCATTAATAATGGTAACAGTAATATACTACCGATTCCTGCGACATTCATTATAGATACAAATAGATTGGTAACTTGGAATTATGTGAACGTTGATTATAGAACACGTTCAGAACCTGAAGAAATCATAGAGCATTTAAAAAAGTTAAAATAAGTATTTTAGTCAGAGAGCACAACTCTCTGACTAAAATATTTCTTATGCAACTTTAACGATTAGCTTTCCAAAGTTTTTACCAACAAGTAATCCCTGAAAAGCCTCAACCGCATTTTCAAGTCCTTCAACGATATCTTCTTTGTGTACAATTTTATCTTCTTTTAGCCATTGCTGCATTTGTTCAGAGAACTCCGGATATCGATGTCCATAGTCATCAAAAACAATAAAGCCTTGAACTTTAATTCTCTTCTTTAGAAGTAGCCCCATTAACATGGATAGCCTATCTGGGCCTTCAGGTAATTCTGTAGCATTATATTGAGAAATAAGACCACATAGAGGAATACGGGCGTTTGTATTTAATAAGGGCATAACCGCATCAAACACTGCGCCCCCTACATTCTCATAGTAAACATCAATTCCCTGTGAACACGCCTTCTTTAATTCTTGTGCAAATGTATCACTCTTATGATCAATACACGCATCCAATCCCAATTCATTAACAGCGTAATCACACTTCTCTTTGCCACCAGCAATTCCAACAACCTTACAGCCTTTAATTTTAGCAATTTGAGCAACGACACTTCCTACAGCACCTGTTGCCCCCGCAACCACGACAGTATCAGACTCCTTGGGCTCTCCAATATCGAGAAGACCCATATAGGCCGTAAAGCCAGTCATCCCCATTACACCTAGGGCCAGCTCTGGATTGGGCATATTCTTGTCTAATTTTAAAAGGCCTTGTGTATTAGAAATAGAATAGTCTTGCCATCCACCAAAAGCGACAACGAGATCTCCTTCTTTAAAGTCTTCATTCAAAGATTTCTCAATGACACAAACACTCCCTCCAACAATAGGCTCTCCTATTTCAATGGGTTCAGCATACGACTCAGCATCACTCATTCGTCCCCTCATATAAGGATCAAGAGAGAGGTATAAAGTACGCAGGAGAACTTCCCCATCTTTTGGGACAGGTATCTCATTTTCTTCGAATTTAAAATTCTCTTTGCTTGGAGCTCCATTAGGTCTAGAGGCCAGCGTAATTTGACGATTTTTTTCACTAGATTGAGACATGATCATTCCTTTTTAAGATTCTTGTGGATTATCTCATTGGCCATCATTTGTGGAAATAGACAAAACCCTAAACAAAACCAAAAAGTATCTTAATTAAGCTAGACCAGCTTTTATGAATCGTATAAACGACTGCGTACCCCAGAATACTATTTTCTCTGATGAAGAATGTTGTCTATAAAAAGCTAATTTTTGAGGCGCGCCATACTCTAATGAAATACTAGGATACGGTGATTCTAGAGTTTTATCGTAGTCTAAGTATCCTCTCGTTCCACTCAGGGCAATGAGCATAAACTGTAAACGAAGTTCACTCACTCTTGATAAGAATTGATCAAAGTCTTTATCATCAGGAATGGAAATAAAGAAAAAGTAATCCCGATGCTTATTAACCCAATTTTCATCAATTCCAGAAGTATCAATTAAAGAATCGTAGACTATTGATCGATCCTCATTTGCAAGAGAACCAAATGAAGTTGATCTAAAATCGTTTTCACTAAAAGAATACTCACTTCCAAGTAATGTAAGCGTAACCTCTTTGGCCAATTGAAAAGAGCGTTTATAAACATGAGGGATATTCATTTGAATATCTTCCGTGTCATCTACAAACATTGTATGCTTTGGTAGGTCGTAACCCTTAAGTCTATGAGGAACCATTAAAAGACGTGAACTCTCACTAATGGCCATCTTATCTTGGAACACATATTGTTCATCAGGTCCAAAATAATCTAAGTGCTCTTTAAATATAGAAGTAATAACTCCGATTTCAGCATCTATAGAGCAGGAGTCATCGTATCTCGCTCCGCGACCACATTCAATGACATAGAAGTCTGCTCTTTTCTTTTTAAACCAAGTCATAGCAACTAAGAGAAATAAACCATAGGGGGAAAAGTAATCTAATGAAGAAAAAGAAAGTTTCGCCTTCTCAAGTATTGGTTTAAGTTCTGACACAATTTCACAGAATTCTTCTTTGGTTATATTCTCACCATTAATAGAGATTCGATCGGTGTGTTCGATCTCCTCAGGTGAAGTAAAGAGAGCTACCTGCTTTTGAGATTGAGTCTCTAACATATGGGCAATGGTTCTAGCTGTTGTGCCTTTGCCTTTACTACCTGTTATCTTTATGACTTTCGATCGATTAGGTTGTATTTGTAGCTCTTTAATTAAGTTTCTTATAATAGAAGTATTCTTATATTCTTGATAACGCTTACCTTTTATCGCTTGCTTCTTTTGCATATAGGTTTCAAAAATATAGTCTAAACTTTCATTATAATTCATTCTGTCCTAAGGATTCATAGCTTTTACATACATCTTACATTCTTGATCAGAAATACAGTTTAAATCAAGAAGAGAATCTTTACTCACCTTAATCATACTACCAGGATGTAATTCTGTATTCTGAAAGCTTATTGTCCCAGCTAAAATAACGAGATAACTTTGTTTGACAGGCAGATTTTCTAGACCTTTAAAGCGGATCATCTTTCCAGAGACTTTATCATCCTGAGCTTTCCAAAGATATGTTTCTTCCCTATTGCTTTTTTTATGCCAGATAATATTGGAAGCATGAATATTTAAGGGATACTCGCCATTTTGAAACTCTTGATCAATAGGCTTAACAAGATAAGGCCCGTGGTCAATTTCTAGAAAAATGATATTTGTCTGACCTTTTGCTGATGTAATATGAGGTTCTCCAGCAGGCTGAGTCCAGTAGGAACCTTTAGGAAGCCATAGGTTGGCCGCACTTGGGTCATCATTATGCATCATTCCTTCTATCACAATGCCGCGATAAGTAATATTGTGAATATGTGGAGGAGATGAAAATCCTTTATTAAACTTAACCAAAAAACCTGACGCCTTATCCTGTGTCCGGTCCCCCCATAATCCACCGGCTTTTGGACTCTTATCACCACGAGCAGGATTGAGCATTCCCCATTTAATATCTTCAACTTTTTGAATCGTAATACCATCGCTATTGAGTCCCTTGGGGAATTGGCTACACCCTAAGGTAATTAGAATTATAATCAGGGATGTTAAAACTTGATTCATATTAAATTCCTCTTTTGTTTTGATATATTAAGAACCATCATACAAGCTTTCGCTACTGGAACAAATATGGTACGTTGAATATCACTTATTCACCTCTGGAATAAATCATGCTCGACTCTATTGAAGACTTTAGAATTATTATAAGCGTTTACAATACTCTAAGCCTTACTGTCTCTTCTCACCAGTTTAATATATCTCCAGCATCAATGAGTAAGAAGCTTAGCGCCATCGAGGCCAAATTAGGAAAGAGACTCTTTTATCGATCAACAAGAGAATTTAGTCCTACTGAAGATGGTGATAACTTTTATCAGTATGCCATTGAGGTGCTTGAAAAGGTTGATTCTTTTAATGATAAAGTTAAACTAGAAACGGAACCTTCAGGTGTAATTAAAATTTCAGCTTCAACAAGTTTTGCGAGGTTGTACCTTATGCCTGTCATTGAAAAATTTCTGGCCCTTTATCCAAAAGTAAAAGTAGACCTTGTCCTCTCCGATCAAATTACCGACATCATAAAAGAAGGAATAGATCTTGCCATTAGAATTGCACCTCTTAAAGATTCCTCCCTTATCAGCAGGAAGATAGGAAATGGAAATAAGGCCCTATGTGCAAGTAAGAACTATATCAAACAGTTCGGCGAGCCTAAGAAGCCTTCCGACTTAAAACAACACAACTGTATTGTTCTTGGGACAGATAATAACTGGTCTTTTATAAAAGGACGCAAAGAGCATACGGTTAAAGTAAGAGGTAATTTCAAGGTAAACTACGGCGAGATGCTCGTTCAGGCAGTGAAGAGAGATATTGGAGTTTCATTCATTTCTTTATGGCACATCCATGATGAGCTCAAAAGTGGTGAGATTCAAATTCTTCTTGATGACTATCAAATAAAAAACCAAGCGGAAGTTTACTTAGTTTATCCAGATAAAAATCAACTCCCTATTAAAACAAGAACCTTCATAGATTTCCTATCCCATGAAATCAAACTCCCTTTCAAATAAGATAAATTGTATGAATACGATAACAACAAAAGAATTATTTAAAGTTTGGGGCGCTGTAGCAGCCCAAAGCTTTGGTGGTCCCGCTGGGCAAATTGCTGTGATTCATAAACTTGTAGTCGAAGAAAAGAAGCTCATATCAGAAGAGAGGTTCTTGCATGCCCTAAACTTCTGCATGCTGCTTCCTGGACCAGAGGCTCAACAACTTGCCACCTATATGGGCTATCTTATGGCGAAATCAAAAGGGGGCCTCATCGCAGGAGGTCTCTTTATTTTACCAGGTTTCCTTTCTATATTGGTACTCTCTTATATCTACGTTCTCTATAATGATGTAACTCTAGTTCAAGGATTATTTTACGGAGTAAAGCCGGCCATCATTGCCATCGTTTTAGCCGCTCTTTATAGAATCTCAAAAAAGTCACTTAAGACTCCATTTTATTGGATACTGGCCGCTCTTGCTTTTTTCTCACTATTCTTCTTCAATCTTCCCTTTCCCCTTGTGGTCATAGGCTCTGGTTTACTTGGAATCCTTTATGGGAAATTAGTTCTTCATCATGAAAAAAAGGATATCCATAATTTAGTACTTCCCCACTATAAAGACTCTTTAAAAACCGTACTCATCTGGTTAACGGTTTGGTTTATACCGATAATACTTACTTTCATTATCGTTGGTCCTCAGTCAACTCTGCATACTCTAAATCTATTTTTCAGTAAAATGTCTCTCATTACTTTCGGTGGTGCATACGCAGCTCTAAGCTATGTGGCCCAACAAGGAGTAGAAGTATATGGATGGCTGCAAGGTGGAGAAATGCTAGATGGACTTGCCTTAGCAGAAACGACACCTGGTCCACTCATTCAAGTCGTTCAGTATGTTGGTTTCATGGGTGCTTATCGTATACCTGGCGCCATGAACCCCCTACTTAGCGCTTTCATTGGATCATTCTTAACAACGTGGATGACATTTGCTCCCTGCTTTCTCTTTATCTTTACGCTCGCTCCTTATATAGAGTTCATAAGAGGCCAGAAGATATTTACAGATGCTTTATCGGCCATAACGGCTTCCATCGTTGGGGTCATTATTAACTTATCCCTATGGTTTGTACTCAATGCTCTATTTCTAAAAACACGGCCCATTAACAATGGTCTTTTTCACTTTAGTTACCCAATCCTTTCTTCATTGGATTTGTATGCTGCCGCAATTTGTATCATCGCCCTAACCATGCAATTTAAATTTAAAAATGGTTTATTTACAATTCTAGGAGTGAGTGTTGTTCTTGGAGTGATTACGAAAGTGTTTATTCTATAAAAAGGATAATTAACTCTTTTCAGGTAAAGTGATTCGCAACTCAGTACCGATCCCTACTGTACTCGCCACTGCGATAGTCCCTTTATAAGTCTTAACAATCCCATAAATAATAGAAAGCCCCAATCCAGTTCCTTCATCAACGCTTTTAGTGGTAAAAAATGGATCAAATATTTTTTCAGAAACTTCTTCTGTCATTCCTCTACCATTATCTTTTATTATTAATTCCCGATAATTAGGAAAGACCTTATATGAAACTTCGATAACACCAGATCCACTTATGGCATGGGCAGCATTATTGCAAAGATTAACTATTATTTGAGTAAGATGATGAACACCAAACATAAAGGGTCGATCTAAATCTTCCTCTATATCAAGCTTAAACTTAATCTTTGCTCCAAAAGATCGCCTTAATAAACTGATCGTACTTGTGATCACTTCAGAAGGAAGGATTTCACTATCTCCTCCAGCTTCCTTTCTTGCAAAACTTAGAATTTGTCGAACCAGGTCCCTACCGCGATAGCAAAGATCAATAGAAATATCGACACACTCATTTTGATTGGGATCATCTCCTAATTCAGCCTTTAGATTTTCATTTGATAGAAGAATCCCCTGGAGAACATTATTAAACTCGTGAGCAACACCACTGGCCAATAGCCCTATTGACTCAAGTCTTTGCTTTTGCTCTAGTTGACGCTCATAAGCTCTTATTTTATCTTCATTAAGATTTCTCATATGAACATAAAGAGAAATTGCGATACTGAGAAAAAATATTATCGCAAAAGCAAACCATGGAAGATAATGTCGTCCAGACTTGTAAAGTTCGTCAGTAGGTTGAACTTTTATTTTCCAAACTCTTCCATTTAGCTTAAGTCGCACAGATGTAGATTCACTGACCTCATCTTTTCCTGCCTCAATAGTACTATAAATGACTTTATCACTATCCGTTTCATCACTTATCTCAAATTGAAAGTTTTTAAATTCACTAGACTGAGCAATAGGAGTAAATATTTTATCTAAATCAATTACAATGGCCAAAAAGCCTTTTAAGTCACTAATTGCTTCAGTTTTCTTTATTGATTCATCATTAAAGACAGCCACAGAAAAGGCCATTCCTAAGCGACGATGATTTATATTTTTTAAAATTACTCCAAAAGTTTCACTGGCCATGATTTGACCAGTTTTCATAGACTCCATCTTCGATTTCATTCTCAAAGGAGAAAAAGCGACATCAAGACCTATAGTCGATACATTCTCTTTAGATGAATAGAAATAAAATACGGGAAAATGAATATCTCTTTTTATTGCTTTGACCTCTTTTCCATCTTTATCAATTTCAAAGAAGTGAAAGTTTTCGAGTCCATCTTTTTGCGCCATTAATTCATAAGACTTTCTTTGCTTACTGAGGACCTTTGGCTGCCACTCTACAATTTGAATAGCACTATTTTTAGAAACGAGACTCTTGCAAAATATTTTAAATTCAGCTCGAGTGATAAATTCACCTGAATAAAATAATGCTTCAACTCCAGCTAAGAAACTCTTTGTTTTGAGTAGCTCTTCTTGAACCGAGTTTCTAACTTCCTCAGATGCCTTAAATGTCTCCACCATTACATTCGTGCTTTGCCTTTCTAATAAAAAAAAGAGAATAAGCACTGACATAGCAGAGCCAAAAATAAATACGAATAATGAAGGAATCAGGGATGTTTTTTTCATCTTAATAAAATTAATTGTAAATTTTAAGGATGAATATGAAAAGAAAAGAATGTATTGAACTTTATAAAATTATTAATAATATCAATGCTTTCCGGTATCAGGATCTACTGTAGTGACGACAAGATCTTTTTCTCCACCATTGGGAGCAAAAGGAGAACCAGAAGTTTCCCCAGCTAAATAAATAGTATTATTTACGAGTACACTACCGTAGGCAGTATCATATTCAGTTAAATCTGTTGATGATTCACTAAGGCCGACCTGATGACCCCAAATAAAAGATCCACTAGAGTCGAGCTTAAGTAAACCTATATCATAAGCACCACCAGCGTCATCAAATAAGCTAGCATCAAAGCGGCCAACACAATAAGAGTTATCTAAGTCATCAACCATCACATGGGAGCAAACACCACTATTTTCTCCAGTAATATCTTCATTTGAAAAATTAAAATTTAATCCTACTTGGTGCTTCCACAGTAGTGCTCCAGAATCTTTATCTAATTGAAACATGGCCGTATTACTGAGACCACTTCCCGTATTTGTATCAGCAAAGTCCCCAGTTGTTCTTCCGCCACAAATAGGACCAAGAGAATTGACAGCTATCGACCAGCAAACTTCATTACCGCTACTATCGCTTCCAATACTATCAGCCCCTAATTGCTTCGCCCATTGAAAGTCACCATCTTTACTATATTTCACAACAAGAAAGTCATTACTTCCACCATTAGTCTCTGCAAAAGAATAATTCACCTTTGCTCCACAATAGAGATCTTCTGCGTCAGAAGATATATTAAATGTTTGGCAAAAATCATTGCCCGTGGTGGTGAGGCCATTGGCTCCACCAGTGACAGAGCCAAGTTGCCTCTCCCAAAGGACATTAAAAGAATGATCCACTTTAATAATAGCGATATCATTACTCCCACCAGAAGTTTCATAAAGGCTGCCAGAAACTCCGCCACCAATATAAATGGCATCATTATCGATTCCAAATCCACGACAAGCAAAACTAGAGAATTGTTTTGCGAGAACTATATTTCCATTTTCCTTATTAATTTTTAAAAGAACACACTCGTTTCCAGAGGTGTGGGTATCCACTAGAGAACTATTCGTCACACCGAGACAGTAGAGATAATCTCCATTTACTGCAGCATCATAACACTCATCACTTCCTGTACTGTCGCCACCATCAAATGTTGCGGCTGTTTCAGCACCGACATGCTTAATCCATTGTATTTCACCAGACTTATTCATCTTCAAAAAAATCATGTCACGACTATTATTTGTATTAGTTTCTAGAAGCTCACTCTCTGAATAGCCTGTACAATAAACATTTCCCTCTGAGTCTGCAGTTATTTTTGCACAACGATCGTTGTCGAGAACATTAACTCCGTGGCTTTGGGCAAGCTCATCTGAAAGCTGAATTGAGAATTGATAACTCTCCTCCTCAGTACTTCCCCCCTGCTGATCAAAAGAAGTTTTTATTTCATTGGGAAAGAGTCCATTACATCCTTGAAGAACGCCCATAGATAGAGAAAATAAAAGGAGATACCTTAGAAGTGTAAACATAAACTATTATCGGTTTTTTACGTAATTATGTTAAAGACTACTCTTCAAATATCAGTAGTTACAGACACTTAAGCGAGGTTAATAATAACGAAAAACAATAATTTTAACTTGATTCAATGGCCTCTTTATTTTTGACATAAAGAGCTTCTACTTTTGCTCGGGCCCAAGGAGTTTTGCGAAGAAATTTCAAACTGGATTTAACACTCGGATCACTTGTAAAACATTTAATTTTAATGCGATTGCCAAGCTCTTTAAAACCAAAGTGATCAACGAGGGTCGTAACTATATTTTCAAGACTTTTTCCATGAAGAGGATCTACCATTCTACTTTCCTTCCAAGGATTCATTGTATAGGCCATCGACAACATGAAGTTCTAGACCTTGATCAGTAAAGTGTTCTTTCAAATAAATTTTACTAAGTTGGACAATACCTTTTTTAACCACTCCACATTCTCTTTCTTTAAGTTTAATGATTAAGAATTTATCAAGAGTTTTTGGGGTAATTAAAACGGCCTTCTTAGGAGAGCCGTAAGCTGAAGCAAGCATTGAAGATGCTAGAGATAATTCTTCACCTTCTTTCTTGGGCGAAATGATTTGATTTGCCCTATCCATAGAGTCGGCCGTAACAGGTACAAACTCAAGGCCCAATGTTTCTAATGTATACCCATAGGGACAGTGTAAACATTTAGTTTTACAGCATGTCTTTTTATTTTTGAGAAACTGAGATGTCAGTACATCGTTATTATTTTCATCTTTGTAGGTTAAATTTGTCATGATCAACTATCTCACTTATTGTCACTAAATTGAAGCTTTGATTATATTGACTATACACGTTAATCACATTACAATAAATATTCATGAATAAGATTTTAGGATTCCTACTTATTTTTTCTTTTGTTAGCGCTCTCAACTTGAAAGTGGAAGCATTTGATATTGTATCTAATGAGCAAGAAACTAAGCTTTCAGCATCAGAGCAGCAAGTTACTCAACCTCTTGTCCACTCTACTGAATCTCAAGATCAAGACTGTAACGATTGTGATGACTGTAATGATCATCAATGCTCCGACGAAGGCGACTGCTGCAAAAGACTATGCGCCTGTACCTCATTACTTTTCATGGCATCACAAGAAAAAGCCACCCAACTTAGTTCATTTCTCTTATCCGAGTTACAGTGGTTCTTTTACCGTAACTATAACGCACCTCTACTGTCCCCCAGTCTAAGGCCACCGCGATACTCATAATTCATTCTCCTTAATCGAAAGATTAACTCTTTGGTCATTAATTACCAATTACTAAGCTATAGCTCACGCTGTAGAGAAGTTGAGAATTATTATGAATACTTTAGTTTCAACATTTATATCTACTTTATGCTTACTCTCTAGCTTTGGGGTAGCATTAACTAACAACACTTATGCTGAAGATGAAAATCATGAAAGCGAGCATCATCTCGAACATGCTCACGGCACCCATAAAGAATGCCCTCTCCCTAACTCAGCAGAGGACATCATTAATTGTGCACTAGACATGCATCCTCAAGTTAAAAGAGATCTTCAAGAAATAGACTCCCTGAAGAACCTTGAAGAACAGGCTGGCCAAAGACCTAATCCAATCTTCTCTTCTCGTTATGTAAAAGGGAGTAACAATACTTCTGAACTGGAAACAAATCTTAGCTTTGTTGTAGAGCTTGGCGATAAACGTAACAGTCGTCGTCAACTTGCTATTGCTCAAAAAGATAAGGCCATAAGATTTAAAGAACTCACTCAAGCACAAGTAAAGATTCAAACGATCAAGAATCTATATAGACTTAGACAAATATTTAAAGAACAAAGAGTACTAAGTGAAACGCTTAGTGCTTTTTCAAAAGTGACAAAGCAACTTAGAAAAAAACCCGTTTTATCTCCAGAGCAAGAGTCATCCCTTACCATTTTTGAAATTGCACTTGAAGAAATTAAAATAAAAAAATCTGAAATTTTTGAAGAAGAAAGAAAGGTTGAACATTATTTTCATGTCGCAACAGGACATTCATTAGAGGAGATTAAAGAATATCTCCCCTCTATTCCCAAGAAATGGAAAAAAATCTCATTAAAGGAGCAAATTGATTTATCACCAAAACTAAATCAACTCTCTTCGTTTGCTGAACTTGCTCAAAAGAATCTTGAAATTGAAAAATCTCAGAGCTGGCCAAACCTGAGGATTGGCCCCTCATTTAGTATAGATAAAGAAACGTACAATGATAATAAGATGATCGGATTTAATATCCAGCTCCCGCTCCCCATACTTCAAACCAATAATGGTGCCAAGGCCTATGCAAGAAGTGAATTAATTCGAGCCCAAAAAAATATTAACTTAACAAGAGCCGAAGAATCTCATGAACGAGTTGAACAATTCAAAATATATAAGAGTACAACTGATATCTTAAATAAAACTATGAAGTTTTCTAAAATCGACAAAAAGTATAAACGCATTGAAAAGCTCTATCTTCGAGGAGTCATCTCTAGTTCTGTATTTCTTGAATCTCTCAAACAAAAAATAACCTATCTCGAAACAAGACATAATAGAGAAATGACAGCTCTTAGTGCTCTTTGGAATATTTATAAATATAATGGATCTCTTTTTAAGGAACAAATATGAAAATTTTAATTACTCTCATCTTTCTTTTTTCTATGAATATATTCGCTCAAACAGCGACAGAGCAAACATCCCCTAATGTTGAATTAAAAGAAGGTGGCGCCGTTGTTGCTTTTTCAACGGAAGATGGTTTTAAGTTATCCGAGAAGGCCATAAAGAATTTGGGTATTACATTTAAACGATTAAATGGAGAAAAACAATGGACGGTTCCAAAGTCTTCTTTAGTACATATTAAACATTCTGTTGGGGTATACAGAAAATGGGATGGATGGATCACAATGGTACTGGTTAAAGTTGTTGAAAAGAATGAAGATACAGTAATCATTCAATCCATTGACCTTCAAGATCAAGATCAAATTGCAATAACAGGTGCCCCCTTTCTTAGAATGACTGACTCTGATCTTAATTCAGATACTGTTGACTCTTGTTCACATTAATTTAAAAGGAATCAGATCATGATCTCTAAAGTTGTTCGATTTTCTATTGATAATAGATGGATAGTAATACTGCTAACGGGAATACTGGCTTTTGCCGGATGGGAGAGCTTCAAGCACCTCCCCATTGATGCCGTTCCCGATATCACGAATATTCAAGTTCAAGTCAATACTCAAGTTGATGGACGTGGTCCTGACGAAATAGAAAGGACAGTAACTTATCCACTTGAAACAGCTCTAAACGGAGTGCCAGGAGTCACCCAAGTCAGATCCATCACTCGTTACGGATTGTCTCAAGTAACTATTGTATTTGAAGAAGATATGGATATTTACAAAGCCCGCCAGCTTGTATCTGAAAGGCTTCAGTCCATATCGAGTCAGTTGCCTAAATTTGTCGAACCTACTCTTGGGCCAGTAAGTACTGGACTTGGAGAAATTTTTCACTATGTCATAGAGGCCACAGAAGTAGCCCAAGGTAAAGAGCGTTTAAAACAACTCACCGAAATACGTGCGATTCAAGACTGGCACGTTAAACCAAGACTACTTACGATAAAAGGAATTGCTGAAGTTAATACTATTGGAGGATATGAGAGACAATATCATATAGAGCCTAATCCTATCTTAATGGCAAAATATGGCCTTCATTTTGATGATATTGAAAAAGCGATAGAGAGAGTTAATCAAAATGCAGGTGGTGGCTATATTGAACAAACGGCGGATCAATTTATTGTTCAGGCCAGTGGACTCTTTGAGGTAATGGAAGATATTAAAGATGTTCCTATCAAAACTTTACAAAATCTACAGATCATATCTATATCAGATATCGCCGAAGTTAAACTTGGAAAGGAACTACGAACAGGAGCGGCCCTTCACAATGGACGTGAGGCCGTCATCGGGACAGTTCTTATGCTTCAAGGGGAAAACTCTAGAGAAGTCAGCTTAAGAGTTGCCGCACAAGTAGAAGAAATCAAAAAAGGATTACCTAAAGGATTTCATATCGAAACCCTTTATAATCGCTCAGACTTAGTTAATGAAACACTTAACACCGTCAAACATAATCTTATTACTGGTGCCGCATTAGTCATCATCATTCTCTTTCTCTTGGTTGGTAACTTTAGAGCAGCTCTCATTACGGCCATAGTCATTCCCATCTCCTTACTTATGACTTTTATACTCATGAGAAAATATGGTATCTCCGGAAATCTGGTAAGCCTTGGTGCTCTTGACTTTGGAATCATTGTGGATGGCGCAGTGATTGTCTTAGATAATTGTGTCCGGCATATTCAGTTTAAAACAAAAGAAGTTGGTCGAAATCTTTCCTTGAGGGAAATAAAAAATACCGTTCATGAAGCAACAATGGAAATTAGAAAATCCGCAGGCTTCGGAGAGCTCATTATTGTTGTCGTATTCCTTCCTGTATTTGCTTTTATTGGTATCGAAGGAAAGATGTTTATTCCGATGGCCACTACTTTTATCTTTGCTCTTATTTGTGCATTAATTCTTTCTTTCACCCTTGTCCCTGCCTTGGCCACTCTACTACTTAGGGGTAATATTAAAGATAAAGAACCTCTACTCATGAGAATGCTTGAAAAGCTCTACTCACCTATTTTAACTTTCTCCTTGAAATCAAGAAGGATAATAATTGCTCTGGCCATTAGTACGATCTTTCTTGGAGGCTATCTCTTCACGCGACTTGGAGGAGAATTTCTCCCCACCCTTAACGAAGGTTCTATTGCCGTTCAGATGATACGACCTGTTTCAGTAGGAATTAGTCATTCTGTTGCTCTAGAAGAGAAATCACAAAATATCATTAAGAAGATACCTGAAGTCGCTCATATATTTAGTCGTATAGGGACTGCTGAAATATCGATGGACCCCATGGGCCCTAATATATCTGACAGCTACATACTATTAAAACCTAAAGAAGAAAGACCAAAGGTAGAAGGAAGAATAAGAACAAAAGAAGAAGTGGTTAACGAAATTGTTCAACAATTAGAGGCCACGACTCCTGGCCAGCGAATACTCATCAGTCAGCCGATTCAATTACGCTTTAATGAATTGATGGAAGGAACTCGCTCTGATGTCTCTTTAAAAATCTTTGGAGAAAATCAAGACGTCTTAACAGAAGAAGCCACAAAGGTCGTCGCTGTGATTCAAAAAATTAAAGGCGCAGGAGATGTAGAATTAGAGGCCAAGGGAAAAATGAGTGTTTTAGAAATAAAACCAAAATACAAAGTTCTCAAAAGTCTTGGTATATCTGCTGCAGAAGTTCTCGACACTGTAGGTATCGCTATAGGTGGGGATCAGGTTGGAATATTCTACGATGGAATGCAACGCTTCCCCATCATTGTCAGAATAGATGAAAAAAGAAGAAATGATATTGAAGTGATTAAGCGCCTACCGGTAGGACTTACTTCTGGCTCAACAATCCCTCTTAGTGAAGTAGCAAGCATACATTTTAAGGAAAACTATAGCTCTATAAGCAGAGAAGAAACAAAGAGAAGAATAGCTGTTCTGATTAATCCTAGAGGACGAGATACTGAGAGCTTTATAAAGGAAGCTCAAAAAGCCGTTGAACAACAGATAAAGCTTCCCCCAGGTTATTACATGCAATGGGGGGGGAATTTTAAAAACTTAAATGAGGCCAAGAGTAGACTATTTGTTCTTGGCCCTCTGGCATTGATCTTTGTTCTTATTATGATTTATGCCGCCTTTAGAAATGTATTTGAAACAATGATCATTTTCCTCTGTGTTCCATTTGCACTAGTAGGTGGTGTATTGGCGCTTATGATAAAAGATATCCCTTTTAGCATATCCGCTGGAGTTGGTTTTATAGCCTTATCTGGAATTGCTGTTTTAAATGGTGTTGTGCTCGTTAATAACTTTAACAACCTAAGAGACAAGGGTGAACAAGGAATAGATGCAATTAAAAAAGGCTCCCTCTTACGCTTACGTCCCGTCATGATGACGGCCCTAACTGATATACTTGGATTCTTTCCTATGGCGATGGCCTCCGGTCTTGGAGCAGAAATACAAAGGCCATTGGCCACCGTCATTATAGGTGGAATGATTTCTTCAACTCTTCTCACCTTAATTATTTTACCTGTATTCTATTCTAGTTTAGAAAAGTGGATATTAAAATTTAACCCTAACCCTATAACCGAAGAGGTATTATGAAAAAAACTATTTTAAACGTATTCATCCTTGGAATTGCTTTCATGCCTGTCCAGTCTTTTGCAGAAGGTAGTCTCGATAGTATTCTAGAAAAGAAATCTGAGACTCAGTCAAAAAAGTCCGAGCATAAGAAAAAAAGTCGCAGAAGAAAGGTTCATATGTGTAATGACTGTGGAAAACCTGAAACACAATGTGAATGTGAGGGACATGGAGATAACAAAGAAGAGAGCTCTTCAAGCGATGAGCAAAACTAATTTTTGAGAGTCCTTCTTCTTATCTTAAAAGAAGGACTCTACTCTACTTCATGTTGAAGTCACCTGGTTCACCTTTAAAAAAGTCTTTTCCATAGATGAGAAAGGTGATGACAATACCAATAAGAAAGGCCCATGTTGCACCTTTAACGACAAGTACCGCAGCAATGATTCCCGCGATCCCTAAGTCTTTCTGGCTACGAGCTTCAAGAATACCTACTTTAACACTTACAAAGCCTTGAATAAGAAGAGTGAGCGCAAGAGCAACACCCAATATAGGCTTAACAAAACTTACGATAGGAAGAAGCAGAAGACCCATATTTGTTCCCCAACGAAAAGAGCCAGAGCCACCGTAAATGGAATTCATCGCTTTTTTTCCTTGCTTAAACCTTTCAATAATAACCACATGCATAGCGGCCCATAGTGGTCCACACATCGTAATATCAGGACCAAGAATACTCATAATAAAGTTTCTTCCTCCAAATATGAGATGGGCACGACTAGGACTATAATCTATAGATTCATCTCTTCTAAACTCATCTGCTTCTTTTAAAATTGATTGTCCTTGGAGAACATCCCCAAAGAGGACAATGTAAGCGGCAAGTACAGTAGGTATAGCGGAGAGATACATAGAAAAAGGAGGGAGCCCCACTCCGAAAACAGTATACTCACTCCAAAGTAAACTAAAGTTGGGTTTTGTAAAACCCCACTCAATGGTTGGCCAACTCGCTTCATTAAAAATAGGAGCAGCAATGACGGCAATAATAATGATTGGAAAGACACCAAGCTTTGCAAAGTTAGCAAGTGCCGGAGATTTATTCTTGATTGAATTAAAGTGCTTAGAAAAAATGAGATAGAATGCAATCCCTACTGCAATACTGATTGTATAAGGAAATTGATCAAACCTTCCACCTTCTTTAAAAACAGAAACAACAGCAGCAATTCCCGCACCTAAAATCACTCCAGCTTTTATAGCACTGGGAATGAGATTCACAACTTTTGTCGCCAGCTTAGTAGATCCCAAGAAAATTGAAAAAACACCAAGAGTCATTTGAAAAGCAATGAGGGCATGAACTCGGTCCACGCCTTGTGGAAATGAATTACAGTAAACCATAATTAAAGGAATAGCAGGAGTAATCCATCCAGGAACAACAGGATCCCCAAGAAGGTGATGGGTAAGATAGAACAGACCATTGAGCATCACAATCGCTATTGCGGCTTCAAAAGGCATGCCTAGTAATTCAGTGATAATAGGAATGGCCGCCAAATCGACGGCACACATAAGTAGTCCCTGAAGAAAGTCAGGAACTTCAAAACGGTAATGTATAAAAGGAAGCCTTAACTTAAAAGGTCCAAGTCCAATATAGGGTGATTCTTCTCCATCTACTCTACTCTTCCATTTTTGCACAGGCTTCCCTTCTTAATATAATTACTTAATAGCGATTGGATTTGTTGGCGAACCAGAACCACCCTTCATTTTCAACGGTGCAGCAGCATAGAAGAAAGTATATTGACCATCTTTGACACTAGACTTTGAAATATCTTCTAGCCATAAGAGTTCAGTCAATACAACTCCAAGATCTCTAATCAAGGCACCATGTAGAGGAATTCCCATCACATCATCATTTACTTTATGGAAGGCCTTCTCGATGGCGAGGTTATCAGAACCAATCATTGGAATTTCCATATCTCGGATCCACTTTACAAGTTCTTTACTGTAACACAGACCTGGCTCTGTTGTGGCATTCCAGTTTTTCTTATCTTTTTCATCATAGAAGCGACCCATTGATCCCGTTCTAATAATTAAGATATCTCTTTTTTCAACAGAAGTTTTTTGTTTCTTTAAAACCTTATTAATATCTTTTAAAGTAATACAAGAATTAGGAGCTAGTCTTCCGTTCTTATCTCCTAAGAAGTGACCGACATCAACAAGTACTGCTCTCCCCGTAATTCCAACTTCACCAATAGCGGCAACATCAACAGCGCTATGGCCATCAACAGTTGTCTTCGCAGGCTTTCCACCATATACATAATCGCCATACCAGGCATGTCCAAGAGCATCAGTATGCGTTGTTCCTTGAAGATACATAAATACAACATCATCAGAATATTTAACTCCACCATCAAGTGGTTTCTTTTTTTCAAAATAGAAAGTACTCTCATCTTGAGTCATATAGTGCATCACTGGAATTCTTCCCGGAAATACAGGACCAATTCCATGAACCATCGGAATCTGTAGTGTAAAACGCTCTCCACTTTGAACAGCTTTAATTCCTCTTAAAGTTTGTGCTTTATCTAAATAATGAAGTGCGCCGGTATTGTCGTCTTTCCCCCATTTATTCCAATTCTTCGGTGTTCCTTTAAGAACACTTTCCAAAGAAGCGGCACCAAAAGTATTTGTACATAAAAGAAAAATACTAAGTAAACATAGTCTTTTAAAAGTAAACATTGAATCCCCTTTATCTAATAAAGTTAATTATAAAAATATTCATTCCTTTATAAGGAATCAAAAAGCTCAGCAGGAGTCAAATAAATTGTGGTAATAAGGGCCTTATACACCACTCTTGTTTAGGGGTTTGCGTCTTGTAATTCACAATCATTTGAATCATTATTTTAAGAACAATGCTAACTCTATATACGCCTTGGAGAATCCATGAAATCAAAAGCAGCTGTCCTACATCAAATGAATATTGAAAGACCTTATGGCAAAACTAATCCTTTAAAAATTGAAGAAGTTGAAATTGGTTCTCCCGGCTCTAGAGAAGTTGTAGTAAAGATTAAGGCCGCTGGCCTCTGTCATTCAGACCTATCTGTTATCGATGGAAATCGTCCTCGCCCTTTACCTATGACTTTAGGTCATGAAGCTGCTGGCGAGATTGTTGAAATTGGGCCAGATGTGACACATTTAAAAGTTGGCGATCATGTCGTTTTTGCTTTTCTACCTTCATGTGGACATTGTGGTTTTTGCCAGACAGGAAAAACCGCTCTCTGTGAACCAGGAGCGAAGGCCAATGGAGAAGGAACTCTTTTAAGTGGTGAGAAAAAAATCTTTAAAGATGGTCAAAAATATTCCCATCATCTAGGTGTTTCAGGATTTGCTGAGTATAGTGTTGCTTCCATTGATTCTCTCGTAAAAATTGATAAAGAAGTCTCTTCTGATATTGCAGCTCTTTTTGGATGCGCTATTTTAACAGGCGTCGGAGCCGTCATTAATACTTCAAGTATGAGGCTTGGTGATACTATCCTCGTAGTTGGCCTAGGTGGAGTTGGGCTTTCTGCCATACTCGGGGCAAAGGCTGCAGGAGCCTCAAAAATTATTGCCGCTGATATTAATCCCAGTAAAAGAAAAGTAGCTCTCGACTTTGGAGCAGACTACGTTATCGACTCTTCCCAACCTAATGCTCTTCAAGAGTTACAAGACCTCACAGGAGGAGGAGTAGATATATCTGTAGAATTCGCAGGGGCCATGCCCGCCCTTGAGTTTGCTTTCAATGCAACAAAAAGAGGAGGCGTAACCGTAACCGGAGCACTCCCCCATCCCGATGCACGACTCAATTTAAATCCTCTTGCGCTTGTTGGAGGTGAAAAAACATTGAAAGGTTGCTACCTTGGAAGTTGCGTTCCCACTCGAGATATTCCCAATTATATTGAGTTATATAAAAAGGGTAATCTTCCTGTAGAAAAATTAATCACTCACAAGTTAAAACTTGAGGAGATCAATGAAGGCTTTGAAAGACTTGCTAAAGGTGAGGCCATCAGACAAATCGTACAATTCAACTAAGGACTATTTATGAGTTATTCAAATCTAATCTACACGAAGTCATATATTAATGGCGAATACACTTCTTATGGAAACAAAACTTTTGATGTTTTAAACCCTGCCACTGGTGAAGTGATAGCGACTCTTAATGATGGTGGAGTTGAATCAGTAAAGAAGGCCATTGACTCTGCTCATGAAGCTCTTACTCCTTGGAAAAAGAAAACCGCGAAAGAGCGTTCAAGCATATTAGAAAAATGGCATGATCTTATACTAGAGAACAAAGATGCGATCTCTCAAATCATGACTCTTGAAAGTGGCAAGCCCATAAATGAAAGTGCTGGTGAAGTTAACTATGCAGCTTCTTTTATTAAGTGGTTCGCCGAAGAAGCCAAGCGTGTTTACGGAGATATAATTCCAGGTCATGCTAGCGACAAAAGAATTGCCGTCATTAAACAGCCTATTGGGGTTGTTGGCGCTATTACTCCATGGAACTTTCCCTTGGCCATGATCACTCGAAAGATCGCCCCGGCCCTCGCTGCGGGTTGTAGTGTTGTGGTTAGACCAACTGAAGAAACTCCTTTAAGTGGTCTACTCTTAGGTGAACTTGCAAAAGAAGCGGGTTTCCCAAAAGGTGTCATCAATATTGCAGTAGGAACTGACTCTTCAGGAATGGGAAAAGCCCTATGCGAAAGTAACGTTGTCAAAAAGATTTCTTTTACGGGCTCTACTCGTGTGGGAAAAATCCTAATGACTCAAAGTGCGGACACCTTGAAAAAGCTAAGTCTAGAGCTTGGAGGAAATGCTCCCTTTATTGTTTTCGATGATGCTGATATAGATGAAGCTGTAAAGGGGGCTATCGCCGCTAAATATAGAAACTCTGGTCAAACCTGTGTTTGTGTTAATCGCTTTCTTGTTCATGAATCAGTTTATAACGAATTCAGTGAAAAGTTAGTAAGTGCCGTAAAAGAATTAAAGATCGGAGAAGGTACAAATCCTGAAAATCAAATTGGACCTCTCATCAATGCTAATGCAGTTGAGAAAGTCGACGCATTTGTGAAAGATGCCACTTCCAAAGGGGCCAAGGTATTAACGGGTGGAAAAGTTGATCATGATAACTTCTATGCACCGACAGTAATTGCTGATGCCACCAGTGAGATGGATTTCTCTTCAGAAGAAATTTTTGGACCTGTTGCTCCTCTTTTTAAATTTAAAACTGATGAAGAGGCCATCACCATGGCCAATGATACCATTTACGGACTTGCTTCTTACTTCTATTCCCAAAATATTAATCGTTGCTGGCGTGTTAGTGAAGCTTTAGAATACGGAATGGTCGGAATCAACACAGGACTCATCTCGACAGAAGTTGCTCCTTTTGGCGGAATTAAAGCCTCAGGCCAAGGCCGAGAAGGTTCAAAGTATGGTATTGAAGATTATCTTGAAATTAAATACATGTGTTTTGGTGGCATAGAATAAGGTAACAAAAATAATGACTTCGACTGGGGATCCTCGAACTATTCAAAAATATTTCCAAGGCTATCCTCAGTCTTTACAAAGTCAAGTTACTGATTTGATCAATAGCGGTAATCTAAAGAGTTATCTCTTTAATAAATATCCCAATGCTCACCTGATCAATTCAGACAAACAACTCTATCAATATACGAATGAAATCAAATCACAGTATATGAGAAACACTCCTCAACTGAGTAAAGTCATCTATGAAAAGAAGCAAGACTTAATTAAAGATGCCCTAGGCACTCATTCTTTCATTAGTCGTAATCATGGTGGAAAGCTCAAGAAAAAGCATGAGATCAGAATTTCGCAGTTACTAAGAGAAGGCCCAAAAGAAATGCTCGAAATGCTTGTCGTTCATGAACTCGCCCACTTTAAAGAAAAAGATCATAACAAGTCTTTTTATAAGCTATGCATGCACATGCTGCCGGACTATCATCAAATTGAATTTGATATGCGCTTATACCTCGTCCTTTTGGATCAAGGCCATTCTCTTTATTAAATATTAGTAGCTTAGCTCTAACCTAAAAGAATCAAGAGAGTAATCCCTACAAGAACTTAGACTTTTCTCCCCCTATATTATATTGATTCCCTATGAAAAAATTAATCTCTACGACTTTGATCTTTCTATCTACTCTTGTGGCCACGCATGCTCTTGAGCGCCAAGATCTTGAAGAGATGATGAAAAAAGGTCATGTGGCCTTAGAGTATAAAGTCGTTAAGCTTGTTATGTTCTCAACAGTTGAAAATGTAGATGGAATTGTTTGTAGCGTCTATACGCCTAGTCAATGCAAAGATACTTACTACAAAGACCCCTCCGAACTTGATCTTAATAAGAACAATGACAATTTCAAACTCAACATAGAACATACATGGCCGCAGTCAAAAGGCGCCAAAGAACTTCCTGCTAATAGTGATATGCACCACCTCTTTGTCACCAGTAAAGAATCCAATAGTAAGAGAGCAAACCTTCCCTTTTGTAATGCTGAATATGATTACTGGCAAAGAGAAGGAAGCATTCATGGATTCGATCAGTACGCTCAAGATTGCTTTGAGCCTCAAGACCTACACAAAGGAAATGTAGCAAGGGCCCTTTTCTACTTTTCTATTCGCTACGATCTGCCCATAGATAAAGATGAAGAAGTTGTCCTTCGACAGTGGCATAAACTTGATCCAGTAGATAGTAGAGAACTTGAAAGAAATGAAATCATTCTATCCCTTCAAGGTAACTCCAACCCCTTTATTACTCATCCTGAATTTGTAAATCTTATAGAAGATTATTAGTTAAGCGATATAATCTCAAAGTTATCTTTATAACCCTTACATTCGACTCGCTACATCAAGCAATGAAGACTAGTTTGATACACCTAACTTTAATTTGACCATTCATCCGAACCCTTCTATCATTGCCCACCATTTGAATTAGGAGAAGTTATGAATATTTTGAGGAGCGCTGCTCTATTACTTACCCTTACGCTAACAACGGCCGTAAATGCTCAAGAGTACAATGAGCCCACTCTTATCTTTAATTCTTCAGCACGAGACGGCTACAATATGCCGGCGAGAACTTTCTTTACGGATAGAGCTCCATCTATAAACGATGATCGTGAAATGGCCATCACTCTAACCATGTTCAATGGAACATATGACACAGCAATTTGGGTAAAGTCTAAGTATCAAGAAGGAGTATTAGTCACTACAGGTTCCAAAGAATCATATAGTGATGTTCAAATAAATAATAATGGAGATCTAACTTATGCTCACCAAACTCTTGATGGAATAAAAGGTGTCTACACAGCAAAAGGAGAAGACAAAGGAGGATATAAGTTAACTAATCATATGGATGACGAAGAACTCTATGCTTATACTTCTTTTGATCAGCTTAAGTTATCTGAAAATGACGAACTCTTCTTTACTGCGAAAAACTTTAAGGGTGATCTTGGCTACTTCAATTACCACGTCGACTATGGGGTAGAACTTATCGAGGCCCAAAATCAAAGGGCCAAAACTCCCTACTCTTTTTTATTCTCACCAAGCTTTAATATTCACGGACAAGCCGCTTATAAAGCGAGACTAGGAAAACGAGGAGAGCTTGAAAACCAACGACCCGATCAAATTATATTATCTGATGGCACCAATAAAAAAGTTCTCATTCAAGATAAAGACAGTGATCCAGCTTCAAAGTGGCTAGATCTCCGTAACTCTGTTGCTCTTAGTAATTCAGAAGCCATTGCCTTTATTGGAAAGGATCAAGAAGGTGAAAAGCTTGTACTTTTAGAATCTAGTGGTGAAGAAACCATTCTTGCAAGCGCAGGAGTTGATTTAAAAGAATTTAGTTTTTTTTCAATCGTAATTAACGATAAAAACTGGGTCGCCTTCAGAGGAATAGACCTAAAAGGTAGACACGCTCTTTATGTAGCAACAAAGAAAGAAGTTAAGAAAGTACTTACTCAGTTTGATACAATTAAAACTCCTTGGGGTGAAGCTCTTATCGCCTATGGACCGCATATACCTTTTGGTGGAAGTATTGATATGAATAACCATGGCGATATTATCGTTAATACAGGGCTTGCAAACTTAGATAACACAGATGACTACGGAAATGGCCTAGTCGTCATTTATACAAAATAATGACCTACGAACTCATATAAAAGGAATCCACATGAAAAAATTAACTCTTTTATTTATGCTTTTAGTATCTTCTCAACTATCTGCTGTTGAGTGTGACTCAAACCAAGACCTCAAAAGTAATGGCTTTATAGTGACGACTCGTAACTTTTCCTCTCAATTCGAAAAGGCCAAGGCTTGGCTAGAAAATGAGCAAGACAACTTCGTAGAAGACTTGTCAGGGATCATTCGCAGCTCAAGTGCAAATACTCATGTCTATGTGACGAGTTTTGATCATCTCAACACACCTCAATCCCATATGTATGGAGATGTGGTCTTCATCGTAAGCCATTGGGATGATACTCCCCTAGAAGTAAGATGGTTTAGTAAAGGAAAGAAGTATGTTGCCTACAATAAAAACTATCAGTCATGTGCAACGAATGTTGTACCAGTAGCAGTTAATACCTTATTCTAAGTTTGTTTATCATGAAGAAAAGTCATTAATCAGGAGATATTATACAAATACTAACGACTTATACATTTGAAAGCTAATGTTAGGAAATAATTGTTAAAATCAAACTCTTAAAACTTTATATTTCTGCTTCTTTTCGTCATAATTATAAGACACACAAAAGGAGACATTCACATGAGCAACCTCACACAGGAACAAAAAAAAGAACTACTTAAAGAAGTGGAAAACTTAGAAGCTTCACTCACAGGAAATCTTATGAGTGACATGGATATCAAAGATAAGATCCATAATATTCAAATGAAACTAAATGGCACAAAGCCTGTTGATAGTTACTATGACTGCGTAGGATGTGGATCCTAGAGACAAGGTTTATCCCTTTATCCCTAGGATACAAAAATAGAGCTGAATCCACTAAGGACTCAGCTCAATATTATTAATTAACAGTAATATTTTTTGGTTCAAGTGCATCCAAACTTTCTTTTAAATCATCAACCTTATCTTTATCTGTTTCAATATTTAAAAGAACATTTCCATTAGCGAGCTCACTATCCACGAGCTTTGCCTCTACTTCAGGAATACCAAGTCCGATAAGACCCCCAACGATTCCCCCAGTAGCGCCTCCAGCTCCAGCCCCCGCAAGCGCAGAAACAATGGGACCAGCAGCTAACAAGCCTGCTCCACCAGTGATGGCAATGGCACCAGTTGCCGTTAAGCCTGCAACAATTGCTCCAGTAAGTCCTCCTGCAGTCGCTCCAGTGGCCACTCCAGTCGGTGCTTTAGTATTTTTTTCAATTTCTATATTTTTACTGCTCTTCCAAGTATTTTCAGAAACGAGCATTGAGATATTCTTCTCACTGTATCCAACAGTCTCTAGCCTATCAATGGCCTTCATGGCCTGAATTTTATTATCAAAAATTGCTGTTACTCTTTTTGTACTGCTCATAGTTATCTCCATTGTTTGTCCTTACGGATCGTTATTTAGGATAATCATAACTACTCACCACAAATATAAATTCGTGCAGTTGTACATTAAGTTTGTAGAAATCTACAAATTTAAATCTATCTCATATTTTCTTGAAGTATCTACTGCAGAATTTCATTTAAGGCATTGAGCCCATCAACAGAAGTAAATATACTATACTCCCCACTTTGAGATTCTTTCACTAGAGCGGAACCTATTTTTTTAGAAGACATCTCAAAGACAACTTCTCTTAATAGAGTTCCCGAGGTTACTTCATAAACATCTTCACTCATGAGATCATGAGCACAATATGAATCATCTTTAATATTTCGAACATCGCGGTCTGTGATCATACCAATTAATTTTTCACCATCAAACACAGGAAGGTGACGTACGCCATTTTCAGTCATTTTAGCCTGAAGCTCACTAACCGCTTCATTTTTTTGAGCAATAACAGAGCAAGGAGTGGCATACTCATCGACAGGAAGCTCTTTAATTTCTTTTAATGTCTGTTCAGGTGTCTTCATATTTACTCTCCTTTAATTACAATAAATAAATCCTGCCATATCTTTTCTTCCTCGTTAAGAACAAATCCAATACTCAAACTTGATACAAATCATTGTTTTAATGTATTTTTATCTTAAAATGAATTCATCCAGCTTTTTCAAAGGAATATCAATGTCTCATTTCAATCATGCTGCTAGTTCTTGGGATTCCGAGGGAAAAATCAAATTAATGCAGCAGCTGTGTCAAAAGACGCAAGAAGTGCTTCAGCTTGATAATCAAAAACTTGATATATTAGATTTTGGTTGTGGAACGGGTCTTTTTAGCCTTGGATTCAGTGATCATGCAAAAAGCATTCTAGGAGTTGATACTTCATCAGGCATGATTAAAGCATTCAATGAAAAGGCCAAGCACTTAGATCATATCAATGCCCTTGTCACAAATCTAGAAGATCAAGAAATAGATCAAACCTTCGATCTTATTGTTAGCTCTATGGTATTTCATCATCTTTCAAAACCTGCTGACATGCTAAAGAAGCTCTCTTCTTTGTTAAAAAATAAGGGAAGAATTGCGATTGTTGATCTTGAAAAAGAAGATGGTAGCTTTCATCCTGATCCTGAGAATATGGGAGTTAAACACTTTGGCTTCTCAAAAGAAGAGATCCAATCATGGACAAAAGATACAGAGCTCAATGTTAACATCATCACGATTAATGAAATGGAAAAAAATGATAAGCAATACAAGCAATTTCTTGCCGTCTTTTCCCATAAATAAACTGTGGTTTTCACTTAATCTGAGGTATAGATGAAAGATACCATACTAAACCCGAAAAATAGATTTACCTGGGCCCTACTTGCTTTCCAAGGGGGTTTTCTAAATGTTGCAGGCCTTCTTAGTGTTCATTTATTTGTCTCTCATGTGACCGGTTTCTCTGCTTACTTTAGTACTAATCTCATCGCTGCAAACTTTCTAAAATCTCTATATTTTCTCCTTGTCCCTCTCTTTTTTCTCGCTGGAGCATTCTTTAGTTCCATTTTTACAGAGATAAGAAAGAAAAATTTAAAAGATCCTATTTATATTCATATCCTATGTACTCTAAGTTTCTTATTTTTGTTAATAACATTTTTAGGACTGGGAAAATTCTTTGGAGAATTTGGAGAACCATTTCAAAGTTTCCCTGACTTTCTCCTACTCTCTCTACTTGCCTTTGCCTGCGGCTCTCAAAATGCTATTTTCACTCATTATTCTAACTCCATTATCCGAACAACTCACTTAACCGGCATTACTACAGACCTAGGTATCGGTCTCGCTCAATACTTCGTATCAGGAAACAAAGAAGAACATAGAATCAACAAAATAAGATTTGATATCATCCTCTCTTTTGTAATTGGAAGCCTTGTCGCGGCTTACCTCTTTCCTCTAATAAAGTTTTTAGGTTTTTTAATTCCCGCCGTAATTAGCTTAATTATTGGAGTTAGATTATTTATGACAAAGAATACAAGGCAAGCAACCAATTAACTTCGTGATGTTCTTCTTATCATCTCAGCAGGCTTTCTAAACTGCACTTTTAAATAGTCTTTGAAACTATCATCCCAGTTTTGGAGATCAATGGCCTTATCCATGCATAAAAGCCATAACTCTTTCTCTTCTTCATTTATTACAAACTGCTGATGAAGAAGCGGCAAAGGAGGTAACTTCATGACTGTAAACCAATCTTTAGGCCCTCCGAGCCAAGCACTAAGGAAGATAGTTAACCTCTCTGTCATATAAGAAAGATCCCTCTTATGCATATCACGAATTTTTTTGGCTTCAGGTATGCTATCCATTAGTTCATAAAAATGAGTAGATAGTTTTCTTAATCCTTCACTTTTACCTGCTGCAAGATAGGAGGAGTCTTCAACTCCATAAGAATTACTTTCATAGTGCGACATAAGATTCTACCTTTACTTCAATTTGTATATACCTATTCTATCTAAGACAGCAACTGCAAGACTCAATCCTCCGACGGCAAAAACAGTATCACCTATTGCACGCAGCCATCTTAAATTTTGTATAAGATCTGATTGCATTACAGTTTCACTTCTAGCGGCCCATAGGCCTTGAGAGAGAGAGGCTTCGAATTGTATTAAACCAATTGGTAAGAGACTTAAAATAATCATAAGAGCAAGGCCAATATTTAATCCCCAGAAAGAAACTCTCATAGCTTTGTTATTCCACGAACGATCTTTATAAACCGTTTGAATAATGAGAAGAATGAGTCCTAAAGAAAGCATTCCATAAACTCCAAAAGTGGCCCCATGAGCATGAACAGCAGTAGTGTTCAAACCTTGTAAATAAAACAGGGCAATCGGAGGATTGATTAAAAATCCAAAAACTCCAGCTCCAATCAAATTCCAAAAAGCGACCGCCACAAAAAATGTAATTGGCCATTTATAATTCTGAGTCCATGAGGTCATTTTTTGAACACTAAAAGTGTGAAAGGCTTCGTAGCCAATTAATACTAAAGGAACAACTTCAAGTGCAGAAAAACATGCTCCAATTGCACTTATCGCAGTCGGCGTTCCACTGAAATACAAGTGATGAAAGGTTCCAGGAATTCCACCGACTAAGAAAATGGACGTAGCGAGTAGCGAAGCTTTAGTTCCAGAGCGTGGATTAATTAAACCAAGCGTTACAAATATGAAAGATAACGCTACTGTTGCAAAAACTTCAAAGAAACCTTCTACCCACAAATGGACAACCCACCATCTCCAAAACTCCATAATACTCATATGAGTTCGCGCCCCGTAAAACAGTCCCCCTCCATAAAAAAGTCCTATCGCAATTGTTGAGGCTGCAAATAAGAGTAAAAGCTGCTTGGTGTCTGTTGCGACTCTAAGTGCAGGGACAATACATCGAAGCATCAAAACAAGCCAAACGCCAAGTCCTACGAGTAGTAAAATTTGCCAAAACCGTCCTAAATCAACATATTCATATCCTTGATGACCAAACCAAAAAGATAAGTCAATATCGATAAGCTGATGAATTGCTAGCAACTCCCCTGTTAAAGATCCAAAAACGACAACGAGTAAAGCTCCAAATAAAAAGTTCACTCCGAAACGTTGATACTTAGGGTCTGAGCCCCCATTTATAATTGGCGCGAGAAATAATCCTGATGCTAAAAATGAAGTAGCGATCCAAAACAAAGCAATTTGAATATGCCAAGTTCTGGCTAAAGAATAAGGTAAATATTTAGCGATTGGAATTCCATAAAAAGCTTGTCCTTCAACAGTATAGTGAGCAAGTAAACCACCAAGACCTATTTGAGTAACAAAAAGTAAAATTACTACCGACCAATATTTCCATAAGCTCTTCATCGATGGAGTGACCTTAAAATCTCTTAAGGGGTCAGTACTTGGTAATTTCTTTGGTGTTTCGTCTTCACGACCTTGAAATGCATAAAACCAAACAAGTAGACCTACAGCTAAAATTAATAGAACAAAGGATATAATCGACCAAAAAATATTTTCACTTGTTGGAACGTTTTTTATAATGGGTTCATGGGGCCAGTTATTTGTATATGTATGGGAAAGCCCAGGACGATTTGTACTAGACGCCCAAGAAGACCAATGAAAAAAGGCCATCATTTTTTCACGCTTTTCCATATCAGGAAGAACATCTTCGTGGATTGCATATGACTTTCTCGTTTCTTGTAATTCTTTTGAGCCACCAAACAAATCTAAATAGTATGACTTAGTTTTTTCGAATGCCTTAACTCGTAAATTCGAAAAGTGCACATCATTATTTAAAAGTGTATTTTTTCGATATTCCCTAACGACATAATCATCAATAAGAATAGCTTGTTCATGTTCTAAATTTTTATATTCATTATTAAACTTAGCCTGAGCTACCAAATCTCTAAATATAATAAGCTCTCTATGTAGCCAGTCGGCCGTCCAATCAGGAGCTTGATAGGCACCATGTCCCCACACCGAACCAATTTGCTGTCCACCAATTGACTGCCATACTTGTTGTCCATCTAGTATGTCTTCACTCGTGTAAATCACTTCCCCAGATTCATTGAGTAGCCTGTTGTACAAAGGAGGTGCCTCTTTGTAGATCTCAGAGCCGTAAAAGCCTAAAATTGTAAATGTACTTGTCAGCACAAAGATTAATAAAAGCCAGTATCTTTTCATCTCTTAAATCTCCAAATTGGTTTAATAAATATTGATATAAATTATATATATCAATATTTATTAAATATATCAATACATTTTAGAAATACCGACTTAAAATAGATAAAGAGGTTTATTTATGAAGCTTACGGCTAAATCAGATTTTTGTTTACGGGTACTTATTTATCTTCAAAAAGCTGATAAAAAAGTAAAGATTAGAGACATTGCTGACTTTCATAAGATCTCAAAAAATCACCTAAGTGTTGCAGTTAACAAGCTCTCAGAGCTTGGTTATGTTAAGTCAACACCTGGCCCAAAAGGTGGTATAGAGTTTAATTATGAATACAAAAATAAAACGCTCAAAGATCTTATCATTCAAATAGAGGACTTTTCTGTAGTTGAATGTTTTGATGAAGAAAATAATAAATGTGTTCTAAGTCCCTCATGTAGACTCAAGCTTACTCTTAATAAGGCCACAAAAGCATTCTTAAAAGAGCTTGATAAAGTCCAGATCAAAGACCTTATTTAAATCAAATAGCTAACTCTTTTATTATTAAAAAGGCACCAACTCACTCACCTTCAGAGAAATACTTATCAATATCTTTAGGAATGTCCATTTTAGCAAACATGGAAACATTGCTTCCTCCCGTGTTTCCTGTGGGTACAATACCAATGCATGAACCAAGAATACCAAACGGTATTCTCACAAGCTGCCCGACCACTTCTTTAAAGTCACGCCTAAGAAGGCCTATCTTCAACATGTATAGATGAGCTATCGTATGTCTTGTTACTGAAGTTTGCCCAATAACGTGAGCTCTTTCGAGGTATTGAAAAGCGCGATCATAATCTCGAGTAGAAATGAGATTTTTTGCAATATTAATTTCTTTATAAAAATAGGAATCCATAATTAATTCTATCACACATTACTTTTTAAGCCTTAAGCTCTAGATTGAGCTCATACCCTCATCATCATTGCTTGTAATCAACGTCTTTGTTCCCTCGTATTCGTCATAAATTTTATCATGGGCCTTTTTCGAGAAAGTATCTTCTCTCTTTGTGTATTGAGTAATCCATTCAATCAACATCTCTAAATTAGCGTCCTGAGCTTCCTTAGAATCATATTTATGAGGCTCCCAAGGCCGCTTCCTTGCGTTAGAAATACACATTTCAATAGATAGATTCATGAATATAACTTCACTTGAATCGGCTAAAGCGATCTCTATTAAGTCAGAGTAGCACCCTTCAATCACCCATCCCCGATTCGCTTCTATAAATTCTAATATATGCTTCTTACTGTCAGAAAGAGGCTTTCTCTCAGCAGGTATTGTCGGCTGCCATGCTACGGTATCTAGATCGAGATGAGCTAACTCGTACTTAAGACACAACTTTTTTGCTATCGTCGACTTTCCTGAACCAGAATTTCCAAAGATAATTATTTTCTTCATATTGATCTCTTAACTGGGTAAACCCTCAAATTTTTCTACAATTTCTAAGTTATCTTCCCACTTCGCCCTATTGCCCATAAACAAATGAGCATTTGGCTTTACATCGACAGGACTATCTAAACTTCCTGCAGGAACAACGATCAATTTACCTTCATTTTGAATGCTAGGTAGTGCCGAGCCACAATTTGAGCAAAAACTCTTCACATGTCTCGTGCTTGGTAAATTAAAAGTTTGAACCCTATCCTTCCCTGAAATCCAGTTCAATTTTAACTTTGTTGAAAATAGATTGGCCGCATGTGCAGAACCCGTATCTTTTTGACAATAGCGACAGTGACAAAGATAAAAGCTTTGAAACTCACCTATAAGTTCGAACTTCACTTTCCCACATAAACAAGAACCTAATTTTTCACTACTCATTTTTAATTCCTTTAGAGGTAAGGCCAAGATTGATGAATATCATTATTAGTCATTGGTTAATTATAGAGTCGATTGGAGCAAAATTCATTTCATTAAATAAGGCATCTAATTTTAAAAAAATCGCTGGCTCAAGATCTTCAAAAATTTCTAAACAATGTCTACCATTCCTCTCAGAAATAAATACCTCATACTTACCATTACTAATAATTAAATAATGGACATGCTTATCTCTAGTATCCCCATACCAATTTTCGTCTATTGTTTAAAAAAGAGAATTTTCTGTTTTCAATTCGTTTATAGAATCAATAATCGTTACACTTGACGGAATTCTACCATCATATTTTTCTTTAAAAGCATCAAAACCGAAATTGATTCTGTCATTCAAAAATTCTACTATTGAGAAATTCATTAAAATACTCCTCCATCAGTCTTCCAACGTTTAGGAACTCTTCTGAATTATTTGAAGTATTTTCCATATAAAATTAACTCACCATCTTTGAAGACTTGAGTCTCAATATCATTGATAGACTTATCGTAAGGAAACCAAAGGAGCTCAACCTTAGAATAGCAATTAAATCTTACAAGGTGATTATTACCATCATCAACTTCAAATTTAATATTTAAAAAGTCATATATTATAAGCTGTCTTCCACCATCAAATTCAATAGTAATTTTATCAGCAACAATTTTATAATCTTCAAGTTTATGTTGATTATCATAAGGTCTACCAAGCCAACCATTTGGCAAGTGAATAGCAAAACATGCACTTTTGCATTTATCTAACCATGTCTTAATATCAATTACATTCATTCGAAAAAACCTCTTGATACAAAGTTCCACGTATCTTTATCTATAAGAATAGCTATGTGATACTTTTAACGAGAAGACAGCAAAGAAAGTATCACGTTCTTATATTTCTCAATTAGTAGATTACGAAGTCTTTCATATTCTTACCAAAGAATGCTTGTGGAAGAGATGGCCTCGCCCCAAGTTCATCTTCTTTTCTAGTAATACAAGACTTCACATTATTATAGGCTTCATTCCATGTTCTAGAGTGAGGAACTTCTTCTAAAAGACAGCTATCCCAAAAAGTATATTTATAATCAGGAGAGCAACCAAAAGAAGGACGATCTTTAATCGCAGCAGTTAAAATAATTCGATTATCCCCTGCAAGCTCTTGATTAATGAATTGACCAGAGTAACAAGCAGAAATAAGAATGACTGATGGTTTATCACCACAATTGTCATTAACTAATTGGGCAAGCTTACTTGGTTTGAGAGCTTCACTACGACTTAAGTAAAATCCTACACTTTTAATACCATGTGAAGTCATATGAACGAAGCATGCCCCATTGTCTTGAAGATTAAAGCTCTCAAAGACACGTTGAATATTTCCCACACTAGCAACACCATCAGCTTGATCAATGAATTTCTGACTTGAAGTAAGATGAATTTGATTCTCTTCTCTCATCCCAAGGCCATCAAACATTTCAGCAAGATCTAAGCGACCCACATCAAAATTATCAATAGAGTGATCACCACTAACAAAGAGTGATTTCCATTCAAGCTGCTGTGCAAATGTTGCTTCAGAGAAGCTAATCAGACATATGAATGAGATAAGTAGAACGGACTTAAGTCCATTAAATATAAACATATTTTCTCCATTAGTTTTAAGTAAAATGAAGCTAATCTGATATCACATTAGATCTGAGAACAAAAAAAGTATTAAGAGATAAGAAAGTGACACTTACTTTGAGCATGGTATGAAACGAGAAATATTGTTGAAAAGATGAGACCTAAAACAAAAAAAGCCAGAGTGGGTTAAACTCTGGCTTTTTAATGGTGCCCCGACGCGGATTCGAACCACGGACACAGGGATTTTCAGTCCCTTGCTCTACCAACTGAGCTATCGGGGCATAGATTCTTTTGGTTTTTGAAGTAGAGTTAATTTAAGGTTTTAGAGGTTTTTCGTCAATTTAAATCTGTAGAAAATGTAAAAATATTCGGGTAACTTGATCTGATGCTAGTCAATATATATAAAACTCAAGTTCCTTTTCATCATGATCCTCAAGATAGCGAAGCAGTTATAAATACAAATGCTTTGGTTCTTGTTCCCTCCAAAATGGATGAGATGGTGAATACCATTGGTGTTTTCACTCATGGCTACACCAGCCACAAGGCCAGTATTCTCAATTGGCCACTGCGATTAGCAGAAGATGGGATCCCTTGCATTCTTTTTGACTTACCCGGTCATTACTTGGGTACTTTTAGTGAAGTCGAAAGTTTTGAAGCTTTTAAGCTCAATGCTCCCCTCATGTTTGGCAGCGCTCTTGATGCCATGAAGAAATGCCTAGATGATCAGAGCGTCCCCTTTGAGCTCGCCCCGCAGACACAAAAGCTTATTGTCGGAGGGCACTCACTTGGAGCCCTGCTGTCTCTTATGTCACTGTCTACTGAACGTATTCAAGAATTTGATACTCGCCAATGTGTTGCTGTGGGCTTTGGTCTGCCTCCTGAAGGCGTCACTCACGTCTTTGATACTCCCTTCTATCGCTCCACCCTCAATGTAAGAGGACAACTGGTAAGCCCGGCCTTAAAGCCTGATATTATGTTTCCTTGGATTAAAGAAGAAAAAGAAAAGCTCGATCTTATGGGAGAAGATATTTATCTCTTAACCGGTGAAGATGATGTTGTCGTTGGCAAGGATGGGACCGAGCGGTTGGCGCAGCAGCTTGAATCTCTTGGAAATCGAGTCATCGTTGAAAAACCAAAGAAGCTTGGCCATCACTTGCCTGAGAATGCAGCCCCTCATATTAGAAAGTATCTTAGAGATTTAGGATTTTTTAACTGATTTCCAAAATTTAATATTTTTAAGCAAACCCTTTCGACCAGTTCGTCCCAAGGGGGTAAATTTATAAGTCTTTGCAAACTTATTATTAGAAGTGGCCTCTAATTCTTCTTGAATTTTTTCTAGGGGCTTAAGTAAGAAATGATTAATGACCAATTCATTTTCTTTAAGAAATTTCGCAGGTGCTACGCTCTTCACGCGATCAAGGCGTATCGGCCTTTTATTCCACGGACAAACTTCTTGGCATATATCACAACCAAAGAATTCTCCATTTGAATGCTCCATTCCTTTTGGTGCAGGGGCATCTTTAAAGAGTTCAATAGTAAAAGTAGAAATGCATTGATTGGCCTTTATGGAACGGGCCTCTATATCAATGGCGTCTGTAGGACAAGCATCAACACAAGCGCGACACTGGCCACAGTGATCAACTTCTCTTTTTCTTCTTTCAAGGTTTAATTCTTTATTGAGAAGTAAGGTTCCTAAAATTGTATAAGAGCCATACTCTTTAGAGATCATCATGGAGTTCTTTCCAAACCAGCCAAGTCCACTTCTAAAGGCGAGGTCTCGCTCTAAAACAGGATGAACATCCAGGGCATGAGCATAGTCCAGCCCATCAACGCTTTCTTTGAGAGCATCGCCAATACTTGAGAGTCGACTCTTTACTTCATAGTGATAATCAACGCCATTAAAGCCTAAGACGTAACTTCCAAGTTTTAATCCATTCCATTGATCGTTCTTATAAACTTCTTCAAGTGCCCTCTTTTGAGGGTGATAAGTGAAGAGAAAAATAAGGGCACTCTTACATTCAGGTAATACGGAATTCAAAGAACGACGGGCCTCTCTTCTGTGATCACTGAGATAGTGAAGAACACCATGATCTTCACGCTTAACCCACTTATCATAGCGCTCAAAGCTTACAGGTTCGAGTTGATTGGTATAACTCCAATCAACGATTCCTAATTCTTCAAGAAAAGTTTGGTCTTTTAACTTATCTAGAATCATTTAATAGTCAGTGGGCATGATCTCAATGGCACCCGTTGGACAAACACGAATACATTCATAGTCCAGAGTACATTCGCTTACTCTTGAATCATCGATAATCGTATTGTGTTTTTCATCCAAGGTCCAAATTTTATGAGGACAAATCTGAATGCAGTTTTGGCAAGAAGCGCACACGGAAGTATCAAGTAAGATTTTCTTTTTGGCATCTGTTGACTCAAGAAGAACATCTCCCCCACCTGGAACTTTTGGCTCATCTTTGATGATCTCAACTTTTACAGAGTTTGATGATCCCTTAGAAAAGAATTTACCATCCCCTCTGGTGATAACGAGCTTATCTCCATTGGTTAGATCAAAACGATTCTTTACTCTCTTAATAATATCTTGTTGGAAATTGAAATTATCCTCATCGTAATCATCAAGATAGAAAGGTGTAATTCCCCAATAGAGGGCCAATTTTCTAACAGTTGAGATTTGATTAGTTATTCCATAAACATAGGTACGAGGACGAAAGAGAGATACCTTTAAACAAGATTGACCTGATTGTGTAACCGCAAAGATGGCCTTTGCATTTACTTTTTCGGCAATCATGGAAGCTGCAACCATCACAGAAGCGTTAACATTAGAGAGGTCCATTTCACGAAGAAAGGGTCGCTCTTTAGGTGTTCTTTCTGCTTCTTTAATGATGGAGCTCATCATCTTAATCGTCTCCAGGGGGTATTTACCTGAAGCCGTTTCACCACTCAACATCACAGCATCTGTTCCATCCCATACAGCATTGGCCACATCAGAAGCTTCTGCTCTTGTTGGGGTTGGATTATCTGTCATGGACTCAAGCATTTGAGTGGCCGTGATGACGGGCTTATAGTTTTGATTACAGAGTCTAATGATTTGCTTTTGAACGGCAGGAACAAGGTGATTCCCCAGTTCAACTCCCATATCCCCTCGTGCCACCATGATAATATCCGTGGCCTCAAGAATTTCTTCAATATTATCTACCGCTTGAGGTTTTTCAATTTTAGAAATAATAGGAATATTCTTTTTTAACTTATGAAGTAGATATTTTACTTCAAGAATATCTTCTTTCTTACGTACAAAACTCAATGCTATAAAATCACAACCGGCCTTGAGTCCAAAGTGAAGATCCTCACGATCTTTTTCCGTAAAGGCCGGAGCAGAAACATCACAGTCGGGAAGATTAATTCCTTTATTGCTTTTAAGAGTTCCCCCAACAGTTACTTTAATTTTATATACATCCCGATCTCTCTCAATTGCTTGTGCTGTCATAAGACCATCATCAAAGAGAATTCGTGCGCCATCATGACAGTCTTCCACAAGGTTTTCATAAATGGTTGGAATATAGCAGTCTTTATATTCAGGGTATTTATCGATATCAGAAGTTTTACCAATGACCCACTCACTATCATTTTCTAACTTAAGTGGCTCTTTTAATTTATCCACTCGAATCTTAGGTCCTTGTAGATCGATTAAAACAGCCACTTCCCGTCCGGTGATCTTAGAAGCTTCACGTATATTATTTATAAGTTGTTGATGAGATTCATGAGTACCGTGACTCATATTAACTCGGGCAACATTAAGTCCCGCTTTAATGAGTTCACTTATCATTTCAACTGTATTAGATGATGGGCCTAATGTGGCCACAATCTTTGCTCTGCGCATAGCTCGTTCCTTATCAATAATCCTCAAAGACTATGATATCAGAGTGTCACAAAAGGGAAAGCATTGAAAGAATTAGGCTTCGTTATTTTCGCGGGTGCCTTGAATGGCCTGAGCAACTCGATTGGTTTCTCTAAGCTTATTGAGCTTTGATTCATATTGATTAATAATTGAGTTTTTTTCTATTTTTGATTGATCGGCCAAACGATTAAACTCTGACTTCATCAACATATCTTTTCTTTGTAATTCTTTAGAATGCTCAGAACGCTCGGTATGAATAAGGTTTTCATATCTCTGAGTAAGTTTTGCAACATGTACGTCTGCATTGGCCTTAGAGCGATCAAGTCTGCGATCATAATCACGCTTTACGGACATCATCGTTTTTTGAAACTCTCTTCTTTGCGTAGCAAGCGTACGTTCATTCGCTTTTTGATCTTCTACTCTTCGATCTTGTTCCAGCTTTTTAAGTGAGGCCAACTCTTTGGCACTCTTGGCCTTAAGCGTATCAATCTTTTGTTCATACTTCTGTGTTAAGAGTTCATTTTCTTTTAATTGTTGAGCTAATTTCTGATCTTGTGAACTCTCTTTCTTTTGAATGATAGTTTCATAATCAGTTTTCATATCACTTAACTTATTATGCATCTGCTCTTTCGTGTTTTCGATTAACTTACTTTGTTCTTGAGACATTTCTTCTCTTAAATCAGAGATGGCCATTTTATTAGAGGTATCAATTTGATTAATGGTTCTTCCAAATTCAGTTCGTTGACGATCTAGAGTATTCTTGAGCTTTTGTCTGGAAGTGATATCACTCTTCTCTTTTTCCATCTCTAAAGACGTATAGCGCTTGCCCATCGTTTCTTGATAGCTCTCTACCTTTTCTTTTAACTTGGCCAATTCATTCTGTCTTAGATCACGAATTTCATTATTCTTGTCTTCAATTTCACTATTATGTCTTACTTCGATCTTTTTAATTTCATCAGACTGACCTTCGGCCATCTTTTTATTAAGAAGTGAATTTTGAAAATTATTTTCTTCTAATTGATCATTTAATTGTTCAAGACGACCTTCATGCTTTCTCTTAAGCATACTCATTCTATTATCAATACCACTTGTCGCACGTTCGTTAACGAGCTTATTTGTCTTTCTCTCTAAGACAATACGATCGTCAGTGAAGTTCTTTTCTAACTCACGCTTATCTGCTTTGTTTTGACGATTTAACTTCTTCATTGCCGCAGTATTACGTTCTTGGATATCAGCCGTTAATTTCTCAAAGGTATCCCTTTGCTGCTCATTTTCTCTATCTTTATTATGCCGTAAATTCGTATTGGCACTTTCAAAGTTATTTCTAAGTGTATCTTCTTTTTGACGAGTATTTTCTCTTAGCCTCTCCATCTCTAATTGATGAGATGAATTCGCTTTATTTCTTGCAATATTAGCATTTTGTACAAGTTGTTTCTTTTCGTTTTCGTAATTATTCATCATGCTTCTTTTTTCAGAAGTTTGTTGATCACGAAACTCGTTAATTTTATTTTCACTAGATTTTTGATTTTGTGATAGTGCTTCGTTAAAGTGCTTTTGTCTCGCCTCGAGCCCTTCATCATATCTTTCGTTGATATTATTCTTATAAAGATTGTGAAGTTTATCTTTTTCTGTAGAAGCCGTATTAAAAGAGTTTGAAATTTTTTCAAGTTTTTGATTGTAATCAGACATCTGAGCTTTACGATCTTTTTCAAAACCTTCTCTTTGCTCACCGATTTCATTCATATAACGAGAAGTTCTCTCTTCAAGAGACTTCTTTAAGTCTTTATCATAGCGCTTTAATCTTGTTTCAGCATCAGCTTCAAGATCCAGCTTTTGATTTACATAATTTCTACGTTGATTGTTCTCGCGAGTTTCGTGTAAAGATTCTAGATCCTCTACTCTCTTATTATAATTGTCCTTAAGCTCGTTAGAAGATTCGTTATAACGGTTTCTTGCTTGGCTTAATCGAGTGTTGTAGTCGTTAATATCCATCCGTGAATATATTCCCCGTCCTAGGTTTTACACCCTAATATTGTACACTGAGAAAATACTTGAACTCAAGGCCGGTAAATCTTTCCATCAAATGGAACAAAAAAAAGCCTGAGCATTTGCCCAGGCCTATGAATAAATAATTTATTTTCAAATAATCAACTACTTAGCTAGGTCTTCATCAATAATTTCAGAGAAAACTTCAATAGGTTGAGCACCGTTAACCATTTTTCCGTTAACAAAGAATGTCGGAGTAGATTTAACCCCTCCTTTTTGACCTAATTGCATATCGCGATCAACTGCAGATTTGAACTTTCTTGAATCTAAACATTTTTTAAAGTCTTCCTCTTTTACACCAACTTTCTTGGCCTTTTCAATAAGTGCAGGCTTAGCAAGATTTTGTTGATCAGCAAAGAGAAGATCATGCATCTTCCAAAAGTTACCTTTTTTCTGATCTTCAGCACAAAGGGCCGCTTCTGAAGCAAGTGGTGCCATCGTGTGAAAAGGAAGAGGATAATGCTTAAAGACAACTTTAATTTTATCACCGTACTTCTTTTTAAGTCCTGTCATAATTTCAGCACCTCTTGAACAAAATGGACACTGAAAGTCAGAGAACTCAACGATCGTCACTTTTGCATCAGCTCCACCCATAAAAGGAGAATCCCCTACTTCAATATCTTTTACAGGACGAGTAGGCTTTTGTAGGTATACTTCAACAGGACTATCTTGAGTCTTCTTAGCAATCCAAGTATCAATGGCCTGTTGTTTCTTTTCTTTAAGAAGAAATTGCTTAATTCTAGACGTTAATTGTTCATTAAGATTATTCTTTGGAATCTTTCTTTCTTTAACAAAGGCATTTACTTCTTTATCAGATACTACCAATCCTTTAGCAATATACTCATCGAGGAATTTATCGTTATCCCCTTTATAGTTTGAATCCCCTTCCATAAACTTCTTAAGAACAAGAGCACGTAATTGATTGTACTTGATCTCATAGACCTTCATTTCAGCTTCATAAACATCACTTTCTACTCCGCTTAGGAGTTCATCAAAAGTAATGACCTTTCCATTAACTTTTGCAGCGGCTTCGTTATTAGGTGCAGGTTTAAAAATAAATTGGGGTTTACTATCAACTTCTTTAGTACAGGCAAAGAAAGCACCTAGTCCTAAGAACATAGCTATACCGAAAGTGAAAACAGATTTTTTCATGATTCAATCTCCTAAAATTATAGAATATATAAGCGATTGAAATTTTAACCTAGGATGCAGTAGATTGCGACAATTCTTCAAGAAATTGTCTATAGACAATTGATTCTTCGAGAAGCTTGGCATGTTTGCCCGAGTTAACGAGTCGGCCTTCTTCAAGAACAATGATCTGATCAGCTTCAAGAATGGTCTCCAAACGATGCGCCACAATAAAAGTGAGAGAAGACTCTTGTATTAAAAGAACCATCCTTCTGAGCGCTAATTCGAGATCGCTATCCAGGCCTGAACTAATTTCATCAAAGAGCACAACAGGCTTTTTCAGATAACAAGAGCGAATAGCCGCAAGTAGCTGCTTTTGGCCCATGGATAATGACTTTTGATCAAGTAAGTCATTGGGTCTAATTCCCCAATGCTGAACGTATGGAATTTGAGCAACTACACTATCCCAAAACTCTTCAAAGTTATTCGGAACTTCACGAGACATACAAATATTGAAAGAGACAGTGTCTGAAAAGATATGGCTGTCCTGGCTAACAATTCCAACTTGTTCTCGATATTCAATAATATCTTCAAGCTGATTTCCAGGAAAAGAGATTTTCTCTCCTTCAGCGGTACTAAGATAAATTCCACCTTCGTGAGGTAAAATATTGGCCGACATAATATTGAGAAGAGTTGATTTCCCACATCCAGAGATTCCTACGATTCCTACTAACTCTCCAGGCGAGGCTTCAAAATGAATCGCTTCTAGACAAAAGGGCGTTTCGTCATCTTGGCCACTCTTGCGAGGATACTCAAACTTCTTAATATCCACTTCTACTTTCTTAATCTCTCTGACGCCTTTGAAGTTTTGTGACTTCGAGCTTAGGCTGTCATCAAGATGAGTAAGAAACTCATTAATACGGGTAACACCAGTATAGGCACGTTGAATATTAGCAATCTTTGCCGCCACGTCTTTAACAGGTCCAATAGATCTTTGAATCAAGTCAACGATAGCAAATATAATGGCCGCTTCCGTTATTTGAGAATAAGGAAAGAGAAAAACGATAAAGGCCAAAAGTATGGGATATAAAGATTCCGCCGTAGAGTAATAACCTGCATCCCAGATATTGGCCGTCAGCTGCTTGGTGAGAAAGTCTTTGAAAACAATCTCCCCTCTTTTGGAAGCATAGTTTTCATGACGGGTGTAGAAAGATTCCTTTATCCCGCCGACCATATTAGAAAGTAGCCTAGACATATCCGCCCGACTTTTTCGTACTTCCATAAAGATAACTCTCATGTAGCGAGAACCCCATATGAGAAGTATAGAGGCCAAGACTTCAAAAAGGGCCAAAGATATCCCTGTCACCTTATTTAAAGTTACGAAACTAATTAAGCCGGAAATGACAAAGAATACATCAATGAAAATTCCAAAAGAGCCCGAAGTCATAAGCTCACGAAAAGATTCTGTATCATTCATGATTCGGGCAATAACTTCACCCTGGGGATAATCATCAGACTTACTCTCAGAAGAGCTCTTCATATCATAAGCATGAAGCCACTTATCATAACAAAGGCTGCGAACATTTTGCATCAACAACTGAACGTACTTATTCACGGCCAATTGATAGATAACTCGATTAATGTAGATCCCAGCAAATAGATAGGCTAAAGACCAAAGAGACTTATAGAAAAGTGTTTCATCTTTATAGTTCTGTGCAAGGTCAGCAATTTTTTGCGGCGTAAGAGCCCCTAATATCGAACTTCCGATCAGGCATATCCCCACAACTATGAGCAGAGGATTACCACCAATGAAGAAAAAGAATTTAGACCATTTGTTGTTTGAAGTACTCATATGTCTCTTTGTCTGGTTGTAATAAGTCGCGAATCGATCCCTCTTCCACAATGCCTTGATCCTGATCTAAGTAGAAGCAGAAATCACTGGCCCTAACGGTAGAGAGTCTATGACTGGAGAGAATAACCGTCTTTTGTGCAAGAGGTGCCCACTGTCGTAGCTCTGTAATAATTTGTTTTTCTAAAATTAAATCAACGGAAGAAAAAGGATCATCCCATATATAAATATCAACATCGGCCATAAGAGAGCGAACAATAGCAAGCCGCTTTGATTGCCCACCACTTAGTCGCTTGCCCTTTTCTCCAACTTCCATTTTCAAAAGAGACTCTTTATTGCTTGCAAGATAATCAAGACCAAAGAGTTTGAGAAGATCAAAGGCCTCATCACGTCGCTGCTGTGTAACCTCTTGACCTAAGAAAATATTATTCTCCACAGTATCATTATAAAGATAAGGATCTTGTGAGACATAAGATATATCTCGTTTTTGAAGCTTTAAAATATCGGCCATTTGAGTAAGTAAGAATGTTTTCCCATGTCCAGTCTTCCCCACTAATACGGACCAAGCCCCTTTGGGAAAAGATAACTTTAATTCTTCCTCCCAAAACTTTACATTCATCTTTAATAAATCATCCGACTGTAAAGAAGCTGAAGTATTTAAATTAAGATAGAGTTTTTCTTCATCAGTTTCTTGCGCCAAGTCTGCAACGAGACTTTTAATCCTCTCCCATGAACCATAAGATCGAGCAAAGACAACTCCAATCCATGAAAGGAACATAATCGGTTCTAAGAAAAGGAAAATGAAACCACTAAAAACAATCAGTGAACTCGCTCCAAGTCCTTGTTGAAAAACAATATGCCCACCATAAATTAAACTCATTCCAATCCCTAAAGGAAGTAGAGGAAGAGAAATTCCAACACCTATACCGGCCTTATAAAATGTAGAGAGTTCGCGCCAAGAAAAGGTACGAAACCATTGAATGAAATCATCTTCAGAATGGTAGTTCTTTATTGTCTTCTTACCTGCGTAAGTTTCAATGATCACATTTTGAACTTCACCTTGCAGGTCTTGTCCCTTTTTAAACATATTCTTATTCTTGCTGACGATAACAGTAAATATAACAAAACTAATTACCATAGGAATGAGAGTGTTAATCATTTGGGGATTAAACGCGATCATCTTAGGAATCAATACAATAAGAGCAACAATAATATTGCCCACCTGTAAAAGAGCAAACCCAATCAAAGCTCGAAGCTGCTCCATATCCATTTGTAGTATTTGAAAAAGTTGTCCGTCGGAATGCTTACGATAACGAAGAGGTGTAGCGTCTTCTAACTTTTCTAGAAGCTCCACTCTCAATTCTTTTTGTAGGACGCGAGCGGGGTAGAAAAATAAAAGACGACTAGAAGTTCTAAAAACAATAATCCCTAAGGCCAAAGCAAAGAACTTCCACGTTTGAATTTGATCAACACCAGTCTCCACTATATCGGCTAACTCTTTGGCCAAAAAAGGAAGATGGGATTGAATCCAATGGGTCATATATAGACATAGAAAAGCGCCTAAATAATAGGGAAAAAAATCAATGAGCTGCTTCAAGAGTAGCTTTTTTAGTGTATAATGGAGTCTTTTCTTCATGGTTTAGACACTCTAATACTAACGACAAAGACCGCCAAGGTCTTTTCGCTATATAGAGACAACATCTAAACTTTTTTACCTTACCCAAGGAAGGGCAAAATTTAAGATGACAATTAACAAAATGCTCATTGCTGCATCAATATTTTTTTCCATGCATATAGCCCAAAGCTTCCTACAACTTAACTATTGGCCACTATCCTCTTTCTCCATGTATTCAGAGACTCTATGTAAAGAAAATCAGTTTCCAATTCTTAAGCTCCACCTAAAAGACGGAACTACGCGCAACGAAAACCCACTAAACCTCTTACCAAGTGATTATTACAAATCGATTATCTTTTTAAGAAAAACTTTCTATGAGAAAGGTAGCTACTTCTACGAAAAAAGAGCTCTTTTTTTAAAAATGTTAATCCAATGGAATAAACTTTCAGATGAAGTCCAATCTGTCGATGTTTACTCAATCAATATGACTCAATTTAAATCCATTCGTAAAGATTGGTTTGAACACATTGTAGGTCCCGTCATCTACACTTTAGATCTAAGATAATAAATGAAAAAGCTTATTCAACAACTGAACTCCTATATTCTCAATCAACGTAATGTCCTTTTTCGATTGGCCATTTTTAGAATGATATTCTCCCTATTGATTATTTATGAAGTACTAACGAATATTGATACCCTCGTATTTGATTCACTTTTAGAATTCCACTACTTTGGATCACCCGCCTGGTATGAGCCTTTTATTGAATATTGGAAAATTCTAATTGTAGGACTACTTACCCTTAACTTTTTTGGCTTTCATAAACGCTGGTTTCGTCGTCTGATTCTAATCACCGTTCTTCCTTATTTCTACTGCTTTGATTTTCATCTCTCAAGCGTGACCGAGCCGATATGGCTCTATAGTGTATATCTACCGGTATTTTTAATACTTCACTGCTTTGCAAATGTATCCGCCATAAAATTTAGCCTCCCCTTTAAAGTGAATATAAATCTAAATCAGCCCATTAAGAATTTTGACTACTTTATTCTCTTCTTTTTTCAAATCTATATTGTGAATATGTTCTTTCAGTCTGCGATATCTAAATTAATCGTTACTGACTTCTCTTGGTTTCTTAGCGGTCAGTATATATTCTTCCATACGCTCTTGGTTACCAACAAGATGAGTGATCACCTTATCCTTAATCCTCAGTATTATAAATATCTTGGGGTCCTGACCTTTATCTTTGAATTCTTTGGAATCCTACTCTTCATTAAAAGTAGAAAACTCTATGGACTAGTGGCCATTATTTTCCATTTAAGTACTTGGATCGTTATGGATATAAATTTTATATTTATGTGGCCAGTCTATCTGCCTGTTTTCTATGACCTCGACTGGTTGCGAAGGATCATTCAAGCAAATAAAAAGGAAGAAGAAATTGGTGCGGCCGGCTGGGATTGAACCAGCGACCCTCTGCGTGTCGAGCAGACGCTCTCCCACTGAGCTACGGCCGCATTGATGGGAACCTAGAGTTTACGAAAATCAGGAGGCAATAGTCAACCTGAATAATTAGCGCAACGTTTCATTGTTTTTACTCACCAACATAACTTTTTTTTGCTAAACCTCTACTCTAAGAATTTTTATTTTGAGGAGAGCGACAGTGAATGAGATTCTTTTTCAAACAGATCATTATAAAGATGTCGTTAAGGAGCTCATTGCTCAAAAACGTAAAGAAGACTCTGCACTTACCAATAAAGTTCTGGCTTCCAAAATTCCTATCCAATCCACATATTTATCTAAATTCTTCAACGATGAGTCCTCCCACCTAAAAGATGAGACACTCTTCAGGCTTGGGAAGGTCCTAGGTCTCTCCAATAAAGAGAGCGACTACCTTCTTCTTTTAAAAAATTACCTCAACTCAGAAGATCCAGAAAGAAAGTCTTATTTGTACCAAAAGATTCAAGACCTAAAGGCTTCTTTGAACGCCCCAGTAATAGGGCTATCGAAACAGCTAGAGCTTGAGTCTATGTATCTTCTCAATCCTAAATGCATGATTGTGCAAATGGCCCTTAATATTCAAAGTTATGCTCAAAATCCTCGCCTGCTTTGCGCTCCGTTAAATTTAAGCGTCGCTCAGTTGATAGAGATTCTTGATCTCATTGAGAATAATGGTTTCATCGTTAGAGGAGAAGGCCCTCTGGAGATAACCAAAGTTAATCTACCTCAGTTTCACATCGAATCTCATGAACTCATGAGGCTGCATCAATATCTTTTTAAAACCCTTATTCCCCCAAAGTTACAAGAGACTAAGGAAGAAGATAAGAAAAGCTTTCTCGTTACCTTTAATCTCGATGAGAAATGTTATAAAGAGGCCATCGATCGCTTTGATCAATTTATTAATGAAGTAAAAGACATAACCAAGAAGTCACGAAATGAAGGGGTCTATCAGATTTCTTTTGATTTTTTTAAGTGGTGTTAAGCAAGAATTAAAAAGACTCCCCTATAACGAAGGTCACAGGGGAGCTTCTTTGGTAAAGAACTAGAAAACCATCCCTAGCCCAATCGTTAAAAAAGATCCGCTATAATCAACTTCTGTAGAGCTACTATTATCAAAGGCCGCAAAACCCAGGTCATCTAACTTTGCTGTTTGATATCCTCCTTGAATGAAGGGAATATAATCCCCCATCACATAGCGCAGACCTGCGGTAACGGACGCATAGGGTAAGGCCTTACTATCTGATTCAACGGAGTCTCCCATTCCTTCCCATGAGGACTTAGCAAGACCAACTCCAAAATCAATGGTCGAAAAAGGCCTAAGAATATGACCACCAAGATCGAAGTCATAACTTACAGATTGCCCAATCGTTAAAATATTCATTTCTACTTCATAGGTACCAAAAAGGCTGGTCGCATCTGCATTGATATTCTTAAGCCCTAGACGGCTTCCTGATTTTAATCGTTTATTTTGAAACCATTCGTACTCTGCCCCTACTTCATACCCCGTCACATTTTCTTTTTCATTTAACATTTCAACCTGAGTCGTCGAGCGGCTAAACCCTATATAGGGCATGAGTCCTATTTTTCTTGATGAAGTCGTACTCGTGGCACTATCTGAACTTTGAGCGCGGGTGCAAACGGTGAAGCCCATCATAATAATTAGAATTAATATATTTCTATTTTTGATATTTGTTTTCATCTCTATTCTCCTTAACAATCGGCATTAGCTACAGATGTAGTTGATTTGCCATTCTTTCTTTTGAGTTGTGGTTGAACTAGTACTTGAAGTGCCCGGATTAGAACTTGAAACCGGTATTCCAAAAAGAGATCCCATTTTCACCGAACTTCCTTTAGAAGCTTCCGAGTTGGAATTTGTAACGGTTCCAATAACAACCTCACCTTCATCCTTAACACTTACTTTCTTACCTTCACAGTTTTCCTTCATATAACTCTTTGCGAGATCTCGATCTTCATTACGGTGATCCAGACGAAGAGCAACGACGCCAGAGTTACCTGGTCTCTTTTTTACGTTTCGAGCGTAAGGACGATATTTAAACATCCCTGCACAAGAGTTGAGGAGTAAGAGTGAGCTTAAGCATGAAAGAGTAATTAGTTTTTTACCAAAGAATTTTGACTTCATTTAAATCTCCTTTTGAAGTTCATGATTTGTTAAAACCATGATCTTTTTTTAAGGAAACTTAATCAAAGAAGTGAAGATATAATAAGCGCGCGAAAGTTATACTTAACTATAATAGAGTTATTATTGTGCAGATGACTCATCTGAGGAATCGGCACCAGAAGTCTCTTCCGAGTCACTAGAGTCATCTTCAGGAGCTTCTGTCTTATCTACAGGTGCGCCAGAACTAATCCATCCGCCTTCATCAGCACAGACTTGATTCGATGAAAGAATCAGATTTACAAAAATGCTTAAAATAACTAGCTGGAAAGAAGTTCTCATTTTTAGCCTATCTAAATAAGGGTTAAGAATTCCCAATAAAGTACCATAAAGAGCTAAGATTGAAAGCTTTCACCAATTGACTCAACGCTAGAATACAAAGCCAAGACCACCAACAAGCTCAACATTTGAGGTTTCATTACTGACGGATACTTGTTTGACGAAAATATAATCGATAAGCCGATCTTTTCTTTGCTCAAAGTAATAGCCTCCCCCCAGGGAGATCGCCGAAAAGGATCCCCCAACAGAAGATCCCCAGTTTTGAATAGCGTAGCCAGCACTAACATAAAGTCCGCCATCTAATATGTGCCATTCAAGATCTGCTCCGATCTCTATAATATTAAAACTTTCTGCTTCTGCATTTATATCAACAACGGCACTAAAAGGGTGCCAAGAAACATTACCTTTCACATGCCAGTTTTTATTAAGACGCCAAAGTGGACTCCATAAAAGACCAAAGGTCGTGACAGAATTATCTTCACTATCACTTATTGAATACATCCCCGTTCCAAAGGATAGCAGCTTTAATTTACTCGTTGATTCTGGAGCGGCACTTTCAGGCTCTTGTGATTCATCACTTAAGAACTCTTCTTCGCTTTCTAATTGGGCCAACTCTTTATCTTCACCGAATACCCCGCTCTCTTCATCAGAACTATTAAGCTCTACCTGATCGGCCGCAAGTGCTTCGGCCTCCATTTGTTCAACCGTTTCGATTCTTGAGTTGGCTATAGAAGGATCTGTTTTTCTTTTCTGTGTGGCCACATCAAGTTCTTGCTCGAGTTGAGCAAATTCACTCATCTCGGTCATTTCATTCTTTAGTCGTCTAGATCTTAACTTTATCTGTTTTCTCAATAGAGCTTCTTCTTGCCTCTTGCGATCTGCTTTAGCCTGATTCATTTCAACTATCTTAGCCCTTCGCTTCTTAGCGACTTCCTTAGCAAGCTTATAGCGATCAATATTTTTAAAGGGGCGTCTGGAGATAACCATCGCGAATTTCTTCTTGGCCATATTAAGGCTTCGTATCTCACGAGTAAGTCGAATGGTTTCAGACTTACGAGAGAAACCTTTTTTAATCAAACCACATTCGAACTTGGCCAAACACTTTGCTTCTCCTCCTCCGATACGATCACACTTCCATTTAGACTTGGGAGTCGGGATAGTGAAACCTCTACAGAAGTCAGTACTTCGTGCAAGTTTTAGCTCGGCCCTTAACTGAAAACTTTTAAGATAATTGAGATCCCCGGATAGGGAGACATTGAAAGTGCTATCAACAATCTGCGCGAATGAGCTTCTTGCAATAAGCATTAAAATTAAAAATGTCAGAATCCTTCCGTCATTCATCAATACAAGTCCCTGTATTTTCATCAAATTTACCTAGACAGTATACCATAAAGATCTGGTGAATAGTCCACAGAGGATGACAGACCTTGTTAAAACTGATATTTTCCGGCGACTTCAAACTCATTCTAAAGGACATCTTTTGAACTTATTCAAAAATATCGAAATCTTGCCTGAAGTAACCAAAGCACTAAGTGACTTTAAACTTCCCGAAACTCTCGGTTTTGGAACAGTTATGTCCCCAATAATGATCGAAATGGATTATGCAGACGGAAAATGGGGCCCAATGAAGTTACTCCCCTACCATACACTTACCCTAGACCCGACGGCGAAAGTTCTTCATTATGGACAAGAAATATTTGAAGGACTAAAGGCCTATGGCACAGATGGTAATGGCCCATTTCTATTTAGACCGCTTGAAAATATCAAACGATTCAATTTATCTGCCAAGAGAATGGCGATGCCTGTTATTGATGAAGAGCTGGCGCTTGCTGGAGTAAAGGCCATTACTCATTACTCTAAAGAACTGATCCCCCCTCAAAGTGAAGCCAGTCTCTATATTCGTCCCTTTATGATTGCCACCGATATCCACCTTGGAATGAAGCCAAGTGATACCTATAAATTTATGATTGTGGCCTCTCCTTCTCAGTCTTACTTTAAAACAAGCTCTGTTAAGGTATGGGTCGAAACTCAAAATATTAGAGCTGCAGAAGGCGGTATTGGCGCGGCCAAGACTGGTGGTAACTATGCCGCAAGTTTACTAGCGATGATCGCCGCTAAAGACAAAGGTTACGATCAAGTTCTTTGGCTAGATGCTAAGAATAAAATTAATATCGAAGAAATGAGTGGGATGAACTTCTTTGCTGTTTACGGCAATAAAATAAGAACTCCAAAACTCAGCCAAACGATCCTTGATGGTGTAACGAGAAAGTCTATCATAGAGCTCGCAAAACATAAGGGATATGAACTAGAAGAAGTGTCACTTGATCATAGAGAACTTCTAAAAGATATCAAATCAGGAGCCTGTAAAGAGTGCTTTGCTTGTGGCACTGCCGTTATTATTACACCGATTAAGAGCTTGGCCACAAAAGCTGAAGAAGTCATGCTAGAGAATGAGCTTGGTGAAGTGACTGCAGATCTTAGAAAATCTATCCTTGATATCCAAGAAGGAAGAAGCGAAGATCCTTTTGGATGGCGAACAGAAGTTTAAATAAAAAAGGCCGTCATCTAGACGGCCTTCTTATTTTAAGTTTTAATTCTTTTTACTAGAGTCCAGGGAAAACCTGAAGACAGATCATCGCGATAATTGTGGGCCCTATGGCACCAGCAAGAATCCCAATGGGAGAAATTCCTTTCTCACCAAATGTACCTTTTAGAATTCCAAAACCTGCAGGGTTTGGAGCGTTAGCAATAACTGTCAAACCACCCCCGGCAACTGCACCAGCAACTAAGCTATATTTTGCAGAATCAGAAAGTTCAACTAGTGACCCAAGATACGTAAGGGCCGCATTATCTGTAATCGCTGTAAGTCCTGTCGCTCCAAAGAAAAGCGGAAGATCAGGCATCGTGGTTAGGATTGGTTTTAGCCACCAAGCTTGCACTCCACCAAGAGTCACAAGTCCACCGAGAAAGAAACCAACCAGAAGTGACTCTTTCAATTTGATTTGATCTTGATACTCATTTGTTACCGTCGTAAATCCTAAAAAGAAAAGAAAGAGCGCCATAAAGAAAACCATATGGTGAGCGGTATAAACAACAAGAGCAAGAAAGACGATATGAATAGAAGTCATCCACCAAGTAGGAACCATAAAGTTATCATGCTTTTGTTTTACTTCGAGTTTTCCTTCAAGTTCTTTCTTAAACATAAAGGCAACAATGATCGTCGAAATAACGATGGCAATTACTGACTTATAACCAAAGTTTGTCACCATGTGCATAAGTCCCCAGTGCCACTTACCTGCAACCATAAGAACAGGAGGTGCTGCAAAGTGAGAAAGAGTTCCCCCAATAGAAACATTCACAAAGAGCAGACCAAGAGTTGCGTACTTAAATTTAGTACTCATCTCACCTGAATAGAAATAATCCAAAAGAATCAAGGCCGTAACGGTCATAGCAGCAGGCTCAGTAATAAAAGATCCAAGAATGGGTCCGAAAACAAGGGCCGCAACATAGAAGGCCATCTTTCCAGGAAGTGGAATAATTTTGGCCACCATTAAGATAAGCTTTTCAGCGAGCATAATAATAGGTCTCGTCCCCGCCATACACATAATGACAAATACGAAGGCCGGTTCTGTATAATTAAGCGACTCTAAATAATGAAGAGCACCACCTACAACATGATGAGAATCATCATAAGTTGCAAAGCCTTCAACAAAAGTTCTAAAGAGAATGAACACGGCGGCCCATATACCAAAGACGGCTTCTACTTCACCAAGAAAGTGAAATAGATTCTCCCCCATTGATCCTTCTGGATAATGGTGGGCAAGATTTTGAAATTTAGACACGAGAAATGTGTGGGTAATGGCCAATGCAAATAGAATGGTCCCCACCAGTTCAACTGTAGATGGATTCATGCGTTCTCCTCTTCCATAAGATAAACGATAATTTGAGTATCCTTTAAATAATATCAGCAAGATACAATTCGCACAAAATAAAACGCCTAGAAATATCTTACCTTTACTAGACACCACTGAAAAAAATTTCTTGAGTCCATGAAACCGCTACTTTTTCAGTCACTAGCTGTAATTATAATAACTTAGCGACTTCATGGACTCATAATACTAGTTGACCCTATATACATAGCAGTGCTATGTATATGTGTATGGAAAACTACTTTAATAAATGGACCGGACAAATAAGAAGAGGATATCTAGAGCTTTGTATCTTTGCCCTTATTATTCGCCTCGAAAAAACTTACGGATTTGAGATTATCTCAACGGCCCAAGGACTTGGACTCTCAATCAAAGAGGGCACCCTCTACCCTATCCTCAATCGCATGACCAAAGAGGGTCACCTAACTGCAAGTTGGGATATTCAAAATGTCCAAGGTCATCCAAGAAAATTCTATTCCATTACCGACCAAGGTCAGCAACTTTTTACTCGTATGAAAACTGAATTCGAAGATATGAACACCACCTTTCATAACGCATGCATCATTGAAAATAACAATAATGACAATTCTAAAGAAACGGAGATTGAATAATGAAAACACAGAACTTAATTGAACGCTATATGTCCCAGCTAGATCAGTACCTGTCTCATATTCCAGCAACTGAAAAAGCAGAGATTATTCTTGAGCTTCACACGCATATTCAAGATAGCTTAAGTAATAGCGACAAAACCGTAGAAGAAGTCCTTAATGGTCTAGGTACTCCTGAAGAGGCTGCTCGTCGTTATTTAGATGAACGTGGTTTAAGTATAAGTTTCCCTAATCTAGGCAGTACAAAGAGTGAGACTGGTAAATGGCTCACCATTGCTTTTCTAGGTTCTGTTGGTCTTTTCATGGCCTTCTCAGTATTCATCATGCTCTTCTTCTCTCCCTTGGTTGAAGTAAAAGAAGAACAAGGAACGGTAAAAATTCTTGGAGGACTGATCAATGTTCAAGAAAATATGTCGAAGAAAAAGAATAAAGGCTTAAAGAAAGATTCAAACAAAGAAAAGAAGCAGATCCAGGCCCATCTCGAGTTTTCCGGAACTGATGAAGGAAAACAAAAGAATGTCGAAATCAATATCGAAGGTGATGAAGATAATCCGGAGATTAGAATAAAGGTCGATGGCATAGAAGTTGACGAAGATAAGACACAGGCCTTAAGTGATCTGAAAATTAACGAGGAAGATTTAGAAAAACTAGAAGACTTAGAAAATATCGAGTCCCTTAGTGATTTAAAGAAACTTGAAAAACTCAAGGACCTTAAGATCCTTGAGAATCTAAAAGAACTCAAAAACTTGAAGATCAAGATAGAAGACTAATAAAAATGGCCAGATCATATCTGGCCGTTTCATTCTCTTCATTTTTTTACAAACTACAGACTAAGCGTCGTTACCAATTGATCCAACTGGACAAGCTTCAAGCTGCTCCATGCAAAGCTCTTTCTCTTCATCTGTTTCAGGCTGCTTCTTGACGTAAGCGTTTCCGTCTTCATCTTCAGCATAGAAGTCTGGTGCACCTGTGTAACAAACGTTACACGCAATGCATCCTTCTCCATTATCATCATCGGGGTCTGTACAATACCAACTCCCTGCAACATTTTGCGGGTGTTTCATATTAGGATTTGCCATTTTGGCCTCCTTCGTCATTTATGGTTACTAGCTCAAATATTTCAAATTGCTCAAAGTGATAATACCTATTTTTTCGCAACTAATCTATTAAATATAATAGGACAGAATCATTTTCATAAAGTAATCCCTTAAGATTAAACGATAGTTTATTGCCTATGAGAGAGCTTTTTGCGAGAATGGCGTTTACTACAATCTATATATAAGACTCATTTAAACGTAACCTTTGGAGACGAATAGTGTCGAATACAACCCCAGAATTTCTAACGAAGGCCCGCAATTGGGCAGAAAATAGCGCATTTGATGATGCCTCAAGAAAAGAAATCCTCGAACTCATCCAAAATGATAATCTCAAAGAAATTGAAGAGCGTTTTTATAAAGACCTTGAATTTGGAACAGGCGGAATGCGTGCCGTTCTTGGACAAGGAACAAATCGTCTCAATAAATACAACATTAGAAAAGCAGCTCATGCGGTAGCCCTTGCCGTGCTCAAGTCAAAGCCTGCTCAACCAAAAGTGGCCATTAGCTATGATAGTCGTCACTTTTCTTTTGAATTTGCTAAAGAAGCAGCTTGTGTCTTTGCGGCCAATGGCATTGTGGCATTAATTTATAAGCGATTAAATCCTGTTGCCCTTGTGTCCTACGCCATTAGACACCATGGCTGTAGTGCGGGAGTTATGGTTACGGCCAGTCATAATCCACCAGAATATAATGGATTTAAAGTATTCTGGGCCGATGGAGCGCAAGTAACCCCTCCAAATGATCAAAATATTATTAATAATTTTAATGACATTACTGATTATGGAGCCATTCCCTATATTAACTTTGAAGAAGCTGTGGCCAATAATTCAATTGAATGGATTGGTGAAGAGACAGAGAATGCCTACTACCAAACAATCCTAGATAATTCTCTAGGAAAAGAAATGACCAAAAAAGATGGTGATCACTTAAAGATAGTCTATACGGCCCTTCATGGGACAGGTCTTTATCCGTGTACTCGTGCACTACATGATCTAGGTCTTACTAATATCCTTACCGTTAAGGAACAAGATCAACCCGATGGAAGCTTTCCTACTGTAAGTTCTCCTAATCCAGAAAATGCAGAAGCTCTCGCCTTGGCCGTAGAGCTCATGAGAAAAGAAGGTGCTGATCTTGCCATGGGAACCGACCCTGATACAGATCGTGTAGGAGTGGCCTTTATTGATAATGATGAAGTCGTTTATTTAAATGGTAATCAAATCGGTCTTCTCATGCTTCACTACATTCTTAGTATGCATAAGAAAAATGGAACCATGCCATCGAACCCCTACTACGTTAAAACAATTGTAACAACAGATCTTCAATCCAAAGTAGCTCAAAGCTTTGGCGTCGATGTTGAAAATACGCTTACAGGATTCAAGTGGATCTGTGGTCGTATGAAAGAAATTGAAGAAAAAGAGCCTCAAAGGAACTTCGTCTTCGCGACAGAAGAGTCATTTGGATATTTGAATCATGATAAAGTAAGAGACAAGGATGGAGTGGCCTCTATCGCCCTTCTTAGCGAAATTGCTCTTTTCTATAAGCTACAAAATAAGAATCTCAATGATGCCCTAGATGATATTTATGAAGAATATGGTTTTTCTAATGAGAGCTTGGTTAGCATAAATTATTATGGAAAAGAGGGAGCAGAAAAGATTATTCGTATCATGGATAAGTTTAGAAACTTTGAAGGATCTCATATTTGTGGTCAAGAAATAGAGTCATTAAGTGATTATAAAAGTTCAACAATCAAAACATTCAACGATCAAAAATCAAACCCACTCGACTTTATAAAGAGTAATGTTCTTGGTTTTAAATTTAGTAATGGAAATAAACTATTCTTACGTCCTTCAGGAACAGAACCTAAGATAAAGTTTTATATCATGATTCAAGAATCTGAGGGAGGACTTGATGAAAAGAAATCAAAGGCCCACGATCTTGCTTCAAAAATAGTAGACTACGTAAAAGAAGAATCAGAAAACGCATAAATAGGAATTGATCATGACAAAGAGTAAGGAACTAGCTGTTGTTCTTGTTAGTGGAGGAATGGATTCACTTGTAACAGCGGCCATCGCCAATGAATCTCATGAAAGCCTTGCATTTCTTCATTTGAATTACGGACAAAATACGGAGGACAAAGAATATGAGTGCTTTCAAAAAATTGCTCAATTCTACGATGTCCCAGCAGCTCGACAAAAAGTCATCGATATTACTTTCCTTAAGCAAATTGGTGGTAGTTCCCTCACAGACGATAAAATAAATGTAAAAAAATACGAGGGTGATTCTGAAGAAATTCCAGATAGCTATGTCCCATTTCGTAACACTCACATCATCTCTATGGCCGTAAGCTGGGCAGAAGTCATTGGAGCGAAGAAAATCTATATTGGCGCTGTTGAAGAAGATAGCTCTGGTTACCCCGACTGTAGACCTTCTTACTATCAGGCCATGAACGCTTTAATCAAACAAGGTACAAAGGATGGTGATATTGAAGTCATCACCCCTGTGATTGCCCTCAGTAAAGATCAAATCGTAAAAAAAGCCGTTGAACTAAAAGCACCTATAGAATCAAGTTGGTCTTGTTATGAGAAAGAGGATAAGGCCTGTGGTATTTGTGACTCATGTGCACTCAGACTAAGAGGCTTTCAAAAAGCAGGTCTTGAAGACCCGATCGCTTATCATGAAAGACCTAACTATATTTAATCAGGCATATCAAGTTTCTTACGGGTTTGTGCTATAGCAAATTCGGTTGAACTCACAAGCTCTAAATCACCTTTTACAATACGTTCTTCATAGGCCCTCATAAAAAAGTCGAGGGCCTCTTTATAAAAACCTTGATCAAATTTTAATTTTCCGTAGTGTTGAAAAACAAAATCAAGATACTTCAAGTTCTTCTTATCCTTGGACTCCTCAATTTCCTTGATGGAGTTATTATATATCTCAGCAGCTTTTGAATAATTTCCTCTATACTGAAGAACAATGGCCATGCGTAGATTCATAGCAAATATTTGATCTGGACGATTCAATTCTTTTAATATTTCCATTGCTTGGACTAAATATTGTTCAGCTAAGTCGAGGTCGCCTAGGATACGTGCAAAACCTGAGAGCTGTGAATAGAGAATGGTTTGTTGAACTTTATCTTCATCACCCACTTCTGTTAACTTTTCTTCCAGCCAATCAAGTCCTTTCTTCATTGCGACAGCGTCTACAGGGACTTCTCTTAAATCTTCACCATATGAATATTCCATATTGAAGGGAAAATCTTTAATAATCGCCATATATCTACCTTTATCTTTTTGAAATAAACTTTTGATATTCCCCCACTCCATAGAGTGCGGATCCACCATTCTTATAAAGAAGTTTAAATATATCACTATTTTTAGAAAACTTTTCAATTCCCATTTTAGAGTAAAATGATCTTTCTAGATTTCCGACCACGATGAAACTTATATTTTTCTTTGAGAGTAAATTTACCGTAGCAATGGGATCAGTACCATTAAATATATAATCTATTTCTCTTTTTCTCTTTTCGATTTCTCTCCATGGAGCTCCTCGAAGATAAACATGA
>JBLWYP010000009.1:0-153773 GCA_048266825.1 Bacteriovoracaceae bacterium | reverse complement strand
GGTTGGTTTCGTCGTTGATGGGGTAATAGGGCTCTAGTCCCCTTTTCCATTTTTTGGGGAATTCTTTGGTGATTACGGTTTTTTGGGAATTGCTTGTTTGATGGGGTTCGAAGTGTTTGTGTTCGATGATTCGGGTGTAGGGAGTTTCTGCATCCGTGTAGTTGATGACGGCGTTTTGTTGGAAGTTGGGGGTTTCGAGGATCTCTTTTTCGAAGCTTAGGGAGCGGTATTCGAGTTCGCCGAATTGGTAATGGAAGAACTCATCGATGGGGCCGGTGTAGATGATTCTTTTGGCGTTGAAGGAGTCGCGCTCCTTAAAAAAATCGCAGTTTATTCTTGTATCGATTCCTTTCAGAAGCTTTTCGTAGATTTGATTGTAGCCGCCAATCGGGATGCCCTGATACTTATCATTGTAGTAATTGTTATTATATTCAAAGCGCAGAGGGATTCTTCTGATGATCGAGGCGGGCAAATTCTTGGGTTCTCGCCCCCACTGCTTGAGTGTGTAGCCATAAATGAGGCGCTCGTAAATTTCGGGGCCCACGAGGCTGATTGCCTGCTCTTCTAGGTTTTTTGGATGGTCTATTTTGAAGGAATTGAGTTTTTCTTTGATTTTTTCTACGGGGAGTTTGCCCCAGATTTCGTCGAAGGTGTGGCGATTGAATGGGAGGCTGTAGAGCTCGCCCTTGAAGTTGGCCTTGGGAGAATTAATATAGTCGTTGAAGCTTGCGAATTGGTTAATGTAATTCCAGATTTTTTCTGAATTGGTATGGAAGATATGGGCGCCGTATTCGTGGACATTTATGCCCTCAATCTTCTCACAGTGGATATTGCCACCTAAGTGGGCACGTTTGTCGATGACTAGGCAGCGAGCACCTCGTTTGTGGGCCTCGTGGGCAAAGACTGAGCCGAATAGTCCGGAACCTACGATTAAATAATCAATATCGAATTCTTTCTTTGTCATAGCGAGAAGTAGTTTAGCATAGGTCAGAGGCGCTTAGAGAAAACAATTATTAGTGTGAGAGAATCTTAAATACTATTTATTTTCACATTTCTATATAAAATCAATCATTTAAATGCCAAAAGTGCCGATAATGGAGTTATGAAAAAAGCACCTATTCCATGTAACGAAGAAGAGCGCCTCAAGACTCTCAAAGAGTATGAAGTTCTGGATAGTCTTCAAGAAGACCACTTTGATGAAATCACTAAAACGGCGGCGCTTATATGTGATAGCAAGATTGCTCTCATTAGCCTTATTGATTCGCAAAGGCAGTGGTTCAAATCTACGCATGGAATAGATGTCCATGAAACACCTCGAGAACCATCATATTGTGGCCATGCCATTATGGGTGATGAGCTCTTCATCATTGAAAATGCCGCTAAAGATGAGCGCTTTTGTGATAATCCTCTCTTACTAAACGAGCCCCATGTTGTTTTCTATGCAGGAGCTCCTCTCATTGCTCCCAATGGATGCCGCATTGGTACCCTATGTGTGATTGATGACAAGCCAAAGTCGCTAAATCGAAAGCAAAAGCTCCTTCTTAAAACTCTTTCTAAGCAAGTCATTACTTACTTTGAGTTGGATAAGAAAACTCGTCAGGCTAATCAACAACTCAAAGAGACCCATGCTTACAAAGAAGGGCTCGACTCTTTGGCGATCGTTATTAAAACAGATCTGGCAGGAAAGTTTACATATTGTAATGAGAACTTTTTAAAAATTTCTCAATACTCGCAAGATGAAATCATTGGTCAGAACTTTGATATTCTTAACTCTGGTTTTCATCCGGACGAATTCTTCCTTGAAATGTTTACAACGATCTCAACAGGTAGTACCTGGAGAGGAGAAATTAGAAATAAAGCAAAAGATGGGAAACTCTATTGGATCGATACCACGATTGTACCGGTTAAAGATGAGAAGGGATCCATTAGGGAATACATGGCGATTTGCTATGATATCTCCGCAAAGAGAGAAGCTGAATTTCTTTACAATAAAACACAACGAATCTCTAAAATTGGCGGATGGGAGTTAAACCTCTCTAATATGGCCGTTAAGTGGACAGATGAAACCTATAGAATTCATGATGTCGATCCTGGAGATGATGTTCCCACAGATAAGGCCATTGAATTCTATGTTGAACATGAGCGTGAAAGAATTAGTAATCTTCTTGCACAATGTATTGAGAAAGGAACTCCTTTTGAGTCTGACTTTGAATTTATCTCTGCAACAGGTGTCTACAAATGGGTCCATTCTAAAGGCTTTCCGGAGTTTGATAGTAAGGGAAGAGTGATTAGTGTCATTGGAACTTTTCAAGATATAACTTCTCAAAAAGTTCTTGAACAAGAATTATTATATAAGAATAAAGAATTAGAAGATGCTCAATACATTTCTAAAATGGGTTCTTGGAATTTTGATATTCAAACTCAAGAAGTTTCTTGGTCTAAACAGATGTTTGAAATGTTTCCTGAAAATATTGAAGATGGTGCTCCTGATTTTGAAAAGCATAAGTCGACCATTCATCCCGACGATGTGGCGATGTGGGAAGAGACTATATCAAGCTGCTTTAATGATGGTAAACCTTATAAGATGCTCTTTAGAACTCATAAGCTCAATCAGCCACAATCCGTTGTATGGCTTGAAGCTGTTGGACAAGGAAGCCTTAATGATAAAGGTGAAGTTGTCTCCCTTTCTGGAACTTGTCAGGATGTAACAGAAAAAATTCTTCAAGAAAAAGAATATGCTCTCATACTCGAAAGTAACAAGATTGGCGTTTGGCGCTTTGATCCCATTATCAATGAACTCACCTGGGATACTAGTATGTATACCCTCTTTGATATCTCAGAGAATCAATTCTCTGGAGCTATTGATGCTTGGGAATCTACTCTATATGACGATTGTAAAGAGTCAGCTCCTCTTGAATTTAAGAAAGCCCTTGAAAGTAAGGGAAATTTTGATGCTACCTTTAAAATTCAAGATGGAAGTGGGAATATCAAAGATATTGGAGCCAGGGCCATTATTGATCGCGATAATGAAGGAAAACCTATCTATGTTACCGGTGTAAACTGGGATAGAACGAACGAACAAAAAGCTCTTAATGAAGCAGAGCGTGCGACGAAGGCCAAGTCTGAATTCTTGGCCAATATGTCCCATGAAATTCGAACCCCTATGAATGGGATAATAGGCTTAATTCAAATGCTTGAAGATTCTCAACTCAATGTTGAGCAAAAATCAATGCTCAGCCTTATCTCCTCTTGTAGTGATAGTCTTGTCTCTCTCTTAAATGACATTCTTGATATTAGTAAAATTGATGCCGGACAATTACAAATAGAGGCCATCGACTTTAATCTTCGAAATCTCATCAATGAAGTGGTCTACCTTCTAACGGCCAAGGCCAATCAAAATGGAACGACGATTGAAGTAAAAATACCTAAAGATCATGACGAGTGGTTTATTGGCGATCCCACAAGAATACGCCAAATTATTACCAATTATCTTTCCAATGCTGTGAAGTTCACTAAAGATGGCCATATAACGATCGGCTACGATGCAGTTGCGATGAAAGAAAACACTCTTCAGAATCAAGTCACTCTCTTTGTTCAAGATACCGGAATCGGTATTCCTGCAGATACACAAAGCAAACTCTTTAAAGCATTTGTCCAAGCAGATTCTTCTATTACTAGAAAGTATGGGGGAACAGGACTGGGACTCGTTATCTGTTCCAGGCTGGCCACGATAATGAAAGGAAAGACGGGATTTCAAAGTCAAGAAGGAGAAGGGTCCACTTTCTATCTTGAACTCCCTTTAAAGACAGGTGCCCAAGGTAACGAAATGGAAAAAGCGACTAAAGCAATAGATCAATCAGTAAAACAAGAGTTTAATATATTAGTTGCTGAGGATAATGAGATTAATCAAATGGTTATTCAAAAGCTTCTTAGTCGACTTGGCCATCACTGCGAAGTGGTTAATAATGGACAAGAGGCCCTCCAGGCCATGTCTTCCAAACCGGATTACTACTCACTTATTCTTATGGATATGCAAATGCCTGTAATGGATGGAATCACAGCAACCAAGAGAATCATTGATCAGTTTAAAGATCAGGCTCCCCCCATTATTGCCTTAACGGCCAATGCCTTTGATTCAGATAAAGAGAAGTGTTTTGCAGCAGGCATGGATGACTTTCTTAGTAAGCCTCTTCGAAAATCGGAGCTTAATCGAATCCTAGCCAAATATAGTGAGAATAAAAAAGTTGGTTAGAACAGACCAAACCAAACTTGCTTACCCTCTTCATACTGTTTTGAATCACGCAGCGGCCAGTCAGCTGTCTCTGGACGATTTTGTCTGAACTCGTTTTCTTCATTAATCGCTTGAGCTTCAGCATTGGCCTTTGATGTGGTTCCGCACATAACATGCTTAGCATGAACGAGTTCGTGAAAGATATTATCAAGAACAAGAAAAGGAATACTATTACCATCCACACTCTTTACAACGTGTGCTCCATCCTCAGGTTGATCAAATCTAAAGCGAATCTCAGCATGGGAGCCTTTTCCAGGAATAAAGATATCAAAAGTGGAAGGATGAGCACCCGTATAACCTCCTCCCGATAAAGAAGACTTATCATCATAGATAAATAAAGTATGACCACATTCTCTAATCTTTTCAAAAAGATCTCTGCCCATAGGCATATTATAAATATCATCTAAATGTTTAAGCATAGTATCTAACTTATCTTTTCTTGCTCTAAGGCTAATGGATTTAAAATCTTTATAAATGACTCTCTCTTCACTTTGCTTCCCAAGAATATTTTCAAGTTCTTGAGAATCTAAATGGTTGAGACCATTTTGATCTAAGAGCTCCGTCCATAAGAAACGGTAACTCTTAAAACGCGACTCTTCATCAGAGTCAGTTTGTTCAAATAAATCATGAGGTATCGTTAAATGCCTAGACTCTTCTTTTATTCGATTAATCATTCTCTCTAGAGAATCAACTTTATAAAATGTCGCAATATACTTACTTAACTTGATTACCGTAGACTTCTCGCCATGAAGAACAAGTCCATAAGAGCCCCACGTAAAAGTAGAGGCCTGTATTTGAAAACTGAGAGTAAGTAAGATGAGGATAAGTTTTTTCATAGAGGCATTTTAGCGCCTCTATCTCAAAATGATTCACTTTAAGAAAAAACTATAGGGATGTTATAATTTAGACAACCTAAAAGAAGCTAAACATCCCGAGAATAAAGAAGAGATTCTCTCCATCGCCAAAAGTGTATTGAAAGAGTCCAGAGAGACTAAAGCTCACCACAAAAGCAAAGAGAATGGGTTCTTTATAGCTATTTTTTAGCCACAATAAAGTGAAGACGATGAAGCCGATAAAGCCTAGTGCTCCCGTACTCGCTAAATGCTCAAGAGCATTATTGTGAGCATGACCACCAAACTCAGGCCAGCCAATCTTATATCTTCGCTTGAGCTTTTTAACATTGGGTTCAAAGTTACGGTAACCAAAGCCAAAGAGAGGGCGTTCTGTAAAGGCCTTATAAGCCGTTTTATAAAAGGCTATTCTTTGCATGTTAGATTCACTTCTCTTCGTAATCATATCTTGAACAGTGTCACTGGCAAAATAAGTCCCTGCGGTAAAAAGGATACCGATGGCAAAGAGCCCTATGACTTTCTTTACGTGTTGATGAAGAAAGAGAAAAGGAATGGCACAAAAGAAGCCAATCCATCCTCCGCGCGCAAAACTTAAAATGAGTCCTACAAAGTTAATGGCCCAAGCAATATAGAGATATTCTACTTTCACCCATTTTTGAAAACGCTCTTTATTAACGATAACTCCCGTTAATAAAACCATGAACAAACTTATGCCATAGCCATAAGTCATGTACATGCCATAAAGCCCACATGCTCGGGTTGCATGACAAGCGTCCTTAAACTTTAGAGGATTAAAACCACTCCAAAGTCCTATTAGGCCAGAAATTGTGGCCACAGAAGTAGACAGAAGAAATAGATAAATGAGGATTTTTATTCTCTTATCATTGAGATAATTTTCTTTAAGGTAGTGAAAACTAAAGGTTGAAAGTAACGCAATCAGAAAATACTTTGTTTTAACAATATTCTTCATAGGATTTGGTATATCTGTCCAGTTCATGAGAACCGAGAATATACTCACAATAAAGAGAAAAAACATCGCCCACCAGTGACTCGATAACTTGAAATCTCGGTGCTTTAAAAAGCGGTACCCAAAGAAGAAGCCTGGAACGAGAAGAAAGATATGAGAAAGGGCCGAGGCACTTACACTCGTAAAAATACCTAGCGCCAAAACCACAAGTCCGGCGTAGGTAAGCCTATACATTATATTTTCTGTTTGATTCATGACCTCAAGTGTCTAAAAATCAACTCAATCAGGCAAGATATTTTTAAAACTGTATCCCTACCCCTAAATAAACGAGTAGACCATTTTGATTAATTTGTTGGGATGCTCCACTATCGTGCTCCATAGGGGCCATGACATAGTTTCGATACTCTGCTGATCCTTTAATGAAGAATGAATCTAGAAATGTTGCCTTCGCTTCAATTCCGACTCCATATGAGTAGCCTGCAAAATCATTGAAGTGACTCTCTTCACTCTGACCTGCTCCATAACTCGTTGATGAATCAGACTTAACGTGAACAATACCAACACTTGCCTTAGGCACAATATCGAAGTCAAACTTTGGAGTATCAATTATATTAATTGCATATTTCGCTCCAATTTGAATATCGTGAATTTGATCTTGGTGCTTAAATCCAAAGCTTGAAGATTCATCATCGCCAAGAAGTCCTCCATCCATAAAGCCCACTTGCCTTCCTTCCATATTATATTTTCTGTATGTATCAGATAACTCAATACTTAAGTTAGGAGTAACGAGATATTCAACGGCAATAACATGACTTTCAGTAAGTTCTAAATTGTCCTTCATCATTCCATTAATTTCTTCACTGTAGAGGTCATAACTAGATTCACCATCTGCACTGGCATTATAAGTGGAAGAAATATCTGAATGCATAACTTGTGAATAGGTAATTACGACTCGCTTTCGAGCCCCTACTCTATTGGTATCAGGATTGAGCTCACCTTCTTCAATCTTTATAGGTACAAAAGTAGCATCATTGTCCTCAACAATCTCATTCAAATGGGAATGATCAATACTCAAGGTATTCGCAAATACTTGAGAACAGAGTAGAAATGTTAAAAATCCTAGATACTTCATATAAGTCCTTTGTTTTACAGTATCTTATCAAGCTTATTAAAAGCGATGTACCCCTTTGAATGACTTACAGGCTCTGTCAAATTAAGTGACATTTATTACTACTTATTTGAAAACGACCCCTTTAAGTAGCTGTGTACAGAGTTTATACGGCCTCTAAAGCTTTTATAAGCTCTGTAGGAAACCAATCCAAAAAGAGACATAATTCTAAAAACTCTTAATCTGGAATTACTATGAAAAAGTCTTCTCTCTTTTCACTCATGCTACTCGCTCCTATTTTGGTTCAAGCTCAAACCAAGGAACTTTCAGGTTATAGCGTTAATTTGGAGTCAAAGTGTGCGGACTATTCGAAAGTCAATCTATCTACGCCCGAAGGAAGTTGTGTAGGGCTCGTTGCTAGTAAAGAAGATGGACTCAAAAGACCAAGACGTATTATTCAACTTGATGATGGCGATTTTCTGATTACCGATATGTATGGTTGGGTCGCCAATAGAGGTATTGTTTGGCGCTATTCTCCGAAGACAAAATCACTCTCTAAAGTATTCACGGGAGTTGATCATGCTCACGGTTTGGCCCTCGCTCCTGATGGATTAGTCTATGTGGGAGAGAGATCAAAAATATTTCGCTTTGATCCCAATAATCCAGAAGATACGAAAGAATATGTCATAACGAACCTTCCTGAAGAAGGAAGTCATCCCCTGACTCACTTTGTCTTTGATGATAAAGGCGATATCTATGTCAACGTTGGGGCTCCCAGTGATCAATGCTTAGATGAAGACAAGAAAGCTATTTATCCATGTGTCTATGAAGATGAAGCGGCCATTCGTAAATATACTCGAAATAGTGAAAATCAATTTGATTCCAGTTTTAAAGTCGTGGCCCAGGGTTTAAGAAACTCCATGGGTCTCGCCATTCATCCGCAAACCGGAGATCTCTATCAAGCAGAAAACAATATGGATTTCGATCTTGAAGATGGACCTAAAGAAGAGATCAATTTAGTGATTGAAGGAAAACACTATGGCTGGCCCTACTGTTATGAAAACGACAAATTAAATCCCAAATATAAGAGAACATTTTTTAACAGACGAATTCCTAAAATTGACTGCTCGGCCTACGAAGCGCCAGTAGAGACTCTTCCTTCTCACTCGGCTCCCCTAGATATGCTCTTTTATCAAGGTGAGATGTTTCCCGAGTTTCAAGGAAAGCTTATTGTCTCTCTTCATGGCTACAGAGAAACAGGTCATCGAATTGTGACGATGGATTTAAATAAAGCTGATTCTTATAAAGAGATCGTTAATAACTGGGCCGCGCTTTCAGGGAAAAATCCAAAAGGTGCTCCCGTAGGACTTACGGTTGCAAAGAATGGTTCTATTTGGTTTGTAGAAGATAAGAATAAAACCATCATGGTTCTTGCAAAAGGTGAACAAAGTAGTACCAATCAAGATCAAGATGGTGGAGCTCATCTCACTCATACCCTTACACCTGAAGCGATAAGCTCATTTGCAAAGTTGAGAAAACGTTTTCTTAATAATCGCTGTCAAAGTTGTCACACGACCTTTTTAGAATCGGATGAGGCAACTTTAGAGAAATTTATTTCTGATGGCTGGATTATTCCAGGTAAATCTGAAAATAGTCCTCTTTATCAAAGAGTGACAGGTTCTGAACTTGATCGGCAAATGCCCCCAAGTGGTGTAAAGCTAACTCCTTCAGAAGTGGAGCAGATTCAAGCATTTATAAATAGTTTATAATTCCATTTTGAGAAGCTCTCTTCGACGAGCTTCATAATGGGGATTAAGTAGGCTCTCTTTATTATAGCGAACCTGAAGACCCGTCTCGATTTCTAGAATATCTCCACCAGCTCCTAAGAGTACGGCATGAGCGGCTGCTATATCCCACTCACTCGTGCCTCCAAGCCTTGGATTAAGATCTGCGATTCCTTCCGCAACTTTACAGATTTTTAAGCTTGATCCAAATTGAAGCGACTCTACTTCTTCAAAATTTTCTTCTAATTTCTTTATATATAAGTCAGTCGCTCGATTGGGGTGCGACTTTGAAGAGACGACTCTTACTTTCTTTTTCTCAAAGGCCACAAGGGGAAGTCTTAAAGTCTTTCCCTCTCTTATGACAAAACTTTCTTTTTCGCTACCATAGTAGATTTCATTCTTTACGGGAAGGCCGACCACTCCGGCAACTACCTTGTGATCTACGATATAAGCAATATTCACCGTGAATTCCCCACTCTCTTTTATAAACTCTTTTGTTCCATCGATAGGGTCAATCAGAAAGTAGTCTTTGAAGCTTGCTCTCTTTTCAAATACTTCCTTAGGACTTTCTTCTGAGAGTTTAGGAATATGAGGGAAGTACTTTTCAAGTAAATCGATAATCACTCTATTGGCAGCAAAGTCGGCCTTCGTAACAGGAGTGTCATCAGACTTAATATCAATGTCTGTTTTAGAGAGTTCTCCATGAAACTTCATGGCCTCAAGCCCTGCAAGTTGGACAATTTCTATTAATTTATCAAGAAGTTCTTCAAGAGATTTTTCTGGCATGATTATGGCCTTTCGATATTTTGTTCTTTAAAGACTTCTGAAACACGAGTCACAATGTCTGTTTCAAAGGCCTTTTCGTAGTGAACATCAAGAACATAGGCCTTTACACTAAAGCGAAGTGCGAGCTTCATTCCCACTTCCACTTCCTTCACCACCACATTTACAGGCTTTGCGAGATAGGCATAACGAGAAGTCACAACCACTTCTCTCAATATTTCTATGACCTGATCGATATTTTCATTTAAAGAAGTATGGAAACTTACGACGACCATCATATCAAGCGCCCCAAAATTTCCCGAACTCACTTGATCTGTGACAAGCTTATTATTAGGAATGGTAACGACATTATCATCGAGGGTAACAAGTCTTACGGCGCGAAGACCGATTGACTTAACTTCTCCATATACATCGCCGACGGTAATTCTATCTCCCACGTGGGCCGGGCGATCAAAGAGCATGACGACTCCGGAAACAAAGGAGGCCACCACATCTTTAATAGCAAAACCAACAGCAACCGCAACAGAACCACCAAGAGCGATTAATAATTCTTTTGGAGGTCTAAGCGTTCCATAGATCAGAAGAGGTATTCCAAAAACGTAGAGTGCAAAATTTAAGATCGTAACAATCTGTAAAACAAAGAGTCGCTTATTGGTGAATTTCTTTCCAAGCGACTCTCCGGCCCTAGAAACAAATTTTGAACCAAAGAAAAGAAGTGCTATGCCCAATATCAATATAGATATTCGACTGAACTTTAAGAGTTCTAAAATTTGTCCTACTTGATCTAGTTGTCCATCATTCATATACAAAGTTCTTTGCTTTTAATGCATTTAAAACAGAATATTGAGCTTCTACCATTATTCGATAGCGTCTATCCGATTCGCTTCTTTCCACAAGTCCATTTTCTAAGCCGATACGTAGACAATGCCTTACATGGCCTTCTTTCATATCAGTGACTTTCATAAACTCATTACTATTTAAGTTTTCATGCCTCACAAGAGCGGCCAAAACAAAGAAGGACTCATCACTTAGGGTTTTTAAAACTGAGTAGTCTCGACCTTTAGGAAGTCCCACTTTTAAGCGCCTTCCTCTCATAGGTCGTAAACTGGCCAGCCATAGCTTTTCCGCTAACTCGGGGTTACCCTTTGATTGTTCCCACAGAAGTCTAAAGAATAGGTTTTCTACATAGCTCACTTCATCGGCTTCACTTGTGGCACGAACCGCGCGAATGATATCCGCATAGGAAAGAGAGAAGCCCGTTCTTAAATGACGACGCAGAATATATTCTTGAAGCTCTTCATCGCTTAGGCCCTTTATTTTGAAAACAGATCTGAAATATTTATTCTTATAGAAGACCTGATCTAAGAAGGTCCAAGAGTAAGTATTGAAACAAGCGACCCAGAAGATATTATCGGTTCTCACATTGAGTGTTTCAAAGAAGGCTTCGATACCTTTAAGGCCTCCAAATTGGGAGAGAAAGAAGTTATGGCCCTCATCAAGAATGACGACACAAGGTTTCATCTCTTTATCCCACTCGATCAGTTCAGAGAGTTCATTAAGCTCACGCCCTGCCACTAATTGCCCTAAGAATTTCAGAACATCTTTTCTTTCTGTAAGCTTTGGAGGAACAGCGGCCATAACCACATCGACATCGCTATGATTTTCGCTCACCCATTTTTCAACTTCTTTGAGGACTAAAGATTTCCCAACTCCTTTATCACCATAAATGGCCAAAGAGTGTTCATCTGATTTTTCTGAAATCCATTCTTCAATCTCAAAAACGATCTTTTCAACTTGCTGATTTTCACTAGTTACCCAAAGCTCTTTGTCATCATCTTTTTCATTGGAAAACCAATCCAAATAAGTTCCAGGAAGATCCTTTCCAGGAGCATCTTCCACCTCTTCGCTACCTTCTAGCTTTTTTTCAAAAAGTTTAGCGAGAACTTTCTTTCCAATATTGAATTCAAGAAGCTTGGCCTTTAGCCAATCAAGTATAGGAACGATCGCCACGACGATCAGCCCAATTGAGCGCACAAAGGGAGCGAGGATACCTTTATCAAATCTTTCGTAAAAAGAGGAAATTGTGGGATTCGTATTCTTATTAATGAAGCCTCTAATCTCATCTTTCCACTTATAAACAAGCCAGAAATAAAGACCGACGGCCATGACTTTAAAGAGTAGACTTAATTCATAGTAGAGAAGGCCTTTTCCAGCAACACTTGAAACTAAGTGCAGAAGAACCATGATCCAAAAAATGAGGCGTCCGATAATTTTAGAAGAACTAAAAATCTTAGCTTTTGTATTTCTAATTTGCTCTTTGCTTCTTCCCTCTAGAGAAAACTCGGAGATGAAGCGTAAAAAGATCAATAGGGATTGTCTAAACACTAAGTAATATAAGTAATATAAAATATAAGGAAGAAGCAGATTGAACTCAGGAAAAATTGTCTGCTCAACCGAGAGTTCAAAGGCCTTAATTCCTAAAATAGATAGAAATAAAGGAATGAACGAAGCCGTTCTCTGAAGAAGTAAAACCATTCTTTGCTTAAAGGGCGTTAAACGGTAAGGATTAGAAATATTTCTTCGAATTCCATTGATCTGATCAAGAATCCATTTATTCATCTTGATAATAATGAAAGGTAGAAAAATAAAAAGAAGGATTACCATTATTTCGGGAATTAAATTGCGAATGCCTACCAATCCATCATCGAGATGAGAGCTGATCGTTTGATAGCGCATTTTAAAAATACCCATCCACTTAAGCGGAATAATCTTCACTTCAAATAATGAATCTTCTACATAAGAAGAAAAAGAAATATCCACTTCATTATTTTCTATGAGTAGTGCTCTTTTTTTCCCTAGCTTCAGCAATCTTTCCGTTTTATCCGCTTCCCATGTGGGTAAGTCTCCAACATCGGAAAACTCTTCAACGGCGACGGCCTTCCACTTTTGCGTGATGGCGGTATAACTTTGATCACTTACTGACTCAGTGGCATTGGTACAGAGAATCAAGATCAGACTAAATAGGATAAACCCTTGTTTTTTCATTTTTAGATTGTAGCTTGAGAACACAAAAAGTGTAAAAGATTCAATCACAATTTAACTTATAAAAAACGCTGCGTTATATTGCCTCCCATACATTAATAAAGGGGTCTTATTATGAAAAAACAACTACTTGCTCTCTCTCTTGTACTTTCCACTTCAACTTTTGCTGCAACGGCATTTAATTGCCAGTGGATAGAAACTCAAGAGCACTCAGAGAACTTCTATCAAGAAGCTGAATTTAATTTCTCTATTAAAGAGGGAAAAGTTCTTGTCACCGAAGATACATTTCTTGAAAGAAGATACTCTCCTTGTTGGAGCGGAAACTTTTCAAGCTGCTCTTTTAGCTTTTCTCATAATAGCGATACTTGGGATGTTCTAGACCTAACAAGCAACACTCTTCTGATGAGTACAGATGCGGCTTACTGGGATGCTGAATTAAAAATGACTTTTAATGATAACTTAACGCAAATGAATTCAGGTGATCAGACAGTTATGATTCTCTCAGGAGATGATGGCGATGGAACTTGGATAAATGCAGAATTCTTTAACTGTCAGGCCAAGTAACTAAGAAACCGTCTGTAAGATAATATCGGTTATCTGTTGCTTAAATACTTGTTTGGAGAACTTTTGGGCCCGTGCGAAAAGTTCTCCTTTTGAGAAAGTTCTTTGTTCAAATTCTTCCACGGCCTCTAATAATGACTCTTGTGTTGCTTCATTAAAGAAGATCGCTGTTTTATCTGTCAAAGTCTCTAAAACACCACCGGCCTTATAAGCAATAACGGGTGTTCCAGCTGCAAGGGATTCAAGAGGTGTTATTCCAAAGTCTTCTACTCCAGGAAAGATCATGGCCTTGGCGCGAGAAAAGTAATCAATAACTTCATCTCTTGAGCAATTACCGAGAAATTCAATATTATCGTGGGCCATAGCGCGAAGCTCGCCTTCTTGTTGCCCAGAGCCGATAATCTTTAACTTCTTTCCCAGCCCATTAAAAGTCTTAATCGCGAGATCCACTCTCTTATTAGGGGCGAAGGCCGTAACCATAATATAGTAATCTTCTTTAACGGGGTTTGATTCTTGGACATCTTTAAAGTCGTCAAGATCTACAAAGGGATAGACGACGTCACTTTCTATTTCATAATACTTGGCTATTCGCTTTTGAACGAATGACGAATTCCCAAGCATGACATCCACATTGCGATTGGATGATTTATCCCAATTAACGAGATAGTTTTTAAAAAACTTAATACCAAGCCTTTGGTACCAAGGGGCATGGGGCCCAAAGTAATTATCAAATTGATCATAGAGATAGCGCATAGGTGAATGAACATAGCTTATATGTTTTGACCCTAAGGGCTTTTTCACACCTTTAATCACGCAATGACTGGAAGAGAGTATGAGATCAGCTTGCTCAGTTATTACTAACCTATTGGCCGCAAGAGGAAAGAGCGGCAGAAACTTTCTATAATGCTTATCTATACCAGGAATGCGATTGAGAAAACTTGTTACGATCTTACGGTTTTCAATCGTCGAGGGAACTGATCCTTTCTTATGAATCAGAGTATAAATCGGCGCATCGGGAAACATTTCGCAAAATACTTCCAGCACTCTTTCACCGCCACGAAATCCCGTAAGCCAATCATGTAATAACACTACTCTCATAACTCGAAAGTCTAATATTTATGCAGACATTAAGCCAGATAGAAAATGAAAAAACTTCCCTAAAACGAAGTTTGGGCTTACAATACTAGTGTATTATTTATTTACACATTTCTTATTTAGGACCCTATGAAAGTTACTGAACATCTTGAAAATGCTAAAGGTAAAACAACCTTTAGTTTTGAAATCGTCCCTCCACCACGCGGTAAGTCTGTTAAGGCTATCGTGGATATCGTGGAAAAACTTGTTCCCTATAGCCCGCCGTGGATCGATGTTACCGCCCACTCTGCCGGAGCTTTCTATAATGAAAACAATGACGGCTCTGTTGAGAGGCGTATTTATAAGAAACGCCCTGGTACCATTGGTATTTGTGGAATTATTCAAAACCGCTTTAGAATCGACACGGTTACTCACCTTCTTTGTAATGGTTTTACTAAAGAAGAAACAGAAGACGCTCTCATTGAATTACAATACTTGGGTATTCACAATGTCTTGGCGCTTCGTGGGGATGGCCTCAATTATTCGAAGAAAATAGATAAGTCTAAGAGAGTGAATCACTACGCTCTTGATCTTGTGGAACAAGTTCAAGATATGAAAGAAGGTCGTTTTCTTGATGAGCTCACAGGAGTTGATCCTCTTGAAATGTGCGTGGGAGTGGCCGGTTATCCTGAAAAGCACTTTGAAGCTCCTAACTTAAAGTATGATCTCTCGTGGTTAAAAAAGAAAGTTGATGCTGGAGCTGAGTACGTCACCACTCAAATGTTCTATGATAATCAACACTACTGGAAGTATGTAGAGATGTGTCGCGCTGAAGGTATTAATATACCGATCATTCCGGGGATTAAAATTCTAAAGTCAGTGCGCCAACTTCAATCCATTCCTAAGCATTTCTATATAAATTTTCCTGACGAACTTGTTGATGAAGTGATGGAAAACCAAAGTCATGTGAAAGAAATTGGACTGAATTGGGCCAAGAAGCAAGTGGAAGATCTTGTGAATAATGGTGCTCCATGTGTTCACTTTTATATTATGAATGACACCAACTCTGTCATCGACGTTATTAAGAAATTTAAATAAACCAGGTAATTCTCATGAATAAACTTCCCAAGACCCAGGCCCATACGGATCTGCTCTGCTCTTTAAGTAAGCGTATCGTTTTTATGGATGGTGCCATGGGCACCATGATTCAACAGCATAAATTAGAAGAAGTCGACTTTAGAGGAGATCGTTTTAAAGATCACGCAAAAGACTTAAAAGGAAATAATGACCTACTTAGTCTTACTCGTCCCGATATTATAAAAGACATCCATCTTGAATACCTAAGGGCCGGAGCGGATATTATTGAAACCAATACTTTCTCTGGTACAAAAGTCGCGCAAAAAGATTATGACCTTGAGTCTGCGGTTCACGACATCAACTTTGAATCTGCAAAACTCGCCAAAGAAGCCTGCCAACAAGTAGAAAAAGAAACGGGAAGACGCTGCTTTGTAGCCGGAGCGATGGGCCCAACCAACAGAACGGCCTCCATGAGTCCTGATGTAAATAACCCGGCCTTTAGAGCGATTTCGTTTGATGAATTACGAGAAGATTATTATCAACAAGCAAAGTCACTTATGGAAGGAGGAGCTGATATCCTACTTCCTGAAACAACTTTTGATACGCTTAATTTAAAGGCCGCCCTCTTTGCCATTTCTCAATTAAAAGATGAGCGTAATGAAGATATACCGGTGATGATTTCAATCACCATTACCGATCAATCAGGTAGAACACTTTCGGGTCAAACCGTAGAGGCCTGTTGGAACTCCATTCGTCACGCCAATCCCATTAGTGTCGGAATTAACTGTGCTCTTGGAGCAAGAGAGATGCGCCCTTTTATGGCCGAACTCTCACGAATTGCTCCTGTTTATACTTCATGTTATCCCAACGCAGGTTTGCCTAATCCTTTATCCGCAACCGGCTATGATGAAACTCCTGAGATAACAGGAAAGCTCATGCAAGAATTTGCTGAAGATGGACTTCTCAATCTTGTGGGGGGTTGTTGTGGAACAACTCCTGGTCATATTGCATCTATCGTAGAGCATGTGAGTAAAGTAGAAGCACGAAAGATTCCAGAAAACTTTGCGGCCATGAGACTCTCTGGCCTTGAGCCTCTTAATATTATTAATGATCAAAAAGATCGTTCAACAAAGTTCTTTATGGTGGGAGAGAGAACGAATGTTACCGGCTCTCCTCGCTTTTCCAAACTCATTAAAGAAGACAATTATGAAAAGGCGCTAGAGGTTGCCCGTCAACAAGTTGAAAATGGCGCCAATATTATCGACATCAACTTTGATGAAGGTCTTATTGACGGTATTGCTTGTATGACGAAGTTTTTGAACTTGGTTGCCGCAGAGCCTGATATCTCTCGCGTTCCTATCATGATTGATTCTTCAAAATGGGAAATTATCGAAGCCGGTCTTAAGTGTGTCCAAGGAAAGTGTATTGTTAACTCCATCTCTTTAAAGGATGGAGAAGAAGCCTTTTTAGCTAAGGCCAAACTCATTAAGAATTATGGTGCGGCCACAGTGGTTATGGCCTTTGATGAAAAAGGTCAGACCGCCACAAAAGAAGATAAAGTTAGAATTTGTACGCGGGCCTATAAGCTCTTAGTGCAAGAGGCCGACTTTGATCCTCTTGATATTATTTTTGATCCCAATATTCTGACTGTCGCCACAGGAATGGAAGAGCACGCTAACTATGCAGTAGATTTCATTGAGGCCGTTAGAGAAATTAAAGAGAAGTGTCCAGGAGTCCTTACTTCTGGAGGTGTCTCGAATCTATCTTTTAGTTTTCGTGGAAATAATATTGTTCGTGAGGCCATGCATTCGGCTTTTCTCTATCACGCTATTGAGGCGGGCTTTGATATGGGAATTGTGAATGCCGGAATGCTTGAGATCTACGAACAAATAAAACCAGATCTTAAAGAAAAAGTTGAAAATGTTCTCTTTAATCGCTCAAGTGAAGCCACTGATGAGCTTATTGATTTTGCGGAACAATTTAAAGGTATATCGAATAAGAAAGACCGTAATGATCTTTCTTGGCGCGAAGGAAGTCTTCAAGATCGAATCACCCACTCTATCGTGCGTGGTGTGCTCGAATTTGTAGATGAAGATACAGAAGAGGCCAGAGCAAGTCTTGCTCGACCTCTTGATGTTATCGAAGGTCCCCTTATGAATGCCATGCGTGTCGTGGGAGATCTCTTTGGTTCAGGGAAAATGTTTTTGCCTCAAGTCGTGAAATCAGCAAGAGTTATGAAAAAGGCCGTGGCCTATTTAGAACCTTTCATGGAAGAAGAAAAAGCAAAGAATCCTAATCAAAAAGAACAAGGTGTCTTCTTAATTGCCACCGTAAAGGGAGACGTTCACGATATTGGAAAGAATATTGTGGCCGTGGTTCTTGCTTGTAATGGTTATAAAGTGGAAGATATGGGTGTGATGGTCAGTTGTGATCAGATCCTTAAGCGTGCCAAAGAAATTAAGGCCGATATCATCGGACTCTCCGGTCTGATAACACCAAGTCTTGATGAGATGATCTTTAATGCTCAGGAAATGGAAAAACAAGGCTACAGCGTTCCTCTTTTAATTGGTGGCGCAACAACTTCTAAACTTCATACGGCCGTTAAGATTGCGGAACATTATTCAGGCCCCGTCGTTCAAGTGGGAGATGCTTCGCTTGTGGTAGAAGTCTGCTCAAAGCTTCTTGGTGATAATGCTCAAACCTATATTCAAGATTTAAAAGAAACTCAATACAAGATGAAAGAGAATTTCCAAAATAATAGAACGGAAAATCTTGTTCCTCTTTCTCAGGCTAGAGAGAATAAGCCCCAAATTGATTGGGATGCGATTAATCTCTTTACGCCCGACAAGCTGGGCCTAAATACATGGGACAATATTCCACTTGATCTTATTGCAGATTATATCGACTGGAGTCCTTTCTTTTGGACTTGGGAAATCAAGGGAAGTTATCCTAAGCTTCTCGAAAATCCTAAGTATGGAACAGAGGCCAAGAAGCTCTATAAAGAAGCCCAAGTTCTTCTTAGAGATATCATTAAAAATAAACGCTTTCGCGCTCGCGCGGTTTGGGGTCTGTGGCCTGCCAATTCAAAAGATGATGATGTCACTCTTTATACTGATGAAAAAAGATCCGAAGCACTTAAGACTTTTCATTTTTTAAGACAGCAAAAAGAACAAGAAAGTGGAAAGTATAGATCACTGGCCGACTTTGTTGCTCCGGCCGGTTATTCAGACTATTGTGGTGGCTTTGTCGTAACTATGGGTCAGGAAGTAGAGCTTCTGGCCAAAGAATATGCAGACCAAGGTGATGACTATAATTCCATTATGGTGAAGGCCATAGGTGATCGTTTGGCCGAGGCGCTTGCAGAACTTCTTCATAAGAAAGTAAGAGACAACTGGGGCTTTGGTTTAAAAGAAACCCTCACCTCAGAAGACTTGATAAAAGAAAAATATCGCGGAGTTCGCCCCGCTCCAGGTTATCCGGCTTGCCCAGATCACACGGAAAAAGGTCTTATTTGGGAACTTCTTAATGTGGAAGAAAATATCGGAGCGAAGCTCACGGAGAACTACGCCATGTATCCCGCAAGCTCTGTATCCGGCTTTTACATGCAATATCCAGAATCCAAGTATTTTAACTTAGGTCGCATTGATAATGATCAGCTCGTTGAATATGCCAAAAGAAAAGATATGAGTGAAGAAGATATGAGACGCTGGCTTTCGCCTAATCTCTAAGAAAAAAGCCCCTGTAATAAGGGGCTTTTTTTTAACCTACGTTGAGGATGTCTTCGACGAGATTTCGATATTCTGAGTTTCCGTAAAAGATCACTTGTTGTTTTGAAATATTTTCTTTAACGGGATAGACCTTTCTTTGATTGCGCACACCTTGTATGAAGGAGTCGATATCAGAGAGTTTACGATCCAGTTCATCTTTTTCTCTTTGATTAAGATAAATTTTTTGAACTTTTAATTTTCCTGCTGATTGGTTTTCATAGATGCCATTGACCAAAGAAGCGAAGAGTTCCTTAATCTCTGCTTTAGCCCCTGCCTTATCTGTTACAAGAGGAAGCCACTGATCTTTTTGATTCCAATTTAGAACATATTCGAAGCGGCTATAAAGAAGAACTCCTTTTTGTATGAGCTGACCTAGAACGGCCTGAAGAAGGGACTCACTTAAAGAGGTTTGTTCTTGAATTTTTTCAAAGTTGAGTGCCTTTTTATTTAAGGCTTCAATAACGATTCTTTCAATAATAAGTAGTGTGTTGTCCATGATCTATCCTTATGCTGAAACTTGAAGTGATTGTTCTTTTGTGACTTCGGCCTGGGCGATCATTTCGCGCAGGCGAATATTTCTTTGCCATTGGAGACTTAAGTCAACTCCGGCTCCGGTTCCGAGGATCTTTTTTTGATGGGTTTGCTTGATTTCATCGGCCCAATTTACAGACCCTTCCTTGAAGCGATCGAGATAGACTTGAAGCTTTTCAAATTCACGCATTTTCATCTCTGCCCCGTGAATCAGACGAAAGAATCTCGTTCTCTCAATTCCTACGAGCTCGCTATATTCACTGAGGGTTAGCTTTCCTGCAGTAGAGAGAAACTCATTCATTGTCTTCTCCTGTAGGTCTGTAATCTTTGATGCCTTGCTCATTTAATCCTCTCCTCATTATTCATTGATTTTGATTTTGAAATAGACTGATTTCTAGTAGAGCAAGCAGTGCGCCAAAAAAGAACAGGCGTAAGTAATCGAAAGTACAACTTTACGATTGGGAAAATAGAAGATTTTAGACTAAAATGAGCTTACGAAGGACTGATCTAGACTATGGATTTAAAAATCACGAGTGCCAACATTCGGTTTGAAAACCCCGCTGATGGACCCCATGACTGGCCCATGCGCCGAGAATTCCTCTGCGATATCTTAAATGCTCAAAACCTTGATCTTCTAGGAACTCAAGAGGGGCGTGAGCCACAACTGCGAGACCTTGAAAGTCTCCTACCCCATCTACAGTTATGCGATCATAATCGTTCTTGGATTAGCGAGAGGATGTATCCTTGTATCTATTATAATGCTCAGACCATCGAAGTTCATGACTCTGGAGATAGCTGGTTATCAACGACTCCTGACGTAGCGGGATCTATTGATTTCGACTCTGCCTTTCCACGCCTTTCAACTTGGATCAAGGCCACTCACATCCCTTCCGGCCAGAAATTCTTCTATATCAACTGTCATCTTGATCACGTTAAAGAAGAAACAAGAGTGCAGCAAGCACGGGTCTTGAGTGAAGAGGTATTAAAACGAAGAGATGAATCCCTTCCTCTGATTATAACGGGAGATTTTAATTCATCTCCGCAAGGGGAAGTTAGAAAGACGCTAGAGAAAAACCTAAGTGAGCTTAGAGATCCTTGGATAGATTTAAATTATAAAGAAGAGACGAGCTTTCACAAGTTTGATGGAAAAGATCCTACAGGTGAGGCTACTCGTATTGACTGGCTTTTACATACCAATCAAATGAGCTGTTCTGAAATAAGAATGATCAAAGAAAGTAGAGAGAGTCTCTACCCTTCTGATCATTTCTTTATTCATGGAAAATTAAAGTTTAGAGCCTAGGCGAGAACCTAGCTTTTGATAAACTTCCATTCCTGATTTTGTATGCTCCGTGATGACAACGTCAGGTTTCCACTTTCCTTTTTCACCGAGAACAATCACCGTTGAGCCGCCAAAGAGAAAGTATCCCTTTTCCTGCCCACGCTCAAAGCTTCCCGTCATTTCTCTTGATTGAACAATTTTACCAACACAAATCGCCCCCACTTCAACGTAGGCAAGTTTTCCAAAGTTTTTGGTTTCCAAGATGGTTACCGCTCTTTCATTGATGCTAAAAATTTCGGGAACTTTCTTAAGCGCCAGTGGATTAACAGAATGAAGTGCACCTTCAACGGGATAGAAATCAAGAATTTCTCCATCATCAGGAAAGTGAAAACGGTGATAATCAACAGGACAGAGACGGGCCAATAAACAGGGACCTTCTGCGAAAGTCTCCGTCCATTTCTCGTTGGCCAATAAGGCCTTCGCACTTAAATATTTTCCTTTTACAGGAATGGTTTCGTCATCACTCAGGGAGTCGTAACCAAAGTAGCGTGCTTCCGAAAAGGCAGGAAATTCTTGCGCTTCAACAAAGGGCCGCTTTCCTTCTTTAAATCTTCTTATAAAGAATTGATTGAAGCTTGAATAAGGAGAATCACTATTTCGTCCCTCTTCAGGAAGGTATTCATCCATATTAATATTAAAATCTTTTATGAAAGGCTTCACTTTCTTTTGAGTCATCCCACTTGATTGGATCGCCCCATAGAGTTTACTCAGAGGTTTTTTCACCAACATTTGGGTTAATATTTTCCCCGTTCCTGATTCATATAGCCAGCTGACAGCGCCTGCACCATATACTTTCTCTGTTTCTACGACTTCTTTTTCTCTATTGAAATACTTTATTTCCAAGGACTTATCTCCATATCTAACATTTTTCATCTCAGCTTATCACAAAATGACAGAGACTTTGCACAAACTTTGTAGAAATTAAACCGATATTGAATATAAAGGAATAGAGGTGAAAACTATACTTTGGAGGACATTTTAAAATGAAAAATAGATATTCTCACTCTGGTAATCTAGGGCATTTTCTCAAGACCTGTACGCTCACAGTGTGCCTACTCGCCCCTCTTACCACTCACGCCCTTTTTGGAATGGGGGATGATAAAGAATCTAAGAATGAAGAACAAACCCAAGAAATTATTCGAAAAGTTGAAGCTTCCAAACTTTTAGAAACGGAAAAAAATACGATTTCCATTTTTCAACGAAATGTTAACTCCGTCGTGAACGTCAGTAACATAAGAATTGCGAGGACGGGATGGTGGTTTGATTCTAGAGAAATGGAAGTTCCTGCAGGAGCCGGTTCGGGTTTTGTTTGGAATGATGACGGTTATATCGTTACGAATTTTCATGTAATACAAGGTGGTGATAGTTTTGTTGTTTCTTTTCATAAAGACAAAGAAACCTACGAAGCTCAAGTCGTTGGAACTTATCCTCAAAAAGATATCGCGGTTTTAAAATTGAAGACTCGCCCAAAGAAGCTCTATCCTGTCTCCGTTGGTAACTCAAAAGAGCTTCAAGTGGGCCAAAAGGCACTGGCCATCGGTAATCCGTTTGGGCTTGATCATACCATTACGACAGGGATTGTTTCAGCGACTGGTCGAAAAATTCAAGGTATTGGCGGCGTTCATATTAATGGCATGATTCAAACCGATTGCTCAATTAATCCTGGAAATTCAGGTGGGCCTTTATATGATTCCCAAGGTGACGTTATTGGAATGAATACGATGATATATTCCGCTTCAGGCTCTTCTGCTGGAGTTGGCTTTTCTGTACCTATTGATACGATCAAATCCATTGTTCCTCAAATTATTAAACATGGAAAAGTAAAGCGACCAGGTCTTGGAATAGGACTACTTGAAGAACGCCTTAAGCACTACTTTGGAATTGAAAAAGGAATTGTCGTTAAATACGTGGACCCTAAATCTCCAGCGGCCAGCGCTGGTTTAGAAGGCATGCAAAAAGATGGCAGAGGACGCTATATTTTGGGTGATATTATCCTCAAAATAAATGGTGAAGACGTGAATAATTATGATGAAATTTTCAATGTTCTGGATAATTACAATATTGGAGATAAGGTAAAGATAGAATATTTAAGAGGAGATGAGCTTAAAGAAACGAAGCTTAAGCTGATGGAAATCTAAGTGAATTAAATAGGTTAGATAGGATAATATACTGACAAATCAACTCAAGTATCGGTAATGATTCGCCGATAAAGGGGTATGAAAAAAACTATCCTATCTCTCCTATTCTCCCTCGTCCTCTTCACTTGTGTATCCTGCTCCCACTACACGAATCAAAAGAATAGGACCCCTGCAAACTTATCACAGCGCCAATACCTATCTAAATTAAGAGAAGAATCCGCGAGATATATTTTAAGCTATGAACCCAATAAGTATGGTGATTTTGATGCCCTTCTTAAAAATGAAGAAGAGCTCTATAAGCTGCTAGGAAAAATTGATCTCAATACTGTACCTTTAATTCACTCTCAATTCACTGGAAGCGAAAAAGGATATAAGTCTATATTTAATCTCAGCCGAGTTGAACAGATTGATTATCAGAGTTGGCAAGAGATGAAATCTGATGTCGTTGAGACTTACTCGCAAGGAAAGTATGTTTTCTTTCGAGATGGATTTTTCTACACACTTTCAGGTTTAAAGTTATCCCTTAGAGATATTGATCATAGAGTTTTTATTCAAGCAAAGAAGTATGTTCCAGAACTTAATCCTGAAGATCTGGCCTTGAGTATTTTCAATCGTGAGACCTTCTATCCTTTAGGTGAATCTGCTGCTCTTGTTTTGCCTACAGGTCATTACATTATGCAAAGACACTTTCATTTCCTTATGGATGACTTTGAAAAACAGGTGGGTGATGATGTGCAAATCAATCCCATCGATCTTGTTAATTACAATTATAAAGCCCCCTCGTTGGATCTTGGACAATATAAAGTCTATCGCACTGAAAAGTATCAGGCCTTTCTTAATAATGAAAACGTTAGAGATTCAAAAACAGCATGTGATACGAAGCTTTATTTTCGCTCTCTATCTAGACGAACAGAAGCGCAAGAGTTCGTTGATACCCTACTTCATCACAAGCCAAGGTTAATGGAAGAATTGCGCCTAACCAATAATGAATATGATGAACTCATGCTCCTCTCTCTTGGTATTTTGGCCGTTGAAAGTAAAATGGGTACAAGCTTAAAATATAAAATTAAAGAAGATATTAAAATCGGAAGAATAAATCTTGGTCAACTTGCGATTAAACTTCTTAAAAGACTTAAAGGCCGTAGTGATGAGAATTCACGCGGTTTAACTCAGATTAAAGATATAGGGCCACTTCTTGAGGATTCTAGTTATGGCTATCTTGAGCATTCAGACTTGGATGATCCTGAAAATGCTGCTCTTGCAACTATGTTTGTCTTAAAAGAAAAGCTTGGATATCTGCGCCACTTTGCAGATCGTCATCCCAATATCACCGATAATAACTGGGCCGACTACCTCTACTACTTTTATCAAGGGGCCAGTTCCCAAATTACCAAAGGTCTTGCCACTCCTCCATTGAATTTGAGGATTCAAAAGATATTAGAAATCAAAGAAGACTCTATGATTTTTACAAATTGTGACTAAGAGGACTTTTGTCGCTGAAGAAGGAGAAAGAGAAAGAATCCACCTCCGATAAAAGAAGTCACGACTCCGATGGGCACAGATATACCTGAAAAGATATTTCGCGATATGAAGTCACACCAAACTAAAAAGAAACCTCCGGCCCAGATGGCCGGCAGGAAACATTCTTTTAAATTGGCGCCAAACTTCTTTTTGATAATATGAGGAACTATAAGTCCCACAAAACCTATCGGTCCACAAAGGCTCACCATGAAAGCGACAAGTATGGATATTATGATAAAAACCTTTCGTCTCTCTATTGTTGCATCAATTCCTTTTGACTTTGCAAAACGATCTCCCATGGAAAGAATATTTATCAAATCTCTTTTAAAGAAAATGTAAGTCATAATGGTAATAGTCACTGGGAATAAGATGTAAAGAGCATCCATCCCCACGATATTAAGATCTCCCATCAACCAATAAATCATTTTTTGCAGGCCCATCTCTTTAGAGAGGAATTGCAATAACATAATAGCGCTGGAAAATAAGAAGCTAATCATAACTCCTGCCAGGATAAGAAAGTGCGGACTTTTGTTATTTTTAATTTTTGAAAGACTAAGAATAATGAATACACAAAGCATTGAGCCTAAGAATGCCCCTAAAGTAATCGTGTCAAAACTTAAGAATCCCCAATGAAGTGTAAAAGAAAGGCCCGCCCATAAGAAAAGGCTAGCTCCAAAAGAAGCACCTGAGGCCACACCAAGCGTGTAAGGTGAAGCAAGATCGTTTCTGAATAATGACTGAAAGATTAGACCGGCCATGGAAAGAGAGGATCCACAGATAAAACTGAGAAGCATTCGCGGTAGTCGAATTTGCCAAAAAATAATATCTTTTATTTCTTGTTCAAAAGAAAGCCATTCTCCTTCTCTAAAGATGACAGAGAGAATGACACCAATAATACCGCCTATAAAAAAAATCATTTTCTGCATTATGACCTCTCCTGGATATCTAACTCAAAGTCAGGAAGAAATACTGTTTGAGATTGATATTCAAATGGAAGAAATCGAGTGCCGTAGACATTATTAAAGAAAGTTTGATTTACACGGCTCGTTTCTTCAACAAGACTACCTTCTTTAATACCCCAGAAATAGTCTCCAAAAGTATTGGCCAAGAAGAGGTCATGAATAGTGAGAACTAAGGTGCAATCAAAATCGCTTTGCCATTTCTTTAAAACATTAGCCACGATCTTCTTGAAAATAGGATCAAGGGCCGCAAAGGGTTCATCCATAATAATAAACTTCGTATTTTGAAAGAGAGCGCTGGCAACGGCCACTCTTTTTTGTTCTCCTCCACTTAAGTTTACTAGAGGATAATCAAGAAAGGCTTCTATCTCCAATTCTTTACATATTCTATCAAATCTTAACTCATCAGCTTCTAAAATAGTTCCCGACTTTAAATAAGGATATAAGCTAAAGAGTATGATTTCTCTTACCGTTAGATCCATATTCCAATCTATACGTTGAGGGATATAGGAAACTTTCTTTGCGTAGTCAGAAAGGGAGATACTTCCTATACTTTTATCTTCTATTAATACTTGTCCTTGATAATCTTCAAGGTTACGACTTAGAACTTCGAGTAAGCTTGATTTTCCTGCGCCATTGGCTCCGAGGATAACGTTAATTTTTGATTTCTTGAAAGATAGCTTCTCAATATCAAGCCTAGGCTTTGAGCTGCGTGAAGATAGAATTTTTAAATCACTAATTTTAATCATAGGGCCTTATTCGTGGTCATAGAAGCTATAATCTCATCAATTAAAATCGCTAATCGAGGGCCGGGGATAACGGCATAATCGGCTTCAAATTCGTGGGATCGACTATTTAGAGAGAACTTTACTAACTCTTTTTTTACAAGTGATGAGTTTTCATTCTCTTTAGGAGAAAAGAAGAAGAGGTATTCAGGCTTCATCGTAATTAAGTCTTCAAGACTTAGCTTGATATAACTTGCCTCTCTTGCCTGCGCTTTATTACTTAATCCCATTTGATTTAGGATATCGCTATAAAATGTTCCATTCGTGGCCACCAAAAGAGAATTAATTCGCCCCATTTTCGAGATGACATCAATAATGGCAAGATAGCTCCCACGGGCCTTGATCTTTTTAAGTTTAATGAATTTTGCTTTCAAGTTTTTGGATAGTCTTTTACCTTCAGTCGTTTCGAGAGTGGTTCCTATTGCTTCAATAGAAGTTAAAACATCTTCAAAGGAATTAAAGTCATAGTTAATGACTTTTAATTTTAATTTAGTGGCCAACTTATCAAGAGGAGAACTTTGCATATTTTGAGATAAAATATAGTCAGGATTAAGGCTTAATATTTTTTCTATTTCAGGAGTTAGCGCCGTACCTACCTGAGGCTTATCACACGCCCCTTTTGGGTAAGAACAAAACTGACTCACTCCAACCAGAGAGTCTTGTTTTTTCAGAGCGTAGACGATCTCTGTAATCGTAGGCGACATACTGACGACTCTCTTGGACAAGAGAGTCTGAGTGGATAGTAAATAGATGCATAAAATAATTAGTTTTTTCAAAATTTCACTATATAAGATAATAAGAAGTTTCTTCCTGGTGTTCCATATCCCCAGACTTCTTCGTAACTTTTATCAAGAAGATTTTTTATATTTAAAGAGATTCTATCAGAATTCTTGTTCCACTTGTACTCAATGGAGAGGTTGGTTAAGAAAAAGCTAGGAAGTCTTTTGGTGTTAGAGTCAGTTCTGTCACCTCTATACTGAATATCACTCATAAAGCGCCAAGAATCAGTATACTGATAGGCGATATTGAAACCTAGATTGTGCTTTGATCTTCTAGGAAGTGCGGCTCCAGTGAGGGTATTTCTTGATTTTAAAAAAGTATAATTAAACCCGGTCTCCCACGATTCAAGCGTCATACTTGTATTCCACTCCCACCCATAGGATTCATAATCCCCCGAATTATTGTAAATACTTCGAGTCATGTCATAATCAATATACTGATCATAATCGATTTCAAAATAAGTTAACTCACTTAGCCATATCTCGCTCTTATAGAGAAAAGAGAGCTCTTTTGATTCTGACTTTTCCATTTCTAAATCTCTATTGCCACCAAACTGGGCAAAGCTTTGATATAGTGTTGGCGCCTTAAAGCTTGTTCCATAGGAAGCCTTAAGACTCATCTTATCGAAATGAAGACCAGCTCCTACTCTATAGACAAACTCATCTCCAAAGAACTGTAAACTTTCGTAGCGTAATCCCTCTTCTATTAAGAATATCCCGTATGAATTGTAATTATTTAAATAGGCTCCATAGCGCTCTTTTGATCTTGTCGTATCTAAGAGTTGATCGAGGGCCTTTGTTTTTTCTCTTTCATATTCTACGCCAGTAATCAACTCTCCCTCAGTTCCATAAAAGGTACGATTCACAAGAGCGTAGCGATCAAATGAGCCTTTATAGAGATAGTTAAATTTTCCGAAACTATTTTCTCCAAAGAGTTTACGATCGACTTCAAAATGAGAATAAGAGAAATCAATATTGATGGCCTTTGAATAAAAATAACTTAGGGAGCCTGAATACCTTGTGGTTTGATACTCTCCATTTAAATTACGATTGTCTCCGTCATTATCATCATAGAGATAGGACGAATTCTTAAGCTCCACTTGAGAACTTAGTTTGAGGTCTTCTAGTGATGTATTATTCCAATTGAGAAGAAGATCCGTTTGAGTAAGGCCATCCTCTTCAGCATTGGCCTCTATTCTCTCTTCATTATAGGCAGATATTCCATCAACTTTTCGATGAGAACCCGAAATAGAGAATTGATTATCATCTTGAGCTATAGAGTTATAAGCGGAAATCTTCTTTTGCCCAAAGCTTCCATATTCTAATCCTAGTTGGGACCCACTTCCTTTACGAGTCGTAATAGAGATAACTCCCCCTACGGCCTCAGATCCATAGAGAACCCCTTGATTACCTTTTAAAATCTCTACTCGCTCAATTTGAGCGGGATCAATAAATTCAAGACGAGTTCCTCCACTAATGGAAGTGATATCCGTAATTCGCACGCCATCAATCAGCACAAGGGTGTGACGATTGTCCGTTCCTCTAAGGTTGATAGAACTTGCCTTACCAAAAGCTCCATTAGTTTGAACCGAGAAGCCTCCCTTTCGCTTGAGAACTTCGGCCAGGCTTCCAGCATGTAATTCTTGGATATCATCACGATCCAGAACAAAGATGGAAGATGTACTTTCCATATAGTTTCGATCGAACTTCTCTGCCGAAACAATAATGTCACCAGACTGAGACCATGTAGAAGATGAGAATAAGAGAGTGATTAAGAAAAAGATACGTGAATGCATGAAAGTCCTCCGCGGGAAAATAAATAATTAAGAGAGGATCGGACTTTACCGTTGCGGGACAGTGCTGGAATTTCACCAGCTTCACCCTCTTAATCTTATAGATAGATATATTCTAATTCATATTCGGATCCATTGCATCTCTTACGCCTTCTCCAATTAAATTAAGTAGAGTTAGAGTCGTAAAAAGGGCAGCGGAAGGATAAATGGCCAACCACCATGCAATGGTAAAGTGCTTTTGTGCTTGAGAAAGAAGTTCCCCCCATGAAGGAGTTGGAACCGGCAGCCCAAAGCCTAGGTAATCAAGCATAGATAGTGAAATCACGTTACTTGAAATAACAAAGGGAGCAAATGTAATGATCGGAACAAGAGAGTTAGGAAGAATATGCTTAAAGATAATCGTACTACTCTTTGCTCCCATTGATCTTGCGGCTTCTACAAATTCTCTATTTCTATTCTTTAAGAATTCAGCTCTTACGTAGTAACTAATCGAAACCCATCCAAAGACAGAAGAGATGATCACAAGTAATAACAATGATGGCGTAAAGATAGAAATCAGAATAAGCAGAAGAAAAAGTACGGGAATGGTACTGAAAATTTCAACAATTCTCTGTCCTACCATATCAAACATACCTCCGAAGTAACCCATCGTTCCACCAAAGATGATTCCGAGAATAAGGCTTAGAAACCACACAAGAAACGCGTAACTAATGGAGTACTTAAATCCATAGAGAATACGAGAAAAGACATCTCTTCCAGACTCATCCGTTCCCATGATATTCGTGGCCGTTGGTGGTGAAGGATAAGAGTATACTTCTGAGTTAGAACTTAAGGGGTCCCATTTAATGATGGGCCATATAACCGTATCTTCCTCAGATAGTTCTAGTTTTTTATAATTAACGACTAGAGTATTTTTCAGACCAAATTCTTTGGGATGATAGTCATTAAAAACAGGAAAGTAAGACTCACCTTTATAAGAGAGATAAAGAGGCTTATTATTGGCCAACATTGGGGCAATGAAAGTCATCACAACCATGGTTAGAAATATTATGGCCGAAGCAAAGGCAGATCTTCTTGCCTTAAATCTTCGCCATCTCTTCTTAGTTAGTTCATTTGAGATTAGTTTTTCGATCATTTGAAATCAATCCTTGGATCTACGAGTACATAAGCAAGGTCACTGATTAAGTTACCTAAGAGCATTAAGATAGACTGAATAAATGTTAGTCCCATGATTACATTGTAATCACGCTCTAAAACGGAGCGGTAACCAAGCAGGCCAATCCCATCTAGGTTAAAAATGGTTTCAATAAGAAGGGAACCGGCAAAGAAGATCGATAAGAAACTACCAATACCTGTAACAATAGGAATCAAAGCATTTCTTAAAGCGTGCTTAAGATAGACGACTCTTTCAGGAAGCCCCTTCGCTCTGGCGGTACGAATGTAATCCTTCTTAATTTCTTCTAATAAGGAGTTCTTTTGAAGCATAGTAAGAACAGTGAACTGACTGATCATATAGGAAATACAAGGGAGAACAAAGTGATGCAGACGATCCCCTACTCTTCCCCAAAATCCATAGTCCCAGTAGTCATCTGAATAAAGATCTCCGGCAGGAAACCAGTCAAAGAACTGTCCACCAGCAAAGAAAACGATTAAGAGAATACCAAGCATAAATCCTGGGATTGAATACATTCCCATAATGGCAAAACTACTGGCGTAATCGAATTTTGATCCATTATAGATGGCCTTCAAAACACCAAGCGGTATACAAATCAGATAAGACAGAAAGAGGGAAGCAAATCCAAACTGGAGCGATACCGGAAACTTACTCATGATCACATCCGTAACCGGCTCTTCATAAGTAAAGGACTCTCCAAAATCAAGAGTGGCGATATTCTTTAACCAGATGAGGTAGCGAATATGAATCGGCTTATCAAATCCATATTGCTTTCTTAAGGCCTCAACGACTTCTTCTGAAACAACGGCCGTGTCTCCACCGCCGCCTCCACCACTTCCCATAGCGCCTGCAAATTGCAATTGCTGAAGTTTTTGCTCTACTGGAGAACCAGGAGCAAGGTTAATAATGATAAAGACTACGATCGTCACTCCAAAGAGAGTGGGAATCATTAGTAAAAGTCTTCTTAAAATATACTGTAACAACTGCGACTCCTTATATTCACTTGAGCGCTAACAACTTCAAACTAAACTACTGGATAGACCAATGTCTCTGGTATCCAATTTCATACTTATAAGAATCTTTTGGACGAGAAACTTTTCCTCTGTATCCGTAGAAAATAAACTTAGAGTTAAAAAGAAAAGCATAAGGAGCATCATGAGCAATCTCACGATAAACTTCTCTCATCATCTCAATTCTCTTAGACTTATCCATTTCAGTTCTTGCGTTGTCGATGAGCTCATCAACACGAGAGTTTCTGTAGCTGATAAAGTTAGATCCTGCATTATCAATAGAAGATGAGTGCCAGATTTGCTTAGGGTCACGATCAACGGCTCCACCACCCCATGCGAGGATAACGGAATCAAAGTTTCTTTCGTTAAGAAGAGAGATAAAAGTGTTCCACTCGATCACTTTAATATCCACAACAACACCAACTTTCTTCGCGTCTTCTTGGAAAATCGTTAAGTATTTGTTGAAGTCTTTATTTGGATTTAAAAGAGTAAATTTAAATGGAGTTTTTCTTCCATCAATCATCTTATCTAGAATTTGGTCACCATCTGTATCTTTCCAACCATGCTTTCTTAGAGTGGCAAGTGCTGCTTTTGAATCAAAGAGAATAGGCTTAACATTTGGATCAGCATATTCTGACTGACGATACCATGGACCAGTGGCCGGAAGGCTAAGACCATAAGTAAACTTCTCAATCATTTTTTCACGATCGATGAGTTGGTTAAGGGCCACACGAACTTCTCTTTCTTTAAACATAGGCTTATTTAAGTTCCAACCGATAAAGCCGTAGTTCTTTGGCTCAAGGTTAGTTGTCTTAACTTTAAAGACTTCTTTACCCCATTTCTTACCATCAGTTTTCTTTGTGTATTCTTCAGGAGAAAGGCCTAAGAAATCAAGATCACCTTTTTCATGTCTTTGTAGGGCCACACTTTCATCTTTAATAAAACGAATTTTAACCGCATCAAATTTATACATATCGGGATAAACTTTATTTCCCCACCAGTCTTTATTTCTCTTAAGAATGATTGAGTTACCTTTTCTCCACTTCACGAGCTTATAAGGTCCAGTTCCCACTAAAGTCTTATTGAGTTCTTTTTCTTGTTCTTCAGATGGATTTTCATAGAGGTGCTTAGGAACGATAGCAACGATTCCACCGGCCACAACATCAAAGTTAGCGAAGTATTTCTTCTTGGCATTAAAGCGAACTTTATTGGGAGCTAGAACTTCACAGTTTTCAATATTTTCAAGATAAGGCTTCTTTGTTGCCGTACTATATTTATTATCTTTATCCATAATGGCATCAAAAGAAAACTTTACGTCTTCTGCCGTTACAGGCTTTCCATCATGCCACTTCACTCCTTCTCTAAGAGTAAAAGTATAGCTGAGACCATCTTCAGAAATTTCCCATGAAGTTGCTAACGCAGGCTTCCACTCGTAAGTGTCTGAGTCTCTCATGGCCAAACCTTCCATAACCCATTCTTGTACTCTTGAAGCATAGAGATCTTGAGAAGAAAGAGCATTGATTGATGTTGGTTGAGACGTGAAACTATAAGTAAAAGTATTGTCTGTTAAAACCACTCGTTTACCATCATCTTCACAAGAAGAGAGGAAAAGAAGGGAGATGAAACAAAGGGTAACTACGTGAAATTTTTCCAGCTTGAACATGGAGGATTTCCTTTAGCAAGGGTTGGGTAAAGTTAAGTTTAAGTCAGACTACACTAATGGAAATGACACAAAATTTGAAGAAAAAGGTAGGTTTTTCAGAATAATCGCACGAGGCGTCTATTTGTTAAAATAGAGCCTTGGGTCTAGGGCCCAGCGATCGAGCTTGAGGTTCTTGTCTTCTATGCGATACTTTTCAAGTTTATCATCAATTTCAAGGAGTTGGCCTTCCACATCCTTGTAGTTTCTAAATGAAATAAGTCTATCTTCCTCTAAAGAAGCAAGCTCTTCTCTCCACTCGGCTTCTAACTTGTCGCGTAAAACCTTATATCTTAGATTAACCGCGTTAACGCTTTCAATATGACTATCGAGGCTTTTCTTGTTTCTAAGCATCTTACTGCTTAGAGCCATTTTCTTCTTCAATAGAATATCAACAAGTTCTTTTCCCATCGCCAGATTATTCACGAGGTCCTGACTAAAGAGTTGAATGTAAGCACCCTCAGTTATGAAAATAAATTTCTTACAATATTGATACTCTGGAATTTTCATCAAAAGATAGTCGTTAGACTTTCCTACAATATAGGCCTTGCACTTAACGTCTGAGCCTCGCTCATCCCAAAACTCTACCTTATCTTTCTTATTCAGGTACTTCATGTTGGCAAAGTCGACCTTTAAGCGCAGCAGACTGGCCTTATCATTGACGCGAGAAATTCTTGCAGAGAATATCCCATTACTTTTGGATACTTTATTACTGGCCGCAAATATATTTCCCATTATGAAAATGGTGAAAAGAATTATCTTCATAAGACTATTATAACTCGTGTGACGAGAAACCCAATCTTAGGAAGTCTCTTCCTCTTAATTGATAATTTCAGTTGGTTTTTTTAGATCTTAGTCGACTCAGTCGTCGCCTTGCTCATTTTCATCATCAGATAATTTAAACTCTTCGGTGTCATCATCATCATTGGCCATAAGATCTTCAAAGAAGTCTTCGTTTTCAAGATCCACTTCACTCTTTGTTGAAGGTGGTCGATAATTTTCAAGTTCTGCGTTGATGTAGAGCTGTAAAATATCATAGGCTTCGTCAATTTCGCGAATCATATGCGTGACTCTTTCTTGAACCGTTCCTGGCATATCTTCTGTTACCATCAGATACCACTCCATTTCATCGGCCTTCGTATAAAATTGATCAAGGCCTATGATGACCTCTTCGCCACAGAGTTTTAAGTCATCAATTGATACGGTTCTATATTTGTTTTTGAATATATTGGGAAAGTGATCACGAGTTCGTTTAGCTGAAAAGAAGTGCATATACTCAGCTTCACGGTATTTAATTCTTTCATATAATCTTTGAGCATCCACCCTAAGTATGGTGAGCATGATCATTGATTGTTCTTGTTCTTTAGTAATCGCCATAATCTACCCTTATTCAGGCCTTCTATCCATCTAGCGAAGGAAGTTTTGCGCGTGTTCCACCAGGCCATTTATTATCACCTTCGACTTCATCAATATAATGAGAAAGTACTAATAGTGTAGCCTTTTTAAATTGAATAGGTAAAGGAACGTGAACGTAAGAGCGTCTTTTTGAAGAAGTAATAAAATCATGGTCTATTGAAAAAGAATTGAGATGGAAGAGTTTAATCTTCATATTTTTGATATAGAAATCAAAGTGCTTCTTTCTTAGGCTGCGATATTTCTGATACTCACCAAGAGTGGATGTAATCATAATAACGGGAATCTGTCTCTTATCAAGGAAGTAATCCAGCTCATTTGGACGTACAGGAATTAAATTAATATTGAATTGTTTAAATTCAGCGGCAAATCGAATGAAACCCGAATCAATTTTTTCGTTCCATTGGATATAGAGAATATAGTGCTCGCCTTGCAATCCGTTTTCCATACTCTCTTTTCGTAATAAAGATGAGGGAACTCAATTTGCGAAGAGTACACTTACTTGAGCGGCAAATATTGCCTAGTAAGTTCGGAAAGGCTCGATAGCTTTTGAAAGAGTACGACTAGAATAAATCCTAGAATGACCGTAGCGGCTCCACTTCCTGGACCATTTCCATCCCCTGGACCTTCTCCGGAGATAAGGCTTACAGAGCCACAGGCCAGAGCGTTTGCTCCATTAGAGGAGCTCTCAGTGGCCAATGAAGAGACAAATCCACTTTCTTGCCGTCCATTGGTTTCATCAATAATAGCAATCACGGCTTCTTGATCATCAAAAGAAAGTGAGCTAATGCCTTGAAGAGAAGCGTACATCACTGCTGAATTGTATTCAGAGTGATCGATTCCAATAGTGTGACCGACTTCGTGAAGAATTGTTTGATAGAGAATATCATCTTGATTGGCGCGAAGTTTGGAATTTTCTCCATTGAGAATAATTTCAATTTGAGTGAAGTAAGTTCCTACTCTGTGCCTAACCGTTACGGCCAAAGTTGTTGTCGGACTATAACCTGTTTCCTCCCCAAAATTATTAGACCAGCGAATGTGATTTCCTGAATAAGAATTAGATACTTGATATCCATCTGCGACAGACCAGATATCCATTCCTGAAACATCCTCCCACTCATTTGTTGCCTGATCTAAAAGATTCGCTAAGACTGCCCCCTCACTATGCGAATCGACAAACTTTGAAATCGCTACAGGGAAACTTTGCCAGTAAATCCCATTTTCAAAGTCGTCAGTAAAATCATAGGCAAATGACTGACTTGCTCCTAGAAAAATTCCTAGTGCTAGTGCGATAGCTCGCATAAAACATCCTTGTTTTATTTTCTTACCGAATCCTTTGGTAAGTTACTCACATTGATATTCATTTAAGAGCGAATTTGAGAACTACAGAGATAGCCAGAATCGGCATAGACCTCGTACTCGTATCCTTCCTTAAATTCATGAGGACCACCCTTAATAACTTTAAATGAATAACTTTCACCGATCTCTTCCTGAGAATCGATAACTTCATCTACTTTAAAGGTGACTTCTAATTTTTGAGATTGAATAGAGAAAGGAGCACTTGGTTCAATTACTGATTGTACGGTTCCTTTAAAATGAACTGCACACTCGCTACTTGAGTTCAATGATGTTGCCATTGAGTTTTCGGAGAGAGAGATGAAAAAGATAGCTATTGCAATCAAGTACTTCCTTTGAGGACTTTTGCGAACAGTAAGCTTCATCCGTGTGCTCCTTTCTTCTCTATTTCTGCTGCATCTTCCATGACGCTTTTACGACTAGTCTTCCTGACCTGTCATGCTTATATATAAAGCACGAAGCGTGCCAACTCCAAAAGTACACTGGGAGGCCCTAACTACCTATTCATGCGTAGACGACAATATTTATCTATGGCCAATACGACCACTGCTCTCACAATTACATAAGCTTAGCTTGGTGCATTTTGGGTTTTACTTAGTCAAAGAATCAACTCAGTTAGAAATTGTTGATTCTTGCAATTACTATCACCTAAATATTTCCAACGCTTACTAAAATGAATGAAAATGTGGGCCATTTAAATAAAGAATTCCTAGGAAGCCTAAGCGCCTTAAAAGCCGTGAAGGCCGATGAATACACTCCTATCACCATCTAACAATTGTGATTAAGCCGGTGTCAAAAACTAACCGGCCTTTCAACTGATTGACACTCACCTAACCTTCTTCACTCATTAATAACTCATGGTATACTTTATTCATTTAGAAAGACTTTATACTATGCTGCAAATTGAAAACTTAACATTCAACTATCCATATCAAGACGAGCTTATCTTTAGTGATCTAAATTTAACGCTTTCTCATCCGCAGCTAGTCTACTTAATAGGACAAAATGGCTCAGGTAAGACCACGTTACTCAAACTACTCGCTCAGTTTGCAAAAGCCCGTAGTGGAGTCATCAAATATAATCATTTAGAGGTTACTTATTCCGACACTTCTTTTGTACAGACACAAAATGAATGTTCATTTCCAAATCTTACGGGCAAAGAGACTCTTGAATTATTCTTTTCTTTAAATCATTCATTCTATAATCGTGAATTACCTTGGCTTAAGTCCCTCTATAAAAGCTCTTCTTTTTGTAAGGCGCTAGAAATGCGATATTGCGATTGTTCGACGGGAATGAGGCAACTGCTCAATATGGCCATAGGACTTACAAAGCAGGCCCCCATCTATTTATTTGATGAGCCCTTTGTAAGTTTAGATGATTCCAATAGAGAATTACTTCTTCATATATTTGAAGAGCTTGCTCAAGAACACTATGTGTTTATTTCAGATCATCGAGTCGTTGATGAGATGAAAGATAATCAAAAGCTACTCATCTCCCCAAAAGGAGTCTCGCGTGCTTAGCTCCTTACTTCTTTTTCTTATCCTTGAAAAAAGAAATAACTTCTCTTCTTTGAATATCTTTCTTTTTAGATTTATTTCTATTTTATTCAATATCGCTTTTCTCTTCTATGCCTCTAGGGCCTATGGACTTTCAAGGGAAAGCTTACCTTCTCTAACTAACATTACATTATTTGAATATGTACTCATTGGAGATCTCACTCTTAGGCTTGTATGTGATGCTCTCGTTATCTTTAATCAACTCACTCGAGTCATTATTAGTAATGGTATATTCGATACCCTATTGGGAACAAAGACTAGTTTTTTTAAAATCATTTTGAAACAAGGAATAAGCTCTCTAAGTTATAGTGCTCTCTTTATATTAATAGAACTCAGCTTACTCTACTTTGTTGCGGACTTTTCATTTAGTACAACGAGTTTAATCTTTGCGATTCTATTAAACCTTTGCTCTCTTCCCCTTTTCATAGCCTTAGGAATATTTAATTGTGCCTTTTATATTAAGTTTAGAAGAGGGAATTCAATTACAGGGATACTTACAACCTTACTTTCGGCTACTTCAGGAGCTTACTTTCCGATTCAAGTGTTTCCGGAAGTCATGACTCAATTGATTAGTTATTTAAATCCCTTCCATTTTATCGTCTCTAAAACGCGTATCATTCTTGATAGCACTCTAAAATTAGAATTTATGGAATATATACAAGTATCTATAGGTATTTTAATGATTGGATTACTCTGCATGAGCTTATCCTACTATGTTTTGAATAAGCTCATTATTGTTTATCGAAATAGAGGATCAAAAATTAGAGTGTTACGCTAGAGCGAAAAGCTCTTCTTATTCCACGATAGGCCAAGAGATAACACAGAACTTCAAAGAAATAATAGAGATAATCAACAGGGCCACTTTCGTGTCCATTTCCAGCAAAAATAGAACAGCCTCCACCACCACTCGATACAGCAGCAACTTCTTCTTTTGGTTGAGCCGCTTTTGGAGGTAGGCTTGGTTCTGAAAAAGAATTTTCTGGAAACTTTAAGGCCGGATCACCAAATAAAATTAAACTTCTAGACATCTCTGAATCTACAGCATTTTGAGAAAGTGAATTGCTTGCAAAAAGCATTAACTCTCCTAGCCTAATATCCGTTTGATGAGTTTTACTTTTTTGACCAAAACTTGAGAAAAAGTTTGTGGCCAGTTTTATTTGTGATTGAGGGCTCGTTAAGCTGGTTGAACCATAAAAAGCGATGGCTCCACTATTAGGATTGAGAACAAGGCTCTCCCCTAAACTATACCATTCCTCATCAGGGTCATAGAAATATCCATTTAAGCAATTTAGTCCAAGCACTAGAGGTGTTGATGAGTTTTCTAAGGCATCGGCATGACTTGTATCAAAAAAGCCGTCTAACCCCCACAAGTCTTCAGCACCATGACCAAGATACGTCATGAATAAAGGTCCCTCATTAAAAGAGCTAAGGGTTTTATTTTCCATTTCTGCATCATCAGTGAATTGTGTTTTTTGAACACTGAACTCACTATTAGAGGCCAAAACAGTATTTTCTAGTTCCAAGGCCAACTTAGAAAAGTTCTCATTATCTGAACCTTGTCCTATTATGAAATCAAACCGCTTAACGTGTTCTTGTGGAGCAGAACTCCCTGCCTCGTAGGCTATTAGCTTATCAATATAAGATTCGATCAAATAGAGGTCATCACTCGGCAGTCTTCCAATAGAGAGATAGGGTAAGAATGTTTCATCTTCTGTACCAAGATTTAAAATACCAAAAGCATTATCTGATCCAAAATCATTTTCCACACCAGAAATGAGCATGATCGGATCAACTTCTTTTCCCATAACTCCAAGTTGATCACGAGGATCATAAGTAGCATCTCCCAACAAGAAGAGATACTTAGGTTTTTCACTCCAATTTGAGTAAGCAAATTCTAGAAATTGATTAATGGCCATTGATGATTTGCGACCATAAGAGAATTCATTATAGACTTGATCAAAGGTAACCACGAGCGGATTGAGTTCATCACCACTTCTATAGCTAGCCAATCTCTGCGCACTATCAACTAAATGTTTCTTAGCAAGAATAATATAATTAAAGTCATTGGAAGAATCTTTTAAGAGAGTATCATTTCCAAAATTTAAAATCATACTATCGGGTGATAGGAAAGATTCATCTTTCACAATCACTTGCTCTGTTCCCGATGTCGGCGAATTACCATAAAGAGACTTAAAGCTTAATAAGTAACTGCTTCCCCCATCAAAGGTATCCAAGAATATATCTTGATATTCAAAAACATTACCCGTGTCGGCCACATCAAAGACACGTATATCTGGAGAGGTAATTCCACTAACCTCTACCTTCTGTCCAGCTGTTCCCTCTTTCAATGCGAATTGATTGTCATTGAAGTCCTGATTTCGCTGATAGCTTATCTCTACAGAATTTATATCAAGAAGATCATAGTCTCCAGACTTCACAAGATCTCCAAGAACGATGAGTTCAATCGTATTTGATCCGTTACTAAATAAAGAAATCGGGACATAATAATCTAGAGATAGAGGTGTATTTGATTGAAAGCTAATATCGTCCACGTTGGATCCATTGACCCTTAATCGCAGGTTGTGCATAGGGTTTTCTTCTAGAACTCCTCTACCACTGAGTTGAACATTGACTAGAATACTATCTTGATTGGCATTGATATTAGAGAGTTGCGCTTGTACTTCAAGAGTAGAATTCGCGTTGATCCCTGCTCCATTGAGCGTATAGATTCTCTTCATATATAAGTGATCACTACCTATGCCTAGAGGTGTATCAAATACCGCATAATTATCGGTTTCAAATTTCACTTGTTCTAAAGTTGTATCTTTAATAGAGCTATAATTATTATCAATTGGACTCAGGGCCGCGATTCTTAGTGGCTCTCCAACATCTTCATCATCATTATGAATAGCGTAACTGGATATGACGATATTATCTTTATTATCTTCTAGAGAAGGTTCATGATTACCGTAGAGAAGAATCCGATCTCCACTTTGAAAATAACCACTGGCCGATTCAATAAGAATGGGAATTTCTTTGCCATGGTAATAGGCCCTTAACTCATTAATATCAATATCAGAAAAAGGTCCTTCCAGGTTTTGAGCTTGCAAATCATCAAATGACACTTCATACATTCCACTTCTTGAATAATAGAGAGTGAGTCCACCTTCAGCGACGTTCGGTGATAATTCATTAACGAGTGTATCTGGAGTAGAATTCCAAATTTCTCCCTCCATTCCAATATCTAGAATAAGTTGAGATACTTTTATCAACTGATCCTGAGCAGGGTTATACTTCAGAGGATCGATTGTAATTTCAACATAATGTTTTCCGAGGATACTCACCGTTTGAGGTTCAACTTTGTACCATTCACTTGGAGCAAGCTCGTCTAGTATGTAGTAAGAATTCTTTGGTTGATAAGTTGCGACCTGTACGCCTGAGCTATTTGCTTCATAGTGAGGATTTGGTGAAATCTTCTTTGTACTTAGAATCGCTGATTCATCATTGGTTGAAATCGAGAAGACTTCGGCCACGACATTAGAATAGGCCTTTGATACAGGGATTAGAATTTTCTTTTCTAAAAGTGCTGCCTCTCCTTCTTCTCCATGTTTTGAGTAACCAGGAATATCTAAATCGACGTAATCATTATTCCAGGTAGAAACCCCTACACCAAGCGAGTCAGGATTAATGGATAAGCGAAAGCTCCCCTTAATTTGAGTTAAGATACTTATACCGCCACCAAGATCAACCGCACCAGGTTCATCAATAGGAGTATTCACATCAGAGTCAGGATCAGGAATCGTTCCCTGAGCTGATGATGTTTTTGTAAATACAGGCCCATGGAGTTCCCTATCACCATTGGTTGCAATATCTTCAATCAGATAATAATAGACCTTATCATTAGTAAGGGATACATCAACGAATCGATAGCGTCCTCTAAACTCTCCAGAAGAGAGGTAGTTTCGAATGAGATCACTATTTATTTGAGTGAAGCCATCAACAGGATTATCTGAACGATAGATGTTAAATCCAAGGTGATTTAATTCAGATCCCGTTTTCCATTCAATGAGAATACTTTCATCATAGCCTGTTGCACTAAACTCAGTAAGAGTTACTGGAGATGCCGCAATATCCATATTAAGAGAACAGTTCCCACCATCTTCATCATCATAGAGTTTTGTTTCTGTATCGAAGAACTCTTCTTCTCCCCAATAATCTCCAAACCACTGGTCAAAGATGAGGTTTCCTCCACCACAATTAGGCGCATAGACTAAATAATAGCTATCACTAGATGTGGGATTACCACGATAACCGCTATTGGCCGCTCCCCAATTAAAACCTACATTACGAGCAATGGTTTCCGTAATGACAGAAGTCGTATTGAGCACAATCGCTTTCACTGGAGTTATGTAATCTTCGAGAAGTTGCGTAAACTGTCCTCCATCAAGAGCAAGAAGGTTCGAATTTCCTCCAATGACGAGACCATTGACATCCATTCGATCCAATAAAAAGCCTGTTAAGCTAACACCACCACCAGTGGCCTCAAAGCTCCATCTTCCACTGGATGTGATTTTACCTTTCGTAGTTAAGTCTTGATCTAGACTGTCATTTGTTCCAGATACAGTGAAGGTTCCCCCTTCAATAAGAATCCCACTTCCATCGTCAATGTTTAGAGTAGCTCCACCTTGAAGGATAAAGTTGGCTCCGTACTGAGTTAATCCCTGTGCGAGAGAAACTTCAACTCCAGAATTAATTTCAAAGATAAAGTTTCCACCTAAGGGTAACTCAAAATCACGCAAACTCGTATTATCTGTGATAGAGACCTTACCACCAGCAGATTTAGAAAAATTCAATCTTAATTCATTTGCACCAGAAGCAATGATTTGATCCGTTGAATTAGAGCCGTCATCAGATAAAATAATTTCTCCATCGTTCATGACAACAGAGCCATTGCCACTATCAATATCTATATTTCCAAAAATATTTAAGCGACCACTATCTCCATTTGAGAAAGTCAATTCGCCTGAATCGATGATGAGGTTCTGACAAGCATTACTTGAAGTACTAATCACAGGATCAATGGCCCTATCGATGATAATACAGTCCATACTAGAATCGGGAACACCATTAGACCAATTCGCCGCCGTATTCCAGTTTGAATCAGTAGAGCCATTCCACTGTGTCGAATCAAGAGATATGCTCCATTTAGTCATTAAGTAGTTTTCTACTTGTTCAACTTCACTAGCATTTAAAGCACGATTAAAAATAATCATTTCAGCAAGCACACCGCCAAAAGTTTGATTTCCACAGCAACTGAGGTTATCTCTAGAAAAACTTGAAGCGGTAGTATTGCCTGTCGTAACAAGGGACACCACACTCTCAGAAGAGGGTACGGAAACCGATTCACCATCAATTGTGTTTTGATTAAGTCTTAATGATCCATTTTTTACATTAGTCGCAGCAGAGCTTGAAAAGAAGGGTCCAAGAGTTGATCCTCGTCTAAAGTCTCGAGTAGAACCATTGCTATCTCCTAATAGCGGAGCATTGGTTCCCGCATTGCCAGAGTCTTCTTTGAGTACCCAAAAGACAGTTCTTATATCATTTATCGGAGTTGTAAAGTTAAGGAACTCGTTAGCACTACCATCAAAGTATAGGCCAAACTCATCATTGAAGTAACGATTGATATAAGCTGGTTTATTTGAATTACCGTTTACAGTTAAATGATTATCATTCCCACTTAAGTCTTTAACACATCCCACAGCTGCAAAGTTACTTGCCACAGAGCTTGAGCAGGCCTCATCTGTGAACAGAGTGGAGGTATCATCTACATCTAACCATAAGCTCATACCACTTGGATCAACATTCCCTGGAGAAACTAAACTCCACGAAGAACTTGAAGTAATAGATGATGTATTACCGGCCAAATCAACCGAGCGAATATTAAAGTAATAATCTTGTCCATAAGATAGATTCGCATCAAGATTCACTTGATGACTTCCCGCAGAGCCTACGCTGGCCCAAGTCTTGATACTTGAATCCCCTGCACTTGTACCAATAGAAACTTCATGGTGCGAGAAGGAACAAGCATCGCTTCCTGGACTCCAGTAAATAACAGGTGTTTTTCTAAGAGTGGCTTTCCCCGTAAAATAGGGAGAAGTCGGTGGAAGAGGATCCGTTGTATCAGAGGCCACGCAATCATCCACTTGCCATGCATTAGAACTTTTTGAAACCGAAATATTTCCAGCGGCATCCTTCGCTCTAATATTGATAAAATAATTAGTGCTACTTGAGAGACTTAACCCAAGAAATTGATATTCATTTACTGAGCCAACATCTTGCCATGATTCGATATCATCACTTCCAGCAGAGGTTCCTAATGAAAGTTCATAAGTGGCCAGTTGGCAGTTGTCTGAGGCAGATGCCCAAGAAATTGTCGGCGAAACAGAGCTAGAAGCTTCTCCGGTAAGAGATATCGAAGTTTGAGGAACTCCAGCAGGATCTGTACCATCAAACTTAAAAGCGTTACTACTACTTGATATTCCAATATTTCCATCAACATCAACGGCCCGCACACTTAAGTAATAGTCACTACACTCAGAAAAATTAAAAGAGTTATAAGAAAAACTATTGCTTGCTCCATTATTAAGCCATCCTGCAATATTATTAGTCTGAGGTGCGTCGCCAATGGCCACTTCATAATGAGAAAAATCTAGAGCACTTGAGTCATTCCATGAAAGAACAGGAGACTGATTGGAAACGGCCGTAAAGTCTGAAGATAGACTAAGATTAGTTAACTCCTCTGGAGCGATGGAGAACCATTTACTATATAAGAAATCCTCAACAGCACTAACTTCTGATGCACTAAGAGCTCGGTCATAAATGATCACCTCTGCATACTGACCATTAAAGAATCTAGAACTTTGTAGCCGATCTGAAGAGATGTGATCTGCAGCCACATTACCTGTCGTCACGACTGACGTAATCGAAAATTGCCCGCTTTGAGTATATAAGAGTGGGCTTTCAACATCAGACCTTGAAACACGCCAATTTCCATTTCTTAAAGAAGCACTAGCAGAAGAGCTAATGAGTGAGTCATCATTGGTGAACCAATCAGTACTAGAAGAATGTCCCATAAAGGGCTGATAGGAAGTGTTTAGTGATTTATTAACAAAGAAAGCAGTTCTTATATTTGATATATTTGAAAAGCTTAAACGATCGTTTGACCCATCAAAATTAACCACAGAGGAGCCATTAAATTGATTCGTTGAATATAGAGGACGTTGCCCACCTGTAGCAGTTGCGTGATTAGCATTTACTGATTTATCTTTCCAACAACCAATCGTCTGGGCATTGCTTGAAATCGCTCCAGTAGTACAATCATTGGATTCATAAAAAGAAGAGCTATCTTTTGCATCTAACCACATAAGAAGCCCAGAGCTCACTCCTCCAGGGCCTGCAATTTGCCAAGCACCAGAAGAGATAATAGATGACTCATTTCCGGCAAGGTCAATTGACTTGAGAGAGAAATAGTAATCTGTATTTGTCTCTAATGAAGGAGATAAACCATAAAACTTATAAGTATTAACATTCTCAATCGCAGTAAACGTTTTAATATCACTCAATCCAGAAGCGCTTCCGATGGCCAATTCATAGTGACTAACACCACAAGCATCCGTACTACTCGCCCAATTCAAAGTAGGTGAAAATGTACTTCCAGCAGAACCTGAAAGAGAAAGAGCGCTTGGGTTTGATGGATCAGTCGTATCACTAGAGGCACAAGAATCTATTTGAAATGAACTAGAAGATACGATATTTGAATCGTTTCCTGCACTATCCTTAGCTCTAAGCGAGAAGTAGTAATCCGTCAGAGTACTTAGAGATAATCCTCTAAAAGTATGACTCGTATTCGTACCAATATCTTCCCAGCCAACGACATCAAAGGCTCCAGCACTTGTTCCTAGAGCAACTTCATACTTCTCAAGGCTACAGTTATCTATAGATGCACTCCATTGAAGTTCAGGAGTCTGGGCCGTTGAGGCCACACCATTAAGAGTCAGGGCAGTTGGATCTGAGGGAATAGTTTCATCAAACTTAAAGAAGTCACTCGTCACGACGGTAGATTCTTTTAACTCATTATCAATAGCTTTTAGAGATACATAGTACGGCGTACATTCAGATAAAGATAATCCGCTAATCGTAGTACTGGTGACATTACCCACACTGGAAAATGCACTTACATCACTTGCGCCAGCAGTACTTCCTATCGCAATCGTATAATCGTTTACATCAGTTGAAATACTCGCATCCCACGTCACCAGTGGTGTTAAAGATGAAGAATTCACATATTGAGAATCTAGGGTAATATTTCTTGCGGGAAAAGGATCTGGCCACTTTTCAGAGAAGAAATTATAAAACTCTGTCTCTATTGCCTCAGAGATTGCTGAATTATAAGCGATGAATTCAAAAATATCTCCGCCATAGTAATTTCCATTTGAGTTGGGACAACTATTGTCATGATAGCAAGTTCCATTATTCATGGCCCCTAGACCAATATTTCCGGGGTGAGAATAAAGCCTAGATGTCGTTGTTCCTGAAAAGGAAAATGCCGTTCCATTTATCATCCCTCTTAGGAAGCCATTAGGACCACTAGGTCCTGTATAGTTTGAATAGTCGTAAACAAGAGTAATATAATAATTGGTACTTGCAGAGACCGGCGTATTGGTACTCACAAAGGCCTGTCTGCCATCTCCATCATTTGTATCATTCCAAAAGCCTAAGTAGATGGATCCATTATCAATATAGACATTAATCCCCCTTACTGTTCCGCCTTCTTCGTAAATCATTTGCCTTGAAGTAATATCACTCCCTGTTCGAATCACGAGAGCAAAAGTTCTCTCACTCGTTGTACCGGTATTGATATCAGTTGCATTATCAATGATGAAATAATCATTCACACCATCAAATTTCATAACCTTTGTTTCCGGGTCAAAGAGAGGCTGATAAGAATTATTTCCCTGCACACCATCATGAGGGAACTCACTTTCAGAAATATCTTTAAACGTTTTAATACTTCCAGAAAAAGAGAGATCTGCGGCATTACGATTAGAAGAATCAAGGATATCGCTTAATCTTGAAGAATCAAAATGAATGATCTTATTGGGGATATTTTCAAGTTCAACGATGGGCTCATTATTAGAGATTTGAATAATAGTTAGTTGAGCATTTGCCTTATCATTTACCGTTCCCGTTGCCGCCTCAGCCGAGAGGGCCACATCTAAAACATCACCAGAAGATACATTCTCTAAGAGATAAGAGAAGGCACAACTTGATTCAGTATGAGAATTTAAATTTCGAATGTAATGAGTAGAACACTCCGCTCCATCAGGAAGAGATCCATTAAGTCGAAATTGAACCGTAGGATTTGCTCTTTGTACGGAAGAGGATAGTGCATCGTTATAAAGAATTAAATAGTCACCACTTTCACTGAAAGTAACTTGATGACTATTGGAGGATGTAGAGTGAGAAAAGACAGTAGCATCTTTTTCAATGGTCGAATTCCATTGAATACTTCCTCCATTTGTTGGATTCCAATTGGTTCCTGAAGTGAGTCTATTACCCGAAAGAGAAATTTTCTTAATATCTGTTTCTATTTTCTCAATACTTAGACTTGCCTTCTTTGAAGATGGAACAATGATCTGTTGCCCCACATCTGCTTCACCGATAACTTCGACCGTTAAAACTTGTCCAGAAATAACATTATGAATCACGCCGAACCAATGAAGTGTCGCAAATTGATGACCCTCATAGCATCTAATATAACCCTGAGAAGCATGACCAGAATTCACGATCGTGCCATTTAGCTTAATCCTTGCCTGAGCAGAGGATCTATAATTATTATCAGGACAACTAGAAGGATCTTGTAGAGGAATATTTAGTGAAACTCTATAGTCTCCACTTTCATTAAAAGTAATGTCTGCAGGGGAACCAAGAGAATGCGAAAAAACCGAGGTTTTTAAATTCGTTTCAGACCATTGAAACTCTTCAGCACTTGATGGATTAAGATTTATGCCTGCTGAACTCTCACTCCCTTTTAAGGAGAGAAGTTTTTTTGAAGTATCGAGGAAACGTAAAAAGAGCTTAGCACCAGAAGTTTTCACTTCACCGGTTTTATTTATTGCAGCTCTTACTTTAACTTCAAGAATATCATCTACGTTTAAATCATCCAGAATCAAATCTAAATGCAATGAACTTTTAGTATGATCAGAATTATCTCTAATATATCCTGATTCGGCCGTTCCAATATCAAGGGGGCTACCATTCAAATAGACTTCTGCTCTAATAGATCGTCGATCACTTCCACTTACTTCTTCAAGAGGAATACTTAACGATAAATGATAGTTTCCGGCCGTAGAAAAAGTGATCTGGTGAGAAAAACTAGAATTAGAATGGGAAAAGTAAGTTGAATCAAATTTCTCGATATCCCACTTTAGTGAATATGGATTTGCTTGAAATAAGTTTGAAATATTTGATGGAGCCGTCGTATTATGACCCTGAAACACACCATAACCTGTGACCTGGGCCCAGCCAGAAAAACACACTAGAAAATAGAGTGTAGTTATAATAAATTTTCGTAAATCTATTCTAAAAACCATCAGATTATTTTACCTTAGTGACTCTTCTCTATAGTCGAATGAGACAACTTTACCCCTGCTCAGAGGTTTTGAAGTCGTCTGCTCTCATCCAGACTGATAACCTATCGGAATAATGGAGTTTTGATTGTAGTTTTGTTGATTATATTCATGTAAAATTACCTTCATAATTGAGCGCCATATGCATAGAAATCTTCATCTATTGGTCATATTGATTCAAATGCCCACTAATTTGGTTGCCTTTCCCATTTTGAGATATGCTATAATTGAAATATGAATAAAAAAGATAAGACCGATAAAGAAAATTCTAAGTCAAAACTACCTACTGAGTACTGCTCTCCTAAGATTGAGTCTCAAGACCTCTTAGCTTTTGCAGCATCTTGCAATGGTTCAACGGCCGGAAAAAGAAAGGCTTCCGTAGGAGCTCCAAATTTTTGTCGTTCTAATCGCTTAAACTCATGATAAATATTTCGCTTGCTCATGAAAAAATTAAATACCTAAAAGAAAGCTCCACTCTACTTCCTCATAATTCTCTAAGTTTTAGTTTTCATAGTATTCCCATAAAGTTTTATTCTAATAATGAAGCATTCTTAAATGAACTTAGGGAATACTTACCAAGTGAATGGCTTATTGATGATTCAAAAGACTGTCCTACTGACTGTAAGAACGTCTATCACTTCGACCTCAAGGACTGGAAGCATAACATGGAGTTTGATGATGAAGAGTCATCACTCACTCATCAAATAGAAGGCCATACGATCCAAAGAGACTTTGTCGCCGTAATAAATCAGGATGCGACTCTATGCTCTTTTGACGCTACATTAGATGATGGAGCCCATAACTTCTTTCGCTGGTTTCTCTCTCCTCTTTTGATTCAGAAAAACAAACTAATGATCCATAGCTCGGCCATACTTGCTCATGACTCTAAAAAAGCCTATCTCTTCTTTGGCCCAAGTGGTGCGGGTAAGACGACGATATCGGAACTTGCTAGTCCTAGAAAAATTCTCTCTGATGATATGAATGTTCTTCATCTTGAAAAAGGAGAACTACTCTGTAGTGCTGGTGGTGTTGGAGGACTCTACAAACCTCAAGTCCCAATTGATAAGAAGTATAAAATTGAAAATATTTTTTGGCTTATTCAAGATAAGCACTCTTCGATCTCTTCTTCTACGAAGAAAGAGCAATTCAAATATCTTCTCGCAACATGTGCTAACCTTCCTCTTGGAAATATTAATAAAACGTTGGAAGATGAGTTATTCTCCTTATCTGAAAGCATTCTCTCTCATAAAGAAATTCAAAAACTTCGCTTCCCAAAAGAGATTTCGATATGGTCGATGATAGATCCCAACTAAAACCTTTTGAAATTAAGGTTACAGGTAAGAGTATGTGGCCATTACTTAGAGATGGTCAAAAATTTCTCGTCATACCCCAAACTGAAATTAAGGCGGGAGATATCCTTTGCCTGCGCTCTAAAGAAAAAGGCGAATTAATTCTTCACAGGAAATTAGCAATTGGTCTTACCAAAGGAGACAATAACCCCTGCTATGACGACGATTTACTCCTACTAGGTAAAGTCCAAGTTCGCTATCGCCTCTTTAATTTCTTTAAGATTCCGGTTCAAAAGCTATCTTCACACTACTTGCTTAAAACGAACTCAGTCCCGAGAAAGCTCATTAAGTTTCTCATCCTTACTTTGAACGTCTTAACCATTTTATCAGGTAGAAAAAACCTTGATGAATAACTTTATCTTTAAGAGCAAACTTCAAGAATAGATAATATAAACTTCTTTGATCAGCACTAAGCATATAAGAATGCATAAGAGGTAGAACTGTTCTTCCTTTGATTTCCAATATATCTATGGCAAATTCTCCTTTCACTATCTTTTTAACAAATAGAGAACAACGCAGAATCCCTAACTCTACAATTTGATTGTTAAAATAATCCCAATTTATTTCGTTTCTATATTTCTTATAAAATTCGATAATATCGAATAACCAGTAGAGTTTTTGGCAATTATGTTGAAAGGCATAGTGATAGATTAGATATATCAAATGCTCTGTATATTCGAGTCGTGGCAACTTGCCCTTAGCTTTTACTATATTATGCGATCGATGATTTCTATGCCAGTACAGCTTATTATGAAGTTCTAAGGTAATATCTAGGCCAAATCGACTCCTATACTCTATCTCCACTTTATGAGCATCACCAACCCAAGAACCTTTTGAAAAATGAATAACCTCACCGAAAGATTTCAAGATATCAATGGCCGATTCGAAATCTTCGTTGGGTATTAATAAATCTATATCACTAAGAAAACGATCTTCTAGTGAAGGATAGATTTCATCAAGAAGAATAATCCCCTTTAAAAAGGCAAACTCAATACCACGAGCGTTTAATACTTTTGTAACATCCTCGGCAAATGCTAACAAAAGAGCATTGCGATTACGGTTTTCTTTCAAATGAGAAGCTGTGCTTCTTTGAATATGATATTCATAAAAGCTTTCAATACCTTGTTCTCTAAGAGTAATAACTCTATCTTCAGCAGAGAGTTTAGATATTTCCTTCATAACTTGGGATGATAAAATTTCTTTCACTTTACCTCTAATTCTATTTTCTCTATCATTATAGAATGAAAGATCATTATATTATAAATCCTAAACTATCATGGCGCTTCATCGAAGATGAAATTTTAATACTTGACAGTAATGGTAAGCAAGCTGCCCATGACCTGAATTGCATAGGTAGTTTTATATTTGAGAAGATTGACCAAGGTCTTAGTTCGCAACAGATTCTTGAAACTTTAATTTCTCAATATAGTGATAAAGAAGAGCAAGTCAGAATGGACTTCAAGCAATTTATTGAAGATCTAGAATCTCAAGCGATCATTCTTCAAAAGACAGAATCTAATGACTGATGTCCTTGATCGTAAAATTCAAGTCGCTCGAAATAATTACCAACCCCTCTTTTCAACCATAGAACTTACGCAAACATGTAATCTTAAATGTAAGCACTGTTATAACTTTGATCGCAATAGCTCTTCTCAACCAAACTTTCAAAACTTACCCTATGAGACGGCCAAAGCTGCTGTTGATGGTCTTTTCGAACTAGGCGCATTATCACTCGCCCTTACTGGTGGTGAGCCTCTTCTCTATCCTCAATTAAAAGAATTAGTACAGTATGCAATGGAAAAACATTTTCATATTCGTATTAAATCAAATGCAACGTTATTAACTCAAGAACTGGCCCACAATCTGTTTTCATGGGGAGTTAAAGAATTTGATATTAGTCTCTATGGTATAAATGAACAGCAGTATCTAGATTTTACTGGTAAGCGTGGATTTCAAAAAACGATCCAAGGGATCACATTTCTTAAAGAAGCGGGAATTGTAGTAAATCTCGGTATTATTTTGCATCGAAAGAATGTTGACTCTTTAACAGAGTTCATCGAATTATCGAATCAACTCCAACTCCCTTATCAAATTAGTGATGAAATTACGGATCGCTACGATAAGACCCAAGCCTCAGAGAGTTTAGGAATTACTCAAGAACAATATATGAATCTTTTAAAAGGACCTCATAAAGAGTTCTTCAATCATACTAATAAAGATCACGCTCTTATGTGTGGTTGTGCTAAAACCGTAATTGGCATTGGACATCAAGGTAATGTTTATCCCTGTATCGGCTCTCCCATATTAGCTGGAAATATTAATACAAACTCTCTTGTAGATATCTGGAAAGAGTCTCCTGTCTTTAATAGAATAAGAAACTTCAAAGAAGAAGATTTTAAAGAATGCCAGAAGTGTGAACTTATCGAGAGTTGCTCTCGAAGCTCTGGTAGTGCCTATATTAACACGGGAAAGTTTACGGGTTGTGATCCACAAGCAAAAGAATTTGCGCTCGCGAGGACAAAGCTAAAGTCCTAATCAATTACTTTGGCCGTAAATGCTTCCCCTGATGCTGGAGTCAGTTCACGACTCTCCAGACCTTCAAGAAATAACTCTTTTATCTTCTGAGGATTTAATGTCCTATTATTCATCCATAAATTAGATATAAGACCTGTCACCTTTGGTGTGGCCATAGAGGTTCCATTTAGAACTTTATATGTTCCGTCGTTCCATGTACTTCTTATTTCTACTCCGTCTGTGTAGACATCTACATTTTCTTCATCATAATTAGAAAACTTGGCCATTAGTCCATTCTTATCAAGAGCTCCAACGGTTATGACATTGGGTAAATTTAGGAGTGCAGGATAAATTCCACGATTTTCTTGCTCTAATACTTTAGTAAGATGAACACCATCATTTCCAGCAGCAACAACAAAGAGCATATCTTTATAGAGAGTGATCTTTCCTATAAGGTCAGCTAAATGTCTTATCGACTCGACATCATCTTTTGGAATATATTTTGTATCTACGCCTAAGCTTAGGTTTAAAATTCGATAACCTCTTTTATGTGCATATTCAATGGCGGCTACGAGGTCAATTAGATCAACGTCATTCTTACCAAATACTTTTAAGGGAACAATGGCGCACCGATCACATTCCTGTAAAATGATGCCTGAAACATGAGTTCCATGTCCCGGACCACCGATGGACATCGTTGCTTTAGAAACTTCAATTGTATTATTAAGAAGTGAGCTTCCAATATTTAAGAAATTATTGAGCAGGCTCTCTTGTCGATCTATCTTAGGTATCTGTTGGAACTTGGGAATATATCTATAGTTGTTATCAAAAGAGTAGAGATCATCATTATTGAAGTCAAAACCATAACTATCGTTTTCAATATGACGATCGTGAACTTCTATGGAATAGGTTTCGATATTTTCATATAGCTTATCTTTTAAATCAGGATGAGTGTAATCAATTCCCGAATCGATCACGACGACAGGCCATAGCTCTAAGTTCTTTGAGTCAGAAGTTTCAAAGTCAGGATTATCATAATCAGAATGAAGCTCTAAGGCCGCGACCTGACAGATCATAAGTGCATAGATCAGCGTTAGCATTGTTTTCATAATTTCCCTTAATTTAATTATTAAGGTTATTAATCCAATTTCTATGCCAACTTATTTAAAGAATATCAATGACTTAAAGCCGCTATTCTTAGATAAATGTCGATTATTTAAACAGAAAAGCGATTATTCAACACTGTTAATAAAGGCATTACCAATTCGCCAGGGTCTAAAATGAAAGACCTCATTGGACCACGGGTAAACCATGTTAAACCAGACAAAGAGGGCCTTTCCTCTTATATGTTCTCTCTTAACGAATCCCCATCTTCTTGAATCTGATGAAAAGTCACGATTATCACCCATCATAAAATAATGGCCTTCAGGAATCGTTCTCTTGGGTTGACTCAGGTGAATGGACTGCGCCTGATTATAAGCGACAATATGCTTGAACTCACCGTTATGAAATTTCTTGAAGACCATATCCATTGGTCTTCCTTTGTCATCATAGAGTTCTAAAAAGTCTTTTACTTGTTCAGCAGATACATCCTCAGTCGCCACTTCCTTATCGTTGATGAAGACACGATTATCAAAAACTTCGATCGTGTCCCCTGGAAGACCCACGAGTCTTTTCACGTAGAGGATGTCGCGATTCTTAGGAAATTCAAAGACCATGATATCGCCACGCTCTGGTTCAGAAAACTCGGTCACATAAACGGGATCACCAAACCATTCAAAGAAAGGTAGCTTGAAACCATAGGACATTTTATTCACAATAATAAAGTCACCAATGGCCATAGTCGGAAGCATCGAACCTGAAGGAATATGATTGGGCTCAAAGAAGCTTGATTTGAAGCCAAAGACTCCTACAAAGATAAGGATATAAGAAATAATTTCTTTTTTGATTTTTTGGGCGTCCCAATTCATAGACTTTTCCTAATAATAAATATGCTCGAAAATTTATACCAAATCTTTAAGAATGATGCCAAAGAAAAGGATATTTGAGAAGGTTTCCTACAGATATTGACAAAAAGATAACGCAACTAGACTTATTCCTTTGCCCCTACGTAAGATTTCTCTTCTCTTTTTTTCAAAAGCTTCATTGGGGTGTCTCCCATATTTTTTTTGAACATATAAATAAAGGCACTCACACTTTCATAACCCAATTCCAGTGCTATATCTGATACTTGTTTGCCTTGAGTCAATAACTCAATGGCCTTGAGATTGATGGCCTGTTTCTTCCACTGGCCAAAAGATACACCTGTTTCACTATGAAAGTTTCGAGTAAACGTTCTTTTGGAGACTCCGGCCACTTCGGCCCAATCTTCAATTCGATTAGGCGAGTTCAGATTTTCCAAAACAAGTTCAGCTACTTTTAAAAGTTCAGGTGAGATAGGAAAAGGTACACCCAATTCTTCGGTTGCAGTGTAATTGAGTTCAGAAAGGATAAGTTCGTTAACTTTAAGAAAGAATTCATCCTCTTCTCTCTCTGGATTCACTAATCTATCTAGGAGGGCCAATAAAAGTTCCGAAGCTTTTATTATACAAATTTTTTCGGGAAGTTTTTTTTCATAACGATCGTTCGTAATTATTGACCAGCCCTTAATCTTACTTAAGGCTTTAGAGGAGTGCGGCATTCCCTTGGGTATCCAGGCCAAACGTCCCTCTGGCACGACCCATGAGCCATCGTCCGTCCGTACGTTTATGATTCCACTTTCAATAAAAATCAATTGACCATTTTCATGAAAATGTTTTTTATTAAGCTGCTTTTTTACGCGAAAGAGACTAGTAATTAACATATGGCCCAACCTCGACATTTAATGCCTACATAACGATATCACCAAAGTAACATCGAAATGTAAACTACCCATTCAGGGACACACCTATAAAGAGAGCTTGTAGCATCATTGTTGAGTTTTCTTTTAGAAATTAAGCGATAAGAATTCTTGTCAGACATCATGGAGGGATCATGTCGGATACAAAAAATTTAGAACAAATAGAGCAAAGTGTAATGAAGAAATTCACTATGCGACCAGTTCTTATTCTATTCATTGTTTATATTTTAAATTTTCTCGATCGAACGAATATTGGTATCGCCAAACTTAATATGTCTAGTGATCTAGGCTTAAGTGAAGCGGCCTATGGTCTCGGAGCGGGTTTATTCTTTATTGGATATATTCTCTTTGAGATTCCCAGCAATATGATTCTCTATCGTGTAGGTGCTCGCTTTTGGATCACTAGAATTATGATTAGTTGGGGAATCGTTTCTGCGGCCATGGCCTATGTTCAAAACGAAACTTGGTTTTATATTTTACGCTTCCTCTTAGGAGTCGCTGAAACAGGACTTGTTCCAGGAGTTCTCCTCTATCTAACCTTTTGGGTTCCTCAAAAGAATAGGGCCAAGATTATGTCCTACTTCTATCTCGCGGTACCTGTGGCCACCATTATCGGTGCGCCGATCTCCAGCTATTTAATGACCATCGACGCTTTTGGTCTGCCCGGATGGAGATTTATGTTTCTAGCAGAAGGGATTCCATCTGTTCTCATGGCCATTGGTGTTTGGTTTTTCTTAACGGATAAGCCTGAAGATGCAAAGTGGCTCAATAGCGAAGAGAAGAAATGGCTTATCGACAGACTAGAAGAAGATAAGGTTAATCAAGATAGTAATACTCATTCAGCAGGAACAGTACTTGAGGCCATTAAAGATCCACTTGTTATTGGTGTGAGCATAAGTTTTTTCTCAATGGTTATTCCTTTGTATGCACTCTCCTTCTTTCTTCCCACTATTGTCGCTCAAATGGGTAAAGGTAATTATTCAACCCTTACCATTGGTTTTCTCACAGCGATCCCCTACGTTTTTGCTTCTATTGGATTACTCCTTATTTCTCATAGCTCTGATAAAAAAGGAGAAAGAACCTATCACTACGCTCTTCCCGCTATCTTTGGGGCCATCATGTTGGCCGGCTCTAGTTTTGCCGTAAATACTTCCCCTGCCCTTGCACTTTTGGGAATGAGCCTTGGCGCCATTGGATGTATCTCCACTCTTCCTTCTCTTTGGGCTCAAGTTCCTTTTATATTAAAAGGAGTGGCCATTGCAGGAGGAATTGCTGTTATCAATAGTTTTGGAAATATTGCAGGCTTCGTTGCTCCATACTTAATTGGTCTTCTGAGAGATAATTCTTCAACACCAGAAGTTGGTACTCAAATATCAATCCTCTCTGTTTCCGCTTTTCTCTTACTCGCAGGGATTGTCATGATCCTGGTTGGATCCGGAATAAAAAAACGTCAAGGAAGCTTATGAAAGAATATAATTTACTACTTCTTCCCGGAGACGGCATTGGTATTGAGATTATGGACTCGATTGAAACCATGCTCTCCTGGTATGAACGACAAGGGATCGCAAAGTTCAATACTCAAAAAGAACTTATCGGTGGTGCCTGTTATGATCAACATAAAGTATCTATAACTGATGAAACGGTTGAGAAAGCTTCACAAGTCGATGCTATATTATTTGGAGCCGTTGGTGGAGAGAAATGGGCGAATGTTCCTTTTGAACAAAGACCAGAAGCAGGACTTCTACGCTTAAGAAAAGACTTTCAACTCTTTGCCAATATTAGACCGGCCTATTGTTTTGATTCTTTAACTGAAAGCTCTAGCTTAAAACCAGAGTATCTAAAAGGGCTTGACCTTATTATTCTCAGAGAACTTTGCGGCGGAGTATATTTTGGTGAGCCCAAGGAAATTAAGGCTCAAGAAAATGGTCAAGAACGTGCCACTGATGGGCAAATTTATCATACTTTTGAAATTGAGAGAATTGCCCGCGTCGCCTTTGAACTTGCTCGAACTCGTAAAAATAAAGTTACTTCTGTTGAAAAACATAATGTCATGATGACAGGGCTACTTTGGAAAAAAGTGGTGACAAAAATTCATCGCGAAGAGTATCAAGATGTTGAACTTGTTCATATGCTCGCTGATAACTGTGCCATGCAGTTAATTCGAAATCCTAAACAATTTGATGTCATCGTTACGGATAATCTCTTTGGAGATATCCTCTCTGATGAGGCGGCCATGCTAACAGGCTCCTTAGGGATGTTACCTTCTGCTTCACTAGGCGCACCAAATGCCCAAGGAAAAAGAAAGGCGCTGTATGAACCTGTTCACGGTAGTGCTCCTGATATAGCAGGAAAGAATATCGCCAATCCCATTGCGATGATCAATTCACTTGCTATGGCGTTTAAGTATTCTCTTCACTTAGAAGAGGAGGCTCAAAAACTAGAAGTGGCCATTAATTCAGTCCTGTCCCAAAACATAAGAACCAAAGATATCGCCGACGACCAATCAAAAATCGTGGGAACAAAAGAGATGACTATGCACATTTTAAAACAATTGGAGAACCAATGATCGACCAAAGCAAAATCTATATTGCAGGTGAGTGGGTCAATCCATCACAAAAACAAGACCTACCCATAATCAATCCCAGTAATGGTGAAACCATCGGAACAATTGCTCGCGCGAGCGCTGAAGATATTGATCAGGCCGTAGCTGCAGCAACAAAAGCACTACCCCAGTGGTCCAATCTTAGCGCTAAAGAAAGAGGATCGATTCTTAAAAAATTTTCCCAACTCATCAGCGAGGACGAAGATGAACTCACTCGTTTAGAAGTACTCGATGTTGGAAAACCAGTAACTCAAGCAAGGGCCGATGCTATTGCTTGCTCAAAGTATTTTGAATTCTACGGTGAGTCGGCCAATAAAGTTTTAGGAGATAGTATTCCTTTTGATGAGGGATATACTGTTTTTACAACAAGAGAGCCTCATGGAGTTACAGGGCACATCATTCCTTGGAACTATCCTATGCAGATCATCGGAAGAAGTGTGGCCGCTGCTTTGGCCATGGGAAACACTTGCGTCATAAAACCAGCTGAAGATGCTTCTTTAACGTCACTTCGTTTGGCAAAAATATCTGAAGAAGCTGGATTTCCTACAGGAACTATAAACGTTGTCACAGGTTTAGGTATAGAAGTAGGAGCCGCGCTGTCTAAGCACCCTGGTATTCATCATATCTCTTTTACGGGTTCTAACCCTGTTGGTGCTAGTGTTCAGGCGGCAGCAGCTTTAAACACCATCCCTGTCACCTTAGAGCTTGGAGGAAAATCTCCTCAAATCATTTTCAATGACGCTGATCTAGATAAAGCACTTCCCTTTCTCGTTAAGGCCTCCATTCAAAATGCAGGTCAAACTTGCTCGGCCGGAAGCAGACTCATTGTTGAAGCAGCAATCTATGATGAAGTGGTAGCGAGAGTTTCTAGCGAGTTTGGTAAATTAAAAGTAGGAGCGGCCAAGGATGACTTAGATATTGGACCAGTCATCAACAAGAAGCAGCAAAAAAGAATTCAAGACATCATTCAACGAGCAAAGGATTCTGGTCTAAAAGTTGCGGTTGAAGTGGAGCTCGATTCCCAGCTTCCTCATGCAGGATCTTTTATATCCCCTATCGTATTTGCCGACGTCCCTTCCCAACATGAACTGGCGCAAGAAGAAGTCTTCGGACCCGTTCTCACCATCATCAAAGTCGACAGTGAAGAGCAAGCTATAGAAGTCGCCAATGATACTAAATATGGACTTGTTGCAGGAATATGGACTAAAGATGGCAGCAAGGCCCTTCGGGTATCCAAAAAAGTCCATGCTGGTCAGGTCTTTATCAACAACTATGGTGCTGCAGGTGGCATCGAGCTTCCCTTTGGTGGAGTAAAAGGAAGTGGCCATGGTCGAGAGAAAGGACTAGAGGCCCTCTTAGGTTTTTCTGTCGTTAAAACAATTGCGATTAAACACGATTAAAGGAATCAATATGACGAATCAAATTCAAAAGAGAATAGAAAACAAAGTATCCATTATTACCGGAGCAGCGTCTGGTTTTGGTAAAGGCATTGCTGAAAGGTTTGCTGAAGAAGGATCTAAAATAGTGGTCGCCGACCTCAGTATTGAAAACGGTGAAAAGGTCGTTCATGATCTTAATGCTAAGTACGGAGAAAATACGGCGATCTTTGTTAAGACAGATGTAACAAAAGAAGAAGATGTTCAAAATATGGTCAATAGCTGTATTAGCAGTTTTGGAAAAGTGGATATCATGGTTAATAACGCTGGGGTTTCCCATCCTAATCAGCCTATGCTCGAAATCGATGAAAAAATGGCCGATCTCGTATGGACCGTAAATGTTAAAGCTATTTGGCTCATCGGAAAATATGTTATTCCTCAATTTAAAAAACAAGGTGGTGGAGTGATTATCAATAATGCCTCTTCCGCTGCCCTTAGACCAAGACCAGGATTAACTCTTTATAATGCTTCAAAAGCCGCTGCTGTTAATTTAACTAAGACCATGGCCCTAGAGTTTGCAAACGATAATATTAGAGTCAATGCTCTGTGCCCGGTTGCTTCTGATACACCTATGCTCCCCACATTTATGGGTGGCGATAGTCCAGAACTCAGACAAAAATTTATTGATAGCGTTCCTCTTGGTCGATTCTCAACGCCAAGAGATCTTGCGAATGCCGCTCTCTACTTAGCTTCAGATGAAGCTGATTTCATGACGGGTGTTGCCTTAGAGATTGATGGTGGTCGTTGCGTTTAATTTATTATTTAACAAGGAGGACAATATGAAGAAAATGATTTCTATTATTACGTTAAGTTTATTCGCTGCTGGTACTTACGGTGCTGGAGGCAAGTCTGTAAAAAGATGGTGGCCTTCTCAACATGGAAAAGGCGATCAAGTTGGCTCTTCAAATTTTATTACACCAAATAAAGTTAAAGAAGCGGCTGCTCTCATTAAGGAAGGAAAGGTCTATTCACTTATTCATGATCTTGATAACAATATTCCTAAATATGGTTCTCGTGTATTTGCCCTCAGAGGAACAGGCGCACCGGCCGGAAACCCTCTAGGAGATAATAGCGTTATTTGGAATGATGACTTCTTAACCACTGAAATTGGACAAGTCGGAACTCAATTTGATGCCCTTGGACACTTTGGAACTCGTCTACCTGATGGACAAGATCGTTATTACAATGGTTTCACTGGTAAGGAAGTAAATGGCGCCAACGGACTAAAGAAGCTTGGTATTGAACATGTTAAGCCTTTCTTTACGAAAGGAATCCTGATCGATATGGAGGCGTATAAAGGTGCTGCTCTAGAAAAAGGTTATGAAATCACAGTGGCTGATCTTAATGGTGCTTTAAAGAAACAAGGTATGAGTGAAAAAGACATTACACAAGGTGATGTTGTTCTAATTCACACAGGCTGGGGCCGTCTTTGGGCAAAAGATAATGCGAAGTTTCTCTCCGGAGAACCTGGAATTGGAATCGATGCCGCCAAATGGTTAGTGAAAAAGAATATTGCCATTGTTGGTGCCGATAGTATCTCTATGGAAGTGGTACCTAATCCGAATCCAAAGCTTGCTTACAATGTTCATCAATATTTGATTACATTTAATGGTGTTCACATCATGGAATGCGTTCCCACAGAAAGACTTGCTCAAGATAAAGTCTATCAATTCGCTTTTTCCTATACTCCTATTCCTATCAAAGGAGCCACCGGCTCACCTGCTAATGCTATTGCTATTCACTAATATTAAGGCCACCTTTAGAGGTGGCTTTTTTTTGAATCATTCCCTAAAAAACATAGGCCATTCCTTATAATGAGAAATAATCCTAAAGATATCATCATTGTTCACGCCGTACCTCTTGTTCGATAATAGGCCCATATCAAATAAGGAGTATCCGTGAAAAAAATCATTAAATGGTTAATCAAGTATCTACGAGCACAAGAGACTCAAGAAGATTTTCAGAGTCTGGAACTTAAAAGAGTTCCCAGAAGAGAGATTTACTAAAAAAAAAGGCCTTACATAAGTAAGGCCTTCTTTAAATTGATTGTTTGTTTTCGACTTCGTCGAAAAGCGCCTAGTTCGCTTCGCTCTACAGAACTTTCCCTTCGAACAGGGCGCAAGCGGCGTATTAAAATACGTTGTATTTTAACACGCACAAGCGCTTACATCATACCAGGCATTCCGCCCATTCCGCCCATTCCACCAGGCATTCCACCACCCATTGGGGCAGAAGCTTCGTCTCTTGGAAGGTCAGCAATCATTGTTTCAGTAGTAAGCATAAGACCTGCAACTGAAGCAGCATTTTGAAGAGCTGAACGAGTTACTTTAGTTGGATCAATAATTCCAGCCTTAACAAGATCTTCGTACTTATCTTCACGGGCATTGTATCCCCAAGTCGCTTTACCATTTGTACGAACTTCATTAACCACAACTGAACCTTCAAGTCCGGCGTTGTGTGAAATTTGTCTGAGAGGTTCTTCAAGAGCACGTCTGATGATTCTTACACCAAATTGTTGCTCTTCACGATCAAGAGTTAGGTTTTCAAGAGCAGAAGCAGCATGAAGAAGAGCTGATCCACCACCAACTACGATACCTTCTTCAACAGCGGCACGAGTAGCGTTAAGAGCATCTTCAACTCTGTCTTTCTTTTCTTTCATTTCTGTTTCTGTTGGAGCTCCAACATTGATAACAGCAACACCACCAGCAAGCTTAGCTAGTCTTTCTTGAAGTTTTTCTTTGTCATAGTCAGACGAAGTTTCTTCAATTTGCTTTTGAATTTGAGAAACACGAGCTGCTACTTCAGATTTTTCACCAGCACCATCAACGATAGTTGTGTTTTCTTTATCAATTGAAATTCTCTTAGCTTGGCCAAGATGAGTAATCTCAGCAGTCTCAAGACTCATTCCAAGCTCTTCAGAGATAACTGTTCCACCTGTAAGTGAAGCAATATCCTTAAGCATTTCTTTTCTTCTATCACCAAAACCAGGAGCCTTAACAGCAGCAACGTTTAATGATCCACGAAGCTTGTTAACTACTAGAGTTGTAAGAGCTTCACCTTCTACATCTTCTGCAAGAATAAGAAGTGGTCTATTTGTTTGAACAGCTTTCTCAAGAATAGGTAGTAATTCTTTAAGATTAGAAATCTTCTTATCCGTGATAAGAATGTTAGCATCATCAAAAGCTACTTCCATTTTCTCTGCATTGTTAACAAAGTAAGGAGAAAGGTAACCACGATCAAATTGCATACCTTCAACAACATCAAGAGTTGTCTCAGCTGTTTTTGATTCTTCAATTGTAATAACACCACTGTTACCTACTTTATCCATAGCTTCAGCGATAAGTTTACCAATTTCAGAGTCGTTGTTTGATGAGATAGTTCCTACTTGAGCAATTTCATCATTCGACTTAACTTCTTTTGAAATTTCTTTAAGCTTTGCAACTACAGCATTTACAGCAGTATCGATTCCACGCTTAAGATCCATTGGGTTATGCCCAGCAGAAACAAGCTTAGCACCTTCACGGTAAATAGCTTGAGCGAGAACAGTAGCAGTAGTTGTACCGTCACCAGCGTCATCATTAGTTTTTTGAGCAACCTCTTTAACCATTTGAGCGCCCATATTTTCGAAATTATTTTCTAATTCGATTTCTCTTGCAACTGAAACACCATCTTTAGTGATATGTGGTGCTCCAAAAGATTTTTGGATTACAACGTTACGACCTTTTGGTCCTAGTGTTACCTTTACCGCGTTAGCAAGTGAGTTTACTCCGTGAAGAATAAGACCTCTGGCGTCTTCTGAATATTTTAATTCCTTGGCCATTTTTATCTCCTTTATTAAGATAATTTTTTATTAATAATGATTAATTAAGTGGAGACATATCTGCTTTAGATACGTCTCGAAGATCTTAGTGTAAAACTGCGAGGATATCATCTTCTCTCATAACGAGAAGCTCTTCACCTTCAACTTTAACTTCAGTTCCTGCATACTTTCCAAAAAGTACAGTTTCGCCTTCTTTAACACCTAAAGAAGCAAAAGTTCCGTCTTGATTTCTATGTCCTGGTCCAACAGCAACAACCTTACCTTGAGCAGGCTTTTCTTTATTGTTGTCTGGAATAATAATTCCACCAGCAGTCTTAGTTTCTTCTTCAAGTCTTGCGACGAGTACACGATCTTGCAAAGGTCTTACTTGCATAGGGATCCTCCATTTTATTACAATGCGTAAAATAACGCGGTTTAAAAGTTAAATTATTTTGTCCCCCACAATCTAATATCGCTTTGACCAGTGTCAAGGGCAGCTCCATGATTAACATTAATTTTTCTTCAAAATAGGGTAATTTAGTCGAAAATCAGGTATTGCGCTGTGTTCCTTATCTCTTTTTATCAAGAAGTTTTATGCGCTACGGGCCATATTCTATGGTAAAATTCCCTATATAAAGTAGAGTTTTAATAGAAATTGAGGAATATTTCATGGCAAAGAACAACAATAAGAAGTCGGGTGGTTTCCTAAGTTTTGCAGTCTTTATCCTTTTTCTCGTTGTGGGCCTATCCTTTTATCTAAATGGCCAAACCCTAACTCGCTTGGAGAATGTAGAAAAATCCTATCAGTCGGTTGTTAACCGAATGGCTGAATTGGAGATGAATGGCATCACGAAAACCAATAGTGAGTCAGTAAAAGTTAGCAATACAACTCCTTCTAAATTGTCTGAAAATATGAGTGATATTCTTATTCGAACTAAGTTTAATATTGATAATCAAATTTTCTGTTCAGAAGGTGAAGAAACGAAGTCTGGAGATATCCTCAATTACGAAGTGCTCTACTTTAATAAAGGCACCCTTTCCTTTTATAACGTAAAAAAATATACCGCGATTACGCCAAAGATGTTGGCCGAAGGCCAAGGAAAATATACTTTAAAAGATTTAGATATTCTTGCGACAGTCACTATGAGTGAAGGTGGTACACAAATTCATAACTTTAAAATTTCAGAATTATCAACAAACCAACGTGAAATCTTTGCTATTTCTCTAAGTTCAGAGACGAGTTGGACTAAAAAAGATTGTGATCGTTTTGGAATTACCAGTAAATTAAAATAAAGGGTATAGCAATGGAGAAACTCCTCCAGAGCTAATCACAAGTATTCCAACAACAGCAAAAATAAATAGAATTATGAGTAAAGGCATCAGGTGAAAGTTATCTTTCATCGCTTTGGATTTAAAAAAATTAAAAAGAATTTTAATTCCATTACTTATAGACTTTAGTTTTTTAATCATAATCCAACTTCAATTATTTTGATAAATAATAATTCCCAATAATCATAGCATCTAAAGGTTTATCTAAGAAAAAGAAAACGGCATCCATGGGTGACTTTATTAGAGGAAGTCCCGATTCATTGAACGATGTATTGATAAGAAAGCTAACTCCCTCTCTTTCCTTCTTTAACTTTAATATACGATAAAGTAATTCGTTATCAGTTTGCTGAACGATTTGTACACGAGTTGTACCGTCTATATGAAGACCAAATCGAAGCTTGTCTCTAAAGGATTCTTTGACTTTAACTACTGACTGCATTCTTGTTAACAAAGAACTTTTGCGATAATCGACAATACATTCTTTAGCATCTTCTTCCAACATAATGAGAGCATAGGGTCTAAAGAGTGCTCTTGTTTTAATATTGAAAGATAGTTTTTTAATAGATTTTTCATCATCGGCTCTACAAATAAGGCTTCTATTACCTAGAGCCCTTGGACCCACTTCCATCTCCCCTCTTAAAATTCCGACAACTTTTCTTTGCTCAAGATTTTCATATACTTTCTCAGCTAATTCATCAGATCCTAGAAGCTCTGTTGCGACATTCTTTTTTACTTTCTTTAATATTTTGATGGATTGATCAATTTCACTTTGATTCAGTCCAGCCCCACAATACATTTGATTCACATTGAACTTACTTGCCGAAGAGCCATAAATTGCAGCACCAATCGCGCAACCTCCATCCCCCGGATCCAGTGGAATATGGAGTTCATTGATAAAGCTAAGTCTCTCTAGTCTTTCGACTAAGACACAGTTTTGAGCTACTCCTCCACAAAAAACAAAGTCATCCCCATTTCCAAGAATCGACGCTTGCTTGAATATGGCTTCATACACTTCTTCAAATACAAAATGAAAACTGCTCGCAAGATCTAAATAATACTGCTCTTCTTCTGACACATCCTTTTGTTCGAAGCTTGAGACGGTATAAGGGTCTTGAAAGGGAAGACCTAGTTCTTTTCTAAACTTATCCGAAAAAAAGCATTGCGCATCGATAGTGAAATCAAAATAGCTCTTATCTATTTTATAAACTCTTTCTGAATCTATATTTAAAATTTTTCTTATCTTATCAACATAGAGAGGTTCCCCGAAACGAGATAGGGCCATTAAAGAACATTCTCCATCATTGGCCTTAAATCCAAAATATGTTGTAAATGCTGTATATACAAGGCCAAGAGAAGACTCTTTATTAAAAGAAAGTAATTCCTTATAAGTGTTTCCTGAAAATTGATAAATGCTTAATGAGTGCCGATCTCCGTAACCATCAGAGCAAACAACGATATTGTGATCTCTTCCACTACTGTAGTGTCCATATAATGCATGAGAGAGATGATGATTTCCTAGCTTAGTTGTATTTATATCTTTATCAAAGGCCAAGGCCATTTTAGATTTAATCCAAAACTTATTGAAAATCCACTCAGGTATAGACCTATAAAATCCTTTTAAGCGATGAGGATATTGTGTTACCGACTCATTGAGAACTTCGAGAAACTTTAATTCATTATCTTCGTAAAAGCAGATACTTTCAATTTCATCATTATTAATATCTTTTAAAATCTCTTCTTTAACATACTTAATAGCGTGTTCAGGAAAACGAGAGTCATGCTTCACACGAGAAAATCGATCTTCCATACTAAAGAAAATGAGTTCTCCATCTTTTAATACAGAGATAGCTGAATCATGAAAATTACAAGAGATACCTATCGAATACATTTCTTAAGCCTACCGGTCCAACCAAGAAAAATATAAACGAAGCACATTAACAACTTAACCAATCCAATGAGTAATTCATTTAAAGGTTCTGAGACGAGGAAAACAATATGTTTCATAAAAGCTATATTAATGCCTGATAACTTATTGTGTTTTATATAAGAAGAAACAAGTTTGTATTGTTTTCTTTCTATTCCAATTAACATGTCTTCTTTTCGACAAAAGATACTTATATAGGTTAAGTGAAATAAGATATTAATTTTGAGTGCAATAAGCTCTTGATCGACACTTACTACATTTTCATAGTTTCGTATTTCTTCATTATTATACAAATAATAATCCCGAATTATTTCAAGCTCATGAAGCTTCATGAGCAAATCAACATGCCTATCCTCACTCTTTAATACGAGATCTTGAAAGAAGTATAAATGTCCTTTACTAAAACTATTTCTCATAACTATGTAAATGATTGGCCTATTTCTTTAAGCGCATTAATCAATTGATCGATATCGTTATTATCATTGTAAAAAGCAGCACTCACTCTCAAGGATGGGCCTAATTTATTCGTATTATACCAGTAGTGACCACAATGAACTCCTGCTCGAACCATAATCTGATAGTTCTTATCCAGAAGTATCGACAATTCACCAGAATCTAAATCACCCAAAGTAAAATTAACAAGATGAGATGGATCTCCTGTGCCTAAGATCCTTATCTTATCTATATCGAGTAATCCCTTTAGAAGTCTTGCCCCTAGTTCTTTATCTCGTTTTTCAATTTCAGTATATCCAATTTCTTGCAAATATCGAATAGCTGCGGCAGCCCCAAAAATTTGGGCATAAGAACCAATACCAGCTTCGTAGCAATGAGGGGGATCTGATAATACATAGGCATTCTCAGAGACATTTACCACCGTTTCTCCACCCAAGTTTACAGGTTGAAGACGATCATAATGCTTTTCCCTCAAGGCCAATACACCGATCCCAGTGGGCCCAAGCATCTTATGAAAGGAAAAGGACATAAAATCTACATCATAATCCTGAAAAGAAAGAGAGCGATGAAGCAACGATTGTGATGCATCTAAATGAACAAGAACTCCATATTGGTGGGCAAGTCCTATGATTTCTTTCAAGGGAAGCTTTAGAGAAATAATATTTGAATCGGAACAAAGAGAAAGTAATTTTGATTGTTTTCTTTTTAAAAGAGCCTCTAACTCTCCGAGATCATAACCTCCACTTTTATCAATATTCCAAATATTAATATTCACAGAAGAGCTTTCAGCAAGAGATATCCATGGGAGTAAGTTTGAATTATGCTCTAAAGAAGAGACAATAACTTCGTCACCCTCTAGAAACTTAAAGCTTTTTGACAAAGTATTTATTGAATCACTTGCGCCTTTCGTAAAAATAACTTCTTTAGAATGAGATAAGCCCAAGAACTGACCAATCTCTTTTCTAGAGTTATCCACCTCTTTTGTCGTGTCCTGCCCTAATTTATGAGCAGATCGTAGAGCACAACTTCCAAAGTCAGTATAGTAACGACTGATGGCATCGATCACCTTTACGGGTTTCAAAGTTGTGCATGCATTATCCAAGAATATCGTTTCTGGGTAATTATTTTTTAACGGGAAGTCAGTCAAGACATCGCCTATATTTTTGTTTTTCTTACTAAAAAACATTATTTACACCTACAACGAAAGCGATCAAGAAAAACCAAATTAGACTCACAAAGAATAAATTAAAATTTCGAAAGGTAAATCCAGAAACCCCGGGAGATACTTTATATAGATTCGTTGAGAAAAAAAGTTTCACTTTAGGCAGAATGATCATTCGCTTACTCATGTCATATAGACTTCTCAGTATGATACTCCCCTTGGTCTTAGTCTCTTTAGGTAAGATCATCAATAGAGGATACAGAATGACCATGATTATTAATAAGGGATAGGCCAATGTGAAATATCCCCAAAAAGATATGGTATTCGTTCTTAAATTTGTTCCGCAACACCCCGTATCTAACATGACTACTCTTTCACCTTATTAAAGATCTTCTTATTCTTTCCTTTAACAAAGTCATCAATGAGAAACTTTGATTCACTCATTTTATGATTAAAGAAGTCTAAAGTATTTTTTCGATACTCTTCCATATTATGCTTGGGTAAGAACCATTTTTGCACATAGATATTAAAGATCATAAATTGAAAACATCTAGGCTGCCTTTTCTTATCGTAGTGCGTGCCTTTGACTTCTTGCTGTGGAGAGAGACCAAGAGAATAGAGTTTCTTCTCTGTAGTTTCTCCAGTTGATTCAAAATTGGCTTCTCTTTTTTTGACTCCACTATTAAGTAATGCTGCCATCTCTTTGTCTTTTATCAGTGACTTTTCTTCAGGTGCGGCATAGTCAAAAACAGGATTGGTATAATCAATCCCATAGGAAAGATAAAAATCCCTCAGCTTTTCTATAATTATATCCATTTGAGCAGGAAAGATCTCCATACCGCGATTGGCTCCATCTGAAACAAATTTGATTTCATTATCTAAGCAATAAGCAATCATCGCAATATGCATAGACAGTTTACATAGCCCACAAGTGCTAAGGTTCATAAACCCATACTTGGTGAGGTTACGAATATAGTTTTGATAAGATATTTTTTTAAAAACATCATTAAAGTCGATAATCTTATATATGAATTTTGTTTCAGGAAATTTCTCTTGGAGTCGAAGATAGTTCTTCTCCGAGTTCTTTACCTCAAAAATACCAAGTCGATCAAATGTAATGAGATGAACCTCTTTAAACTCTTTAGTGAGAAGAGCTGCCGTTAAGGTTGAATCTGTACCACCAGAGAAGAGAACTCCAACAGGATTATCATTATTCATTTTGAATATCCTTATCCTTTTTCAGTGTAAGGTCGTCATCATCTTGTGCACTTTTTAATTCTTTTAAAATGAAATTAATAATACCAAAGTAAGTTGCATAGAAGAACTGAACCACCCATCCAACAAATTCAGCAAAAACAATTCTTAATCGAAAAGGTAAAAGCACTGCAATTAAACATACTACCAATGCGATTAATCGAGATAACATATGCAGCTCTTCTCCTTAAAAGATGGCATAGATGGCCGGAAGGATAGCTCCTCCCCCAACGACGGCCAGAGTAACAGCGAAAAGGCAAAGCACTAAAAAAAAGGGAAGTAACCACCACTTCTTATTTTTAACAATGAGTGTCCAAATCTCTTTCAAAAAGGCTAATGTCTTTTTCAAATTTATATAAAATGCTTTCATCTTAAAAACCTCAATTCAAAGCTTTTATTATATTTTCTGCAATCATCCTGTGTCCTAAGGGACTGGGGTGAACATAGTCATTATTCTTGGAAAGAAAGTGATCTTTTAATTGTGAAATATTCAACACGTTTGTTTTAATCACTGATACCTTTCTTTCTTCTAAAACCGACCTTACTTCGTTGCGATATTTCTTAAATCTATTCATAGCAATAATTGATCTTACCTGATTAATTGGGAGTGACCTATCCTTAGTAAACAATTGAGAATAGCTCTTAAGATCACAACTCTCTATCGCCTTTTCTGACAAAGTAATATCTTCTGCAGCACTCTCAATCTTACACTTCTCTTGTAAATATTGTGCCATAGTATGGATACCTACAGGCATCTCAAGATAATAAAACTTGGTCTTCTTTTGCTTCGTTAATTTTATCATAGATTCAATATTATCCAGATATTCAGTAAGTAGAACTCTTTGATTAGAAATACTTGCCAATATTGAGCCTCTTCTACCTTCTTGACTAGAATCATCAAGTAGCCACTGCCTCATTATCTTGAATAAATAAGTATCTCGAAGTCTTTGAGCCCAATAGCTCAAGGATAACGTCGAGAGTTCTTTTATCACTTCCTTATCTGTTTGATGAGATGGAAAGTAGAATCGATTAAAATCCACATCATTTACAAGGTAAGTCGTAATAACAGCATCAAAATGATTCTCTTTAAGCACTCCCCTCATAAGCTCAAGTCCTTGTGAACTTGAATACCCTATTGCACTAAAATTAAAGAAACACTTCCCCTGACTTAGATATTTTTGATTAAGTAGGGATGTATAAGTGTCCTTCCCTGCGACTCCCCAACCAAAACTGGGCGAAGCCCCAAAGATAGCAATTCTCTCTTTGCAATCATTTCCCTTCTTATTTATACGAAAACCATGCTCGTCCGTTTCAAGATCAGCATCAAAGAAAACATCATCGTAATGACTTACTACTTTCCACATCAATCTAGAATCAGCCTGAAGTACAGAATATATTTCGTTGTAGCGATCCTTATTAAGTAAGCTATAGGCCGTAATTTCAATAATAAAGAGCAACACTAAGGTCACGATAATGTTTTTAAGTAAAAAACTCATGAGCTTCCTTTTTTCAAAGTAAAAGCCAGTGTTTTTAACATGCTCATACGAAGCGCATGGATCGACTTATCTTTAACACTACTCTTGGTGCTGAGAAGAACAGGAAGGGCCGTTGTTTTATTTCCTGGGGAAAGGTCACATTGGCAGCAGTTATCACATTCTTTTGAATAATAATTAAAATAGTCCAGAGAAGGACTACCAAGATAGCAAAGGGTAACGGTACTCGTTGATGAAAGCTCTTTTTTTACATCCTCAAACTGCTTGGGACTAAAAGGAAATTGTATCACGTCATCACTATCTTTTGACTTAATTGAGATACGATTGAGTATGACTCTTTTAACCGCTGCTTTTGATATGAATTCGAGGCATCGTTCATAATAAGTATCGTTTTCTATTTGATGAAGGGCCTGTGGCAGTAAGTTAAACCTTAAAGCAGCATCAATACCTCGCGCCTCAAGAATTTTTACAATTTCAATTCTCTCTTTAACAGATGCTGCCTTTGGCTCAAGTCGCTTTTCCATTTCTTCATCAGTGCTTGAAATACTTATTTGAATATAAGTTAGCTTAGGGTCGTAGAGTTCTAGGTATTTATTTTCTAAGCAAAGCGGAGACTTCGTAAATATGATGTAAGGATATTCGTACTTTTTAAATAACTTAAGCATCTCAAATGTTATATTTGTTTTCTTTTCTAGATCTTGAAAAGGATCTGTCTCAAACCCTAATCTCACGGGAATCTTCTTTCTTAAAATTTGAGAAAGACCGTCTCCAGCCTTTTGTTCAAAGGCTTTTATAAATACTTTTTCAAGCTTAGGTAGACTTATTGCTGTTCTTTGCTCTGGACCAAATTCTTTAGCGTAACAATAGACACATCCGATGTCACAGAACTTAGAAAAACTATCAATGACAAGAGTGTAATGACAGAGGAAATGGTCGTTTTTGTCGTTATAGAGCTTCATTTATGAACACTTTGTTTTCACTGGTATTGTGCTTATAATTGTATCATGACAACTCGAAAAAAGTTATATATTCAAAGATTTTATCTTGCTCTATTTGGTATTGTTTTAAGCATATTTACGTTTGAAATTGTATTAAGAGTTTACGTCTTTGTATTAAATGACCATAAAACGTACACTTTTAACAAAGAACTTGTATATAGTATGGCCAAAGAGAAGCATGAGGTATCATCAGGCTATCAACGCAATGATACTCAAGAACAGTACTCTCCCTTAACTCAGCCCAAAGGAAATATTTATGCCATAGGGGACTCGTTCACCAACGGCGGAAATCTTATTTATTCTAATAGCTACCCTTATAAACTCTTTAAAGAATTAAATGAGTCGTGGAACGTTCATAATATGGGGGTTTGTGAATCGACGAGTATTGATTCTCTTGGTTTAGTGGACCAGCTCCTCTCGACACCAATAGAGGATCATTCTCTTTTTCTCATTTTGACTGGAGCTACTGATATCTTTGCTGGCCACAGTCCCGATCGCAGCACCATGGCCAATCCTTTATTAAAAATACAACAACGAAGAGTAATCCATCAAAATCCCAAAGAATCTTTTCTCTCTAATTTTAAAAGCTATCTACTTTTCAAAGAGCTTCTTGATCAACTTAAGGCAACACAAAGTAATTCATTTATTAAATATGATCTCAAAGCAGTTCAAAAGCTCAATCAAATCGTAGAATCTCCTGCTTTTAAGAAATGCTCCCTTACCCATTCATCCGGACATTGCCTTGCCACAATGATTGATAAAGAGTTTGCTCAAGATGCACAGGATTATATACTGGCAAGTTATCTTAAATTAGACCTTGCAATGACATCTCTAGATTATTCAAAAAGAATTCGTAGCTTATTAGATTTTGTTAAACTTCACGGGGATATTCTTGAAGACTTCTCATGGGTCGATATCTCGGCAACGCTCACTTTTCTCTCCTCCAAGCAAAGTCAATACGCCCTTCAATCGATACTCCTTGAATTAGAGTCTCTATTTAAGACATTTCAACATAAGAAAGATCATCTTTTCTACCAGGCCATAGATAATTTAAAAGAAGCTGTTAAAGATAGAGAGAAACTACTTCAAAACCGTAAAGAGAGAATTACTTCCCTTGTTAATAAAGTACGCTCTAAAGAGATGATTCCCATTCTCATGACATATCCCCTTCCCTATAGCGAAGTGAATAAAACAATTCGAGAAATCGCCCTTAACCATAAGCTTCACTTTATCGATTTAGAAAAAATCTTCAGTCTAGAATCCGTAAAAGCTAAGAAGCAGTTGCTCGTAGACTATCAGCACCTCACTCCAGAGGGAAACTCACTCATGGCCAAGAGTATTCAAAAATATATCCAAGCTCACAGCCCCTTTAAGTCTACTTTTCAGTCATCCCAATAATATAACTTGAGCTATCTCTTTAGAGCTAGATCATCCTTACCGGTATCCATGAAAAAAAGAAAAATTTGTTATATTAATGATTAACTTAGTGTAAATTCAGGCCAAGCGTTACAAGAGTAATCAACAAGCCTAGGAAGCGTATACATTGCGACTATCAAACCTATGGAATAACAAAATTCTTAAAGTCTTCTTTAAGAACTCAGTTAATGAGGAAAGGACATATTTTGCCCTTACCATGATTACTGCCCTGCTCTCAGCGGCTACTGCTGTAGGTCTAAGTAAAATTACCCATAGTTTAATTAACTACTTCGGAACAAATAAGCCCTTTGAAGTCAGAACATTCTTCTTTGGAGGTCTTGCTCTATTCATTAGTGGTTATATATCCACTAGGTTCTATCCCTCTACTTCTGGATCAGGAATTCCTGGGGTTAGAGTGGCCCTTGCTGTTTTTCATGGAAAAATGTCTCTTAAGGAAACATTTGCTAAGTTCGTAACCAGTGCACTTTCCCTCTCATCTGGTATGTCTCTAGGCCGAGAAGGTCCGACGGCCGCTATATCCGCCGGAATTGGTTCCTACTTCGGTCAACAATTCAAGCTTTCAAAACGTAAGGTCAAGGCCCTTGTTGCCATCGGCTCTGCTGGAGGAATCGCAGCTGCCTTTAATACGCCTATCGCAGCTGTCGTCTTCACACTTGAAGAGGTCGTGGGTGACCTCAACGCAAAAGTACTAGGAAATATCATCATTGCCTCCGTTGTGGCCTCCATTGCGGCTCACCTCATGATGGGAAATCAGCCTACCTTTCAAAGCTTAAACTATAGCCTTGGTCATCCAGCGGAACTTCTTCTTTACTTAATTGTAGGCCTTGGAAGTTCACTCTTTGGACCGCTTTGGACAAAATCAGTTCTGTGGACACGAGAATTCAACAATAAAGTCTTTAAAGGACATCGGCTCACTATCATCATGGTGACGTTTCTTCTTATTGGTTTAATTTCCTATATTCAGCCTGAAGCCCTAGGTAGTGGACATGACACTATTGAAGAAGCACTACTCTCATTATTAAAAGATTGGCGATTCCTACTCTCTCTCTTTGTTCTCAAATTCGTAGCGACAACCATATCTTATGGTTCAGGAGTCAGTGGTGGTCTCTTTCTACCTACGTTACTAATGGGCGCTATTTTAGGTAGCCTCTTTGGGTCTTTCTTTGAAATTATATTTCCAGAACTGGGTCTAAATATTGGAGCTTTTGCTTTAGTAGGAATGGGCAGTTACTTTGTTTCTGTTATTCGTGTTCCCTTTACAAGTATTATTATGATCTTTGAAATGACACGTGATTATAATATTATCCTTCCTCTTATGGTTGCCAATATTGTGAGTTACTACATCAGCTCAAAGCTGCACGAAGGCTCTATTTATGAATCTATTTCTGAACAAGATGGTATCCACTTACCCACAAAAGAAGATGCCGAGATTTTGGAGAGCTTAATTGTCGAAGATGCGATGAAGCCTGATCCCGTCAGCCTAAGCTCTACCCTTAAGATTGAAGATGCCGTCGAGGTTATTAAAGAATATCAATACTCTGGATTTCCAGTGCTCAAGAATGGGCTTATTGTGGGAATAGTCTCTAAATCTGACCTCGAACAGGCCATGGCGAAAAAACGTGGAGCAGAGCCCGTTCTAAACATATCAGAGCGTAAAGTCATCTCCATCTACCCTGACCAGTCACTCATGGTGGCCTTTCATAAACTAGATCGTTTTCATGTTTCCAGATTACCTGTTGTAAGTCGTATCAATGACAAAAAGCTTATCGGAATCATTACCGCCGAAAATATTGTCTCCCTCTTTGGTTATCACGTTAAAGAGGCGCAACAAGATATCGCAGGAAAAGTTCTTGGCGATGACAATGATGATAGCGCTAAAGACGTCTAATCTAAGAATACTCTTTCATTATTTTTAAAACGGGTTTTAAAAAGCGAAGCAAGCAAGAATGGCTTGGTGCTTAAAAAAGATAACATCGTCAGCACAAGAGAGTTTTTCATGGCCGATGGCAAGTGTGCTGTTTTATAGGCCACTCCAACAGAATCAATCTCATTTACAACATGATGCCAGAAAAAACCCGGAAACCATAAGACATCCCCAGGCTCTAGAGTCACTTCAAACTTATGACAATACTTTGAAAGTGGATACTCTGGTCCGTTTTCTCCCACGGCATTCATACCACTATAGAAGTATGCTCTTCTTTGTGCCCTGACATTAAGAAAGAGACGCTCATTAGGTGCCCAGAAGGTCCACTTCTTCTTACCATATATCTGGATAAATACCGTATTGGAAAGAGCTGTATGAATGGGAGTAAGGGTTTTCCCTCCTCCAATAAAAAGAAAGAACTTTCTGCCAAAAGATCCAGGAAAAGAGAAATTCTCCAACCAATCTATATCAAATGACTTTCTTAACTCTGAATCATGATGAACCATAGGTGAAAACTTCAAATAAACCTTGGAGCCCTTCTTAAGCATATCAATGTATTTTGACATTGAGGTTGAACCAAACTCTTGAACTCCTTTTTCAAAGAGTCCATCACTATTGAGCACAGTTACCTCTTGCTCTGCATATTCATTTTTAAAGTAGTCAAGATTCCATTTTGAACATTCCCAATTTTTGGCAGCTCCTCTGAAAACTTGAACTTGTGATGGTGAACGAATGGATTTGATATCGACTTCTTCTGTGAATTCACGAAAAAGTGATTTTTGACTCTCTTTTAAATCCTTGTCCAAACTTTTCTCAAGAGAGGAGATGAATTTTTTTTCATAATTACTTAATAGACCTTGGTAGATCCTTTTGCCCAAGAAATGCTCCGCAAGAAAGAGAGCATTATATTTTAACCAATCGAACGATGAAATATGATCCGGCTTCAAAACACACCTTTATACATAGTAAAAATATTAGAAAATTATAGCATCATTCGTGACACAGACTTAAATATTAGTAAAATTAGATACTTAGATTACTCCTAGGTTTGAGAGTCGACTAGTAGTAAAATAGAAGTTCGTAGTAATTATAAAGGATTAGACTTGTTTAGAGCTCCCATAAAGCTGACATATCCTCTATGGCTCATGGCCCATATATTTCAAAGTGAAAGGCTGCGACTGCTATTTCTAAAGTTGAGCGCGCAATCAAACAAAGATCAGCCATCACCTATTTGCGGAATGATTCCTGTAAGAGAGCTCTTTGCAAAAGATATGAGCCCCTCACAATTTGAGAGACTTATTTATAATAAGCAGCCCCTTCTCATTAAGGGCCTAGCACAAGAACACCTTGAAGGATCTAAAGTAACCCATCAATACCTTATCGATCATTTTCCTAACTTCAAAACAACTCCTCGTATTGGAGATAATAATATCGCCAAAGAGCAAACGATCTCGGAAATACTTAAACATCCCGAAAGCAAACAAACCATTGCGAGCTCGACATTGGCCGCAGAAGATTTACTAAGGCGGGATATCAATATTCAGGGCTGGATACCTAGTCAAAAAATACTGAGTTCCCCTCTTCTGAACAATACTCTCTTCGTCTCTTCTAAGGGTTTCTATACCCGTTTACATATGGAGGCCGGACGCCTACTTAATATTCAACTTTCGGGCAAGAAGACATGGTACTTAATAGATCCTAAATATTCTCATTTACTCAGTCCTCTATTGAGTGACTCTACAATACACTTCTCAGATGTCGTCAAAGAGATATCTGATATTGAAGACAAACTTGGTCAAAAAATCCCCATTTATAAATGCACATTATGCCCTGGAGATATTCTCTTAATTCCTCCTTTTCATTGGCATACCGTATTTTGCAAAGAGGATGGAGTATCTTCAACCTACCAATGGATGGGTCTATTTAAGCCATTCTTAGAAAATCCATTCTTAAGTCTCTTTCTCCTCACTTCGAGAAAACCTTCTGTTTTTGATATCTTATTCAAAAGAGGAAAGAAGTAGATGGAAATAACGCCTAAAAAATTTCTTCTAAGCATTATACTGATCTATATTACTTTTTTAGGAATCGTTAACCTACAAGTCGATCATTATAATTTCGAAGGTGGTCTTTATAAGTATCGCTATATTAGTATTACAGAAGATCATGATTTTAATTTAATCAATAATACTAAGAATCACTTTGATCAAATATTAACCCCTACAGATAATGTGGCCGATATGCATGATATGGGTGCCCCCATTTTCTGGGCCTTTATTTCTGATTGGTATCATACCTACTTCCCAGAGCTTTCGCCCTTAAGGCTATCGGATCAATCCTATCTTCATGACGAAACTCTTATAACGGCAGCAATTCATCTATTTCTTTTATTAACGTTGGCCTTCCTATTTATAAAAATGGAGGTTATAAAAAAAGAAAACAAGTTTCTACTCATCATGGTCGCCCTATCCATTGGTTTGTACGATTATTTATCCGACCAGTTCTTTAATGCAGATATAATGGCGTTATTCTTCATGGGTCTTCTCATCACCCATATAAAAAAGAATACTCTCTCAGATAAGAAAGATGTTTATCTTATGGCCCTAATGATGGGGATACTCAGAGTCGTAAAAATCAGCTCCATTATCTATTTACCTGCCATCCTACTTATCCTTTATTTTCAAAAAAATAGCTATAAACACTTTTTTAAGAGTTTGGTCCGTTTCTCTATGACTTATTCCCTATTCATTCTCATTACAGAAGTAAATTTCTATACCACTCTTGGGACGTGGAGTTTCTTACAAGGTTATGGATATCCCTATTCTTTCGAGTATCTTTTAAACCTACACGGCTGGAAGGCCTCTTACCTCTTTCCAAGAGGCATACTCCTTCACACACCGATTTTGCTCTTTAGCTTATATCCAATAGGTCTGATTATTCGAAAGGCCTATCAACAAAGAAGTATTCAAAGACTTCTTCAAGAAGAAAGAATCATGTTGTTTATGAGTCTATTTATGCTCATAAAACTCTCTCTTGGTTTATTTTCGATTACAGCTCACTATCTGGGAATTGGAGCACGACAATTCTTCATTGATTACGCTCTCTTGTGCCTGCTCTTTCAATATGCTTATACCAATAGCAAGAAAGTGACCTTAGCTCTTTTGGCCATAAGTCTTTTGGCCATATCCTTTTATACGGTTAGCTGGTTTACACTCCAAAAGGATTTTGAAACATTTGCCATTGAGTCTCCCTTATCTCTAGAACAATGGTTCAATACATTTTCATCGTTATATATTGAGTTTATCCCCTTTCTAAAACGCTATACGCTGAGTCTAGTAGAGCACCTTGATCTCTTCATTCTCATTAGTTTTTTAAGCCTTCTCTTTTATTTTTTCATCATTACGTTCAAAAAGACGACTCTGAGATTCTATAATATTTCTTTCCTGTCCATTATCATTTTTGGTTATTCACTAATTAATTTGACTCAAAATATATCAAATACAGATCAATTCATGGCCAAGAGTGGACATAGCTCTTATATTTTAAGTAAGGGTGGCCCTCTTTATATGCATCATGAATTACTATCAGGATTAATTCTTGCCAGAGAATATGAAGCGCAACACGGCAATAAGCAATCAAGACTCTTTTTAAAAGGGCTTTCAAATAAAATTAAAAAGGATCTCATTCAAGACATTGGATACATAGGTCCTGAAGTAAAGAATCAAAGTCTTGGAAGTGACCTTATGGATCAAAGCCCTTATGAAATAGAATCAATCAAGCTTCCAAAGAATTAAGCTTAATCAAAGTAAATGAGCTCGTAATCTCCATCATAGGACGTTTCTTGAAATATCGAAATCCATTCTTCAGGAGTAAAAAAGCACTCACAAGTAAGTTGCCATCGCATGAGGTTCCATTTTTGTTCTTGGGTCGTATAGGCTTCAACTCCTAGCCAAGACTTACCTCGTGATACTCGATTGATTTCTTTTAAAGATTTCTTCAAATCAGGGAGTAGTAAATTATGAAGAGTCATATTAGAGACAACAAGGTCAAAAGAATCATTTTCAAAAGGAAGCTCGATAGCATTTCCTTCAAAAAGATTTGATTTAACCTCTGGTGCTGCATGCTCTAGAGCGTAAGCCGAGACATCAATCCCATAGACTTCACTCAATGGGAGAAGCTTCTTGAATTCTTTTAATAAATACCCTTTTCCACAACCGATATCTAAAATTCTCACCGAAGAATCTAACTTATAAAACTCGATCATATTCTGGGCGACCGACTCCCACCGTCCGTCATCATGGTAGCCACCATAACCCGTATTTCGTGATCCATCCCAATAATCAAAATCAAATTTCTTAGCGATATTGGCCAAGTCTGCTTTATCATCAGTAGCACGCTCTTGATAATTACGACTGGATTTAAGATGGTTATTCGTAATAAAGTTCGTTTTCTTTCCTTTATATTCTTTTAACTCATCTATTAAACTCAATTGCTGAGCATTGGTTTTGAAAATTCTATTTTTTAAAGAGTAGTCTTTAAAGTCTTCGCTTGATTCTATTTTTATATTTTCAAGAGCGAAGTGAAGAATAAGCCCTCCTTCAACCTTCGCTTGAAGGGCCTTCGTCTCGGCAAAACTCATCTTACTTAGCTGATCAATAGAAAAGCATATTAAGTGACTCAGATCTTCATTTAAGATCTGATTAATGATGACCTCTACAAATCCATTTTGCTCGGTGATAGGTAGTGAAAAGGATAACTCTTGATCAATACAATAGGCCCTAATCACCTGTGATTGAGATTTTTGTGGGTAGTGGCATCCATGAATAGGACTTGTTGAAATAAACGTTTTTGTTTTCATTGACCTATCTCTCCCACTGATCAATTGCTATACGTGAAAAATCAGACATTTTCCAAGGAGTGTAATAATCCAGAATTGTTTTCTTATTTTCAGGCGAAAATAAGCTCTTAAAACGAATATTCAAAGAGACTCGGGTTTGCTTTGTTTTATTGATAGAGTTTCCGTGAGGTAAAAAGTGTTTAAAAAAAAGTGCCTCTGATCCATCGCTTATAATAGCGCTCATCTCTTTCTCATTTACTCTTTTCATATCCCTCTGTACTTCTTCCCATTTCGAGAAAGGAAGAATAGACATTGTATTTTCAGCTAAACATTCTGTTAAAGGTAACCACAATCCAATTTCAAATGATGAGTTTCCCGTCTTAACATCTGTGTGCATGGGAATAATAGAACTCTCATCCTGAGGCATATGAACCACCAAATTAATTCTCTTTTGCCTCAAACAATCTGGCCCTGTCATTTCTTTAATATTATTCCAGAAGGGATTAATTATTCTTTCTATAGACTCATTAGATTCATTGATCTGATTAATCATTTTCAATCTATAGTCATTTAACTCTTCAATACTTATAACCTTGTGCAAATTCTCAAGACTATCAATTTGTCCTTCCCAAAGAGAAAGTAGCTCTTTTATTAGAGTGCTCCTAACGATTTCCCAGTCAGCGTTTGGTGTCAGGCTATTCCCCTGCTTATTGAATTCTTTAATCATGACTATTCAACCTCGAAATGATTACATTGAGCCAAATTTCAACTACTTATTAACATAATACATTTATCATTATAAGGTATAATGGTAACACAGAGAAACTAAGACGTATTAGAAGTAAAAGGCGAAAATGGATTGGCCCAAGCGCAATTGGTTAGATGATGATATTGAAGCTTCAGTAATGGAAGTCATTCGCTATTATCGCAAACATGAGCAAGACCTTCCCTCACAATCTCATTTTGAAAATATTTATTGCCAAAATTTTTCAAACTATCAAGGCTCGGGATTCACGGATGCTGTAAACTCTGGCACCAGTGCCCTATTTATCGCCCTTAATGCTATAGGGGCCAAAGCCGGTGATATTATTATTTCCTCACCCGTTACCGACTTCGGCAGCATCTCTGCAATGGCCTTAATGGGATTAAAAATTGTTATTGCTGATGCTCATTCAGATAAATTGAGCTTCAATACTAACCTTCAGGAAATAAAGAAGAAATATACATCAGATATAAAAGGAATTGTTTTAACCCACAGCGCAGGTGATCCTATTTTAGATATCCAAGAGATATCCTCTTTTTGTAAAGAAAAAGGAATCTGGCTTATCGAAGACTGCTCACAAGCTCATGGGGCCACAGTTGAAAATAAGAAAGTTGGAAACTTCGGTGATATAGCTATCTTTTCAACCATGCACTCAAAAAATCATGCCACAGGAGGGACTGGAGGCTTAGTCTTTACTCAGCAAGAATATCTCTATCATCGTATTCGCTCTTTTTCTGATCGAGGTAAAAAGTTTCATCTCACCAACTTTAATTCTAAAGACCCTGACCACATTGAATTTCCAGCTCTTAATTTAGGAAGCAATGAAATCAGTTGTGCTATTGGAAACAGCAATCTTAAAAGACTCGATCGCACTATAGCCAAACGTCTCCAATATTTGAAAAATCTAAAAGTGGCATTAAATCAAGAAGACTTACCTTTTGAGGTATGTCTAAACCTTGAACAAGCCTCTCCCTATTTTTGCCCTATCCTGATCATTGATCAAAATATTGATAGAGAACGATTTAAAAGATCTATTGTAGATTTAGGTCTTCCCTGTAATCCTGAGTACTCTTTTGTAGTCACGCAGTGGGACTGGGCCAATCAATATCTTGAGAATCATCAATCACCACAAGCCCTAGAGTTTAGAAATCATTCTTTTAATCTTCTCTTTAATGAAAATTATGGAGATGTCCAAATTGAACAAACCATTCATATTCTAAAAAAGGCATTAGAAAATGAATATTGATCACTCATTTCTTATTCCTCTTTATAATGAAGAAGTAAATATTGTTCACACAATAGAAACAATCTCGATGGCCGCAAAGCAACTGCCTTCTTACGAAATGATTATCGTAGATGATGGTAGCCGTGATCATTCTTATCAATTCGTCAAAAATCTTTTGGGCAAGTATCCTGAAATCAAATTGGTTCAACATTTAAAGAATCTTGGATTTGCAAGTGCCTATCAAACGGCCTTAAAGCTTGCTTCGGGCAAGACATGCCAATATATACCAAGTGACAATGTCATTAACGCCGCAGATCTAGAGGCCTTACTTATGGCCAAAGATAATGCTTCTGTAGTCTTTCAGTATTGCCTTAATCCTACTGCAAGAAAACCAATGCGTAGTTTTATATCTCAAAACTATACTCGTATTTTAAATAGCATTCACCAAAAAGAGCTGCACTACTATAATGGTCTCAATATTTACCCTAGAAATTTTCTTCTTCAGCAAAACTTCTCGACTGATAGCTTTGCTTTTCAAGCAGAGTTGGCCATCAAAGCAGTTAATGAGCTTGATTATGTGCAAATAGGTATTCAGTGCCAATTCAAAGACAGCTCATCTTCAGCATTAAGATTCTCTAATATTCTAAAAGTTATTCACTTCCTCATGAATCAAAGAAAGAGGAAATCCTATGAATAAACTAAAACTTCACTTATATAAAAATATTCTACTCAATAATTGGGACAATCCGCCGAGACCTGAAGTCATTGGAAACCTCTTGAGTTCATGGTTTGAACATAAACTTAAGAAGACACATATCCTCTCTTCTCCCATTTCAGCCGTTCTCTATATCAATAAGACATGTAACTACACCTGTGGATTTTGTTATAATCAGGATGTCCTCAACCAAAAGCCACTCAAAGATGGGCTCTTCACAGTGACCGATTTAGATCAGTTTCTCCTATCCGAGCATGGTAGAAATGTGCTCAGGATCGCCCTTATGGGAGGAGAACCTTTTATTAATCAAAATATTTTTGAATTGATTTATAAATGTAAGGCCCATCAAAAAATCACTAATATTGTATCTAACGGATCACTCATAAAAGATGAGATGGTTAGTGAAATCAAAAAATCAAAATTAGATGCTATTGGTCTTAGTCTTTATGATAACAACCTTGATCATATTGAAAGACTATCTACTCGCTTTAATGAGGCCAATATCAACTACTGGGTACAAACAGTGGTAGATGGTACTAAGATTGAGGAAATTGAAGAAAAACTATTCTTTGCCAATAGGGCGCAAATAAAAAACTTCATTCTCTCCAATTATAATCCAAGCTTTGATCAAATGTTTGATAAGGCCCTTCTCGAAACAAATCAAACCTACCTCTCTCATTATCAAAAGCTGAAGAAAAAATATGCGGGGAAGATGAATATAATCTGGCCCACCATCTTGCCTACGACATCATTGCAACAGCAAAAAAAATGTACTCTTCCTTTTAGTTATATTCACTTAGATAACCAAGGGTCGATTGCCCCCTGTTGTTATCGATACCCTAAAGAAGAATATGGAAACCTCTATCGTAATGACGGATGGAATGGAGAATTCTCTAAAAAGTTAAGAGCGAATATGCTTACTTTAGACGAGCCTCTTGGGGAATGTAAGAACTGTGAGAATTTATACCGGAACCTGTACTTCTAGTACCGGCCGGATCAACATACTCAGATTGCTTATCCTTACCCGATATCTTCATTTTTATCATGAGAAAATACCAAGCTAAGCTTTGATATACGGCCACTTCAAAAACACCCATAGGAGATCTTGTGAGCAACCTTTTGATAAAGATAAAGATCCGTATTGGTTTACGTAATAAGGAGATGGAAAAGCAGAGCACCATTATCATTTGATGTGTGTAAGTCACAGGTAGCGGATACTTTATATTCTCATTATTTAAGGCCACAATAGAATAGGTCGAAGCTTCAAGTATAAAGTCTTTGTATTCTTCTTCAGTATCGAGTTTTACAGCACCATCTCGAACCATATTATCGAACATCTTCGAGCCTGGAAAAGGTACGTATGGATAGAGAACGACATCATCCACACCTTTGAGTGAATACTTAATGGCCATTTTATAAGTATCTATAACTTCTTGCTTTGTTTGCTGAAACATTCCTACAATAAAGTTTGTCTTCACCCACATATTAAGATCAATCACATCATTCAAGGCCTTATTAAACTTACCAATATTGATTCGCTTCTCAATATCCATGACCGTCTTTTCACTTCCCGTATCAGGAGCAAGAGTGAGGTAAGTAAATTTCGAGTTTTTCATAAGGATTAGATTTTCTCTTGTGAGAAATTCAGAGCGCGTTCCGGATGAGAGTTCCCAAGTTATTCCTAAGTTCGCATCGACAAGGGCACGAACTAAATCCATAAACCAGTTTTTATTAATAGAAGCTGCTAAATCAACAACACAGATATGCTCAATTCCATATGTATCGCGGTATAGACGAAATTCATCAACCACATCATCTACGGGTCTTGTAATAAAAGTTGTTCCCCATTTTGTCTCAGAAGTACAAAATGAACAACGATAAACACAGCCTCGAGAAGCGATCACCGGCATTGAGCGCCGTCCAATAGCTCTTGTTGTCGTTCTGGCCAGGAAGTAATTATCTAGAGGAAATTGACTCCAATCAGGTCGATAATCCACCAGATTCTTAATACGCTCGGGCCTTTGAGTCATAAAAGGTTTACCACTTGGGGTACGAAGGGCCACTCCTTCTACTTTTTTGACATCTCCACCTTCTCTTAATGTATTAAGTAGATGGATGATAATGTCATCCCCTTCTCCAATAACACAATAATCAACAACATCATCGAAGGTTAAAATTTTATTCCAAAACGTGGTGGGATTCTCTCCACCAAGTATAATGATAGCTTCAGGAAATCGATCCTTTATCTTATAGATGAGAGTCCTTGCGACGACCCAGTCAGAAAGATACATAGAACTGATCAATATATACTTACTATCTTCTTTCATTTTCCCTATGATTTCATCAAAATCAAGGCCTCGAAGATATATACTTCTTTTTTTAGAAAAACAGCGATATTGAAAAAGGCCTTCCCCTACGGCATCGATTACTTGATGATCAATACTATGAAGATTTAATGAGCCTGCAATATAGGCCATTCCAATAGGTGCGACACCATGATGTACAGTAAATTTTGTATGAGGTGTTCTCTTACTTGGAGGATTGATCAAAACAACTTCACTCATTTCGGGCCTCCTGTAAGGGTGAATATTTTAGCTTTCTAAGAAGAGAATATAACCCTTGTTCGACAGGACCTTTGGGCTTTCCATAGCGAAGGTTTTTAAAGAGCTGATTAAACATATAGGGTCTTCTAAGAGCACAAATTAAATAAGCTAAAACGGTAACTACATTTCCAATAAACGTATAAATCTGTTCTCGTGGATATTTTATCATCTCTGTGACATCAAAGATTCTAGCTCCTGCTGTATTCTCCGTATAGTAATTCATATAGCGGTTATATTCCTCACTCGTCATCTCATTAATTTGATATTTCTCATCAAAGAGTTCTGAGCCTGGATAGGCACTAAAAACGAAGATACATACATTCTTGGTACCAAGCCATCCTAATCGAAAGGCCATCATTATCGTTTGAGCAAGATCCCATAGTGACTCTCTTGGGAATCCAATGATTGTATTACTTTTGACATCCATACCAACACGAGATGCCGCTTCAACAGAAGCATACATTTTTTCAAGATTAAGTCTTTTCTTAATCATTTTAGAAATTTTGGGAGAACCAGACTCTGGTGCATAAGTGATTTGAGTAGTTCCCGACTCCTTCAAAAGGAGCAGTATTTCTTCATCTAAAATTTCAGAGCGAGTCCCCACGGACATCTCCCACGTAATGTGGGGGAGTTCTTTAATCAAGGCCTCTAGTAACGACTTAAACCAAGCTTTATTAATGGAGGTCGAAAGATCAAAGAAGTCAAAATGCTCAATACTATACTTCTCAACAGCATCCTTCATTTCTTTTATAATCGACTCAACAGAGCGCATAACATAGCGAGTTCCCCACATCTGTTCATTGCTACAAAAAGTACAACGATAAGGACATCCCCTTGTGGCAAGAATAGGCATTCCTCTCAAATTCACTCGCGAAAGAGAAAGGCGGTTATCATTATAATATTGAACAGGTATCTTATCCCACAAGGGAAAGAAGTAGTCTAAATCTACAATACGAGGGGCCCTTGCATTCGTGACAACCTCATTATCTTTCAGATAGATTAGGCCCGGACATTGTGTTGGACTTTCCTTGGCCATAATCTTTTGTAAAAAGAAAATAACACTCTCTTCAGCTTCTCCTGCGAGAATGTAGTCCACATCTTTTTCATACTTTAAAATCGCTGGGGCCATGGCGGTGGCATGCTCCCCACCTAAGAGGATGATGATATCGGGAAAGGCTCTTCGAATTTCCTGCATCAATTCTCTTACGATAAAGAATTCACTCGTGAACATAGAAGAAATACCTACGACTTTTGTGCTCTTTGGAATTCTACTCACAACATCTTGATACTCTAAACCATGGATATGAATATTATAGTTTTTAGAATCAAAAGAATGCTTAGTGGCCAAGGTATCAATGACTTCATGCTCAATATGAGCATCGAATAGAGCTCGAGAAAGATAGGCCAAATTTAGAGGTGGAGCTCCACCTCGACCAATATAGAAGTCAGAGCTATGAGACCCCAGTTTCTGGGGTGATATTAAGGTAACGAATGTATTTTCATTACTTTGATTACTCAGCTCACTATCCTCTTAAGTTATACAGTGGATCTTTTGCATGAAGGTAGTGACATCCTTCACAGTTCTTTGGAATCTCATTCTTTTTCATCTTACGTCTAATCTCAACTAATGACTTGGATAAAAAAGGCTTCACAGTAGACTCATCGCCTTCAAAAGACTCTAAAGGATACTGACAACAAGGAAGACTTCGTCCTTTTTTATCAATTAAAACTGTATCCCATGGCTCAGAGCAATTGATGGTAGAACCAGACTCTATCCTTTCACTTACATCACTCCAGCGAAAGATAATTTGAGCAGAATACTTCTGAATCATCTCTTTTTTAAAGCTTAAATATTCATCATGAGAAGTCACAGGTTTTTCGCTACAACTTTCTTTAGCTACTAAATTTTCAATAGTAATAAATTTAGCTCCAATCTTTATAGAAAATAAAATGACTTCCTCAGTGAGGTGATAGCTCTCTTGCGAAATAATATAGCTTACATTTAATAGAGTATACTTAGATAATTCTTGAAGGGCATGCACATGCTTGTCTGCAATACCTTTATAATAACTAATGGTCATTTGATGAAGAGGATTTTTGATAAGCTCTTCAATTTTAGGCGTAATTAGACTGGCATTGGTAATGGTGGAGCTCAAATAATTATTTTCATTAAGATATTTTACGCATTTAAAGAATTCCTCATTAAGCATGGGTTCACCACCGTAGAGGCAAACTTTTGAATATGGTTTTAAAATTCCCTTCTTCTCAAATTCTCTAATATTCTCTACCCCCCACTCCCAATCGTGATCAAGGGAGTTCTTATCATCGAGCTCTCCATGGTAGTGACAAAAACTACAGCTTAAATTACAACGTTTTGTCATGAATAAATAGTAATTGGGTGGCGTAAACCATGGTCGAAGTACACGTAATCGAAACTGGATACGTGTCAGAAGGAAGCGAAGAGTAAGGATAGTGGAATTAAAGACACCAAAACGTCGTAGCACTTCAAAGGCCACTTCACTATAGAGTTTATATGTTTGCTGGTTCGCTCTTATCATTATTTAAGGAGCCTCATTTTTTTAAAGAGTGAGAAAGTTACATTCTCAACGGCTCCAATTGGCTTGCCTTCTTTAATATTCTTAATGGAGCTCAATATTCGAAGCGGATTACAAGCACAGTTTATAAAGAAACTAGAAACCATCATAATATTGGATATAAAATAATAGAATTGATTGCGAGGATCACTAAAGAGCTTAGAAATATTAAAAACACTAGGCCCCTCTTTTGCTGTTAAACGAAGTACTCTCTTATTATATTCCTTATACGTTTTTTCAGAATATAAATCCTTACTCAACTCCGTACCTAAAAAAGGCTGATAGGCCGCAACCGTTACCCCTTTAATACCGATCACTGCTAATTTGGCCGACATGGCAAGAGTCGCCAATAACTCAAGAGGTCCTTCACCAGGAAATCCAATGACAATATTTGTTTTCACTCTAAGACCTGCTTTTAGCGCATACTTCATGGATTGATACATTTTCTCGTGATTAATACGTTTTTTGATTTTCTTGGCCATTGAAACAGATCCTGTTTCAGGGGCATAAGTAATAACACGCATTCCACTTTGATAAAGAAGCTTGAGTATCTCTTCATCCAAGATCTCTGATCTTGTTCCCACTGTCATTTCCCATGAAAATTTAGGAAGATCACTAATCATTCGCTGAAGGAGTTCACGAAACCATTTCTTATTCACAGAAGTTGCTAAATCAATAAAATCAAAATGTTCAACCTGATACTCTTCAATATAATAGCGCAATTCATCAATGACACGATCAACGCTCTTGGTGACATAACGAGTTCCCCACATTTGATCATTACTACAGAATGTACATTGATAGGGACACCCACGACTACTGATCACTGGCATCGCTCTATTACCAAGTTCAGAGTAGCTTAATTTATTATCAAGATAATAGTCGACATTAATCTTCTTCCAGCTTGGCTTAATTTCATCAATATTTGTAAGGCGTGGAGCTTTAGGGTTTTCTTTAATAATTCCTTCACTATACTTATACATAACGCCAGGAACTTCTTTAAAGTCTTCTACACCTTTAAAAGTAGAGAGAAACTTTTCAAAGCTTGTTTCTGATTCACCTCGAAAGACGGCATCCACAGCGGGCTCAAACCTTAAGATTTGTCTTGCATCAGCACTGGCATGTTCTCCTCCGAGAATAACTAGCTTATGAGGAAATTTTTCGTTTATAAATTTAAGAATTTCTCTGACGATCAACCACTCACTTGTGAACATAGAAGTCAGGGCGATCACATCTGTTTTCTCTTTAATTTGAGAAATAATATTTTCGATGAATACACCTTGAATATAATACTGCGGATAGGGCTCAAATGGCTTAGAGTCACTTCCTTCCAAACCATCGATAACATCGTAATCTACCCCAACTTGCTCTGAAATGGTTGCAAGATAGGCAATATTCAGCGGTGGACCTCCAAGACGTCCTATATATAAACTATTCTCAAAAGTCGTAAGCTTTGGAGGAACGATAAATGTAATATGCTTGATCCCCTCTTTGGTCATCAACATCCTCATTTACTAACAATCATTATTTTCTTCAAAAATGTATGCACCCCTATTTCTAGCGGGTTCTTTGGGCATCCTCTTAAAGGATTAAGTATCAAGTCACAAAAACGTTTTGGAAAGCGTAACATACTAAAGAAGTAGGCCAAAACCATAAAGACATTACCTATGAAGGTTAATATCTCCTCTCTTGGATAGAGCAATATATTCTTAGGATTAAAGACTCTCGCCCCAGCAGAATTTACTAATTGAAACTCAAGATATTCAAAATAGTCTTCTTTTGAAAAGTTCTTTTGATCATATTTTTCTTCAAATAGCTTTGAACCAGGATAAGCGCTAAAGACATAGATACTTACTCCCTTCACACCATACCACCCGAGTCTTAGAGCAAGCATGAGAGTCTTTATAAGATCCAAGATTGTTTCTGAAGGAAACCCTATAATTAAATGGCTCTTCACTTCCATACCAATTCGATTCGCCATTTTTATAGATTCATATAGTTTTTCAAAGTTTATCTTCTTTTGAATTCTTTTTGATAACTCATATGACCCTGTCTCTGGTGCATAAGTGAGCTGTGTTGTTCCTGAGTTCTTTAAGAGATTAAGGACTTGTTCATCCAAAATTTCGGAACGAGTTCCAACCGTCATCTCCCATGTGATACCAGGAAGATCCTGCTGCATTCTTTGCAGTAAAGTCACAAACCATTTTTTATTAATGGAGGTCGATAAATCTTGAAAATCAAAATGTTCCACTTGGTAGAGATCAACATAGGACTTCATCTCATCAATAACCGAGTCAATGGAGCGCATTACATAACGTGTTCCCCACATCTGCTCATTACTACAAAATGTACAGCGATAGGGACAACCTCTCGTTGCCAATATAGGAAGACTTCTCACACCTATTCGAGATAGAGATAGTTTTCTATTTAAATAGTACTGAATGGGTAGTTTATCCCAAAGAGGAAGATGATTATCAATTTCAATTAGACGCGGTAGCCTCTCATTTTTAATAATCTTATCTTTTTGAGAAGGGTCCCTTCTATAAATTCCAGGACTTTCCTCCAAAGACCTTCCCTCATTAAAGTTCTTCATAAATTGAACGAGAGATTCTTCCGCTTCTCCATGAAAAATATAATCTATATTTTCTTCGTACTTTAGTGTGGCATCAGGAAAAGCGCTCGGATGCTCGCCCCCTAATAGAATGATCACATCAGGAAAGGACTTTTTGATCGCAGCAATTAACTCTCTAATAATGAGATACTCATTAGTGAACATCGAAGAGATGCCGATCACTTTCGTTTTAGGATTAATCTTTGCAAGCGTATCTTCAAAGCTTAAACCATGGGCCTCAATATTATATTTTTTAATTTCAAAATGATTCTGCGTCGCAAGTGTATCAACAACATCATATTCAATATCATGATTATCTAGGCTTCTTGCAAGGTAGGCTAAATTAAGTGGAGGAGCCCCTCCACGACCAATATAGAATCGCGCACTAGCAGAGTATAATTTCTGTGGTGATATGAGTGTTATCAAGTTCTTATGGCCCCTTGTAAGTCACTCCATTGTATCATGAAATCAATCTTACTTGACTAGACAAAGTTCGAGATAATGACAATAACTAGTTGAAATTAGATATTATTTTGTCCCTGACTTCATCATCTTCCCTAAAGTCTTTAGAACAAGACTGGGGTAGCCCAAGGGGTCAAAAACATTACTGGTATTAATGGCACAATCCCAAATACAGTCACATTCATTATTCTTAATCGCCTTACGCATTTCTTTAGCGCGAGCACCATCAATAACACTTTGTAAGTGGTAGTTGTGATCACGAATATTACCTAAGCTCTTTTCCAAGAGGTGCTCACACGCAAAGACTTCACCTTGATCATCAAGAAGGGTGAACTTCTTAGCGCCAAAGCATTTGAATTCTCGTGTGGTATTCTCTTCTTTAATGGCCCTTTCAATAATCTTCTTTGTTCTATCTTCCATTACTCTTTGCAAAGGAGAAAAAGGTTGTGAATTATAGAGCCGATAGCCTTCTATTCTCTTTTTCAAAGCAAAGTAATTATCTACATTCACATCTTTCAATGTGGGATCATAGGTTTCACCGCGAACAATACCAAGCGATATCGAATCAAAGACTTTCAGCTCCATCATATCTTCAATGAACTTGGGCATCTCATCTTGAGTCATGCGATTAAATACACTATTGAGTGACATGGATATATTTGAATACTTCTCTCTTAGTCCAGCAATCATATTTACGGTTCTCATTGCATTGCTATGACCGTCTTTGAGCTTTCGAACACGATTATGTATATGAGCCGGACCATCAATACTTATGGCCATGCGAAAGAAGGAATTAGGATACTTCTCAAGAGCATGAACAAGAGTCTCTTCAATTCTTTCCGTATAAAAAGCATTCGTAGGTATAGAAAAATATTTGGTATTACAATTGAGTGCGAATAGATCAATAATTTCTTTTAGGTCTTCGCGAACAAAGGGCTCACCACCATAGAGATCGACTAATAACATATTAGGAAGATTAATCGTTAATTTTTCAATTTCTTCTAAGCTTAACTCATCTCTTTTAACGGCTTCGCCTTCTTTATAAAGCTTCCCAGCATCAGCGACATTCTCCCAATTCCAACAAAAATCACAAAAAGCGTTACAGCGCGAAGTAACTGTAAAATACAGATAAGTTAGTTCTGGTGAAAGGGCGCGAGTTAACTCTTTATACATAATTTATTTCAAATACCTATTGCTTGAGGGGGCAGAAGACAATCTCGCCACACTATTTACATAATAATGGGTCGAAGTCTTAACCTTTATATATTCATTATCAACTTCTTTGACCGGTAAGTCATTAGACCATAAGTTACAGTTTTCACAAATACTGATTTTTGAAAACTCTTTATTTTCATGATGTTGTCTAATTTCTGAAAAAGCTCCTGTAGTCCAGAGTTGCTCAATACCAGTTTTAAAGGCATTACCAATCTCTACTTCACCATGAGTATCCACACAACATAGCGAGACTTTTCCAGAAGGATGGATCATCATCGAGTCATACAAAGACCAACAGCTTGTGCGCTCTTTTTCGCCCACTCCAACGACTTTTCTCCCACTGCTAAAAACTTTATTCACACGAATAACATCAACTATCGATTTCCAGTATTGAACAAATTCATCTTCTTGGGCTTGATTTTCATCTTCTATGACAAAAGAGACTCCAATACGAGGAAGCTCTCTATCCCCTCTTTCTTCAATCAAGCTGAGAACATTCTTGCAGACAAGATCATAGGTATCTTTGCCTCTTACCTGCTTATAAGTCGCTGCCGTTGTCGCATCGATACTTATAAAGATAGAGTCGACTTCAAGGTCGATTAAGGCCTTTCTATTATTTTGATTGAGTAGGACTCCGTTGGTATCCATCGTGATCACAAGGTCATGATCTTTCATTATCTTTAGATATCTGAATAGATTAGGAGTAAGAAGAGGTTCATCCCATGTTTGAGGAGTCACTCGAGGCCTAAAGGGTTGCATCTCTTGGCAAAGTTTTGTGAACTCTTCTAAAGGCATGACTTCTTTTGAGCGCTCAAGAGTAGAAGGAGCATTGTCTCCATGGGTATAGCATTTAGGGCAACTCAAATTACAGTCGCCTTCTTGTAGTCCAAGGAGAATTTTATTAGGAAATGCCGTTTTCAAATTTTATCCTAAAGTATTCATTAACGATATTCGCCATTTCTTTAATCTGAGTCTCATTCAAATACCAATGAGTGGGCATATAGATTACATTATCACGCATATTCTGTTCTACTGAAATAGCCTGAGCGTTTTCATGTTCATTAAGTAAGGGAAGATTTGTTTGTGAGCAATCCACTCCCCAACGGCCCATAAAAGCTTTGAATTCCTTTGGAGAACGGACCCAAAAAGGTGTTTTCCAGTAGCAATTACCTTTTTTAACGCTATTCTTAGGCATCCCTTGTATTGATAGATCAGATAAACTTTCATAGAAAAGTTCTGCATTCTTTATTCTTCTCTTCTCTAATACTGCAAACTTTTTAAGTCTATCTAGGCCAATTTTAGCCTGTAGATCACTAAAGCGATAAAAAAGAAAAGAAGGGAAAGGTTTTGATCTTTGGACTTGGTTTGATTGAAAGAAGCCTTTAAAGAATCGAAATCCTAAAACCTTGATGCCTTGACCAGAAGTGATGGCTTCTACATTATCCCCTTTTTTAAGAGAGAGGATTTTAAGAACTCCACGGGTAAGAAATTTAAAAATCAAGGGCTTTAGTAAGGTAAGGGATATCGCATCTTCTAAGATAGACATAAGAAAAAAACGTCTATCTATTGCATTGAGTTCTTCTTCTTTTAACTTTAAGTAATTATAGAATTCTTGAGAGCCTGTTGTATAAATTCCGCCTCGATGAGTATGAATGACTTTTAGGTCACAAAGTGAACTAAAGCTATAATCACTATATAGATGAACTTGCGTCTCTTCATGAAGAGCTAGAAAAGATTGAGTAAAGTCGATAATTAATTCGAGATTGTGCTGTTCACAAAAGGCTTTAATGGCCTCCATATCCGGAATAATTCCAGCGATTGGCGTGTAGAAAAAAACCTTATCGCTATCTCGTACTTCAATACTCTCCAAATCAATATCAAAACTCTTTGGTTGATACTGAATGAATCGCAGCTGCGCTCCACTATTGAGGATAATTGTTTTCATATCGGGAAGATTTATAGGAGTCATAATGACGCCGTCTCCTTCTGATATCTTTAAATATTCTAACGTTCTCATCAGACCGTATCGAGCATTGGGAATGGTAACAACAGAGCGCTTCAGAAGTTTTTCTAATTGCTCTTCAAATGTAATGACTGGCTTACCACTTCTAAGATCAATATTTAAAAGGACTTTAAAAAAAGACTTAATGGCCGTGGATAATTCCATATAATAAATGGCACGAGGAATTATTACTGATTTAATGAAATTCTCCAGACAGACGCCCTAGACCTTCAAAATATTATACGAAGTCAGAGTTTTTATACTATCATATATACTCTAATGAGTAATATCAACGAAGCCTACATTCATGCTCTTAAGAAGTGTATTGAGATCCGAGAAGTTGAGCAATTCATCTCTAAACACTATCCAGAGCAAATCTTTCGTTGTCCGGTTCATCTTGCAATTGGTCATGAGGCGATCCCATCGGCACTTATGAGTTGCCATAAATCAAATCGCTCAATATTTAGCTATCATCGTAGCCACCATCACTTTCTTTCATCAGGTGCGTCATTAGAATCACTCCTTTTTGAGCTCAATGGATCTCCCCAAGGAGCTTGCGCAGGATTCGGTGGCAGTCATCATTTACGAGATGAGAAAAATGGCTTCATGGGATCAACTCCCATCATTACGGGAACTCTTCCTGTGGCAACAGGCTTTGCTCATGGGCAGAAGTTAAATCATACGAATCATAGAACTTTTGTTTTTATGGGTGATACCTGCGGAGAAGAAGGCCTCTTTTATGAAAGTTTAAATTGCGCCTCTCTCTATCAACTTCCTATCACTTTTGTGATTGAAGATAATGAACTTAGCTGCTTTACACCCACTGAGCAGCGCCATGGTTTTAAAAGCTATCAAGGTGCAGCCGATCACTTTGGCATTCCATACTTTGCGACCAAAGGCGACTCGTTACTAAGTGTTTTAAAAACAAGCAACTCTCATTATGATCATTGCCAACGCTCTCAGGGGCCAACCCTCTTTTATGCAAATGTTTATAGGCCTTATGAACACTGTGGCTATCAAATAGAAGACAAGGTCGAATATCGAGAAATTGATCATTCATGGCCTAAGCGTGACCCTATCCATAATGCTCTTCAAGACGCACTGGAGCTCAATATTTCCAAAGAAGTCATGACGAACTTAATCCTTGAAACTCAACAAGTTGTTCAAAAACGCTGCGATCAACTTCTTACTCAGTTGCGTGAGTCATTAAAAGGGGTGCAAGCTCAATGATAAGCACAACTTATAATCAGGCCATTAACTTAGCTCTAAGAGAGATTCTTCGTCGTGATGAAAACGCAATGATCTGGGGACCTGGTGCCAACGATCCTAAGCGAGTTTTTGGAACGACAAATCAATTATGGGAAGAGTTTGGTGAACAACGAGTATTTGATGGAGCCATCTCTGAAGCTAGTTATACTGGCCACGCCTTAGGGCTGGCCCTTGCAGGAAAACATCCCATCATCCATTTTCAAAGAATTGATTTTGCTTTTATGGCATGGGATCAAATTGTAAATAATATTGCCAAATGGAACTCTATGTTTGGTGACACTCAAAAGTCTCTTCCAATTATTATAAGAACCATACAAGGTAGAGGTTGGGGCCAAGGTCAGCAGCATTCACAAAATCCCATGCGAATGCTTACCAGTTTCCCCGGTCTGCAAGTCCTTACTCCCAGTAGTCCTAAGCAAGTTTACTACGGCCTACTTAAGGCCCATCAAGATAAGAAACCCACACTTATTTATGAGCATCGATGGCTTCAAGAACAAGCCCAGCAATGGTCTCCAGAAGACAATCATGAGCTATTTGAAGAAGTAAGTTACTTTGGCGATAAAGATGCCCAAATAACATTTATGAGCTACTCCTATGGTGTCGTTGAATGCCTAAGGGCGCATCGCTTTTTAAAAGAAAGAGGCATTAGATCTCAAGTTGTGGCCATCAATCAATTTGATCAAAATAATCATCAACGCATTCAAGAAGCAGTGAATGAAAACCAGTCTAATATTATTTTTGATCTCGCCTGGGAGTCCAACTCTCCCCTAAAAGACTACTTGCAATTAAGAGAATCAGATTCTCTGCAATATATCACTCTCAAGGATCAATATACTCCGACTTCTGTTCATAGAGTAAAGGACTACTATCCTACATTCATTGACATCCTTGAAACTACAAAAGATATGCTTCAAGTTGATTATACTCTCCCAAAACAACGAAGTAATATTGACCAACCTATTTATGATGCCATTTTTAACGAAGAGGATGCGTAATGGCGAAGGTACTTGTTATAGGTGGAGGTGGTTTTGTTGGAACGCCTCTTTGTGAAAAACTTCATCAAAAAGGTCACCAAGTAACAAGTTTAGATACCTTCTGGTTTGGAAATCATCACTCACTAAATATCCAAACTCTAGAGTGGGATATTACGAAATGCCTAGAAGGAAAGCTCCCCTTTGAGCTTGATGACTACGAAACTGTTATCTTCCTTGCTTCTATCTCTAATGATCCTTCAGCAGAATTAAGTCATGATTTCACTCGCCTAGTAAATGAACATGCAACCAAGAAGATGATCGACTTAATTGCCCGCTCTCAAGTGAAGCGCTTAATCTATGCGAGTAGCTCTTCGATATATGGAGTTAAAGAAGAGGATAAAGTTACAGAAGATCTTGTTGCTCATCCTTTAACTCTTTATTCTCAGCTAAAATATGAAATCGAAGAATATCTTACTCAATATAAGAAAAGTTTAGACTATGTGATTGTACGCCCAGCAACAGTATTTGGCCCCTCAAAGCGTTTACGTCTTGATGTGGTTATCAATATATTATCTGCCCATGCCTACTTTAACCGAAAGATTAAAATATTCGGAGGAGAGCAATATCGTCCCAATATCTATATCGATGATATGGTTGATTTCTATATTACCCTCACGCAATATCAAGAAGATCTCGCAGGTGAAGTTTACAACTTTGGAGGCCCTAACTACCAAGTTAAAGAATTGGCCAACTTTGTTGCTCACCAATGCCCGTTTGATATCCAACAAGAAGTCATACCAAGTAATGATGATCGCTCTTATCGTGTTTGTTCTGATAAAGCTTTTAAAAAATTTGGAATAGATTCCCTCACTCCCATTCAGGATGGAATAAGCGAACTTATGAAATACTTTGAATACTTAAAAGAAGAAAATATTGACTGGCAGGCCATAGAACACTCAAATGTTTCCCACCTCAAAAATCTTCTTCAAAGTAGATGAAAATTCACAAACGCTTTTGAAATGAAAGTCTGGATTTATCTCATTTATTAATTTCTCACCAATAAATACACTTTTACAAAGACCAGATTTCGCACAGGTCATATCAGTCGCGCGATCTCCAAGCATATAGCTCTTAGACATATCGATATTATACTTCAAGGCCCAATATTCTAAGGCTCCACTTCCTGGTTTGCGCCACTTATGTTCTTGTCGATACTCTATGACTTGAGCATCAGGATGATAAGGACAGAGATAGCTCTCTTCAATTAAATCTGTGACTTTAAGTACTTCCAATATACTTTGATGGAGTTGCTCACATTCATTCTTTGAGATGAGTCCACGCGAAACAACGCTTTGATTACTTAAGATGAATAATAAATAGCCCTGTGCCTTTAATGCTAAGAGAGCATCCTTAACACCTGCAATAGGCTTTAGCTGATTAATGGAAGTTATAAGATGAGTATCTTCTATCAATACTCCATCACGATCTAAAAAAATGGCCTTTCTTTTCATGAAATCATTATACTTTATTATTTAATATTCATCGTATAAAGTTTCTCTATGACACAAAAAGCCATTATTCTCGCTGCCGGAAGAGGCTCTCGCATGAAGGATCTCTGCCTTGATCTTCCTAAGCCTATGCTAGAAGTAGACGGGACTCCCATTATTGGCCATATTATTCAGCAATTAAGGAAATGTGGAATCCATAAGATTGGAATCAATACTCATTATCAATCACACATTATCAAAAACTATATCGATCAAAACCATAAACTCTTTGACTCCGATTCAATCGAAATTTTATATGAAAAAGAATTAAGTGGAACCGCTGGAGCCTTAAGGGGCTTCAAAGACTTTCTCGATGATCAGGAGCAGTTCATTGTTATTGCTGGAGATATTCTAAGTGATTTTGATTTCAATAAGCTCATTGATTTTCATCGTAAGAATCAAGCCGAGATTTCATTTGCTTATCATTTAAGAGAAGTTTCAAATAGTTTTTTAGAAATTGAGAATCAACACAGCAGCGGAAGAGTCACTCAATTTATAGAAAGACCCAATCAAGATGTATTTAAACAATCAAAAAACAATAAAGTAAATTCGAGTATCTATTGTATTAACCAATCCATACTTCATAAGCTTCCTGAAAGAGCTATTTTAGATATACCAAAAGATCTCTTTAATTTATCCTTACAAGAAGGAAAGCTCTTCGCCATGCCGTTAAAAGCCAGACGTTGGGCCATTGATACTGAAGAAAGACTACTTCAGGCCAATAAAGAATATTCTCAAAAGGAATCATTATGAAATATATAATAACTGGAGGATGTGGTTTTATAGGCAGTCATCTTGTCGAAATGATACAGTCTCAAATCTCTTCTCATGATCATATCTATATAATAGATAATCTATCCACTGGTAGAAAATCCAATATAAAAAACATAGAAAAAGAGAATATCACTTTCTTTGAGGCTTCTGTAGAAGACTTCTTTACTCATCCCCCCAAAGAAGTTTGCCATCCTGATTATATTTTTCATCTCGCAGGCTTGGCCGATATTGTTCCTTCGATAGAAAAGCCTCAAGAATATTTTAATGCCAATGTACAGGCGACCCTTACCCTTCTTGAATTCATCAAAAATCAAAATCCAATAAAGAAACTTGTCTATGCTGCGTCTTCTTCTTGTTATGGATTGGCCGACATATTTCCCACTCCTGAATCCGCCCCCATTAATCCGATGTATCCTTACGCTTTAACGAAGCGTATGGGAGAGGAGCTCATTCTTCACTGGGCCAGTTTATACGAAATCCCTAGTATTTCTTTAAGGCTTTTTAATGTCTACGGTCCTAGGAGTCGTACCAATGGAACTTATGGAGCTGTATTTGGAGTTTTCTTGGCCCAAATCTTGGCCAATAAGCCCTTAACCGTTGTGGGAGATGGAAAGCAATCAAGAGACTTTACCTATGTCACAGATGTGGCCAATGCCTTTTGGAGTGCATCTCAAAGTGCTTATAAGAATGAAGTCTTTAATGTGGGAAGTGGGGATCATTATAGTGTTAATCGCTTAGTAGAGCTTCTCGATCACAAGACTTGCTCCATCCCCAAAAGACCTGGTGAACCAGATATTACTTTTGCTGATATTACTAAAATTAAAAAGCTATTGAATTGGTCGGCGCAGGTATCTTTTGAGCAAGGTGTAGCAAAAGTTCTTGAGCATATTAACGACTACAAAGAAGCTCCTGTGTGGGAGCCTGATAGTATTGCCATGGAAACAGATTCTTGGTTTAAGGCACTCTCAAAGAAAGATTAGCTATATTTCTTCTGTAAGTAGTAACGAATAAAATGATTCACAAAAAGTTGAAGGTCTTCCGCTCTTTCATACTCTCCCTTCTTGGTTTCGATATGAATGGAGAAGTCTGATAGTTTTTTAATTTCTCCACCATCAAAACCAGTCATCGAAAAAATACGATAACCATGCTCCTTACCCCACTGAGCGGCCTTAACAAGATTAGCGGAGTTCCCAGAAGCAGAAAGAATCAAAAGAGCATCACCAGTCTTGGCCTTAACCTTAAGTTGAAGATTAAAGATATCTTCATAAGAAATATCATTGGCCAGAGCGGTAACAATGGACGAGTTTTCGGTTAGAGACTCCACATTGAGATTAAATTCGGGAAACTTTAAATTTAGAGCAAAAAGGTCATTCACAAAATGAGTGGCCGTTGCAGCGCTGCCGCCATTTCCCATAATAAATAACGTTTGATTTAAAGTGGCCATTTTCTCTATTTCAGAAATAAAGCTCATGAGATCATCGTGATCAACTTGATTCAGTCCAGACACTAATGAATCTTTATATTCTTGAAAAAGAGAGTCCATATTCATAGTCTAACCTACTTGAGCATAAACCAATCTTGCCCAACTCCCACATCAACAGTTAAAGGAACCTTAAGCTCCACAACGTTTTCCATTTTATCTTTAATGAGTTCTTTCAATGACTCGACTTCATCATCAGGAACTTCAAAAATAAGTTCATCGTGAACCTGAAGAATCATCTTACTCTTGAGATTCTTCTCGATGAGCGCCTTATCAATATTGATCATCGCAACTTTTATAATATCAGCTGCCGTTCCTTGGATAGGACTATTGATGGCCACTCTCTCGGCCATTGACTTGATCGTTCTATTCTTTGAATTGATATCGGGAAGAAAGCGCTTTCGTCCAAAGAGAGTAATAGCATAGCCCTCTTTTTCTGCTTTTTCTTTAAGAGTATCGAGATAGCCTTTTACGCGTGAAAAGCGCTCAAAATAATTAGTGATATATTCTTTGGCCTCTTTTCGAGAGATCTTTAATTGGCTGGCCAGTCCAAAAGAGCTTTGACCATACATTAAACCAAAGTTTACGGCCTTCGCCTTTGATCTATCTTCACTGGTAACATCTTCAAGCTTCACTCCCATAATCTCTGCCGCTGTTTGACGGTGAATATCCTCTCCATTGTTGAAAGCACTAAGCATTGTTGGATCTTCAGAGAAGTGGGCCAAAAGTCTTAGTTCAACTTGAGAATAATCCGCTCCTACAAGTTTATGTCCAGGTGCTGCAACGAAGCCTTTTCTTATGCTTCGTCCTAGTTCTGTTCGAATTGGAATATTTTGAAGATTGGGATTGTTAGAAGAAAGTCTTCCCGTTGCTGCAACGTCTTGATTAAAGTGCGTATGAACACGTAAGTCTTTACTGTGTCTTAACCCTGGCAGAGTTCTTACGTAGGTGCTTAATAACTTTCCATATTCGCGATACTTAAGAATGAGACCAGGAACAGGAGAGAGATCTTTTGCATCAAGAGTTTCTAAAACCTCAGAATCCGTGGAATAGCCAGTCTTCGTTTTTTTAACGACAGGAAGTTCTAGTTTCTCAAAGAGAAATTCAGATACTTGTTTTGGGGAATTAAGATTAATGGTTTCTCCATCAGAGAACTCTGCAATCTTTTCTTCGATTTCCAAAAGCATTCTTTCTAGATCAATGGTTAAATTTTCAAAGGTTTTCTCATCTAGTGAAACACCTTTTCTTTCCATTTGAGCGAGAATAGGAATCAGTGGATTATCAATTTCAAAATAAATAGACCCCAATCCCTTTCCTTCGAGTTGAGTCTTAAACATTGAACTTAATACATATAAACAACAAGCTCTATCGCCTAAGAACTTAACCTTAGCTTCCGATTCAAGTTCTAATAGAAAGGGGTCTTTCTTATCTCTCTTTTCTAGAGGAAAATCTAAATTCTCTTTTGAGATCGTGATGATGTCATGGCGAGAGCCTGGATTTAAAATATAGTGAATCTGACCTACATCAAAGTTTTTACACTTTATAGTTAACTTATTCTCAAGGGCGTAGAAGTGATCACGTTTCCAATGATCACTGTATACCTCTTTATTTTCATCACCCCAAACGAGGTTTAATAAATCATGTCCTCTATCAAGGCCTAGGGCTTCCTCAGAAAAATCAAATACAAAACTACTCTCACCATCTAATGATATGGTTACAGAAGAAAGCTTGCGCTCAAAAAGATCGCCGGAGTTATATTCGGTATGAAATGAATAGCTCTGGGCCTTTTTAATATTTTCGAGAACTCCTTTTAAACCTTTTTCATCGTTAACTAGAGTATTTTTAAAACTCTGAGGACCAAGGCTAGAGTAACTCGCGCCACCGACTTCAGCGTCATGCTCTGCTTTTTTAAGATCTTCAAGCTTCTTAATGGTTGAATTAAATCCCAAGTCTTTCATAAACTGAATTAATTCATCACTGGGATAAAACTTTATCGCGAGATCATCCGCCTTATGACCAAGGTCAATATCGGTTACAATTTTTATGAGTTTTCTACTTAGGAGTCCATCTTCAAGATATTCTCCAAAGGCCGTCGTAAGTTTCTTGCCCTTCATCTCATCTTTATGAGCAATACAGGCATCTAATGTTTCATACTCTGCTAAAAGCTTAGCTGCGCCTTTGGCACCAATCCCGCGCATACCAGGAATATTATCGGAGCTATCCCCTACCATAGAGAGATAATCGACAATTTGATCAGGGCGAACTCCCATTTTTTCAAATACACCTTCAGGATCATAAATCTTATCCTTCATGGTATCGAGCATCTTGATATTATCCCCAATGAATTGCATTAAGTCCTTATCACCAGAAGCGATTAAGATTTCGTCAAAGTCATTCTTATATTGAGTCACGGCCGAACCAATAATATCGTCAGCTTCGTAATTATCATCTTCCGCAAAAGGTAACTCCATCTTTTGGATGAGTTCTTTAATAAGAGCAAATTGAGGAATCAGATCTTCAGGAGCTTCTGATCGATTCGCTTTATAGGCTTCATACATCTCATTACGAAAAGATCCACCGGCCGTATCTCGGGCCATCAGTACGTGTGTAGGTCTGTACTGAGAAAGAAGTTTTAAAAACATAGTCAAAACACCATAAACTGCATTTACAGGAACTCCCTCAGGAGAAGTAAGTGGTCTAATGGCAAAAAAGGCGCGAAATATAAAATTACTGACATCGACTACAATGAGTCTTTTCATGAAGAGTTCCTTGTTCTTAAAACAAAACTGAGTACATTAAAAATGCTTAAAAGAGTTCACAGGACTCTAGCAGAGTTGTTGTAAGTGGTCCAACAAGGAAGGATTAAACTAGACTAACAAAGGGGGGCGCCAGTTTCTGAAAACCATGATGTTTCTTTACGTTTTTTCGCAACGAGTTCATTACCATCGTGACCCATCACAGAAGTATCGGCCATAACATCACCAAGACGGTGACCTGAATCGAGCTTAAAGAGAAAGAAAATTTCTAGCACCAAGAGAAAACTACCAACAATCATGGCCAGAATAATCCCAACAACAGGGATAACGGCCAAGAGAAGTGGTACCAATAAAGGAGTATTTCTAATAATAGACTGCTTCAGCGTACAGGGATTACCATCTTCTAGAGATATAACCTGAAAACCCATGAATTTCTTCCCTACAGACTGCCCATTTTGCATACTGTCAGAAACCCCTACATAAATAACACTTAGAATGAGCCCTACTGGGTAGAAGAATACGGATAAGACCAAAACAATAAACAAATCAACGCCCTTCGCAATGATTCTTGCAATTCGAGCTCTATTAATGGCCTTTTTTAGGAAATAGCGTCTTTTCATATCTTTCATTCTATCTCATTGATATCGTGTAGAATAAGGGGAATATTTTGCTACATCGCATCTACAATTTATTATACACCAGTTGCCTCTTTTTCAACCCCTATCTATAATAGTATTACTGTATAAGGCCTATAATTATTGGACATATGCGTAGGTCAGGTTTAATTTAATCCCTCAGATTTAAGAGATACAGTTTTACAAAAATTTTAGTAAAGAGGTTTTTATGAGTAACGTTGGAAAAGTAGATAAAGCAAGTTTTGAAGAAACAGTACTTAAGGCCGAAGGCCCAGTTCTTGTAGACTTCTGGGCTGAGTGGTGTGGTCCTTGTCGTTCACTCGCACCTATCCTTGATGAAGTCTCTACTGAGATTCCAGAAGGTTCAACTATCCTTAAGTGTAATGTTGATGAAAATGGTGAGCTTGCTCAGCAATATGGAATCCGTGGTATCCCTACGATGATCTTCTTTAAAAGCGGAGAAGCTGCTAAAACTTTAGTTGGTGTTCAGTCTAAAGAAGAAATTAAAAAACAATTCGACGAATTAGCTTAATTAATTATGAGATGGCCCAAGCTTTGGGCCATTTTTTATCTCGCATACACAGGTAGCCCATGTCTTATATTCTCAATTCATTCAAAGAAGCTCAATCCACTCTAGAAAAAGTCCTAGCTGATGATCTCTTTATCAGTCAGTTAAATACTGCTGTAGAGTTACTCACAGAGACTTTTAAGAATGATAATCGAGTTATGAGTTGTGGTAATGGCGGATCTCTTTGCGATTCTATGCACTTTGCTGAAGAACTTACTGGTCGTTATAGAAAAGATCGTGCCCCTCTTGGAGCAACTTCTATCATGGACCCAAGCCACATGAGCTGTGTCGCCAATGACTTTGGTTACGAGCATATTTTTTCACGCTTTGTAGAAGGTTGGGGAAAATCCGGTGATACATTAATGGCCATCTCGACTTCAGGAAATTCTGAAAATGTGATCAAGGCCGTAGAGTCAGCTCACGCCAAAAATATGAAAGTTATTGGTCTTCTTGGTAAGACAGGTGGCAAGCTTAAAGATATGGTTGATGTTCCTCTCATCGTTTCAAGTGATATCACTGACCGTATTCAAGAAATACACATTAAGTGTATTCATATAATGATTGAGGGCGTGGAGAGAAATCTCTTTCCTGAAAATTATTAATTAAATCATTCCTGATTATTTTTATCGTCTAAAATACGTCTCTCTATATTCACTATAGAGGTAGGAAGACTTTTCCACTCTAATAAATTCCCCCACTTATTTCATACTTCTATTAAAATGAAGAGATAAACCCTTAAAAGTTTTAGTATCGTGGCCCAACAGGAGATGATAGGTATGGAAGGTTCAGTAGAAGGTTCAGCAGTTCTCACAGGAGTTAACTCCTTAGCAGACTTTATCCAAAGTGGTGGAGTTTTCATGTGGGTTATCTTAATTATTTGGGCAGTTGGTATAGCCATCAGCTTAGAAAGATTCATGAAATTAAGTTTTAAATTTGATGTAGATGGTTCTTCCTTTATGAATGAGCTACAGCGCTACATTTTATCTAATGATATTCAAGGTGCGATCCGTGTTTGTTCAGGGTCAGTTGCCGCTCTCCCTCGAGTTCTCAAGAGTGGACTTAAGAGAGCTTCATCATCAAGTGAGCAAATTCAAAATGCAATTGATGCTACTGCTCTAGAAGTAATTCCAAAAGTAGAGTTAAGACTCAATTACCTACAAATGATTGCAAATATCTCAACACTCTTTGGGCTATTAGGAACCATTCAAGGTCTAATTCAATCTTTCTCTGCCGTTGCTTCAGCAGATCCTGCACAAAAAGCAGAGTTACTTGCAACAGGTATTTCTAAGGCCATGAATACAACATTCCTTGGTCTCCTTGCAGCTATCTCTATTATGATGCTTCATACATTCCTAAGCTCTAAGTCTGAAAAAATCGTTAACGAGATTGATGAATTTTCAGTAAAGCTTTTAGACTTACTTGGTACTAAGAACGAAAAAGTTTAGTCAAAGAGAACGTTAGGAGGTTGATGTGTTAAGGGCACCTAGTAGAAGAAAAAGAAAAGAGCCAGTTAAAAGACTGAACCTTATTCCTATTCTCGATGCTGTATTTATCTTTATCTTTTTTCTATTGATGTCAGCGAACTTCATTAAGATTTATGAAGTACAAAGTGATGTGCCTATTGTTAGCACAACTCCTCCAAAGTCGAAAAAGAAACCCCTGGCCCTTACTCTTAAAGTAACGGGTTCAGGTTTAAATTTATACACAGGCGTTCCTTCTCGAATGGTTAAAAAAATCAAAAAGACTCAAGAAGGTGAATATAATCTAGAAGCTCTTCACGACTTCATGGTTAATATCAAAAAATCAAATGCAAAAGAAAGATCACTGATCCTTGAACCTATTGTAGACGTAGACTACGAAGCTCTTGTTAAGATTATGGATACGATTCGAATGTATCGAAATACTGATGATAAGGTTTGGTATAAGGATAAAGCTGGCGTTGATATTCAGGCCAAGCACCTCTTTGATCAAATTGTTTTTGGAAATATTCGTAGTTAAAGGAATTTAGCATGAGATTAAATAGATCCATTCGTAACAGAGGTAGAAGAAATAAAAAGGAACCTATAGACCTTGATATTACTTCCCTACTCGACATTCTCGTTATCATGCTCGTTTTCTTGCTTAAGAGTTATAATTCGACAGGAATCATAATGAATATTCCTGAAGGTATAACCATTCCGACATCAAAGTCAGAAGACCTCAGTACTTCAGGTGTTGTCGTTCAAGTATCCAAAGAAACTATCTGGGTAGATGATCAAGTCATCCTTGAAAAAGATAATCCTCGTGGAAAAACCTACGATTACGGTGGAAGAAGAATAATTCCTCTCTTCAATGAGCTTGTAAGTAAAAAGAATACAATTAAGCAAGTTGAGAAAACAACACCTAATGCTACAAAATTCTCCGGTATTGTTAATTTAATTGTAGATAAAGAGATAAAATATTCTGAAATAAAAAAGATTCTCTTCACAGCAGCAGAGGCTGGATACAGGTCATATAAATTTGTAGTACTTGGTGAAAATCAGTAATTAGATAAGTGTTAAACTTCCTAAGAGAAACATAAGTGCTACATTCGTAACAACTAGCCTACTGATGCGAAACTTTTCTTTCAAATTATATAAATTTGAGGCCAAAAAGACCCCCGACCAAATAATAATACTTATTTTATAGATAGCATCTTTAATCTCTTGAGAAATAATGAAGCTCTCCATCAAAATAGAACCTGATATCATGGCGAAGAAAAGTATATTCATCGCATAGATCATATATTTCTTTTTCTTATCCAACTTAAAGTCGATCCTCTCTGAAAGAGTCCAAGACTTCACTTCCTCACCTTTATAAAGTTTAAGATGCACATAAATATCATTAAGCATGATGATAAAGAAGAGGGTTACCGCCCAGTCAGAGACGTCGTGAAAGCCATCTAAGCATTCCGTTAAGAATAAAACACTGAATAGAAATCCCAAAAGGATCTTCAGTGACATAGATATTTTACGTACAGCATTTGCCATTTATTGGCTCCTGGCATTCAGTATAAGAACATCTATCATTATGCTACATATTTACGACTAACCAAATATCAGTTAGATACAGTTCACTTGACTGCCCAAAAGAGCTGCCTAGCGACACAAGAAGTGGTCATCAAGGAAAATATTAAAGACAAGGTCGATACTTAGAATCTTCTATGAAAAAGCTTATGATTTTGCCCTTTTCATCAAAGCTTATATTCTCGGGAAAGTAGGTTGTATTATCTTCTAAAAATTGAATACTAAGACCACCGATTCCATTAACAATTCGTCCCTGAAAGTCAGGCTTAACTTTTTTGTATTGCGTATAGTCCTCATTGTCTATATCCCAGATGTGGGCCTTATAATCATCGATCACTAGATAAACACTGAGGTAGCCCTTCTTAAAAGAGCTGCAATAGGGAGTCTTTAAAAATTGAGTACGAGTATGGGAAGACTGATTTTGAGAATAACTTTTAAAAAGTCCTTCTAATTCATTACCAAGGGATTCGACATTGAATTTACGTTTTTCAAATGTCGATTTAATCTCCTTGATTTGTTTATGATTCTCCCAAAGTAAAAAAGTGCTTAAGATTGAGATTAAGCTCACGAGAGTAATCATTAAATATAAGTAGCTCTCTTTTTTTAGCATTTCAAAGAGAGATTACTTAACTCGAGGATAGAAGTTCATTGGCTGACTTACTTCAGTAACTCCCCCACCTCTTGGCTCAGGAAAGCGAATTCGACGAAGAACATTCACAACACAACCTCTAACTTTACCAGGAATATTAGTAACACTATCTACACCTGCACGAGTAACATGCCCAGATGCTCCAATAATAAAGTTAAGTTTAACAATACCATTGAAGGCATTCTTAGATTTATCTAACTCATTTTGGTAGCAATATCTGAATTTAGAAATATTATCGACAAGAATCTGTCTAATCACATCTGGATCCAGCCCACCTAGAATAACCGTTTTAAAAGGAAGACCAGCGGTGTAGATATTCTTCTTATCAACAAGCCCCTCAACTCCTTTTGCAGAATCTAGTGTTCCACTAGCAACCCCAGAAAGAGAACCCGTGTTATTACTTACCTTAGCTGTTTTTAAAGTTGCACCAGATTCAGAACCACTAATTGCGGATGTTCCCATACCAGAACTCGTTGCAGAGACTGCTTTAAAAGACTTGGTAGAGCCACCTTTAGACATAAGATTAGAGATAGAAGATGAGAAGTCTGCACTCTTATATGTATCTACGGCCCCACGAGTTTTTGAATTAGTATTGGCCGATCTCGCAGCACGAGTCGTACCAGAAGATCCAATAGCTTTTGCTCTTGTTGGTGGTCTAACTATATCCTTACGAACATTTTTAGGACCTTTATTTGCAGTGGCCTTCTTAACTTTACCAACCTTTTTAGAAGTTTTACTACCCGCCGCTTTTTTAGGCTGAGTTTTACTTACTTTTTTCTTAGGCTTTTCTTTAACCACTTGCTTAGGCTTGTTCTTGCTCACGACTTGTTTAGGACTCTTTTGAATCTTTTTCTTCGGAGCTTTCTTCGTTTTATCGATGGCCTTTGATCTCGATGCCGTTAATTTTCGTTTATAAAGAATTGTGGCTATCCTCTCGGGAGCCTTATCTTTTTCGGCATCCTCATCTACTTCAAATAAAGCGGCTGGTAATAGGAATGAGAACACAAGAAATAGCATTAAAAATACATATTTCTTTAACTCTTTATCTCTTCTAAATACCGGTGCAGACGCCACACTTGGAGGACGCTGAGTCGAACGTACATAAATTTGGATATGTTGATTAGAGAACTGGATAATCTCATCGTGATCTAATATAAAACCATTTGATTGGCTTCTATCATTACTTCCACCAATACTTTTAACATTATAACCAACAGGAGTATAAACTTCTGATTCCCCATTTATCATCTTCACAATAGGAAACTTTTCTTTCTTCCCAAGATAAGGATATTCGATATCATGTCCAGACGGATCTGCACCCACGAGAGAATAAGTACCATTACTATTTGGAATATAGTCAACTGATTGTATGCGATCATTAAAAACGATAATGACTTCTACGGAAGATTTACCCACTTCATATTTAAATATGGGATAAATATTATCTGCATCTTCAAAAATATATTCACTAAACTCTGCATTCGGATCTTTAGATAATGGATACTCTACATGAGGAACTCCATGTTCACGAGCGCTCTTGCTTACAGGAGTAGCTACATCGGGAGCTTTTGGTAAGTCTGTATTTGTAATGGGCAACACTGGAATTTCAGGTTCTAGTATGGCCAATGGAGCTGGAGGTAAATCTTCTCTTAGAAAAGGCTTTATCTCAATGCGATTATCACCAATAAAGAAAGCTGTATTGGCCTCAATCTTCTCAACAACAACTTTTGCTTTATTAACAACAATTCCATTTTTTGAATCGAGATCAAATATTCGAAAGGAGTCTCTTCCGTCAAATTCAATGACAGCATGAATAGTGCTGATATCATGAAAAGGAATGACAATATCACAAGCTTGACCGCGTCCAATCAGCGATCTCTTTTTAAGAATGGGATAGACATGTTTATTGCCTTGAGGACCAGTGGCCACTAACTCAAACTTTGCCTTATCTTTCTCTAACTGAGTTTCCATATTATAAATACCTTATCTAATACGCTCGACGCTTTTTCTCATTTCTGCATTAAAATTTTTTCTATAAGGAAGTTTATTTTTAAACTTACGTTGATAACGAGGGGCAATAGAGAGATCTCCAGGACTCCCCGTCTCCCCTTCAATAACAAGGTCTTCAAAATCAAACTTTTGATATTTCTTATATTTATAAATAATCTTAGGCTCTCCATCGAGAATTTTAGTTCCTTGCGCTTGAGCAAAAGAGACTACAAAGACCATTAGAATCATTACTATCGTTTTCATCACTTGCTCTCCACTAAGCTTTTAACATTATTCACATACTGAGCTTCTTCTCTTGTCTTCGGTGCCGCGACTGAATTCAATACATCTTTTGCTTCTGAAGAATTACCGTTCATGACAAGAGCGTAAGCTACATTTGCACCTATTCCTGCTACTTTATAATATTCATCAGATAGTTCATTATAAAAACTAACTGCTTTTCCATAGTTACCCTCAACAAAGTAAATAAATCCCAAAGCATAGATGACATCTTGATCTTTATTATCTTTACGATACATTGATTCAAAAAGGGCTTTGGCCTCATCGATAAACCCATAGTCTGCATAGACTTGAGCGAGGTTAAATAGAGGAGTTAGAGAAAATGAGGATAGCCTCTTCGCTTCTTCATAGGCTTTTAATGCTTTTTGATCAAAATTAGATTTTTGAAAGATAACTCCAATATTATTAATTGGTGGAGCGTAATTCTTCTTCACTTCTCTCGCTTTATTATAGAAAAGTAGTGCTTTTCTTTTACTACCTTGCAAGAGATAACATGAACCTACCTGAGTCCAGTAAATAGGATTCTTACGATATTCCTTATAGAGATCATCAATAAACTTGAAACCTTGATCAAATTTACCTCTATAGCATGAAAGAAGAATTTTATTGATATCGCCTTTAACATCCTCTGCTTCTTCGACCTCTTCAGGCGGTACTTTTGCAATACTTTCTTGTTTTAATACATTGGGCTCACTAGAGAGATCTTCATCAATAAAGTCATCGACGATTTGATAGAGCTTAGCTGGTGGCATTTGAAAAGAATCATTTGTAATATCAGATAATTCATCATCATTCTTTTTTTGTGACTGGGTTCCACAGCCAGAAAGACTTAAAAGAATCAGAGAAGTTAGTAAGTATTTCATTATCTCTTCCCTCCTCTATCCATGAGAACTCCACTCTTTGCGGGAAAGAATTGAGGCACAATGGGTAAAACGTTATTTGTCATAAAGTAGTAGTTATTTTTCGCCAAGATCTTAGACTTTTTAATTTGATCTTGTGCTTCTCTTCGAAAGTCATTAGCTTTTTGCGTTAGTGTATTGGCAATCTGTGCCATACTACTCTTAAACGATTTAACGTAATCCTCTCCTTTGCCAGGAGGAGTAAATGCACTAATTTCACTTCCCATATTCTGATAACTCTCAACTAAGATCTTATATCCTTCAACCATTCCAACACCTGAACCAATATTAAAGAGTTCTAGGGTTTTGGAAGTAAGCTGATCAATCATAGCAAACTTCTTTTTAAGCAGCTGGTTGTAAGTATTTTCAGGAAACGTAAGTTTCACTTTCTCTAAGTCTTCTGCTGATCTCTTTGCATTCTCAATATAATTCAATGCTACAACATCAAGTCCTTCAAGAGGTATCGTAATTCGGCTCTTCTTGGCCTTATTGAAATAACTTATCATGTCTGAATTAGCAGCGTAGGCTTCTTTCTTTAGGCCACGCTCAAAGTAAGCATCTCGCAATTGAGAAATCGGATAAATAATTTCGCCCCAAGCTCTTTTATTTTTCTTGAGCTGTCCTAAAAGATTGTCAAACGATTCCCATCTGCCCTGTTCGGCCAAAAGCTTAAGTAAGTCGAGCTCGGCTTCAAGATAAATCTTTGACTTGATATAGCAACTCTTTGCCATTTTAATGACTTCATAAGATTTCTCAGCATTATCCTCTGCAAGATAGATAACATTCGCATTCTGAAAGAGGATATTCTTGATCTTACTTTTCTTCTTACATACCTTAGTTAAGGTAACTTCATTGATTTCGGCAGCCCTTCTAAATTGTCTACGATTAAATAGGCCTGTGGCTATGGCCATAAAAGAGTCTTCAAATTTATAGACATCAGAACTACTCATCAAATCAAGAGAGCGTTTAGTCCAACCATAGGTTTCATTAACATTACCTAGCTCATGAAAGAGAACCGCTATATTGTAAGCAGCATTTCGTTTAGCCTCTGCAGATGAAGTTGGTTCCTTATAAATTTCTAAGTATCCTTTAAGAGCAGCAACTTTATCACCTTTCGTATTGAATTTCTCGACTTTATCAAACTGGATAGAAAGAAGAATTAAACGTAATTTCTTAGCAAACTTACGAGTAACTTTAAATTCTCCATTATTAATTTTTGCAACCCAGACAGATATATTTTCGCGATCTTTTTTATTCTTATAGAAGTCAATCACACGAGCAAGCATGGCTTCTTGCTTATCGATAGCAGCAGGAAAATGGAACTTAAATTGCTCTAGTGTTTTCTCGGCACCTTTAATATCGCCTTGATCATATTTTTGAGTAAAAAGTCTTTGGTATATCTTGTATGAATTCTTTGATCTAGGATTTCCTACAAGGTAAGCTTCATAAGCCTTTGTAAGGTAGTTATTGGTAGTCGTTTTACTTACCCCTTTTCCACCTAAACTTGCCATTAGCCCATCAAGACTTAGCCTTGCAATCTTCTTATCTTTGGCTGCGATAGCACCATCATAAGCTTCATTATAGAGACCAGCGGAACGATCATAATTCTTAATGGCATACTGTGTTTCAGCAGCATGGAAAATGGATTTATACTCACCACTTCCCTCTAAGGCTGATCTCATTTTAAAGTAAGCCGTTGCATATTCTGCTTTTTGATTCTGTACTTTTTTATTTCGTCTATAAGTTTTACTGACGACTTGTTTTTGTAAGCGACTCGATAAGTTCGCGACATGATACTTAAGATCTTCAGCTTGTTGCTCTGTTAGCTGCTTGGCCTTGTAGCTTTCAAATAGTTTCTGTGAAACATCTAAATGTTTGGCGAGCTTCCCATGTCTTTCGTATAAAGATAAGAGTTCTATATATATCTGATTTCTTGTTTCATCGTTACTGGCATGCTTAACCCCTTTACTTAGAGTTGATTCGGCTGAAGCATACTTACCTTGTCCTTTTAAATACACTCCAACTTTCAATAAGTTGGCACCAATATCTTTTCCTATTTTATTATAGAAGCTTACGGCCTTATCGATTTGACCGGCTTCACTGTAAAAATAAGATAAATCCCTCTCCACTTGATCACTAATATCAATATACTTCTTAGAACCACTCATTCCATGAACAGACTCCATTACACCAATGGCCTTAGAAGTTTGCCCTACTCTGAAATAACACCAAGCTAAATTAAAAGCATCTTTAGTCCACCACTTATCTTCTTTTGTGCTTAGAGCAGATGCATATAGAGGAATTGCTTGTGAATACTTCTTCTTATTATAGTAAAGTTCAGCAAGGGCTACTTTTGATTTTCTTTGTGTGTAGGAGTTTTTCTTAGAATACTTTAAGGCCCTTTTAAAATAGGTCATGGCCTTATCATCTTGTTGAAACTCTTTTGCATTATAGGCAAGAATATAATAAACATCGCCCTTACCGTTAAATCTCTTAAAACGTTTTAGGATAAAGTAACAAGTTTTCTGGGCCATTTGGAAATATTTCCGACTTGTTTGATAAAACTTTTTTTGATCAACCTTCTGACTTTCTTCAGGACTCAATGTTAGCCAGCGGTAGTTTTCTTCTTCATTGATAATTCGAGCTTTTTCCAAATAGAGTTCGGCCATTCTTAAAAGTAACTTTGGGTTTTTAGCACCAATCTGTCTATTAAGACGAACCACTTCATCAAGTTCTTCGTCTATAATTTTAACCAGTTCTTGCCTACGCTCTTGACCATTGGCCTGAACACGGGGAGCTATTATTAATAGCGATAGAATAAAGATGAATATATTCATACTTATTTTCATAGTTTACTCACATTCAGACTTTAGAGAAAAAACGTAATCACCGAGCTCATCGGCCCAGAATTCACCATTAAAACTCCAAAAGTATTGTTTTTCATTTCTTTGTAGATACTTTATATCACCACGGTTTCGTCTTCCCTTACTGCTTGAACGATAGACTCTTTGTTTCTTTCTACCTAATACTTCAAGCTTGATATAAGTCATTCCTTCAAAAGATTTATCAAGTTGACTTACATATAAATGAAGATTCTTTCTCACATATGCACCGATGAGATCACGTTGTAAAAGAAGGGATTCTCTCAGATTTGATGTGAAAACTTTTCTCACTCTAGAGTTAGATAGGGCCTTAACCACTTCAATTTCATCACGTCCAACATTGAAGCTATCAATCAGTTCTGAAAATGCAGCATCTTTTAAGGTTGTATCAATCAATTTGTTTAATAATTTATTACCACCTGACTTTCCATTAGTACGAGACTTCGCTAAGAGATAGTAGTATTTGTAGTTACGCCCATACTTCTTAAGAAACTTTTTAACAGCTAGTGAATCATTTTGATATTGTCCATAGAAGTCATCTACAACTTGCTTTGCATCATCAAATAAGCACAATTCCATATACGTTAATGCTTTTAAGACATTTACTTCCGGATTGAACACGAATTGCAAAATTGGTGCTTGATAGGTCACAAGCTTACCTAGCGTTCTATTATAATCTCTTAAATAAAATGAATTCCAGGCTTCTTCAAATAGAACTTCAGGCCAAACATAACTATCTTTTGGAAGGTCGAGATACGAAAGTGAAGCATTCTCAAATTCTTTATTCTCAAACTCAGCTCTACCAATACCAACGATACAATAGTCACGATTAATTGCTAATTGTCTTAAGCGATTATCATCACTGGTGTTATTCATCTCGTCTTTTGTAGCATCGACACAAGACTGAAAAGAAGCCTTAGCATTTCGGGCATCACCTTCAATACTAAAAATAGATCCTTCTAACAGTAAGGCAAATGGCTTTACAGGATGCGAAGCTGGAATGGTTCCATTTAGCGTTCTCAAGGCATCTTTATATCGTCCCACACGAAATTGTTTCTTCGCTAAGATATACTTTATAATCGGAGCACTTGTTCGCTTTAGTATTGAAGTGGGAAGAACCTCAAACTGCCTAACCCCTACCTTCGTTACAACCTTATCAACAAGAATATCTACTTCACTGGGAAGCCTACCCTTATGAACAGATAAATATTCTTTCAAATATGGAATTGAAGTAAAATAGAGATTATCCTTAAGCAGTTCATTCACGACCTGTGGATAATTACTCACTGATCCCTTACTGCGAACAAGAATATCCCATGCTTTTTCTACTGAAGCAGATGCATTAAAGGATCCGGTACAAATCAGAGCTAAAGCAGCTATATATCTTTTCATTCTTAACTTCTTCATAAATCTATCCTAGAAGTTGTAACCGATTGAAAATGTCACATCCCAATTTGAGTTATATTGTGATTTATCTGCGCCGTTTGCATTAGGCTGATCAGCTTTATAATGAATTGTCGTTAAATCGATCTTAGCGTCGAAACTTTCATCCAAATAAAACTTCATTCCAATATCCCAAATAAAACCTGTATGGTTTTCGGTTGTTGGAGTGGGGTCATTATTAAATGTAGTTAGTTCTAACTTATTATTTGTTTCTTCGATCTGAACTACACCTGCACCAATGATCCAGTCGAGGTAAACCACTTTATTGAACGTATTTATTTTCGAATAGAAAGGTGACCACAGAACCATCCCACCCATATAACTATCAACGATTCGTCTGAAAGGTACAGAACCTGTTTGCCCATTATTTCGAACAGATTCAGCTGTTGAATTTTCTTTCCCATTATTGATAGCGTAAATGGCTTCAAAGCCCCACTCTTCTCTAAAGAAATAACCGAGTCGACCTTGGAAATTTGTAGAATCTACAAAGGCTTCACTTGCCGTCAAACCAGCACCAATACTAACATGAGCGCGATTACGTTTACGATACTTTCTATTTTGAAGTACATAAACTTCTTTATCAGGGTCCAGCCAAGTAAAGCTATAAGTGTCACCTTCCGAAGCTTTTACTTGAGGACAAAGTCCTTCAAATAGAAGTAAAAATGACAGTAATGAAAATACAGAGGTAAGTTTAGATTTCATATCGAGCATCCTGCTTATCATTATGAACCTTCCATGGTTCAATCTTTAACGGTAAATCACATAGTTATTCTACCATGACTCTTGTTTCGTGCAATAAAGTCAAGAAGTAGGAAAACAAAGCTTTTCGTATAGACAATATTGACAGTGATCTTTATTTATCTGATCAGGTTGCTCAATCTTTTTCCATTGCTCAAAGAGTAACTCCTCTATCTCAGAAATGTTGTACTCTTTCTCTAGGTTTTTCTTCTCATCTACAAAAGAGAGAATCAGCTTAATCTTAAACTGCTCCTGTGATCCACTATATAAAGCTTGAGCATAACAATAGAGTTGGAACCAATACGGTATCATTTTTTCTTCTGAAATTCGTCCTGTCTTAAAATCCCAAATTTCAAGAACATCATCACCTTTAATATAGAAGTCAGGAGTACCTGATATCATTTGTCCGAATAATGAAAACTTTAAAGGAGTCTCACTATAGAACCTGACATTTTTTTCCTGGTACTCTTCATTTTTCTTATTTAATAAATCTTTTATCCATTGAATTCCATCCCGACCTAAGTCATCTACATTTAGCTCGCGAGGGATTGTCATATTATGAAGGACCATTTCAGAGATGGCCTCATGAATAAGTGTACCTCTTTGAGCTGTATTTCTTGGACGATTATCCATATGAAAAAGATCACTTTCTGAATGGATATCAACTTCAGGCTTAAAGTCTTCCTCTGGCTTCTCTACAATTTCTGTAACTTCATCCTCGTCCAACTTAACTAAGTTCTTCAAAAAGAATTTACGAGGACATCGAGTCAGTTCAGCAAGTCGCGTAACACTAAGTTCCGAAGAGTACCCTAGCGGGCCACCTTTCTCTTCCACATTTGTGATACCAAGCGGATCAATATGAAAGATAGGAGGATGAAGATCAAGACGCTTATCAAGAAGGTCTATTTTGGCAAGATCCAGAGTCTTAACGCTATAGCTTTCTTTAATCACTTCAAATATCTCTAAATCTCTCTCATCAACATTATTCTCCCATTCCCTTATTCCGTTAATCCAACTACTTTTCCCATGGGATAGAGGTTTCTTACCAAAATCGATATCAAACCAAACCAGCTTATTTACGGCACGAGTCCCAGCGACATAGAATAAACGCTTAGCTTCTGAATAAGACTTCTTCTTTTTTAAATGTTCTTCATATAAGAAACGAGGGGATCTAAAGATATGAGATTTCTTTGCACTTAAAAACCATCTATAGCTATATGGAATTTTTCCAAAAAAATTCTGATCTGATTTATCTATTCCGTTAGTGTGCACTCCCCCAAGAATGACAGTCCCAAACTCAAGCCCCTTAGAGGCATGCATAGTCATAATTTTAATTCTTTCGGGATTTTGTCCACTTTGAAAATCGATTGAGTACTGCTCACCACTCAAAGACTGGGCGATCTTCTCATATACTAATTGTGCTTCATTTCGACCTTGAATGCAGAGGAACTTAGCGAGTTCGTAGCTATTGTCGAGATTCGAAGAAGAAAGATTGAGTTTCCAAAGAAAAGATTTAAAAGACTCCCATAGTCCTAGTGTTTGATATTGCTCGTAAGCTTGAGAATAAATTTCGATCAAATCTTCTTTTGTTTTTTTAATATTTAAGATGGAAAGTACTTGTTCAACTACAAAAGCAGAAATCGTTCTTTCTTGTTCAGAACTATAAAGAGACATGGCCCTTGTATACTCACAAAATAAATAAACCACGGGGTCATCAGGTAGGTCTACTTTTACCTGGCAAGTAAAACCAAGACTAGAATTCAAAAGCATTTCAATTAGAAATTTCACGGGAGTAAGCTTTCGATATAATACACATATCTCTTCATCGATAGGTGCATCCGTCATATAATTAATTATCCCCTGGCACTCTAAGTAGTTAAGTTCTACAGGGGTAATAGACTTCTTTCCTTTAGGTAGCTCTCCTTCTAAAGCAAGTCCAATCTTTTGAATAACTCCAGTTCCTTCTTTTCCAGAGGGAACAGACTGCTTTAACATGGGCACCGTGTAAGGGTCTTCACCTTTAAACTCTGAACCTAAGGGGAGAAGGAAATCAAATAATGAATTGTTAAATTCAATAACATTACCTGCTGATCTATAATTATTTTTTAAATTTAAAGTTTGATAGGTTTTATCTGATGCTTCTTTAAAGACTCCAAGTTCTCCACCTCTAAATCCATAGATCGCTTGTTTGACATCTCCCACGGAGAATATCTTCTTCATATCAGAATTCGTGATCGCTTTCACCATCTCGAACTGAACATTACTGGTATCTTGAAATTCATCGATAATAAAATAGTCATAACAACTAGCAATCTGCTCTACAACTTGCCTATTTTCGGTTACGGCCTTCCAAACGTAATATTCCAAATCTGTAAAGGTGAGACCAGGAACTCTTAAATAATTTTTTTCAATAAAACTATAGATATCAAAGGTCGTTTGCCCAAAATTGAGAAAGATTTCTTTATTATTTAAGCACGCATTAAAGTCAGCGAGGTATTCTATAGCAAAGTCTCTAATATCTTTAACTTGATTTAAAAATAACTTAATATCAGCTGAATCTTTCTTCGCTCCGACAGACGGATGGCGTCCGTAGTTTTTATAATAATCAAGAATGGAGTTCATAAAGTTTAGGAAGTTAGACCGGTCGACTGATGAGTTAAACTCTTCGATAAAGCTAACCCAGGCGGCCTTCTTCTTTGGCATTCTTTCGTCACCAATAGTCGGAGCATTTAAGCTCTTCCAGTCGATTCCTAACTCTAGATTATAGAACTCTTCAATCTGTGCTTCTAGGTCCAAGTCAGGCTGTCCTTCATTGTACTTAGTCCATAGCAAACGGATATCAGTGTCAGAAAAAATTTGTTTCAACTGCGTTCGAAATAGCTTCTTATTAACAATAATAAATTCAAGGCCATCTTCTTTCAGCTTTTCTTCATTTTGTTCAATCCATAACGAAAAGAGTTTATCGATCTTATCAACAACTTCAAGATCGCTAATCATCTCTTCACTTCCTGTGAAGCCAGGAATATAGCCTTCGAGAATGAGTCGATAGCAAAAACTATGAATCGTCCCTACAAACATATAATTAATTGCTGAAATAGCTGCTTCCCAATAAATAGAAGGTATCTTTTCGAGGTCATGATTTGCGCGCTCAAGCCCTTTTTGAAATCGTCTTTGAAGTCTTAGCGAAAGTTCTCCTGAAGCTTTCTTTGTGAAAGTCATAAGTACCACTTTCGCAAATTTTTCTTTCAGTCTCTTGGAAAAATCAATAACATCTGGATTAGGCTGTTGTTCATATTCCTTAGTAAAGAGATAGACCATATGCTCAACAAGAACGAATGTTTTCCCAGAACCTGCACCAGCACTGAGGAGAACACCTCCAGTATGCTCAATAGCTTCTCTTTGTTCATCGTTAGGACTATTTAATTTCAAATGCTCTGGTACTTCCATTATAATATTCCCTCTACATGTCTTGAACAAATCGCAGCGCCTGGACAATAGTTACAGCTGCCTGCTGACTCTGGTAATATTTCGAACTTTTTTTCTACATTCATTCTATGAAGGGTGCCTTTATACATATCTTGAAATGTCTCTAGGTATTCACTAATGTCATTTTTAAAAGTCACAAAAGCATCTTTAGAGAGAAACCCTACGGCCATCAATTGATTATAGATATCAGGGTCTTGATAAAAAACGAGCGATTTCTCTGGATCAGATAAATTAATATATCCCATTAATGCAAAATCTTCAGGTGAAGTATCATCAGCGAAGGAAAAATTTAAATAGTACCAAAGTTGAATTTTCTTCAATGTTTCAATTTCACTCTTTATAGGTATCGAGCCAGATGAGCGCTTAAGATCTATTAATATAGGTCCCAGCTTTTTTGAAAACCCAATCACGTCAGCAGAACCTTTTGCTTCATCACTTCTCATCTGCCATTCAATTTCAAAAGTAATGTCCGGATCAACCTCCCGAAGTTTTAAAAGCTCTATAATACTTTGCTTTGAGAAGAATCTTACTTCAGCATAAATTTCATCATAAAGAGCTCTGTTTTCTTTATAGTTCGGCGGCAATTTCGATAACGTTTCTAATAGTATTTTATCAAACGTTTCAATATTCCAGTCGTGGCCTTCTTTTAAATATACTTGTACGACTCTATGTTCAAAATCCCCAAGCAAGCGACTATCAATAGCCCCTATCTTCTCCGGTTCATTTCCAAGTTTCAGAATATATTGATAGTAATACTTACGTGGACACTCGAGATAAGATTGCATTCGAGTTGGGCTCAATCTATCCATCTCTTTGAAGTTAGAGAGATCAGGCTCTATTTCATTCAATTCAATATCTCTTCTATCATGGCCTTTACTTTGATCTAGCACTTCAAACTCAGATAATAAGTGATTCCAAGTAGGATCATGCTTATCCAGTCCACTCTCCAATAAAAGCGTAGTGTTATCAGAAGCTAGAATTTCTTTAATTTGTGATATATAAAAAAGTAAATCAAGCCCCTTCCTTCTCATTGGCCCTAGAGTAATGAGAATTTCTTGCACATCTTTAGGATACTGTGTTGCCCCTCCAACAGAAAGGTCATGTCCTGAGTCTACATATATATAGTTTCGCTCTTCTAGATCTATTTGATAAAGATCTTTTAAGCTAAGAATAGATTCACTTACTTCTTTTAATATCGGTATATTGAAACTTCTTGGTAGATTTAAGCCGGTCATCTCTACTAAAATTTGCATATCAAAATTAGAAATAACTTCATTTACTTCTGATAACTCAACCCAATCTTTTAACTCTTTTAAAAAAGAGCCATAAAGTTTTATGGCCAAAAAGCTTCTCAATTTTTTATCAGGGGCAATAACTAAGGCCTTTTGCTTAGCTATTAAATAATCTTCTATTTCTTGGCTTGAAACTTTATCTCCAATATTTTTAAGAAAATGATCTTCGAGTTCTTCAACCGTTTCCTTTAATATTCCATCAAAGAGTTCAAGCTCCGATTTATAAAAACTTTGCCTAGATGGGACTTCAAGAACTTCCTTCATTCCAATTTTAGATTTTATAAAAAGAACATTTCCTTTCCCCTCAGTTTCAAATAGGTTTTTGAATACTAAGTTTCCTTGTCCTCTAGCAAATGTATAACGCTTCAATGGAGTTTCATAGCGAAAGGCTTCATACTCTTCAATATGATCGGCCTGGGTCTTCACCCAGTCGACCCAATCGGTTCTTAGTGAATCCTTAATAACTTCAGCAGGGATAGGTATTACAACATCTGTATATTTCCCAATAAACTTTAATAGCTCCACTTGATTACCAGAGAGATGAGTGAATCCAGTTAAAATCAATCCTTTGGCAAATAAGTCTTCATGATCTTGAAAGCTGGGATCAGATAGGGCATTTAATATATTTTGATAGGCCTGGTGCTCATCAATAAGACCTTCTGATTCGGTTACTTTCCAAAAAAATCTAATGGCCCGTGCAACGACTTCATCATAATGATCGAGAATATCTTCAATGAGACTTGGATTTAATGTAAAAGATCTCAAGTCAGTAAATACATTAAACGCTTGGTGAAAATAACTCTCTCTTTCCTCTGGAAAAACATTCTTCCAAACTGTGGCCAAGTATTTTAAGAGCTGTGATTTCCTGACGACTGCTTGATCAGGATAAAACTTTATAAATAAATCCTGTAAGAACTTATTAATCGTTAGGGTCTCAAAACTGAGTTCTCCCTCATATCTAACGACAGAAGTTCTCATCGCATCAGCAATGGAAGGATTAGGACAAATGACTTCCCACTGATCTATCTCTTCTCTTAGGTTCAGATTGAGATTAATTCCATCAGACGCCTTTTCTGTAAATATTACGCTTAAAGCCAAAATCCCTCTCCTCTTAGTAGATGTAGATCTAGATAGTCTTAGGAAGTTCTCAAAAAGTTTAATTGAATATCTAAGTTTCCTCGTATAGAAATCTTATCCTTCACAGTATACTATCCATATCAAAGTGATAACTTTATACTTAAACGCTTTTAGTTTTCAAGTCATTGAAAGTTATAGACTAGGATAAACACCCTATCAGTAGAGGATAAAAGTGCTCAATACCAGCCAACTCATTAGTTTCATCGATGATAAAAAAGAATACACACTCCATATCGCAGAGGGACAAAAAATAGTCCACGACTTAGCGATTATTCATGAACTCAAAGGAAACGGTTTTGCCTTTTTTAGAGACTGTGTACTCTCAGCAATCCCCCTCATTACACTTTTAAAGCCCAGAGAAAATCTTGGCTTCTATATTGACTCAGAAGAGCCTTACTTCATGTTTAAAGTTGAAATGTCTGAAGATGGGTATTTCAGAACTCTTCTACTTCCAGAGAGCTTTAAAGATTTTCCGAAGAAATTAACGGGAAAGGCCAGAGTTTCAAAAATATATCCCGGACAGAAAGTTCCTTACAATTCAATCATTGAGCTAAAGAATACCACTTTGAATGAAGCTGTTAACAGTATTCTAAGTGAGTCATATCAAATAAAGGGAAGAGTCATTCTTTCTGATGATTCTGATCAGGTAGCTTTTCTTATGCAATTGCCAAGGAAGAATTGGGACAAAGAAGAAGAATTTGAACCCACGCAAAATATTGAAGAAAAATTAGCTCAATTAAAATCCCCACTTGAGCAATTACTTAAGCAAGGACATAACGATCCTGCTCCTATCGTAGAAGAAATTGAAAAACTTGGATTTCAACATTTGAAAAACAAAGAGATCAATTTTAAATGCGCATGTTCTTATGAACGTATGGTTTCAGGAGTATTGTCTCTCGTCACTTCCACTTCACTGGATGATCTCTTTGAAGGAAAGAGCTCCATAGAAACAAAGTGCGATTACTGTAAGACCTTCTATCAGATAGAAAAAGACCATATCGCAACGCTTATTACTCAATAAGAAGTTAGAATAAGAGTTCATCAAGAAATCTTTTCTCAGGGGCCCAAAGGATCCTATTAAAGATTTTATCTTCTTCATAAAGTCCGCAGAAGTTTTCCGCACCTGGTCCAAAAGACCAGGCAGCACTCGTTAAGCTTTGATTACGATAAAGGATAGATTTACCCTTTTTAATAAATCTCGCCCATTGTGCACCTTTTTTAGGAAACTCAATTCCGCGTCCAGCACTTGAAGTAATTAAGATCGTTACAGGGCGTGAATCAGACTGAGAGATTAATTCACTAAAATATTTATCCCAGTCTCTTAGAATGTCCATGGCCTCTACAATATTACCTTTATTTAATTCATCACTGTATCGAGAGTCTCTTACTACGGTAAAAGTTTTTGCATTCTTATTCTTAAAGTTTTTCCACATTGATTTAAGATTATTTATAAAGGTAACAAAGCATCCTCTTTCTTGGCATGATTTATCGTAATACGTACCGGGAGTTTCTAGACCAGATCTATCGTCGAGATAGTGAAACAGCTTTGCCTCTTTATCCTTAGTCTTATTTCTTCTCCAAAAATGAATATCAGAAAATAAATCTATCTTTTCTTTACAAGATCCATACTTGGCAAGGCTTCTCTTTCCCATTCCTGAGGACTCTAATACAGCAACTTCGTAACCCTTTTCTTGAAAATAGCTCCATATCGGTTTGCGATCAATATCGGAGCATTCTCCTTTTATATTCTGGGATCCCAAAATTTGACTCATAAACCCAAGATCTGGCTCAGGTCTCATTTCATAGAGATTATGTGACCACAAGGTCCCAGAACAGGACATTTTCTCAAAAGATATAGCATCCGTGGCCTTTTCATTGGTGTATTTAATCAAAGGGAGATGTTCTGGCAGTAATCCTTCGATTTGAAACCAGATTATATGCTTTCCCTTGTCTGAAAAGACGTGATTTCGTGTCCCTAGCGTTGCCCTAGAGGCACAACCTAAGAGAAGATTGCCCAGCAAGAAAAGTAACATATTTTTGAAAACGATTTTTTTATTGTTCATATTGAGTCCAATACCCGAGCAATTGAATCAACTATTGACCTAGGTAAACATATACTGGGATGTTTATAAATTTCCCATTTTATATTCAACACTTATCCACTATCCTAGTGTTTGGAACATCATTATAGCAAATAATTTAAACGTTAGGATTTTGAGCAAGGAGCTACTCATGGCGTCAGACGCAACTCGTGAGATTTTGTGGAATATTCCACCATCTTTTAAGTGGGCGATGTATGCCCTTTTGGCCTTATCCATCGCCGTCATGGTGAAGGGCTTTTATGACAAGTATCAATTTGTAACCGGTGGAAAAAGTTATAAAGATCTTCTTCCAACAAAACTAAACTGGAAGGCTTTTTTTCAAACTCTTCTTCTTACGGGAAAAGTTCCTCGTAAGAAAGATGTAGGTATTTTTCACTCTTTAATTTTCTATGGATTCTTTATCTTATGGATTGCAACTGATCTTGTTGCTATTCATTACGATACACCCTTGAAAATTTTCAAAGGTCCTCTTTATATAGTTGTTTCTTTCTTAGCTGATATTGCAGGTATAGCTATCCTTATTGGTTTGGCCCTGGCCTTTAATCGTCGTTACATAAAAAAACCAGCCTATCTTGAAGCGACAAAGCCTCAGCAAGAAATGTTCATGTACCTCATGCTTATTTCTCTTGTTGTGATCGGCTATTTCATTGAAGGTTTTAGAATTCTTGGTGCTGGTATGCCTATAGGTGAAGCCTCATGGGCTCCTATTGGTTGGAGTCTTGCGACTCTCTTTAAAAGCTTTAATCTTTCAGATTCTTCGCTTGCCCTTACCTATCGAATTCTTTGGTTCTTCCATATGGCCAACACTATGGTGTTCATCGCATCCCTCGGTTGGACTAAATTTAGTCACATTGCCATTCTTCCCCTTTCTGCTCTTGTTACTCCAAAAAGACGTGGTGCTGTACTTGAGCCAATGGACTTTGAAGATGAAACGGCCGAAACATTTGGTCTTGGAAAGTTTTCAGAATTCACTCAGAAAAATAAACTTGATCTCCTCTCTTGCGTTGAGTGTGGTCGCTGTACTGAAGTTTGCCCTGCCTTTAAAGCGGATAAGCCCCTTGATCCTAAAAAGATTATTACCAAGGCAAGAGACTTTTCATTGGCCAATCTCACTGCAGAAAATAAAGACCTTGAACTCTGGGGAGAGAATAGAGTTTGGGATGCAACAGAGCTAGACTCATGCACAACTTGTGGTGCCTGCATGGAAGAGTGTCCTGCTAATATCGAGCACGTCGATATTATCATGGAAGCAAAAAGATATAAAACACTAACTCTCGGAGAAATTCCTCCAGCCGCTGCGGACGCTGCGAATAAAGTTAGAGTCAACGGTAACCCTTGGGGTATTGCCCAAGAAGATCGTTTTAAGTGGGCCGATGGTCTAGATATCCCCGTTATTGAACCAGAAAAGAAAGTCGACTACCTCTACTATGTAGGTTGTGCTGGTTCATACGACTCTGCCAATCAAAAAGTGGTTCAAGACACAGTGATGCTCCTCAAGAAAGCTGGTGTGGACTTTGCCGTTATGGGAAAAACAGAAAAGTGTAATGGGGACCCCATTCGACGCTTTGGTGACGAATACACCTTCTATGAGATTGCGATAGAGAATATCGCCAATATGAACCAGTACAAGTTTGATAAAGTCGTGACTCATTGTCCTCACTGTCTTCATACGATTGGTAAAGAATACGCTAAGTTTGAAGATGGAGAATTTGAAACCGTTCACCATACAGAACTTCTTGCTGAGCTTCTTAAAGCAGGTAAATTAAAGCCTGAGAAAGAAGTTAAGGAAGAGATGACTTTCCATGATCCTTGTTACTTAGGAAGACATCATGGTGAATACGATGCTCCTCGTGAAATCCTAAAGTCAATCCCAGGTCTTCAGCTTAAAGAAATGGAAAAGACTAAAGATAAGGCCCTATGCTGCGGTATGGGCGGCGGAAACATGTGGTATGAAATTGATGAAGGTGTTCACCTTGCTACGAAAAGACTAGAAGAAATTGGGGAAACAAAGACAGAAAAGCTAGCGACAAGTTGTTCTTTCTGCTTAATCAATTTCAATAGTTCAAAAGCTCAGGTAGAATCAACAGAGGAAATCGCAATTGATGATGTTGCCTCTATTTTGGCCAAATCAATTTCTGATTAATAAAAAAGGACTTTAATGTGAGACTCTATTTAGTATTAACGATACTCTTTAGTAGTCTCACATTTTCACAAACACCAAAGTCAAATAAAGCTCCAGGCCTAATCGAATCTCTTCAGTCCATTGTTAAAGATACTCGTGAAAAGCTTCGAAAAGAATATCAAAACCTCAAGACCTCTCAAAAAACAGAACTCAATCCTACTTTAGAACTCGTCCAAAGTTCTGAAATCGATTCTCTCTTTCTTAAAAGTATTTTTCTTCACTCAGAGAAGAGATATCTAGAGATGATCAACTTAAATAGTTGTCACCTCTATGCTCTACTTGAAAATAAACTCTTAAAGAGTGCCTTAGGAACAGTTGAATTTCTTGTCATGATTTCCAAAGGACAAAAGTTTCTAATTCGTTATGATCAATATGTTGAACAAATTTATAAGTTTAAATGCCAACAATTTGCTCAATATTCAAAAATTTTTAGTCGAACAAATTTAAAAAAGACAGTAATGGCGATCCCCTATCCTGTTCCAAAAACTGAAACTCAGTGTGATCGCATCATAAGTGATTGGAAGAAGAACGATTATCTTCCTTACTTGTGTAAAATCCCCAATGCTATTGACCAAGGAACAAGAGCCAAACAAATTCGCTCTAATAAGAGTAATTTGACTCTTGCTCAAAAAAAGTTACTCTCGGATCTGATATCCGATGGTGATTACTATCATAATCAAATTCCCTATTTTGAAAGAAGTTATTTAAAAAACCTTTGTGACTCTATTGAAAAGAAATCTCTCTTTTGTGAGCCTTATCTAGCTCAAGACGCTTGGTCTAAAATTATTAATGGAGAGATACCTGAAGATAATCTTAATTTTCGCTGTAACGCTCTTCTTAATAAAGATCCTAAGAATAAACTCACCCAAGCTCAAAAAATGATGTGTGCAACCAAGCTGGCGCAAGAGCCCGATATCTGCACCACCAAATCTACTGATCAATATTCCGCTATCTATCCTCGGGCAAATTGTTCTCAAGTATCTATGGCGTTAAATCATGGAAGACTTAAAACTACTTTCCATGACTGTCCGGGACAAATTGATAACGGCGCTCTTACCAATCTTCATCGTATACTTGGTCACTTTGAAGAAAAGACTTACAATAGTAATGTAGAATCCTGTAAAGCCGAAACAACAAATACTTATTATGAATTCTTAAAAACGGCTAAACGAAATGATCTATGGCCCCTCAATGTTTGCTACTTTGATAAAATTGAAAATAAAGAATTATGTAAGCCTTATATCCCAGGTTCACTAAAAAGCTCCTCTCTCTCTGAAGACAAGGTTGTCAGTAGTATTCTTCAGCGAATGGGGAAAATTAGAAACCGATCCTACTGTAAAATCATTACCGAAGATGAGTATCGCCCCGTTCTATTAGAATACAAGAATGGATGCTTCATTACCTTCAACCAAAATAACTGCTCTAATAGCTATTGCCCTAAAAAAATCATTATCGATCAAAAAGAAGTAGAAGGTTTAAGTTTCAAAGGCTCTTTGCAATTCGATTACTTTCCTAACAACTGGAGTGATCAAAAAAGAAGTATTTCAACAACCTTAGAAGAAATATATAAGATCCCCCCAAAGAAGCTACAAAACTTAACGATGCTACAGGTATTTCTTAAGCAACACCCAAAAGGTATTATTCATGGGCTTGGATGTGCTGAAGATCTCCTACCTAGCGTACGCAAAAGGATAAGTTTTAATCAATGTACTCCAGCCCCTTTTATTATCGATGGTATGTTTGAAAAAGATGAAAACAAGACTCTTGTTCTTAGAACGGCTTTTGATGACATCCTATCTCCCAGACTAACTCCATGGAATTGGGTTTTCACCGCTGTTATGAAATACCAGGAAATGCACCCCCTAAAGCAGTGGAACCTCTATGGCCTAACCCTATCTGAACAAGCTAAATATAGAAATTTACCCAATAACTTTGTTGATGATGACAATGATAAATCGCCCCAAGGAGCGCAAGATCGGAATCAAAATACAGACTCTATTTATATCCCTGTTGATCAATAGTTGTCTTTGGGCAGAAACAGATCTACCTGAACTTATAACGAAACAGGATAAGAAGAATATTCGCTTCATCAGTGATGATGGTAAGTATACCTATTACCAAAGAAGTAATGGAATCTTTCAGTTTTCAACTAACTATAAAGTTGAAGAAGTCATTAGATTAAAAGAACGTACCCAATTTAATATTATTACCTCGCGTAATTTAAAATATCTTATTTTAGAAGCAGATGAAACATACAACACTTACCTCTCTCTTAAAGCGAAAAAGAAAATCTACGTTTTGGAATACGGAACGAAGACTTTAAGGAAAGTTGCGGATGGTATTCCCATTGGTCTACACCTCAACGATCAATACATTTCTTACTATGAACCCAATACGAGAAGTTTAATTGTCCTTAATCATTTGAATCCATCTATTAAGACCGTTATTAAACTCGCAAACTCTAAAAACCCATATTTTATTCCACAGATAGTAATGCCTGATGTGGATACAATCGTTTACACTGATTTAAATAAAGATGCCCTTCCTGGCATTCTTATTCACAAGGTAAACTCTGGAAAAACGTCAGTCTTAGAAAAACTAGATACGGCCAATAAACAACTAGAAATTTGCCTTAGTGACGATAAGTTATTCATTGGAAACTATGGACTCGACCCTCTAACAAAGGGAAGTTCTATCTCTTATCTAGAGCCCTCTAAATTGGATATAGAAACAAAGAAGGTCCTCTACCAATCAACGGAGAATGACCTTGGAAGTCTCAAATGTAATTTAGATAAAGATAAAATTTATTTCATAAAAAAGTCTCGCTCAGAGCTTGGGAAAGTAACGTTTGATGCGGCCCAATTTGATACGAAGACAAAAGACATAGAAATGTTGTCAGATATTCGTTTTGCCACATCTCTCATCGTTATGGACGGCAAGCTGCTACTGCCCTACCAAAATAAGCACTATGTGATTAAGGGAAGCAATAATTTAACTGACTTTGATAAACTTAAGGCCAAAACTACTGATTAAAAGTAAACTATCACTATGAAAAAGCTAGTTTATTTTGTTCTGATTAATCTCATCATTATTCCCTTCTCGACTCAAGCGTCCCAATGGATTGCCAAAAACTCACTTCCCTATGAGATCAAGACCTTAGTAGAGTCTTTCAACATGGATTATCTTACAGATGAAGAAAAGAATGATCTAAAATCCGAACTTCACACTCTTGATTCTCTCATGACGAACTTATCTGCTAATGATCGTTTTTTCTTAGCAAAATCATCTGTCTATAAATGGATACTGAAGTATCCACCACAAGTTAGACCACCAGCAGACTTCACGCTCACAACCTTTACAGATAAAACCAAATCCAAGGGCCTAAATCCTTTTGCAAAATGGCTTCTTCTGGCCCTTAAGTCAGACTCATTTGATATTCAAAAGAACGCAAACTACCAACAATATCTTAAATTAAAAAATAGAAAGAAAATCCCTTTTAACTTTCTTTCATTAAAAAAGCGCATCGATCTCCTAAGACCCTGGGCCTATCTTTTTTACAGAAATCAGGGAGAACAATTAAATCTTCAATTAACAAAGCATCAGTTTACCCTACTCAGAGATATCGTTTCTCAATATAAACTCTTCTATCGTTTCAAGGGTACTCGACTCCCTAATATTGAAGAGCAAAAACTAAGTCTATTCTCTTTCCAAGAAAAGACAGGTCAAGAAAATCAGAAAGATTCAATTGAAGAGTCGCTAAGTCAGCTTGATCAAGTCATTGAAAAACATCGTAAAGCTGGAATTCCCACACCTGTAGATGAATGGAGTATTTCAAAGAATGATGATTGGACACCTGGAGATAAACAAGGGCTAGTCATTGAGCCCAGCCCAAACTATACGCCACCCAAGAATTTACCTAAACCTGTGGATGATTGGAATGAGTGAGTTATTCTCCTGAGGGGGAAATATAGTAATCACCATAAGCAAGCTTTAATGGTGTCATTACTTTCTCAATGAGGTCGGGATCAAACTGCTTACCTTTGTCATATTCAAGGAATTTAATAGCAGCTCTATATCTTTCTTTTTTAGATTTATTGATATTTTCCATCACGACATTATCAAATATATTTGCCATCGCAACAATTTTAGCTAGACCAAAAATATCATCGCCTTGCTTTTTATCTGGGTATCCATTTCCATTATGGTGCTCGTGATGCTGTTCTATAATTTTTAGAACTTCAGGGCGTATTCCCTCAATCTTACTGATGGCCATACTACTCTTTTTAGGGTGATCATTCATGGCCTGCTTATATTGAAAGTTCTGTTTATTGGCGAGTACTTCAGGAGGAATCTTCATTTTAGAGTAATCATGAAATATTGCGCCCATGTAAATATCTTCCAGGACTTGATAATTACCTTGTCCTAAAACCATCGCCATGTAGAGAGAAATATTAGCAACATTAAGGGCATGGTCTGCTGTTGAAGCATTATGCTTAAGCATCTTGGCCAACACGGCCTTTGAAATATCGATCTCTTTTACTTCAGAAATAAACTCACTAACTTGCTCTTGTAGAATTTCAGCTATTCCACTATCGATTTCTAAATCGGTGAATGTATCATAGATCTTTTCTCTGATGGCTTCACTTTTTTCTACAACTTCTCTATGCTCTTCACCAACGGCCTTTACAACCTCATCAATAACTTCTTTTTTCTTTTCAGAAATCCAAGCCATAAAAGTCTCTAACTCTTCTTCCCATACATAAATATTTTTTAGATTTTTTTGAATAAAGAAATTAAACTTCTCTGCCTCAATAAAATCCCCTGCGTGTTTAAACTTAAGAAACTTACCATCTACTTTCAAATAGATGGCCGTATCTAACACTTTATCCGGCTCTATCTTACCAATGCCTATTGGCATATAAGATATCCCCTTTTCATCTTTTTCAAATTCATCTGACATACATCTATCTTATCTAAAGAACTGAAATCACTACAGTAAGGGCAATTCTTGCACTTATAAATTAAATATTTAAGGTTTTGATTCCATTCCTTTTACCAAGCGTGTCTTTTTTGATAAGATTCCCGCCTATAAACTCAACTAACCCCCTAAAATAAGGGACAAAGGGTTCATCCATGGCCATATCGAAAAAGCCTTACAAAGGTACTCGGGATTTCTTTCCTATAGAGAAGAGAGTCCAGGACTTTATTTTTAAAAATATGACAGCAACTGCTGAGTCTTTCGCTTATGAACACTACGATGGTCCCTTACTTGAGGAAGTTGAGCTCTATAAGGCCAAGTCAGGTGAAGAACTCATCAATGATCAAATCTATTCTTTTAAAGATAGAGGCGAGCGCTTTGTAGCGATTCGCCCTGAGATGACACCAACCCTAGCTCGAATGGTTGCTCAAATTCATAGAGAATACCCCAAACCTATTCGCTGGTTTTCGATTCCTAATTTAATGAGATATGAAAGACCCCAAAAAGGTCGCTTAAGAGAACACTGGCAATTTAATTGTGATATTTTTGGAGCCCCCGGAAGACTTGGAGAACTTGAAATCCTTCTCGTTGTAAAAGAACTTCTTGAAAGCTATGGCGCCACTCAAGAGCATTTTGAAATTCTTTTAAATGATAGAGCTATCGTTGATGGGATCTTTAATAAAATAAGTACTGAACAAGATATTCAATACAGACTTTATAAGATCGTGGATAAATCAAAGAAGGTTCCTAGAGAAGCACTCACAAAAGAAGTCTCTGAACTTGGTCTTAGTGATGAAGCCTCTAATCTTTTCTTTTCTTATCTAGATGCCACAGATTTTGAAAAGCTCATCTCAATTCTTAATGAGCAAGGGCTCTCTGAAATTGCTTCAGACTTCAATGAATTTATTGGCCTCACAAAGTCTTCTGGTCTTAATGAATATATAACTTTCGATCCTGCCATTGTAAGAGGGCTAGACTATTACACAGGCATTGTTTTTGAAGTCTTTGATAAGCATCCAGATAATAGACGCGCCATTTGTGGTGGTGGCGCCTATGCGGGTCTTCTGCAAATATTCAATGAAGCTCCCCTTCCTGGAGTGGGCTTTGGTCTTGGTGACGTCACTCTCAAAGACTTCCTCATCACCCACAACCTTATGCCTGATCTTTCCAAGCCCGATAATGATCTCTTCTTAAGCTTTCAAAATGAATCAGGATTTTTAGACTTAGCCCCCCTTGCTTCTTCTCTCAGGAAAAAAGGGGCTAAAATCTTTATGGCCTTGGAGCCGGTAAAAATGAAGAAAGTTTTTAAAGAAGCTGAAAAAAGAGGTTCTAAGTTCGTACTTATTTTTGGTGATCAAGAAAAAGAATCCGGAAAAGTCCTGATTAAAAATCTTGAAACAAAAGAACAAACTGAGCATAACTTAACTGATCTTGAAGCCATTGCTTCCCATATCCTATAATTAAAAGGTATCCGTCATGAACGAAACTGAACTCCCTAAAACCTATTCTTCACAAGACGTAGAAACTAAGTGGTACCCTAAATGGGAAAAAGAAGGCTACTTCAAACCGAAAGCGGGAAAGGCCGGCAAGGGTTATACCATCATTATGCCACCACCCAATGTTACTGGTCGCCTTCATGCTGGGCACGCCTTAGACATCACCACTCAAGATACCTTGATTCGCTTTAAAAGAATGAAAGGCTTTGAAGCCCTCTTTCTTCCCGGAATGGATCATGCCGGAATTGCCACGCAAAATATTGTCGAGAAACTCGTTTGGAAAGAAGAGAAGAAAACTCGTCACGACTTTACTCGCGAAGACTTCATTAAAAAAATTTGGGATTGGAAAGAAGAATACGGTGGCATCATCGCTAAGCAACAGCGCTCTATGGGAGCCAGTGCCGATTGGGATTACTCCACCTTCACTATGGATAAAATTCCTCATAAGGCCGTAAATAAAGTCTTCGTCGACTTATATAACGAAGGTCTTATCTATCAATCCGACTATATTATAAACTGGGATCCTGTTCTTCAATCAGCTATTTCTGATGCCGAAGTGGAACACCAAGAAGTTAAAGGTACTTTCTATCACCTTCTCTATGAAGTGAAAGAGACCGGACAAAAAATAGAAATTGCAACCACCAGACCTGAAACTCTTCTTGGTGATACCGCAGTATGTGTACACCCAGAAGATGATCGCTTCAAAGATCTTATCGGCAAGACGGCCATCGTTCCCCTTTGTAATCGTGAAATCCCTATTATTGGGGATGACTATGTGGATATGGAAAAAGGAACAGGTTGCCTAAAAGTAACCCCTGGACACGACTTCAATGACTTTGAAATCGGAAAACGCCACAACCTTCCTATCATTAATATTATCAATAAAGACGGAACCCTTAATGAGCATGGACTTGAGTGGAAAGATCAAACTTGCGCCAAAGCTAGAAAGTCTATCGTAGAAAAACTCGAAGAGCTGGAAATCTTAATCGAAAAGAAACCCCATGTTCATCAAGTAGGTCACGGTGATCGTTCTAAGGCGATCATTGAACCGATGGTATCAAAGCAATGGTTCTTAAATGTAGAAGAGATGGCCAAAGATGCTTGTCGTGCCGTCGATGAGGGTGAAACCACATTCGTTCCTAAAGGTTGGGAAAATACATACTTTGCTTGGATGAGAGAGCCTAAGAACTGGTGTCTATCTCGTCAACTTTGGTGGGGTCATCAAATTCCAGTTTACTACTGTGGAGCTTGCGATCACCAATGGGCCAGTGAAAACGATAATGAAGACACTTGTCCAAAATGTAATAAGAGTGAAGTTACAAGAGATCCAGATGTTCTGGACACTTGGTTTTCTTCAGGACTTTGGCCACTAAGTACTCTTGGCTGGCCTGATGCGCAAGCGATGAAAGAGAAGAAATTCGATACTTTCTATCCCACCGCCACCCTAATTACCGGCTTTGATATCATCTTCTTTTGGGTTGCTCGTATGATGATGATGTGTCAAAAGGCCACGGGAAGTGCTCCTTTTGAAAAAGTATATATTCACGCCATTGTTCGCGACAAATCAGGTCGTAAAATGAGTAAGTCTCTTGGAAACGGTATTGATCCTCTAGAAATGGTTGAGCAATACGGAGCCGATGCCTTTAGATTCACTCTTGCAGCTGGTTCTGGATATAACCGAAATATCAATCTTGATCCTGAAAGAATTGGTGGTTACCGAAACTTTGTGAATAAAATCTGGAATGCGTTTCGCTTTATAGCCCCTACTCTAGAAAAGGCCCAAGCAACTCTTCCCCCTAAGGAAGAACTTGATGCAGCCGAGCGTTGGATCTTGGCCGAACTTAATACCACTACAAAAATTATGAATGAGTCGATTGAAGATTTTCGCTTTGATGAATCTTGCTCGGCCATTTACAGCTTTGTTTACGATAAGTTCTGTTCTTGGTTCATTGAATTATCTAAGCCAGTTCTTAGTGGTGATAATGAAGCTGACATTCAAAGAAGAGCAACAGTACTTAAGTATACCTTCAAAAAGGTTGTGGCCCTTCTTCACCCCTTTACTCCTTATATTACAGAAGAGCTTTGGGGACACCTCAAAGAAGAGTCTGATGATCTTCTCATTGTTCAAGAGTATCCAGAAGAAAACTCCGAGTTAGTTTTCACAAAGGAACAAGAAGATATGAATCGTTTCGTTGAAACGGTATCTTTGATTAGAAACCTTCGCTCTAGTGTAAATATTAAGCCTAAAGAAGAGATTAATGTTACCTTAAGAACCGATATTCCAGACGCTCTTGAATACTACAAGGCCAATGAAGTTGGTTTTCAATCTCTTGCTCGCGTTAAAAACTTAAGCGTTGTTACCAAAGACGGTGAAGCTCCGGCCAAGTCACTCATGGGAGCCCTTACTCATACGGAGGTCTTTATTCCTCTTGAAGGTGTAATTGATCTTAACGAGCAGCTTGGACGCTTAAATAAAGATCTAGCAAAAGCCGAAAAAGAACTCATGAAATATGAGAAGAAACTCGGAAATGAAAAGTTTTTGGCCAACGCTAAAGATGATGTTGTAGCCGAGGTAAAATCTAACTTTGAACAATTTAGCGAAAAAGTAGCCAGCTTAAAAGATAGCATCGCAAAGCTTTCTTAAAGTTTATGCTTGTAACAGAATACTACAGGGCTCTTGATAATTTTCTCCTCGCTCAATTTGACTATTTAGCGGGGAGATCAGATCAAAATAATACAAATGAAGCTTATCAAAAGTGCTTAAATACACTTCTAAACTCTCCTCAGGTAGATTTGGCACTTGAATTTTCACGTGAGTTTAGAATGAAAGAACTTACAGACAATCAGCCTATTTATTTAGACTTCTCAACACTTTCAATGAAAAATATTCCTGATAATCAAGATGAGATATATTCTTACCTTGAAGGCTGCAGGGAAAAAATCAATCATCAACACAATATTTCACTAAGTCCCTACGACCAAAGAGAATTGATACCTCTAGGGTTAAATAACGCTTACTCTCCGAGGAGTTGGCACTTTAATGGGGATGGTGAAAATAATCTAAATATTGATATCGAATCTTTAATTACCCTTTTATTTCATCAAGATCAAACCAAAAAGAAAGATATCTCTTTTTATGAGATATCAAAAAATGAAAATTCTTTTTCAGGTTTTTTTATGGCGTATCTTCCTTTTGCCAACAAATATTTAATTGCTCATCCAAAACTATTAAATATTCAAGACTATCTTCTCCTGGCCCATGAGATTGGTCATACTTCGACATTTCAAGAGACAAATCTTGTAAAAAGATTTAATGATAAAGGCGAAACTCTTTTTGAAAATTCTGAAGTAGACTCACTCAAATACGAAAGTATATTCATTCGCCATTTAAACCTCTTTTTACCAAACATAGAATCTTCTACAATTGATCGTTTGTTTAAATATAAGGCCATTAAACATAATCTAAATATTCTCTCTCACAACCTCAATCAAATGTTTTTTAACTCAAGACCAATGACTGATATTGAAAAATATTTCGAGGACCTAATAATCAAAATTTATCCTCAATACGAATTGAAATCAAAGCATGAATGGCTAGAATATGCCCATCTAAACAAACCCTTCTCTAGAGTCCCATATATTAAAGGCTATAAATTAAATTTTTCGTGAATTAAGTCCATGACCTCATGGACTTCTTTCATTTCTTTAAGTTGCTCAGGGCCTTCAATATAGCGAATCTCTGATTCATCAAAATGAAGCAAGGAAAGTACAAAGGAAAATGCGCTAATTTCTCTTTGGCGATAGTCTTTACGACATATCATAAAGTGATCTACACCAATTAAAGTAGATAATCTGGCCACATTTAATTGATCCGTAATGATTCCTTGAGAAGTAAGAATATACTTATGAACTTGCTGGTAATCGACACCTATTGCATCGATAACATTTGAATGAGCTTCTAATAAGTCTATATGATGTTGATTCTTTTCTGGTGACCACATAATCACTTTCTGATCAGTCATTTGTCCTAAGATATCTTTTATAAGTATATACTTGTGATCATCTTGTTTTAGGTCTCCAAGAGCAATAAAAATGAATGGATCGTGATCCTTACTATGAAAGAAGTTCTCTGGTAACTTACTTTCTAAATCAAGGGTCACTTTATTTACAAGACCAGAATTTTCCTCTTGAACAAGCTCTAGATATTGAAGGCTAGGAGCAAGGCCAGTATTTCTTTCTAACATTTTAGTATAAAATAGTTTTCCGAGAGGATCTCTATAGCCCACTCTATTAGTGGCCTTTAGGCTACGACCAAAATTAATCGCGCCGATACCGCTGCGAAAGTTATAGAAATGAGTGATATTAAAAAGATCCGTTAACTTATGAGCAAGTTTTAGACTTCCAATAGCGCCAAGCTCTTTTTTCGTGACTACGTAATTAACCACTTTAAAGGGTAGATGAGATAGTTCGGAGTCAAAGCTATGATCAGAAATAATATTAAGCTCTACTTCTTCAAATTTTTCTCTTAAGTAATAAAGAGTTGGAAAAAACTCGTAAATATCATCTTGATCTTCTGGTGTTACCAGGACGACTTTTGCCTTATGCAAGATTAACCTTCTCTTGTAGGCTTAGGTTTTTGATTCCTATATTTTTATCTGTAAAAAGAACAGTGAAGTAAACCACTCCAAAAGGCAGTAAAAATAGGTTTATGATAGGAATAGAGATAAGGGCAAGAAAGACTCCTCCCATAATTCCATAAGAAAAGAGATGCTTTCTCACATCATTCACACAGTCTCTAAAGTGCATTCCATGGCGAGACCAAGAGTAATCAAGAAAACCCACCGCCAGTAAGATCGCAGATATAACAACTCCGATAGGGGCCAGCATAGGTATAAAACTCACCACTAAGGCCAAAATACTGAGAACAATAATAAAAGCGATCTTCTTAAGTTCATTTAAAATAGTTCCTAAAAAGCGCAATGACATTCGAGACAGAGAAGCGGCGATATCTTCAGGAACCTCACCTGCCAATACTTTCTCCACTCGACGAGAGACGACATCATTAAAGGGACTGGCAATACCCGAGACCACTAATACAAAAGTCCAGCTCAAGAGAAAGTAGAATCCAATGGTTAAAATTCCCACCATTATATAATAGAGAAAAGATCCCCATCCACTAGAGTTCACAGATGTTTCAATCCACGCCTTTCCCATATTCAGGACATCACCGTAAATATATCCGCCAAGAAAATAATAGATAGTCGCTCCAACAATGACGGGAACCAATGAAAAAATAGGAATCCATTTATCTTCTTTAAACATTTTTAAGGCAACACCAATACAGGAAATAATATTCACGCTTTATTCTCCAATTTCTCTAAATGCACATCCCACTTATCAGGACGTGAAAACTTAAAGTCACTCAATCGCTTAAAGTCATCCAAAGAAGGTTCCTTTGGAATATTGGCGACAATACTTTTTAAAAGCTTCCATTGTAAAAACTTGTTCATTATATCAGATTCAACGCCATACATTTTACATTTTGCTATCTTCTCACGAGACTTATTAATCATGCCTCGTGCTCCGGCCAAATTGCCATCCTCATAGTGATAGAGCGCCGTGGCAATTTGGATAACGGCCCAATAAACGTAGCGCGCATTGTCACCTTGATCTTCCAGCCAGTGATCTTCCAGTTCCTCATGACATTCCCAATACTTACCTTCATTATAAAATTGAACGCCTTGCTTCATTTTCTTAAGATGTTCAATTTCAAATAATGACATGAGATCCTCTTTAAAACTGTAGTAATAATACTTGATCGTACATGTGTACTTTTATAAAAATCAAGGGCTTAGTCATTACAAACCTCACGAGAAACGATATGCTCCTAGCAAAATCTTTTGGGTGTAATGCTCGATCAGTATAGCACTCAATACATAGGCTTTTTAGAACTAATCATTCTACATTTTCATTCAATGAAGCAGAATTATTAGCTACTAAGTTTATCCATTTATTAAATCATAAGAGGATGCAGCTATGACAAATAAAACGAAAGGTAACCCAGGCAAAATTTCGGAATCACTCGTTCCTGATTACATTAGAGATTTGAAAGTATATCAAGCGGGAAAACCCATTGATGAGTTGGCCCGAGAAAAAGGTCTTACTAATATTTCGAAACTGGCTTCCAATGAAAACCCGCTTGGCCCTTCTCCTTACGCCATCAGAGAAATGACTAATGCGCTATGGGATATTCATCGCTACCCTGACATGAATTCTTATGACGTAAAGAAAGCTCTATGCGAACTCTATGATATTAAAATGGAAAATATCGCGCTAGGAAATGGAAGCGAAGGATTAATGGGTAACTTGGCCAGTGCTTTTCTAAGTCCGGGTAAAGAAGTTCTTACTTGCGAGAATACTTTCATCGCCATGTATATCCTCACCAGAAAAATGGGGGCTAACTTAAATTGCCTTCCTCTAACTGAAGACTATCGCTTTGATGTAGAGGCCTTAGCAAAAGCGATTAACGATAATACTAAAATCATCTATATCGCCAATCCTAATAATCCAACGGGAACTTATATTACAAAAGATGAATTTAACTACCTGATGGACCATGTGCCTGATCATGTTCTTGTGATTCTTGATGAAGCTTATTTTGAATTTGCTCACCTCTATGATGATTATCCAAACTCAATGGACTATCGCTACGACAATGTCATTACCTTAAGAACTTTTTCTAAAGCTTATGGTCTGGCCGGAATTAGAATTGGTTACGGTTTTGGTCACGAAGATTTGATTAATAATTTCAGTAAAGTAAAAATGACTTTTGAGCCTAATCTCATTGCTCAAAGAGCGGCGCTTGGAGCACTAAAAGATCGTCCCCACCTTGAAAGAACTCTAAGTGAAAACTCTAAATACTTAAAAGAGTGTCACGATTTTCTGACAGAACATGAGCTCAAACCCATTAAATCCGTTACCAATTTTATTGCCTTTAAAACAGGTTCCGGTGAAGCCAGTGACTACCTATTTGAACAACTCTTAAATGAAGGCGTGATCATTCGTCCTCTTAAGGCCAATGAAATGCCTGATTTTGTTCGTGTATCCATTGGTACTAAAGAAGAAATGCAACATTTCTATACGGCGATGAATAAAGTTATGCCTGACTTCAAATCTAAATACTTAAAGTAGGACTACTATGAAAATATGTCAGTTTAGTTATGATAACCCTTTTATCAAACAAAGAAGAATCGGACTTATCACGGAGGAGAATCAACTTGTTGATTTAAATCTTTGTTGGCAACTCGATTACCAAAGAGAAGGCTTCGCAAATTACCAGCAAAGAGCTCAATATAAAATCCCACAGAGTCTCCACCAATTTCTACAGACTCAAGATAATCCTATCGAGGCCCTTCAAGAAGCCTATGGTTTATTCTTATTTTTTCAAAAAGTGGGCATCAATGAACTAAGAGATGGGACCCCTATCTCTTTTGAGCTTGATCAAAAAGAGAATATTAACTTCCATGCTCCACTAGATAAAATTTCTACTTATAGAGACTTCTATATTCATGAAAAGCATGTGTCTAAAGGTTTTGAAAAAAGAAAGGAACCTGTTCCTTCGGCTTGGTATGAAATCCCCGCTTACTATAAAGGAGCGACAGAAGGATTCATTGGTCCTGAGGATGAAGTCCTTTGGCCTCATTATTCCAATATTCTAGATTATGAATTAGAGCTCGCGGCCATTATAGGTCGAGATGGAAAAAATATTAAGGCCTCCGATGCTCTTGATCATGTCTTTGGTTATACCCTACTCAATGATATTTCTGCACGAGATATACAGAAAAAAGAAATGAGCATAAGACTCGGTCCTGCTAAAGGAAAAGATTTTTGTTCTGTCATAGGGCCCGTTATTGTCACGGCCGATGAGTTTGAAGGCAAAGAGCCCAACTTATTAATGGAAGCACGTATAAACGGTGAACTTTGGTCTCAAGGACAATCAGGAGATGGTCATTATACATGGGCTCAAATGATTGCCCATACCTCGATGGATGAGTTTGTTGTTGCAGGTGATCTCCTTGGTTCAGGAACAGTCGGAACAGGCTGTGGTCTTGAAATAGATCGTTGGATTCAACCAGGGGATACGATAGAACTCTATGCGCAGCATATTGGAACTCTTCGAAATACGATTGGAAAAAAGAGCGAAGTTAAAGGATAGAAATATGGAAAGCTTTAAATCTAGTGGCATCGTAACCAAACAGGCACACGTAAAAATTCCTGATGGACTTTACGAAGAAGAGCATGGTCGCAAAGGCTTCTTTGGCCGCGTTAGCCAACTCTATCATGAGAACCCTCCTGTTAACTGGAAAAATATCGACGGCCCACTTAAGCCTCGCTGTCTTCCTCCTCTTTACTCAAAAGATCTTCCCAAAGATGAGCGTGTTCCTATTCTTTACAATAGTGACTGTATTATCAATGCCCTACATCTTACAAAAAGCCCTGTTTGTTTTTTTAGAAATGCTGACTTTGATGAACTCTTCTTCATTCATACTGGAGAAGGAGTTGTGGAAACAAGTTATGGACCCCTTTCCTACAAGAAAGGCGACTATATAAATATCCCAAGAGGAACAACTTATAAGTTCTATCCAAAAGAAGAAAATAGAATTCTTCTAATAGAATCTAAGTCAGAGTTTGAAGAGCCCGACAGAGGTCTTCTTGGACCAAATGCTCTTTATGATCAAACGGCCATCAAGACTCCTGAAGCAAGTGTCGGTTCAGAGCAAAATCAAGAAACATTTACTATCGAAATTAAAAGGCTCGGAGAGCTTACCAAAGTAACCTACCCCTTTAATCCTCTTGATGTGCAAGGATGGAAAGGTTCAGTCTATCCAAAGCTTCTCAGTATCTATGATATCTGTCCAATTATGAGCCATAAGTATCATGTTCCCCCATCAGGCCACACAACTTTTGTTGCTCATAACTTTGTTGTCTGCTCTTTTGTAGCAAGACCTCTTGAGGATAGTAGTGAGGGAGTCTTAAAGGTTCCTTTCTATCACAGCAATATTGATTTTGATGAAGTTCTCTTCTATCACGAAGGAGACTTCTTTAGCCGTGATAATATCGATGCTGGAGCCATGACTTTTCACCCTCAGGGAATAAATCATGGTCCTCACCCTAAGGCCTTTGAAAAGGGTAACGATAAGACCCACACCAATGAGTTTGCGGTAATGATTGATACTCGCTATCCCCTTATGCCTGCCCCCTGGTTTAAAGAAAATGAAAATAAGAATTACTGGAAAAGTTGGATGGTGAAATAATGCTAAGTTTTGATACTAATGGAAATTCACAAGATAATTATAAGTTTCTCATTGGAAGTATTCTTCCTAGACCCATTGCTGTGGTTTCAACCGTAAATGAAGATGGAAGTAATAATGTTGCTCCCTTTTCTTTTTTCACGGCCGTTTCATCAAAGCCCATGATCGTCGCCTTCTGCCCCATTAATCGTCCAGAAACAGGACAGTTAAAAGATACTCCACGAAATATTTTTAGAGAGAAAGAATTTGTAATTAGTTTCGTAACCGAAAAAATTGTTGATCAAATCAACCTTACCGCTCAAAACCTTCCTTATGGAGAAGATGAGTTTAAGGCCTCGGGTCTTACTCCAATTGACTCTGAAAAGGTACGTGCCAAACGTATTCTTGAAAGCCCTATTCATTTTGAATGTATATTTAGAGATCACCTCTCTTATGGAGATGACCCAGGATGTGGTCGAATTATCACCGGGGAAGTCGTCAAAGTGCATGTTAATGAAGAAATCTATAAAGATGGCCGAATCGACACAGATCTCTTTGCTCCTGTTGGACGCGGAGCTGGTCATGATTGGGTCTTATGTGATCATAGATTTGAAAAAAACCGGAACCGTTAATGAAAATACTCCTTATCAGCTTTTTACTTATTCTCCTTACTAACTCATGCTCTCCTTCTCAAAAAGCAATGAAAAGAGAAGACTGTGTAGGCATTGATTGGCAAAGACTTGGTGAAACAGAGGGCTCTAAGGGATTATCTCTTGAGATGCTTGATTATCATATCAAACGCTGTAACCCTAAAATAGAGTCTGCGGCACGCTCAAAATATATTCATGGACACTCACAAGGTGTTCCTCTCTACTGTAATTATAGAACAGGCTTTATCAAGGCCGAGGTCGGCGATCCTATTCCAGTATTATGTGAAAGCCTAAATTTTCAACAATTCCATAAAGGTTATCGTGAAGGAAGTAAGGCCCGATCTAAATAAGGGCATCCTACCTATTTCTTTTTGATTGAAGATACTGGAGTTATAAGTCGTTCTTTTACAAGTACAGAACTCTTTAGTGAATCGACTTTGAATTTCGATAATTCTTTTTCATTACCTAAGTCGTCTTTTAGAAATAAAGTATATTCGCCTTTTGGTAGACGATGGGAAGAAACCTGAAAGTCTAGCGGAAGACTGGACCAATAGCGAGTATCGGCCCTTTCACTCATCTCAATCCCCTTATTAGCTGCTGCATAGGACAGAGTGGCTGCCGCAAGAGCGAAGAATTCATTATTCTTTGATTGAGTTTTATAAATAGCATAAGCTGCAATTAGAGCTGTCACATGTTTGGTAGCAACTCGGGCACCGGCCTTTGAATAAACAGAGCCTTTCTTTTCATCAAGTGTAACGTAGGCCAAATCACCCAATGGATTAACTAAAGCTGTTTTCTCACTCTTAATCACTTTTCCTGATTTATCCTTAATCACAATAAAATACTGAGCATTTATCTGTTGATAAGGTACTTCGGGAACTTCAAAATAGATTTTCAACTGTGAGCCAGTTGAAATAGAGAGCATATGTGCGACAAACGCTGAAAAAGATAGCTTACCTCCGGCCACGATGGCCGTAGCCGTTACGGGCAAAGGAATATCTATTTTTGTAACTTTTTTTTCTGTAATCAAATCATCTTCTAAAAGAATGAAAACATTATCATTCTTTCTTTTCTTTAATTGTTTTATTTTTGTATCTAAATACTTCAAAAGACCTTTGGAATACTCAGTACGAGAAATGTAGTCTTTTTCAACCTTTGCCAATGGCAGTTTATATAACTTTGCATAATCATCTTTAAACTTATCTGCTTTTATATTGTAAGTTTTCAGAATATTAAAATTCTTTAAAAGAACATTTTTTGCTTCTTTGTAAAGGTTTAAAGCTATTTGCCCATCTTCACGAGTATGAAATTGTTCATGTATAAAGGCTCCATACACTTTCGCCAAAAGGTCATCTTTATAAGTTACAACCCCACCTGTGGTTGACTTATAGTCATCTAATAGAGAATTCCACTCGATCAGAATACTTCTCGCTCCCATTAAGTGAAATCTCTTCTCTTTTGCACTCAGTTTTTTCGAAGGAATATCTTTTAAAACAAACTTTTCGCCTTCTTTTACTTTTCTTTTAAAAGCTTCATATTCACCTTTTTGAAAAAGTAAAAAGTGATTCAAAGAAAGATAGAAGCGAATCATTGATCGTTCATATTTTTCACCATAATAATTGTCATAATTATCATTTGTTACTGCGGAAGTTATTTTCTTTGAAAGACTAACGGTAAAAAGTTTATCACTAAGCTTTTTTGCATTCTCGAACGTTTTTAATGATTGATAGTAGCTACCATTGAGATAGAAAACCGTCCCCTGCTCTAAATACTTGAGAAGACGGGATTCCTCTGCATTTATGAATTTTTTTTGCTTAACAAAGCTTTCAGCTTTCTTGAAATCTCTTTGTTTAATATAAGATCTTAAAGCGAGAGTGTCTTTTCGGTTACCAGAAGCACATCCAATTAATCCAATCGTTAATCCAAGAAAAATGGCCTTCCTTAAGATATTCATTAGATATTCTTTGCGTGCACCGGATTTCTTCACCTTAATCTCTCCTAATGCTTATTGAGCATATAACTCAATAAGCACGTAATCCTATTACCAACCCGTACTGTTTTGCTCAGAGTACTTCTGTGTTTTGAATCTCGTTCTTAATACTTCAATCCCTTTTTCAAGGTCAGTCATGCGAATATTAATCGTATACTGCTTGATTGTTTTCCCATCTCTTTGGCTTGGGGCCATGCGTACATTTCCAAATACAAGTAGATCTGCACCTGATTGCTTACCGATTGATTTAATTTCATTAGGATCAACCATTCCATCATTTTGATATTGAATTTCTTCTAGAATTCTCTGTCTTGCAGCTGCATCAATCAGAACAAACTCTCCAGAAGCAGAGAATTCATTCAACATTTCGTCATTAAGGTCATTAATTGGAAAATAAGGTTCTGATGTTTGATTTTGAACTTCTGCAATGAAGATCTTTGGAGTTTTTCCCGTCTTCATTAAATATCTCTTAAACCCTTTGTGAGCTTCGATTTGTTTGATGATATCCGAAATAGCATTTTCAGTATCTCTTAGTACCCACTTATCTGTAATCCCCATGGCAAGATCATCACCTTCATCACCACTAACTCTTTTTGCTTTAAAACTTCCACAAGAACTTACAACCATCAATGTTGCGAGTAATAACAATAGATTCTTCTTCATTTGAAACTCCTTATTCAATATTTAATTGTTTAATATTTTCTGATAGATAACTTGATAGACGCTTTAGTCCAACATCTTTGGCCTGTTCAAAGCCTCGAGCGTTTACATCTGTTGTAAAATAAATTGCACCAGTCTCATTATCAGCATTATTTTTTGCTTTAAGACTCATCGTAAATCGATACCGTACAAAACCTGAAACTTTCAAATATAGCTTTTCAGAAGTAAATTCTCCTAAAATCTTATTTGAAACCTTCGAAGTCAGTTTTGGTGATAATTTATAACCACTACCAATTAGCTGCTCTTCAACAACCTTTCTTATGTCTGAGCTATTGTCGATCTTACTATTATCCTTAACAGATGTATAAAGAAGATAGCGACCTAGTACCTGAGCTTTCTTTTTAAGAAGAGACTTGTAATCAACGGGAGGTGTAACAAATATTCCCGATAGAAGATGATAGCGTTGATTCAATGATTCTCTTTTCAAATAAAGTCCTTCTATCTGAGTAAGAGCTCCACCCGAATCTTTGACGAAGAGTTGAGAGACTTGTGCATCTATTTTATCAATTTGTTCTTTAATCTTTCTAGCTGCTTTATTTTTATTAATGGCGGCTATCGCATAGTAATCAATTTCACCTTCATATACTTTGGTAATCTCAACGCCCTCTAAAACAACGTTAGTAAGTTCATTAACTTGCTCACTTACGCTTTCTTGGGTGTTATTATTATATGAAGATAATTCTGAACGAAATTCTGAACTGATATTATTTTCAAATATCTTTGCTAACTCTCCTCTTGCAACACTTTTTGCAAGAGTCATCGATGATCCCGAGCCAACAGCGCATAGTTCATTTGACTTACATGCTGCTGACTTATCCGTAATCCACTTTGGTGCTTCTGCACTAAAGCCAGTGTGAGTGAGCATTAAAATAACAAGTACTGAAATCATGGGATTATACCTTATCTACAAAGGCTTTCTCAGCTTCCTCAATAATCTCTTCTGTCTTAGCTTTAACTTCAGTATCTTGTACATTGTTCAGAAGCTTTGCTCTTGCAGCGGCCATTGCCTTAGATAGAGACTTTTTAGAAATTCTAACTAGAGCATAACACTGAAACTTAACTTCGTTTTCTTCAGCACCAAGCTCTACTTGATATCTTCTTTGTTCCCAATAGTTCTTAATAACACCTGCTCCAACAAGAAAGCTCTGTGTTTCTTGGGCCAGTTGCTCTTGCATATATTCCGAAACATCATCATCCGATGCTCCTTGTGTAGCCTCTGCGTATGAGTTTTTAATAAACTGAGCTACTTCTTGGGCAATCTTTGTCGTTGCTCTAGCTTCTGCAGATCGCGTACAGAGTCTCTTATTTGAGTGACTAGACTCACTTACAAAGTATCTATGAAGGTTTCTTTCTTTGGCCTCATCACCCTCTTGTGGCGTTTCAATCCATCTTGGTAGTGCTTTACTTGAAGCATCCATAAGCTTAAACACTGGTCCTTCAAAGTCTCTTGGCTCTGGTTCATTCTGAGAAGATGAACAAGCTGTAAAACCTAAAACGAGTCCTAAAAGTAATATCTTATTAAACATAATGATCTCCTTAATGCTATGAGTTGCAATTCATTATAAATCGAATAAATAAAGTATCCTTATTTTAAGAACGCATAGATAAAACACAATAGAAAAAGGGAGAAATAACAAATTAATGACTTTTAATGTTTCAAAAGTTTGGCGGTGCATATAAAAAGGGGCCAATTCTGGCCCCTTGATAAATAAATAATAAATTTGAAAACTCTAATTACTTAATAGTTACTAGGTCATACATCTTTTCAAATGTTTTCTCTTCACGAACAGCAAACATTAAGTTGTTCTTCATTTTTTCATCTTGATCGTAGAAACCTTTAATTTGATCTACACCAAGACCAGAAGTTTTTGCCACTTCTTCAAGTTTCTTCTCATAATCTTCTTGGTTAGCTTCAATGTTATTTTCTTTTGCAAATGAATCAAGAATAAGACCAGACTTAACTTGGAAGATTGCTTTTTCACGAAGATCATCTTTCCATTTTTCAAAATAGTCAGCCATCATTTCTTCGTTAAAACCTTGCTGTGAAAGAGTCTTTTTCACATCTTCTTTTAAATGTTCTTCTTGTTGAGCGATAAGAGCTACAGGAACATCAAACTCATTTTCAGAAACTAGTTTTTCAAGAATCTCTTGGTTAAGCTTTTGCTTCGCTGCTTTCTCATTTTGATCCATGATGTTGGCTTTATTCTTTTCGTTGAAATCAGCTACTGATTCAAAACCAAATTCCTTAGCAAGCTCATCTGTAAACTCTGGGTAATTTTTTTCTTTAATTTCAAGAAGCTCAACATGAAATTTAACTTTTTCATTTTGAAGTTCTTCTGCTTGGTACTCTTCAGGAAAAGTAACTTCGATAGTTTTCTTTTCACCAGCTTTCATACCCGTCATTTGCTCTTCAAATCCTGGAATAAACTGACCAGAACCGATTTCAAGAACAAACTCTTCACCTTTCATATTCTCAGGCTTCTCACCACTTGCGCGCTCACCTTCAAAGTTCATCACTGCAAACTGACCTTCTTTAAGCGCAGCTGCTTTATCTTCAACTTCTACCATCTCAGCTTTGCTTCCAAGATAGTTCTTCTTCATTTTTTCTAGTTCTGCTTCGTCAAAGAATACAGTGTCTTTTTCAAAGCTAAGTTTACTCATATCTTTAAGAGCAACTGATGGGAAAATTTCAACAACAGCATCAAAGCTAATTGATTTTCCAGCATCATAATTCATATTTTCAAAGTTAGGATAACCTACAACTCTTAGGTCTTCTTTTGTAATGGCTTCATACATTTTATTTTGAACAAAGCTATTCAATGCATCAGACTCAACTTGAGGACGATACATTTGCTCAACAACAGAAAGAGGAGCTTTCCCTTTTCTAAAACCCTTTAAACTTACTGTTTTTTGCTTTTTAACAAGAGCATTTTTAATTTCAGTCGTTAGGTCTAGTTTCTCAAAGTTAAAACTAAGTTTCTTTGTGCATCCGTTTACGTTTTCAATTTGGTACGACATTTCACTTTCCCTTGGTAAGTACAATATATAATTCTTTAATTTCTTCCTGATAGGTAGTTTGCGACCCGCTTGGTCACAGAGCAATAAGATATTAATTTCGTTGGAAAATTATCCATTTGGAAGCCAAATGTCAATTAGAAGAAGCCCATGGACACTGATATTCTACGTGTTCTAAATACAATCCATCAGCGCTGGCCACTGGCCCTAACTTCTCAATTGTATCTTGTTGAAAAAACGCAGATATACTATCAGGCGTTATTTTACCACGACTCGACATAAATGCTGTACCAACCAATAGCCTCACCATTTGCTTCAAGAAACCATTCCCCACAAAGGAGGCTCGATAAAGCTTTCCTTTGTATTCATTTTGGTAGGGAAAAAAACCTGAGACCTCATCGAGCTCTGCAGCATAAATAGTTCTCACTGTACTTTTAACCAGAGTTCCCTTGGTCGAAAAATTAAGAAAGTCGTGAGTGCCTATGTATTGCCTCAATGCATCGCGAAAGAGTTCTTCTTCAAACTTAGCTCTTTCCCAAGTCACAATCCCACTTGCACTCGGAGGCATGATCTCTCCCACATAGAAGTAATAGGAATAGCGCTTCCACAAGGCGTCTCTAACGGGATGAAAGTCTTTTTCGCAGAGGGAGGCATCCGTAACTCTGATATCTGCAGGAAGTTGTGAATTAAGCCCTTTCATTAGTTTGAATGGATCGATCTCAAGGGGTATATTCGCTTTTACGATCTGCCCAATAGCATGAACACCAGAGTCAGTTCGACCTGACCCTAAGGTTGAGATGTCGCTGGATTTAGAAATTTTACTTAGGATATGGTTCAGCTGACCTTGTACCGTTTTCAAAGAATCTGGCTGGATTTGCCAGCCTAGATAACGAGTACCGACATAAGATATTTTTAATTTGTAATTATAGATACTCAAATGTGAAGCCTATTCCAAAACTTGTTCCCGTAATTGAAATATCATCTTGAAAGTTTTCATAACTTTGATGACGGGCCTCTAAATTTAAATACATATTAGTCATTTGGTACTGACTGAAGCCTCCAAAGGCCAAGTCATGAAACAGAGAGGAAAGACTTATTTGAGCTTTCGCGTGACCAAAGTATCCAAAACTATACTGCCTACGATGTTTCTCATCTTCCCCTCTTTCTTTATCGTCTCTTGATTGGGAGATCCCCATGACAGAAGGCCCTCCAGCAACTGATAGTCGAAAATACTTACCTCTACCAATTGTCATACCCAGACGAAAATCAAGAGGGATAGTAAATAGCTGAAAAGTTACATTACTCTTTGTTGTAGTCGAGGCTGCAAAAATACCTTCTCCTTCCGAAAAGCCGACGCCTAAGCCCGCGCCATAGAAAGTACTGAAAAAACTTCTATTCATGTAGCTGTCAAAATTAAAATGAAGGTATCCACCTCTTCGTGCATCTTCAGCATCTACGAATGATTGCTGAAACACACCTCTAGAGTCAGAAACGTTATACTCATCTCGTATATAAGTGAAGGAGAAAGAAGAGTCTCCTTGATCATAGAAGTTTTCATATAATTCATTAGATTCAAAACTAACAATATTTTCTTCATTTTCTAATGAATGTGGCGCTTTAAGTCCGGTAGAGAGTAGCTTTTCCTTCTTCGTTGGTTCATCAATTTCTTCAGTTAATCCCTGACCGGGAACCGAAAAAGACTTCTCACTAGTTTCCTTAAACTCAGGTTCACTTCTCTCACCCATGACATAAGAGTCATTAGTATTATCTTTATTTTTAAGCTGAGAAGCTTCTTTTTCAAAACTATCTTCAGATAGCTGACCAGGAACTGCAATTCCAAAGTCTTCAGCCCAAAGAGATGGTGCTAAAGTTAGGAATAAACACAGAATTTTAGCTTTCAGATTCTTCACTCCATTGAAATGCATCACCAAATTCCTTCATTTTATAAAGATAAAATCCCAGAGAGAAAACTACATAAGCCGTCATTCCTACAGCAAACATGATTCTATAGTAAACAACAGTAAGCGCTGCTATTAAGAAGAATATAAAGAGAAACATTCTCTTATGCTTGCCGATTAACTGACCGTCTTTAAAAGAATGAAAAGGGATTGTCGTTACCATTAAGATGCCATAAAAGGCGGTATAGAACATCCATATAAACCCATATTCATTAATAATGGGAAATCTATCTGATAGTAGAACGAGTCCAATAATGGCCAGTGCCGCTCCTGGACTTGGAAGTCCTTGGAAAAAATCAGAACGTACTTTAGAGATATTCGCATTAAATCGGGCCAAGCGCAGAGCTGCACATAGTAAATAGATAAACGAGACGACAGCTCCAAGGCGACCATACTCAAATAGATATTTCTGATACATAAGAAAAGCTGGTGCAACACCAAAAGAGACAGCATCACTCATAGAGTCAAATTGCTCACCAAAGCTAGAGGATGTTCCCGTTAAGCGAGCCACTCTCCCATCTACAGAATCAAAGATTGCTCCAAGTATGAGAATCATAGCGGCTTCAAAATGTAATCCTCGAGTCGTTAAGACCATACTTGAAAAACCACAGGCCATATTTAGACCGGTAAATATATTAGGTAAGAAAAAGGCCAACCTTTTAGTAGGATGCATTGTTATTCCTCATTTGTATCAACATCTAAATTAATATTTTCTTCTGTTCTTGCTGCAATAATTGTCTGGCCGGCAGTTGTAAGTTGGCCGTCTTTCACAAGAATTTCATACTGTGATGGTAAGTATAATAAAACTGTACCACCTAAACCTAAAAAGCCAAAATTGACCTGAGCCTTTCCACGATCACCGGGGATAACTCGCACACTTGGCCACATACCTAGATTACACTTTAAAACTTGAATACCATATTCTTTTTGTTCACCATTTATTGTTCTAAACTTTAGATAGACCCCTGAATACTTATCAATAACTTCACTATCTAATTCAAAAAAGTATCTAAAGAACGATTTACCTTTTTCATAAAAAAGATCAAGTACCTCTGAGCGCGTTGGGAAGTAAAGCCCAGACTCTCTAATCCACGACACACTAAAAGAGACTTCAATATAGTCATCCCCAAGCTTTGGGTGACTCACTCCAGTTCTAATTGAGCGAACTCTCCCATTTACAGGTGCATAGAAAACACCATCTTTTAAGAGTGCATCTTCTTGATGATGAGGAGAAATTCTTCTCATGAAGAACGCTGTTAGTGCGATAAACAGGAGATAGATTCCCAATATCGAATATAACCCAAATAGCCACGAGAAGATTAAGATAAATACACTTAAAATATAGAATGAGTTATTTAAGAAAAAACGCATTAGCTCTTCACTCCACTCATTCTAAACTCTTTTTCTAAAGGTCGAAAATAATAAGGGGGAAGGTGCTCATTACGAGTAATAACTTTTGAAAAAATTTCTTTAGGATATTTTTGAAAGAGTCCATAGATTGAAATTAAAGGATTATCCAATAATTCACCTGTCAAATGATAGAGATGCTCTTCGCTAAAGTCTCTAGACTTAAACTCTTCCTCAGTAATCAGATTTGTTTCAACTTGGTCTGAAGTTTTAATATATTCAAAAACTTCTCCCTTAAATGCTCTTTCAAAAAAACGATAATTATCCACATCACAAAATGAAGGTACCTCATAGTGATAAAATGAATATATCTTTATACCTTCTAGTTCAAGAATTTGAGCGACGCCCTCTCCAATACGAATTCCTGTATAAGAGCCTGGACCATTGCCAAGAATAATTCCTTTAATATCTTTGAAGGTAAGATCAAAGTCTTTCATGCAATCATAAATAACTTTATGGATAAGCTGAGATCCTTTGCGGTTTTGAATAACTTCATAATGGAGCCAAGTCTTGTCTTCCTTGAGAAGACCGACTTGAATGTATGCTGATGTGTCTAAGAAAAGATAAGTACCGCTCATTAGAAGAATCTTGAAAAGTCATTAAATATTGCACCGACCATTAACATCAGTAATAAAGACAGTCCAACCTGTTGAGCGATTTCCATTTTTCTTCGTGAAATTGGTCCCCTATTTAAAATCTCAAGAAAGATAAACATTATGTGTCCACCATCGAGAACAGGTATAGGGAATAAGTTAATCACACCTAAGTTCACAGAGATAAGGGCCATAAGTTGAAAGAAATAAGACATACTCGTATTAAACGAATCAGAAGCCACTTTTCCAATGGCAAGTGGTCCACCAATCGTTTTGAAACTCACTTGGGCCGTAACCAGTTTCTTAAATCCTTCTAGAGTTTTAACAATTGTTTCCCAAGTTCTTACAAAAGATAGACCTGCTGCCTGAATGAAGCCTTTTGATTTTGTTTCTATAAACTTAAGAGGTTGGAAAATACCACCAGAATAAACTCCGATGAGCTTCATAACCTGTCCATTTTGATTAATCACTTCTGGCTTTATATCGAAATTACTAATGGCACCATCACGCCAAACAGATACTTTAACTGTATCTGACTTTGATTTTTGAAGATTTTGCCCAAGATCTTCAAAACTAAAAATCTCTTCACCTTCTAGAGAAATAATAACATCACCTTGCTTTAATCCAGACTTATCAGCAGGAGACTTCATCTTTATGCTTTTGATCATGAGGTCCAGTGTTTTATAACCTTGATCAGAGAGCGCTTTATTTAAAGAGTTATAGTTTTCAAAAGTCAGTCTTCTTTCTTTATCAAAATTAACTTCCTTATTTTTTTCATCTAGCGTAATTTGAGCATTTTCAACTACGGCAGGATAAAGATAGAGAACTGATTCAGATGTCCAGCTTTGTTGAATTTGATCATAAGATAAATCCCAGTTCATCTTTCCTTGAACATTCGTTAGGGCAAACTTATTACCTTTTGCATCAACAAGAATTGGACTTCTTAGCGTCGGCGGAAACTTTACGAATTCTTCAATAAAGTTTTCACCAGTCATATTAAGAGTTAGTTTCTTTTGCTCTCCAATACGCTCAACGGTCATTGTTTTAATCAAATCATCGCCTTCTAGGATAATATCTGAAGGATTATAAACAAGCTCACCGTTTACCTTTTTAATGACATCTCCACTTCTTACACCAGACTCATATAGAGTACTCACAGAAGGAAGAACCCCTACCTTAAGTTCAGGAAGTCTTTCTCCTGACATGAAAAGGGAGAAGAAAATAACATAGGCCATAATGAAGTTGGCCAATGGGCCACCCATAACAATCCAAAATCTTGCCCACTTACTTTTAAATGTGAATGAAAATTTTCTTTGATCTTCAGGAATAGCATCTTTATTAAGAGGATCATCACCATACATTTTCACGTATCCACCAAGAGGAATAAGTGAAACAGCATATTCAGTATCGCCTTTTTTAAATTTAAGGATTTTTGGTCCAAACCCAATACTGAAAACTTCAACACGCACACCAAAGAGACGTGCAAAGAGAAAGTGCCCTAGTTCATGAAAGAATACTAAAGGACCCAGGAAGAGAATAAAAATACCAATTTTTTCGATAAGCATAGATGTAACTTTGATTAAGTAAATTATTTATAAAAGTACTTAAGTATTACAGCGAAAAAAGGTGCTGAATACAAAAGACTATCTATTCTATCATACACCCCACCGTGACCAGGAATCAAAGAAGAACTATCTTTGATTTTAAATTGACGCTTCATTTTAGATTGAATGAGGTCTCCTAGCTGTGAAAGCACTCCTAAAAGACAGAAAACAAAGAACAATAAAATTTCTGGTTTTGCGATGAGAAAAGTCCAAGTAATATACCCCAGTACTCCTGCCGTAAACATCCCGCCAATAAGACCCTCTATCGTCTTATTAGGAGTTACTTTTTCCCATAATTTATGAG
>JBLWYP010000008.1:0-160151 GCA_048266825.1 Bacteriovoracaceae bacterium | reverse complement strand
CTTATGCACGGTTGGCACATCAGTGGTTGGAGCAAGCCGCTGATCCTGAAACAGGACGCACTCAATATTTAATTGGGGGCAATTGCTGTTACCGGGCCAAGCTCTTTAGGGAAGGATTTGTTTTTGATCCCTCCATGAGTTTTGGAGGAACAGAGACTTCTTTAAATTCTCTATTAATTAGTCGTAATAAAGAATTAGTCTTTCTCTTTGATAATCCTCTCATTCATCGCTTTCGTATTTCCATTTTTTATTTTTTAAAAAAGGCCTATCTTCAAGGTCAGGGAAAGGCCCATAACATAAGAAATAATAATCTCATAGTGATGCCATCCAAAACACCAACAAAGAAAGAATTTAAAAATATTTATACCAGCGCCTATGATTATTTTTTTCATTTGGGATTTCATTCATTAGAAAGAAGTAGTGCCTTAAGCTTAAAAGATAGGCTTATGCAGAAGTTGGAAATGTTTCTCTTTCCTCCACGAATACAAACTATCGCTAGACGCATTTATTCACAACTTTTTCACATGATTTATATGATCAGCAACCGATTTTACTATCAGGTAGTATATAGAATATATTGTAAGATATACTATATGAGTGAGTATCATTGGCGGGTTTATCTAAGACCTGTGTTTGATTTTATTTTAAAGATTGTGAGTAAGAAAAAATGAAGACCCTTAAATTAAGCGTAATTCTACTGTGTAGTTTATCTATTTTAATAGGGGTGTCTCTACGTCTTTATAATATCACTTATATGCCTCTTAGTTTTGATGAGATGATTCAATTTGATCTGTTGTGGGAGATATCCTCTTTGAAGGGAGTTCTTCATTATAATATTGTTCACGATTATCAATTTCCACTACAGTACATTATTACTTATCCCTTCGTTAAAATATGGGAAAATGAATTGTTGGCCTTTCGTTTATTCTCCCTTGTCTTCTCTTTTGGCGGAGCAGTCATTCTATGGAAATTATTAAAGGAAATATCATCAAAAAAAGAAGATGAGCTCATTCATTTCTTTGTTCTTGCTCTTTATAGTTTATCTCTTCCTTTGATCGAGTATAGCTATAGTTCAAGACCATACGGAGGATTGATCTTCTTCACTCTTCTCAGTTTTTACTTAGGTTTTAAAAGTATAAGAGATTCTTCGTATAAAAAGCATGAATGGATCTTGTGCTTATTGATACTGTCTCTTACTCATTTATTTGGTCTCTTTATGGCCATTATATTATTTTTTCAATTTTGGTTTTTAAGGCTCAAACAATATTCTAAGTCGCGTATGGTGTTTTTTCGCGGATCTTTGGTTTTAAGCGTTTTAAGCTTTATTTCGCTGGTAGGCCTTTATCTTATTTATATTCCTGCTCTTGAAATTGATATTCAACGCTTAGTAGGTTTTAGAAAGCTATGGGGTCTCTTTAGCTATTTAGGAAACGGGATCTTTTTGATTTCCTTATTCTCTTTCTTACTCTACAAAAATAAGGCAAGAGGAGTAAGGATTTTTGTTATTCCTATACTCCTAATTCTTTTAATCTCTCTCGCTCTGAATCTTTTGGGATTACCTTCATTTGAATATCGCTTCTTCGTGGGCATGATTCCACTCATCTTTATCGTTATGGGGGAATGTATTGGACGATATTTCTTTGGACAAAAAAGAAAACATATCGTTATGCTTATGTGTCTTCTTTTATTTTTTGGAAGTTTTCTGTCTCAATCACAGAGTTTAGAGAAACATCCTAGAGTTGATCTCTTAGTTGCAGATCAGGAAATGATTCAAGCACAAAATAGTGATGTTGTGGCCTGTGGAAACTGTCCTCGTTTCTACTTCTTATCAGGTAAGCACAGACTTCAATGTTTAAAAGGATGGGATTTTTCTCAAAATAGGGAAGCTTTAGAGACGATGCAAGGATTGATTGTTTTTGACGTTAATCAGAAATATTGCCAAAAATTTATTCCCAAAGATTTTAAACTAAAGAAGAAGTACTCTGGAATTTCTTATTTTTCTAAGTAAATAGCGTCTTGATTCACATTCCACGGATCGTAGAGGTTCTCATCGGCGATAATATTATCCACACAGAGAAAGGCCGTCTTGATAGAATGGTCTTGATTGTTATAGCGATGCATTCCATTACGTCCGGCCAAGTGAAGACCTGGATAGAGTTTTAGGTCTTCTTTTAATATTTCCAATCGTTCACGGTGATGGTGATCATAGACGGGATAGGCCTTAGGTATTTTTAACACTTTAAAGTCTAATTCTTCTTCACTAAAAGGAAGTTTTATTTTTTTGATTTCTTTTTTCGCAAGCTCAAAGAGCTCTTCATCTGTTTGATTCCAAAATTCATCTCCCTCTTGGCAGAAGTATTCTAATCCATAGCTGGTATATTCATTAGAGGGGACCATTTTAGGCGACCAGTTTTTATAATTTTGAATTCTCGCCACTTTTACCGATTTATCATGAATGTAGATCCAGTTATCAGGAAAAGAGTCTCTTTGTTTGAACATGAGAACCACTGTTATGAAGTCTCTATATTGAATGTCATCGATTTGATCTTTGAGTGGGGATACAATAGGGGGCTGCATTTGAGTTATAAGATCACGAACGGGAAATGTTGATATGACATGAGTCCCTTGAACCTTTAGATTTTCTTGGTTGAAGCGGACTTCCCATCCTTTTTCATTTTTACTGAGGCCTTCTACTCGATGAGCGAGATGAATCTTTCCTCCCATCTTTGTCACTTCCTGGGCCACTTTATCCCATAGCATACCAGGTCCTTTTTCAGGATAATCAAAATTGGCCAATAAAGTTTTAACTTGTTCTGTAGATTGACCAAAGGGAATGATCTTCTTCATCAATTGCAAGATAAGCTCTCTTACATTGAAATCATTAATCCTTTGTGCCGCCCAGTCTGCCGAAATATCTCGACACGATCTACCCCAAACTTTTTCACTATAGCCTTTGAAGAAAGTTTTATAGAGACCTTTTCCAAAGTGCTGAGTTAGCCAATCTTCAAGGGAGTGAGCTTCGAGGTGGTTTGTACATGTTGCTTTGAGGTAGGAGAGCAGAAATCCAAAAGAGCGCAGTGGATTAATTTTGAGAAGGACATCACTGAGTTCTAAGGGATAGTTGAAGAACTTTTTTTCAAAATAGATACGTGAGAGTCGTTTTCTTTTGAGAAATTGATCTCCCATGATTTCATGCCAGAATTCTTTAACTTCTTCAGATTTACTGTAGAAGCGATGACCTCCAATATCAAAAGAGAAGCCATTGTACTCGATTGTTTTAGAGAGTCCTCCCACTGATGTGGGGTGTGATTCAAAGACATGAACTTCAATTCCTTTAAGGCATAGCTTATAGGCCGCTGCAAGTCCTGCAGGACCGGCTCCGATAATTAGAACTTTTTTCTCCATACCATTCCAAAATTAAAGAAATTGAAAAACAAGTTTACCTTATAAATGCAGAAAATAAAATTCTAAGATGATAAGACGTTGCAGTGAGTCGCTCGTCTATTTATATCCGATAACTAAAAAGCGTCGATAACGTTCAAGTTGTTTCTCACCTTGATAGGTAATACGACTAAGCTTGCACTCATCAACGAACTCTTCTAAGTTTCTATGACAAAAGTTGTGTTCTTCTAATTCGCTGTAGTTATTGGACTGCAGGATAAGTAAAGTATCTGTGCTGACTGTGGGAAGCCAGCTCTTAAGGGAGAAATGCTCACAACTTGTATTGATTATCGTATTTACGGGTTTTACTTCAAAATCTATTTGCTTAAGCTCTTGATCGATTCTTTGGCTTGTTTGAGCTCTAAAGTGAGAATAATCATATTGGTTAACATCACCTGTAATGGCCTTAAATTGCCATTGTTTTTCTAACCATAATGTATTGAGTAAATCGGCCCACTCAAGGCAGCGTGGATCTTTATCGATGGAGAAGAGTTGATCTATCTTTAAGGAATTCTTTTGTAACAAAAGAGGACCAAGTAATCCGATCCATCCTCCAAGAAGGAGCGTATTTCCAAGCTTTGATTGAGGAAGGTGTTCAAGTAGTTTCTCTCTAAGCCAAAGTTTGCTTTCAAATTGTCCTTCACTCAAGGCATCGGTCAAAATAGAAAGGGGGACGGCCTCTAGAAAATTAAAATATTTCGCGATGAGATTTTTTTCATCGCCGCAAGTTCTTAGGAATCGCATTAAAAAGGAGGTGAGCTGATTCTGCACTACTTTCAAGTCAGCTTCTTCGGACCATTTTAAAATGATTTTATTATAGCGACGCAGAAAATATTCTTGATCTTCAGTAGAGGTGAAAATATTCATACGGGCTTATGTCCATTACCTTGGGGAATGAAAAGTTCGCTGTCTGGTGCTTGAGGAATCAGTAGGCCTGAGCGCTTAGGTCTTGGAATCATAGCTTTTAAGCTGCGACTTTGCTCACTATTAAAATTTGAGATCGTAAGGCCCACATGTTCTTCAATTTCATAAACCATTCGATCAAAGTGCTCTTTATATTGTCCATCACGAACATAGGAGAACTCACCATTCCAATAACTTTGAAACCAGTCGTAATCATTTATTTGAGCGAGATCAAAATTATCTTCACAGACAATTCTTAAGCAGGCCAAGCGGGCTCCAAACATAGCATAGTCGCCGTTGGTTACATCGGCTCCCACGCTCAACCACTGCAAGAGACGATGGCGATTTCCTTCAAAGAGTAAATCAATCGATTTCTTAAGTAGGGGATTTTGACTTCCATCAGAATTAAGGCAAAGTTTAATACCTTCACGAAACCCTGCTCGAAAGGCCTGAAAGGGACTTCCATTACACATACAGTAGCTAAACCAATTATTGAGCTGAAGATATGTAAAGTTTTGACACCAATCTGTGCTCTCTCCTTTACTGTGGCATTCGACATTGAGCAGAAACTGAGTCGGCCATAACTTAAGGCCTCCGTTACCATAAATGAGTCCATTGATAATATTCTTGGCCGCCCAAGAAATGACATAATCTTCAGGGGTATTACTAAGCAGTTCTTCAAAATCCTGTTCAAAGAAATCTCTAGTAACAATATTATCTCCATCCACAATGAGCACCCGTTTGGTGGAGGCCAGGGCCGCTGCCCTACGATGAGATTCATCAAGTCCTTTTACACCGTGAATGCGTTGGGCTTGAGGGGCCTTCGTTAAGAGGTCTTGATAGTTTTGCTCAGCATTGGGCTCATCATAGGAAATATAGACAATATCAAAGGGGAGACTTTTGATAACGTTTTGATCCATTTTATTCTCACTCGATTTTATTTTATTGCTAGAGCATTGTACCTCATTTGCTTTGAATTGTGGTAATCTTGAGCTTATGAATGATGCCTTTGAAATTCATTTCTCTGATTATGTGAATTCTTTTCATTTCGTTAATCCGTATGAAAAGAGGGCCTTTAATACAAAGAAGGAAGCCTTTCAGAATGCTTGGCGTCACGGAGGTACTGACTTCTCCTTTGTTTGTAACTTTCCTCAAATGGATCCTAGCTTCTATCATCCTGAAAAGTTTCGCACTATGCTCTTAGAGATTCTAGGAGATATTGATGCCCTTATGATCGCAAAGCGTCCTGTCATTCTCTATAGTGGAGGCATTGACAGTGAAGTGATTCTCTTTGGTGCTCATCTTTTGGGGCTTAAGCCTGTGGCGTTATTTGTCGATGTAATGGGGCGAAATAAAGACGAGGCCTTCTATGCTCAAAAGTTTTGTCAGAAATATGATATTGAATGGCGCACGACCTCTCTTTCCCAAGAGCATTACTTTGAAAAATGGCTCTCTACGGAATTAAATCTTCTCTCCAATATTTCACCGGGCTCTTTTTCGGCTTTTGGGCTGCAAAGCGTAGATGCCAATACAGAGTATGCTCTCTTTGGCTCTCATATGCCTCAAGTCCTGTGGTGTGAGTCTGATCAACACTTCTATCATATTTCCCGAGAAACTGATCGAGTGGAGCGCCAAATCTATGCTGATCATCTTGGGGTGAGTGCGCTCTTTCCTTATCAATTTGGAAGGCTTTGGTATACTTTGGCCAATCATCTTGCTCGGGGTGGACAAGATCTCTTCTCTTTAAAATTTCGCTCTGAAATAGAGGGCAAGGATTGTCTCTTTATGCGAGGGGATGAATCCACTCGTTCGTTGATTCGTCAAAAAGAATTACTCTATCAAAGCTTTCCAGAGTTAGAAGAGCGTCCAAAAATGACGGCCCATCACCACTTAAAAGAATTAAGTGAATTTGAAAATTCTCTCAAGCGTGCACAATACTTGGCCAGTCAATGGACCAATCAAGAATTAAAAGAAGCGCCTCTATCGCTAAGACCAAGACACTACTATCAGCAACTGCAACCAACGAGTATGGCCTCTAAGATGAGTTCTTATTTTTGGGATGTGGTTCCAGGCATGATGAAATTTAAGAAGCGATAAAGGTTTCGTTCATAAATAATTCAAAGGGATGAGACTTTCCAGCATGATCATTGAGCTCAAAGGATTTATCTGAATTAGAGAATTCCATCCAAGGGCTAAAGCAAAAAACTAAATAATGGCGATCAAAGTTACAGGCCCTTTGGTTAAAGGCCGCGTGAGGGCTTCTTGTATTGAAAGTATAGGCCTTACCCACGATGGGAGCGAAGTTTTCAATCTTTGAATTCTTCTCTACTTGAATACGACAATCTTCATTCGTACTAATGGGAATGATGGCGCGATAAAAGAGGAAGAGCCTCTCATCTCTGTGCCAGCCTTCTTCAGGAAGAACATGATGGCCTTTGGTAATCGTCGCAATTCGTGAGCGAAAGAAAGGGCGTTTAAATAATTGGATTACTTTTTGAATCTCGGGGTATTGTGCGGCCATGGTTGGATTATGAAAACTAAACGAGTCATAATAACTTCCACGTACATTTTCGGATAAAGTATTTTTTAAAAATTGAAAGTGATCCTTAGCATTCACAAGATCGCGCCACTTCGAAAATTGAAAAGACTTCTCCATCGCTTTTTCGTGACCTAAGAGACCTCGCTTCCAATTGAGCTGTGGATTATCGTTTTGAGTAAGCGCCAAACCCCCATAGGTTGGATCATAGGACTTTTTGCCAGGCTTTGCCCAACCTTGAAATTGATACTTCTTATAGATTTCCTCTATTTCTTGATTAAGCATTTTGAAATCAAGTTTATAGGTGGATAGATCAAACTCACAAAAGAGAGGTTGATCACGGTCGGGTTTATTCTCTTGTAATTGATTCCAATGACTCTTAAGTTCAAAACTATCTTGAAGATAGTCATGAATAAGAGTTTCATCTGGTATATCAGAGATTTTAATCGTCATAATAAGACTTTTTTAAGACTAGCTATTAAGAATGGTCACTCTTTCTTTAAGTCCTAAAGCATGGGCCTTTTTGTAATCTATATAATTATGGGAAAGTTCTTTTTGCCATGCTTGATAGTCTGAGCGAGAGGTAAAAGAGTATTCCCAAGAAATCTCGTTGCGATTTTGGGTCAGTTGAGTAGAGAGCATACGCCCTGATTTGAGATATTTCTTATTCAGGTCTTGGATACTACCTTTCATATATTCTGATTTTACTTGATCACGACTTTGACCAGAGTGAGTGTAGCGGTTTACTTCGATTAACACTCTAAAGGAGTTATCTTCTATTGTCTCTTCAGAGTTTGGTGTGATGATATTATCAAAGGCTTTTGTTTTTAGGGCCTGTTTAACAGGCTTTTCAAAAGAGGCCAGGAGAAGAGGAGATTTAATAATGGGTAACATCATAAGTGCTGATCTGATTAGTTTTCTTCTATCCATTTTTGGCCCCACATGAGTATGTTTAAAGCATTAATTGAGTAGTTAAATTATAGTTTTGATAGGTATTTTGGTCAAACCATCTTTAAATAACTTCTCTTTTCATTATATAGCAAAACCATTAAAATTTTTAAGAATTTAAGCGATACCTCATTTCACTATCTTAGTGATATCACAGGGAATTCCTAAGAGTCGGCGCAAAAGGCCTTCTTAGGAGATTATAGTCGTAATTTCAAAACTTTGGGGCCTATGTTTAAGCTAGAAGATATCAAACAAGTCCATTTAGAGGTAACAGATCGCTGTAATGCGAGCTGTCCTCAATGCGCGCGAAATATTCTAGGTGGCAAGGAAAATCCTCACTTATCCCAAACGGAACTATCTCTGAGTGATATTAAAAAGATATTCCCGACCCCCATCGTCCGCCATTTGAAGCGCATCTTTATGTGTGGAAACTATGGAGATCCCGGAGTCGCCAAAGATACACTCGAAATTTTTGAATACTTTCGTCGAGAAAATCCTGAGATGAATCTAGGTATGAATACCAATGGAGGCATGCGAACTCCTGAGTGGTGGGGAAAGCTTGCGAGAGTTATTGAGGGAAGAGGCGATATTAAATTTGGAATTGATGGCCTATCCGACACTAATCATCTCTATCGTCGTGGAGTTAATTTTGAAAAAACCATGGCCAATATTCAAAGTTTTATTGACCATGGGGGACGAGCTGTTTGGGAGTTCATTGTTTTTGCTCATAATGAACATCAAGTAGAACAGGCCCGAGAACTTTCGCAAAAGATGGGCTTTGAAAAGTTTACGATCAAGAAAACAGGGCGCTTTTTTTCCAACACAAAACTAAAGGGTAAGGATCGCCAAGAAGTACATAATCGTGATGGTGAAATTGAATATTACTTAGAAAAACCTCAAAACTCAGCTTATCAAAATAATTCATTGGAAAAAGAAGGAGATCTTGTCTCTAAGTTTGGCTCCCTTGAAAATTACCTCAATCAAACACAAGTCGAGTGTAAGACAGAAAAAGAGGGGAGTATCTATATTTCTTCGGAAGGCCTGGTCTTTCCTTGTTGTTGGACCGGTAATCAGATGTACCTATGGTATAATCGACCTCGAAGCTCTGAGATATGGAAAATTTTAGATAAGATTGGAGGCCCTGATACGATCAGTGCTAAAGAAAGATCGATTTCTGAAATTCTAGAAGGAGAGTTCTTCAAGGAAGTTCAACACAGCTGGAGCTTAGAGTCACTAGCTTGTGGCAAGTTAAAAGTCTGCTCTAAAACCTGTGGGCAATCATTCAATCAATTTAAGGATCAATATAAGTAATGTTATTTTGGAAAAAAAAGAAAAATTCACTGAATGAGAAAAAGAAAGAAGATGAAGTGATTCCAAAAGGAAGAAGTGCCACTTATTGCGCCCTTCCCTGGATTCACCTCTCCACACGACCCAATGGACATATGCGAGTATGTTGTACGGCGAATGCTAGCTCCGTAGGTGCGACCAATGATAAGGTCTATGGCGGAGAAGTTGGTATTCTCAAAAATGATGATGGCAAACCTGCTAATTTTAATCATACCGATCTTCTTGAAGCTTGGAATAATGATTATATGAAAAATGTTCGGCGTATGATGATGAAAGGAGAAGTTCCTCCTTCATGCATTAAATGCTTTAAAGAAGAGGCAGCAGGACATTTATCCAAGAGAAATTGGGAGACTCGCTATTGGGAAGAGCATATTGATTTAGATGAACTTCTTGAAGAAACGCAGTCCGATGGGACCATCGAGCCTAAAATCTACTATATTGATTTGAGGCTAGGAACTAAATGTAATCTTAAGTGTGTCATGTGTTCACCTCACGATTCATCCATGTGGGTTGAAGACTGGCGTAAGCTTAACCCCAAAATAGAAAATGAAAGCCTCAAAGAAATTATGCAGTGGAATAATAATGGAAAAGTCGATGGGGCCAGCTATAATTGGCACCTCAATAATCCGCGCTTTTGGGATCAGCTCTATTCTCAAATTCCTCACATGAAGCAGCTCTACTTTGCTGGTGGAGAGGCCACGATAATTGAAGAGCACTACAAATTACTTGAGCAGTGTGTGGCCCAAGGCTATGCTCCGGCGATTCAATTGCGCTATAATTCCAATGGAATGGTTATGCCCAAGCGCCTGCTTGATCTTTGGAAGCAGTTTAAAGGCGTGCGCTTTCATTACTCGATTGATTCCATTGAACAGATGAATTCTTATATTCGCTATCCTGCCAAGTGGGAAACAGTGATGGATACCTTTAGGCTACTGGATGCCACTGAAGATCATGTGGAAGTGACGATTGCTTGTGCGGTTCAAATCCTAAATATCTACTATATTCCTGACTTTATTAAATGGAAGTTAAAACAAAACTTTAAAAAAATAAATGTATGGCCGCTAGGTGCGGGGATGCTTAATTTTCACTTTGTCTACCATCCGGCCCATCTCAACGTAAAAGTACTTCCCCCTTTATTTAAGGCGAAGGTGCAAAAGAAATATGAAGAGTTCTACCAGTGGCTCGATGATCACTTTGATGAACTCGATTTTCCGGTTGATAGAGAAAAATTCTTCAATGCTCCCTATGGTGTCAAGCGCCTCAAGGGAATGATTAAGTTTATGAATTCGGAAGACTGGTCTAATCGTATGCCCGAATTTATTGAATATATTCATTTAATGGATGGCATTCGAGATACAAACTTTGATCAAACCTTTCCCGAAATGAAAGAACTTTTGGAGTGGGAGAGTGAGTAAGTACGAAGTTAGGGAAAAGGAAGATCTCGCTTGGTCTCGCTACGATTTTTCTAAGATCCCTTTTGACGATATTGTCTCTCTTGGACAAAGAACGCTTCTTTATCGTGATCTCTTTAATGTCTCTTGGCTGCTTGGTCGCTATTGTAATTATACCTGTAGCTATTGCTGGCCTTATGCACGCTCTGATAAACGAGATCATCGCCCTCTAGAAGTTCTGATCGCTACAATGGATAAAATTAAGTCTCAAGCAAGAAGTAATAATTTTAATTCCTTTCACTTTTCTTTTTCCGGTGGTGAACCAACTGTTCATCCTGGTTTCTTAGACCTCTTAACTCATTATAGCAATGATCCTGAGTCTCCTCAGTATCAGTCTACTCATATGACGACAAATCTATCTCGCCACTTAGGCTGGTTTGAAAAATATGTTGAGGCCACTAAGAAATTACATAGAGTGAGTATTACCGCTTCCTGGCATCGTGAAATGGCCCAGGCCACTGAGTTTCGCGATAAAATCCTCTATCTTCAAGAGCATGATATTCATGTCACCATTAATATGGTTATGGTCCCTGAAATGTTTGAAGACTATTACAAAGAAGCTCTCTTCTTTCATGAGGCAGGAATTAATGTAACTCTAAAACCACAGTCTGATCCTACGGCCTCACGAGTGGTGAAAGGCTATACGCCAGACCAACTTGAACGACTTCATAATGGAATGCCTCAAAGAGATTTTACCAAAGGACGACTCGATTTGATGAAGAAGAAATCTTTGCGGCCACGTCTGCCTGAGAGTTTTATCCTTCCTCGTATTCAAATTGAGGGAGATGGAAAGATTGCTCAAAATATGCAGGTTGAGTTAGTCGATTCTTCGGGAAAGACTTGGTATATGGATCAAGCGGAGCGCTTTAATGCTTTTAATTTTAATCAGTTTAAAGGTTGGGATTGTCGCGCCGGTTTTCAAGGTATTGTTATTCGTGAACCTGGTGGCGAAGTGAAAAGAAGCTATTCCTGTCATGATCAACCCCTTGGCACTATAGAAGATGGTTTCTCTATTTTTAATCAACCTATGCCCTGTATTACTCCAAGTTGTGTTTCCAGTGTGGATAGTAAAATCCCCAAATCCAGATCACTTCCTATAAAAAGTAATGATGAAAAATAAAAACTTCTTCTTCTTTCGTACATCTAAGGATTCTTTCTTTGAAGATTCTTATTGGCTGGGTTTTCACGAGTTTAAAGAAAAAAAAGAAGACTGGATAAAACAGGTTCAAAAAATTGAACACTACGGTTTTTCTAAGATACTCATGCTCCCTCCTTTGAGTGAACGTGATCTTAGGGCCTATGAACTCATTAAAGAAAGAGATGTAACCTTTCTTATGAATGTGGCCCAATATGAAAAAAATCTCATGAGTACTTGGGAAGCCCAACATAAGATTTTGATCGTTATAAGTAGTAAAGAAGATCTTCAGCGCTACCATCGACTTAGTCATTCAAGTTCTTGTTTGACTCAAATTCTATTTATTCCTCATAGGAGATTTATACCACCATATGAGAGTTTTAAGGATGTATTGCATAAGGTTTTCTTCTACTTGCCGCTAAAGAGGACATTGGGCGATGGGCTCTTGAGCACGCGCCAAATTAATAAGTATGCCCTTAAATTAAAAGAATACGCTTTTGATTTATCACCTATGCCAGGACTTTATTTATTTGAAGCTCGGGCCCCTATAGATATTGAATTTTTTCCTTTATTAGAACCAATTGTAGAAAAAAGAGAAAATGATTCGGTTAGAGATACCATTATTATTCCCGTTTTTAATCAAGTCAAAGAACTGGCCAATACTTTGGAGGCCCTTTGTCGTCAAAAGTGTGCGGAGCCTTTTGAAGTGATTGTCGTCGATGACGGAAGTTATGATGGATTAACTGGAAAGTATAAAGAGATCTTATCCACTTTTCAATCCTTAGAGTCTATCGATATTTGTATTCTTCGAAATTATCGAGTTCACCCTCGAAAGATGGGGGATAATCGCTTTCGAGCAGGAATCTCCCGCAATATTGGGTTAAGTTTTGCCCGTGGGGAGAATATCCATTTTCTCGATGCTGATGTTCTTGTACCTAGTGACTATTTAGAAAAAGTAAAACTTGAGTTACAGGAGCATGATGTCGTTCAACTCAAACGATATGATCTAAGTCTTAAAGGAAATGGAGCAAATATCAGTAAGTGGGAAGAAGTGCATTGGAATCGAGATATTGATCTTCATTTTAATCCCTACTGGTATAACTTCTTTCAAGAAAAGAAAAATTGGAATCAGCTTGAATGTCCTTGGAAATATATTTGTACTTATGGCCTATCTATGAAAAAAGATCTCTTAGAGAAAGTGGGCCCTATTCGTCATAATTATATCTTCTATGGCCTTGAAGATACAGATATTGGACTTGCTCTTTATAATCAGGGAGCAAATTTTCATCTCTCTGAAGTGGTGGCCTATCATCAGTATCATGCTAATGAGAGGTCTGAGTTTGGTAACTCACGCTATCGCCGCAGTCACGTCCTTTCTCAAAGTGCACCGGTTTTCTTTCACAATCATCTATCATCGATGATTTACTATGAGTTAGGAAATTTTGTCTTTCCTCACTATTCCATTACTCAGTGGCTTAAGTATTTCTTGACGTGGCCTTTTACGTTTAAAAGATCAGTGCTTAAGAGATCGTAATCTCTTTTGAGATTGATGATCAAAGAAGCGCGCATGAATGAGACCAAAGAATATTCCCATTCCCATGACCCATTGATCAATGAGAGTTAAAATAATATTCAAGACCTTTTTATCCACACTACGATCTTTTAAAATATAGGGATAGAGTGGACGATTCGCTATACTCCACAGAAAAATAAAAAGAAGAGAGAGGGAGAGGGGCCAAATATTTATGAAAAGAAGAGGAGCACTTAGAGCAATGGCCGTGAGTTGCCATGAGGAGACATGGGAGAATTTTTCATTACGACTTCGAGCTTCTTTAAAATCTTCATACGCCAGTGCAAAGTGGTAAGGAATTTTAAAGTCATTTAAGAGTAGGGCCGTGAAATTATAGGTCTTTGCGTGATGAAGGGTAAGATCGCCAAAGAAGGTAATACTATAATCTTGAGAGATAATATGTTGGGCCAAGTAGGTATCCTCTCCAAAGCGTAACGAGTCTGGCCAACGAAATTCAAGTGCCTTATTCCAACCACAGAGCGATCCATAAAGAAAAGAGCAGGGAAGCCTCTGGCCTTTATAAGGAGCAAAGATGGCATTCATATAATCAGTTTTATAACGAGTGAAAATACTCTCTTTACGCGATATACTCTGCGCGTGAAGTCCTGCAGTAAAAATAGAAGTTTCCTCATTTTTGATCACATCAAGTTTATTTTCTATTAACGTTTTAAAATCAGAAGGTGTTAAGTGAATATCACTATCCATGAAAATGAAATACTCACCACGTGCATGCTCTATTCCCATATTACGAGCATAGGAAGGCCCATGATTCTTATCTAGGCGAATAATACGTACTTCTGATATAGGCTCAGTTTTTTGTTCCAGCTCTTGATAGGAATAGTCATAACTACCGTCATCGACAATAATCCATTCCAGTTGCGATCTTTGATCGGGATCAAGGGATCTCAAAGGAGAGAGAAGTTTATCTAAGGTTCTTTCTCCATGAAAGTAGGGGGTGATCAAAGAGATTTTCATGACTAGATACGTCCTTGCTTTCTCTTTTTAACTCCCTCGCGAATTCCTATGCGATAGTACATATCATCGACTAGAAATTGGGGGTAATTCTCTTTATCACCTAGGGCTAAGTGCATGCACTTCGTAGGTGTTATTCCTAAATCGTTGCAAAAGCTTTCTTGATGTTCTCTATAAAGATTAGGGATGTAATCGAAATCAAATCGACTCATCATATGGAGTCCAATCTTAGCGGCAAACTTCACTGTATGGTGGTAATTATTCTGTTGAGCTATAGGGTAGTCGTCATCATAATTACTATAACGTATTCCTGATCGTATATCACCGAGACCCATCCCTTTTGATAAAGAAAAGCAGACGGCCTTAATAGCAGGAGAGTTAAAATCAAATTCAATAGAGTGACAAGTTCCAAAGTAGGCGCAGTCAACTTCAACGGGAATATCCATCTGCTGCGCCTGTTGCAAGATTTCATCCATTTGAGAATGTTTATCACCGCTACTACAAAATGGTAGAGAGATAATAATATAATCATTTTTTTCAAGGGGAGCATCTTCTATATAAGAGAAATCGGGATTTACTCTCTTGTGATATGCATATTCACCTCTGAAAATTCGCAGTCGTCTTTTAGAGTTTCTTAGATAACACTCATCAAAAGATTGAGTAGTTCCATTGATAAGGTGGCGCTTAGAGAAGCGCTCAAGTCCTGTTAACTTATTGAGCTTATTGCGCTGAATAAGTGTGTGAAAGGTATCGAGATATTCCTCTTGGCAGTCAAAAGGAGGGGAGTGCTCAAGCCACTGCTTTAGTGGTGCCTCTTGTTGATGTAAGAGGAATTGATAATCGTAAACGGAAAAAGTTTTATGATTAATATAATCAGAGAGCTTCGACATAGGGCCTCAGAATTTCATAATAGTCGGGAAATAAGTCTTCAAACTTGTGGCCTCGAATACGATCAAGATCAGAAGACACTTTCCAAAATTTGGGAAATGTGTCACTTAAATCATCTTCAAACATAAAGTTTATATAGCCTTCAATAATATTCTTGGCCGACATGCGATAGATTTCTTGTTTCTTTTGGGAATAGTTATTCTTATCAAAATAATCTTCAAGCCACGGATAGACGGTTCGAAGCTTTTGTTCAATGATCTTTTTCACGGGAGTAGGTAATATTTTAATATTATAATGTTTCGGATTATGAAGGGGATGGGCCGAGATAAAGGGCTGCTTTGAGCTGGCTCCGAAGTTTTCAAATTCATTGGATATTTTCCACTTCAATATATCATCTAGGTAATAGATATTAAAAATCTGGACCGTGTAGGTAAACCAAAGGTGTAGATTTCCTTGATAGTTTTCAAGCTTTCTTATATTGGCCTCTATCATCTCCCATTTAGAAGGATAGCGGATATAATCATTAAGTTTTCCTGTACCATCAAGGCTTAGACCAATCTTTACAAACTTAAAGTGCTTCCAGTAGGCCCAAGCTTTTTCGGTGATGATCGTTCCATTGGTATTGTATTCAAGGGCGATATTCTTAGCGATTCCTTTTTCAATACATTTTTCGAGGAGATCAAATTGTCTATCAATGAGCATAGGCTCGCCACCAACCGTGTGAATGTAGGTGAGGTGGTCCATGTTCTTTTCAACATCGCTCCAGAAGTTATCGCGATCGACCCAATCATAGAGATTGTTCTCAGGAATCCAGTTCTTTCTCTCATCTTGAATCAATTTAACAGTTCCTGTGGCCTCTTCGTAATATTCAGTTCCCCAAAGTTCTACAAAGTCGTTATACCAAGCATTACTATCTGTTGGGCCACACATACGACAGCGGATATTACATTTATTACCAAAACGAAGGTCTAGATACTGAAGGGGCATTTTGTCGGTATCAATACTCCCATCACTGGCCGTGATCTTCTTTGCGTGTTCAAAATTAAAGCTTTCTTTGGCCTTGTCCACTTCAAAAATGCGGCGCGAGCGAATTTTATTTTCTTCTTCTTTATCGCAACGAATACAGGCTTCATGCGGCTGACCTTCGAGCATACTCTTGCGCAGCTCTTTGGCCAGTGCTGAGTTTCTTGCTTGGGCCATAGGCTCTTTTTCAACATTGTAGGGAACACCATCCTCTTTACGGTAGAGTCCTCTTGATTGGGCCGTATTGGCCTGACAGCAGACACGCATATCGCCGTTATTTCTAACGGCCATCATGAGCCATGGGAGTGTGCAAAAATATTTTTCTTGAGTCATTATGATTCGTTCCTTTGGTCTTGTTGCTGGGCCAGAGCTGCAAGTTCATCTTGTAAGTAGCTCAGTTGAGGAATTTCTTCCCAGAGCTTTTGCTTTCGGTGTTGATCAAGTAGGGCCGTATAGCGAAGAAAGAGCTTTTGGTTTTGTTTATGCAGTTTGTCTTCGTGGGTGATGGCCATTCTGGTCACAAAGAGAGGGAATTTATCTCTTAGTTTATTATATATTTTCTTATTTAAAGCTGTCTCAGATGAGTCTAGGTAGCGCTTAAGTTCTTCTACGTATTCTAAGCGTTTGGAGTAATCTAAAATAATATAGGATAAGTAATGAGGTCCTTCTAAAATATTCCAGTCTATATAGTCTAATTTCTCCATGAGGTTGTGATTCAACCACTCTAAAAATGGAATTAAGGTAAAGAAGTTGTAGGCCTGTAGCGTAAAGGTGAGATCAAGTCGTATCCTACGCTTGGCCACTCTTAAGAGATTGGTTTCAAGATCCTCCCAACGCGAAGGATAGCGAATATAATTATTTGTCTTTCCTACGCCATCAATACTCAAAGAAAGAGTAGAGTGTTCAAATTGCTCAAACGTTTCTAAGAACTCTTCACTTAATTGAGTTAAATTGGTGTTGATCGTGATTTCGACTTGGTTATTTCCAGATTCGAGAAGCTTTTTTAGGAGTTTAAGATTGTTCTTGATCAGTAGAGGCTCTCCTCCTGTGAGGTAGATCCTCTTAAGCTTTGGTGCTAAGGACTCGAGTTCTTGCCAAAAACTTGGACTTTCATACCAAGGACTCAGTTTCTTAGAATACTTAAGAAAGTTCTGTTCTTGGGGAAAGTATTCAGGGGATACGGGACCAGTATATTCTTGCAGATCTTCCCATTCTTTAGCAAAACTGGTGCTGGTTAGGCTATTGCACATTCTGCATTTTAAATTACATAAACTACCAAGGCGAAGATCAAGGTAGCGTGGTGTAGATTGAAGGCATCCTGAATTGTCATTGGCTTCATGAATTAAAGCTTGATAGTCCTTCGTTCCCAATCGTTCTTCCCATGCTTGATTGTATTCCATTCTTCTTGAAGTGACGCCTTTTCTCTCTTTCTTATAGCAAACTTCACAACTCGAAAGTGGCGTATCCGAGAGCATTTTCTTTCGTACATCTTGATAGAAGGAATTATTCCATACGTCTTGAATCTGATTTTCTCTAAGCCCTAGAACTTCTCTTGGTTTGACATCTGAGTCTGGGGATTCACAACAAAGGCGAAGGGCCCCTGAGGTTTTTGCCGATATATGAATAAAGGGCATGATACAAAATGTGGAAGATTCTTTATTACTCAATGCTCATCCCTTTTAATGTTTCTATATTCAAATTTCTCATCTTATTCATGGTTTCCATGAATTGGGCCCTCTTACCAAGCTGATGGATATAATCATCAGCAGGCTCTAGATTAATGAGTTCAATTAAGGAGAGCAGATCATTCTTGGCCGCTTCTTTAAGGCGTACTTCTTTTACGATATCTTCAATTTCTTGAATGGCCTCTTTTTTTAAATCAGGATGAAGATAGCGAAGAGATAGATAAGTAGGCTCATGGACCAAATCAATGGAGACATGAAAGTAGCGCTTATACTTTGTAGAGAGTTCTTTGATCCAGAGATAAAAGTCTTTGAGGCTAAAGATATTTAAAAGTGAAGTCGTACAATTAAACGTGATTTCGATTTGGCCTTCAATTTTCAGAAGTTTTTCTATATTTCTTTTGATGATATCAAATTGAAGCGGATAGCGTATGAGATAGAGATCATCACCTATAGCATCTAAACTTATGGAGATATCGACTTTTTTAAAGTGAGGCAGAAGTCCATAGAACTCCTCTTGATAACTCATTAAATTAGTATTAAAGCGCAGCTCTTGCTGATGGGATCTCTTACGAGAGACGGCCATCTTCATAAATCTAATGAGGGCCGCATTAATAGTGGGCTCGCCCCCTGATACATAGATAAATTCGAGATCATCAATGATGCTCTCTATATTGTTTTGAAAGAGTTCTGATTCAAACCAACTATTGTCATAGTCAACATGTTCATAGCTTTCTTTTTCAAAGTAGCTCTTCGGCCACTTGGTTCTCATTTCTTTTTCAATGGGAGAGCTAAAAATGGGATTACAGGAGAGGCACTTAAGATTACAAAGATTACCCAGTCGCAAATCAAGAGTTTTGGGTCCTGATGATTTCATGTGCTCTTGGGTATGGGCCAAAATAACTTCATCTTTTAAGTGCTTATAAGTTTCATTCTCTTTGATTCGTTTTGATTTCTTTCCCATGGCCTCTTCATCAAAGCAGGCCTGACATTCTTTAGGGGGAGTATTTTTAATAAATTGATCTCTAATATTTTGATAACTCGCACTCGTCCATATCTTTTGAAGGGGGTCTCTTCCAAGATTGAAAGCTTGGCCCTTTTCATTAGATACTTTATACTGAGATGAGAAACAACAAGGTCTCAGACTTCCCAGTGGGGAAGTGGAAAGATGAATAAAGGGCACAATGCAAAATTTGCTATTGGCGCATTTTTGGTTATTTCCCATAGACTTTATTATAGTCAGAATAGAAACTATTTACAAACTAGAGTATTCAACTCTGATTAAGCGTATACGTCTTTATTATGGACCGAGGAGGTAGATCAAGTGCAGGCGATTAAAAAAGCATACGAGAACTACTTCTTAACTGGTCGTAACGCACTAGACTTAAGCATTGGTAGAATTCTTTTCTATGGATTTCTCCTCTATTACTACTTATCTGATCAGTACTTCATTCGATTTATATATATGGGAAAGCTTCAGGGGCCACTGTGGAAGCCTGTGAGCTTCTTTCAATACTTCTCCCTGGAGGGACTCTCTCTTCTTTGTTCTTATACGACAGTAGGTGTTTTCGTTGTCTCTCTTTTATTTTGTGCTCTGGGACTCTTTTTTCGCCTAAGTTCAGTTGTGGCCTTCTTAAGCGCCTTAATCGTTATTGGAATGCCCAATAATTTTGGTACTATTTATGATTCCACAACTCTTGTTTGCGTCATTCTCTTTGTGCTGTGTTTTTGTGAAGCTTCGCGCACCTTCTCCCTTGATCGTCGCTTTAATCTTATCGGACAAGTTGAGGATTCTAAGAATATATGGGGACTTAATCTTATTACCAGTCTGGTCTTCTTCTTTTACTTTTGTTCTGGAATACAAAAGGTTCGCTTAGGAGGATTAGGGTATTACTCTACTGAAGATCTTTCTATGGCGCTGGTTTACAATCAAGCTCCCTTGGGCAAAGAATTACTGACTCTCGCAGGCCTTGAGAAATTCTTAAAAATTTCAGGAGTGATGCTGCAGTTATCAGCGATTATCCCTCTCTTATATAAACCTTCAAGAACACTCTTTGCTATCTTTTTTCTTATTTTTCACTTAAGTGTAGATTTTGCGATGACGGTTCATTTTAGTACTTTCAAAATTATTTATGTCTTCCTCTTTCCTTGGTTTGGCCTTCTCAAAGATATACGCTACCTGCTGGGCAAAAAGTCCATGGACTTCAATGAAGGCCTCCCTTCTAAAGCTCGATTTTCTCTTGTGAATCTTTGCGTGGCCCTCTTTGTATTCTTGGGTTCAAGCTTAAGTGTTTTAACTTATCATCACTACTGGCCTTTTTCGACGACAACCATGTATTCCTATAGTGAGAAATTTCCCTATGATGAATTTAATATCTTTATTCGCTTAAAGGGAGATCAACACTATCGTCTTCTTGAAGACCCTGACTTCTTTCCCTTAGATAGAGTCAAAACGCAATTGGCGATTCGTAATCATCTCAAGCAAAAACGACCCATTATGAAAGTGGCCCTAGCAACCTATCAAATGCTTCTGGACTATCATGGTGACGATTTAAAAGGCATGGAGATTAAACACTGCTTCTACTCTGATTTAGATAATCTTATTCAATGGTATCCACGATCCTCAGACTGTGAATTATTAAGTCATCTCGATGAGAGTGATTCTTAGTTGGTGCTCAGATAAAAAAAAGTTATAATGAAACGGTGAACTATTATAGATATGAAGATATAAATTATCTAAATTTTGAACTGACTTCAAAATGCGCACTTAAGTGTTCTCGTTGTGCGCGAGTTTTAGATAAAGGAACTTTTGTTCAAAAAGATCTGCCTCTAGATCTCATTAAAAAGAGGATTCCTACCTCTATTTTTAATAAAGACTTTCTTGCTGATCTCAGTGGTAATTATGGTGATCCCATTTATCATGGTGAGTTTGTTGAGGTGCTTCGCTATCTCAAGTCTTTTGATATGCGAATCTACATTGAAACCAATGGCTCTGGCCGCTCTCAGGCATGGTGGGAAGAAGTTGTTTCTATTCTGGGTCCTAAGGATATTCTCTCTTTCTCCATTGATGGACTTGAAGATACGAATCATTTGTATCGTGAAAATGCGCGATGGGAAGATATCATGACAGGCCTTAAGGCCTCTTGTGGAAAAGTGAGAACATTTTGGAAGTATATTGTATTTGCTCATAATGAACATCAAATAGAACAAGCTCAGTCCCTTTCAAAGGAGCTGGGAGTCGATAAGTTTAAGCTTGTGAAGAGCTCTCTGTTTTATCATCAATTTGGTGAAGAAGAGGATCCTCTAATGCCTTCTCTAGAGTACGTTCAATCCTCCTTGGCCTCAAATATTCGAAGAGAAAGAGGAGAGATCGCTCCAGAAAAGAAAATTAAAAATGAATCAGATACACCCGTATCTTTTGAAACAAAATTAAACCCTAAGTGTATCAGTTCGCAGCGCCACTATATTTCAGCAGAAGGTCTTTATACGCCTTGTTGTTGGCTTTCTATTTTCTCTAAAGATAATGATTTTGATATTCAAAGTCGTCGTGAGTTTTCTCTGTATTATCATAATTTAGAAGATATTATTGAAGGAGAGGCGATGAAATCACTGGCAGAAAAATGGAATGATTTGGGGAGTTCCCCTCGTATTTGTCAAAAGAAATGCCAAGAGAAGGTTGCAGGTCATACTTCTCATGACTATGTGGCGCTAAAGCCTTAAGTTATTTCTTTTGATTCTCTTTCTTACGCTTGGTAAGCCATTGGACTATTACTTGTATAATAAATAGAAGTAAGAGCCCAACAGTGAGTGAGGATACTTGCATTCTTATTTTATAGATTCACGAATTCGAGAAGAAGACCAATCCATTACCCAAACGATGGCCGCAATTGTAATGGCGAGCATTCCTACTTCATTCCATTTGGCGAGTCCTTGATATTGCATAAGCATGGTACCAATACCACCGCCTCCAACAAGACCAATAACCGTTGCCATTCTCACATTGATATCCCAACGATAAATAGTGAAAGAAAGGTAGGGGAGGATAATTTGCGGAACAACTCCAAACCAGATGATTTGAATAGGGTGGGCACCTGTTGCTGTCATGGCCTCAATGGGTCCTTCGCTAATATTTTCAATTTGCTCAGAGTAGAGTTTCGCCAATGAAGATACCGAGTGAAGGCAAAGGGCCAACATCCCTGCAAAGGGTCCAATACCAACCCATACCGAGAAGATAATCGCCCATACAAGTGGCTCAATAGAACGAGTAATATTGAGTAAGAATCTTGTCAGATTATAAATAGCAAAGAGCACAGGAGAAGCCGACATTAAGTTTCTCGCGGCCATGAAGCCAAAGAGAAAAGCAAAGGGCAGAGCTATGATTGTGGCGATGAAGGCCATGTAAATGGTTTCAATGGCCGCAAAAATGGCAGGCTCGATAATACCAAAGTTCGGATGTAAAAGTGCGGTGAAAATTCTTTGGGCCCCAAGAAGACCGGCTTCTGATAAGAACTCTCTCATACTTACTTGTGAAATATTTAAACCCGCAATAAAAGTAATGAGGATAATGAAGTACCCTAGAAACATGAAGGGCTGAGAAGTTAGCGCTTTATTGTCATCCTCTTCATATAGACCTTGTGTGGCACGTCCAATAGAGAACTTAGTAAAGAAAAGGGCAAGAGCGACAAGTGCCCCAATGGCCAGTGCATAGATCGGCTGATTCCAAGAGAATTCAGCATATCTCATGTCAGCGATGATTTTTTGATAAATAATTTTATACCCAACAAGCAGAGTATAGGCCCATAGAAAGAGGTCCATGGCGACGGCGGATACTACGCGCTTCATTTGTTTGATGGCGCCTTTATCTTGATTTAATGCTACAGCTTCAGAGTTACTCATATAATTCCCAATGGTATTTAATCAATTGTTACTTCTACGGCGTCTTCACCATAAATGGTTTGAAACCAATTCTCGTCGATGTCACTTGGTCCACCTTCATAGATTAAGTTTCCATCTTTTAGAGCGATAACGGCCGTGGCATATTCACGTACAAGAGAGAGAAAGTGCAGGTTACAAACAATGGTAACCCCTAGCTCTTCATTTACTTTTCTTAGATACTGCATAACTGAGTGACTGGTGGCCGGATCAAGAGAGGCCACAGGTTCATCGGCCAATAGAATAGAAGGGTTTTGCATAAGCGCGCGCGCAATAGCAACTCTTTGTTGCTGACCACCAGAGAGGTTATCAGCACGTCTATTTTCTTTACCTTTTAGACCAACAAGATCAATGAGCTCAAGGGCCTTCTTCTTATCTTCTTGAGAAAAAGTACCAAGAATTGATTTGATAACGCCGGTACGAGAAAGAGTTCCCGTAAGAACGTTTGTCATAACCGTCTTTCTTGGAATCAGATTGAAATGTTGAAAAATCATTCCAATTCTAGATCTTAGAATTCTAAGCGGCTTACCTTTGATATTGGTAATGTCATTACCTTCAAAGAGAAGGTTTCCTGTAGTGGGTTCATGGAGACGGTTGATACAGCGAAGCAGGGTTGATTTACCTGAACCTGAGAGACCAATGACGACTAAGAACTCACCTTTTTTAACGTTGAAGCTAACCCCTTTTAAGGCATGGGTTCCGTTGGGGTAGACCTTGTTTAATTTATCCACTTCCAGGATGGTTTGACTCATAACTAGAGATCCTAATAATCGTTGTAGCTACCTATTATTTCGCTATGAAACACAGAGCTATTTTTATTCTTATTTTGTTAAGAATTCTTACATTTGATTTGGTGCCCATCCTAAAAGAGGACCCTTTATTTGTCTATAATTATGGACAAGAAAACTCAATTATTCGGAAGGTATATCTATAGTAGGTGCGTTATTTATTGAGTCAAATTTTTGAATTTTCTAGCTTTAAATGACAGTTAGGAAATGTCAGTCGCCACACAACCCTAATATTCTTATTCTAGTTCTAACAAAAATATTCAAGGTAGAAACAAACCTTCAGGGAGGAAGTATGTTTAAGGGCCTAAATAAGGTTTCTGTTACGATAATAGCGGCACTCTTATGCGTAACTAATTTTGCAGCGGTAGAAAAATCAATTTGTGGTACCGATGATAGAGTACCTTCAGATATGACAAAAATTGGTCGTCTTCTAGGAACTATGTCTGATAGTGGTGGCTGTACCGTTACTATGATTGGAAAGTCTTGTGCGATTTCTGCAGGGCATTGTTCTGGAACATTTGGTTTCGCAGAGTTTAACACTCCGGCCAGCATTGATGGAAATATTCAACATCCAGGAGATGAAGATATTTATCCTGTAGATAAGTTAAATACCGTTTATAAGTATGAAGGGATTGGTAACGACTGGGCCGTGCTTAGAATTCTTCCTAATCAAATTACAGGAAAATATGCAGGAGATGTTCAAGGTTACTATGATGTAAACTTTCAAAAGCCTCAAAACGGCGACATTATCCGTATTACAGGTTATGGGCTAGATCGCTCAGATCCTGAAAGAAACCTTGCTCAACAAACGCATACAGGGGAAATCACGAGTATTCGTGGATCGGCCCTTTATCATGTTGCTGATACAATGGGTGGAAATAGCGGATCAACTATTATTCGTGAGTCTGATGGAAAGATCATCGGTATTCACACAAATGGAGGATGTTATTCAAGAGGGGGATCAAATTCGGCGACAGTTATTTCTGAAAATGCTGAGCTTGTAGAGGCCCTTGAAGATTGTCTTGCACAAGAAGCACTACTTCAATAATCATTTATGATTGTTTAATAAAGTTACCCCGTAGGGACCGTGCCAATAAGCGCGCTTCTTACGGGGTTTTTGTTTTTTATTATCTAACGAGTTCTGAAGTATCTAAGTTAATGGCCTTCACCATCTGTCTCAATGAATCATAGTCTTGGTCTGAAGTAGAGACGACACCTTCAACAGAGTAGATCTTTTGAAAGATTTCTTTTCCCTTAGGAGTCGCTATGAATTTCTTAACGGCATTAATAAACTTAGAAGTGATTTCTTGAGGAAGATCTTTTCTAAAGACAAAGGGATCATTTGGAATTTTATCAGTAATAGCGACAATCTTGATTTTATCTTCTACATCTGGAAATTGAGTCTTAACTCTTGCTCTGGCATCACGAATTTTTCCATTGGCATCTGGGGCAGAGTAGTAAGTGGCTCCCGCATGAACTTGACCCTGATAAATCATGATCACAACATTGTCGTGCTTATTGGCAAAAGTCATATTACTGGCCGCAACGCCCGCTTCTTTCATCATTTTAAGAGGAAACATATAACCAGATGTTGAAGAAGGATCAACAAAGGCCATTTTCTTTTCATCAAGGTCTTTTACGCTATTAATATCACTATCGGTACGGGCAATGATTTGTCCTTGATAGTAGTCATGTCCATAGCGAAGAACACGAAGCTTGGCCGAAGCGCCATACTTTTCATTGGCCATAAGATAACCAAAAGAATTCATCACTCCAATATCGGCCCTCTTTGAACCAAACGCCTCTACAACGGCCACATAATTAGTGGGGATTCCAGTCTTAAAGTAGAGACCTGTTTCCTTTTCAAGGAATTGTAGGAATTCATGAGAATTAGAAGCAATAGTGTCGGCATCTACAGAAGGGGTGAAGTAGAGCTTAACAGGATTGTCTCGTGTACCTAGAGGAGCATTATTTTGACAAGAGGGAAAGAGTCCAATGACTAATGCAAAGAGGGAATAAAAAAGGATGCGTGCATAAGCGTTATCGCTTTTTAAATTCATAGGTGCTCTCTCCTAAAGGTAGATTTTGCAGTTTTGTTGATGTGGGCTCATAAATAGCATGGCCGTCTTTTTTTGTCAGTCATGTTTTTGTTTTCTTTGAGTTTTAATGGCCTATTTTTCCGTTAAGCAGCATTGGCCATCGTGAAGTAAGGTATAGGTGCGTAACTGGCCGATAGGGATTTATCACCCATAAAAAGGAATAAATATGCCTGCGCTCAGAATTTTACTGCTCTTAAGCAGTACTATGGTCTTTAGTAATCTCTACGCCAAAACTTATTTAGTAAATGAAGGACGAAATGTTGAAAATAAAGTGAGTGTGGATAACCCACACGGCTCTCGAATCAATATTGAATCTTATATTGGAAGTTTTGAAGGTGAGAAATCTCAATTTTCTAATGATTTTATTGATGATGTGGAAAGCCTAAACTTCTCTAATTTTGAAATGACTGATGACGCAGGCAAAGCCTCTCTTCCTTATTATAGTTTTATCGTCGACCAGCCCAAGAGCAATCTTTTGATTCAATTCAAAAGTCTTGCGCCTAAGCTCTTTAAAGGTCTCTATGCTCAGGTTGCGGCTACAAAACCATGTCGTTGTGATAAATCGACGCCCATTAATTATACCGTGAATGGTAATTACTATAATTCAGAAGATGGTCTCTATCACTTAGAGTCTCTGGGAACTTATAGAGGGCGGGCCTTAACCAAAATCTATATTTATGGAGCAAGGCAAACCCAAGAGGGGCTAGAGGTTTATCCCTCTTTAAAAATGGCCATTGAGAGTAAAGATCGTTCTCCAGTGCAACTGGCCAGCTTAGATTTTAAGGAGGCCAATAAGAAATTCCTCGTGATTAGTGCTAAGGCCCTTGAGTCTTCGGCCCAAGAGTTTAAACGTTTTAAAGAAACTGCAGGTTTTGATGTTGATCTCTTTATTTATGAAGATGAAGCATCGAGTGCTGAAGAATTAAGAGACTTTATCAGAAGTAAGTATCAAGAAAATCAGTATCAATATGCAGTGATTGTGGGAAGTGAAAATAGTGTTCCCACTTTCTATCGCGAAACATCGATGTCTTGGGAAACTCCTACTGATTATCCTTATTTCTATATGGATGAAACTCAAGATCAAGCAGACTACTTCCCTGAAGTTTTCTATGGGCGATTAACGGGGCAAAGTAACGATGAAGTTCTCGTGCAAATTGAGAAGCTAAGAGAATACGTAGAAGAAAGCTGGGAAGATAATTCTGGAATGAAGAAGACCATGGGGATTGCATCCAATGAAGGGGTAAATCCATCAGATGAAGATTATGTTCATTTGATGCTTGCCCCTTTAGAATCTAATCTTGGTATGAGAAGCACTTACTACTTTCAAAAAAATACGAATAGTAACGTTCAAAATATTAACGATACCTTTAATGATGGACTCTACTGGATTAATTATATTGGGCACGGCTCTGGAGTGAGTTGGCCTTCTATTCATCAAGATCAATACCAATCCAGTGATGTGTCCTCTCTTATTCCTGGTAAAGTAAAACCTGTGATCATAGATGTTGCCTGTCAAAATGGACGCTTCAATGATGAAGGTCGCTTAGGGGAGAGTTTTATGACCAGCACTGTTTCTGGTGCACCGGTTGGTGCTCTTTCGTACTTTGGGGGGAGCGTGGATGTTTCCTGGGATCCGCCTGCCATTATGGCCGTAGGCATTGGTGAAAGTGTAGGTAGCAAGAACGGACAAAGCCTATTTGCTCATATTATGTATGGTCAAACTCACCTGATTAAAACGTATTCAGATATTGAAGCCAGTAAAGAAAATTTAGTTTGGTACCATTTACTGGGCGATCCTTCGTTAGAAATTAAGCACTTCTAAATCCTAAGTGCTTGAATTTTCGATAATCTTGGTCATATCCTATCCTTGGGTATGGCCTTTAATCTCAAAGTCTACCAAGTTAGACACTATCCTTTTCAGCATCCCTACTATACTCATATTGAGGAATCAGACAAAGAACTGCGCTCACAATGTGATGAGAATTATACCGATCATCACGATTCTAATCTCGAGAGAAGCGCTATGGATGAAGAAGTTCATCGTCAGATGGAGCCTCGAAGAGTTCATGATCTTAATAAGAAAAAACTCGATATCTTATAGCGTGATTTAAGGCAGTGAACATCCCAAGCGCTTTGATCTCAAACGTGACGTTGATTCAAAACCAAAGGCCTGGGCCTTAATGGTTTTTGTTTCTTGATTGATTTGAAAGCTATCCACTTTAATCATTTGAGTTGCGTAGGCTTCGCAATGCTCATTTCCCTTCTTCTCAACAAAGAGGCATGAACAATATTCTTTAACAAAGGAAGAAGGAATAATCTTTAAAAAATGAGGCTTACATGAGCTAAGGAGAAGGGTGATAAAGAGGTAAATTCCTAAAGATAGCTTCTTCATAGAGCGCCCTCTCGTAAGCGTTGCTTGGAGAGTCCTTTATAGACTTCTTCAAACCACTGGCCTCGAGGAAAAGCTTGAGACTTATCTGCTCCAAAACGAATGGCCACAGCATTGTGGGAAGGGAATATGGCCATGGTTTGTCCATGGTGACCTAAGGCCATAATTAAATCATCAGGAAGTTGCTCAAAGGCCTTCGGATTCTGTTTTCTTTCCATGCAAGGAGAATTTAGCCACCATCCTAGACCATAGCTATAGGCCGGGGCATTGGGGGCTAGTTTTGTTGTACAAGAAGCACTGCTGGGGGTGAAGGAGAGGTCGAGGTATTCTTGTGAAAGTAGTCTCGCTTCTTTGTAGATACCTTTATTAAGCACAAGCTGACCAATTTTGGATAAGTCACGAGCACTCATAAAAAGATAGGACGATCCCACAAAAGTTCCTGATTGATCAGTCTCCCAACTTGCTGTTTGGATATCTAAAGGATGAAAGAGGTGTTGCCATGGGAATTCTTGGTATTCTTCTAGAGAAGAGAAAGTCTTTTTCAAAGCCCCCATGAGTAGATTGGTTTCCCCACTAGAATAGTAAAAGTATTTACCAGGACGATAGCGTTGTCCTGTAGAGAGAACGTAACTGGCCATATTCTTATTTTCTTCTAAATAGAGCATTTTAATGACATCACTATTTAGTGGGTTTGTTTCATATACCTCTTGCCACTCAATTCCAGAGGTCATACGCAGAAGATTTTTGATAGTGATATTTCTTTTGAAAGGTTGGTTTTCAAGATAAGAAAAGAAGTGGGGCAACCTTTGATCAAGCTTTATTTTATTTTGATAACTACGAATACCGATCAAAAGTGAGGATATAGACTTACTCATAGACCACAGTCTTTGGGGGTCATTTTGAGATGTATGCTTATTATAGCGCTCATATACAATCTGACCGTCTTGAATAATAAGAACACTTTGAGTATCCCATTTCTTATTTTCTATTTGGGTTGTAGGAAAAGCGATATTTTCTTGAGCTTTGAAGTTGGAGAAACAGGTTGGGCACACCTTAAAAGAAGACTCTGGGGCAATTGTATTATCGGGCATTTCTTGAGCATAGAGGAAGTTAGACAGTATAGAGAATGTCATCAGAATTTTGAGTAATGAAGTCATCAGATTTATACCTCTTTATTGCTCTATAAAATATTGATTTATCCTAGATTATGGCCATATGCTTTGATGAGCAAGGTATATGAGGTAAACTTATGAAGAATGGATTTAGATTTGAAAAGGATGTCTTATGAATAAATGGAGTTACTTTCTTGTTTTTTGCACTTTCGTTTGCACCAACGCCTTTTCTCAAAACCTTGATTACGAATCAACTAAGAATGAAAGTATGAGTAAGTATCAACGTATTGGACACATTGAAGACTATTTATCAAAAATACAGTCCAATATCTCTAAGGTAAGTACGTCTCTTGATCAAAAATTCTCTACAGGTGATAAAAATATCTTGGCAAAGATACAAAATCTTGAAGCTTCATTGACTACCCTTAAGGCCCAGGTCAGCGCCCTAGGTCGTGCCAATAGTAAAACGGAATCCCAGGCCACAGATGGTCAAAATATTAATGCTTCCGATAAAGATAAACTCTTGGATCAAATTGAAGAAAATGCCGCGAAAATTTCAGCGTTGCAGGCGAGTTTTCTAGGGATGGAAAATACGTTAACAAGTATTCAGGAGATGTTGAAAGTAGAAAAAAGTAATCAGTGACTAAGAGTTGATTCACTCTCACTAGTAGAGGCCGTCGCTCGTTTATTCTGGGCCGGCATAACTTTATCTCCAAAGCGAGAAGCATCAAAGACTTTGGCACTCATAGGCTGATCACCATAGTAGTCATAATCTTCATGGGCCACTTTAAGGCTCAGGCGATTATATTCATCTGTAATTTTTGCCATGATTTCTCGCGATGAAATCTTTTGGCAATGACCACTTTCACTAAAATTTCCGATACTAATATTGATCATATCTATTTGGGTTCCTTCAATTTCGGATGTATCCATCTGAAGGTTAAAGAGACCATCTTTTGTATCGATTCCATAATTAAGCTTAAGGGGAAGACCTAAGTTTTCTTCGAACTTAGCAGAGAGACTGTTAAATTCACTACTTTGAACAACTTCATTATAATAGCGACGAAAGTTTCCGGCCAAACAACCTCCGCTTTGTTGAGATTGCTCAAGCTTATCTTTGATAATCTCTACTCCGGCCGAATAGCTGGTGTTAACACAGCTATAGCTGGTTGTTTGTTGATAGATAAAGAGAGGGTCTCTCTCATTAAGTTCTAAGCATTGTTTTAGGTTTGGTGCCTCGATGCAATTTCGTCCCTGTCTTTTGTAATTAAGTTCTCCACACAAAGAAACAACCGTGTGCTCTGTCATAAGAAGGGCATCATATTCCTGTTCTTGTCCACTATTGGCCTGAATTTCAAAGTTTGAGATAGAAAAGAAAAAGGTACAAAAAAGAGAAAGCGTTACTTTAAAAGTTATTGAATGTTTAAAGCTCCGCATAGGATTCATTATCATTTCCATTTTTATTTTGTTCTACACCTTATCGGTAAAAATTAAATAAACTTGAGTGAATAAGTCTATTATATCTCTTTAAATTTGAGGACAAACTCTTAATTGAAAAGAGCATAGGGATTGAAGTAAATTTAATGAGTTAGAGGTTAAATATAATTTTTTGAACCTTAATGATCTCAGAGACTTCTGCCAGAAATATGTGTTTTTTTCTTTATATATGCCAGCGTGGCCTATTTCACATAGGGATAGAGAATGTCGTAGAGATCAATTCTTGGAACCATTAATGAACGGGTCATTTTGTGTAAAATTATCTGGGGTAATTTATTTTCAAAATGATAGATATTCTTCAATGCATCGGATTCGATATCATTGCGACGGATTTCTATATCGCGCTCTAGGACTTTATTGATTCTAAAAATAAAGAGCTTTCTTTGATCTTCTAGGTAAGGAGATAGCTGACCTTCTAGGCCTTTAAAGAGATGATAGATTTGTGAGAGAGACTTCTTATGAGTTTCATTCATATATTGAAGAACATAGAAATAAAATAAGGCCACTTTTTGAATGGGAAAGCCTTCTAAGTATTCGATGGCCAATTGAATGTGATGATAGGGATTGTGCTTATCTTTTAAATCCAAGGCCACTTGGGCCTGCATCATATGATAGAGACCTTTTTGATAAGTTGGACTATTGGACTTACCTTTAAAAGATATGACCTTTTGTTGGGCTCTTTGGAAACTATCTTTATATTGAATAACCTCTTGATTGAAGAACTTGGGAGCAAGACCTGGCAGGGTATAGGCTTCATCTATTCCGGGCAACATGGCCACTGTTTGTAAAGATGAAGGGGTGAGTGGGTCAGCTAGCCAATCCTTAGGTGCGACCTTGACTTGTTCATGGGCCCGACCCATAAGCCGAATAATATGCTCCGTTGTATATTCTTTTAAGTGGTTCATTTTGAATTCTTTCATTTTGTTTTGAAAGCAAAGCTTACGCATTTTATTTTGAGAATAGAAACTATAGGGAATGACATTGGGGCTATTGAGTTTCGCTCGCTCACGCTCATTACAAAAATAGAGAATCTTATCAGGTGTGGCTTGATATTCGTGGTAGTGCAGCTGCGCTCCATCTAGCTCTAAAGAGAGGATATCTCCATTTTTAAAGCCCATATAAAAGCCCCATGTCGTGATGGATTGCTGCTTCTTGAGAAAACGAATCACTTCATTCTTATTGCTACAATTTTGAAGCATTTGATAAACGATTTCAAAAATAGGAGTTCCTTTAGGATTAAAGGTAGAGCCAAATTTTTGATGAAGAGCAAAGGAGACGCCATTATCCGTCATAGTGGTAATGCAAGGAAAGCCAAAGCCTGCAGAGTGAAAACTGAGCATCTTAGGGCCTCTATCTAGATGGCTGAGAACGGCCCGCTCTTGCCGATCAAATGATCCATGAAAGGGAAAGTCTAGAATTCTTCCATGCACTAAGGCATCTCTCTTACTATCCCAGGTAAAGGTGGAACTACAGCCCATAAGTCCAATAGGGATACCAGGCATCCACTTATTCATAAAGCACATAAGCTCTGGAATAGCATAGGCCATAGCGAGGGTTTGAGGCGACTCGCCCAGGCCTTCGGCATAGGCCGATATCTTCTTCTTATATTCGGGATGTTTTTCAAGGGCCGGAATAATAAGGGTCTTAAGTGTTTCTTGAACACCTTGATTCAGTGGTTTCCATGGAGTTGAAATCACTCCTAGAGCATGATTGAGCAGATTTTTATGCCGGTTTCGATCTTTAAGACCGAGTTGATAGAAGTTTTCAGTGCTATCTCCGACAAGTTTTAAGAAGGGAGGCGTCTCTAGTTTTCCCAAGTGTTTTACTCCAATAATGCGAGGTCGATATGTTAAATAGTTTAATAAATCCTTCTCAAGAAGTCTTGATAGGATTAATGTTCCTGGCCGCATTTCGTATTTATCTAGAAGTGATTGGCTTTAAGATAACAAATCTTCCGATTTCTAAGTTAATGGCGAAGCGCTCTTCACTCGAACAAGTAGAGAAATTCCACCGCATGGGACTTCTCTTTGCTATTGGCCATATCCTACTCTTTGCGCCAGAACTTCTGATGGCCTAGGTCAGTGAGTTTTCTTTAGCGGGCAGTTCCTTCTTTATCTGAGAGGGACCACTGTATAATTCAACGAGAGGTAGCAAAGAAGTGAGCACTTCGGGGACTTCAAGCTTTGTCTCATTTACTTTCTTTCGAATATAGATTTTGATATCCACTTCTTCTTGATGGGTCTTCTTCCACTGCGTGAGTTGATTGTGAATCTGATAGACTTTATTTAGTAAGATAGAGTTTTGCTTCTTATTCATTTGAAAAGCATCTATTTTACGAAGATAATTCCACAGCTGCCATGGATCCTGATGACCATTTAATAGAGAAGCTAGACTCAAATATATAACGGGATCAGACTCAAAGTTATCACCCATTAAGACAAGCTTTTCTGGAATGCCCGTAAGCATGAGTATATCGAGTAAGTGGTTAAGCTTATATAGTCCTTGAATCTTCAAGTCCTTGGGAGTCAGATCAAGCTCAAGCAAACTAAAGAGGCGTCTATAGTCTTTGAGAAATATACCTGCTGTATAGATTTGATTTTGATAGAGCCAGTCACGCATGGCCTCTTCATAGAAGTGAGGAGATGCGGAGAGAATAAAAGGATGATAGCCCTCATTTATATAAGATTTTAAAACATCTACACTATTAGTAATGGTAGGAAAGTAGGCCAATGGCTTTGTGAGAGAGCGATAGACTTCAGAGGTGGTGCTATATTTCGTATCGACCAATGTCTTATCAAAGTCACAGATAATAATTTTCTTGGGATTGGATATGGACAGAGGAATAAAGGTTCCCATATGCAGCTCAAGGCCCGCTTCACTGCTCACTTCATAGACTTGTAGCGCTGTTATTTGGGCCCTTTCATCGTTTAAAGGGATTTTTAAATTGAAGTAGCCAAACTTATCGGAATCGAATGTTTTCTTAAAGACAACAACTTGTTGAGAATTAAAACCAATAATTCTGACCTTAAAGGAGTTACCGGTAAGGAGTTTATAGGCCTGAATCGGAAAACTGGGGGTTGGTATTTCTTTAGCAATCTCTTTAGCAATACCGCCGGCCAAACTCTTAGGGCCAGATTGCGCAATGATATTATCTTTTACGGTTAGGGAGGCCTTTATATTGAGGTTTTCCTCTGTCATAATGGCCAAGAAGTGAACGATAGTAGGTCTTTTCATGAATAAGTTTTCCTAGCGATTCATTGAGAAAGAGAGCTTATGCTTTAGCAATTTTATAGGTAAGTATACCATCATTGAAAGCAGTTTCTATCTTTTTAGAATCTAGGATTTTATCGACTTTAAACTCTTTTGTTAAGCTCTCTGATCGTCTGGAAGCTTGGACAGAGCCCTGATCTCCATCAACGCGCTCGCTAGAACTTCTACTAAAGATAATTTTAATCTTTCTCTTGTGCGCAGTGACGACATAATTATCTTTTTCGTGCTCAGCAGTAGGAATATCGAGATAGTAGAATTTGTCATCTTCACGAACTTGATTATCCATGGTTTGTAAGGTGTAGAATGGATCTTCCGCTTTAATCGCAATGGATTCTTTTTCAACTGAGTTTTGATTGAGTGTATCCATCATTTGCTTATTCAATTTATTTTCAAGTTCTTTAAGAATACCCTGATGCTGTTCTACGGCCGTTGCATACTTTTGCTCAAAGGCCTTCTTTTCACTAACGAGTAAATCTTGATAGTGTTTTTCAAGGGCCGTATTCTTATCTTGATAGATCTGTTGTCTGGTTTTAAATTCCATCTGATTTTTAAAAGTTTCTTCGGCAACTTTATTCTTGTGCATATCTTCGTTTTCTTTCATGACAAGACGATATCGGTTCTCTACATCCCTCATAGAGCGAGCTTGTCCGCTTTGAGACTCTGAGACTTTCATGGATGCTTCGTATTGGGCCTTATCAATTTCGGCACGACTTTGATTTTGGATCTTTTGAACAGAGAGCTCGGTATCTGATTTGGCCTTTTTAACTTGATTATTAACTTGAAAGTTAACCTCTTGCATCTCTTGATGAGATCGATCAAATACATTTCTTGCTTTGGTATCAAAGTCGCGATGAATATTTTCAATCTTACTTTGATGCTCTTCTGTTAGATTATCACGCTCTTTGGAGAGTTTTAATTGCGTTTCTTCTAGATTTTTCTTTAAGTTATTAAGTTTTTCTTCCTGCATGGAAGTCGCTTGCGCCAGTTTGGCCTGACTTCTATCTTGGACATCAAGAAGCTCTTTTTCATTGTGAAGCTTCTCGCCATCCATTTTTTCATCATAGAAGTTTCGAAGATTATCAATTTCAGTTTCTCTCGCGGCAATTTGATTACGTTGTGAGTTCACAAGCTTTTGTAAGTGTTGTCTATTTTGTTGAAGCTGTGATTTGTCGAGTTTCACACGCCCTCGTTTGTTAATTTCTTATCAGTTGAGGAGAGCTCTCTTTTCATTTTAGAGTGAGGGGATTCACAATACTCTTGCTTTGAAGTATTTCCTCTACACATCCATGATCTAATGAGATCTAGTTTCAGTGTTGAGGGACCTCCGTGATAGGACAAGTAGCTCTGTGGATCTAGGGTGGAAGTCACCATATAGCCTTTTTGATTAATAGAAAAAGGACTTCTTGCTTTAATGACATACTGATAAACGCGATACTCGGCAAAGCACGCTGTACTTAAAAGTAGAATGGATAAAGTAAGGAATCCTTTTCTCATCATTGAACACTCTCAGTGGATGGCCGGACCTGCATCTAGGATCTCAGTTTCTACCATTTTAAAGAAGGCCCTAAGAAAGAGTTCTTGGTCTTCAATATGCATGGCCGATAGTACGGTTCTTTGGCGCTCAAGTGTTCTGTGCTCACACAATCTCTTGAAGAGCGTCTTGGCCTTAGATTTTTCATTTCCAGTTAACTTCTTATGATTGGGCAGTCCGACGAGACCATCTATAAGATTATCAAATAACGGGTAATACCCATGTTTGGCGAGTTGAACTAGTGACTTTATTGAACGATCATTGCGATGGTAAAACTCCAACATATCCTCCTGATTGATGGCCTTCTCCTACCTAAGTAAAATCTTAAAACGTGATTATAGGTTGTGGCGATAGGGTATGTTTTTCCGATTTTAATAATTAAGTATTATCAACATCTTACGATGTATCCCCAAGGGGAATTGTCGGAAATACTTCATGACTAGAAAAAAATGGTTCAAAAAGGTACAATATCTTTGCGCTCTTGGAAGTGCGCTTTTTTATCAACTTATTTATGCTCAGGAAGATCAGGAAGATCATGACGAAATTAAAAACCTGCAATTACCCTCAATCCCTTAAATCTTTACTCCTCTTATCCGGCCTCTTCTACAGCACGGCTTCACTTGCTCTTGTGGATTATACTGAGACCCGTAGTTTCACTCCCAAAAATAGTGGTGCTAAGAGAGCGAGAAAAGCCCCAAGTACACAATCAAGTTCTACAACATCTCTATCAAGTCGATCTCAAAGTTCTGGACGCGCTCGAAGTGGCTTCTTCAGTGCTGCCCTTAATTATCAAAATAACGACGTTAAAGTGGGCCAATATTCTGGAAACGTCTCAAGTGTGGGTATCAGCACTCACTTTGAAACTCCTTATAATATTTTTCTCGATGCTAGTTATTCGCAAGGAAAGCTCTCTGATGATCTTGGCAATATAAGTACTTCCGAGAATACTGGTCTGCAATCGGGAAACCCTGAAGTGATGCTAGGTTTTAATTGGCTCGAATTTGGTGCGGCTCAAGAAGCTGCTCACATAGACCTTTTGGCCGGTGCACGTATTGGTCAAAGCGACTCAGACTTTGCTACTCAAAGAACAGATAAAATGTTTGGAGTCACGACGGCCAAGCGTTTCTATAATTTTGCCCTAGGACTGGGTTATCAAATGACGATAACAGGGGATTCGGACGAAACAGAATTATCGATTGGAAATATTTCTAAGCTTTCGGCCAGTTTGGGATGGGTTGTCTCACCAGATATTCGCTTTATGGTAGAGGCCAACTCTTATTCGATTGGTCGTTCAACTGAAAATACGACCTACAAGTTAGAGGAAAAAACAAAAGTGAGTGTTATTTCTCCTAAACTTATTTTAGGTATCTCTCCCTTGGTAGATTTAAGTCTAGGGGCTCACTTTTCTTCAAGACGCCTACAAAATGATAAATTACTAGGGGCAAAATTGTGGAACCTCGATGGACTTTATGGAAATTCACTCTATGTTAAAATGGGAATTAATCTTTAAAATTTGGAGCCTACTTGTCTTTCTTTAGTTCGATACAGTTTTGTTGTCAGTGTAAAAAAATAGTGCCCGGCACAGATGATCTTCTCTTTGTGGAGAGTGATAGTACTTTGGGTTTTTGTTCAGAGCCCTGTATAGAAAATTTCTATTCGCCTCTAGTGGAATACTTTGAACAAGAAGAGAAGAAGTGGCGAGGCAGTAATGATTTGCTTGAAGAAGATGTATTAGAAGTGGTTGGACGACCTGCTTTTATGGATAAGCTTTTGAAGAAACCTCATGAAATATGGGTTCAAGAAGATGTTGGTGGTTCACCAGTTTATAGTTTTATTCGCTCTTTTACGGACAAGAAATATGGTGAATTTCACTTAATGTGTCTGTGTTTTACTTACGACTATGGTCCTTCTTTTATCATCTCAGCTTCAGCGACAAAGAGTGCTAAACTGCTTGAAAACTATCGTTGGGGAGAATTGGTAGAAGATATGACTCCTTTCTATGATCAAATTTCTTCCACCGAAGCACCTGTGGAGAGTATAGAGATAGATGAGCACGTGATGATGTTACTTGAAAATAAGAAGTCGCACTATTTGGCGCTCCTTATTGAAGAGAGAAGTCCGGCCGACATTCCTATTGAGAGCTTTATGCTCTATGAAGACTACTTTGATAAAACAATGATGGCCCCAGATGAAATTTATCGTCATCTCGATGATGAAGGGGATACTATTTATACCTATATTAAGGCCCATGATCGTGAAGGTGTGAGTTTCTACTACTTCATTATTTGTTCAAGAGTTAAAGAGGGCGCCGATCTCAATACAGATGCTCTCTATCCTATTCTAAGTTTTCCCTCCGTTGATGGAGAAATGTATAAGCTCTACCAAAAAGGTGAGCTCATAAGTGGAAACTTAAGAAGTTAGAATAAAATTTCCTTAGAATTGATGATAGACGTAGTGACCTGCTGCCGCAAAGGCCGTGCAGTAGGCATCACTACCATAAGCCGCTAAGTAATTAGCGCAGTAGAGATAAGCGTCTACAGAGAAAATTTTGTAATTAGTGGGGTAGGGAGATGTATAGAAATAAGACTTATCTCTCATCATCATGACACCCGTTACAGCATAGTTAGAAAACCCTGTACGATTCTTATAAAGAGTTATCGTATAGATTTTATCACTTCTTGAAGCATAGAAACATCTAGGCTCTCCTAGATAAGTGGAATTTGATCCTGAGTGATATGTCGGAATAAGACAAATTTGTTCATCATCAATGGGATTCTTAATTTGGAAATATACCGTTGTATCAGAGCTTTGGTGCTGACATAGAGTATAGGCACCAGAAGTCGCCGTGATTTCATCATCGGCAAAGTGAGCCCCACCCATTTCATAGTTATCTGTATCATCATCTGACCAATCACAATGACTGGCTCCATCTGGGATAGATAGAGAAGCGGAGATGTCATCATCGTCGTCATCATCGTCATCATCACTACTGCTACTACCATTTAATAAACTTCCAGAAGTGCTACTATCATCATAATTATAGATACTGCTGCTCGTACTTCCATTGCTTGAAGTTCGAGTCGTTCTGGCGGCATCACATGAACTCAATAGGAATTGAGTGATGAAGATGGAGATGATCAATAGTATTCTACTTCTCGTTGAAAACATTCATTAAGCCTTTGGTAAATAACCTAGTAACTTATCGATCTGTTGGGAATAAAACTTAAGTCTAAATCTGACAAACTTCATAAACTATTATAAAAAGTTCTCTATCTCCCTAAAATTTCGAAAATAATCTCCGAAAGGTAAGGTAATGAAAAAGCTACTTCCTCTAATTTTTCTACTCCTACTTATAGGGAGTTATCAATTATTATTGAGTCTTCCTTATGACTTCTATCATGAGGCGCTTACTAATGGAGTTAGTAGTAAGTTCTTAGAACTTCGAAAATTACCACCTCATTACTATGAGGGGAGTCGCTATGAGTTTAAGAAAATGGATGGAGTCGCTTCTGAAGAAGCAAGATTGTGGGAGAATCTTCACTTTGATAATTTTGTAATGCCCTTTCCTATAAAACATCCCCAGTTTCTATTAGTTCCTACTATTGAAAGAGAAGCCGGAGATTACTATTTTGGTTTTAAAATTTTAGATTACAAGAAAGAAGAATTAAATACCGTTTTGATCAAGCCTTCTGAAGAGTTTTCATTAGACTTTCATGACTACAAAATATTTGAACTTCCTTTATTTAAGAATCGTATAACGATGAATGGCCTATCTGGCCCTTGGATTGATTTATTTCTAAAGAAATATGATTCCAAAAAGTACGCTAATCCTAAATTTGGTAGTCTATGGAATCCTTTTGAAATTCCAATGGCCCATATGGTCTATGATCTCTTTATACTGAAGTCTCGAGAGCGATTCTTTCCCAAGGATTCGGAGTCGATTCATTACTGGGAAGAAAAAGATTTTGGCATTGCTGAAGTTACAGATAGGGAGACAAAGAAAGGTCATCCTAAGGCCTTTAGAGAAGAGCTCATCTTTGTTCTGCATGAGAGTAGAGTCTATCGCTTAATGATAAGGACTCGTCTTGAAGATTTTGCAGCTGAGCGCTATCGTCAAAAATTCTTAAAGACTCTCAGTTTCAAACCAGGTCACCCTGACAGTTCAATTTCTCTTTATAGTTCTTATAAGAAGCTCTCTTATCCTGAAAAACTGAGCCCTACAGGTTTTACTTACCTTTATGCGGGGCTTTCCCATAAGAAAGATTCTCGTCAATTCTTAAGAGAGATGATTCAGTTTCTAGAACGTGGTAAGAATGATCGCGTTTATCTAAGTCCACTTTATGACTATGCTTATGATCGTTTTGGGAGTTCCTTTTCTAACGATCTCTCCCATCTCAAAGAGTCACAAAATGAAAAATTACAACGTAAAATAGAAGAAGAGGCCAAAGCCGAATCTTTGAGGCTAAAAAGAGAAGAGTTTGTCGACCAACAAGATTCTTTTCAATCAGACGAAGCCCGTATAAATTTCTATCTACAAAAGGCCAAAGATAGTGGCATAGATACCAGTGAAGATACTGGCAGTATTATTATGGAATAGGAGTTCGCTACAGTGAGATTTCCCGGAAAACGAAAATCAAAGCATTACTTTCCCGTTAGTGAAGAGTCGAGAACTCCTTTAGAAAGAGATCTCTCTGATCAGTATGTCTACGTCGTTGGTATTGATCAGCTTATTGTGGATATCGAAATTCATGTAGAGGATGATTATTTACTCAAGCATGGCTTTGTTAAAGGCGAGAGTCAGATAGCAGCAGAATCTGTCGTCGAGAAAATTTATCGAGAAGCCAAGGCCAGTGATTCCATTAAAGGAGAGTTTGCAGGCGGTAGTACTGGAAATACACTTCATAACTATGCCGTACTTTCTGATGATACTTGCGTGGCCTTAGGGGCCATCAATGAAAATATAACTGTAGGTGATTATGCCTACAAATATATTTGTACTACCAATAGTCATGTGGATTTAACTTATCTTAAACCTTGTAAGGGTCCAATGGCCCGTGCGATGTGTTTTATTACACCTGATAAGGAGCGTACTTTTGTGATCGGCAAGGGAATCATGAATGAGCTCTCGGAAGACTTTATTCCAGATACCGTTGTGATGGGTGCTTCTTCTTTATTGATCTCAAGTTATCTCTTTCGAGATCGTGTATCTCCCATGTATAAGGCAACTCTTAAGGCCGTTAAAGTGGCCAAAGAAAATGATATTCCTGTGGTACTCTCTCTGGGGACCGGAATGGTCGTTAAAGATCAAAAAGAATTTTTAAAAGAGTTTATTAGTGAATATGTCGCTCTTGTTGCCGGGAATGAACAAGAAATGGAACTCCTCGTAGATGAAGCAGATCCACTTTTGGCCCTAGAGAAGTGCTTAGACCTTTGTGATATGGTGCTCTTAACCGTTGGAAAAAGTGGACTCTATCTCGGTGCTCATAGTGATGAAGATCAACTAAGAGAAACAAAGGATAATATTCATTCTAAATCTATTTCAGAATATAATCTTTATGAATATTCTCGCGCCATGCTTAAGAAAGACTGCGCAAAGCCTATAAAGGTTTACACTCATATAAATCCATTTATGGGTGGCCCTGGTAAGATTGAAAATACCAATGGAGCTGGTGATGCTGCACTGAGTGCATTACTTCATGATATTAGTGCCAATGACTATCATCGCTCAAGGGTCCCTAACGGGCCTAAGCATATGGATAAATTCTTAACCTATTCATCCCTTCATCAAGTGGCCAAGTATGCCAATAGGGCCAGTTTTGAGGTGTTAAATCAAAACTCACCCCGTCTGACCAAAGGACTACCAGAGCGAGAAGACTCTCTAGAAGATGGTTACTGGGAACTGTAAGATTTGATTGTCAGCTTCAATGCACTAGGGCAATATCTCTTGCATGAGCTTAAAAAAACCACTTCTTATATTTACCTCTATTGTGATCATTTTTGTGATCTTCCTTTCCCAATTTAATTATAGAAGCTACGCCTATAATCATGCGGATTGGCTGATTAAGAGAAAAATTTTAGAAGTATTTAAGCTCTATTCTGAACAACAAGATAAGCTCAAAACAACCCTCAAAGATTATGTGAGCTGGCATCGATCTGTTATGCTTCCAGAGTATATTGGACTACTTGCCCAAATGGATGATCGCATAAGAGCGCTAGAATTAGATAAGTCAAAATTTACTCCAGAAGAGATGGATAAATGGATTTTGAAAATTCGTAAACTCTATATAGATACGGCCAGTAAGCTTGGCCTTGATATTATTCCTATTCTTACTCAAATGAATGAATCCCAAGTCGATCGGACACGAACACTACTGGATCGAAGACTACAGCAGTGGAGAGATTTAAAAGAAATTCCTAAAGAGGCCCTCATGGAAGATCTTCTCTATTCTTGGCAAGGAAACTTTGAGCACCTCTTTGATGAACTAAGTGCTGATCAAAATAAGATTATAAAGAGAACTATTTTTAGACTCTATATTCCACCAAGCTATCAATTGGCCTATGAAGGTCGTCTTAATCAAAGAATCTTAAGTGGACTAGAGAAGATACAAGATGAGAGTAAGGAGAGTGCCCAGGAAGAGCTGAAGGCCGTACTTTCTTATTGGATTGAAGAATCTGATCACACTCTGTGGAGAATTGAAGTCAGTAAGCTTATGGCGAAAGTCTTCAATCTTGCAGATACGCAGCAAGTAAAAGGGTTAAGATCTAAAATCTTAAAGTGGCGTGAATTAATGGTGAAACTATCTAGTCAATAACCATTGATTTCAGTTGATCCACACGGGTATTGAGATCTTTGGCCTGAGTAAGACTTCTTCCCATCACCAGATAACTGGCCCCTGCACTAAAGGCCGCTTCAGGATCAAGAACGCGCTTTTGATCAGATGTCTCTCCACTTTCAATTTCATCTTTAAAGCGAATTCCAGGACACACTTTAATGAGTGAATTACCCGATTTCCATTCGCACTCTTTGACGATTTCAAGCTCGTGGGCCGAAGAGACGATTCCTTGCGTTTGAGTTTTTAGTGCGAGATTAAAGAGATCTGTGAAGGCACGCTTGGGATCAGTGATCCCCCAAATTTGGGACATATCGTGTTCATCAAGACTCGTCAGATAGCTCACACCTAGAATATTTACGTGATCCATCTTTTCATTTCTTACGACCTGACAGGCCTTAAGCATTTGTTCTCCGCCTGATAAGTGAACGGTAATAAACTCTATCGGCAGATTACTTAAGCTACCCAGTGCCTTGGCCACTGTATTAGGAATATCGTGTAGCTTAAGATCAAGGAAGATTCTCTTTCCAAACTTCTCGTATATATCTCTTATTAATGGTTTGCCATGGGCGAGATACTGTTCAAGACCCACTTTGATCCAAGGAAGCTCTTCAGGCAGAGATTCTAAGAATTCATAAGTTTGGGTCTTGGTCATATTATCAAGGGCGACCATCGTTTTTTGCGAAGCAATCATTAGAGAAGTCCTCCTTCAATATGAGAGTCTTGCAGACTTAGAGGAGAAAGCTCTCCATTTCCATATGAGCGAGTACCAATGATGGCCTCCATGACGGCCTTGATATTTTCTTTACGGGTAAAGCAGGGGATTCCATAAGCAATAGCATGGTTACGAATCACTTCACCATCTGATTTAGATTCACCTGTATTCTTGGGCGTGTTAAAGACCATCTTGATTTGGTCATCTTTGAGGGCCTCTACAATATTTTCTTCTGTATCATCCATAAGTTTTGCGACTTCACTACACTGCACACCTTGGCGCAAGATATACTCACAAGTTCCAGGGGTCGCGACAAAGTTGTAACCAAGTTGCTTAAGCGTTTTCAAATAAGGAAGAAGCACTTCTTTATTACGATCAGCAATGGAGAGCATGATCGTTCCTACTTCATTGAGTTTAGGATAGTTTCCAAGATAAGACTTCATAATGGCCTTTTCTTTATCACTATCAAGTCCCATCGTCTCACCAGTTGATCTCATCTTGGGACCTAGGATGATATTGTCTTTTAGAAAACGATCAAAGGGGAAAGTGGATTGCTTAACAGCAAAGTGAGAATTATGAGGTCTGTGCCATGGTTCAATTTCTTCTCCAAGCATAGCATCCGTAGCTATTTGAGGAAGTCCAATATTATAGGCCTTAGAAAGAAAAGGAAGAGTTCTTGAACCTCGAGGGTTCGCTTCGATACAATAGATCATTCCTTCTTTAACGGCGTATTGAAAATTAATGGGACCTACAACATTGAGAAGTTCAGCGAGTTTTTCTGAGATTTCTTTCATCTTGTCATACATGGCGCGGGTGAGACCAACGGGCGGAGAAATCATTGCCGAGTCCTCCGAGTGAACTCCAGCGTGTTCAATATGTTCACAGACAGTAAAGACACAATTACCTTTTACGTCACGTATAAGATCAACATCATATTCAAGAGCATCTTCAATATAGTTTTCAATTTGGAAAATAGTTCCAGAATCTTTCAATTGTTCTCTGTAGCTTTCAGGTAGCTCGTTAATATCTTCATGAGAATAGAAGATATACATAGATTCCCCACCAATAACATAACTGGGTCGAATGATGACGGGCATACCAATTTCCGTCATGGCATTGATAAGATTCTTATAACCACTAACTTCTTTAGACTTTGTGTGAGTGAGATCCACTTTTTTAGTGGCCATCGAGAAGAGCTTTCTATCTTCCGTTTGCTCAAGAACATCAAGACCTGGTCCCAAGAAGTTGAAGGTTCTGAATTCATTTCTAAATGATTTTTCAATATGCTCTCGAACTCCAATTCCTGTTTGACCCGAGAAGCTAGCAATAATTCCATAAGGGTTTTCATTCATGAAGATATCAAAGAGATCTTCGGAAAAAAGAGGAGAGAGGTAGAGTCTGTCAGAAGAATCATAATCCGTTGAAACCGTCTCAGGGTTTGAATTGATCATCACGGCCTTAATGCCTTTTTCTCTTAAGCGTTGGCAGGCCTTTACACACGAGTAATCAAACTCAATTCCTTGTCCAATACGATTAGGACCTGAACCCATTATCGTTACGGCCTTGGTGCCTTCTGGGAAGGCATGGGCTTCGTTTTCGATCATGTAGGTTGAGTAGAAGTAAGGTGTTTGCGCCTTAAATTCACCCGAGCAAGTATCTACTGCTTTATAGACAGGAAAGATTCCGTGATCAAATCTAAATTGAAGGATTTCTTTTTGACCTTTATTGGTAAGAAGGGCCAGGTACTTATCACTCAATCCCATAAGTTTTGCTTCTAGGAATTGTTCTTTATGAAAAAGCTTTTCCGGTTGAGCTTCAATTTCTTCTTCAAGATCTTTGATCATCTCGATTTGTTCTAGAAACCAGGGAGTGACTTTGGTGATATCAGATACTTCTTCTACACTCATTCCCAGACGAAGACCTTCAAGACAGGACAGAAGTCCTAGTAGGTAAGGGTGCTTTAAGCGCTCTTCTATGTATGGGCGATCTAGTTTGATCGGTGTATTCTTTAATTGAGAGAGAGTCGGTATTTCAAGACCAATCTCAAGAGAGCGAAGGGCCTTGAGAAAAGCTTCATTAAACGAGCTTCCAAGACTTAGTACTTCTCCCACACTGCGCATCTGAGGTCCGAGGATCTGAGAGCTGGTAGGGAATTTACTAAAGGGAAAAATTGGAATTTTCACCGCAACATAATCAAGACTTGGCTCAAAGGCCACGGGTGAAGCTTTAGTAATATCATTTAAGATTTCTTTAAGGCTGTAGCCTACGGCCAAAAGGGCCGAGATTTTAGCAATAGGGTAACCTGTCGCTTTAGAAGCTAGGGCCGAAGAACGCGATACTCTTGGGTTCATTTCAATGACCACGATATCATTTTCATCATGAGGATTAATCGCAAATTGTACGTTGGCCCCACCGGCCACAACTCCCATGTGCTTGGCGACAGTGAGAGAGATCGTTCTCATTTGTTGATAGCAACGATCACTAATTGTCTGGGCCGGAGCGACAGTGATGGAATCACCTGTATGAATTCCACAAGGGTCTACGTTTTCAATAGAGCAGATGATCACTCCATTTTTTTCTTTATCCACCATCACTTCAAGCTCGACTTCTTTCCAACCAAGAAGGGATTTTTCCATAGTTATAGGGAACTTGATGTCGGTAGTCTCAAAGACTTCTTTGAGATCAGCTTCATTATGAACTAGGGCGGCCCCTTTTCCACCAAGAGCAAAGTCTCGGCGAATAATAAGTGGAAAACCTACCTTTGAATTGGCCATCATAAGGGCCTCTGCAGGATTGGCCGCATGGTATCGCTTTCCTGTTTGATACCCTAATGTGGCAAGTTCCGCTGCAAAGAGGTCACGATCCTCAGTTTTTTGAATCGTGTCGACTCGTGCACCAAGAAGGTCTACATCATGGGCCGAAAGCCAACCATCTTCTTCTAATTCGATACACATATTAAGGGCCGTCTGTCCTCCCATGGTGGAAAGAACTGCATCGACATTTTCTTTTTCAATGATCTTTTTAATCGTTTCTTTAGTAATAGGCTCTATATAAGTTCTATAGGCCATATCCGCATCGGTCATAATCGTTGCGGGATTTGAATTTAAGAGAACGACATCAATCCCTATTTCTTTAAGTGATTTACAAGCCTGTGTACCTGAGTAGTCAAATTCAGAGGCTTGACCAATTTTAATCGGACCTGAGCCGATAAGTAGTATTTTATTATAAGGAATTTCTTTTTCAATTTTTTGGTTAAGATCAACCAGGGGTTCTAACTTCTGAGTCTCAACAACTGAAGGAGCACCGTCTTTTAAATAGTTTTCAATTTCGACGAAGAACTTATGAGCATCTGCAGGTCCAGGATTGGCTTCAGGGTGAAATTGTACGGCCCTTAAGAAGTGATCAGTCGTGGCAAGACCCTCGATAGAATGATCAAAGAGACTTCTGTAACTAACAAAGAGTTCTTTACCCAGAAGATTATTATTTAGAATGGCCTGAAAAGATTCATCGTCTGTAGCATAGCCATGATTTTGAGAAGTAATGAGGATTTCACCACTTTCATGCTCTAAGCAAGGATGATTAACTCCACGCTGTCCAAAAGGCAGTCGATTAATTTTCGCTCCAAGAGCGAGAGTCAGTAATTGGTGACCAAGACAGATTCCTCTCATAGGGATTCCCAGAGCAAGCATCTTTTTAACTTCTTCTATTTCCTGGGTTAGATTTCTTGGATCACCTGGACCATTACTTAAGAAGATCATTCTTGGATTGAGGGCCTTAATTTCTTCAGCACTTGTATGGTAAGGAACGCTCACTAGAGGAAGACGCATATCTAAGAAATTATTTATAATAGATTGCTTCGCACCATAGTTAACAAAGACAATCGGATTGTCTCCGGCCAAGAGAGTCTGATTTTCTTTTTGGCTGACTCGACTTAGATCGGCACAATGAAGAGTTGCTGATTCAAACTCTGAAGCAGAGGGTCCTTTCTCATTGAGCGTGACGACTGATTTATGAGAACATTCACCATCAGTTAAGAAGCGAACTAATGCTCTTGTATCAAGCCCATGAATGAGAGGGATTTCCTGATCTTCATGAATTTTATTCAAAAACTGGTTGGGAGAAAAATTTCGTGCAATCAGCGCGGTGGCATGACACTTCTTACTTTGAAGGGCCTCGTCACAACTTTCATAATTCCCAATATGAGAAGTGGAAAAGATGATATGTTGGCCTAGAAACGAGGGATCAGTCATGGTTTCTTGATAACCACTCATTCCAGTTGTAAAAGCCGCTTCTCCCCAGATGCCAGTGGATAGAGTTTTGTGGTTTTCAGGAAGATTACACCAAGCTGAAAATGACTTTCCGTTTTCAAAGTGTAAGTAAACCTTCGTTTTCTTGATAGACTTATTAAATGCGCTCGACATGAATTACCCCGTACTCTTGCTTGATATAAATATTAATTTGTTGAATTGAAAAAATAGAAACACTGAGTTTGTGAAAACTCAATATATTGAAATGAGAATTACTTGAGGTCTTGAATCGTTCTACCTGCAAATTGAATTCCTAATTTTTTATCAGCATTTTGTAGAACGGCCTGAATAATGGCCATTCTCATAAAAATGCTATTGTGTACTTGTTCGTAACCAAAATAATAAGGTGATGACATTAGATCTTCACTTATTTCTACTCCAACATTGGCTGGTCCTGGATGAAAGACGGGGAGCACTTTTCCTAGTTTCTTTAAGCGCTCAACACTAATGCCGAATTTCTCAGGATAGCTTTCATAATAAGAAGTCGTCTCACCTTGATGGCGTTCTTTTTGAATTCTTAATAAATAGAGTAAATCACTATTCATAATCGTCTCTTCTACATCATAGGAGAGAGTAACATGAGGGTTATTGACTTCACTTTCACTAGGTAAGCACTCTTTTGGCCCACACAGAATAATCTTTGCGCCATATTGAGGAAGAAGATCAATTAAACTATGACCTACGCGGGAGTGGATATTATCTCCAATGATCGCAATGGTTTTTCCCTGAAGATCGAGTCCGATTTCTTGCATGGTAAAGAGATCAAGAAGGGCCTGAGTGGGATGCTGATGAGTTCCATCTCCTCCATTAATAATTTTAATGGGTGGATTCTCTACGAATTTTTCAAATTCATGTCCAACACTGGTTCTGATAATACAAAGGTCAACTCCTTGAGAGTGAAGTGTCTTTAGAGTTTCCTCTAAACTTTCTCCTTTTTTAAGGCTCGACGTATCTGCATTGAAATCTATATAAGTTGCACCTAAATTCTTGATCGCCATGGCAAAAGAATGTTTAGTACGAGTTGAATTTTCAAGGAAACTGGTGGCAATAATAGGACGCTTAATGAACGGGATAGGAAGCCCTTGCCAGTCGTGAGCAAATCCTTTGAACTTGCTTGCTAAACTGAGGAGGCCGTCGATTTGAACTTTTTCTAAGTCCCTAATTGACTGAAATACAGAGGGAAAATCCTGCATAAGTCCCTTTAATGCTCCACATGAGAAAACCAATCTTCATTAATCAATTATTCTCATCTATTATGTTTTGAGTTAGTCTAAACACCTAGGCTGACTTTGCCAAGAATAAAGATAGTAATGATTCATTATTACGTGGAGTAAGAAAAGTTGAAAGATTGGAGTACATTAGAAGGAACTGCCCAACGAGAAGCACTTCTTAATGAGCTTAAAGGTAATATCTTTGAGTTCTTACTCGCGTCTTTACTTGCACGCTCTTACGACCATGAGAGCACTTTTTTACAACACTTCACATCATTAGATGAGGGTAAGGTTCATCAAGACTTTAATCGCTATCAGAGCTATTTGCTTGAACACGATCAAGAGCTTTACTTGCAATTACCTTTATTGGCCCAAAAGGCTGCGGACTTTTTAAAAGAAAATACGAGCTTCTTTACTCACTTCACCCCACTTCAGACTCATCTTCTTGGTAAATGGGCCTCAAGCTTCTCACTTGGAAATGATTTAAAAGAATCAGATCTAGTCTTCATAGATAATGAACAAAACATTAAGGGATTAAGCCTTAAGCTGTGTAAGTCTGGCGCTTTCGTCAATACTAAATCTGGTGGAATACGCTCATTTATTGAGAAGTATTTCTCTATTTTTTCAAGCTCTCACTCTTTGCAAAAAGACCTCAATGATTATTTGGATCAAAGCTTTGCTCAGATGCGCTCTGAGTGTTATCAGTGGGCCGATCTTGAAAGGGAAGATGAATCGATTCAGTCTAAAACTCAGTTTGATCAACGTTGGCAAGAAAGAGGGTTACCGGTTCTTCCTGGTCAGCTCTCAGAAGACTTACGTCCTCTTCTTCATGGCCACTACCAAAGAATCATCCTTAAACTCTATGAATCTCTAGGACATCTTTGGGATGAAGATCGAGAGAAGTTCTCTTTGTGTCTCTTGCCTTTGGTCGGTTTAGGTAGCAAGGATATATCTCAATTAACTTGTTTTCATCGTGGTATAAAAGGAGAGCGCTATCTTCTTGATCATTTTGAATTCTTTAATCGTGATGAGTTTTATCAATCGCTTGATCATCTTAAATGGCCCGAACTTAAAGAGGGAATCAGTAGTTTTGAATTAGCTCTAGGCTCTAAAACACTGCAAATTAGAGTAAAGCCTATGAATACTTTTATTGTCAGCGGATTAAAAGTTAATTGCTCTGTTAAGTCTCACAAAAATCTATAGAATTAATGACGCTATTTTGTTTTAATAGAAGAGAACTCTCTACTAAGGCCACTCATGAGTTTTAATTATTCAAAACAATTAAACAATCTTATTTTAATGAGTGAGAGTGAATCACTCCTTGAAAAACTTTGTGAAATGATTGGGCCAAAGCCAGATAATAAAATCTGTGGATATTTATGGGCGTACGAAGATCTTGTCATAGATGAAAATTGGGATCTCCCGTTTTGGCTTAAGCGCTGTAGTCAGCTAGATTCAAGTGTTAAAGAAACAGTTCTTTTTGAATACGATATCAAATTAGATCAAAAAATACGAAAACCTCTTATTCATACTCATAACCATTCAGAAATTTCAAAAGAGATTCATTCCGAGCTACCTATTACTTCTCAAGGTCAAAATTCAGCTTTCTTTCTTGATCGGGATGGAATTATCAATCAAGACCAAGCCTATGTTTATAAAGTTGAAGATGTAACTTTTGTTACAGGAATTGTTGAATTCATCCAGTATCTACAAGACCAGTATGATTTTGTTATCGTCCTTACCAATCAGTCAGGGATAGGACGAGGTTATTATACGGAGAGTGATGTTCATAATATTCATGAGTGGATGCAAGAAGATCTTGAAAAGAGTGAAGCTCGAATTGATGAGTGGTACTACTGTCCTTATCATCCCAAAGGGGAGAGTGAGACCTATAAGAGAGAGTCTTACTTAAGAAAACCTGGCAGTGGGATGGCGCTGAAGGCCGCAGCTGTTCATGATCTTGATCTTAGTCGATGTGCCATGGTGGGTGACAAGGATTCTGATTACCTTGTTGATTTACAAATGAAGACTTTTCTCATTCAAGGAAATTATCCCCTTAAATCGAATCATCAAAAGTTTAAGAACTTAATGGAGTTGCAAAAATATCTTAAGGATTCTGAATAATATCTTGCCACTTTGATTTAGGTTATTAGAATAACGTTAAAATCATCAAGAGCAAGGAAAGGTAGAATTCATTCATGAGAGCAGCTTTTATACTATTAGGACTTTTCTTTATTATGCTAACTCTCAGAAGTAAGCACGATGGTCATATTTCTCATACACAATCTATACAAAAAAAAGGCGCCTTTTATAAAGACGCCCGTTAAGCTTTTTTCTAGTATCTCTTTGCTTCGAAGAAGTCAGGCCAGTTCTCTGATCTAAATCCACCTCTAATTACGTCTTCCACTTGTGGGTGAGCGTAACCTTCGATGAGTCCAGTGTCAGGGTAGAAACGTCCTGTGAACTTCTGAGCGTCGATTTTATAAACATTACATTGACGACTAGAGATCTTATCTTCACTGTTGATGTCGTAGTATTTACGATCTTCATCATCAGTCATCCAAGGCTTCATGTAGTTATCAACTGCATCTTCAACACAACCACGAGTCCTTCTATAACCTTCACCTGAGCTGCTGTGCTTGTACTGATACTGAACAACAGTGGGATAGATTTTGAACTCATATGATCCTTCTTCAAGGATATTATCCATTGTATCTAGACCTCTTTGCTCAACATAGTTCTTATGAGCAGATGTGGCCTCTTCATTTACTTCACGAACACCATCTTTAGTAAGGATAAAGTCCCATACTGAAGTTGAACCTACATTGTAGTTTCTCTCCATCGAGGCTTGATCTTGGTACTCTTCAAGTGCATAGATCTTAATCACTGGTGTACCTGGAGGTAGAAGGTGACGTAAGAAAGCAACAGAAGGGTTACTTACTCTTGAACAACCTGAACTTCTTAGAGAAGTTACTATATTGGCAATCTTTCCAAGAAAGTCTTCACCTTTTGCACGGGCCAAGTTTTCTTGTGAGCTTTTTGCCCAACCAATTGTTCCGTGAGTCCATTGACCTGTTCCATAATGAGGCTCTACTAAGGCCGTATACCAACCAAAAGCTCCTCTCATCATACCTTTATGGCTACATACTTGTTCACCATCTTCAGTCGTACAGTATTCCCAGGGCATTACGTCTTTATCAAACCACTTTGACCAAGAATCATCATCTGATGGAGGTGCTGGGTAAGTTGGATCATACCATGAAGGGTAGTGACCACCAGTTCCTCTATCTTGATAGAATTTTTCCCATTCAAAAATTCTATAACTTCCTACGTGTGTATTATATTTGAAAGTCGGATCACCTTTTTTATAACCAGCAGCAAAGTCTGTTTCAAAAATCATCTTTGGTGGACAAGAGAAGTCTTTACAGACTCTTTGATAAACACGAAGCTTTTCGGTCGCAATATTTTGAACCATATAAACATCGGCATCAAAATTCTTATTGTCTTCGTATTCAGAAAGACCAGGGATTCTTGTGTAGTATGTTTTACCGTTTAAGCGACGATCAACTGAGCTTTCAATCTCAACCTTAATATAAGGATTATCATCTTGCTCATTGAGGTCGAGAACTTTAATTCGATCAAGTCTAGCAATCATGGTGACATACTTATAGTCATCACCTGATTTCGTATATATTCTTTGATAACGATCATGGGCCATAATTGTTGTCCCCACCGTTAGCTCAGCTTTAGTTTGGAAACGCTTTGGCTGTGCGCCCATAGCAAATCCCGTATTTGAATAATTATTATCAGCTACATTCTTATGTGCAGGATAATTGTATGCTTTTGCCATAACCGCTTGAGGAATAATTGCTGTCATTCCCAATACGATTCCGAGTGTTTTAACGTTCACTTGATCGCTCCGTTGTTGATGAGGTTTGTTAGATAATACCTAAATAACGCAAGGGGTTGTAGTCGTCGTTACCTTTTTACATTCCATGTTCAGAACGTATGCACTTTTTTGAAGTGAGGCGTAAGTGACCGATATTGTGAGGCTATCCGTATTGTTCTATTCGAGATAAACTCCCTTATAGACAAGATAAGAGTCTCAATTAAATATATGGAGGTTAGACAAATGAAATCAAATAAGTTCAACGTAGAAGGCATTCACTGTGGATCATGTGTAGCAAAGATTGAAAATGGCTTAAATAGTCTTGAAGGTCTAAAATCAGTGAGTGTCAACATTGAAAGTGGTGAGGTTCTCACCGAAGTGGAAGAAGGAACTTCTCCTATGGCCATTAAGTCATGTATCGAAGATTTAGGCTTTGTCGTAAGTGGTTTTTCTAAGGCTTAAGGCCTATAACTAATATATTAATAAGTTCTCATTATTTCAGGAGATGAGTGTGGGGCGTTTTTTTAATAAAGATAAAGAAATAGAAAAAAATAAAGATGAGGCCAATGGTAAAGTGCTCGCCTTCCTTAATCAAAAAGGAGGCGTTGGTAAAACAACTATGGCCTTTAACATCGCTCACGGTCTGGCCGATAAAGGACATAGAGTTCTATGCCTAGATATGGACCCTCAAGCGAATCTCTCTTTATTGTGTGGTTACGATGAAGAGGACACACAGGCGTCTCCCTATAATATCCACCACCTCCTTATCAATAGTATTCGAGAACTTAAGGCCCTTCATACACCTGTTCTTCTTCATGATGTTATTTTTCAAGGAAGTAAGGTTGATTTAATTCCTTCCGGACAGGAATTATCGGGATTTGAGTTGACCATTGCAGGGATCTCTATTCCTAGACAAACGATTCTTAAGAAATTCATTCAAAAGAATAATCTACTTGATGAATACGATTATATTGTTATTGATGGCCCACCAACGCTTGGGCTATTGGTCGTTAATATTATTTGTGCGGCCAATGGGCTTCTTGTACCTTTTAGACCAGATGAATTCAGTAAAAAAGGTCTTGGCCATTTCTATGAAACACTAGAAAATATTGAAGACATGGGAATTACGCAAGTACCTGAAGTACTCGCTCATATTCCAAATCTTGTGGATGCAAGAAGACGCCAAGAAGATGAAGACCTCCAGGATATTCAAGAACGTTTATCTAGCGAGTATGGCGATGTATTTATTTCAAAACCTTTCTATAACCGTGCCCACTTAGTGAGATCGTTGGCCGAAAGAAAGAGTGTTTATGAATTTAATTCAAAAGAATTCTCTCCTCTAAGAGGACAATTTGATGAGATTACCACTCGTATTACGCAGTGGAAGAAGGACTTCCTATGAGTACTGATAAAACAAAGAGAAACCCTCTATACGTAGTCACTAATGATGGTAAGGATGTTGAGCCTGCAGATAACATATTTGATGCTCTCATTAAGAAACTATCTCTTGAGCCTGTTGTTGATTTTCTCAAATTGATTTTTCAAATCATTATTGATCAAGTGGGGGGAGTTGTGGCCCTGGACCTTATTAAAGGTATTTTAGATGAGTTAGTCGACTCCCTAGAAAAAGTACTCAAAATGGTTGATCCTGTTCTCGCTTTTAGCTTCATTAAGCGCTAGGAAAAGAGATTGGAAAAAGATCCTCTTTCTCTATTACTAGAGAATCTACATTGGAATCTTGGCATAGAGTTCTATGCCTTTGTTTATACCCTCATTGAAATTGTAGGTATTATTTTGGCCATTGAGGCCATTCGTAAGGCCAGAACCAGCCAAGGAGCGATTGCTTGGAGTTTGTCTCTGGTTACATTGCCCTTTATATCCATCATATTCTATCTCTCTATAGGGCGTTCCAAGTTTATTGGAATGGCCACCTTTAGACGCAAGTCAGGCCTGGAAATATTTCCCTTTCTAGAGAGTCTACATCAAGAGTCTCTTGAACAGGGGCTTACCATCAGTGAAAAAGATTTAAGTGATGAAGACCTGGCCTTTCACCACCTGGCCAAACTCTCTTGGGTTAAGGGTAATAAAACACGCTTGCTTATCAATGGAGAGGAAACTTTTGAAGCTATCTTCAAGGCCATTGATCGGGCACAAGATTACTTACTTGTTCAGTTCTATATTATTCGTGAAGACTCTTTAGGTGAACGGTTTAAAGATAAATTAAAAGAAGCTGCGGCCCGAGGAGTGAAGGTTTCCTTCATACCAGATGCCATTGGCTGCTATCATGTGAATGTTGGCTACTGGGATGACCTAAAGGCCAGTGGTGTCGATGTGCAGCTCTTTCATGTAGTAGAGAAGCGCTCAAGACGATTCCAATTAAACTTTAGAAATCATCGTAAGATTGTCGTTGTTGATGGCAAGTGTGCTTTCTTCGGAGGGCACAATGTGGGGAATGAATACCTTGGCATAGATACACCTCTGAGCCCTTGGCGCGATACTCATTGTCAGGTTTGGGGACCTATCATTGCTTCTCTTCAAATTTCTTTTCTTGAAGACTGGTACTTTGTTAAAGAGTATCAAGGTACGCATGAACTGCCTCAATTGTTCTGGCAACAAAAGGCCTATGACGAAGATACCACTTGTTTGATGGTGCCTAGCGGTCCTGCCGATCATCTCGAAACTTGTGGGCTCATGTTTGATCAGGCCATTCATATGGCCAAAGAGCGTTTTTGGATTGCTTCGCCCTATTTTATTCCTGATGGAAAAATTTCATCGGCGCTTATATTGGCCGCACTTAAGGGCATTGACGTTAGAATCTTACTTCCAAGTAAACCTGATCATAAAATGGTTTATCTTGCTCGTAGAGATTTTTATGAAAACCTTCAACAGGCCGGAGTAAAATTCTATCACTATAATCATGGCTTTCTTCATCAGAAAGTATTTCTCATTGATAATGAGTATGGTGCCGTGGGAACGGCCAATCTTGATAACCGATCCTTTCGACTTAATTTTGAATTAACCTGTCTTTTTAAAGGAGAGAAGATGATTGAAGATCTCTCCAAAATGTTTGATGAAGATTTTAAGGTTTCTACTTTACTAGGAAGTTATCGCTTGAGTGATAGGCCATTGTGGGAGCAAATCACCGTCAAAGTATGTAGGCTCTTTTCTCCCATCCTATAGGTCTTAGCGAGGACCGCTTACAATGGTGTTGCCAATGACTTCACCATCTATCTTGTCTTCAACCTCGTCCAATGGCTCATATTCAAATTCAAAGCGAGTAGAGGATACAGGTCCAAACTCTTGGCCAGCAATAGAATAGGCCACAAGTAAAGTTGAGTATTTTCCATTAAAGAGCTTAGTTGCTATTTCGTGCATGAAGCCGGTTGAATTTTCAATATCCACAATAAATTCATTGTGACCTTTTTTAAAGCTTCCTTGATTTCGAATCATCGTCTTCATCAAGTTCTTATAGCGCCCCCAGCTTGGAGAGCGATCTATTCTCAAGTATAGGTATTCTGGATCATGGGAAAGATTGAAGCTTACTTTTATTTCAGTTCGGCTGATTTTCTCTAACTTCATCTTTTCAATCTGGGCCCGTGGATCTCCATTGGAGCGTGGTCCAGCATTATCAAAATTAATAATATCATTGGCCTCTTGAATAAAAGGTATCGCTTGTCCCATATTCTCACCAGAAGAGGACATTTGACCCCAAAGCCTATCAGATTTGGCCGTGAAAAAGTAAGGCACTTTCTCATGGGCCGTTAAGATTCTAATCACCTTAACTAATTCTGCAGAGAAGTGAACGGTTCTAAATAGTTTACCAAAAGCAGTTACAAATTCTTTTGAATCTTTAACATCTTTTAATTTCTTCCATGACTGGTAGAATTTTGAAGCTGATATAAGGCGACCACCATTAGCAATATTGAGATTGGCCAAATAAAGAGGAATATTGGCCAAAGTAAATGGACTATTGATTAAGAAGCGCCAGCCTCTTCTAAGACTAGAAGACCAATCTCCTGGACTTACTCCATAAGCTTGTTCTAGAGCACTCCACATTTTCTTTTTTGAAGTTTCTCTAATCATCTCGAGTTGTTGATAGTTTAAACTCAACTGATAATAGAAAGATACATTCCCATAATTGGTTTTCTTCTCAGCACCGCTATCTTCTTCATCACATTGATCTTTAACATAACTATAGACCAAGTTCTTTTGAAGCTCTTCACAAGAGATCTTAACATTATAGGCCGGTGGACGAGGAAAGATTTGTTCTTTTTGTATAGCTGTCTCTACTTCACTGTAATAGCTGCGAAGTTCCTTAATAGAAGTATCAGAATCATCAATTCTTCCTTCCATTCGCAATGAAACTCTTTCTGGTATGAAGTGATTAGGGTCATCTAAAATAACGGAAGTAATGAAAGAGTGATGCTTCTTCTCTGAAGTTCCCCAAAGAGTATCATAGCCTTTGTATTGTATATTTTCCGAACTAAAGAGGTGGTGATCCTTGTCATCAATCGTGATCACGGCAGAAGTCTTTGCCGTTGTACTTGAAGTCGCGCTTTCAAATAGAATAGAGAGCTTCATTTTATTTTGTACACTATAGCTATTTCTTGACTGTTCTCTAGTGAATTTCTTCTTTACTCCAGATCCTTCAACACTTGCGAGCTCCGCACTTTTCTTAAATCTTCCTAGAACGGCTTTTTCATACGCTTTTACGGCCAAGGGATTAGTGAAGTCGTATTGATAGGCAACATCAAATTGCTCTGCCTGATTGTGATTGAAAACGAGAGAGAAGGGAATAATTTCTTCTTTTATATTGAGAACTTTATGACCAAGAATAATGAAGCCTTCAAAAATTTCATGCTCCATACGGGCTTGACCCAAAGTGAGGGCCTGACCAATATTCTTAACTCTTGTTAACTTTACCAGAGCGTGATCATCATCTTCTTTAAGGATACTTATTCTAAAGTCACCTTTTATATAAGTAGCAATACCGAGTCCTGCTTGAGTATTAGATAGGCCGGTTACATCGAGTTGATCCCAACCAATACTGGCTCCTAGCTGTACTGATCCTTCAACACCGTAACTGGAAATATTTCCCACAGGATAGCGATGAAATGATTTTTCTGAAAGAGGAATAGAGAGGGGGTGAGTGAGGATATTCCATAATTTGCTGTAGCGTGCTCTATTCTTGGGATTACTCTTACTCCAAAAAGCAAAGTCTGAGATATTATCAATGATAGAGTCATCATCACTATCATCTAGGTCATCTTGTGAATTATCTACATCTTCTTCACTTAGCTCTATAACTTGATCTCCAAGCTCTTTGGCCTCTGAGAGTTTTTGTTGAATATCTCTGGTGTGAATAAGTTTATCCACATCAGCAGGTTTAACTTGTCTGATATTATAGGCGACACCACTAAAGTTGATGGCCAATTTTACACCAAAAGCTCCGCCTGCAATTCCCATATCATCAGAAGTAAGGGGGATAGGCAGATATAGGGGAGTTCTCATGATATCGATAACGGTCCACGAATCAAGAATGTCATGATTATCATAAATCTTTCTTTGAACTTTAAGAGAGGCTTCCACATCTCCAATGATCTTGGTGTTAAAGAATTCCTGATCCGTAATTGATTCAAAAATAGAAGCAGAGAGTTTATCTCCAGCATCTTCCCATTCTTGACCAATGGAACTATCAATTCTGGCCATAAACTCTGAAGACCAATCTTGAGATTGAGCATGCACGACAGATCCCACCAGGATCGAGCCTAATAGAGGAAGGGTGAGGAGCAATTTCTTCAAATACATTTTTGGCATAATTTTTGTCCTAAATTGTAATTATAGTAATGGGGTAGGGCCTTCTTTTGCCATACAATTTCACAAATGTGAAAATAATATCGTGTCTTAATATCTTTTAAACACTTTTTAAGTATATTTTTCACGATAAAATAGGACGATGACAGTATTTTTGACTGTAATTTCAGGGGCTTATGTGTTGAGAAGAGGATATACATTTTCTTACTCATATTAAGGTCTAATTACGACGACTACAGCTCAGGCCCTTGAATCAGATCCATAATGGGCCGATAATAAGGACAACTTTAAAGAGGATTCTTTGTGAAAGCTTCAATATTTCTTGGTCAATTTTTATTTTCTCTCGTTATTTTGTCATCTCTGTCTTTTGAAGTTTCGGCCAAAGATGCTGATCTAGAAAAATCGCTAGAGATCTGTCATGAGATAAAATGTAGAGAATTCACAGGTGAGGAGCAACTCGAGTGTAACAAATCTAAGAGCATTTGTTATCGACGAGCCTTTAAAAAGAGAGTCGCCATCTGGAAGGAGCTAGGAATTAGCTCTGAAGATAAGCTAAAAGTAGTTAAATCACTGGAGAGCTCTGAAAAAAAGAATCAAGAGCTCTATGAAAGTATTTTAAAAGAAGCTGATTACATCAAGAAAATATTAGATGAAGTAAAAGAGATTAAAAAAGAAATCCAATCACTTCATCCAACCAAATAAGAAGTCAAAGACACCACCAAAGAAACTTCCGATACTTCCAAAGAAGCCATTCCCGCTGGCTCTGCTTTGCATTCTAGAAAGACCGCCAGCATCGGGATCATAAGCTTGGTATGCATTTCCATCGGGAGTATTGTACTGAGCAGGTATTCTTGAGCGCTCTCGTGCAAACTCTCTTGACTCACCATCTCTTGGCGCGGCTTGGGCCGCTCGTGGAGGAGGACATATTTCTCCTGTCTCTCTGTAGCGGCGTACAAGCTTCTTATAAAGATTATTATATTGCGCCTTCACTGCACACTGATAGCCTTTGAATTGAGTACCCGGAGAATCAGCGCCCTCACTTGTATCGGCTTGAAACTTTGGTAAAAGGCTATTATCTGGACAATGAAATTTTGCACATACCGTATTGTACTCTTCCGAAGAAGGTTGAATGATATTGACACTGTGGGTGCTATTTTGCTTTTCTCCATAGTGAAACATTCCTGCATTTAATGTACATGATTGAAATAGAGGAATTAAGTAATCCAGATTACTATTTCTTTGTGAGTCTGACTTGGGCTTTCTATTACTTAGATAAGTCTGTTGTTGCGTTTGTAATCTTTTATCAAACTTACCTTTGTAGAGATCGACAAGAGCATCATGAGCTATCTTTGTAGATTCACTAGACTGCATATCAGAATTATCTAAGGGAATGATTCCCGAAAGTGGGGAAGCTGTTTCCACGGCCTTGAGTCTTCCAATCATACCTGTAGAATTATCTCTTTCTTGACGATTCCAGTGGCGAGAAACGGTATCGACGAGATCAAAGGTGCCCGAGCTATCTTTTACAAGTCCATAAAGGGCCGCATTATTTTCCATCACTTTTTCAGCGTCGATTGGTTGAGTTTGCGTGAGAGTTTCATATTCTTTGGTATTAGCGATTATTTTATTCAGACGAGAAGCTTGGAAGAGATCGGCCGACCTTGTAGGGTCTTGAGATAAGTCAGTTGCAATTTCTTCTAAATATTCAGATATGGGAATAGTCTTTGATCCATCAGGATAAGTAATATCATTCTTGAGCAAGTTTCTAATTTGATCGGCCCGTTCGGCCTTCACTAACGGACTATCAGCAGACGCGAGACTCTTTATAATGAGAGAGAGATTAGAGATATCATCAATAATCTCGTTTTCTCTTTGACTCTCACAAGATACACGTCTCTCCAGTGGTGGAATATCACTGAAGTCTGGAGCATTACAGGCCAGTGCTTCATTTTGAACTTGGTAATAGAGGCAATTGAGATTTTCCCACTCACTCTCTCCTTCAAGAAGATCGATATATTCATTGGGACCATCTGTATTAAAGAATCTATCCACTAGGGCCGAAGCAAGACTTCCTCCAAAGGCAACACCTGCTCCTAAGAAAGGTCCTGAAACAGAGTAGGTTCCAAGAGTGGTAATTAGAGGAATAATGGATTGTGTAATATTTCTTAGAATATCTGGACTACTACAGCCTTCAGATGCTGAAATAAGCTGAGTGGCCATCTCTGTCACTTGAGTGATCTGATCTTTGTAGGCCTGATTCTTATTATTTTCATATTCTAAATTTTCTATAATGTCGCACTCTTCTACCTTTCGATAGAAGGTTTGTTGATAAATGGTATCTACACATAAGTCATAACGTTGTGATTGAGTGAGACCATGATATTCTTCTGCTAGATCTTCTTCCTCTATTTCTTCTTCCTCTCTTGTGAAGATCTCACATCGAGAGTATCGAACCAAGAAGTCCGCACCGACAACGAAGTATTCATTATTCTTAGCCTCAAGGGCCAATGATTTTTCTTTGGCCAAGATCGCCGTATAATTGTCGCACGTAAGAGCGGTACTCCCGTCGACATCAATTTCAGTAACAGGAAAGCTTGAATCTAGAATCCCATCCAATAGACTGGATAGACTTGAAGCACTTGCACCAATGGATTCACCACAGGCATCAGAACTTCCGGCCAGCGCTTGAAGAGAGGCCTTCACTTTTGCTATAGACTCACTTGAACTAGAAGAGTTTTCAAAGGGACATCCGCCTGGATCGCCAATATTGGCCGAATCAGCGTGAAGGATCGTTGAACTTATAAAAGTACTTACGATGAAAATAGATTTAAATTTCTTAAGTGTCATTTTCATATATTGGCTTCCATAAGTTTAATCACTGAAGCTTTCATTCTTTCCCACTGTTCTGGTGGATTCGACTCATCTGTTTGAGGCGTAAAAAAGTTAAAGCTATAAATAAAAACTTTCCCTTCTTTTATATTTTTTGCCCGTAGAAATTGAATCATGCCTTTTCTTTTCTTCGTAGGATGCATAACAATTTTACATAAGTTCTTATCCTCATCAAATTCAATATCAGAACTTGATTTGGGATAGAGTTGCTCTAAACGAGAACATTCTTTATTGAACCACTTGGAAACATTTCCTTCTCGCTTAGTGTTGTAGAATTTAACCTCTGTATTTAAAGTTCCCATTAATCCTGTGAGCTTTTTATTTTCGAGAAAGGGATAGCTGCTTATTTTTTTGAGAACTTTCTTAGAGGTATATTTATTCCATTCTTGATTGAGTTCTAACTTTTCAGCGGCCGGAAGATTAATGATATGAGACTCATTTTTTACGGCCTGAATAGGGGTGAGAAGTCCAAAGAGTACTCCAAGACCCATTAAAATATATCGATAATTTTGTTTGCTCTTATTCATAACGACTACCTCAGTATACTTATCGGACGCTTTTACTCGGACTTGAGCTTTAGTCAATGACCATTGCTAAGTTATTGAAAATAGGATTCTTTTCTACAGTAGTTTTATGCCTATTGAGGATTATAAAGACTTCGCTATAGTTTAATCATACATTTTATTTAAGGGGAGAGTATGTATTTAACCAATATAGAGATTATTCCAGGCAAAGAGATTATTGAGCACTATGGGATTGTTCAAGGATCAACCGTAAGGGCCAAGCACGTAGGTCGCGATATGATGGCCGGATTGAAGAATATTTTTGGTGGTGAACTTGGTGGCTACACTGAGCTCTTACAAGAAAGTCGCGAGGAGGCCATGAAGCGTATGCAAGAGCAGGCCAAATCAATGGGCGCGAATGCTATTGTTAATGTTCGATTTTCTACTTCTTCTATTAGTGCGGGTGCTGCTGAAATACTTTGCTATGGTACCGCCGTTTTAATTAAAGAGTAGGGAGTACGCTATGGCACAAATAATCATCTTCTTTACTTTACTCGCATGTGGACTCGTCTTTGGTCGCCATATAGAACAAAAACATTATCGCTCTATAAAGTGGAGAGAAAAGCGACTCATTGGTATGCCGATCGTTACAGGGCGCTGGCAAGAAGAAATCACACCTGATCAAGAAGGTGTTTTCGTTCACGGTAGTGTTGTCGTGGCCTCTGATTACTTCAAAACAGTGGCCTCTTCTTTAAAGAGTGTTTTTGGTGGTCGACTTCAAAACTATGAAGCTCTTCTAGATCGCGGTCGCAGAGAAGCGATTTTACGTATGAAAGAACAGGCCAATAAGCAAGGCGTTCAGAAAATTATTAATTTAAGATTTGAAACTTCAACCGTAGGGCGAGCTGCAAGTGGAAAGGGATTTCTTCCTTGTGTTGAAATTCACTGCTACGCCACCGGACTTATAGACCGTCCAAATGTATAAACCTAAACTTCCTCCAGAGGGCATAAATTCTAGCGAAGAACATCCGCTAAAAGAATTTATGCTCTTAGTTGTGGCCAGTGGGCTCTTTATTTTCGCTCTTCTCATTATCTTTATCGCCCTCGGTAAGCTTGCCTCTCATTGGGTAAGTATCGATCAAGAACTAGGATGGACCCATGAATTGGGAATACTCAAAGAAAAAGTTCTGACTCAAAAAAAGAAAGATTTAAAAGATGATTTTATAGACTCCTTAGTTGCCGATATTTGGGATCAATATAAAGATCAATACGAAACTACGAGAGACTTGAAAGTGAGTACCATCCCTTCAAAGCAGCCTAATGCTTTTATGGCCCCTGGCGGATACTTGAGTGTGACTGATCAATTAATAAAAGGGGCAAAAACTCAAAATGAGATTAGCTTTGTTATTTGTCATGAATTAGGTCACTTTATCCATCGCCATCCTCTCAATCGCTTAGGTCAAAGGTTTCTCTCTGGGGTGACTCTATCTCTTATTGGTATGAATGACTTTGCAATGAATATAGTAGGACCCACAGTGGGAATCTTTACCCTTCATTTTGATCGTGGGGAAGAGAGGCAAGCCGATCTCTTTGCTCTTGAATGCCTCATGAATAAATATGGTCATGTCCAAGGGTATGATTATTTCTTTAAGAGAATTAAAGAAGAGTCTAAATTAGATATTGGAGATAATCAGTATCTCGATTTTTTATCGAGTCACCCTGCTACGGATGAAAGAATTGAAGTTCTTAAACAATGGGCGCTAAAGAATAATTGGAATCTAGAGGGAGAGCTTACTCCAAACCCCATTTATAAGAAGGATAATTTACCGTGATCTTCCACGGGTCATAGAATAGTCATCTCCTTGATCTTGAATAATCGCAGGAGAGCGAGAGTTTTCTTTTTTTACAGCAGGAGCATCAGGCTTTTTTAAACCTGACATTCTCAAGGAAATGGAGTCTTCTTGACCTGTTGTTTTTGGAGGGCGATTAAATTCGGCCATCACTTCATCGACGCTTTCATCACTTATCTGATTTGCATCTTCTAACCAAGATAGATCTTGAGCTGTAACGTCTTCATTAGTTGAAGCTGATGCTTGAACTTCATGTTTAGACTTTTCAAGTTCTCTCCAAAGTCTGGTGTTCAGATCCAAGGCCTGGGTGCAAAACATGGGGGAAAAAAGAAGAACAAGAGTGATAAGTCTTTTCATATATCCATTGTCCCTAAAGAACTGGTGGTTTGCAACTAATATAGTCCTTGATAACGATTCAGATCAAGGTGGCCTGTTTCATTAGTAAGAGCATTATATGTATGTTCAGAGAACCATCTATGATGCTTCCAAAAGTCGATATGAGAGCGCTTAATAGAGAACTTCTCTATGATATTATTGATCATTAAAGCGGATTTTGTTTGTTCCAGCATCTTAGAGAAGTCTTTTAGTTTTTCTTCAGGAATGACCACATAGAGATTAGGGTAACTCGTTGCCACGCCTGGGATGATATCAATGGTGTCTTGCTCTTCTCTTCTGCGATCTTGTTCAAAAAATAGCATGGATACATTGTAGTGATCTTTATTTCTAATCAAAGTATAGATTTCATCACTTTGATTCTCTTTCTTTAATCTGATCAAAATACTATCGGGAAAGAACTTGAGCTTATCTCCCTTAAAAGAACTTAAAATTTTAAGACCGCTGGGAATAGGGGCATAATCTCTAGGTTGTTGTTGTTTCTTGCTAAAAATTTTAGAGAGATGCTTATTGATAAAGTCTTCCTTCGCGCTTTTTTGAGGCACATGGAAGCTCGTCTTCACGGCCTGACCTTGATACGGGTATTCAAAGTTCATTTTCTTTTCAGTTTCTTCCGTTACAAAATCAAAAGCACGCTTGTAAATAGATTCTTTGTCTTTAGGTACAGGTTGGCTCCATTGTTCCCTTAAAGGGATACGCACTTGCTTAGGAAGAAAACTGAGAAAGAGATCCTCTGAAGACATACGTGATATTTCCATATAGAGACGGGAATGGAGTTGGTGCATAAGAGGGCCAAAAACATTATAGCTGGCCGTTAGGTTATAATAAATAGATTCAAAAATATGATAATCAATAACCCAAAGTGTTTTAGGAATTCGTCCTTGTTGTCCTCTCAGAACTTTCGCACTATTAAAGTGGCGAAAGACAGTGAGTAGGGCATTCGTATTTCTCTTGGATTCATCTTTGGGATAAAGAGCATCTTCTCCCTTCCAAAGCCACTTTTCAGACATGGTCTCGTCTTTCATATATTTAAAGCGCTCTTTAACCGACTTCCAATACTTCTTTCTAAAATCGATAAAGGGTTCCAGCGAATCTTCTGCCTGGGCCGGAAGCATAGTGGTGTCGGCAACTTGTTTATAAACTTCTGGATGATTGGAAATGACATCTTTACTTGGATCTACAAACATGACCCAAAAGTGATCATTAATTACATTAAGCGCCGTTTGCCCTCGACATACAGGTCCTTTGATAAAGGTCATGACATGATAGCCGGCCTCATCAAGCATGAACTCATAGCGGGCCTTGGCGGGAATGGAAGCAAATGTTTTATAGGGGTTGGCCCCTGCGCGACCATAGGGAGGCATTTTATTAGGGATTTGACTCCACTTGGATTGATAGAAACTCTTATTCCACTTATCCATTTTCTTATCATTCAAGGGAAAGGGAATATGATGCTTATGCATGATCGTATTGGTTATAGGGCGAATTCGATAAGTGAAATCACCACGGGCCTTTCCAAAAGGAAAGGAAGTAGAGACTTCTTCAATTGGTCCGGTTTTAGTAAGCGATCGCGTTAAGCGAAAATAAAACTTAGGGTTATCTGAAAAATAAAGAGACGCTAAAAAAAGATGTTCATAGATATAGCGACTGGATAACTGCGCCTTCATAGAATCACGATTAAAGAATTGTTCCCACTTTTGAATCGTGCTTAAGAGACCCGAGTCTTGAAGAAGTTTTCGCTCAAGATCGTATGTACTAGGTCCCGGTGCTCCGAGGTCAATCCAATTGGTGATGGCCTCTTTTTCTTTGGATTTTAAACGAGGCAGACCATAGGGCATGCGGCCTGCGGGATTAAGCGCTTTATAGGCATCAAGTGAATCCTTTGAATTATCAGGCATACAAACGCGGCTATTTTCTGAGTGGTAATCTTTTTGGAGTTGCGACTCTATTCCCGGAAGATCATGAATCATCGTTTCAATAAGAGACTTGGCCCCCTCACGCTTAGTTACATTATAGAAGCCTTTCTTTCTCCACTGCTTCGTTTCAGAGGCATCGATATAAAGTCGAGTTGGTTTTCTGGCCTTAAATTTTGGGAAGTCATAAATACTCGTTTGATTGGCCCCTCTTGAAACGCCTTCATAAGAAGAGAGATTGAGCTGGCAAGGAGAGTTAAAGCAAGAGTGGCAAGCGATACACTTATTATCAAAGATGGGCTGTATTTCTTGGGTATAATAGTGTTGGCCCAAGGAATGATTCGCCTCAATATTGTCAAAGCTAGAATCAGAACAACTTATTACAGATAAAGTAATAAGGATAAGTAGCGCAAAATTTTTCATATATTTCTCAGTGTAGGTCTAGTCTGGTCTTCAATTCATTTTGATAATTGGGAAAAGCATCACTTTCAATGAGCAGTGGTTCTCCATAGTAAATATCAATCTTAGCAAAAGGCTTAGGCAAACGAAACTTATCCCAACTATTAAATTCCCAGAAAGATTGAGAAATAGGGGAATATGGGATAATGGCGGTTTGAGACTTACCCGCCATAGCAATGACTCCTGGTTTTACTTGTCGGGCCGGACCCTTTGGTCCATCAACCGTTACGGCCCCAGGGATACCGGTTTTGAGAACTTCTACCATTTCTTCTAGGGCGACCTTTCCGCCTTTATCGCGGCCATCTTTAGCACGAGAGCTTCCACGACACACAGTGTGACCAAGTGTTCGACAAGTATAGGCCACGGGATTGGCATCTTTTGAGCGCGAGACAATGACAACATGCTTCTTTCCCGTTTGGGCAACAATTCCTTGAAAGAGGTTTTGATGCCATATCGCAAAGAGGTATCCACCTGAAGGAGACATTTTTCGGGCCTTCTCTAAATTCTCCTCACCATGAATTTTATAGCGATAAGTAAGGCTCAGTAGGCGGACTATTATATATATAAGACGGTCAATCATCGCGCCATTCTAGTAGGCTACAAGGTTTAAGACAAAGAAAAAGTTAAGAGGCCTAACCTTTTTTTGGAAAGCATTTTTCCTTTTCGATTGAAGCGAGATGTGTCATAAGGGGGGGCTGTAAATAATTAATTTTAAAGAATTCTATAATGAGTGACCATCTTTTAAAGAGCTATTCCTACGAATTACCTCCTGAGCTTATTGCCCAGCGTCCATGTTCGCCTCGCGATCACTCGCGCTTACTGGTTTATAATGAGGCCCTGGATGAAATCACTCATGCTCACTTCTATGATCTTGATCAATTTCTTCCTGATAATGCCCAGCTGGTTTTAAATAACTCTAAAGTTTTTCCCTGCCGACTCATTGGCCAAAAAGAAAGTGGCGCTAAGATGGAAGTTTTTCTTCTATCTAAAGTGCCCGATGAAAATTCCCTCTTTCCTTGTTTGATTAAATCCAATGGAAAAAAACGCATAGGCGACAAGATCATATTCGCTGATGACTTCTATGCAACGATTGAAGAGGCCGCAAAAGTGGGCGGCTATAAAATTAGTTTTTCTGATCCTGAAAAACTGGTCTCGATTTTAGAATCTAAGGCCAAGATTCCTATTCCTCCTTATATTCGTGGAGGAGAGTCTGATGATCAGGATATTCTTAACTATCAAACGATTTATGCTGGAGCTGATACCAAAGAAGAAGGCTCCGTTGCCGCGCCCACGGCCGGTCTTCACTTTACGGAAAGTGTCTTTAAGGCCCTAGAGTCTAAAGGCATCAAGAAGAACTTTGTTACTCTTCATGTTGGACTGGGAACTTTCTTGCCCGTAAAGTCCGATGATATTCGTGATCATGATATGCATAGTGAAAACTTCTTTGTTTCACCAAAAGATTGGTCTTCTATTTTAGCGGCCGATTTCAAAGTGGCCGTAGGGACAACGTCTTTGAGGGTGCTGGAGAGTCTATGGCCCTCTCGCCATGAATATAATCCTGGGGAAATGATAGATACTTCTATTTTTTTGCACCCAGGGGTACAGGTTAAAAGCATTAACGCTTTGTTAACCAACTTTCATTTACCACAGAGTACGCTTTTGATGCTGGTTTCTTCTTTGATTGGAAGAGAGAAGACCATGCAGCTCTATAAAGAAGCCGTGGATCAGAAGTATCGCTTCTTTAGTTATGGTGATGCCATGCTGATTCTTCGTGATCCCAATAAAATGAATTAATAAAGTTAAAAAGCTAAAAGGATATAAAGTAAAATGGCATTTTTTGAATTAGAGAAAACTGATGGACAAGCGCGGGCCGGTAAAATTCATACCGCTCACGGTGTGATTGAAACCCCCATTTTCATGCCTGTGGGAACCAGAGCTTCCGTAAAGACGATGACCAGTGATGATCTCGCAGATATCGGCTCTCAGATTATTCTAGGAAATACCTATCACCTCTACTTGCGCCCAGGGCATGAGCTCATTGAAAGAGTAGGGGGTGGATTACACGGCTTTATGAATTGGCAAAAACCGATTCTGACTGACTCGGGAGGCTATCAAGTTTTTAGCCTCTCTTCACTTAATAAAATTTCTGAAGAAGGCGTGATCTTTCAAAGTCATATCGATGGCTCTAAGCATATGATCGGGCCTGAGAAATCAATGGAAATTCAAAAGGCCCTAGGCAGTGATATTGTCATGGCCTTTGATGAGTGCCCGGCCCTTCCAGCTTCTAAGGAAAAACTACGCACCAGTATGGAGCTCACTCTTCGTTGGGCCAAGCGCTGTAAAGATTATGGATTAAAAGATCATCAACATCTCTTTGGGATTATTCAAGGTGGTCTTCATCGCGATCTACGAACGGAGTGTATGGAGCGTCTAGTTGAAATGGACTTTCCTGGCTACGCGCTTGGTGGCCTTAGTGTGGGTGAGAAGAATGAAGAGATGGTTTCTTTTTGTCGTGACTTCTGTCCTACGATGCCGGCCGATAAACCACGCTATCTCATGGGAGTGGGAAAACCCCTTGATGTCCTGACAGGGATTAAAAATGGTTTGGATATGTTTGACTGTGTGCTTCCTACTCGGAATGCCCGAAACGGTCAGGTGCTCACCAGTGAGGGGCCACTTAACATAAAGAATCAACGCTTCAAAGAAGACCAAGGTCCTATGGATCCCAATTGTTCTTGTAAAGCGTGCTCTCAATACTCACGGGCCTATATTCGCCACTTATTCAATGTTGGAGAGTATCTCGGTGGCCAGCTTATTACTTACCATAATCTTTATTTCTATTTAGACATGGTCAAAAAAGCGCGTCAGGCGATTTTCGACGGAAAGTTTGACGAGTATTATCAAGCGTTTTATAACTCCTATACTCAAGAATCTAACGGATAAATAAATTCATTTCATAAAAGGATATTACATGAAAAAATTAACAGCATTAGCGACAATTCTTCTCTCTTTGAACTCTTTTGCCCAAGAAGCTGGTGGAATGGCCCAAAATATTCAAGGATTCTTTCCTATCGTGATTATCGGCGTGATCTTCTACTTCTTCATGATCCGTCCTGAAGCCAAGAAACAAAAAGATCAAAAAGCGCTCATGGAAGCCCTTAAAAAAGGCGATGATGTTTATACAAGTTTTGGAATCCTAGGAACAGTTGTAGGAATGACAGAGAAAGTGATTACTCTTGAAATCTCAGAGAATGCAAAAGTAAAAGTTCTTCGTAGTCAAATTGCGGGACTTTCAAGTAAACTATTTGAGAAGAAAGAAAATAAAAAATAAAGAAGTAAGGCTCATATTAGAGTTCTTGTATAAGGAGACCATATGTTTGGATTAGGTGCTGGAGAATTGCTAATTATATTGGCCTTCGCTCTTATCTTTATAGGTCCCAAGAAATTACCCGAACTGGCCAAAGGTTTGGGTAAGAGTATTCGTGAATTTCAAAAAGCTAAAGATGACCTCATGGCGCAAGTTCATGAGGAATCAAATAATCTAAAGCAAGATATCATGGAGGATCGTAGCGAAGATGTTGCTGTGTCCACCCATGATACACCGATGGAGTTGCAAGACTCACCTGAAGAAAACTTCGAAGAATTTGATCATGTTGATGAAGAAGTGGCCCATAATGTTACTCCCGTTCAAGAAAATCATCACAGTGCATTAACTGAAGATCATGCCCAAAGTATCGAAGCTTCAGCTGATTTAGTAAAAGAAGATTCTAAGAAGAAAGTGTAATTAATCCCCTGAGAATTTCTCTAATTCTTGCTCTCCTTAAAATTAGCATACATTTCCCATTGCCTTTGGGTCTGTTATTCCCCTATAATTTCAAATTGTTGGTCTTAATGGAATAAGCTTGATGTTTCAAGGATGGAAGTAGTTGTCCACATTGGTCACTTTTGTACTTTCTTATTGCTTCAAGTTTAGAAATGAGACTCTTTTTATTTTACCTTAAATGAGGGAGTTGTTCTCATGAAACGAAGCTGGTGGATCCGGTTTACCTTACTAATCGTCGTAACACTTATTTCTATCACTATGATTATTCCTACGGCCTTGAACTTCAATGAAGAATCAAGCTTTCCGGTTAAATCAAAGATTACTCTAGGTCTAGACCTACAGGGTGGTCTCTATATGATTTTGGGAATCGATTTTAATAAAGTCTACGAAGACGAAGTTAAAGGTTATGCCAATAAGATTGCTTATATTCTCAATGATAATGGGATTAAAGCAAGTGCAGGAACTTTAAAGAACGATGATATTACTGATCCTCAGTATTCTGTTATTGTTGAAGACCCTTCTCAAGTCGAGCAAGCTGAGCAAGAAGTGAAAAAGTTCTTTCCTTCTATTCTAAGGCTTACTCAAGATCAAGGATCGACTCTCTTTTACGGACTAACTCAAGTTCAAAAGACGACCATTGAAGAACAGGCCCTTACGAAATCAATTGAAGTTATTCGTAACCGTATTGATGAATTTGGTGTTACTGAGCCTGAGATTGTTTCTCAAGGAACGAATCGTATTGTGATTCAACTTCCTGGTGTCAAAGACATTGAAAGAGCAAAAGAGCTGATCGGTAAAACGGCCAAGCTTGAATTCAAAATGGTTAATGATGAAATTGTTTTGACTACGATGTCTTCATGGATGGAAAAAGCAAAAGCTTCTGGAATTGAATATAAGAAGGGAATTCGCTTCTCTGATTATTTAAAAACTCTTAATGACTATCTTCGCAATGAGAAACTCATTCCTAATGGATTTGAGATGGCCTTTGAAAAGACAGTTTCTAAAGCGACAAACGAAATCACAAATATGATTCCTTATGTTGTGGAAGACACAAGTAAGCTTACGGGTGACATGCTCCAAGATGCTCGTGTTCAAATTGATCAACAAAAGAATGAGCCCTATGTATCTCTTGAGTTTAAAGCTCAAGGAGCAAAGCTCTTTGAAGAGCTAACATCTAAAAATATTGGTCGTCGTATGGCGGTTATTCTTGATGGAAATGTATACTCGGCACCTTCTATTCGTGAAAGAATTGGTGGAGGTCGTGCTCAGATTTCTCTTGGAGCCGGTGGCTTTAATAAAATGATGAAAGAAGCTCGTGACCTGGCCCTCGTTCTTAGAGCGGGTGCTCTTCCTGTGCAACTTGATTTTGAAGAACAAAGAACTGTGGGACCAAGTCTTGGACATGATTCTATTGCTAAGGCTAGATATGCTTCGATCATCGGTGCTATCGTGGTTTTCCTCTTCATTCTTGTTTATTATAAGATCAGTGGTTTCATTGCCATCATGACTCTTATGCTTAACGTTGTATTAGTTATCGCGGCGCTAGTTGCCTTTGAAGCAACACTTACACTTCCTGGTATCGCAGGTATTGCCCTGACCATTGGTATGGCGGTTGATGCGAATATCGTGATCTATGAAAGAATTCGAGAAGAAATGAGAAGAGGGCTTAGTTACTACCGAGCGGTAGAAACTGGTTTTGCTCATGCCTTTTGGACTATTATCGATGCGAACATTACAACGGCCCTTGCAGGTCTTTGTCTTCTTAACTTTGGTACAGGTCCGATTCGTGGATTTGCCGTAACTCTATTAATTGGTATTGCGGCCACTATTTATTGTTCTTACTTTGTAAGTAAAGTGCTCTTTGAGTTTTATATGAATAAAACTGAGGGGCAGGATCTTTCTATCTAGGAATAGATTTAAGTAGAATTAAATACGAAGGTAAATAATATGTTAGAAGTAATTAAAGCAGATACAAAAATTCAATTCTCAAATCATTATAAGATTACGGCGACGCTTTCTGTAATCGTCGTTCTTATTTCTCTCTTTGGAGTATTTTCCAAGATGAAGTATGGGGTCGACTTTAGAGGGGGAGCTGAAATTCAGGTTCAATTCAAAGAAAAAATTGATCTAAATGAAATGAGAGGAACACTTGGTAAGGAAGGCTTCAAGGTTCAAGTTCAGCAAATTGGTGAAAGAGCTAATCATGAGTTTCTTCTTAAGGTTGCGGCCGATGAAGATAACCTCAATGAAGTTACAGATAAAGTTTCTAAGGCCCTGACGATTGACTATGTTGATCAAGGTATTGAGATTAGAAAAGTGGATATCGTAGGTCCAAAGGCCGGTAAAGAACTTCGCTTCTCAGGTTTTCAGGCGATGCTTTGGGCATTAATGGCCATTATGGTTTATATCGGTCTTCGCTTTGACTTTAAATATTCACCAGGTGCTATCATCGCTCTCTTTCACGATGTGGCCATCGTACTTGGTGTCTTTGCCTTTACGGGTACAGAATTTACTCTGCAAACGGTTGCGGCCCTACTTGCTGTAATTGGTTACTCGGTTAACGATACCGTTATTGTTTATGACCGTGTTCGTGAACATGAGCAAAAATTCTCTCACTTACCTCTGAAGCTTCAAATTGATAACGCTATCAATGAGACTCTTTCACGTACCATCCTTACTTCAGGAACAACGCTCTTTATTTCAGCGACTATGTTCTTCTTTGGTGGACTGGCCATTCGTGATTTCTTCTTGGCCATTACTCTTGGTGTAGTTATCGGTACTTATTCTTCTATTTATGTAGCAGCTCCAGTGACGCTTCTCTTTGAAAGATTTGCTGGTAAGAAAGAAGGATCTCCAACAGGTGCAAAAGCTTAAGTATAAGTCGCTCACTGCGATTATCTTTCTCATAACCTCGCTCTGGTGCTTTGCCCAGAGCGGAAGTTTTGCTGATGATGATCAACAAGATATTCAAGAATTAGAAAATCAACTTCAAGAATTCAAGCAATCTCAACAGGCCGTCATAGATGATATGAATCCTGAACAAATGATGATTCAAAAAAAAATCCAAGAACAAATCCAACAGGCCATCTCTGAAGGAGACCAGGCCAAAGTTCAACAGCTCACAGCTCAATTAACCAAGAATATGAAAATGGGCAGTAGCGATCAGATGAAGAAAATGGTCGATGCTTCACTTAGTACTTTTCGCTCACTTTCAGAAAACCAGTTAAGGGCCCACCTTATTGCTAAGACTCAAGGTAATGTCTTTGGACAAATCTTCGCTGAATTTCCTAAGCTTCTTGAATATATAATACAAGTCTTACGTGATCCCATTGCTGTGCCTCAGTTCTTCTCTATTTTAGAAAAGAAGACAAAGCTTATGATTTTCTTTGGAATAAATGTCATTCTCTGGCTTGTGGCCTTCGTTGTTAAAAGGGCCCATAAAGCAAAAAGAGCAGGCTTCTTTACTCACTTTAAGCGTGGCCTTTTCTTTGCTGTTCTACGCCTTGGTCTTTTCATAGGCTTTTTTCATGTAGAGATCACTCCCTTTGTCTCCATCGCTTCTAGAACCTTCGCCTAAATATATACCCATCCCTTAACGGCACATCCTTTGCAATTTAATCCCTATATAAACGAAGAATATTCTTCATGATTTTCTAAGTTATTGAAAGTATTGATGTAGGGGATAGAGTATGAGTTCACTAGGACGTCATTTATTTTATTTATTGACCATTATTTATATGGCCGTCCAACCTTCATACAGTGCTGTAAGTGATCCCTCTATTACGATGAATCCTCTTGAAGGTAAGATTGTAGAAGAAGGCCTAATTCGTCTTACTCTGCCCAGTATTCTTATTGAGCAGGCCCTAAACGAATATCTTGTGGCCTCAGAGGACAATCCAGAAAGATATCTAAAGAAAATTAAACGTTTTGATCTAGATCCTATTCAGAAATTAATCATTATTGAAGGTGTGGCCTTAATTCCTAACAGCGTTGCCCAAGATATGGATGCCATTGCTGGAGGTAAGGTATTTACAACGGAACATGGTTTTCGCTTAGTCGCGAAACTTCCTAGCGCTCAAAAATTAAGCCTTACGAGCTACTTTGTTTTAGAAATTCTTGAACTCAATGTTGGTGGACAGAACTACACATCTGGAGCGACCAGAATTGGTGAATTCTTGGCCACTATGCTCAGTAATACTTCGTTCATGGATTGGATTCTGAAGGATCCTGAAGCTCCTATGCCTCAAGGTGTAGAGGAGCGTGATTCACATCGTATCAAGCAACTCTTTGATTCAAAAACAGTGATGATTAGAAATCAAAGTGTTTATCTAAAATTAGACTTCTCTCAGATATCGGCCCTTAGTGCTTATTCGGCCCTTCAAAGCTTTCGTCTTTGGAATGTTGCTCCGGTAGTACTTAAAGGCGCAGGAATTACGGCCCTTCAGATAGAAGCAGGCCTTGGCGTTCCTGGAGAGAATTGGTTCAATGCGATTGTTCAAAGAGGAGAAGGAGATGCTCTAAGTATAGAGAGTGCTCAGGCGAATCTTTATGAGCAATTAGGGAACACGCAATCACTCTTTGAAGAACTTAAGAGCTATACAGCGATTACGAAGACATCTCTTAATTTTCCTACATGGAATGCTTTTCTTGATAAGCAGATTGAAGAATTATCAAAGGATATTGAAAATCGTGTAAGACAAGGCCTAAGTCTTGAAAATCCTATTTTTAAGGCCAATCCAAGTTGGGGTTACGATATTACTAAAGAAGACACAAAGGCCTTTATTCTTTCTCGTCTTCTTGAGATGAAAAGACAGGCCTTGGCCGAAACAACCATTCTTAACGGAGGAAGTGCAGGAGATTCTCTTCCTCTACTTACTCAGCGTGTTTCCCAAAGAGCGATTTCACAAGGTCTGCGTTTTGCTAGAGACTTTCAATTTGATAACGCTCAGATGTTCCCAGAACTAGAAGTCGTTCTTGCCCCACAAATTCCAGGTGTGATCATTAGAGGTCTCATCAATGTAGATATGAATACTTTCATGGAAATGGGTCTTGAAGGCGAGGGGATTGACTGGGGAAGTCAGTCTTGGCAAATTGCAGGAGATGTATGGAGTCATGCTCTTCCTTTTGAACTCTCTCTGCGTATTCACATGTTTGATGAAGGTGAAGTTGGACTTGATGTTAAGAATTTTTCAATATTAAGAGGTTCAGAAAAAATTAGTCTTTCAAAAGATAGTGGACATGGTCACCTTATGGCGACATGGACTAAAATGGCCATTGTAGAAGCATTGACGACTCTTGCTATGGATGATCCTGCGAAGGCCCTTGAAGAAGATCAAGACGTAAATGCACAAGACGATGAGTTCTTTAGATCTACTCTTTCAAAGATTAGTGAGCAAGTTTCGCAATATTCAAGATATGCTCAATCTGGAGAAGATGAAACTCAGTTATTGAAACTGGCCGAAATCGATATTGCAAAAAATCCTTTCAATAGAGCGGGTGAGCAAGCCGTCATTACGAAAGTGAAGTACCTATTTGAAGATATCGTACGCTTTGATGATACGACTGAACTTGTCGTATTTAAAATTGATCCTCGCCTTGTTGCTGAAAAAATTTATGAGACTTCAAATACTCTTCAAGTATGGAATCTTGAAACTCTCTTTGATAAAGAATTTAATCAAACTTTCATAGAAGCTTCTCTTGGTGATGGTGTTCGCTCCAATAAGTATATTGATAAGATTTTTAATCGTGAAGAGCGTATTAACTCTCAAACATTTAGTGGAATTGATGCAAATAAAGAGTCATCTCCTAGTGACCTTATTTCTACAATGAAGTTCTCGTACTTTGAAAACTTCCTTAATAAAATATTTTCTGATGCTTCTGAGAAACAATTAAAAGATGTAAATATTCTTTTAAATGAAGAAAAAGAGCAATCTCATTACCTAATTAGAGATCTTAATATAAGCGCTACAGATGAAAATCGTCTGAAATTAAATGCAACAATTCAAATCATCGAAAAGAAGAAAAATGGAATTCTTGCCAGACTATTTTCTGATGAATATAAAATATCTCAAAAAGCAGCCCAAGTAGCGGCCGTTATCAATTTGAGTACCCAGTCTCTTAGTAAGTATAAAAATGATCTGACTCTTGCTGACAAAGAAGTATTCTTTGGTGATGAGGTTCTCTCTATTGATTTAGAATCAGCGGGATTACAACTTAAAGGAGATACGACTCTCTTAGAAAAGGCCGTGGGTCTTATCGCCGGAAATATTGATTTTAAATCAAGCACGCTTGCTAAGAAGGCCAAGGTTTTAGTTCTTCACTTCTTAAAGGGCTACCTTCATTCAACAGAAATGACAAAGAATGGGAATGTTGAACTTGCTGGGGTTAAGATCAATAGATTTGCAAAACTTTTGGCCCATAACGAAGAACTTCTTATTCAACTTAACCCACATATTATGGGAGTTTCTTTTGATGTGAGAAGTGTGATTAATGATGAATTTAATAACCGCTCTGTAGGAACGGTTATTTCTAAAGCGGATGATAGCATTAGTTTTCATTTCTCAACTTCAGGTAATATGGCCGCCGTTGATAAAGGTGAGTTATTAGAGATTATGAAAGACTCAAGAGAGCTTTTTCTTACTATTGAGGAGATGAATGATGTCTCCAAAGAAGACTTTCTTCTCCTCTACGATAAGGCACTATATAACTCAGATTACACAAAGCTTTCTTTAATGCATCGATTAAATCGTGTTCTAAGCAATTATCAAGGTGTTATTGATGTGGTTAAAACCGATGGAAGTGTTGTTGCGACCATTAATGCTCAAATTAACTCAGACTTTGGATTCAAGTCTGGAGAGTTTAATTCACGCTACCTTTCGGGCTCTGGTGTTGATGTCATGTACTTTGTTTCTGCAGCGTACTTTCTAAAATCAGGAATTGATCGTGCGATTAAAAAAATTGAGTCAACCGGTCTTGAAATACCATATTTATCCGATATGAAATTTAAATCAAAGCAATTAGATGAACGCTATATTCAGCCCCTAATGAGTGTTTATGAACAAAATTTTCTTGATAATAATAAAAATATAATTTTTAAAGGTCCGACAGATTGGAACTACACCTATTATTCAGATGCACTTTACTGCAATAGTGTTTATAGCGTGGTTTCCAATATGTTATCGATTAAGGAGAATAGAGGTGAATAAGTTTATGAACCTATTAAATCGTTTTATTCATTTCTTTAACCTCTCTTTTGGTATTGGATTGATTCTTCTTGTCAGCCTAACGATAGGAAGAGTTTATTATACCGGTATTACGGGGCTAGATTTTATTGACTCATGTGTTGCTTCTGAATCAATACGTACTCCAAGCCAAGAATCTGAAACTAAAAATTTAGAACTTGAAAATTCAAAAAACGATAATAATATAGGTACTCAATCGGATACCGAAATTCTCGGAAACGTGGGGTTATCTAGTGAGCAAATGGCAGAAGTCGCAAAGAATATTTACCACGTGGCCATGTCTATGTCTGATGACTTTGTAGTATCTGATGCTTTAACCCTGACTATGTATGTTCTGCGTTCTATGGCCGAAATTGGTGAATATGACTTGGCCCAAAAAGATATCTTAATTTTGATTACGGCCTTTGAAAATTTAGCTCAAATGGAAGTAGGTCATGAGGTGCGCGATATCATTACTCAAATCAAGAAAATTCGCTTTGGCCGTAAGAATGGTCTTCTCTTTGCTCAGATATTTGCTCGTCACCCTGATTTAGGAGTTGAGATTCCTATTAATGATTATTCTCCAGAAGAAGACTCTTCAGTAGAAGAAATTGTAAAGGTTGTGATTGAAAATGGAAGTGCTTTATCTTTTGAACAAATCATAAAAACTGAACAAATAAGAAAGGCAAAAAGTTTTATTAAAGACCCTGTTCAACTCCTTGGTGGTTTTGAAAATCTAGTGAATGAACTTAATCAAATTCATCCCGTTATTGAGAATAATATTGATCACTACTTTATGAGAGATGACCTTAAGGCCCCTGCTCTATGGATTAATATGAGCGGTGTATCGGTTCATGTGGATACAAGCACTGTCTTTGATAAGATGAAGTTTGAATTCGTTAATGCTGTTGCCCTTCCTAATATGAGTAATGAAGAAGGTCGTATTCCTTCTTTCATTCTTAGTGCCAAGGCAAAGCTTCTAAACCTTAAAGTGAGTGTTGACCAATGATTTATCATTCTAAAAAAGTCATGATGACTCTCTTCTTTATTTTTAGTTTACCTAGCTTTGCTCTTTCATTCGAGAGCTATGAGAGTGAAGAGACGACGGTAGAAAGTGCTATTGATCATCACTTCTTTAACTCTCAAGCTCTACCTGAAACAAAAATAGCGTATACCCAAACTTCAAAGCTTAAAGAATCCACATCAACTTATCGCTATGAAAACGAAGAATCAAAAGACTATATACCAAGCCTGGGTCTAGGAATTAACTATCGTTACTTGGGTCAATTAAATAAAATAGGAATTGAAAAATCGATCACTCGCCAATTCTCTGCGGGATTATATGCAGGTCGCTTTCAAGGGCGTTATTATGGAACAGATCAAGAGGGTATGATTAGTGATCTTGAGCACTATGCTCTTGAATTTAATTTCTACTTAAATTCCGCTAAAAGGGCCTTTCAAACAGGTCCTCTCATCAAGTTCGGTGTTCACTACAATCGCTTAAAAGCAGGTGTGGATGCTCAGCAAATTGAGGTCGATGGTGAAAAGGTCATTGGTGAAGGGGAGTCTAAATATGGGCCCCTTGTGGGAGCTGCTTACTTTTGGCAGTGGAAATATGTCAATCTAACGGCCGGAGCTGAATATTTCGTTCTTGGAAAACTGAAGTCCTTTGTGCCCTTATCTCTTAGCTTAGGCGTTGCTTTTTAAAGAGCGCTCTTTTAGTGTGAATCTATGACTTTAGTTAATAATACCACCACTTTATTAGATGACTTCACGTTGAGTTATTCAACGCTGACTTGTCCCTATACTAATTTGGCCATTGAAAATGAACTTATAAACGCAAACTTTGAAAAGAGTAATCATCTCTTCTTCTATCGTAATGATCCGTGCATTGTTATGGGTCGCTTCCAGGTGCCTTGGCGTGAAGTCAATATGCCCAAGTTTCTTGATTCCCCACTAAATTTAAAAATGGTTCGTCGCCGCTCTGGGGGAGGAACGGTTTATCATGATTTAGGAAATTGGAATTACTGCTTTATTCACAAGCAGCGAGATCTTCCGAGAATTGAAAACTTAGAGCTTCTCATTAAACTCTTGGCCAATGTGGGAATTCATGTTGAGGCCAATGAGCGCTATGATCTAGTCTATCGTGAGTCAGAAGATAAAGTATTTAAAGTTTCAGGAGCTGCCTTTAAGCAAAAAAAAGATACGTGCCTTCATCACGGGACACTTCTCATGGATGCAGGCCTTACGAGTTTAAAAGGTCTCTTGGGCCATCCTAAGGAGTGGGAGTTAGAAGGTAAAGGTGTTAAGTCTCATCCTTCTGCTGTTATCAATTTAGCCGAAGTCTTCCGACCCCTTAATTTCGAGCAATGGATCACTTCTATTGAGAATTCTACTTCTCAAAAGGCCCATTGTTGGGATGAATCATCTTTAAGCCTAGAAATAGAGCAAGAGCGAGATTGCCTACGCTCATGGTCATGGTGTTGGGCAGAGACTCCTCATTTTAGCGCAAAGCTTCCCTTGCACTTATCGCAACATAATCATCAGTATTTATTTACGAAGTGGGAAAAAGGTCAATGCGTAAAGGCGCAGATTCAAGCCGGTAATTTGGATATTGAATTGACGAGCCTCATTGGTCGCTATCTTGGGCCAAAAGAGAATTACAATTCTCTATGTGCTGAGCTTGAAAATGAATTCGGAGTTATCCCTGGCTTACGCGATGGTCTATCTCACTTTTTCTTCAAATAATACTTAGGCCTTCTACTCAGAATTATCTGTTTATCATTATCTTAGACTTTTCACTATTCAAAGTTTGAGAGGCCCTTTATCATGTTTTCATGTCCACTCCCACTTCCGATGCCATTCATTCTCATCATTATCGAAATGCTCAAAGGAGTTGGCTTCAGTACTTATTATCGAATTGGCCTATCTATAGTTTAGGTATATTCTTCGTCGTAATGACAGACTTATTTCAAGTTCTCGTCACCAGATCTATGGGATGGATTCTCGACTTCTTTGCTAAGAAACCTATCCCTGAATTCTTTGTTCAAGGTGATCGTGATCAGACCTTTCTTATTTTATTTCTAACGATTATAGGCCTGCGTATTCTTCTTTTCTTTTGTCGTATGGGATGGCGTTTAACGATGGCGCGCCAAACCCATAAGGCCTCGAGTGATTTAAAATCTGAGGTGTGGGAAAATGTCCGTTATTTTAAGAGCGATGATCTCGTAAAGCGATTCACTAAAGGTGTTCTTATGAACGCCAGTACTTCCGATGTTAACTCGGGTCGCTTTATCTACGGCTTCACATTGGTGGGAATGTTTGATGTGGTCTTCTTAGGTATCTTCACTCTTCTTACTATGCTGAGCATTCACGTACCCCTCACTCTCTATGCTTTTGCTATTTTACTGGTTCTTCCTATTTTTATTCGCAAGCTCTCTTCTCTTGAAATGGTTAAATACCGTAATGCTCAAGAGAATTTGGGAGAATTCAATGATCTCAGTACCCAAGTGGTTTCCACTATTCGGCTTCAACGTGTTAATCAAACCGGACGTTTTTGGTATGATCGACTCAAGAAGATGGCGGATGATTACCGGCTCAAGCGCTTAGATGCTGTATATACTTCTCTTCGCTATATCCCAGTCATGGGATCTTCTTCCATCATTAGCTATATTGTCCTTTTCTTTATAGGTATTCCCTTTGTATTAAAGGGAACCATGTCTATTGGTGACTTTGTGGCCATGCAAGGGCTTATCTTTCTCTTACAAGATCCTCTATTTGAACTTGGATTCATTATTTCGGAATGGAAGAAATCTTTTACCAGTCTTTCTCGTTTAGATGAAATCTATAAAGTCGAAAAAGATCCCTATCTAAGTAATGTAGAAAAAAATCATACAAGACCAAGAGTTTCAAAAGTAAGTGATCAAGAGATAGAACGGCCTCTTATTTTTGAAGTCAAAAACCTTTCTTTTCGCTTTAATGATGCACATGTTGATGTGATTAGTGACCTTTCCTTTGAATTGAAACAAACGAAGCGCTTAGGTATTACGGGTCCTATTGGAAGTGGTAAATCTACTCTCATTAAAATTCTCTCAGGACTTGAGCGTGACTTTAGAGGGGAACTTCATTTTCGAGGGCATAGTTTCGACGAATATACTCACGATGACTTAAGAAAAATGATAGGACACGTTTCGCAAAAACCTTTTCTCTTTGCCGATACCATACGCTCCAATATTACCCTTGATCAGGATATGAGTGATGAGCAAGTGTGGCACTTCCTCAAGCTTGCTTGCTTAGATGAAGATGTTCGAAACTTTGAATTTGGACTAGATACTCCACTTGGTGAGTGGGGAATTAATTTATCTGGTGGTCAAAAACAACGCCTCACTCTTGCTAGGTCTTTGGCCAGGAAATGTGAGATATACCTCTTTGATGATTGTTTAAGTGCGGTGGATACAATCACGGAAGAGAAGATTCTAACTCAGTTAAATGAAAACCTAAGTGAAGAAACCCTTGTTTGGGTGGCCCATAGAAAGTCGACTCTCAAGTACTGTGATGTACTCTTAGAGTTTTAAGGAATATCTTTGAATACTAGGAATAATAAGAAGAAATTAAAAGGCCCTCAGACCAAAGTCGATAAGAGCTTTATGCTGGCCGATGAGCAAGATGATAGTTCTGTAAAATCATTCTCTCTTGGAGATTTGGCCTCCTTCAAAAAGCTTCTTAGCTTTGCCGCTCCTTATAAGAAAGGAATTATTTCAGGTCTTATCCTCATTATGGGCAGCTCCTTTGCGGCCTTGGGCTCTGCGCGCCTCATGGGAAAGCTCGTAGAAGAAGGACTGATTCCGGCCGTTGCCGATAAGTCTTACAAATTTGCTATAGGGATTTTACTTCTTGAAGTGAGCTCCCTCATTTTTATGTGGCTAGGTCGACGACTGATTAGTTACAATAGTGGCCTTTCTATTTATTCAATTCGCTTGGCCCTTTTTCATCATCTTCAAAAACTACCCATTAGTTTCTATGATCGCCAACCTCAAGGGCGAGTCGTGACCAGAGTTACTCACGATGTAGAAGGAATTGAAAATTTCTTTACCGGAAGCTTAGGGCGTTTATTAAACTCTGGCTTTATGGCGATACTGGCCATCATTGCCATGTTGGTTACAGATGCTAGACTTGGGTCCATTTTAATCATCAGTATTATTCCTTCTCTCATTTTTATCTATGTAACCAGAGGTTATGTTCGTACAGCTAATCGCCGCCTTTCAAAGGCTTCAAGTATGCTCAATGCAAAGCTTTCTGAATTCATTAATGGTCTAGAAGTGATTCGAAGTTTCGGATTAGAAGACTGGTCAAAGCAACAATATGATCATCAAATTGAGGAATATAGAACAGGTCACCTAAAGGCCAATTTTCTCTATGGCTGGACCAGACCTTTGGTTTCTCTTTTGTGTAATGCTCCTCTTTTGGTTCTGGTGTGGTTTGGTGGTCACCGAGTCCTTGAGGGAACGATGGAAGTGGGTCTCTTTGTAACGTTTATTCGTTATTGTGAACGTTTCTATATGCCCATTATGAACTTGGCCCGAGAAGTTCACGTGATTCAACAGGCCTTCACCAGTACAGAGAGAGTGGCCTCTTTTCTTAACCATGATGAAGAGGAATCCTCTTTAGGAATTGATGGTGAGGTTGTGGCCACCCACTTTAGAGGCGATATTGAATTTCGTGATCTTTGGATGGCCTACAATGAAGAGAACTGGGTTCTTAAAGGTATTAACTTCAAGATCAATGCAGGTGAAAAAATAGGGCTGGTAGGAACGACGGGCTGTGGAAAAACGACGACCGTAAGTTTACTCTCAAGACTATACGAGTTTCAAAAAGGCTCTCTTCTCATTGATGATCAAGATATTCGCTCTTTTTCAAGAAACTCTCTTAGAGATACCATGGGCTTTGTTGGCCAAGACGCTATTCTCTTTAAAGGAACATTGCGCGAGAACCTAAGTGTCGAAGAGAGCTTGAGTGATGAGGAAATCCTTAAGGCCTGTGAGATTACAGGATTAAAGCAGGCCATGCAGGCCCTAGAGCATGGACTCGACGCTCAAATCTATGATGGGGGAGCTAATATCTCAGTAGGCGAGAGACAGCTTGTGGCCCTTACTAGAGTACTCATTAATAATCCTTCGATTCTAATTTTAGATGAGGCCACGGCCAATATCGATCCTTGGTATGAATCTCTGATTCATAAGGCCGTGGATGCCGTGATGGCCGGGCGAACTTGTTTAATTATTGCTCACCGTCTGGCGACTTTGGAGAGTTGTGATCAGATTATGGTTTTTGATCAAGGAAAGCTGGTGGAGAAGGGAACTCAAAGTGAGTTATTTGCCAGTAAAGGTCACTTCTTCAATCTTCATGATGCACAGAAGACTTCACCTCAGATTCATTAAGTCTTTAAACGAGACCTTTTGACGAGTTAATCGCTTCTTCCATTTTCTTGATCATCTTATCCTGATCAAGTTGGTCAAAGCTCATATATTCTTTCTTTTCCAATGTTTGAACGAAGTTTAATTTCTCTTTCTTCGTTTCAACACCGGCTCCACCAACAACAAGCTTCTTAACTTGAAATTGGTAGGTAAGCTTGAGCACTTCGCCTTTAAACGCAAAGATTATGGCAAGAGTGTCTATTTGGGCCATATCCCCAGACTGGGGAGTGACTAACTTTACTTCTATATCGTTCTTCTTATTCTTTATCGATTTGACACTACAGCGCTTAAACGTTTCAAAGAGTTTTAGTATTTCATTCACTAAGATTCTGGTCTTGGTGGGCAATTGTAGTTGAGCACAAGAAAGGGGATCACTAAGATCACCGACTAAAAGTGCTAAGCTAAAAGTTCCATCACTATAGCAATGAGATCCTTTGCGAATACTAGGGTCTATTTCAAGAGGATATTCTGAAACATCGGCTTCAAAAGGAATGGTCTTGAGAATACTAAAGGCCTTCGCATCTTTCTTCTTCAGTTTTCTAAGATCGATATCACAATAGGCCATTGCAAGAGACTGATCAGCTAGTTTATGGCCCTGAGGAACTTGGACTCGACCTTTTATGATTTGATCTCTTGTCCAAGACTCACCCACGAGGTCAATATCAACTTGGCTTCCTTGGATATTAAATAAACCTTTCATGAACTTTCCTTAAAACTAAAGAATCTAGGCGCTAGCTTCTTTTTGTCTCTTATAAACAAAGGCCTTCCCTCTCTCATAAGTAATCTTTTGAGCATTAGGACGTCTTCTCTTTTTAAAATCGAGGTCTTCTACACTGGCCTCTTTAAAGAGATTCACAAGAGCACTCCCTATGGCCTTACCTAAAAGGGGAGGTACTGCATTTCCGATTTGGCGCCATTGAGCCGAAAGAGGTCCAGAGAAGACAAAGTCATTAGGAAAGCTTTGAATTTTGGCCGCTTCTCTCGCCGTTAAGTAACGAGTTTCAACGGGGTGAAAGTAGCTATGTCTGTGAGTCATAATCGTGGGACTAGGACTTTCGCGATCAAGTCTTTGATATTTAGATTGGCGAAAACGGTTCTCGGGAAGAGTTTGCCAGTCAACACCTAAGCGAAGTGATTTAGGAAAGAAGGCCAGCTCATCTCTTTCATAGCGAACGCCACGACCTTCCGGCACGCGCGCCACTCGTTTGGCATCAAGCTTATTCTTTACGGCCGCGGCCTCTTCATCATGATTATGTGCGACACCGTTTTTATCTAAGAGATCAAAGATCACATCACCTACATTGACTGTAGGATGAGGTGCATTTTCCTCTTCGTCTCCATGACTAATCTCTGGATAGATAGGCTCGTCATTAATACGAGTTCCTATGATAATAGTTCTTCTTCTCTTTTCAGGAACACCATAGTTATGGGCGCTCATTACTTTAATATTGAGGTTATAGCCCATAGAGTGAAACTTCTTAAAGATAGCTTTTAGAGTATCTTCATTCTTCTTGGCCACAAGTCCTGTTACATTTTCCATGACCACAAAGTAGGGGCGAGTCACACGAACAAGTCTTACAAATTCAAGAAATAGTCCGTTTCGATCATCTTCTGGATTGCCCAGCCCTACGGTAGAGAATCCCTGACAAGGAGGGCCACCAACAATAGCGTGAACAGGAGTTTCTCCTATGAGGTCTTCTAATTTTCTTTTGGTAAGTTTTCGAATATCTCCACAATAAGTTTCAGCATTCTTATGATTAAGAGCAAAGGTATCCATGGCATGTTTGTCGTGGTCGACTCCCAAGATACAGTTCATTCCCGCTAATTCCATACCGCATGAGAGGCCACCGGCTCCTGCGAATACGTCGATGAAATTGAGCTTTTGTTTTTTCTTTGTAGATGTTGATTTTTGAGATGATGCGGTCTTTCCTGGCCTCGCCATTGACTTTTATCCTTGTCGAATATGTGTGTTTTATTGGGGATAAAACTATTATCCGATTCACCGCAAGTTTTTGTCAACTATTGAAAATTAAAGAATTTGTCGTAAGGATAGGATGAGGAAAATGGAGTTATGCAGCATCACTGTCAGAGCTGTCTGTACCGGTTTTACTGAGGGCGTGGGCGATCTTTTTATCATCTGATGGAGCGACGGGTTTCTTAAACGGAAGAACTGTTTGATTATTGCTATGCTTCATCGCTTCACTTGCACTTGCCTTATGAGAGATTTTTCCCGTATTAGGACAGGTCGTCTCTTTAATCCATTGTGTTATATAAGGACTCCATACACTGGGAGTGGAGCTTTTTAAAAGTAGTGTCTGCTTTCTTTCACTAAGTTGATGCAGTAGTGCGCTAGTAAAAAGTTTAAGATTTTCTTTATCGAGAAAGCGCTCCGGATTTTCCAAGAAGAGATACTGACCATCTTGAAGGAGTCCTTTTATAAGGGCCGCGATCTTCAGAGTTTGGGAATCAACTTCACCAGGAAAGTCTTCCACAAGTTTTATATTCTTATAGAGCTTTGTTAGCGCATGATTACCTCTGCGCTCTAAATAATCTTCCAAAGTAAATTCTTTATCGGAACTCACCGTACTGGGGATGGAATCTAAACTAATATTTTCTCGTAGGCTTAAGTTTGGAATCAAGGGACCTTTCTCATCGATAAAAGCAAAGCGAATAGGAATAGGAGCTTTCTTAACTTTTAAAAAAGTTAGAAAGCGCTTTAAAGTCGCATGTGACTTTTTTTCGCTCTTTTCAAAGAATATGATTTCAGGCCTAGGCCCTCTCCATAGTGGTTCCATAAATGACATATCGGTTAATTGATAAGAAATATTACAAAGGAGGCGCAAGTCTTCGAAACTTTTCTAAAAAAAGAGGCAAGAACTACCTTTGTTAGTTGAGTTTATTACTTGGTTTTTAATTTACTGCTATAATGAAAGTGATCATATTTATAGTGAGGCATGTTTGGAAGGATTTAAAAGACCCACAAAGGGAAAGAAAGTCGTTTGTGGTTTTAACGGTAGTCTAGACTCTGTAGTGGCCGCTTATCTGTTAAAGAGGCAAGGCTTTGATGTTGTGGGCCTTGGGATTACCTTCTGCTCCCTAGGAGCTGAGCTCATTCCTCAGCGATATGATGATAATGGGGAAGCGATTCCTAAAGCAAAGTTTCAAGGAATTTATGACATTGGCGATTTCGATGCTGTTAAAGCTCTTGCTGATGCCCTAGGCATTCTCTTCTACGCCGTTGATGCCTCTGAAGAGTATAAAGATCGAGTAACCGATTATGTCGTGGCCTCTCGAGTGGGTGGGCGCAGCTTTTCTCCCAAAGTAAATGCGACCAGTTTAATTTTCAGTGTACTGAATAAGAAGGCCAAAGTATTAGAGGCCAATTTTGTGGCCACCGGGCACTTTGCTAAAATTGTAAAGAATCAGGCCAATCAAACGTCCAATGTTTTTGTCTCTCACGATTTACAAAATGATCAAAGTTATCTGTTATCAGGTCTTTCTGAATCTCTTCTCGAAATGGTGCGTCTACCTTTATCGGATATGAGAAAACCTGAAGTCGAGCGCATCGGACGGGAGTTGAAACTCCAATATTTAAAGCATGAAAATACAACGGCCCTTATGGAAAGAGAGGGCCTATCTGGTTTTGTGGCAGATCGAATGCCGCCTAAGATGGTGAAGAGTGGTCATATCATTGATTACCGTAATGATTCTTTTATGGGAGAGCACGAAGGGATTCATCACTTTTCTCTAGGAAGTAAAAAAATTAAATCAGGCTCTGGTATGCTCATCGATAAGAGTTATATGGTGATTGGCTTTAGGTATGCAGCAGGAACGGTATATATCGGGCATGAAGAGGATATGAAATATAATCTTATCGTCTTAAGTAATGTCTACTATCCAGATGGCACGGATCTTAGTCGTCCGATGGAAGTCTATGTTAAAACACGTGAGAAATCTGAGATTAAAGCGGCCTATATTTTCTTTTTAAATAATGGTTATGCAAAAATTGAATTTAAAGACACTTATACTGGAATTGTTCCTCAAGGGGAATACGTGGCCTTTTATAATCATTCGGGTACGACGGGAAAAATAATTGGTTCAGGAACAGTTCGAACTTGCGGTCATATTGAAAATGGAAAATTAAAAAGTTTTCCAAAGAAAAAGGATGAGTATGAAGATGAGGACGCTCCTGTTATCGACATCTATAAATTTAAATTTTAAAAGCTTCTTCCTCATTGGACTCTCTCTAGTCTTAAGTCATCAAATCAGTGCTCAAAGCTTTGATATAAAGACCGAGAAAATCAAAGTCCAACCCTCAAAAGTATTTGATCTTAAATCTAATATTAAGCTCATAGAGAAAGACTCTCTCATGAAGATGCTCAGAGACTTTGTAAAGGCCTCAAGGCCTGCACGTTTGGTAGGAACGGATGGTCATGCAAAGGCGCAAAGTTTTATTTTAAAGGCCATTGAAGAAGCCGATCCCAATAAGAAAAATCAGCGCTATGTGGATACCTTTAATCCGGATGTCGATAATGCCAAGAAAATGTATTGGGATGACTTTAATCGCCAAATAAAACCCGCCTATAAGCCGGGTGATGAGAACTATAAGAAGTGGCTAGAGTTCACAAAATCAACAACCAGCTTCATTGAATCTAAGAAATCATCTAAGGGTAAGAATATTATTTGGGAGAAAAAAGGTATTTCTAAACCCAACACAGTTCTAGTTATTGGTGCTCACTACGATACGATTGTACATAACGCTAAGACTCTCTTAATTAATGAGGATGCCCTAATGCCTGGGGCCAATGATAATGGCTCCGGTGTAGTGATAGGACTCTCTCTCATTCAACTTCTTTCTAAAATTGATTTACCTATTACGATAAGAATCGTCTTCTTTGATTGGGGAGAGTTAGGATTTCTTGGATCAAAGGCCTTTGTGAATAAGTACAAAAAAGAGCTTATAGATAAGAATTACTTAGGGATGATTAATCTCGATATGCTGGGACATGATTCAAAGTTTCTTGATAAAACCAAGAAGTATGGAAATATGAAGGTCTATATTCGAAGACCTGGCAGCGATGGATATCTGGATGATCGAAAGCTCGCTCGTCGAATTATAGACCTCGGAGATCAAGTGAGTCCATCTGTGAATTTTGAAGTGGGGGCGACCCATTTTAATAATTCAGATAATATTAGTTTCTGGAACGAAGGCTTAAGTGCTCTTACCATGACAGGTGATTGGGAGAATGATTTCAATAAGGAGCGCTACCATTCTAGTGATGACTTTGTAGAAACCATTAATATCAATACCTTTTATCGAGCTTATCAGTATATAGTGGGCTCCGTCATGGGAATGGCCTTCGATATTACGCGATAAAAAGCTGATATCTCCTCTGTATCCAACTAAAATTTCTACCTAGTAGGCTTTTCGGGCCATTATGCTCGTGCTAAGCTGCGGCCATGAATTCAGAAAAAACCGTCATTGTAGGTATGAGTGGAGGAGTTGATTCCTCCGTAACCGCGGCCTTGCTCAAAGAGCAGGGATATAAGGTTATTGGTCTTTTTATGAAGAACTGGGAAGAGGAAGATGAAAATGGTGTATGCCAATCTTCTAAAGAATATGCAGATGTCATTAAAGTCTGTGAAAAATTAGATATTCCTTATTACTCAGTAGAATTTGTAAAAGAATACCGCGAGAATGTTTTTCAAAATTTCCTTGATGAATATGAAGCGGGTTTTACGCCTAATCCAGATATTCTTTGTAATCGTGAAATTAAATTTAAGGTCTTCTTTGAAAAGGCCATGGAACTCGGTGCCGATTACTTGGCCACAGGTCACTATTGTCAAAATAAAGTCATTGATGGCAAGCATCGTTTGGTGAAAGGTGTTGATCCTCGTAAAGATCAAACCTACTTCCTCTATACCATGAGAGAAGAGGTGCTTGAAAAAGTTCTCTTTCCCATTGGTGATATTGAAAAAACAAAAGTGCGAGAAATCGCCCAAAAATATGATCTCGCAACAAAAGATAAGAAAGACTCTACGGGGATTTGCTTTATCGGAGAGCGAAACTTTAAGAACTTTCTCTCTCAGTATATTCAAGTGAAAACCGGAAACTTTGAAACTCTTGATGGCATTGTGGTCGGTAAGCACGATGGTTCAGCCTACTATACTATTGGTCAAAGAAAAGGCCTGGGCCTTGGTGGTCAAGGTGAGCCGTGGTTTGTCGTGGATAAAGATACAGATCGAAACGTGGTCATTGTAGAAAGAGGTGAGAAGCATCCCGCTCTTTATTGTGATGAACTTTGGGCCAAGGATCTCTCCTTTGTTGATCCTAACTTTTTAGAGAACGCTAGTTTTCCTATGGTTGTAGGGGCCAAGGCCCGTTATCGCCAAGCCGATCAGGCTGCCGTAATTGAATCCTATAATGCGGATACGAAAGTTCTTCATGTAACTTTCAAAGAACCTCAGCGCGCGATTACTCTTCGTCAGTCCATTGTCTTTTATAAAGATATGGAAGGCGAGCGAGTTTGTCTTGGGGGAGCAATGATTGAAGAGCGTGGACAGACCTACTTTGAAAGAAGTAAATCCCTTCCAGAAGATTTAGAACTCAATAAAAGCCCTAACTAATATTTAAGATAAATTACCAAAGACTGGGATCATTTAAATCCCGATCCCTTGTCGTTTTTGATTCTGGCCGAGCGCGTTTTCGTTCTTCAAAGCCAAGACAATCACTACCTGATTCTCTTTTGACGATAATCTCAGGAAACTGGGCCGTTTTCATCCCATAGAGTTTACATCCACGAGGAAGAACGGGATCAAATGTAGAATAATAATGTTTACACTTCATACATGACATAAATTAATCATAGCAAGAGATGGGACTGTGTTTTTAAGAGAGGAAATATATTCCTTATATATAGAAATCGATCCCTAGCATCAAAATCATGCCCAGAACCACTCCAATAGAGGCGTACTTCTCATGGCCTTTTCTAAAGAGTTCGGGAAAGATCTCCTGACAAATCACAAAGAGCATAGTGCCTCCGGCAAAGCTTAGAGCGACAGGTAAGGCCAGGGATGAACTCTTGGTAAAGAGAAGCCCAAAAAAAGCCGCGATAGGCTCTACTAAGCCTGAGAGAAGGGCCATAATAAAGGCCTTATTCTTTGAAGAGCCTTCAGAAAGCAAACCGATGGCCACAACCAGTCCTTCCGGCATATTTTGAATGGCAATGGCCAAGGCCAAGGTCATTCCTGAACTCATATCTCCGGCCCCAAAGCCGACTCCCACCGCCATTCCTTCGGGGAGATTATGCAGACAAATCGCCATGATAATTAAGCTCACTCGGCTCATTTTACCTTTGTGCTTCATATCGTTTTCTTTAAAGAGGTGCTCATGGGGTAAGAAATTATGGATGACAATAATAAAGAAGTATCCGGAGACGATTCCCAAGGTCACTGCAGGAAAGGCCCACGAATGGGAATAGAGTTCTTTTGCGCTTTCAATCGCAGGTAAGATAAGAGAGATGAAAGAGGCCACCAGCATGACCCCTGCACTAAGGCCCATTCCAATATCAAGGGTTGTTTTATCAAATGTCTTCTTAAAATAAATAGGAACAGCGCCAAGGCCTGTGGCAAAGCCCGCAATGAGCGTGCCGACAATAGTCAGTTCTAAGTCGTTAATAACTTTTCTCCTAGGAAAAGATAAGCTTCATCATATAATCGATTATATCCGTAAACAGATGAAAAATCAGAGCAAAAGAGAGGATACGAGTGGGTTTAAAAAATAATCCTAGAGCATAGACTCCCATCGCATAGTAGCTGTGAAGAAAATGGTGACCAACACTCAAACGATTGGGATCAAAAATAGGAGTGGAAAAGAGGTGATCTAAATCCACGAGCATACTGGACAAGAAAATGAAATAGATGCGCTTCCAGTTCTTCCTGTCATAGAGACGAGCAAAGAGCAGGGGCATCGCAAAATGAAGTCCATAGTGGATAATTATACGTAGCATAGAATAACTCGAATCTATTGTTGCGCGGATTTATGATTAATCATTTACAAAAGTTAATGTACTATAATATTCAGTTAAAGATAACACCTTGCCCGGCGATTTAATGAAGATAAATATAAAAGAGATGATTTTAGAAGTGAAAGACGAAGTCTTGCAAAATCGAGTGATCGATGGTGCCGCTGTTATTTCCTACTATGCAACGCTTGCGACTTTTCCCGCCTTAATCACCCTCATTGCTCTACTGACGGTTTTACCAATCGAAGGGCTAGAGGATTTTATTTTCAATATCATTAATCAAAGTGTTCCTGGGGATACGGGAAACTTAATTAAGAAAGTGATTGCAGAAGTCTTAAGTACCAAGCAAACAGCCGTGGCCTCTTTTGGTTTTCTAGGTTCTCTTTGGGCCGCTTCTAGTGGCATGGTCGCCGTCATCGATCAGCTAAACTTTGCTTATAATATAAAAGAAACCCGAAGCTACATTAAAAAGCGCTCTCTCGCTCTGGTTCTTACGATCTTCTATATGCTTATGATGATCATGGCCTCTGTTGCTATTTTAACAGGCAGTAGACTCCTGGAATATTCAGGCGTTCATGAACTTATCTTTCTAAGCCAAGATAGTATCGTTCTCGATTTAATCCGCTACGTATTAGTCTATTCCATACTGCTATTAAGCTTTGCTTCTATTTATTATCTTGCGCCCAACTCCAAGCAAAAATTTAAGTACGTAACTCCTGGTAGCCTGATTGGAACCACAGTTATCATCATCACCACTTTAGGTTTTGATTACTATGTTTCTAATATTACCGATTACAACAAAACCTACGGTAGTTTAGGGGGCGTAATGGCCTATATGCTGTGGATTTATATTTCAGGATTTGTACTTCTCTTAAGTGCCGAAATCAATGGCGCTATGAAAAAGCACCAAGTCTTTAAATAGCTTACTTTTGCTTTTGTTTAAGGGAATCGACTTGAATTGTGATATCGCTCAAGTGCACTTTAGATAGTTTTTGATCGAGCAAAACTTTTGCTTCTTCTAAGAAGTCATCCATCGTGGTCGCGATTTGCTTCATGACAAGACAGTGCTCATTTTTATCCAAACTTATGGGTGCTGGAAGTAGGCTCTCTTTCATGGCCTCAAATATTTCTTCGAAAGAAATGTCTTTGGGTGCTCTGGAGATGATCCAGCCACCCCCATGTCCTTTTTCGGAAGAAACCAGATTGGCCTTCTTTAATTCGCCTAAAATTCTTCGAATGATTACGGGGTTCGTATTTTGACATTCTCCTATTTCTTCGGAGGTTAATGCTCTTTGAGCATAGGAGAGGTGAATGAGGCTATGTATGGCCACGCTAATGCGACTATTCTTTTTCATGTAACAATTATAGTTGCATTAGATGGATAAGTCATGTAATTATAAAAGTTACATGACTTGTAAGTTTGGAGTTCCCTTATGAAGCTTAAATATCAAAATACACGATTGCCCTTGATGCTCTTACTTATGCACTTGCTCTGTGCATGCGGATCATTACAGATCATTTCAAACTCAAATGGGAGTAAAAGTATGAATGAAACAAATAAAATCTCGAATAAATCTCATTATGATGTCCTCGTGATCGGAGGAAGCCATGCTGGTCTCAGTGCGGCCATGTCATTGGGAAGACTCATGCGCTCGGTACTGGTGGTGGATGCACGAAAACCGCGAAACCTTGCTTCCGATCATGCTCATAATCTTGTCTCCATGGAAGGGGTTGATCCCGAAGTGTGGCGCGCTCAGGCCACAGAGGATTTGAAGAAATATAATACCGTTGAGATCATCTTCAACACAGTGGATGAAATTCAAAAAAAAGAAGAACTCTTTGAAGCGACTCTCAAGTCTGGAGAGTTGATAACGTTTAGAAAAGTAATCCTTGCCTACGGAATTAAAGATCAACTTCCGGCAATCGATGGCATCGAGAAGCTTTGGGGGAAAAGCGCCTTTCATTGTCCTTACTGTCATGGATATGAGGTAAGACAAAAGGCCGTAGGAATCATTGATAGCGGAAAGATTGCTGAACACATTATTCCTTTGATGAAGAATCTCACCAACAAACTTGTGCTACTCACTCAGGGGAATGCAGATATCAGCACAGAGTTTACTAAAAGCTTAGAGCTTCACAATATACCTATTAAGCATTCTAAAATTGATTCCCTTCAAAGAGAGGGTGAAAAGCTTGAGTCTGTTACCTTGAGAGACGCAGAAGTAATTAAACTGGATGCACTTCTTATAGGACCGACTCTTCCTTTTCAAATGAATTCAAGCTTAGGAGAAAACTTAGGCTGCAAAATTACTGATCTAGGTCTAATAGAAGTAGATGAAGTCGGAAAGACGAGTGTTGAGGGAGTTTTTGCTGCTGGAGATATCATGACCATGAGGCACTCAATCGTTAATGCTGTGGCCAGTGGACAAGCGGCGGCCAGTAGCGCTGTTTTTGAACTCTCACACCAGGACTTCTTTGCGCATTTTAGAAAATAGAATATTTGGGATTTAAATGGTGCCCGGGACTGGATTGCCAAAGCACCTTTTCGTTACACCTGGTTTTTGAATAATACGTGATACCTTTTATGAACTCCGCAATAGAGGAGGTCTTGATGAGGAACTTTAGTAACCATGCTGTATGGTCGGTCATAGCCTCAATCGTAAAGATTTATTTGATCAATCCGATAAAAAGAATGTAATTCTTTATAAGGAGTATCTATGAATTATGACTTACTACAAAGCCTCGTAGAGTCTGTTGGTATCATGAGTGCATTAATTTTCTCTGTTATTCAAAATAGAGAAACTTTGAAGGAAGTAAGACATCAGGCTCATAGTGATACGATAGATAAAATCTATCAAATAAGAACACTAATGATTACTGATCCTGATTTACATAAAGTCTGGGATGGTGGTCTCGAGGGGAATGCGATTAAAGAAATTGGATGCCATAAGCAATTCTATCTTGTTAAAATGTTATTACATATGAATGAGAGTTTATATTTGCGAATGCTAGATTCAAAAATTAAGGTTGAAAATAATAATGAATTAGGGCCTTGGCGAGAGAATTTAAAAACAGATTTAAGCGCCCCTAACTTTCAAAAAGTTTGGACAGAAAATAGAATTGTAAGAGAAAGTTATGATGATAAGTTTCAAATTGAAGTGAATAAAATAATTGATGAAATTAATTGTGGTAATCTAAAAGATAATGATTCTTTAGCTACAAAATTAAAGATGGTTGCATAATGAGTATAGAATATAGAAAAGTTTTACCAAATGATTTCTTACAAATTTCTGAGATAGACCGACTTTCTTGGAAAGAAAATGAAAATTCAGAATTTATTCCCGATGGTGAACATGCTTGGCGTTTATGGTGTGAATATGCTGTAGTATTCGGTTGCTTTAAAGATGATAGAATCATAGGTGCGGCGTTAACATTTAAGTCCGAATTTGAAGAACTTTACGCCATTCATAAGATTTTTGTTTTGAACGAACATAGAGGAGAGGGTCATGGGTCAGCTTTAATGGAAATGACGCTAGATTATATAAATGAAAAGAAATCTAGAGCTTTTCTTACTGTAGACCCTCAGAATAAAAATGCAATTGCTCTGTATACGAAAATGGGCTTCACTCAAAAAAAATTAGTCAAAGGCTATTATCGAAATTACGAAGATCGATTCATTATGGAATACTCCTCTAAGTAAGTTTATCAATGAGTAGGTTTTTTATGCTTAGAAAAATTTCATTAATCTTATTCATAGTTTTTTTATCGGGATGTACCGTATCTTTAACTGAAAAGGGCAGAGCGGTAAGAGTCATTAATTCAGATCAAAAACAAAGTTGTGAATATCTGGATACTATTACATCATCGAATGATGAAGGTTGGGATTCTGGAGACGATCAAATGAATGCCCTTAATGAGGTAAAAAATAAGGCTGCTCTATCGGGCGGGAATGCGATCTATATTTTAAATAGTTCTACTTCCATAAGCGCTATTCCTGTAGGGAATACCGTCGCTGTTGGCTCCGAGGCTGTCATTCAGGCCGAAACTTATAGATGCTTATTTAAAACAAAAGCCCTTAGTCCAATCTAGTTTTATATATTTTCAGCCATTAGTTTTAACGATTTTCTTAGGAAAGTTTGAAGAGGTATGAAAATAGAATATTTGGGATTTTAGTGGTGCCCGGGACTGGACTTGAACCAGCACGTCTTGCGACACACGCCCCTCAAGCGTGCGTGTCTACCAATTTCACCACCCGGGCAAGGGGGGATTTTAAAATGTCTTGCTCAATAATCTCTTATTAAGCGATGCCTCAAGCGCGCTGAATGCTAAGGCCGCATTCAGCTACCAATTTCACCACCCGGGCATAAGGGTCGATGCACTAATGAAATAGAGCATTGATGAGCTTTGTATTATTAAGGAAGGGTGGGGGAATTGTCTAGTTATTTCTTCTGTTTAGGGATAAAAAGCTCAACTTCGTCGAGGTAATATTTGATGCGCTGATTTACTTCTTCTAGCAATTGCATCTTTGTTCTCAGCTCCCTACTGCGGGAAAACTCTTGGGCCAAAAGCTCTTCCGGAAGATTCATCTTTTCGACGACTTTCGCGAGAACACTCTTAGCTTCTTCATTTTCAAGGGTTTCTGTGATGTCTTCAAATTCATTGAGGAGGTCTTCAAGAGGATCAGATCCGTAGATTTCGGCATCGCTTAGTCTCTCATTTTCCATTTCGGCAATAAGAGTCTTCGAGCGGAAGAGGACAACATTTTCATTTGAATGGGAATTTTCTTTCATGCTTGGCTTCTTCCTGCTTGGGGGCCCAAATTCGAGCTCGTTAATCTAGTTGCAATCTAAAGGCCATAAAGTGATTTAACTATAATGTAATATTAATGACTTATAGTTTTTCAGCTTACATAACCTACTTAATAACTAACGGCCGTATAAATATTTAGCCGCTTTCTTTAGTTATTGTGCCGCGATTTGGGAAACTTTGGTAGAAGCTCTGGAATATTTTCGATAGGTGTTAAGTTTCTGACGAATTTTACTTAAGGCACTTAAAAGAGCTTATAAACTCATTCCATGTGCCTCTAAGATTAACTAATCTCTCTGGTGTGATGAGCAAGCTCAGATTGAGTAGGGATGTAGGGCACTTAATAAGCCAGTCCTGCTCTTTATAGTCTTGTCCGTCGATAGTGTAATCTACTTCATTGTAAATATGTTCAGCGCTCATTTTTGGACTTTTCTGGGCGAGTTGAGAAGAACTCAAGCGGCCTTGTTTAGAACGCAGCCATTCTTTCTTATTTTCTAGATATTGTTTGGTGGCCTTCTTTTCTTCATTAAAATCCCACGTCTTTTTCTTAACCATATCAAGTTTAATAACTGGTCTTGGACCTTGAAGTTCTGGGCCGATCCAGGTGATATCTCCACCCAAAAAACCTTGAGCTTTTTGCCATCCATGAAGTTTCAAAACTTTTAGTTTAGCCTCTCTAATGGTTATTTGTTGGACTTCAGCAAAAATTAAATAAGGGGAATTTAAAAATAAAATTAAAAATATAGTTTTCTTCATTTTTCTTCCAATAGTATGTTTTTTTCTTAATTAAAATTCTCGTTTGTGACGATGAAAAATACAAGAGAGAAATAATTGGTTATGAATAATATTTATTTTAAGTTCCTATTTATATTAGCTTCTTTATGTACAAATATCATTTGTATGGCAGATGACTCCGAAACTTTACTTTTAAGGTTTGAGAATCATTGTGTGAATACAACTGTGATTGATCAAGTCACCTGTGATGATATTCTTGGAGAAATGCAAGCTGTCATGTCTGAAAATGGAGTGGATGAAAATGCACTTCCTCTAACGACAACTTGTGATCGTGCCGTATCAGAAGATTCTTCAATTGAAATTGCTGAAATTCTAGGAGGCGATCTTACAAACGCCGCTTCTCAAATGGAATGTACTGCAGAAGACATAAAAGAAGTGGCCAAGGTTTGCCACTACGATGTTATGTGTAATTTAGCTCGCTCCGTTGCTACAGCAGTGGATACCGTCGCTCCGCGCTTTATTGCTTCTCGTGTTCGTGATGGCATATCTAATACGCTAGAAAATGTACCTGGCTCTGGTCAGTGTATGGGGGAAGATGAAAGTGATTGTTTAACGGAAGTCGTGACTTCTTTTATTACCAATATTGTAGGAACCTATAATACCTTAAAAGATGTGGCCTCCCTTGCCGTTAAATCAATCTGGGGTATAAAAGATTACCTCTTTAAAAAGAGTGATGATCTTCATACGGCAGCAAACTCAACAACGAGTGCAATTTCCAAATTTATCGAAAGTCCATGGGATTATATAAAAGATAAATTCATGTCCATGAAAAGTGCTGTGGATACTTGGGTTAAAAAAGAAGTCTTCTGCCAGAAATGGGAAGGCGTTCCTCACATGAGTGAATGCCTTGAGCCTCTCGCACAATATGATTGCCTCAATTGTAATGACGGAATGAATGCTTTTTGTGCTGGTGCAGGTATATTTGCTTCAGAAGCGGCCATTGCCATAACAACGGCAGGGACTTTAACGGCGGCCAATATTGCAATGAAAGCGGGACTTCGTCTTGGAGTTACGGCGACAACAAAAGCAGCTGCTCGTATTTCAGCAAAAGTTCCAGCGCTACGTAAGGCCAGTGATAATGTCGGTGATTCAAAAAGAGGAAGAAGCATAGCTTCTCAAGCAGCAAGTGTTTCCATGACAACTTTAAAGAAAATGGCCGAGGCCATGAGAGTATATCGTCAAAAAATGGGTGATTCTGCCGTTACTCGTAACCTTACAGCGGCATGGCAAAAAGTAGATGGTGCTTTACAAGTCGCTACGAAGCCACTGTCTTTCTTTGATGATATGGCCGAAAGTGCTATGAGAAATGTAGTTAATAAAGGAGCTGCTAGGACTGGATCGGATCGATTATCCCACTTTGTTCGCGCGGCATCTCGCTATGAAAGAGCTCGAATGTATGACCTCGTTCGTAGTGGTAGAAAATTAAGTAACAGTAGTAAACGAATTGCGACAGCAAGAGTCCTTAGAAGAACAGGTGCCAAGAGCAGCTCAAACCTTCAACATGGGCGTGATGCGGGAGCTACAACAGATGGTGTAACAGGAACGAATAGAGATCCCAATGCTAGTAGTACAGGTTCTGATAATCGTTACAATCGTGAAGATCCTTCAAGCTCGGGAAGAGCAGATCAACAAAGACAAGCTGATCAAGAAAGAAGAATAAGTGAACAAAGAAGAGCAGATGAGCAAAGAAGAGCAGACGAACAAAGAAGAGCAGAGGAACAAAAAAGAGAAGAAGAAAGCGAAGATTCTGACCATTCAAACTTACCCAATACTCCAAGTGGTATCGTTCGTGCTACCCGATATGGTGTCGCTGCTGACTTAGCGGCCAAGGTGAATAGAGGATTTAGCGAAAGTGGAATTAAAGCAAATGACTTAATTTCAGATGCTACAGCTCAAAGCGTATTAAATGAGAATGCTGCAAACTCTCAGCAAGCGAGCAATAGTCTTATGGATCGCCAAGTGATTGAACAAAGAACAGGTCAGACCTTTTCTAATGACAACGAAGCTCGAAGCTTTGCCCAAGCTATGAATAATCAATACTCAAATAGTGGAAATCAATCTCGAATTATAAGTGACTTTATGAGTGAAGGTTATTCATATGAAAATGCTCAAAAACTCTTTGAATCGGAGAAAGACTTCTATCAGCAAAATTACCTCAATGAGCAACAAAGCTCAATTGCTCGGGCTTTTAGAGGAGTGAATAGTTCTAGAGATGTTGCTGCCTCTTCAAGTAATCCTGAAGTCAATCAGGCCAGTCAGATTGTAAGTGATATTCGAAGCCAAATTGATTTATTAAAGTCGAGCATGAATGAAGAAGCAAAGAATACTAATGAAGAAAGATGGATCGCCCCACAGGCAACGCCAACAGCGCGACCTATGGGAACTCCAGCAGGCTCACCAAGTCGAACTTTTAGTAGTGGGCAACAAAATAATTATCAAGCTCCTTCAGGCTTTGGAAATAATGTGGGCACATCAGCGGTAACAAACACTACTGAAGATGAATTGATTGAAGAATCCACTGAGCTCGGCACTAGAGCACCAGCTTCTGTTGGTCTTGAAGATAACGAGGGAGATCTTGCCAAGGAAGAAGTTTCAACTATCTCTGAAGAAAGTGAGGCAGCACCTACTATTGATGAAAATAGAATGGGTAAAGTTGATTATCTCGATCTTTACTTCAAACTTATGGAAGATGCTGCTACTGATATGGGTTTAATGTTTGCTGCAACAACAAGAAGCGATGAAGAACTTACTCAGGGAGAAGTTAATATCTCTGAATACGAGGTTCTTAGTATCACTGTTAAAGATAAGAATTATAAAATCTATAGACATATAGATTCAGGAGAAAGTTTGGCCTTTAAGATGAATGGTTCTGAACTTACTCATCTTGAAGAATTTCCTAAAGATTTAATTTAGGGATTCTTATTCAGGGATTTTACAGCTGAATTGAGAAAGGGCCGTGGTCGTTCTTTGAGCGGCCAAGATACTATAGTGACCAGAGTACCAACGATTATCCTCACCAAGAGAATAGTATTTCGAATTACCCATTGTACTTAAATTTCTATAAAAAGATTGACGATGATCTTCCTCTGGAACTTCGAGTCCTAGCTTCTTACATAGATCATTTCCAATACTTCTTAGGGCATGCTGCTTACAAACTTCAAAACCTAAGAAATTTGTCTTTGTTTGTTCGCAGTAGAGTTGATTGGGATGAAGATGAGCTCCATTTATAGTAGGGTCTTCGAAGATAAGATGACCATCTTCTAGGGTTATACGAGAGGGCAGAAAATGTAAGTCTCTATCCCTTGAATCTTTATCCTCAAAGTCCACATAGAGCATCATAAAAAAATCACTTAAGACGTCATCTGTTTCCAGAGGATAAATACCTCCGGCCACGCATGCATTGCTAGGGCCTTCATTTCTTGGCGATAGAGAAGCGGCGCTCAGGTGAGTGATCAAAGTACAGCTTATAAATAGGGTAGAGCAAATCTTTTTAATCAACTACTAGACTCTCAAGTTAAATTACTGAGTAAAGTATAGCATTTGAAAAGAAGGGAAGGAAAAGGTAGGAAAAGCTCTCCATAGTAGCGTAGATTTACGAGACCATGGAGAGTGTATTTTTAACTAGTTATTGATGAATGTTTCTTTATAAAGAACGATTGAATCATTAATGATTTTCTTGGCCTCAGCCGCTCCGAAGAATTCATTAACTTCAACTTCTTTTTCTTCTAACTTCTTATAGTCTTCAAAGAAGCTCTTAATTTCTTTCATTCTGTGCGGAGGAAGTTCACTAATGTCATTGAAGTGAGCATACTCTGGATCATCAGCGTGAACAGCGATAATCTTATCGTCTTCTTCACCTTGATCAATCATTTTCATAACACCAATTGGCTTAGCATTAAGAAGAACACCAGGAACAAAATTCTCTTGTCCAATAACAAGAATATCGAGAGGATCTTTATCATCACAGTATGTTTGTGGAATAAATCCGTAATTGGCCGGGTAATGAACCGCTGAATAGAGAATACGATCAACCTTAAGCAGACCACTTGGCTTATCAAGCTCGTACTTAACTTTAGAACCTTTAGGAACTTCAATTATAGAAACGATTTGGTTTGGTGCGTCTTCGCCGAATGATACGTCGTGCCATGGATGCATATTAACTCCTTAATTTATAATGTCTATAGAACGTGGCCATTATAGGGATAAAGTTAAGCTTAGAAAACTTTAAAAATGGACTAGCCGCCAATTTGTTTAAATTTTAGCCCTTCTGACTCTAAGCATGCCTTCACTTCATCCATTTTTTCCCCATGAATTTCAATGAAATCGTTCTTATAGGCCCCGCCGGTGGCCAATTTAGACTTCAACGTCTTGGCCAACTTCTTACACCATGACTTATTGGCCGGAAGACCTGTAATTTCAATAATGGTTCGCCCTTTACCAGAGGTGAGGCGTCTAAGGCACAGATTCACGTCTTGAGCGTTAATTGGCCCATCTTTCTTAGCCGAATCCTTCTTTCGCAGATCCCCTTGATCGGAGCTCCATACAATATTTCCTTTTTCACTCATTTCTTACTCCAGGGCCACTTGAACCACTTCTTCCAAAGGGAGGTTCTAGGATAGATACGCTGCCATTGGTAATCTTCTTTCTTACTGCCTTTAATCAATCTGACTTTCTTTTGCTTACAAAGGGAGTCCAAGATTTTCATCAACTCTTCGCGATCAAATTCAGGGTGCTCTTTGAGGAAGTAGCTATCAAAATCTAAGATGATCTCTTCAAAGCGCATAGGCTCAAAATAGGATAGATTTACCAATACGACTTCTTCGAGACTTAATTCATCCATCATTCTCTACATTCCTATCTCTTAAAGACTAAAGAAATTGCTTAAGACTCTTTAAGCATAGCCAAAAGCGCATAAACTTTAAAGTGGGAATGGGCCTTAGAGGATAATTAGACTGTACGACTAAAGCGCTGCGTGTCTCGAAGGCGATAATCGAGGGCCATGGCAATATTTCGCAAAAAAGGTAGTCCCGTGGGGGTGACTTTTAGATTTTCACCGTCCCAATCAATGAGCTGATCTTCAAGCATCTCGTTTAAAGAGTTCATCATTTTATCTCTATGTTCTTCACTGGCTACTTTGAAAAGAGAAGACAGTTTCGCGCCTCGGCCACACATGATGGCATGAATGGCCTTCGAAGTTTGAAGGTCGCACTCGCTTTGAATATGACCATAGAAGAAAGGCAATTCTGCGGCATCAATTCTTTTCTTATAATCTTCAATTTCTTTCTCATTTTGAATATGGCCATAATCAGTGGAACTAATGGCGCTAACACCAAGGCCTATTAAATGCTTGGTGGCGCGAGTGGTATAGCCCATAAAGGAGCGCTTCATTTCTCCTCGTTCATAGGCCTGATATAGAGAATCAGTTTCAAGACTAAAGTGATCCAGCCCCAGCTCTTTATAGCCGGCCTGCGCGAGCAGTTCTTTAGCATAATTATAAAGATCACGCTTTTGTTCACCTTGTGCAATGCCATGTTTTTCTAGTGCTTTTTGAGCAGGGGCTTTCCAAGGCACATGAGCATAACTATAAAGAGCAATAGTATCGGGGCGCAGCTTCTTCACAATAGCGAGAGTCTCATTCAGGGTTTCTCTGGTTTGTTTTGGGAGTCCGTAGATGAGATCAAAGTTAATGCTTTGGACCTGAGTAGATCTTAGAGTCTCTAGAACTTCTTCCACCATTTTTTGGGGCTGAATTCGATTAATCACTTTTTGAACATCGTAGTTGAAGTCTTGAATACCAAGACTAAAGCGCTTCATTCCCTGTGAACCAAGATACTCTATCTGCTCTTTTGTTGTTACTCGAGGATCTATTTCAATAGAGCCTTGAAAATGATCGGACAGATAGGGGGAGAGAGCTTCAAATATTTTTTGAAAGGACTCTGTTTTTAAAAACGTAGGAGTTCCTCCCCCAAAGTGAAGAGAAGATATTTTAATATCACCAAGCTGTGCTAAATAAAGGGCCCATTCGCGCAGCAAGTAATCAGTATACTCAACACCGAGCTCATGGTTTTTAGAAATATTTCGATTGCATCCACAATAAAAGCACAGCGACTGGCAATAGGGGATGTGGATATAGAGATCAATATCAAGCTTTTGATCATCAGATGAATCACTCTTATAAAGTTTAAGATCATTCATCCATTGATGGGGGCTCGGTGTTTGTTCCCAATGGGGATAGGCCGGATAGCTGGTATAGCGCGGCCCTGGACGGTCATATTTTTGAAAGAGTTGGTCGTTTGATTTATTTTCCATGAGCAGATATTAGAAGAAATTTTGATTTCAAAATATGAGCTAACTCAGGAAAATAACATAGATAAACTATATATTAGAACATGAGCTCAATTTATTGTTTACCCATAGAGGACGAAATGATACAACGCCAAAAAACTACTAAGAGGTCCTAAATGAAGAAATTTACTATTGCTTTACTTGCTCTTTTCTCGCTTACAACAAGCGCTTTTTCTCTTGAAGTTGCCATGAGAGATCGTCTCTTTGCTGCCGTATACGCTGAGCACCGTTGTGTTGAAGATCAGTACTACACACAAAGTGTATGTTCTGGAGAGTTCCTATCAGGACTTACTTACAATGCTGAATTTGAAGCCTACGAAGTCGAATTTGAATTTGAACCAGGTTTCTTTCTTCATGCCATCGCTTTTCTTGATGGAGAAGTAACGGTTACTTACTGGCAAAAATAATTATTTAAGTAATTCTTCTATGTCCTGGGTGAGGTCTTCGGGCTTCACTTTCGGGGCATAGCGCTTAATCACTTCACCTTCTTGGCCAACAAGAAATTTAGTGAAGTTCCATTTTATCGCTTTTGTTCCCATTATTCCTGGTGCCTTAGCTTTCAAGTATTCATAAAGGTCAATGGCCTTTGATCCGTTGACATCCACTTTCTTAAAAATAGGGAATTGAGTTCCATAAGTAAGGCTACAGAAGCTTTGAATTTCTTCTTGTTCGCCTGGCTCTTGAGCACCGAATTGATTACAAGGAAAAGCGAGCACTTCAAAACCTTGTTCCTTATATTTTTTATAAATAACTTCTAGGCCTTCATATTGAGGAGTGAAGCCACACTTGCTGGCCGTATTAACGATCAAGAGCACCTTGCCTTTATATTTCTCTAAAGAAACTTCATTGTCTTGATTATCTTTAACACTAAAGTCATATATTTTTTTCTGATTATGGCTTGCATTCATCGAACAAGGACCTTGTTTATGGTTTATTGGTATACAAGTTTTATTCTCTCTTCTATGATTAATTTAATCAACTGAAAGTTAAATAAAATTATTAGACCCCTTCCCAAGTGTGAAAAGGATAGATTGTGTCGTCTTCGGATCAATTAGACCCATCATCTCTACATTTAGATAATCAACTATGCCATAGGCTCTATGTGGCCTCTAATCTACTCACTCGCATCTATAGACCGCTTCTTGCTCCGCTAGATCTTACGTACCCCCAATACTTAATCATGCTTACTCTTTGGGAAGAAGATGATGTTAGTATCATCAATATTTTGGAACGGACAAAGATTGATGGCGGATCACTCTCTCTTATTTTAAAGAAGCTCGTGACCAAGAATCTTATCTGTGTTGACTCATGTGAATTAGATAAAAGAAAAAAGAAAGTTACCGTTTCACGTAAGGGCAAGGCCTTAAAAAAGAAGGCCCTACAAGTGAATCATGAATTGAAGTGTCGCCTTGGGGCCGTTCTTGAAAATGAAGAGTATAATCAATTTGTTGTCTCTATTGAAAAACTCAATGATCGTTTTATGAGTGAGCTAGATTCCTAGCTTCAGTATTTCTTTAACAACGTTTTAAACGTCTATAGCACCTGTCGAACTTAAAACCTTTCTCAATTCAAATTTCTGAATTTTTCCTGTCGCTGTTTTTGGGAGCTCTTGAAAAATAACTGTTTTAGGAATCTTGAATCCTGGGAGATGAATACGGCAGTGATCGATGATCTCTTTTTCTGTGAGTTCAGAGTCTTGCTTCAGTTCAATGAAAGCACAAACAGCTTCGCCCCATTTGGGATCAGGCTTGGCCACAACAGCGGCGAGTAATACACTTGGATGTTGATAGAGAATATCTTCTACTTCAATGCTGGAAATATTCTCGCCTCCAGAAATAATGATATCTTTTGAGCGATCTTTTATTTTGATATATCCATCGGGATAAATAACGGCCAAGTCACCAGTGTGAAACCAACCCTCTTTAAATGCATCTTGAGTGGCCTTAGGGTTTTTTAAATAACCCTTCATCGTTAAGTTACCGCGATACATAATTTCACCAATGGTTTCACCATCTCTTGGTACAGGAATCATGGTTTCAGGATCAATGACGTTGGTATCATTTTGTAGATGATAGGTGACACCTTGACGTGCATTGAGTTTCGCTCTTTCTCCGATTGGAAGCACTCTCCATTCGTCTTTCTTGGCGCAAACGGTTGCTGGCCCATAGACTTCAGTCAGTCCATAGACGTGAGTAATTTCAAAACCAAGTTCTTCCATTCCCTCAATCATCGCCGCTGGTGGAGCAGCTCCTGCAACAAAGGCCTTCACGGGATGATCTATCCCGTTTCTACATTCTTTTGGAGCATTGATGAGCATATTATGAACAATAGGTGCTCCACAGTAGTGGCTCACTTTATGTTCTTTTATAAGTTTAAAAATTTCTCTAGGATCAACTTTTCGCAAGCAAATATTGATACCCGCTCGGGCAGCGATAACCCAAGGAAAGGTCCAGCCATTGCAATGAAACATAGGAAGGGTCCAAAGGTAATTTGGAAACTTGGGCATATCCCATTCTAGAATATTTGATATGGCCGTAAGATGGGCGCCTCTATGAGAATACACAACGCCTTTAGGGTTACCGGTTGTTCCAGAAGTATAATTTAAAGAGAGGGAATCCCATTCATCTGCTGGGCCTTTAGGAATGTAGTCCTCGTCTCCTTCATTTAAAAGATCTTCGTACTCAATTTCACCGATTAACTGAGATTCACCTTCATACATAATATCTGAGACATCAATGACGAGAGGTTGCTCTTCCATTTTCTTTAGAGCTATGGATATCGTTTCAGTAAACTCAGGATCAACGAGTACAACCTTAGCTTCAGCATGTTGGAGGATGAAGGCGATATTATCAGGATCAAGACGAATGTTGAGAGAGTTAAGAATGGCCCCGGTCATGGGAACTGCAAAGTGAGCTTCTACAAAAGCTGGAATATTGGGTAGCATTACCGATACGGTATCGCCCTTCGTTATTCCTCTTTTTTCTAGTGCACTGGCCAGAAGTTTACAACGCTTATAAGTGGTGGCCCAGTCTCTTTTGATTTCGCCATGAATAACGGCCGTATGATGAGGGTAGACTTCTGCAGTTCTGCGTATAAAGTCGAGTGGACTTAATTGCGAATAATTTGCATCATTTTTTTCTAAACCCCATTCGAATATCTTGTCCATGATAGCTCCAAAAATAGTTTCAATAAACTAAATCTATTAAGTTCTATTTAATTTGTCATGAAGATAATGTTTTTAAAAAGGAGTTTCTATTGATTTACCCAAATAAGCTGACCTGGATCATATAATGCTTCCTTTCCCGTCTCTTCTAAGATGTCAGCATTAACTTTATTCATAATTTGGGAATAGGATTCTTCAATCGTTTTACGCTGCTCAGTTGTTAATTTCAAGTCAGGAGAGCTTGCTATCATAAGCCTTGGACTTCCACTTCCTAATTGAGAGGGCATATCAACAGCAAAAGCGACCTTCTTCAACACTTCAGGAGAGATTTGATTTTCAGAAAAACCCGTAAGGCTTCCTCTAACTTGTTTTTCTATGAGCTCACCATGTACAGCAAGTATACTTCTCTTGTTTGGATCAATTCCTGGAGGAATAAAGGCCAAGCGTTGTCCATCTGGAGGGCCATGCTTGGCAAGAGAAGCGAGTATTTTTTCTTTGGTGAGATCAGGTAGGGCCTGAGTGGGTAGGCTGACACAATCATCACCGGAGCATAAGTTTCTTGTGGCAATTCCATCTTCTTCTAATGTTCTCGTAATGACATCTCGATAAAAACTCTTACTACTATCAAAATTCTCTGTAACTAAACCTTCTCCTTGTCTTAGGGTTTCAAGGGTTTGTTCAAGTGACTGGGGATTTCTTTCAAGATCAATAGCAACTTGTTGAAGGTTTTTAGCACCAAGACCTTTAAAGTCTGCGCTAAAACCACCGAATTCCGCATCATCTAAATTGGCAACCACTCGCTGCTCAAGCCAAAGTCCTGGGGAGAATTGATCGACTCTATTCAAATAGTCGACAAGCTTAGATGCTTGGTTTGCATCAAGCTCTACACCAAAACGATTCTTAAAATGTGTTATAAAAATGCTTGGATCTTCTGTACTAAAACTACTGGCTTTCTTCCTATAAAACTCAATGACATCCATGTTGGGAATACCATGCTCATTATTAATGAGATTATTCGGTAGATTCTCTTGTAGAGATTTTCTCAATGATTGAATAGAAGTGAGTTCTTCAGAAAGATTTGAATGAACCTCTTTTAAATCTATGAGGGAAGTGGATCTATTTCTTGCCGAACGTGCGGCCAAACCTGCTTGATCTGCTGTTTCTCCAATTCCAGCTTTAAACCAGGTTTGAGCATTGGATAATACTTCAGGAAAGTCAGAGTCGATTTGATTAACCTTATTTTGAAATTTCGTATTCACATTTTTTAAGAGGTCCGCAAATTCCATTTTTATTTTATTTCTTAACTCTAGAGGAAGATCGCCATTAATCGCAATTCTTAATGATTTAAAATCAGAATAAAAGTTTATATCTAAGTCTGGATATTTTTTTAACCACTCATCCACTTCAGTTTTGACTAGAGTCTTATGTAAATTAGTAAGTGAAGTGACAAGGTTCTTATCGCCAAGAGTATCATTGAGGCGTTTAATTGCTGCATTTTCAATGTCAAAGAAGAGAGTTTCTCCTTTGGAAGTTGATTTGGCGAGTTCAATCCAGGCCCTATTTTGTAGGGGCGTTGTGGCCTGGTAGTTAATGAGATCTTTTAATTGTCTTTGAGTAAGGGCGCTAGAACTATGGGTGATACTTCTCGTGAGATCATCGATTTCGTGCGTGGCGAGGTTCCTAGTAGTGCTTCTCGCCACCTGAGCTCCCTTGAGTCCAATAAAGGATAGGGGGGCCATGGCCACACTGAGGTTTCGTCCTTCCTCGTCAAGGTTTACTTGATCGGAATCTATGATTTGGGAACGAAACAAACTTTCAGAAAAAGAGAGTTGTTGTTGTTGAGGGATTATGGAGGCTGCTTCTCCAATGATCGCAACTCCCACAGCACAGGCCAGACCTCCAGTAAATACACAGACTCCTCCGCCGGCCAAAGTTCCAAGTGCTATTCCAATATTTCGATAAAATTCTCTATCTCCACCAGGACCATATTCTTGATGAATGCCTTCAAGAACATCACACTGAATTTTACTGTGACCAATTTTATCTTCTAGAATATTTTCAATGACTTTTGGATAGTGAAAGAAATCGGTATATTCTTCAAGTTCAGCATTTTCCCATTGATCAAATTGGGCCTTGGCTTGGTCATAGAGCTCTTTGATGGCCTCTTTTATATTCGTTATCTGATCTTCTCTTTTTAAAGGGATCTCTCTTGATTTCATAAAGGGAAGATGTGGATATTGAGATACAACATTACTATAATATTCCTTGGCCTCATTCTTTACTTCATTTTCTTTACGGATGGTGTATTGAAATAAACTAGGAGCAATCATCATTCGGCATGTGGAATTGAGATCTTCAAGGTTATTTGAGCGACAACGCTCATCTATATTGGGATGAGACTCTCTATATTCTTTAAAGAATTCATTTGTAATTCTCTCTCTTTGTAGGACTTTTTGATTTTTTATTTCTTCGTATTCTTGATCTGATAGCTCGTCAATTTCATGATCATAGTAAGGATGAGATATATCTTTCTCGGGATTAATTCTTGAGAGATCGCCTGAGTAGACTCCATAAGTTGATTCACCCGTTATACGAGGAGAAGAACTTTGCATCATAGATAAAGATGTTCTCATCTTAGGTAAATACTCTTGAGTAGAGTTTAGATAACCTTCAATAATATTTTGGCAGTACCTGGATATTCTTGTGGATGACCCTGCAAATTTTAGGCATTCATAATGAGTACCGAGTCTTTGAAATTGAGTTTTCATTTTATCGACTAATGAAGACTTCACTTCACTTAGTAGCTGATGTTGAATGTCTTGTTTGGTGAGAAGTTTGGCCGGTAAATTGAGTGAACGAATAGAATCTTGATCAATGGGCCGATAAGTAATTTCCCCATCTTCGCATGCAGCGAAATAGGACTCGGAGACATCATCGTTATATTGCTGACAAGAAGGATATTCGTATTGAGTATAATCTTTTTGGAGAACTCCCAGATGCCTTTTATTCTCAAGCCATCTGGTTTCATATCTATAAATCGCACTGATTTGTGTTTGAAAAGAGATCATCAAAAAGATGATTACTTTTAATTTAAATGGCAGGCGATAAGATTTGAAATCCATGTTTTCTTATCGGCAATTTAGCCCATAAAAAGTAGCTGTTTTTACTCAGTTATCTTTCGCTAACTCATTATTTTCACGTTTATTAATTTAAAGTAAATTCCCAGATTTTATCTAGTAACTCTTTTTGGTTTAATTGCTGCTCATACTCTATATGAGAGGCCTGTTCAAGATTACTTCTGTACTCATCGAGAAGTTTATCAAGTATGTCTCGATTCGCTTCACTTGAGTCCTCTAAATAATTATTAAGAACGAAGGCCAAGTCATCTTTAACAGAAGCAATCGGTGTAAGAGCATCCGATTCTTCTTGAACAGTGGCTTGAATATCACCAAAGATTTGTGTTTCTAAGTAGGGTGAGAAATCGAGAAAGACGAGAAGTTCTTCATAGGCATCCTTAAAGAAATCTGGAGACTGTAAAGAGAACTCTCTGTAAAAATCGATCACGGTTTCGTGGTCTTCCCCAAATGTTCTATAGATACCATGAAAAGCTCTTGAGTTGAGTGCATTTTCTTTAACGACAGTTTCTGCCATTTCTATATATTCTAAAACACTCAAGTCTTTTAAATCACGATTTCTTTGAATGACATAATTTGCTTGTAATAGAGAAGGAGAGAGATAATAAATAATTCCTCCTTTTAAGTACATAGGATTGCCAAATCCATTTTGAGGATTATCGACAAACCACTGGCCCATGTAGCGCGTATATAAGTTTCGATATAAGGCCCTTGTTTTTGCCCAATTCTTATATCCTTCTTTAATAAGCATAAAAGTTGAAAAGGTTTCAGCAAATGATTCACTTTCATGAACTGAATGGGCGCTAGGCTCATAAGTTGTATAGGCATTTGGCATAAAGGTACGATCAAGACAATGACCCAATTCGTGAAGAATGGAGTACATCTTTAAAATCTCAAAAGGGATATGCTCCTTTAAACGTTGATAGGCTTGTGTTGGATATGCTCCTGGTGTATCGAGACCTAAAATACGATGGGTTTCAAGTCTTTGGTTACTATTAACAGAGGCCGGAAATACGGTACAAATCTTATATTGCTTGTCTCGATAATTATTGAATAGAGGAACGGCGTAGGCTCCGCCTTTCATCACAGAAGTGTAGGGTTCAAGTCCTGAGGCTTCATTAGCAGCAAGTTCTACTCCTGTATTTTCTAAAACATATTGGGCCAAAATTTTTGAACGAAGTTCTTCTTTTTCATCATCGCTGCCAAAAGCATTTTCTTTAGCATAGCGAAGTTCTATTTCATCTTGATCCATGATTAAGACAGGATAGTTCTGTCCTTGATCAGCGTATTGATCTTGTAGGTATTGAATCAATTGAGACTGTTGCGTGAGAGCGTAGATAGGGCCTGTTGTGACTCCCATTACGAGTGCGAGGGTAAGTGTTTTTAGTATTGTTGACTTTATATTTTCCATAGGCGCCAACATAGCATTAAATGAGTATGCCTTGGGAATACGAGAAATAGTTGAGTAATTATTTTAGGGAATTAAGGTGAGCGAACGATCGGCTTCATTCTAGAGCGTAGTAGAGTCTCTATTTGCTCTTGTGATTTCGGACATTTAGGATCCGTTACCACATACTTGGATAGGGCACGAAATCGTTTAAACATGAGAAAGAACCAGATCATTTGATAGTCGATCGTCTTAAAGATGATAGATTCTTTTGAATGATACTTAGCTTGGTTATCTATAAATTCATCTTTCATGTCACGCCAGTGCATTCCTGGATAGAGATGATGGCCAATATGAAGCCCATCATTAAAGCAGCGCTTATTATACAGGGAATCTATAACGCTAATACTATTTAAATAGCAATCATCAGGACTCTCTTGACTTAAAAAAGCGTGTTGAGTCCAGTTACCTGACATAAGTCCAAACCAACATATAAGGGTGGGAATAATAAAAATAATCAAGGCCGCCGGAAAATGATAAAGACTCATTCCTATAAGAACAGCATAGAAAAAAAGATATCCCCATAGAACATAACGACCATACTCAGACTTCTTCTCTTTGAAGAAATACAGGGGAATAGTGATAGCGCCGGTGAATACAAAACTGAGAAAGTAATGAAGCCAATGAAGAAAAGAATCTCTTTGATACTTCTCTGTCGAACTTAGGTCCTTAGGCCCATTTCCTTCGCGATGATGCATTTTGATATGGTGGTAGTAGTAAAGTCTTGGCGGAAGTCCGTAGAACAGCCCAATGAATTCCATGACCCATTTCATTTGAGTTCGATACTTTTTCTTCCAAGGATTGCGATGGCAGATATTGTGAAGCATGAGAAGATGAGGACCTAAGAAAAAGATAGTGATGGCCAAGTAACAGATCCCGAACATTAGATACATCATGGGAGAATGTTGAGTTGCCAGCAAAAAAATCGCGAAAGGAAATTGTATTAAAAAGAAGCGCACAAGAATAAAGACAAAAGGAGCATCTTTCTTTTGATCGCTCAAAAGTAAATGAAGAGGCCAAAGAGCAAAGCGATCAGCAAAGGTCGAGTGATCACTTTTTATAGGGATAGACGATTGCATTTTTCCTCAATTCTTGCTTTTTAGTTAAGAGATTTAACAAAGCATATACTTTGAAATGAAGAGTCGCCATATATAAATAAAGTTGAGATGCGTTATTTTTTTTAAGTCTGTTATATTGGTTAATTAGCGAGAAAATAAAATAATGGCGTAGCTGATCAGGATCGTAAAAAGCCAAATGAGCACACCATAAAGAAGTGAACTCTTTCCTGATGATCTTATATCTTTGATTTCCATCGTAAAACCTATGAAAAATAAAGTGAGGGATAGTCCAGCTTTTGAGGCAAGACTAAAATAGGGTCTAAGCGGTGAAAGAGATGGCACTAAAGAAAAGATCAAAGAAATAAGAATGAAGCCCAGTATAAAGGTTGGAATTTTAACTTTCTTATACCATGGTTGTAGTTGATCTTTATTTTGGCGAATACTGAAGTATAGGGTCAAAGGGATGATCCATAAGGCCCGTGTAAGTTTATAAGTCGTGGCCAATTTCATGGCCTCTTGACCATAGAGTGAAGAAGCGGCCACTACGGAGCTGGTATCATGGATGGCCAAAGCACTAAAGAGTCCAAACTCAGCTTGGCTCAATTCAAGAAAATGTCCTAGAGGAGGAAAGATAAATATGGCCAAGGCATTAAGAAAGAAGACGACACCCATGGACATGGCAATATGTCCGGCGGAGGCCTTGATCACTGGAGCAACGGCGGCAATAGCGCTCCCTCCACAAATCGCCGTACCCACCGTAATCAAGATCGATTGATTTTTTTCAAGACGAAAGAATTTATTTAAAATATATCCGGCCACAAAAATAAGACTCAAAGTGATAAGGGTTATGCCAAATCCCTTGGCGCCATGGCCTATGACTTCACTAATTTTTAAATTTGATCCCAGTAAAATAATACTTAATTGTAAGAGATTCTTACTCCATACTTTTGAGTATTGTTTAAATTTATGTTCTTGTGGAAATAGGAAAGATAATCCTAATCCGTAGAGCAGCATCCATTGGGGAGATAGGTAACTAGGCAATTATTTATGACCTTTCTTTGTGGGGAGAACTTCTTTGAGTTTAATGAAGCCACCTATATTTTGAGAAGAGATATTTTCTTGTTGGAGTAGTGTTTTAAACTTTTCGGCACGAGCACCAGAGCGGCAGTAGAGGATGATTTTCTTTGATTCGGCCATTTTTTTAACTTCTTGAATCCAGTTCTTATCTGTTTGTGTTTTAGATAGAGGAAATGATACGGCCTGATCTAACATACCTTCTTTAATTTCCTCTTCCTCTCTGACATCAATGAGAATCGCTTTATCTGATTTTAAGAGGTTTTGTACTTTTTGAATCTCTTGAGGAGTGAGAGCTAAAGTAGATATAGTTAAGATGAAAGTAAGTAGCGTAAATAACTTTTTCATAGAGAGGGCCTTAGCATAAGTTTGTAGCACTACTCTAAAACTTCTCTGATGAAAAAGAAAATAGTTTCTGGGTTGATACTTAACTTTTAGCGAACAAGACTGATGGCTTCTCTCATTTCTTCATGAACATCTGTAATAATTCTTTGTGTTTTCTTTTTCAATTTTTTCTTAAATTGAGAATAAAGTAGGATTTTGGCCCAAGTCATATATTTCTCAAGTCGAGCTGTTTTATTTAAAACAAAAGTATTGTCTCTTTCGAGTTGATGATTGGCAAAGACCTCTTGGGTATAAGAAGTAAAGAATAGAACAGGAATATCGCTATTGTGGGGACTACTCGACTTTATATGAGCAATCATTTCATTACCTTTTATTATTTTTTCTTGGGAAGGTAGATATTGTTCTGTTGAAATCAAATCAAATAAGTTGGCATTCAATAAGTGGATTGCCTCAGTTGCCGTGCAGGCCAAATGGACATTGCAGTTGAAATGGCTTTCAAGATTATTCTTAAGTATTTCACTTAACTCTTTATCTGAATCAACAATGAGAATTTTGAAATTATCCATTTTCATATAGATCTCCTGATCAATGGTTGATTCTATTGTACGAAATAATTGTTAATAAAGTATGGAAGCTATGTTAATTTTTGTTCAAATAATCCATCAACCGAGAGATAGCGCTCTCCGGTATCGTAAGCAATAGTTAATACACTTGATCCTTCAGGCATACTAGCAAGTTTTGCCTCAATGGCCGCAAGGGAAGCTCCTGAAGAGATACCCAAGAAGAGTGCTTCTTTATGCGCAGATTCCTGTGTGAACCGAAAGGCGTCTTCTTTACTTACCCCGATCGATCCATCAATGAGCGAGAGATCTAAGACCTTTGGGATAAAGCCAGCTCCAATTCCTTGAATGGCGTGAGGACCTGGGGCACCACCGCTAATCACTGGACTGTCTGAGGGTTCAACGGCAAAGACCTGAAGCTTTGGCCATTGCTTCTTTAGCTCGCGTGCACAGCCCGTTATATGACCACCTGTACCGACTCCTGTAATGAGATAATCAAGACCTTCGGGAAAGTCCTTAACAATTTCTCGTGCTGTTGTTTTTTCATGAATGAGAGGATTGCTCTCATTTTCAAATTGCATGGGAACCCAGGAGTTTGTAGTTTTTTCGGCCAGCTCATGGGCCTTATCAATGGCCCCTTTCATTCCTTTTTCTTTGGGAGTAAGAACAAGCTTCGCTCCGTAGGCACTCATTATTTTTCTTCGCTCAATACTCATGCTCTCTGGCATCGTAATGATGAGTCGAAGCCCCTTTGCTGCAGCGACCATAGCAAGGCCTATTCCGGTATTTCCAGAAGTGGGTTCTATGATAGTGCTATTTTGATTGAGTATTCCTTTTTCTTGAGCATCTTCAATCATGGCAAGAGCAATTCTATCTTTAATAGAGCTTCCTGGATTAAAGCGTTCGACTTTAACCCAAACATCGATATTCTTTTCTTTGGCAACAGGAAAGAGATGATTGATTTTTATGATAGGGGTATTACCAATGGTTTCGGTGATATTATTATATTTCATAAGTTAACTCCTGTGCGCCATTTAGGCCGTCTTTATAGTCGTGTATTAATTCTGAACGATGATAAACCAAAGAGTGAGCGGGAATACTTCGAGTGAGCCAGACGTTTCCGCCAATGATGCTCTCTTTTCCTATGACGGTTTCTCCTCCTAAAATGGTGGCGTGAGCATAGACAACACAATGATCTTCTATCGTTGGGTGGCGTTTCTTCTTGGCCATTTTCTTATCAACACTTAAGGCCCCCAAGGTTACACCTTGATATATCTTGACGTGATTTCCAATATGGGATGTCTCACCAATGACTACTCCCGTACCATGATCAATGAAGAAGGATTCACCAATTTTCGCCCCTGGATGAATATCAATTCCTGTTCTTTGATGGGCCAGTTCCGATAAGATTCTGGGAATGATGGGAACTTGAAGTTCATAGAGTTCATGGGCAATTCTATGAATAGAAGTAGCGTAAGGACCAGGATAGCAGTGAATCACTTCTCCCAATGTAGAAGCCGCTGGGTCCCCTTCGAGTGCAGCAAGCATGTCGAGTTGAATGAGCTTGGCCAAACTTGGTAGGGTTTCAAAGAAAGAGATGGTGATATTTTCTTTTTGATTAACTTGATTAACTTCTTGCTGTAACACTTCATCGAGAAGTTCGCCTAGTAGTTGCTGAATGCTTTGAAGTTCAGAGGTCACTTCAGATTCATCTTGATAATAAAAGCGAATATTTTCTGGAAAGAGGAGATTGAGTAGTTTTTGGGTGAATTGATCAATCTTCGCCTGGGTAAGAGTACTGGCCCTTTGAGGTTTATGGGCACTTGTTTGCTCTTTGATCTTTTGGGAGGCAATTTGTGTGAAAATGTTTTGAAGTTTATCCATCTCTTAACCCTTGAGCTTAAGCCTAAGGAAGATTTTAGACTTAATTTAGATTTCTTCCTAGAATGAAAAGATAGATGGAGAGTTTGTCTGGCCTTTGGTGCTTGAGAGCATAGGTGAAATTAGTAGTAAGATTTAACTTCTTGTAAAAGCTTGTATTCCTCTAGGAAGGGAAGATTTCCTTGATCTTCTTCACTACTGATGACCGACTTATACAGACCGCCTTCAATTCGAATATTGCGATCACTAAAGTTACAACCTTCAAGGTTACAAGATAGAGTTTCTCCCCAGAATATTTTTGCTTGGCTTCTTCCCTGAAGAACATCTCTACAGGTTTTAAAAATACCTTTATTACCATAGCGAGGACATAGAAAATCGATGACCTTGTCTTCATAGCTTTTTGATTCGATGGTGGGCCAAGTTCTAATGGCCTCAGCGATGCCTTGGTAGCAAGAGGTTCTCTCATTTTTAAAGATACCTTCACGATAGTTACAAAATGATTTGAAAAAAGGAAGTCCCACTTCGTACTGGCCCCAATAGCCACGATAGGGATGGTTATTGGCCATTAGACGATGACAATTACCTTTCCAGCATGATTGATCTGCGGAGTAGAGAAGGTCATTTACTTTTTTTCTTTGGGTAGAGCGAGGATATTGGCCTTGATTATTGTGATACCAACTATTATCAGTGAAGAGCTCTTGAAAATCTGTAGAACTCAGTGAGCCAAGAACCGGTCTTTTGATTGCTCTTGATATTTCAGGTGCCATAATAAAGCCTGTATTACAGCCATGAAGAATCACGTAGGAGCCTGTGAGAAAATAATCTCTAAGCTCTTTCCAAGGAAAGTCTCTTCCATCAATTCGGGTCATTTTACTTTGAATTCGACTGCCGTAAAAGGCTGCATTATGAGAGATAATATGAAGGGAGCTGATTCGATTTAAGCGCTTTATTTCACGAAGAACAACCTGATCTGTTAGGTAATCATTATTAATGGCAATGATATTGAGACCACGCTCTTCAAGAGTTTGAGCATCTTGGTTTCTACTCTTTTCTTTGGCCCATAGTATGACCTGTGCTCTTGAGTCAGGATATTGCTCATCCATGACTCGGGCCTTGGTGATGGCGCTATAGAGGAATTGATTTCCAAGCTCAGCTCCATAACCCACAACAAAGACATCAACTGAACGAACTTTAGACCAGTCAATGGGCTTAAGTGTAAAAACACTGAAGGCCAATACTGAATGAGTAAGAAGTAAGAGAATTGAAAATGTAATCAATTTTTTCATTATCTCTTAATAGAATGGGCATGCTTAAGCGTCTAGTTATGGCCTAGTGAGTAGATAAAAAATACGTACTTATTAATGAAAAATGGCCCAATTAAGGGCCATTTTCTTCGATTTCATAAATAGATAAGTAAGGACACGCCTATTTGTACTTAGGCATATTTCCAGACTTGAAGCGACCAACATAATCATCTACTTTTACCTTCACTTTTTCTGAGAGATAAATCATCCCTAGAATATTGGGAAAGGCCATAGAAAGGAGCATAAGGTCTGCAAACTCAACCACATGGTTAATGGTTAGGACTGGGCCTAGAATTATGAGAAAGACATAGAAGAGTTTATAGCTGGCCATGGCCTTATCACCAAACTTTCTACCAAAGAGATACTCTGTCGCTCTTTCACCGTAGTAACTCCATGAGATAACGGTTGAGTAAGCAAAGATACAAATGGCGACAGTAAGAAGATAGGGCATGAAATCACCAAGTGAAGAGAAGGCAAGTGCTGTCATTTCGACCCCTTTTCCTTGAACGGAGGGGTCTTCATGGGCATGGGTGATTAAGATTACTAAGGCCGTCATGGTACAAACAATGATGGTATCAATGAATGGCCCAATCATGGCAACTACACCTTCACGAACAGGCTCATCTGTTTTGGCGGCAGAGTGAGCAATCGCTGCAGAGCCAAGTCCTGCTTCATTGGAGAAGGAAGCACGACGTAGACCTTGAATCATAACCCCTAGGAAACCACCGTACATGGCATCGGGACTAAAGGCCTGACGAAAGATGTCTGCAAACATGGCCGGAACTTCGGCGATATTATTGAAAATGATAATTAAACAACTAATAACAAAGAATCCACACATGAGGGGGACAAGCTTGGAGGTAACGGCCCCAATTCTCTTGATCCCACCCAGAAGAACGATACCTGTGAAGAAGGCCAGTGTTACACCAACAATCCAAGGATTGGCGGCTGGAAATTGCATCTTGATGATTTCATAAGTTTGGTTGGCTTGAAAGAGATTACCCCCACCAAAACTTGCCATAATGGTCATGATAGCAAAGAAGACTCCAAGAAATTTTCCCATTTTAGGAAAGCCTTTTTCTTTGAGTCCCTCACTTAGATAAACCATGGGTCCACCAAGCATTCCCCCTTTTGAATCTTTTGTTCTGTAAAGCTGAGCAAAAGTACAAGAAGAGAACTTCATGGACATTCCAAAGAAAGCGGCCAGCCAGATCCAAAAGATCGCCCCTGGTCCACCTGTTCCAATGGCCACGGCCACACCAGCAATATTTCCAAGACCAACCGTCGCCGAAAGAGCAGACGTGAGTGCTTGGAAGTGACTGATGTCACCTTCGTGCTCGGGATGATCGTAGTCACCTTTGACGACGTCAATGGCGTGGCGAAAAAGTCTAATATTGAGAAAACCATAGCGAATGGTAAAGAAGATTCCACCAGTCACCATAACAAAGAGAATAAGAGGAAGGTGTATAAGGGGAATTTCCCAGAAGAGAATCGGAGCGTAGGCGCCGTTGATTCCTTCAAAAATATGATTAACGGTTGTCTGAAAGTCGACATCAGATTGAGCGAGCAAACTGGGTGATAAAAGAAATAGTAAGCTGGCCAAAAACTTCGAACTTGTAGTTCGGTGCATAAACTTCTCTCCCTAAAGTGTGTGAGCAAATATGGTGCACGATTAAATGTTTTATGTCTAATCTTTACAGTAATTTACTCAAGAATATGAGAAGTAAGTATGACAAAAGTGAAACTTATTTCATTTTGCGCACAGGGGCAGAGACTTCAATTTCTTTTCCATTACTAAAGTGCAGAGTCATCTTACTGAGAGAGCCTACACTGAGCTTTCTCGTTAATTGAATCATCATAACGTGAAATGATTTAGGTTTTAGAGTAACGGATTCGTGGGCCTTAATGACCAGTTCTTTAACTTGGCGCATCTTCATCACACCATTAACTTTACTGTGAGTATGGATCTCATAGGCTTCGCAATCGTTGCCCGTTACTTTCTTAAGGGTAAGGTCTTTGGCCGTATCATTTTTAATAACCATGTAACCGCCCGTCATTTTCATTCCTGGTAGGGGAGCTTTGACCCATGGATTTTCTATGACCTGTGAAAAAACGGATAAGTTAAAGATAAGGAAAGTGAGAGCTATTATTTTTTTCATATTTATGCCTTGTGATTATTTAGTGAGTCTAAGAATCTCATTCTTAAATTTAGGATCATTATTAATATCAGAAAAAGTATTCATGAGTTTTCCATCGCTATTGAGTACGTAGAATCGGCTGGTATGATCAACTGTATACTTCATCGCCGAATCCTTCATTTCTACAAATTGAAAATGCACGGCATACTTCTTTGTCATGTCTTTAATTTGTTCTTGATTACCAGTTAATCCAATATAATTACCAAAGTGAGAAGCATACTCTTGAACCTTCTGGGGCGTATCGCGTTTGTAATCAACAGATATGAAGACTTTATTTATTTTATTATGAATGCTTGGATCTATTTTATCAATGGCCTGATTAAGCCTTGATAGGGATATAGGGCAAATGTCTGGGCAGCTCGTAAATCCAAAGTAGAGGATGGAAGGTTTACCTTTAAGGTCTTTTAGCTGGAAGTCACCTTGCTTACTTTGCAGGTTAAAATCTCCACCCATATGAGCATAGAGATTTTCTCTATTTTGATCTTGTAGATTCTTTTGTTGCTTAAACTTATAGAAGAACTTTACACCTGTAATGATGGCCACAATAAAGAGGGTCTTTACAAGTAGGTCTAGGAAGTTCGTTTTTTTATTATTTTGATCGGTCATTTTTTAATTTTCCTAATGTTTAGAAATGGATAAGTCATAGGCCACTTTCAAAGTTTCACCGCTATTCATATCAAGAGTTAAATAGAGTCGCCAAGTCATCACGTCCTCTGTGCATGTAGGAAAAACTCTTGTCGCTTCATAAGTGGTTTCTGTACTCGATTTTAGAAGAGGGAAGTAGAGTTCTTCTTGCATGAGCATGTCATGACCTAAAATTCTAAGGTTGATCGCCTTTGGTGAGAGGGCCTTATCGGTTAGCTTGTCTCTTAGTTCTAATTCATAGTGAACAGACTCTAAGGGGTTAATGGGCAGTGGTGAAATTTTAAAATCGAGTTGATAGCTTTGATTTTCAACCAGGCAGTGACCCTTGTCCTGTAGTGCACAATCATGTTGGAAGTAGACTTCTTTTGGGGCAAAGAAATAATTACCAAGAACAAGGCCCAAAAAGGCGAGAATAAGAAATGGATAGATTTTCTTCATAATAAGAAGGCAATTATGCCCACTGAGAAAGGACTAGGCCATGATAAAGATCAAGTTATAAATAATGAGGTTGGACATAAGTTCACAACTTATGTCCTAGAGTTGGAATTAATTTGCTGTTGAAACAGGTATACAGGCAAAGCGATTATCCGGAGGACGATTCCCCGTAACAATCCCTGTTGTTACCCCATCGGTTCCAATTTCATCAGGGTAGCGCACTGTGTATAAGACCTGAGAAGCCTTTTGAATAAAGGGCGCATCCTTATCAAGAGGATAGAAGAAGTGAATCGTTTTCGTTCTTGATGTTGTTGTATCTGGTTTAAGAAACTTTCCATCTTCGTAGTAGAACCACGTTTGCTTGAGATTCGTTTCTTTTATCATAATGATGTCGATAATCGTATTGCCCTGGCTATCTTGATAGGGCTCACTTTCGGCCATATAGAGACCTTCTGTGTCGACTCCAACATAATCTCCAATGACATTATAAAGAGGATTGTCACCAATATAGTCTTGTTGATCAGGACATTCCGCTAAGTTTTGATTATTAACAAAAGGAATCATGATAAGGCCTAAATTCGCTTGAGTGCTGGATCTCCAACCATCAATTGCGGGAATACTATTCCATGGAAAAACAGAGAAGAGCTGAAGATCAATCGATGAATCGCTCACATTTCCCGTGGCCACTTTATAGTCTTCTGTTATTTTTTCATTAACATCGATAACTCCATCGGAGTCACTATCATTAAAGCGCGTGTCATCTTGATTCCACATAACAAAAGGCTGGGAGAGTTCAAGTCTAGGATAGAGAACGGAGTCATCTTCTCCATAAGTTTGTTCATCGTGACAAAGGTACTGAGGCGTATCGTCTGGAAGACTTGGTGGAGTATTTCCCGATGAATAGTAGTAGTGTTGCTTGGCAATGGTTACATAAGTGACGTCCCCATTATCTGGATCAGTTGAAGTCTGCCTTAAGATACAGCTATACTGACTAACGGGAGTGATATTAAGTGGTCCAAGAGGATCCGTATCATCTTCTTCATATTCTTTAAGACTAAGTTGTTTGGCATTACTAGAAGCGAAAGATCCAGACTCACGCTCCACAATTTTTACAATATAGGTTTGATTTTGCTTCATACTCGTGGTCGAGAGAACGACACTGAAAGTATTACTTCCTACGGGGATTGTTATTTCTGCGTAGTCTGTAGTATCCCCATCACTAAATTCAAGCTTACATCCAGGTCCCGTATAATCAGATCCTGTAATTTCAGCATTACACCAATTATATAAATTACCCAACTCTTCATTTAAAAGAATATTAGGTCCAAGAGTTACTTTACCAAAGAGGGTGACATCAGTGGTTGATGCTTTGTCAGCACAAGTTGTTTCACAACCATTAATACTGGCCGGCAATCCATTTTGACAGGCACAGAGATCTCCACTTAAGTAGACCTCGCCATCAGGTCTAAGAATTCCTGATCCATCCACACAAATAACTTCAGCGGCCGTAACGTTAGCGACAATATCTTCGTAGTCTTCTTGGCTTAACTCTTCTTCTTCTAAAAGGTTTTCTAATTCATCTTTGACTTGGGTGATCTCATCGGCCGTGGCCTCATGAGTTCCTGTAGCACAAGAGCTATTGCGACAATTAAGGGCAGAAACATCATAATATGTTGAACAATATTCTTCTTCAGTTACACCAAATTGTTCTATAAGTTTTCCTGAGCGCGGAGAGTCTTCTACACAACTGGATAGAAGTATAAGAGAGCTCAACATGAGCGCTAAGATTGATCTGATAAATAAGTGCCTTGCAGGTTGGTTTACTTTCATTTCTATAGATTCCATATCCACTAAAATTAAGTGAGCTTAGTATTCCCTTAACTTATCGTTCATAACGCCTAGGGACTTAAGCTTTCTTCTATAATAATAGGGTATTTAGCTAAGTTATTAGTAAATTGAGGGATTGCTGTAAATACGGGCTCCTGGGCGTGACTATATATTTTTTTGGCTTGTCTAAGGCGGCAAAATTTATGGCCACATTCTCTGTCCAATAAATGATGTATAATAGGGTTAACTTATTGAAAGTACGACGATAATTAAAAAAGACTTAAGCGAAATTAAGAACTTACCGATGAAGGTGCAAATAAAAGAATCGATAACTTTTTTATGAGTTAGATAAAGAAAAGAGAAAGGCCCAGAAGCCTTTCTATATGGGAGGAAACCATGACAAAGGCCGATTTAATTGCAGCGCTTGAAAAGCAAGCTAACCTTACTCACAAGCAGGCCGAGAGTGTGGTAAATATTTGTTTTGATTCTATGATCAAATCTCTTTACGGTGACGAAAGAATTGAGATCAGAGGATTTGGCTCCTTTGCTAATCGTAACTACAAGGCCTACGAGGGAAGAAATCCTAAGACAGGTAAAGTAGTCAAAGTTCCACCAAAGAAAGTTCCTTTCTTCAAAGTTGGTAAAGAACTTAAAGAAATGGTGGATGCCGGTAAAGACAAATACGTTATTCGCGAAGCGTAACTAATAAATACCTTTTTTAAGCCACGATTTCTATATTGACATATGGAGAGCGTGGCTTCATATTTTACCTTCCAAACTTCTTGAATTTACTAGATTGAATTCGACGAGTTTTCCATTGAGGAGACGTGCCAGAGCGGTCCAATGGAACGGTTTGCAAAACCGTAAAGCCGGCGGTTCAAATCCGCCCGTCTCCTCCATTTTTCTTATTTTCACCCATCATTGCATTCAGACTCTCGACTCACACTCAGTCACATACTGATCGTATGCTCCTTCGCGCTCTCTCGGCCTTCATGCAAGCATGGGCAAAACTAAGAAAAATGGTTTCTTGAAGATTAAGATTTATTAACTATTTAATTTATTTATACATGAGTTCTTGAGTTAAAATAGATGGAATAATCTATTTTAAAGAGGGAGCTTCATTGATCTTCAGATGGAATAGTATATATTTTCTCTTCTTCGCTACTTTTTTTCTCTATTCCAATAGTGCTCTATCTCTAGTTTACAAAGATGACACCTTACAATTTGAACTCTTGGATTCTTGGAGTTGTGAATATAACGAAAATACTTGGATCTGCTCTAGATCATTTGGAGCATCTAATGATTATCAAGAAATTAAAATAGAAACAAAGAGGCGTGGTGCAAAGGATTCGCTAATTCAATATTTAGTGAAGAGAAAGGAACTCATTTCCCAGTTTCAATCTCAGTCAAAAAGAAATAGTAAAAAGTTAAGTTCGAATATTATAAGAAAAATTCTTGGAAGGAGATGGGTTGAGTCTCTGGCCGTAGGGAAGAAAGATGAAAATGAAAATGAATATGACTACTTCTTAGCGACTACTGAAGAGAATACGGCCGTATTGATTTCTTTCAAATCTAGAAAGAGTCATTATAAAAATATTAAATACAACGTTAATTGGATTCTTTGGTCTATGAAGGTATCCCCATATGTATTTTCTTCGCGATGTGATTTTATTCCAGATGAGAATCAAGGTGGGGGATGTATTATTAGTGGAAAGTGGGATTGCTACTAATGGAGACTGTGCCTTTCACTATTAAACGTTAAGAGCCATTATAGTACCTTAATACAGATTCTATGATCGTAATTTATCACTATTAACCTAAATAAGGGCGTTATAAAAAAGGGAAGCAAAGCTTCCCATATTTTATTGAAATGAATTTTTTAGAACTTTGACATTAGTTGAGGTTCCGGCCCACTTAATCAGGGACTGAGCGTTTCTTAGATTGAAGCTTAGGATACCTAAAGCTAAAAGACCTGTTGCTTTAAAAGGGTTTTCTTTAACCCAAGTTGTAGCCTGTTCAGCTCCATCAGAGATTTTCTCTTTAGTAGAGCGTCTTCTTATAAATTTGTTATCTGTTTTTATAATAATATCTGATAGTTTTCTGTTGCTCATAATTTCTCCTTCGATAATTGTTTAATAATATTTCTTATCTACTATTATGAACGATCTATTGATTAAAATAATCAATTTAGAGTTTAGAATATGTGAAGTTTCCTTAATAGTAAGTTGAAACTGGTCACGTACTATTTTATATTTCTTAGTGAAAGTTTGTAGGCATCTAGAATTAGTCTTTAGTTAGTCTTTGTTTTGAAGGAAGCCATTGTATATCTTGTAGCCGACGGCGGCATCACAGGCAGCGTAGGTGATCTGAGATGGGGTTAGAACTTGTCGATCCCAGTTTGATGTTTGGTCTCTCTTGGATAGTCGTTTAGATAGGAAGATGGCCGCTAGTGCGCGAAGACCAAATGTTTGAATACCATTCTTTTGGGCCATGGTTGCAAGATCAGCAAAGCTATTTTCTTTAAAAGGATGGAGTTTTTTTAAGGCCTTTATGTCATCATCAATGGCGACACCCGCTTTTATGATAGAGGGATCCTCCAAGATTTCGATGATTTCAGGGATGAGGGAAGTGTGACGAAGTCGAAATAAGAAGACCTCCGAATCAGTTCCTAGCTGCAAAAGGGATACATCGTAATATTCACCTTTTTTAAAAGATGGCCTAGTTTCTGTATCAAACCCAAGAATCTTATTTTTCTTAAGTTTACTCGCGGCGATAAGGGCCTTCTCTTTATTGTCGATAACTTCAACTCGCCCCTTAAATTGATAAATAGGCAGTTTGTTAATTTGATCTTTTGAGATGCTTTTTTTTATTTCCATATTTTACAATACTTAGTTTTAGTTCTTTGTATCGAGAGATTGTCGAAATCTCATCAACACTGAGAAAGGGGGTGATACTCTTAATGTTCATTTGTATTTTGATGAAAAGTTACTGTAATTAGGGCAAATGAGCAAATATACAAACAAATGTGTGTGATTATTTCTTTACTGCACTGCTCGTATAAATACCACGTACTTTGTTTAGGAAAAATTAAAGATAGTCGCTACTGAGTCGATAAGTAAGCTATGGAAAATACAAAACTATGGCTCGTTCTCCCTTTAATATCTCTATCCTGTTCACAGCTGGAAATAATGGATTCTAAAAGATCTTTGGCCAGTGGAAATTGTACTGATACACTCAGGGGGGTTTTGATTTCTCAAAGTGTAACAAAAGAGAGTTTGTCACTTGCTTATGAGAAAGTAGCAGCTCGTAAAATTAAATCGGCCTATAGTGATATTGCTTCATACAAAGATATATCAATTGTAGAGGATAAGCCTTTTGAAATTGTAAAACCAAGTCAGCTTTCTCCTGGGCTAAGCTCACCTGAACTTGAGGAAGCCAGAGTGTTGGGGGGAGTTTTTGATGACTATAAGACACTCTCAGATGCTAAACCAAAAGATTTAAACCCGGATCAAGTTAAGCAGCTGAAAGAGGATATTAAGAACAGTAGCAAAAATCGTCGCGAGTACTTAAAAAAGTATATAGAGGCACGTTATGATTTCACTCCAGATTTAAAAGCTTCTAAGAAAAGGTTGAAAAAAATAAAGACTAGTCGTCCTAACTTTGGTCATAAAGGGTTGAATGAATATCATGAAGCTGCCTACGATTATGTCCAAGACTATTGGAAGAATTTAGTTCGAGTAACACCAAATGAATCAACGGGAAGTATTCTACCCTTACCCTTTGAATTTGTAGTGGCCAATCCTACTCGTTTTGATGAGATGTACTATTGGGATACTTACTTTGGAATGAAGGGGTTGCTCTCCTCTGGACATTTAGATCTATCGCAAAAAATTGTTGAAAACTTTCTCTATATGATTCGAGAATATGGGGTGATTCCTAATGGTAATCGTGATTATTATCTTTCTCGTTCACAACCTCCTTTCATCACAAGCATGGTAAGGGAAGTTTTCGAAAAGAGCCTAAAGGAGCAACCAGAAAGAAGTGATCATTTAAAAAAATGGTTGAAGCAGAGGGCCTATCCTTTATTGAAAAAAGATTTAGAAGATTTTTGGATGAATAGCAATACTCGCTATGATGAACTCACCGGACTTCATCACCATTTTGACGATATCAACCTTGCTCGACCTGAGCGCCATAGTGCAGATAAAGAATTAGCTGATAGTTGGGATGATGAACATGGTCTCGGTCTTACTTATCAAGATACAAGGGCCGTTGCCGAATCTGGTTTAGATTTTACAGATGGATTAGGAAAGGAAGCTTCGCATACCGCAAATACGCTTCTGAATGCCATGATGTATAAATATATGAAAGATCTCGAATTCATGGCCCAAGAACTTGAACTCCATGAAGAAGCTGCCAACTTTGCTGAGATGGCGCATAAGAAGAAAGAGGCGATGAATCGGTACTTATGGAGCTCAAAAGGACATTATCAAAATTATATAATTGGAGAGGATTTGCAAATTGATGGGCTTCATGCGGAGGTTTTCACGGCGATGTATGCTAAGGTCGCTTCCCCTGAGCAAGCTCGCGACTTAGTGTCGCAACTTCGGCATTTGGAAAAAGATGGTGGAGTGATGTCATCTCTTTTTACCGAGTCTCATCATCAGTGGGATGGTGATAATGGTTGGGCACCTCTACATTATTTTGTCATACAAGGACTTCGTAACTATGGCTATAATGAGGATGCTGAACGTATAGCTTTAAAGATCGCCAATAGCTACGCTAAGATCCATGATAAGGAAGGTGTTTTCCTTGAACGAATCGACGTTTCTAATGGAACAAGACCTATTGAAGATGGAAAGAAGTATCCAGTTCAAGAAGGATTTCTTTGGACTAATGGTGTCTACTCTTGGATTTTAAATAATCTCTAAATTATCCTAAATAAGGTACGTGATACTTTCTTAACTGCACAGCTAGTAGGCGTGTTTAGGCTATTTGTATGGCACATCGGTCAATTCGAGAGTAGTGTAAAAAAGATAATTTACATGAACCTGTAGTGGTGTTGGTATGAAAAAAAAATGGTCCGCAGTTATTATAGTAATTCTAATTTCACTTGTCTCCTTAAGACTTTATTTACCCATTTATTTGAAAAACTATGTAAACCACGAGCTATCAAATCTATCTGGTTATTCTGGTAGTGTTAAAGATGTTGGGGTTTCTTTGTATCGTGGTGCATATCAGTTTAATGATTTCAAACTCTATAAAGTAGATAAAGGAGAAGAGTATCCACTCTTTAATGCAGAAAATATTGATATTTCACTACACTGGGGAGCCCTTTTTGAAGGCAAGGTTGTAGCGGAAGTATATCTTTCAAACTTTTATGTGGATATTGATGCTGGTCCCAGGACCGAAGTTAATTCCGTTTCTAATATTGAGGATATCAAAAAGACAGATGAGTCTATGTGGCAAACAACCTTGAGGGCCCTTATTCCCATTAAGGTAAATGTAATCGATTTAAATGAAGGAGAAGTGATTATCGCTAAAGGTGATAAGACAAATAATGTTATTTTCTCATTCCAATCATTGAAAGGTAGAGTGACGAACTTAAGAAACCGTGGAGAAAGTGAACCTTCTAGAGTGCATATTGAAAGTAGAGTTTTTCGAGATGGAGATTTAAAAATAAACGGGGAAATGAATATATTATCCAAGATACCTAGCTATGATTTTAAGGCCAGTATCGAAAATGTTCCCCTCGTTAATGTTAATTACTTTGCACGTAAGTTTGCTTATATAGACTTTGAGGGCGGAAACTTAAATATTTATTCTGAAGTAAAAACAACAAAAACAAAGATTGAGGGTTATATTAAACCTCTACTTAAGTCAGTTGATGTCTTTGAATTGGAAGAAGAGAAGGGCTTTATCAATACTATTTGGCAGGGGATCGCTGCGGCCATACTATCTATCGTTGAAAATGATAATAAAGATCAAGTCGCAACCGTCATTCCCTTTGAAGGAAAGCGCGATAATCCAGATGCAGAAACTTTTCAAAGTATCTTAAACCTTTTGAGCAATGCATTCATTGAAGCTTACGAAAAAGGTTTTCTAAAGAAGTAAGGGAACGCCTTTAGTAAAGGCAGACCATTCTTTAAAGTTTCTACTTAAACTCGACCCAAGTGACGCCTTTTCCTGAATGACAAAAATGGATTTCTTTTTCTTGGATACTTTTAAGCCATGTTTCCAGTGGTTGCTTTATGTACTTCGTATAGAAGTCAGAAGAGTTAATGGATTCAAACGTATCAGAGTAGGTCAACTCTATATCTTCAGCAGTTTTAAAATTTATTTTCTTTGGGGAATCAACGACGACAACGCAATCCCAGTTTTCGTTTTCTTTTTCAAAGTAGGCCATTAGCTCATGGTCTTTTGTATATAATAGCTTAAAGGGCGTTTTCAGTCCACTTACGAGTAAGGTATAGGGTCGATCTTGAAGTTCAGTTAATTTAAATTCAGATAGCGTATCATTTGAAATATCTAAAAGAAGACTTTTCCAAATTGACTTTCTGACGAGCCAACTTCTTTTAGCCTGAAAATATTCACTATCATCAAGGTCTGCATGCTCTGTTTCAAAATCTAATTGCTCGAGAGTCTCTTGTTTCTCTTCGTCCCATGTCTTTTTCATATATACCTCTTCATTATAAATTTAGCATGATTCTTGTTTATGTTCTAGGTATTCATTTACTTTTTGGGATAAGGTACGTGATACTTATTTTAAAGGCATAAGCCTTCTATTTCGCTTTAGAGGACGTCTATGAAGTTGATCTTACTTATATTAATGATATCATTTTGGGGTTGCTCTAGCGTTGAACTTGACGAAAAACTTGTCGATCATTGGAGTGATCAAGCTCAAAGAAATGAGCCTTTTCGAACTCCGTATATTTCGACTTTTAAAAAAGGCGACAAGGAACTTATTTACATTGCTGTTGAACATGCTAATTCTTTGCAAAGTAAAACATTCAAAACCATAAAGGATGTCATAACCAAAGAAAAACCTAGGTTCATAGTTCTAGAGGGATTTTCCAATAAAGATGAAATAAATCCGCAATGGTTTTTAGATTATTCTGATAAATGTGAGAAGTCTCAATTTAAAAATTGTGGAGAACCTGCCTATGCGGCCATGCTTGCTGATAGAGAAACAATTCCTTTTGCAGGAGGAGAACCTACTGACATAGAAGTTTTTAACGATTTAGTCTCTCATGGCTTCTTTCATATCGATGCTGTTTCTTTTTACCTGCTAAGACAGATCCCACAACTTAAGCGTCAACATAAACTTAAAAGGGATAACTTTAATAATCAGGCACAGAGATATCTAAATCATTTTTCAAGCGACTTTGGGCAAAAGGACTTCATCCGCTTTGAGGAATTTGAAAAATGGTTTACTCGCCACTCTAAAAGTCAAAAGAACTATCTAGAGATAACAAGTCAAGATGTTGCACCGATTAAGAATCAGGACTCTACTTTCTTTAACAAGATTTCTGCAACGATTAGCTTAACTAGAGAAAAATTCTTAAATCAAGTGATAGAAACGAAGTTGAATGAATATTCAAAAGTTCTTGTTATTTATGGAGGAGGGCATTTGGTGAAATCACGAAAAGTTTATGAGAAATATTTTGGTCCGTCTGAGGATAGGCAAGTCAATTGAATTACTGGTTTAGTATTTAGTATCCGTTTACCATTTGCGGCTCTATAGGGCCTAATAAGTAAACGGATACAAATATAATAAATTAGTAATCAGTTCCCGATTTTCTCAAATGAACTTTAGATTTGCTTTTTTCATCGTGAGTAAAGCTTTCAATAACTTCTGCCACAACAAGACTATGATCTCCTGGTTGGCTTATTTCTTTCGGTCGGCAAATGAGAGTTGATTTCGCGCCCTTTAAAATAACTCCATTTTCAGCGCTTATTTCGTGATCTATTTCACTAAATGGGTTTTTACTTTCATCGTATCCAGACCAAAAATGTTTAAGAAAACTTGTGTCATGATCACCTACGATATTTATAGAGAAAACAGATTTTTCTAAAATTTGATCACTACATGGTCTACCTGGTTTAACGGCCACGGTGACAAGTAAGGGATCAAAAGATACCTGTTGAATCCAGCTGGCAAGAAAGCCATCTGTTTTATTAGATTCTTTATCGTGTGCACAGACAATGAAAAGTCCTGAGGGGATACCTCCTACGGGTACGGCCAGATCTTTATTTTCGCTCATATTTTCTCCTTAATTGTTCTCTATAGTTTTAGCTAAATTATTAAAACTCTTCAAGGAATTAGTCTGAAAAGTGTCTATACATAATGATTGAGGACTGATTTTGGGACCTTAGTTTATTAAGGTCCCAAATATTACAGTGTGTAGGTAGGAAGGGGGGAAACAATGGCTGATAGAAGAAGAGGTTCTCTATCCGGTAACCATGTAATGATTATGCTCAATTTTTAGCGAACGATCTTCGCATCAGCGTGTAAAGTTTGTATATAAACCTACATATTTGAAATATATTTTAGAGACATCTATTAAGCTTTACTTAAGCATACTTGAGTATGATGGATAATTAAATTTATCGGGAGGGCGAGAATATTAGAAGAAATAAGTAATTAATCATCAACGCGGTTGATAATTTCTAACATTTCCTCATCATCTGCTTCTTCAAGTTCTTTATAATGCTCAAGAAGTTCTGCTTCCTCTGTTGTTGCGACCAATTCAGTTAAGGCCTTGCGTCCTTCCTTAATCGTCATTCTTCCTTTGAATATTTCCAAACACATAATACACATAATAATTCCTTTAATTGTTGTGGTTCAATTTATTTCTGATATTCAATTCCAAATTTAATGACGTCAGCATCAAGCTCTTCTATCCAGATGACTTTTGCCAGAGTGGGATTCATTCCACCAACTTTTACGCGAATAGAATGACCTTGGCAAAGTGCGCCGTCATTTCGAGTGACAAGGCAAGCACCTGAGTAAGACTCATTGATAACCACTCCATGGTATATTTCTTGGAATTCTCCATTGAGTTTTAGATCAAAGGGAGCCGCTAAGGATTCCACTTTAAAACGAATCTTTCTCTTTGAATCACTCATAATATAACCTCATTATTTATTGATATGATTCTATTTTATCGCTTTTTGAGAGGAAAACAATGGGGGAGAGAGCGTTTTACTCAGACTCTAGTAAACACTCTTTACGAAGTCTCTAAAGACCTCTTGGTGCTTTGACAAGTTAAAGGCAGCAGCAATAGAGACGCGAACAATATAATCTTTGTCGCTTTCTTTCGTTGTTCCCTGAGTTGATGTAGCTGGAATGGTCCAGTACGAGCCTTTTAATTGGCCATAACTAACACAGTGTTTAGCTTCCTCGGGAATGGCCTTAATCATCATATTTATGAGTTTGTGATTAAGGATCTGCTTATACTCATCTTGCTCTTTCTTAGTCGCTCCTTTGGTGGGAAGGTCTAGTGAGAAAACAGAAGGAGTGAAACTAGCACTGGCCAATTCTTCAGAGACGAAATTAATCTTTGCTTCAGGAAGGAGCTCTTCGATGTAACTTACAAATTCTCGAGTATTTTTATAGGCCGCCGCTATTCGCTCATTCATGGCAGGTATTTCTTGGGTAAGGATTTCTTTTTGAAGGTTTGTGGCCTTATTGTCACAAAGTGCGAGGTGATCTTCAACGTAGCTCATATAGTCTTTAGCACTCTCATTGGCCACAGCGTAACCTGCTGTACAGAGTCCGCCACTTGGAAACTTAGAGCCACTCACATAGGAGATGACCTTTACGTCGTGAAGATGGCCTCCCTCTCCAAAGAATTTTACATTGGGACAAAAGGTTTGATCGAGAATAAAAACGGGTGCAATAGCACTAATTCCAGATGTGTTCGCTCTTTCTTTTTTTAGTGTTTCACGAAGTTTGGTAAGTTCGGGTATTTCGACTCTTGGATTTGTTGGTATTTCTCCGATGATATAAGGTACAGCATCTATCTCGGCGACATCTGTGAGAATTCTTTCAAGCTCACTCACCATGTCTTTTCCATCATCAACAGGTAAGTCTATGATTTCTACATTTTCTATACAGGCCGCAACTCTACGGGCCTGATCGTTTGTTCCTCCGTAGCAGTTTGGAGGAACGATGAATTTAATATCTTTATTGGAGTGATGCTCTAGGGCGTGATGAACGAGGCCCATCATGATGCCATACTGAGCAGAGAGACCACAGTTTGCGAAGCAAACAAGGGGGGAAGTTGAACTTGTGATTTCTTGAATTTTTTTAATGAGTTCAGTGGTATCCCCATTCTTTTGCATAGGACTACTTTCATTCCCTAAAAGTTGATGAAGAGCACTTAAGCAATTTTGTGGAGTCATAGCAATAGACTCTCGTCTTCTTACATGCTGAATCTCTTTTACATATTGTGGATCACTAGATAGGACTTGGACTACACTTCCCTTGTCTGGGTAGAGAGTGATGTTAAAGTCTATTTCGTTATGGTCTAAAGGATGAGATTTTTCGCTACTTAATAAAATGCTAGACCCTTGAAAAGGCGCAAGCTTGCTAACATTTTCAACGAGTTCAAAGTCATAAGAGTAAACATTCTTGAGCACTTCAGGATTAAAACTTTGAGGCAAAAGTCCTTGATGAATTATTCTGGTGGGTTTTTTATTAAACTTATTGGTCCTTAATATCGCGAGTATAGGCATTACCTGAGAAGAGAATGAGATCACATTTTGGGGATCAAGGTTTTCTCTTTTGGCCATCGCCCATTCCAAGAGGCAAGACAGAGGGTGACCCAAGCGAATGTAGTCATAGGCAGTGGGAAGGTTGGCCAATTCAGATGGAGTTATACTTTCTAGTGCTTCAAGCTTATGGAGAAAGTCGACTTTGGCCATCGCTTCATTATAAATATCTAGTCTATGGGTCGTTAAATTAAGCCAATCTTGTGGCATATACTTTAGTACTTGAGTGAGAGTATTCAAAACTTTTGGATCTACATTCTTGTGCATAAATTACTCTTGTTGAAAGATTTTTATTTTGAGTAATTGTACTAGAAAGTCGATTGAATGGATATCAAGATATACTAGAAGTACGTGATACTTTCTGTGTTGCAGTGCTCGTATGAAGTATCACGTAGCTTAGTGGCCTTTAAAACTTTGAATCAACTAGTTTAGAAATATCGTAACCTAGGTCTTTCGCTCTTCTGGTGTATTCATTGTAAACACTCGTGCTAATCTTCTTTGTTCTTGAAAGCAGCCATAGTGACTTACGATCTTTTGCGCCAATAAGCGCATATTTGTAATCTGGGTCAAGTTCAATAATATTATAGTCACCAGATGCTCCAAAAAAACCTGCAATACCACTTGTAAATTTGAGTTTGAAGACTCCTGTCGTTGCTGTTGCTCTGGCATATCCTTCAATGTCCGTTCTTTTGCCATTTTTCTTAGTGCAAATATTTTGAACACCAATTTCTGATTTTGAATTTAGTTTGTAGATCGCTTCTTGCGCCACGCATTTTCTAGTGAAAAATTGAGGTAGGGAAGTGATCGCATACCACTGACCCACATAATCTTTCAAAGAAACTTCTGATACTGTTGGTAGGTAGGGGTCACTATGACTGTAGTCAGCACATGCTGAAAAAGATGTAACTATAAGTGTTGTTATAATAATTGATTTCAATGCTCTTTTCATTTAACCCTCGCTTTCTAATGGAAATAGAATTGATAAATATGATTCAATAACTATTTAGCATTAATTCGATATGCTTAAACAAATGACTTCTATGCATGTACTTTTTACTCTACTTTTATTTTCAATTTATGTGCAAATATCGTCAGATTTAATACATGTATCATTTCTATTAAAATCAATTATTTCATTGCTTTAAGTCTAGAATAATCAATTTTTGAGAATTACCGCTATAGCTAGAATGTTTTTAATCCGAAAATCATAATATGTCCTTTTCTAACTATTTTAAAATATTACTTATATCATGGAGCCTTTCAGCTACTTCATGTTTAGAAAGCTCAAAGAAAGTAGAGGTTAGTCCATCTGTCGCGGCTTCAGATAATGAGCGATGTTTATTATCTAATTTAGGACTAGAAGAAACACTAGGAAGCCCTACAAATATAGATGAAACGCTAGAGCTCATTAATGCCCTCCCAAAACCGGTGAGTGTTGCTTGTGTGATGCAGGCCTTAAATCGGCCAATTTATGTGAGTGCAACAAATTCTACTCGTAGTGCACAGCCTGCTCAAGGATCAACAAGTCCTAGAGTCTTCATCGTCAGAGGTAATCTTGTTTTGGCCTTTGTATTAGGTAATAATGACGCCTCTTATTTGATTGAATTTGCAGAACTTGATTCAAGTTATGCTAACTCTGTTAAAGGAGAACTTAAATTCCCTGTATCAAATACCCTTAACTATTCAGCTCCCTATGACCGAATTCTCTTACCAAGTACTTCGTTTGGTGGAGTAAAAACAACTTGTGGCTCATGTCATGGTACAGACTACCTGGCCGATGTAGGTAGTGATTCAATTGCTTACTCTTCAAAAGCATTTAAGCCTCGCAGTGAGACACTTATCGAGTTGAGTGAATTATTTAAAGAGTATCAAATATGTGGAATGAATAATTCTAACGATCATCGCTGTGAACTCTATAGTGCACTTTTTGATCAAGGTGATATTCATAATTATTCATTTCCTGCCCAAATGAATACTTTCTTCTAACGATAAAGAGAAAATTAGTTGGTAGGCATGATTTCCATTTCGCGTAAGGTGCAATGATGAGGGGCATCTAGAGCAAAGACTACTGCCTGTGCTATGTCGGTAGGTTTTAATTTATCTGGCTTGGCCTCATCAAAAAAGTTTGTATCTACCATTCCCGGGCAGATAGTTGTACAACGGCCACCCCATTCTTTCATTTCTTTTGCTAGATTTTGACCCAGTCCTGAAGCAAACCACTTTGATGCTCCATAGACAGACCCTGATAAAGGAATTTTTCCGGCCACTGAACTTGTTAGGATGAAATGACCTTTGGTTTCTCTAAGGTGGGGGAGAGTCATCTTTGCTGTCCATAGAAGGGACTTGATATTTAAATCTATTAACTCATCCCACTCTCTTGGTTCTCCCGCTTCAATACCTGAGGTGTCGAGACCTTTTCCTGCGTTTGCAAAGACCGCATCAATTTTTCCGAATTCTTCTATTGTAGTATGGATGGCCTTACCCAATTCTTCAATTTGAGTAATGTCAGTAGGGATGGCAATAGCGTTTCCTTCACCCACTTCATTGACTATTTCTTTGAGTTTATCTTCTCTTCTGGCGATGAGAGCTAATTTATAACCATTTTTCGCTGCTTGAAATGCAGTGGCCCGGCCAATTCCGCTTGAGGCGCCTGTAATGAATAATACTTTATCTTGCATATGATTTCCCTTGTTATGGATTATATACATAAGACTAAGAGAAGCAGAGGGGATAAGCTTGAATTTGATTTTTCAGTTTTGTGTAATTTCTTACATGAGTTTTGAGATATTTGCTTACTTTAAGATCTCTGAGTGAGTATCAAAAAGTAAGCAAATATTAAAATATTTAAATTTGTGAAAGTTTGGAAAGTGCAAAGGCGGCATCTTTACTTAAGGCACCAGCATATTCTGTCCAAAGTTGACCAGCAGCTTCAAATCTTTCTTGATCATCTTCAATAACGGCCGTTTCATCAGTGATAAGGTCTTTGATTGCATTGATCTCTTCAATTTCGTTTTTAAAGGCCATGACTTCTTCATCACTGAGTTCAGCTTTTTGAATTTGCTCTAAACTTAGTTCTGAAGAAAGATCTGCACGTCCATTGTCATCAAGAAGTATTAATCCTGCGACTAGAAAAGCGGGATAAGTAATTACACGAAATGTAACATAAGAAGTTCTTGTTACTCCACCACGGCGACCATTACGACGGTAAGTTGTGCTGCTATCAACAATCCAAATTTGAGAAAGATCCATCAGTGCAAGACCAGCAATTGTTGTTGCTGATGAGTCAGTGGCAAGTCCAACAACACCATAGCTCGCCTGTGAAGTCAGAAGAGTCATGAGAAGTGCACAGCTTGAAATTAATTTTTTCATAAAGTGTTTCCTTTATATTGGTAGATGTTTTTTCCAACACCTATGGGGTTACCATCTTTGGTTTGAAAGAGTTCCCAAAATCCTGTGAGAATATCTGTTTGTGAAGTAATTTGTAGCCTTCCCAAATTAGGATTTGATGGAGCTGGCGAAGCAAATCCAGTATCGAGAACTATTTTGTAATCAAAAGCACTTTTTCCAGGTTTGAGTTTGACTACGAGATATTGATTTTCATTTGAAGCAGGTAAAAAGCCTATCAGTTGATTTTTTTGTAAAATTTGAACACTATCTAGTGTTTGATCTTTAAAGTTATGCCTTTCTATGAGAACAGATAATGAGGATTGATTACTCTCAATTTCAATAGGTCTAATAAAAGAAGAGTTATCTTCAATTCTCTTTTTCAAGTCTTTCATAGCAAGTCGAAGTCCCTTTCTTGCTCCTGTTCTAACTTTTCGACCAAATGTTTTTAAGTAGGGATGATCTTTAAACCATCCTTGCTTTTTCCACTCATCTAAAAATAATTCTCCTCGACAACCAACCAGCCCTAAAAATTTAAGTCCTGGATGGGCCGCTTGAAAAATGTTTTGGAGATCTCGGTTTTTGAAATCGACAATAGAACGACTCTGGGTCAGGCCATTGTCTGCAAAACCTGCGTGACCGACCCATATAAGGGCCGAAACCGTTGGATCTATAAGATTTAGATAAAGATCAGTTGGTGTGGCCATATGTTTAATGACGATATCTTTGTCCTCAAGAGTTTGGGGAAATTGTTTTAGAGATTTATAAAAACGTTTTTCAAGTTTTTCATTAATATTCCACGACTTGAAACGAAGAGGGGGACGATTCTCATCAGGATCCAAGCTTGTAAGTAAGACAACCTTACCAAAGCTAGATAGGCTAAATAATAGTGCAAATAGCGATAATATATATATTTTCATTTGATTGTTTTGTATCATGACTGAAAATACCCAACAATTAGAGTGGTAAATTCTATATGTTTATTTTAATAAAATACACGCTATAGAAGCTTGCTGTAGCTTCTATAGAGAAATCAATGCTTATTCCATTCAGGTTTCTGGAATTAAATTAGGGGCATTTTGATGGATTTTTAAAATACTTGGTTATTTTTTTACCGACCCTAAGAGAGAGAGCGTCGATTTTCCAATCTGGAATATCTCTTTGATAAAGTCTCTCGTAAATATAGGCAAGTGCTCCGACTCGTAAGCGATTTCCAACAATGGCCTGTGTAATATAGCCCCAAAAGTGATAAGCAAATCCCGGAGCGTCGTTACCTTCCACAAGTTGCTCTAATTTAAAAGAAACTACAGAAGAGGTTCCTCGATTCACGGCCAAGGCATCTCCATTGAAAATCCAAGGAATAACTCCTAAGGCAACGATGGGATCTTTGTAAAGTTCAAGCGCCTTATCAAAGAGTCTTTCAGGAGAGACAGAGTAGTCTTTTTGTTCAAGTAACCACAGAAATAGAGGTGTCGCGAATTCATTATATCGTGCTGATTCATAGACAAACTTATCAAAAGTCTTATGCTTCGTATTCCCAATGGCGAGGGTGTAGCGATTCTTATCTTTTATATCATCACCTTGTTGCTCAATGGGCTGACCATCTTCATTTAAATAGTTAAAAGTATAATTCTTTACCTGAGGTAGATTATCTTCAATTTGTTGCAAGAGATCAGACTCATCTCTTAATTTAAAGCGCGAAATCTCGCCATTTAAATAAGAAACTTGCCTGGCGCGGGCAAGGTGTAAGAAAGATGCGTAGTAATTTTCAGTTGGGCGACTTAGTTCTAGTTTTGGGTTTCCATAGAGGATAAAAGCATTTTGCATCCAATATTCAGAGAGATCGATAGGAAAGCCTGGTAAGCCTATGGCCTGATCTACAAATTTAGGTAGAGAGAATCCAGCAGGAATAGGGTGAGCATCTACATAGGGGTTAATTTCTTCCCTGAGAACCCTTTTAATGCCTCTTCTAAGACTTCTCAGTGTTGTGTCGGGGTAATCCTTTTTCATGGACTTTGCGACCTTACAAGCAAAATTCACTTCTCTATCTTCACCAAAGTAAACTTCCACGCCGAGGGTGTTATAACTCATCATTAGAGCAAGAGTTGTTAGCGATAACTTCTTTAAGTCCATTTTATAATCCTATTATTTAATTTCAAGATAATCCATAATAACGCAGGGGAGGCTAGTGAAGCTTCTATGCACTAGTTTTTATAGAGGGGGTTTAATGATTTGACAGTGAAGCTGATTCGTTACACGTAATTACAGGTGTTTATTGTTTTTCTTGCCATCATTGCATGGAACAAGCATAAATAGGGAATATGACGAAAACTAATTTTTATTCCCTCTCCTTTGATGAACTCTATGATCTCTTAGAAAATGAAGGTCTAAATCCTCATGGAGCGCGAGTGCTCTTTAACTGGTTTTATAAAAAGAGAATATTGGGGGAGCTTCCAGCTGATCTCGCCCGCGAAACGAAGAGTTTTTTAATCAATACCATGAGTTTTGAGATTCCTAGTGTTGTGAAAGATCAGCAGATGATTCAAAATAATATTAAGGCCACTCAAAAATTTCTCGTGGAACTTTGTGATCACCAAAGAGTTGAATGTGTCCTGATTCCCTTTCAAGGAAAGTATACTCTATGCCTCTCTTCTCAAGTCGGGTGTGCCATGAAGTGTTCTTTTTGTTTTACAGGAAAACAAGGTCTTTCTCGCCAATTAGAAACTCATGAAATCGTAGGTCAGCTCATGAGTATTCATCAGTGGCTAAAACTAAACCAAGAGGATAGCTTTAAAATTACGAATCTTGTCTTCATGGGACAAGGGGAGCCTTTGCATAATTTTAAGGCCGTTAAAAAGGCCTGTGATATATTTCTTTCTCAGTATGGCCTATCGCTTGGTCGTGATAAGATCACGATTTCTACGGCCGGCTATCTTCCAGGTTTAGAAGAGTGGCAAAAAACTGATCTGCAAGTAAACCTTGCTCTTTCATTGCATTCAACCAAGAAAGAAGTTCGTGATGAGTTGATTCCACTTAATAGGGCCTATCCATTGCCGACAATTATAGAGCTTTTAAAAACGTGGCCTCTTGAAAAAAAGAAATTTATTACCATTGAATATTTGATGATTGATAATTTAAATGATGGGGAGAGTGATGCTCATGAGTTGGCGCAAACTTTGGGGTCCTTGAGAGTAATCATTAATATCATCCCATTCAATCCTATTCCTGATACTTCTTATCAAAGACCTGATGATAAGAAGCTCAATGCGTTTCACTCGATCATTCAGTCGTATAATCTTCCTTGCATGGTCAGAAAAACCAAAGGGGATGATATCTTAGCGGCCTGTGGTCAGCTCAATTCTCAGTAATTAAAATGTCCACTTCTCTTTGGCCTCATCTAATTTAGAGGCCATCTTATTATAAACCTTACTACGTCCAAGCCACCATCTAAAGAAGAGTCGATCAACGAGCTTGATTATGTTAAATCCAAGCACAAAGGTGAGAAGAATGCCTACGAGAGTATAGAGCACATAGGTCGTTCCGGCAGGATTATCTTTGAAGAGTAATCCTTCGGTATTCATTCCGAAGAATCCAACAATTAAATTAAGAGGAAGAAATATCCCTGATAATAGAGTTAAGAAATAAATATTTTTATTGAGCTTATCATTTTTAAGGGAGGTGAAGTAATTATGTACGTTATCGAGTCGGCCAAGAAGACCGGTCGTTGTAGTCATTAAGAATTGAATATCGTTTATATAGTTGGCAAAATCAAGAGAGGGGAAGTTATCTTTCTTCTCCCCGTTTTTTAGATAGTCTTTATTCGCAAAAAGTTGACGATTAAGGTAGCGCTCTATTTTTGAGAGGTCTTTTTTTAAATCAAACCAGTTGTCTATAAAAGTGTTGGATGTTTTTCCATTATAGAGAGTGTCTTCTAGAGCATCGAGTTGATTGGAATAGATAAGAACAATTTCTTTGTTTCTTTCAAAGCGCACATAGAGGATATCAAGAAAGTCATCTTCATTAGAGCAGACGTGTTTAAATTCTGAATCTTTATAAACCCAGAACTGATCATTGATATGTAAGTAGAATTCCGTTTCGTAGACAAGTTTCTTATCTTTAAAGCTGATATAGCGAAAAATAAAAGCGTGGGCATTATTTAAATTATAGAATTGAGTTTGATGAATTTCTTCATGGAAGTCTTCATAAACGGTAAGAGCGCTATCTTTGCCTAGGATATTTTCTACGTCTTCCCAAGTTAAATTCATGCTTCGCCCTTTGCTTTTTTAAGTTTATAGAATGATATAATTTTAATCTACAATTCTTTGATGCGTCTATGTCTTTAGCGTAAAATATGTTTTAATTTACTCATTTCAATCTTTATAGGAATCAATTTATGAAAATGATTAAATTAATATTGATGTTTAGTTTCTTACTTCAGGTAGGTGATTCTTATGCAAAGAAACCAGACCCTACTCGAAAGGGATTGAATGAAGATAGTATGCTTTTAACGATAATTTTAAAGCATGATCAAACTAAAAATGTCGCTGAAATTGGAAAAATTCTAGAAGAACAAGAATTTTTCAAACATTTTCCTCCAAAGGGTACTAGTGTAATTAGTTGGTATGTCATGATGGGAATTGGCCAAGTTGTGACTCTAGAAGTTCCTGCTGCCAAAGTAAGAGATGTTAATCTCGCCGTTGAGAAACATGGTTGGAAGGCCTATCGTTCTGAATTCTACTCTACCTATAATTTATATCCTGCAATAAGAGACAAACTAGAAAATAAATCTAAAAAATCACTCTAGGCATTATTTAGACAGAATTTTAGTCTTAGAGGTTCAAATAGAGCTCTATAGCGATCTATAAAGCTCATAAAGACTATAATAGAACGGTTGCTCTATATTTTTAATTATTCTTTCTTCTTTCAAATAAGGTAACATTAAAGTTATTTGAAATAGCTTTTCTTATCACGTGATCGAAAATATGGAGGAATCAATGAGAGCGACAAGTAAGATTATATGGACCCTAATTCTAGTATGTATTTTACTTTTGATTCTAGTGACTGGTCAATCTAACGTGAGAAATTTTGAAAAGGTTCAAAGCTCTATTGAGACGATTTATAAAGACCGTCTTGTGGTTAAGGGCCTAATCTTTGAACTCTCTTCTCTACTCCATCAAAAAGAAATCGCGATAATTTCCGGTAATCAAACTCTTTATAAAGAAATAAATGAATCCATCAACGCTGAGATTGAGAAGCATTTACAGTCTTTTCGAGCGACGCAGTTAACGATCTATGAAGAGAAAACACTTGATCGCTTTACAAAGGCACTTCAAACGCTACAAGCGCGGGAGAGTGCACTCGGTTTAGCTGACGGATTTGATATTACTGAGGTTAATGACAAGATGCTCTCGGCTCAGTTCAATGGTCTTCAAAAAGACTTAAAGACCCTTTCAGAAATTCAATTATCAGAAGGTAAGCGAAAACTTGGCATTAGTGATAAGGCCGTGGATTCAATGAATGTATTCGCACGTTTTGAGAACTATATTCTCATCATCTTTGGTGTTCTCATTCTCGTTCTTATCTTTATTGTCCCAGGGGCCAGCGCAAAAGAGAGTGCTAAGCCTAAAGAGGATTAAGTATTACTTAATCCTCATTTGAGTAAGAGATTGAAGCGGTTTGTCTCGAATAAGTTTTTCAACAACTTGGTTTAGACATGAAGCAATGGTCGCTGACTTCTTGTCACGGCCTTCTTGATTTTCAGTTCCAGAAGTAATTTTTGACCAAAATGAGCCCGACCACTTTGACTTTACTTGGGCCGTTGTATTTATGTTGAAATTCATTTTGACCTCACACTCATACTCTCTAGGCCCTAATCCTGTGGTTATTTCTTCTAGCCAAAACTTCTCGATTTGAGCACTGAGAATATATTCCCCAGAAGTAGAGACACCAATTCCTCTTTGTTTGAGGGCCTGTTTCAACTGTTTTTTAACTAAAGTTTCAAGCGACTCATTGAATTCAATGGCGGTTTTACTATCAGTAAACCCAGTATACGCCTGTCCAATAACTTTCTTATTTTCTCTAAGGTCTGTTACTTGGGATATATCTAACGAGAACCCATCTGTGGTTACGCTTGTTATTTTTGCATATTGTTTCAAAGGCTTAAGGTCATCAGAGGAAAGAGTTATCTGTTGCGTAGAAGCGCAGCCTAAAAGGGTAGTAAGAAGAATCATTCCAAGAGTAGACTTAATCATAGTAAACCAATTCCTTATGTTTAATTGATACATAGTTAAAAATTGAACGTTGAAAATAGTAGCATAGCAATTTTAGGGACGCTATCCTTGTAGAGGTTATAGAGATATGACTTTGATGACGCTATGTGGTTGGAATTGTTAATAATTTATTGGCAAATGATAGAAAAATACTAAGATATCATATGAAAGTACCGATAAAGTCCTTGAGAGATATTATATCGAGGTGCTTAATTTTGTGTGTAATAAAAAGAACGATTATATTCATGGCCTTTATAACTGGGCTTAGTGTTGAGGCCAATTTATGGACACCCGAGTCCCTTAAAGAAAGCTATAATCATTTAAATACGAGTTCTAAAAAACACTTTCATAAAACGCTCCTCAATGTTCTTGAGAGGCAATCTCTTGCAACGAAGTATCAGCAAAGAAAAATTAAAGTTTATACCACCTCTCTCTCTACACAAGTTTTAGATCTCTTATTTGATCAGGCCTTTGCCAGTATCAATGATCCGTCTATTGTTTGTCAGTTCGGTGGTTGGATGACTCATATTGAAAATGGTGAATGCCTTCCTCCTTGGAGCCGCTCTGTTCGTAATGATCCCGAGCTAGATATATTCGGAGAGAACTATAGAAATAGTTGTGGCGGGGCGAATCTATTTCGCTGTAATCCTGTTATCTTTGGTCCTGGTGATGATGATAAAGGAATTTGTACAACTACAGATGACTCTGATCCTAACTTGGCCACTACGGCCTGTATCGAAGAGTTTAATAAAGATCCCAATGCACTTCAAAGCTATATTGATAAACTTGCAGATGACCCTGAGCACTTGGCCCAGTATTTGGCCATAACGATAGAAACTCTTCGGTTTTGTGAGAATCAGTCAGATCCCTTTTCATACTGTAATGAATTAAGTGGGATGCTTGAAGATATCTCTACGAGTGCTGTGGCCTGTAGTAGTGAAGAATCTTTAATTAGTTTTTTGCCCGATATTATGACTCCTTTTAATGAAGAAGAGATGAATAGAATTACCAATGGTCTCGGTCAAAAAGCGATTGAGTATGCGCAAGATTTAGAAGCAAGACAATTTCTTATTAGAGATCAAAATAAGTCTATACTAGAGCAGGCCATTAGAGATGCTCAAGCGGATCCTAGAATGCGAGATACCATTACTCGTATCAGAGATAGTGCCGATGAGTGCTTGCGTGGTCTTTGCTCGGGAACAAGATATTCTGGTTCAAAGCCTGCAACGAAATCTATTGCGAAATGTGCCGCTTATGTAAAACACGCGATTTTCCCTTATCCTTCAGAGAGGGGAAGCCGTTTTTCAGAGTTCTCTGAATATCCATGGGGCCGAGATGCTGATGATGCTGTTGAAGGGGATAATTGGTTAAGTGATCAAGGATTTGTAAATATTCTTGATTATCCCGAAATGTCTCATCTTACTCCAGAAAATGCGCCAGTAGGTGCTATCATTGTATATGAAAAATTGAATTCAAGGCGAACGACAGTAGTCAATGGACAAAGAAGAGGAGCGCCTGGGCATATTGAGATAAAAGCTTCTGAAAACGAATATATCAGTGACTTTATCAATGATGAGCCAACTAGAGTAGGTGGTCTGAGAAGACCCATTGGTATTTATTTTCAAATACCTGCATCTGTTGATGAACAAATTCAGGAGATTCCAGAAGTATGAAGAATCTAAAACTATCTTATATTTTTATAGTCGCACTTACTCTTTTAAGTTCATGCCAATGCTACGGCTCGAATCTAAAGAATACCTATATGCAAGACCTCAAGTCGATTTCTAAGATTGAAGGAAATGGAAATAATAAATTATTCACTCTGATTCGTGCAACATCTAATGAATTAGAAAAAGATTGGTCAAAGGAACTTGCCCAAGAACTTGCACGTGTTTTTAATGAGCTTCTCAATGTGAATGACAACTTTTTTCTCGTTGAATTGATTGGGCCAGTTGTACAAAAGAGATCAAAAGAATTTCTTCCCATTCTAAATAAGGCCCTCTCTAAAAAGAATAGTAAGCTCTACAAAGAGATGCTTGAGATGGATCAAAAAGAAGAAAAACACGGAAATGGCTAGTTAAGTTATTGATAATCCAAAGAATCTTCATAAGTTATACAGGGGCGTAGTTAATACACACTCTAGGGCCATAAATACTCAATTTTGTTAAAATTGAGTTTATGAAAAAACTGACCCCTCTATTTCTTACCCTTCTTATTCTTATTAGTGCGCCTTTATCATGGGCCGCAGAGACTTCTTTTCCCTTAAAGAATGCCATTGGTGTGGCCATCACTCCTAAAGGACAAGAGTATTTTCAAACGGAACTCTATAGTCTTATTCAGGCCAACAACTTTGAAATTAATGATATCTATTTCCCAGGTATTGAAATTGTCGGAGATGAAGTGGCGACGGAAGATATCGTAGATGACCCTGAGTTAAGAGAAGTTATTCTTAAGGCCAAAGAGGTTCTTAATCGCTTCTTTGAAGGACTTGATCTTGACCGGCACCAGTTAGGTCTGAATGTGGAAGATATTTATTTCCAAGCAAACTGGGAAGAGATTTCATTAAACATTATAGAACCTTCTGTTTCTGAGCTTGAAAATAACTATCAGGCGATTATCGTTCTTACGATGCGCTCATCCAATATCAATGTTGAAGTCACAAAAATTCGCGGACAAGATAGAATGAACGAATGGCTTGGTGAACTAGGTATTGATAACTTCAATCTTTTCACTCACGCTGATTCAGCTCCACTAGAGATTCAGTTGGCCCTTGGGTTTAATCAAGTTTCTCGTGGAAACTTTAAAATAGATGTACTTACTCCTAAGAGTAACTTGAATGAACTGCTACTAGGTTATCAATTTGATTCTCCTCTTGTTCTTCCTCAGGTTGAGGTTCAAATCAATGAGAAGAAGTTACGTCTTCGTAATGAAGAGATAGAAAAGCTTTTGTTAGAAGAGCAAGACAATATCCTAGGTCGAGTTAAGAGTGTCTTACAAGAGAAAATAGAAACAGAAATACCAGTAATGGCTTCGGATATAATTAATAATGCCCTTAATTCTGGACTTCAAGAGGTTAATCAGATGAATCCTCCAGGAGCTCCGGATGAGTTGGTTTCTAAATTTGTTTGGGCCTTATCTCTTGGAGATGTTAGTTATAAGAATGAACATTTACTCCTAGGCCTAGATGCTCGTTTTGATGATCCCACTCTTTCTGAGAAGAAACCATTAAGTACGCAATACTTAGCTGCGCAAAGTGGTGATTTATTGAAAGGAACTTATCCAAATTCTGACTTTATTTTTAGTTTAAATGAAGGTGTTCTTAATAGAGTTATTCAACTGAGTACACTTCGAGGCTATTTTGATCAGATTGATCTCGACTCTGGTGAAGCGATTAAACTTGTTAAAACTCCGTACTTATCATTGAAAAATGGTAAAGGGAAAATGCCTCTAGAAATTGAATATCAAGTAACAGGTTTTTCTGCTGTATTTGTTAAGAACCCAATTCATATTAAGTTTGATTTGAATCTTGCTTTTCCCGTGGATAATGAAGGTAAAGTCTCTATGCAAGTGGAGTCAATTGATGTAAATAGCTCTAGTGTAGAAGACAAGTATATTCGCTTATTTGGATCAAAGGTTCGATCAGCGGTTAAAGATACTCTTGCTGAAGTTAATGATGATCTTAAAGGTTATCTTTTAACAGACGATATTCCTATTCCTGATGATCTTGCAGGTATCAAGCTTCAAAAGATAGGAACAGAGATTGATAATGGACATCTCTTAATATATTCACAGTATAATAATTAATAAAGGACGATATATGAAAAATGTAATGAATATTTTAGCTTTGATTATTTTAGTATTTGCTTCTACGGGGCAAGCTATGGCAAGAGACTATAAAGTCGAATCCCTTAAAATACGAGGGATCTCTAAATATTCAGGTCCCTATATAAGTGTTTATCTTGTTCACGGGACAAAGCTATTTGGACAAGAAATTACTGTAAACAAAGTATTTAAAGTACTTACGAGTAAGAAAATTACAGGCAGTGATGAAATGTCCTTTGGCCCTTTTTCGATCAAACAAAACTGGTCAAGTTTTAGAGGTCCAAGTCACGTTGTGGCCGTGATTCATTCGAATCCAAAACATGCTCTTAATAGCCATGGTATCATTGATGGTACACCGACAGTCTTTGAAGCTCCTAATTACTTGAATGATAGTGAAGTTGTTCCTGCAAATTCACAAACTAAAGAGTTGGAAATTAGAGGGGCTATCACGATACAAAATCTTAGTTCTGGTAAAGTGCTTAAGTTATAATCTGTCGATCTCCCACGCATGAGTGTCTTCTTCTAAAGAAGACACTATAATCTTAAAGTATTTAATTGCCTGTCATTCTATGAGTTGATACCGTAAGGAAATGAATTTAATCTACCTAGTGATGCTATGGTCATTTGCTCTTCAGTTGAGTGCCATGGAAATAAGCTATTCCTTTACTGATACCACCAATAATAAAGTTGTGAAAAACAGTGATCAAGATAAACCCATGGTTCTTGCTTCTGTTTCTAAGCTTTACACTATTAATTATGTACTCAATAACCTAGATCCCGATAGCAGAATTCTTACTGAAGTCCTCATCGACTCTGATGCAAAAATTAAGGATGGGACACTCTTTGGTGACTTAATTATAAAGCCTAATGGAAACCCATACCTTACGGCACAGAACTTTTTAGATCTTATTTACCAAATTAAAGAATGTGGGATACGTAAAGTCAAAGGGCGCTTTATTATATCAACATATGATTCATGGCAAACGGATCGACTTTCTGATTTAGGCCTTGAGGATCAGGCCGATAATCCTGCCATGGGACCATTTAACTTCGAATTTAACCGTTTTAATGTTGATAAAAAAACGAATAGTCCCATTCCTCCTATGAGTTATTTAAAGGTCACAAGAAAGAAACTTCATTCTCCAGGGTTGAAATACCAATTAATCAAAAGAAATGATAATGAAGAAATATGGGCTAAAAACCTAAATGAAAAACATAAGAAGAGAGAAGCATTACCTACAAGAAATAGTACTTTGTTTTCTGCTTATTCTTTCCAGTTCTTGGCCAAAACGCATGGACTTATTCTTCCTGATCCTCAAGAGCTAAGTGCTAAAGTTTTTTCTGGCCCTGAAAGAAAAGTCGTGGCCTCTCAGGAAAGTCTCACGCTTTCGAGACTCGCAGAATTAGGGCTTGAGTACTCTAATAATTTAATTGCTGAAATGTTACTCTATCAAGTTTCTTCGAAAGACCCTGCACACGCAAGTCGTGAAATGCTTTCGTGGTATAAGAGAGAATATGCAAAGGACGAATTCATTTGGGATAAAACGACTTTAGTGAATGGTTCTGGTTTGAGTCTAGAAAACCAAACGACTTCAAAAAATCTATCTTTATTACTTTCTCATATCTACAACTCAAGTAAGTTGAAGCGAAAGCTTATTACTTATCTTTCGATAAATGGACATAGTGGAGGAATTCGTAGACGTTTAAATAAAGTAGATCAAAGCTTTCGAGTTTATGGCAAGACTGGATCTCTATTCTTTGTGAATAACCTTGCAGGCTATCTTATCGCTAAATCGGGGAAGTTATATTCTTTTAGTATTTTTACAACAGATAAAGAGAGTAGGGATATATTAAGTAAATCCAATTCTAAAAAAGTAAATAAGATCCGTAAAAAAAATAAAAAGTGGTATGTACGCTCTAATCAAGTGATCGATAATACGCTAAGTAAATTTATTCAAGAGAATTGAAAAAGCACCATGCACAAAGGCATATTATTGCTTTTGCGCATGATGCTCTTTTTTCTGATAATTAAACCTAGTAAGTATATCCTAAGGTTAGGAATCCATAATTGTTTTGAGAGGCGAGACTATCATCTGTCCAATTGAGGGCAACAATATATTCAAGTCCAACTGACCAATCATTATTTAAGTAATATGATGAACCTACCTTAAACATTGGGCCAAAGGTAGTGTCATTTTCCGTTGTTCCTTTCACGTCATCATGAAGAATCGCGGCAAGGCCTGTTCCGAAAAATACATCGGCATTAGAGTTATCTTCTAGGTGATACATTACAGAAGAACCAAGAAGTGTTTGGGAGTCTACTTGCATTGTTCCCGCATTATCGTTACCTGTAGAATAAATGGCCATTGCATCTATCCCTACATTTCCTTTTCTTCTTTCATGGGAAAGACCAAAATCTAGAGAAGTATTGTTGGCCCCTAGATAGAGCTTAGAAATACCAGTGGATTTATCCCAACTTCTTTCAAGTTTATCACCAAGATCTGCATAAGAAGATGCACTTAAGAGTAGTAGAGATGTTGTTAGGGCCGCTTTTGTCTTTTTAATCATAAATCATCCTTTTTTATATTTGAATAATATAGTTATTCTAAGAATGATTTAAAGAGTATGCTTTAAAGAAATGACTATCATTTGTGTATAATTCTACAATTTAGAGAAAGTCTATAGAAGTCGTTTATATATTTCTTTTGCTGCTGAGATATTCTCTGGACTTGCTTTCTTTCTTACAGATAAGTATCCAACACATTCACCTTCCTCATAACAAGGGAAGACCAAGGCCTTGACCCAGTAGAACTTTGCACTCTTTGTTTTATTTTTCACATAGCCTTGCCACATCTTTCCTGCCTGTAGAGTTTTCCAGAGGTCATCAAATGCTGTCTTAGGCATATCTGTATGTCTAATGACGTTATGAGGTTTTCCAACAAGACTTCCCGTTTCATATTCTGCAATTTCGTAGAATTTATTATTTGCAAAAGTAATGACTCCTCTTTTATCTGTTGCGCTGATAAGAAAGTCGCTATCTTTAAGGACGACTTCTTTTTCTTCACCTTCAAATCGCTGTTTATCTACAAAGCTACTCTCATTCGCTAGTGGAGTAAGTCTTTCTAAGGGATTGAAGTTTTTATCAAATAATCCCTGTCTTTTTATTAATTCTAATAGATACTTAAATGTATTCCCAATTGTTCTGAGTTCTCCTAATTCATTTTCGACAGAAGAAGAGCTCTTTTCAACCTCTGTAAAGATATCAAGTGTATCAATAATCTTTTTATAGAAGGTGTTTGTTTGAGCCTCTATATTGGATACATTTAAAGAGGATTCATTAATAAGTTTAGAAGATTCAATCATTTCGTGATTTGTTTTCTTTATTAAGGAAGACAAATTCTCCATGGAATGACCTATGTCTCCTAATGTTTTTTGAATTTCTTCATTGGCCTTCTTAGTCACCATGGAGAGTTCCTTTACTTCTGAAGCAACGACGGCAAATCCTTTTCCTGCTTCTCCTGAGCGGGCGGCTTCTATAGTTGCATTCAAGGCCAATAGATTGGTCTGTTCGGCTATAGAGTTTATTGTTTTGAGCATTTGATCAATAGAAGAGAACTTATCTTCTAGGTCGTTCATATTACTTGTTACATCCTCAAGAGTAGAGGAGGATTCATTTGTTCTAGAGACAACACTTTGCATACTGGTTTGTGCATGATTGGCGTTGAGTTTGATTTTTTCAATTTGTGCTGCAATCTCTTTGAAATCTTGGATACTACTTGAAACCACTTTTAATTGCCCAAGAACAGACTTATCCACTTGGGCCGTTGTTTGAGACAACTCTTTTCCCGTCGCCTCTAGCAGCTCGTTCCTCAGTATTTGATCATTAAAGTCCATTTAAGCTTCCTATTATTGATTCATTATATTTTGTATCGAGTTATCCAATACGATTATAAAGTAATTTCTTATCTAAAAAGGCTGATAAATGTCAGACTTTTGATAATTTAAGTTTATTTTAGATGAATCAAGAGAAAGAGATTTTTTTGTGAGTACAATAACTATTAAATTTGTTGCTTTCTTAATTTGAAGACCCTTTAATAGAAGATGACCTATTTAAATATATTTCAAAAGTACGGGATCAGAGATGACTGTTTTCTTGATAACTATTCATGTAATTCTTATGAATATAGATGAACATTACTTTAATAAAAACCGTCTACATTCCACTAAAGAGATATGGAGTATCTTAGTTGATGCCTTTCTCTTCTTGGCCTCCATTTCTTTTGCTACATTTGTTAAGTATGATTTAGATGCTGTTATTATTTATAAGACCCTTGCAGGTTTATCGATGATCTCTATTATTAAAAATGAGTTCTTCTTTGATCATCTTTGTAAGGGGGAACGATTAGTTCATGCCTCTTTGTATGTTCTTCATCCTATCATCTTATTCAACTTCTATGAGTCTTGGAGATTGAATTACTTTCAAACTAATACCTATTTTTGGATGATTCAACTGCTTTATGTCGGTCTTGGAATTAAAACTCTCAGCTATCAAATGATTTACTGGAATTATATTAATGAAAAAAGACGCTAGATTTTCTTGGTCAATGTGTTAAATGCAGATTGAAAGACCGAGACTATACCTTGTCCAGGAAATGAATAGTCTCCTGTAAAATATATATTTCTATTTTTTGCGGATTGATTGGATACCAAGCGATTTAAAGAAAAAAGTGAGTGGTGAATAAGTCCTCCGACTTCCCCCTGTGGTCGCTGTGTATAGTGCTTAAATGTCAGAGGAGTTCCTACGCTATCGAACTTGATTTCTACAATGCCTTTATCATGAAAAATTCTGTTGAAGTTATTGAGTACTTTTTCTTCAAATTTTATTTTAGCTTTCTTATAGTCAGTATCTTTATCATTAAACTTATTCTTATCAATATGGGTTGAGACTGTGACCATTTGAAATTCTTGAGATTTAATTTTATCTTCAGGATGAGAGAACGAAAAGAATAAAGAAGAGTCATCGACATGTATTTGGTGGTATAACTCTGTTATAGGCTTCTGTGTTTTGATGGCAAAATAGGCCGTCATAGCACCCCAAACTTCATCATGCTTTTGATTTATTGGTTTGTTTTCTGAGAATAAAGTGTCAAATAATACTGGAGAGATTCCAGATATAATATTCTTGGCGCTATAGCTCTCCTTCTTGCAGTTAACTATATAGCGTTTATCTTCTTGTTCAATTCGAAGGCACCGATTCCTTAGTGATAAATCTGCTCCAAGAGATTGGATACTCTTTTCTAGACTCTGGCACAGTCCATACATCCCGCCTTCAATTGCATATGTATCTCTTGGATAGAGAAAGCCTAGAATACCCATGAAGGCCGGGCATGTTCTTGATTTTTGTTGGGTACTTATTAATAAGAGTTGATCAATGAAGTGAATGAATTCTTCATTCTTCTTGGCCTGCTCTGGCAGGATATCATAAAATGATTTATAAAAAATGCTCGGGGAGTAGATGAGTTTTCTTGCATCAGAATTTAATAACTGGAGTATATCTTTAAACTTGATCATTTCCAGTGGCTTGATGAGGGAGAGTGATTTCCAAAGTTTTTCCTCTATCGAAATCCATTCATCTATATATTGATCTAAATTTAGTTCAAAGACATCTTTCATTTCTTTTTTGAGCATTGGTGAAGATTTATAAAAACGAAACTTTTTATTTTTCCAATAAGAAACGATTCCTATCTCGCAGGGGTATAGTTTAATATCGAGGTTAAGTTCCTTTATGAGTCTCTGAGTAGGTCTGCCTGATACGAGTCCACTGAGGGTTGTCGCTCCTACATCATATAGTCCTTCTCTGCGTTTAAAGTATCCTGCACATCCTCCAGTACTATAGTGGGATTCAACGACTTGGACTTTATAACCTTTCTTTGCCCATAATCCTGCACTGGCCAATGAGCCCATTCCTGCGCCTATAATGAGTACATCAACCTCTTTCATGCTTGATTTCCTTAAATCGATTGCTATGTTAACTATTATATCTTTATACTATGAATAGAGTTAGAGTGAAATCTTTTGCTCATTGTATGTTTTAGACAAAGAGGGCTTGTGAATCGTAAAAACATTTTGATACAAGGTATAATTTTAATTGTTATAACAATGGCGACAAATATTTTCTTGGCGAATCGAATCTTCTCTGAGCGTATTTCAAGTGTTGTTGCGGCCCAAAATGCAATTGCCAGTGCAACCGATAGCATCTTTACGGCCCTTACTTATATGGAAAAAGATTCAACTCATAAATATAAAGATAAAATTGAAGAGGAATTGAATGCCGCTAAGCAATCATTAATGAATCCTCAACTCCTAAAAATGAGACGTGGTTCTGTAGACTAGTCTTCAAGCATTTGTATTCAATTATAAATTCTATCTATATGGCTTAGTTTATATAAGTGCTCATAATTGATGATGGATATATGAGATGATTTAATTCTTTTTTGATTCTTATTCATAAAGTCTTGTAGTTGAGAAAATGGGGTTGAAGAACAAATGGACTTTTTTATATGTTTTCTAGTGAATAACTCTCTATATATAATACTATAGAAAAGGTAATCACTGCATACGGATGGAGCATTGTTAAATTCTTCCTCTATCATTGTTTTGATTTCAGGAATTCTTTTAGCATTAAAGCGTTCTGCATATGAGTAGGCAAGTAGGTAATATATCTTTCGTTTGGAAGCGAGAGCAATTGCTCCATCGATACTTTCCTTGATATTTGCTTTTATATCTTTAAGTTCTTTTGTTCTAAAATATTTCATTTCGCTTAACGAATAATAAAGAAGGCCAAATTCTTGGTTGTCATTTCTTAGATCTTCTTTAGTCGTTATTTTTTTTAAGAAATAAAAGTAGTTTCTAGTAAGCTCTGGTTTATCCATTTTTAAAAGATATTGATAGGTCTCTCTTGCTATTTCTGCATAACTCTTCCCATTTGATATACCTGTTACTGAAATGTGAAATACAAGGTAACAGCACACTATCGAAACGATACCTAGTGTTGTTCTGCTTTTGTTTGCTTTTAATTCACATAAAAAATAAGTAAGAAGGAAGAGTGAGTAGAAGAATTCAAATTGCTCGCGCGAGAGGTATATATTAAAGAAATGAGCTTCAATGTAGAGTATGAAGATTAAAGATAAAATAATTTCTTGGAAAACTTTAATCTTCTTACTGACTATAATGTCTTTTATACAAGATTTAGAGCATCTCATATAGAGAATTAAACCTATAGGTATGAAATAGTAGATGATTTCATCGAAAGAATATTTCGATAAGAAAAGTAAGTTATGTATAGTTAACTCTCTCTGAGTATTCATTTCTCCTAATAAATCACTCTTGATACTCAACTCTTCATAATATGAAATAGTACACCATACAAAAAGAATCAGACTAGGCCATACTCTATCTTTATTTTCTCTTATAATAGTAAGACCTAATAAAAAGACCATTATAGCATAGTTGAGTAGAGTTAAGCTCTCTCCAAGGGAAGCTTCGTAATCGAAAAGAATTAAAAAGTATTGGGGAAAGTTAATATTTAAATAATAGTTAACTATGATGAATAGTGTGGCAAATATAATCAGCGTGCTCAATTTAAAAAATATCTTCAAGGAATATCTCATTATTGTGAAGTGTTCAAGTTAGATGTGCTATATATTTAGTTTCTCATAAGTCTTGATGTGTTTCTACTTTCTCCTTATTTTTACTCATAAGAAATGTGCTTCTTCAGCATATCAATGTTAGTATTTCTTATTATGTATAATGAAGAAGAAGTTTTTTTCCAGTGTCCTTATTGCTATGAAAGTATATCCATGGTCTTTGAATCACTCTATGGTGCACAAACTTACATTGAGGATTGTGAAGTCTGTTGTTCACCTATAGAGGTCTCCTATAAAGTTACACAAGGAGAGGTTCAATTGATCTGGGTTCGAAAAGGCTAGTTTTCCCCTTGTTTATGTTGTGTTTGTATTTACACATTCTCTCTACACCTATTGGAACATTTTTTCCTTCTTTTTGAGTAATTTTAAAAGAGAAGATTATTACTCATAATAACAAGGAGATTTTTTATGTTAAGTTGGTCAGTTTCATTTTTAGTTATCGCTCTTATTGCCGCCGTTCTAGGTTTTGGTGGAATTGCTGGTTCTGCAGCAGGTATTGCTAAGGTTCTATTCTTTGTTTTCCTTATCCTTCTCGTAATTAACCTTATTTCTGGTATGGTAAGAGGGAATAGGTAAATTTTTGAAAATATATTAAGACGATTCCACTACGGAATCGTCTTTTATTTCTTACGGAGAAAAAATTGAAAACATTTATAAAGGCGATCGTATTGCTCAATTTAGTAAGCTGTTCTACTATTTATTACAATACGTGGGAGTTTTTTGGGCAAGAAAAAAGAGATATTTTAGAATCCAAAATGGAGAATGTCGAATCTTCTCAAGAATCAGCAGGTGAACAGCTTCAAGACAGTTTGGAAATTATTCGAGAAAAATTCAATTTCAAAGAAGGTGAACTCGAAGAAACTTACGATGACCTATCTGATGACTATGATAACTTTGAAAAGCGCAGTCGCGATTTAGATCAGAGAATCTCCAGTGCTCAAGAGGTCGCTGATGATCTCTTTGACGAATGGAAAGAAGAAGCTTATGCACTTGATAATAGGACTTATCGTAAAAATAGCTTAAGTAAAAGATCAAAGACGATGAAGAGCTTTAATAGGGCCCTTGTATCCACCAAAAAAGTGCAAAAGAAAATGGATACTATTCTAAAACAATATAAAGATCATGTTATCTATTTAAAGCATAATTTAAATGCCAAGATCATTGGTAATTTAGAAGTTGAGATGAAATCTATTGTAAGAGATGTACAATCACTTATAAAAGAAATTGAAGCATCTAAGAGTAAGACCAGTGAATTTATATCTACATTAAAAGTTAATTAATATTGCGCGAGAATATTATTCTATTCTCGCGCCATATTTCAAGAACGACTCTTAATCACTCCACATGCAATTCTCTTTCCAGCATCTCCTGAAGGGCGTGACTTTAGATCATCTCTTCCAGAGTGGATGATAATTGCTTTATTTAAAATAGATTCTTTATCGCCTTCTTTTAATGAAATAAATGAATACTTCTTATCAATAACGGCTTCACCTTTATCATTGGCACGAATATTTCCAAGATCTCCTGCGTGATGTTCACTCATCTCTGGTCCACCATGATTCTTTTTATTGGGGTTAAAGTGTCCACCAGCTGATTTTCCATCCTTAGAAGAGCAATCTCCGTTCTCATGAACATGAAAACCATGAACGCTATTAGGGGTAAGGCCTGTAATTCTTCCTTTTAAGAGAACATCCTCTCCCTTTAAAACGAGATGTAATTCCCCTTGGGTCTTACTTTCACTTTTTGGACTTAGATTGACTTGTGCAGTGGGAACAGCATAGATGCTGTGGGCCGTAAATAGATTGACCATCACTATTCCTGTTAGAATTGCCTTTGATTTCATTTTAATCTCCTTATTAAGTTAAATTAGATAAAGATTTAATCTTCTTATCTCTAATATTAGCTAAATCTCGATAGAGACTCATGTATCTACGATGTATTTCATTTGTAGGTTTCTACATATGGTATTTATACTTGTGCGCAGGGTCTTAATAAGAACTTATCGCTAGTCTTTAAGTCTAAGTAAGACTTACCGCGAGAAATATGTCATTGTTGAAGTAAGAGTAAATTCAAATAAAATAAAAAGTATAGGATGATAATGTCAAAAGTATTAGTAGAACTTGTTAAATACGATACTCAAAGAACGAAGAAGCGCAAAAGAGCGGACCTTCTTGTAGATGAAAGAAGCGTTGAGTCTGTCATAGAGAAACTAGAGAAAATCCATAAAGGTGACAAAGTTATTGAGGTCTTTGAAGTGATTTGGGGAGAAGAAGTTCCCGAAGTTACAAAAAAGAGAAATACGCTTACAGGCAGAGTTAAATTCTTCGATGCTGATAAGGGTTTTGGCTTTATTGCGCCTGATGATAATACTGCAGATCTTTTCTTTCATGCCTCGGCCTTGGATAGAGAAGTCGTTTATGACGACGAACTTGTTGAGTTTGTAAAAAGCGAGAGCCCTAAGGGTGAAGTGGCCATACATATAAAAGTGATCGATGAGGATTAATATATAAACATTCAAGGAGATATTTTATGAGTGATGGAAAAATGCAAGAATTGATTGATAAAATACGAAGAGAGCATTCTGGACTTACTAATAAAAAAGGTGATTCTGAAAATTACGTTTATATAGTAAAAAACTTAGAGTTTTTAATTGATATTGGTAGATCTACCAATAGTACTGATGCTGCACTCACAGGCGAGATTACCGATTTAGAACATCCAAAGTCTGGTATTGCTATGATGGCATCTGCTTATAATAATTCTAGAAACAACATCTACTATATCCATTCTTCGAAAACTAAAAGTGCAGATATCGAAAGAGAGCTCAAACAAATTGAAAAGAGCATCAAAAAAATAGTTGTTAATCATTACGACATTTCAGATAAGTCTGCTGGCGATATTTACTGCAGTGGAACGACAAATACAAAAGATGTGGCAAGTCTCTTAAAAGGTTTCTTATATGAAAACCTATCGGCACAAACACTGAAAGATTTAAATGAGCCTGTCTTCTCGTTTTCTGATTTAGTTGAAATGGTTAATCAAGATGGAGATGCTTGGCATAATGTCATTCAAAATAAAAAAGCTGCACAGTATGCATGTAAACTTTTGGGTGCGAAGCAGAGATAGAATTAATGTGTAATTGGTTATAGGGGTGGATTAAACATCGCTGTATATATCGCTTAAAGAGTCAAAATAGATAAGTTCTACATTGAGTTCTTGAGCCTTGTTGATATATTGCGTGTTGTCTGAGAATTTCTTAGTCCACCATCTATTTCTAATGAGTATTTTTTCAATGTGGTCCGGATATTTTTGTGAGAGATTTAGATATATGTCTTGATCTCTTTGGCCTGCATCTCCAATGAGAGTTAATGGTATATCTGGATAGGTTTTAATAATTTCGGTTATTCTGTCAATTTTATGCCCATGCGCAACCTTCTGAACTTCTTTCTCTGTCACAATATCTTGAAGAATAATCGCCCCTTTGGGAAACTCATTTATCTTAAGAAAAGATTTAAGCATGGGCATTAAGTCCCATGTACTACTTGATACATAGAAGAATAAATTATTCTCATCCTTGTCTCTACCTACTTGGATTAAGCGATATTGTTCAGCTGCCTCTGGAAAGGTTGATCGCTTGTGAGGAGGAAGAAAGAGTGTACGAAGAATCATTGCACTAAAGCTCGTCGCTTTACTTTTTAATATCGTATCGTCTATATCACTTACAATTAATTTCTTTGTATGACTATTGCTCAAGATACATTCACTAGAGAAGCTAAAAGTATTGTTTTCAAAGGAGGCAACGTATTCGATGTGCTTATGGTCTTCAATATCTTGATTGATTGTAATATCTTGATCAATAGTGAAGAAGCCTTCTTTATTTGTTTGGGCCTTTAGAGTTATGGGTGGACTTGTTTTTAGAGTTATAACTACCGGTGTATGGGCCGCTTTAATGGAAAGAAAGAGTTTAATAACTTTTTTCCAATACCAGAGTCGAGAGTTTTTGAATTGAAACTCCTCGGGAGCTCTGCCTTTGATGACCCTGCCCATGATATGAACTTTCACTGGGCTAGCGTAAGATATATAGGGGATAATGGTAAAAGCTGTAGCTTTACTCTTATTCATAAAGGAAAAATTTACGATTTGCGCCGCGACTTTTTGGATACTACTGAGAATTGGTTTCATCATTACTATATTGTATCAATTTTTATCCTTAAAGACAGTAAGTCTTTGATTCACAAGCATGTATAGTTGTTTAGTCACCTGAATACGTCTATCATATGCTCATGATTAAAATCCCATCAAGTGAATATAAATTTACCTTTTCTAGAAGTTCTGGTGCTGGTGGCCAAAATGTTAATAAGGTAAATACGAGGGCCACGCTTACTTGGGACATGATAAATTCGACCCACTGTAAGCAAGAAGTTAAAGAGCGGTTTGAAAAAAAATATAGTCGCTTTATTTCCGGTGATTATGTCGTTATCCATTCCCAGAAGTATAGAAGCCAAAGTAAGAATGTTGATGATTGTATTAGTAAGCTTCTCAAGTACTTATCGAATGTTGAGTATGCGCCCAAAAGAAGAGTTGCTACCAAACCTAGTAAAGGCTCTGTGAGGAAACGTCTCGATCAAAAATCTAAAGACTCAAAAAAGAAGAAGATGAGGCAAGAGAAATTCTAGTTCATTTCTCCCCTAATCATTAGGAGTATCTGTTATATGCAAATTATTCGTAGATTTAAGAAAATGAACATATGGGATTTTATCGATCTTATGAATCAGGAGTGTTTTGGTAGTGCTAAGAGTGATACTTACTTTTTATATTTAGATGAAATAAAACTTCGACGTCTTGAATCTGTATCTGAGGGGGGAGACCTTAAGTTGAGGTCCTTGGCCAAAGAGCTTTTAGAAGAATATAAAAAAGAAATGGAGAAGAATGATCAATTTAGTTCGCAAGAAGATTATGAGTCTTTTCATTATATAGTGACTCATGAAATCTAATGTGGCCTAACTAGACCTTATAGCCTTGCTTTTTCATCTGGCGAATCGTTCTCTCAAGCTTTCCTCTTGCATCTATATTTCGTGCTAATTTCTGAATACTTGCTAATTCTTTAAAGTCCAACCAAATGCCATGGCAACTATTACACTTATCGATAAGAAGGTTTTCTTCTTTCAAGTAGGGGATTTCTACAAGAAACGAATCTATACACTTTGGACATTTAAGTTTAGTTGGCGTGGCCGCCTCTAATGAATCCTTTGTTCTTGGAATATCATTAATGGTCTCAACATATTGGGAAAGCTCTCCACGGTCACACCATATTCCACGACAGTCACAGCAAAAATCGAATTCAACCGCT
>JBLWYP010000007.1:0-182449 GCA_048266825.1 Bacteriovoracaceae bacterium | reverse complement strand
TCCTGTAGAAAGAACAAGCACATCTTGTAAAATCGTTGTAATTCTTTGCATGTCCTTACGACCACTCGTCGGATCAATAGGAGAAATCACATCAACTCTATCTCCTGGTTTAATAAGACCAGAAACAGACTGCTTTTCATCAACCTGAATAGCGATCGCTCTCTTTCCACTACTCACCTGATTTGATAATCCCGTATTAACATCAGGGACTGTCACTCTAGGTTTAGTGATCTGCTCACCTTTCATAATAGGTGTAAGCGAAAGCTTATTTTCAATTTCATCAATTTTTTCAAAACGCCCTGGAGAGGCGAAAGACTTAGGCACAGTTTTAACTGTTACCTTTTGATCATCCAATAGTTCAAGCGCAGCGATATCTCTTTTTGCTACAAGCACAGATACATTGGTTCCGTATTTATTAACCAATTCTGTTTTTTGATCTTCAATATATGTATAAACCATGAAGACAGCAACTAAGGCAATCACAAGGGCCAACGTAAACGCACGTGTATTCACAGACAACTCCCTAAAATCATTTCACCTACTTAGTTTATCAAAGGGTTTGTCGCACGTAGCCTATAGGAAAATAACTCCCTATAATCACCATATTCATTAGAATTTCATTTTGATTGTTGCTATTTAATACTCTAGCATTTTAATAGGAATTAATTTGCTAGCATACAAGAAGTATTGCTAGAGCGACGATTTTGAATCCCTTGTCCATTTGAGAACTCGCTATTCCAAAACCCTTCATCCGTAAGGCGAAATGTTTCCCCACAGATGCCATAGGCCGTCATTATCTTGATAAAATTACTTTGCTGATCTTCCATCTTATCTTCGCAAACTTCATCTGTCGCACCTGATAAAAAAGTCGGAAACTTAAAACACGGAGCAATAGGTTGATCTGCTATCTGATCATTTTGAAACCCCATCATAGTAAGTCCTGCATACGTAAAGCCCTTACTCTTCCATTGCGTAAGCAAACTATTACTGGGCAAGAAGCTATTACCCTTTTGAATATAATAGAAGTAACGTCGTGTCGCTTTTTGTTGATTAATAGAAATATTGATTGAGTTACCTATATTATAAATAACGACAAAGAGAAAAAGGAATACGGGTAAAAATACTAGTAATTCAAAGATAGCCTGGCCTTCTTCATCTGCAACAGAAATGTTTTTTCTTTTTCCAAGATCAGCAGCCATTATCACTCACCGTTGTATTTTTCTGGCACATAGTCCCCATTCCTATTTCTTTTATAGCCTGACAGGTTGAAAAAAAGCATTCTGCTCTTGTAGGTTCTAAGCCTAGGTAGGACTCTGACTGCATATCGATATCTATTGTACTACTTGTACCTGGTATCATTAAGCGTTGAATAAAGTTTGTTCTCACGCCTACAAAAAGATTGGTAGTGGGAGATCCATTTGATACTGGATCCTCAACGACGAGGTTACCTCCAAAATCTGGAATAATTCCTTCTAAATCATATGACTCAAATACATCCTCAGCCATTTCCTTAGCAAAGCTATCACTTCCATCCTGTGCATTTGAATGCCTCTCACCTACCATATAGGCTCTAGATGCTTGATATACAACATAATGAACGAAGTATCCGTTGGTATATATAATGGCCATCTTAAAGAAACTAAAAAGTAGACCAAGGGCCATTGTTAGAGTTATCAAAAACTCAATCGACGATTGCCCTTCTTCTTTACTAACTACTGATTTATTTTTTTTTATACTTTTCATTGCGTAGGATACTCTTCAGCTAAAACAAAGAAGCGAGAGTTTCCTCCCCCATCTGCTGCAAAACTTGGGTGTGCGAATTCAGGAGATTCACCAATCACATCACTTTCAGGAACAATGGTAGCGTATCTATAGTTGCGTGATATTCCTGTAGCGAGTCCCTGAAAGAACGCAGAGTCTCCGCCAAAGAAGTTTTTAAAAACATCTGAACCGATTACTGTATTTACAAAAACGACAACGATCACAAGTAAAAGAACATACTCTACTGATGATTGTCCTTTTTGATTTTTTAAAACTTTAGAATTGATCTTATTTCCCATCCAAATATCATCCATGAAAGAGCGATTACTGGTGCAAAGGTAAACTTAGTTCCATACACTCTTTTGATTTGGCTTATATCTCTCGTTATCAAAGCTAACTTCAGAGTATCAAACTTTCTGAAAGTGTTAAAGATTAACAAAGAAAGACCAACTATAACCGTTGCATATATTAGCTTCATTAAGAAAGGTTCATGATAGGACTCTGGTACCAATAAAAAGAAAGAAAAGAGAAACTTACTGTCTCCCCCTCCCATTATCTTGAGAGCAAATAAGAAGAAACCCACAAATAGCCATGCAAAAGGATAGAAGAAGGTTTCCAGAGAGAATTTATAAATAGTTGGGTAAACAAATAGACATATACAAAAACTAACAAGATTCAATATCGTCCAATAATTTGAGATTTTCTTGTATTTGATATCGAGATAAGAAATTATCAGCAATTCAATCGATAGGAATATAAAGTAGCCAAGAGGAAACATTCTTAATTGCCATTCCCATTTTTGTAACCACCATAGAAGCACCTATTTGGACAGACGCCAGTACTGAGTTCTTGAGTTAATACATAGGAAAGACTTTTTACGGAAGTAGACAACCCTGTAGCGATCCCCCTCATCATCGAGAGACCGATCATTGCCATAAATGCAAATATTAGAATATATTCAACGGTTGCTTGACCCCTACTAGAACTTATCATGCTAGTAGAATAGCAAAGTTTCAAAAATATAAAAGTTAAATCACAGACAACTAAGTCAAATTAAACGACTTAATAATATCCTATGGACTATCCATGTTTTGAACCCAGCCATCAGCTTGGTTAAATACGGAATCTGTAATTTTAGCTAACCTTTCAGTTGCTACACTCTTAAACTTAAAAACGATTAAGGCAACAACGGCCACAAGTAGAATATACTCGGTAGAAGTCTGTCCCTCTTCATCTTTAAGATAGGCCAAAATCAAATTTTTCATAACACACTCCTAAATTTATTATGTAAGCAATGCATCGGGTAAATACTTAGCTAACTTTAGCTTTTTCCTTTATTTATTTTAAATCGCTTACTTGATTATTATACCCCAGTACTTAATGCGATGCAACATCAAGTTATATATATAATATCAGCAACTTAGATAGAGTGTGAATATTTTTGCCATTGCCTGAATTGTTTATTTCACGTTATAATAAAGGTGGGTCTTGTTCGGCATTACAGTATTTCGCCCTACAAAGTTATCCAAGGAAGCGGTCCCTGATCATGGTGTGCAAGCTCACAAAGGATTCTATCCGGAAGTGAGAAGCCTAAAGTGGTTACTAACTGCATCCACCTATCAAATGATGGGCGGAAACTCGGCCAACAAGACCCACCTTCACCTCCTTTTCTACAAAGCTTTTAATTAAGTCTGATTGACATCTGAGCCCATTACATCGATCATTTAAGTATGGAAAACACTGGCTTACAAAACCATAGACAAGAACTCTCAACTACCTGGATTGAAAATCTCGCCATCGAAGAGATCAACATGAATGAATCAGGTATTGTTGATCTTCATGAACATTTGAACCCGATTCATTTTCTTGAAGAGTCTTCCATCGAATTTATGAATGAAATTAGAGATAAGATTGAACTCTTTATTTCTAAATTTAATCAATATCGTGGTCAGCACACTAATGGCCATATTAAGATTTTTAAAATAAGTAACACAGTTAATGACTTCATGTTGTTCAGAAACTCTCTTCGACTTATTTTTGCTAGAAGAGCAAATGATATTATAAGCATCGCTTTTATTTCCAATGGAAAAGATCTACTTGCCCCGAGGTTAAAGATGGATGATTCATTTGGTGGTGAAGGTGTTCATGAAATTCAAGCCCATGTTGGACCTTTTAATGAAATCACATGGAGATTTCAAGGAGAGGTAGTTAATATGGATGCAATGGTTAAGCACTACCTTTCTGAATTTATTAAGCAATCAGCTCAATAGCATTCTCTAGATAAACTTAATTCCTTCTCCACTACTTTCTCGCCCACGTACTTTCTTTAATCCTTTCAATCTATGAAAGGTAAATTCTAGTGACTCTTTGATTGTAGGAAGATCTATATTCAAAAAGCCCTCAACATTTTCAGTATCGAGATTAAAATATAATTGATCTCCAACAGAAGTCGATGTCTGTGAAGCATTTAAAGGAATAGACCACCTCGACTTACTTACACGATCAGCATTCACATCAAAAATTTCTGCATAGTGTTTAGCAAAATCATAAACGCTACCTATATCTTTACTTGATATTTGAAACAATCGATTCGATACACCTTTATCAAAATTCATTTTCAATATCATTCCAAGATAATAAACATCTAAAAAACCAGTATTGACGAAATTATCCATAGAGAAAGATTTATTCAAAACAATTTCTCGCTGTAGGTTTTCAAACCAATTAGGTCGTACAGGATTTATAGATCTTCCATAAAGACGGCAACATCTATAAACCAAATAATTTAAAGACGTTTTTTGAATATAGAATTCTGCTGCAGCTTGTGTCTTACCATAGGTTGTTAGTGCATCAGGAATATCCATTTCATAATAATTTTTCTTTTCTCCTGCGAAAATAAATCCTGATGAAATATAACAAATCTGTGCTTTATATCTTTGGCAGTATTCGGAAACATTAAAGAGGCCATTGGTATTAAGTGCATCAGCTCTGTCTTCATTCTTATGACAATCAACAATTGATGAAACACCTGCACAGTAAATAACGAAGTCGGGCTTAAAGGCAAAAAGAATGAGTTGAACCTCTTCCTTTGCCAATACATCACATGGAAGGGTTAAAACACCATCAACGCGTACTGAATTTTTATGATAAGTACCAATAACTTTATAATCTTTTTTAAAAAACTCTGCGAGATTAGAGCCTATAAAGGAAGAAACACCAAAGATAACGATCGTCTTGATTCTATTGTCATCTTCAACTTGATCCGTATTTTCTTTTTTCACATTGGTCATTACAACATCTTACCATTCATCATAATTTAAATAACTTAGGTAAAAGTGACCCAATCTACGACTTTCCTTAAATTAGCTTAGCTTTCTACCCTAAAAGCTTGAAATAAAAGCTATTGAGAAGAAAGATTAAATAATTTTCACTCCATGACCGATAAAACTAGTCAGGTTTATTTTATTACACAGTTAGATTGAGGTTATATATGAAATTTAAGATTCTCGGTGTTTCTTTAATGATGCTTTCCCCTTTTGCTTATGCAAAACAAACGAATGTATCTGAATATCCCTTTATAAAAAAGGTGAATTTAAGCAAATTCCCAATTAAAGAACGAATCAAATATCATAAACTCTTTATGAAAACAGTGGTAAGCCTTTCTCATTCAGAGAAATATCCAAAGTACATATTAAAGAGAAAGGTTTCATCTCATCATTTATATAACTACTTAACTGACCTACTCATTGATTCCTCTATTGCGAACGCATCTTCTAATGTCTGCCTATTTGGTGGATGGCCTTCGAGCAAGAGTGGAACTTGTCAGGTTCCTTTTCAATCTTCAGGAGTCGCTGTTGCGAATCAAATTGGTATCTCTGCTTATGATCAAGATGATTACTGTGGTAGTAGTAACTTATTTAGATGTAATCCTGATATATTTGGACCAGGAGTTGAGTCCACTCCCGAGATCACCGAAAAATTTGGTAATATCAACGGTAATAAAAATAATACAGATCCCTATTCTGCTGGTATCTGCGTAGATGTATCTCAAGGCTACAATAGCTTAACTTCTGATTGTGCAAAAATCTCAAAAGAGTTAGATCAATATAGAGATTCGCCATGGCGTGAAGATTACTTTGCCTCAAGCGATCAAGAAAACTTTCAAAAAATGCAAAGTACAATCTCTACTATTTGCGAAGAAAGGGCCGTAAGAAGACAAAGTGATCCCATGTGTGAAAACTTAGAAGAAAGCCTCGGACTCACTTTTGCTGCTGTCAGTGCTGGCGCTATTGCCGACGTCAACATTGAAGATCTTTTCCCTGGATGTGGTGGAGTCGTTCCAAACGCTCTTCCCACTTGCGCTTCAGAAGATCACGAAAGCTTGAAAAACTTAAGGGCAGCTCTAGAAGAAGTTCAATCGAATCAGTCTTGTCGATTTATGAATGTATCCGCTGAAATCGCTCCGGCGAAACCTATTATTGGAAGGCATGGAAGAAGTAATCTCTATGGTGATTTGCCAGAGCCTGTGGTTCCAGAAGCTTCAAGCCAATGTAAAACATTTCTTGCAACAAAACTTCAATCTGGTCTAGGTGGAGATACAAATATAAATGTATTTTTCAAAGGTACAGCAGTAGATGATCTTAACTACATCTCTCTTAAAGTTGACCCGGATATGAGTAAAGAAGAAATCGTTGCCCAAATTACAGGAGGAACAAATGAGGATATGTTTAATAATACATGTGCCGTTTCGACCTGCCCAAGCTCTAACTCTCCAGGTTCAGCTGTTCTCTATGATGTAATGGAACATCTAAGATCGAATAGAGACTGTCACTTTCAAAATATTCAAGTCGTTGATCAAAAAACAAATATTGATGGAAACTTTGAAAAAAGTCAGTGTCAGCAGTCTATCGAAGGTTCACTAGCTGCCGAAGGTCTTGGCGAAACTGACCAGGAAATTATGTTCATAGTAACCGATGCCACAGGAAGTTTAAATACGGGAGCTTTGATTGTTAATGCTAATCAAAATTCATCGAAGGATGATATTCTCAACCAATTCGAAGAAGGAAATAACGAAGGTGTTTACGCCAGTGCTTGTCAAAGAACAACTAATGACTTCAGAACCAATATTGGCTTGGCACGAACAGAACTTGGAGTTGATGAAGGTCAGTATGTTGATCCTTCTCAGGAAAGCCTTTTAGTTAAGCTGGCCAACCTTAAGCGAAATGGTACTGAAGTCGAATTTATAATTGCTCCCAATGGAGATATTATGGCCAAGCCTAGAGTTGCCGTTATTAACGAAACAACTGGGATGCAGTTTCATACAAATGCAGAAGACTTTGTAGTATTCCCCGCAAGCTTCAGTGCTCAAATGAAGCACTTTGAATCTCAAGTAGGCTCGCCCATTCCCGAGAATGTCGCCTCTATTATGACTGACCTTGCTGCTGACCTTAGACTCTCCGAATTTAAAGAGGAAAATGGCGCTTACAGCTTTACCGTTGGAAATGCTCGAGCAAATCTTCTCGAAAGTGATAAGTCCATTCAAGATGGACAATTGGTAAGAGCTTCAGAAAATGAAGATGGAACCTACACTTACTCTATAGCTGAAGCGACTCATACTGATCAAATAGAAATTAAGCGAGAAGCTGAACAAGCAATGGCCAGAGAAATTGCCTCAACAACAGAAGAAAGAACTGTTTGTGCTGAAACTGGAGCTCGAAATCGTTGCGTAAGATGGGAAACAAAACAAATGTACTGTGCACAAAAAGGATTTCTAGGATTTGGTTGTAGAGAATGGGTTCCGGTTCAGTAAATTAAGAAAAAATAAAGACACACCCAAGTCTCATTCGAGACTTTGGGTGTGAAAAAGAAAAGTTTTATTATCCGAGTAATTTGAGGGCCATGTTAGGCGCCTGATTTGCTTGAGAAAGTACAGAAGTACCCGCCTGTACAAGAATTTGATTCCTTGCCAAGTCTGCAGTTTCACTTGCAACATCGACATCTCTAATTCTTGACTTCGCAGCACTTAGGTTTTCATCACTAACAGCTAGATTGTTGATAGTTGATGATAGCCTATTCTGTGTAGCCCCAAGTTCAGCCCTAACGCCGTTAATTTGTACCAAGGCATCATCAAGCTTTGAAAGCGTGGTTTGAGCCCCCTCTTTAGTACTAACGGTTTCGCCAGATAGTCCCAACGATACAAGAGTAGTGTTCGCTTTAGTTCCGTCATAGCGCAGTCGATCCAAAATTGGATCATTGTGAACTCCAACTTGAAATTCCAGTAACCCCCCTGTTCCGTCGAGGAGTTTGATTCCGTTGAACTCTGAAGCTTTCGCAATACGATCGACTTCTTCTTTGAGTTGCTGGAATTCAATATCTGAAAATCCACGTTCTTGTTCTCCAACTGTATCCGAAGCTGCTTGGATGGCGAGTTCTCTAAGTCTGATAATAATGTTAGAAATCTCACTCAAGCCCCCTTCGGAAGTTTGTATCATGGAAATAGCATCGTTCGCGTTTCGCTTTGCTTGTCTACTTCCTCTTATCTGCGCTTTTAAGTTTTCACTAATTGCTAATCCTGCAGCGTCGTCACTTGCTCGCGTAATTCTTTCTCCCGAAGATAGTTTCCTCAGGTTGTCGTTCATTCTTCTATTGGTCATACCAAGAGAACGTTGTGCCGACAGTGACGGCGTATTGGTGTTTATTCGTAGTCCCATGACTAATCTCCTTCAAACATACCCTTACCTCCTGTAAAATGTCGCGGTCATCATGTCCGCCATAAAGTTAATACCAGTGTTCTAAGTTTTCGAATAACCAACTTTTCTTTTCTTTATATTCAATGAGTATTTTTAAGCGGTTTAAGCTTGCAGGCAAAAAAACCACTTAGCTCGTTTATCCGTTTGGTTTATACATTTGCATTCTCCATTAAGTTAAAGATTCATCCACTTTCTCAAGGTTTTTATTAACCTTGAGCTGCAGATTGAATTAGGCTTAGTGCACTCTTTGTGGAGGCATTGGCCTGACTTAGTACTGAGGTACCGGCACTCATCAAGATATTATTTCTTGTCAGTTCCGCTGTTTCAGCAGCTACATCTGTGTCTCTAACTCGAGAATTTGCGGCAGATAAGTTTTCAACACTTACTGCAATGTTATTAATCGTTGATTGAAGTCTGTTTTGGAGCGCACCAAAGTCGGCACGAATACCAGAGACAGAGATAATCGCCGAGTCAATTGATGATAATGAGTTTTGAGCTGATATTTTGTCAGCAACTGAAGCAAGGTTAAGACCAAGAGCAGCTACGTTGACGTCAGCACTTGAAGCATCAAAGGTTAGACGATCTGATATAGGGTCATTTCTAGTCCCAATCTGGATATCAAATACAGCACCTGTTCCGTTAAGAAGAGGAACTCTGTTGAATTCAGTTGAGTTAGCAATACGATCTATTTCTGAAGTTAATTGTTCGAATTCAACGTTAAGAAATTTTCTTTCCGTTCCACCGATAGTATCAGAAGCTGCTTGTACACTTAGCTCTCTAAGACGAATTAGGATGTTTGAAACTTCTCCTAATGCACCTTCAGCAATTTGTACTAATGAAATACCATCTTCAGCATTTCTTTCAGCTTGCTTAAGCCCGCGAACTTGAGCTTTTAAATTTTCTGAGATTGCGAGTCCGGCAGCGTCGTCACCAGCTCTGTTGATTCTTTGTCCAGAACTTAACTTCTCAAGAGATTTGTTCATTCCAAGACGTGTTCCTCTTAAGTTCCTCTGTGCATTGAGGGAGGCAACATTTGTGTTAATTCGAAGTCCCATTCTATCCTCCTTGATATTTGGGTTTCGGTTGGGAGTTATCCCCTACCAACGTGCTTTACTCAACTATCATCCATGATATAGGTAAAGTACCTTCTAAAGACTTATCGCGTAATAAATGTTTTTCTTTAAAATATTGTGCTTTCTTTTTCGAGCGGCAACTTTTGCCTGAAAGGCGCTAAATGGTGTAGCGTAATAGCTGTAACTCTTTAAAACATGGTTGATATATGAATGTAAAAACGTTGAAAGATTCACCTGAAAAACTTAATGAATGCGTCGCCCTCATTGAAGGCGCCTTTGGCTATGGTGATAATTATTCATATAAAGAGGACTTTTCCCCAATCTTCCATGAACACAACCTACAAAACTGCTTCTTTATAGAAGAAGATAATCAAGTGACGGCGACTCTTCTCACTCTACCTAAAGAATTAGAGTATAAAGATGTAAAATTGCCCGCCCTCTTTATAGGAGGCATTGGTGTAGCTGATGAAAAACGAGGAGCTGGACTCTTTCGCTCTTTATTAGAGACGGTTCTTCTTCTTAATTCTCACTATGCGCTCTACCTTCTATGGTCTGACCTCTCTCAGCTTTATGAAAAATTCAATTTCTATGAATTTGGACTCATTGAAGAAAGTGACCTCTCTAACAAACAGGCCATGAAGCTAGAGGAATTCCCTCCAGAAGAATTAGAAACCGTTATCAAAGGTTATCAATCTCTATCTAAACATTCTTTAGTTCCTCACAGAACCCCTGAAGACTGGCATGATCTTTTGCAGTCCCAATCTATTGATCACGTTACAGACGGAAAAGGGCACTATTACTTCCTTAATAAAGGCATGGATTTACAAGGTATTTGCCATGAAAGGCACCCCATAGACGCTCCAGACCTCGATGGTTACTCAAACTGGACGTATATGCCTGAAAATACAGACAAAGTTTCACGCTATATGGGCTTTCTACGTCTAGGAAATTTAGAAATTCTTTCTGATTTTATTGAAAAAACCAGTAACAAAAGGCTCTTCGTCGTCGAAAGAAATGTTGAGGGCCTGATCACCGTCTCTTTTGACGGTGACTACTATGACCTCAGTGAAAAAGATTTAATTCAAGGAATCTGGGGACCAGGTCAAATAGAAGAATGGAAGGGGCTTATTCCTCCTCTCATTGTCTTCGGTCATGATTCCATTTAACTGGAAATAATTATGAAGAAAATTTACCTCATTATAGTAGCTCTCTTTTTGCTCTCGAGTGCTCACGCCTTTGATCACCAACACACCAAATGGAATAAAGTCCTTCAAACCTATACTAAGAAAGAAAACAATCAGGTTCTCGTTAACTACAAAGAGCTTAAATCCCATACACAAACGTTAAATGAATACTTAAAGACTCTAGAAACTCTTTCCAAAGAAGAATTTAAAAGCTTCTCCACTGAAGAAAAACTTTCTTTTTGGATTAATGCTTACAATGCCTATACCTTGAAAATAGTCATCGACCATTATCCGGTTAAATCCATTAAAGATATAAAATCAGGCTGGTTCTCCAGTGGCCCGTGGTCTAAAGAGTTCATTCCTCTTTTTAAAGATAAAATAAGCCTCGATCATATTGAGCATGAGATTGTGAGGAAGCAGTTTAATGAACCAAGAATTCACTTTGCTCTCAATTGCGCTTCTGTTGGCTGTCCCTCGCTATTGCAAGTTGCCTTCACCGCCACGAAGCTTGAAGAACAATTAGATCAAAGTGCGACTCATTTTTTAAAGAATAAAGATAAGAATTTCGTAAAAGGCCCAACTCTCCATATCTCTCAAATATTTAAATGGTATGGAGATGACTTTGACTCGCAATTTGGGAGTTTTGAAAATTACATTATTCAAACTTTAAACTTACCTAAAAAGAACTATCAAATAAAATACAACGATTATAACTGGAACCTCAACGAGTACTCACTATGAAAAAAAACATAATAAGAATAATCATTCTTCTCTTAGCGGCCCTACTCATTTACCTCTTCTATAAGAATGGATGGAATGAATACTTAAGCCTCACTAGCCTTAAGGCCAACTATAATGATTACCTAACCTATTATGAAAATAATCAGGTCTTCACGCTTGCTTCTTTTTTCACGCTCTACGTAATCTCCACTGCTCTTTCCATTCCAGGGGCCACGATCCTCACCTTGATGGCCGGTGCTCTATTCGGTCTTACAACGGGAACAATTCTGGTGAGTTTTGCAAGCACTCTAGGCGCAACTCTGGCCTTTCTCACTTCTCGTTTTCTGTTTCAAGACTTGGTTAATAATAAATTCGCTAAGGCCATTAAAAAACTTAATGATGGAATTGAACGAGAAGGATCTTTTTATCTCTTCACGATCAGACTTATTCCCATCCTGCCGTTCTTCGTCATTAATCTTGGAATGGGGATAACTAACTTTAATATTTTAAAATATATGATCGTTAGCCAAATTGCCATGCTTCCGGCCACGATCATTTACGTAAACGCCGGACTACAGCTCTCTGAAATCGAATCTCTTTCTCAAATACTCAGTTTTGATATCATCGGATCTTTTGTCATCCTAGGTCTATTCCCTCTTATTACTAAGAAGTTTGTAGACTACTTAAAGAAGCTAAAAGTTTATAAAAATTATAAGAAACCAAAGAACTTTGACTATAACCTAATTGTCATTGGTGCAGGTTCCGGCGGATTAGTTTCGGCCTATATTGCAGCGGCCGTAAAGGCCCGCGTTCTTCTAATTGAAAAGAACGCCATGGGAGGGGATTGTTTAAATACCGGATGTGTTCCTTCTAAGGCCTTAATCAAAGCATCTCGAGTTGCCTATAATATTAAAAATGCCCACAAACTCGGAATTCACGTTCAAGAGCCTCAAGTTAATTTTGAAGAAGTCATGGCCCATGTCCATACGGCAATTAAGAAAATAGAACCCCATGACTCTGTAGAAAGATATGAGTCCCTGGGTGTTGAGTGCTTAAGCGCGAGTGCCCAAATGATTTCTCCTTGGGAAGTTAAGGCGAATGGAAAGACCTATACGACCAAGAATATTATTATTGCCACAGGAGCCAGTCCCGCCGTTCCTCCTATCAAGGGACTTGATTCCATTGATTATCTTATTTCAGAAAATTTGTGGAAATTAAAAACATTACCCAAGCATCTTGTTATCTTAGGTGGTGGACCTATTGGTTGTGAAATGGCCCAGGCCTTTAGTCGCCTTGGAAGTAAGGTCACTCTCATTGAAAGAGGTGAGAGAATCATGGCCGTAGAAGATCCAGAAGTTTCAGCTTTTATCGCTGATCAATTCCAAAGAGAAGGCATCAATATTCTAGCGAATGAAGAGATACTAGAGATTACTAAAAGTGATGAAGGCCATATCGCCAAATTAAAAAATACCTCAGACGCTTTAGAGTTTGATCATATTCTTGTCGCCATTGGCCGATCAGCTAATATCAAAGGATTTGGATTAGAAGAATTAGGAATTGAACTTAGAAAGAATAAGACGATTCATACCAATCAATACCTTCAAACGAATTACCCCAATATCTATGCTTGTGGCGATGTCACAGGTCCTTTTCAACTGACTCATGCCGCTTCTCACCAAGCATGGCACACCAGTGTGAATGCTCTTTTTGGAACCTTTAAAAAGTTTGCCGTAAACTACGATGCCCTCCCCAAGGCCACTTTCAGTCATCCTGAAGTGGCTTCTGTTGGACTCAATGAAACCACGGCCAAAGCACAAAATATCTCCTACGAGTTAACGACTTATAATATGAGTGAATCAGATCGCGCAATTACGGAGTTAGAAGATAGAGGAATGATCAGAGTCCTCACTAAGCCCAATAGCGATAAAATCCTTGGGGCCACGATTGTCTCTAATCATGCATCAGACATGATCACTGAATTTGTCACGGCCATGAAACATGGTCATGGCCTTGAGAAAATTCTCGGAACGATTCATGCCTACCCTACAATGTCAGAGGCCAACAAGGCCTTATCAGGAGTATGGAAGCAAAAGCAAACTTCAGAGTTTACTTTTAAGGTTCTAAAAAAGTTTCACTCTCTTAGGCGTTAATCATTCTTTAAACTTAAGTAACCCTTACCAAAGAATAATGTCGATAAGCCCCAAAAGATCCACGTAATCGTGGGAATATCTCGCGGGGTAGAAATATGTAAAGGCGATCCTAAGAAGAAAACACCTGAAGCTAAGAAGACACAGCTAATCAGGGTAAAACCTAGAAATATCAGTGATTGATTCAGAAGTTTTGCACTTTTCTCGTGCCCAGTATGAATCAGCTGAATACCATATTTCTTATGAGAGAAGTCTTTTAGAAACCAGCGGATATGACGAGGAACCACACGCGCCATAGAAATAATATCCTTAGCCGCCCAGACCCCTTCTTCCATTAATTCATCTTTACTCAAACTGGCCGCTATGATTTCTTTAATATCTCCTTCCATCATGGCGTAAATATCAAAGTCTTGTCCTAGAGATTTTCCGACTCCATCTAGAGTAATCAGGGCCCTAAAGACAATGAACCATTCGCGAGGCAAGAAAATCTCATGAGTTTTCAAAGTAGATACGACTGCTTTTAGAACTTTAGAAAAGTCTGTCTGTTGTACAGTTAGGCCCACATAGGGAGAGAGTGCATCTTTCACATCACTAATCAGTTTATCAACATCAGGAATTTTATCGTATTGAGCAACTTCTAAGAATTCATAAACAACGTTTTCATAGTTAAAAGTAATGAGAGAATAAATGATCGCAATAAAGTTCTTTCGACCTTTCTTAGAAAGAGTTCCCATGAGACCAAAATCAATAATTCCAATCTTGCCATCTTCTAAGAGAAAGAAATTTCCTCCATGAAGGTCAGCATGAAAGAAGCCATCTTTTAAGAAGGTCTTCATGAATATCTTAAGGCCTTCATCCAACTTAGGAGCGAGATCATCCATATGCTTAGTAATCTCAGCATAGTTACTAAAAGGAATTCCAACCAGTCGCTCCATTACGAGAACATCATGAGAGCAATACTTCGGATACATGGAAGGTATATAGAGAAGATCATCTGCATTATACTCTGCGAGCACTTTTCGATAACGATCACTATTCATGACTTCGGCATTAAAATTCAGCTCATTCACTAAGCTTAAGCTAAAGTCATCTAAAATACGTCTAATCCCAAGATAGCGAATCTCTTCACTGGCCCATTCTGCTTGGGAAGCCAGAAACCTCATGATCGAGAAATCTGTCTCCATCATTTTTTCAATTCCCGGTCTTTTCACCTTCACTACGACTTGTTCACCCGTAAGAAGCTCGGCTTTAAACACAACACCAATAGAGGCGGTGCCGATGGGATCAGGATCAATATATTTAAAGACTGTTTCTATTGGCGCACCGAGAGAGTCTTCAATCGTTTGCTTAACTTCACTATAAGGAACGGCCTTTACTTTATCCCTGAGAATCTTCATTTCATCAATAAAGGCTTCATCAAAAAGGTCTTCCCTACTTGAAAGTATTTGCCCAAATTTAATAAATGCAGGACCTAGCTCTTCAAAACAAAGCCTTAGGCGATAACCTAGAGTGCGCCCCCAGTTTCGATCTGTTTCTTCATCAAGTTCATCTTTAATACTTCTCTTTGATTTGGGAATGACAAAATTAGGTATTTGAGAGGCAACTCCGGTTGCCGCAAATTCATCGAATCCATTCTTCGCAAAAACTAATGCAATCTCTTTCATTCGAGTTACATTACGAATTGTCTTCGTAATTCCAATACCTGTCTTTATTAAATCAACCATAGCACTTCACTTTCTTAAAATTATTGACTTACTTATTATAGCGTTCTTTTTCCTTTTTTTTCGAAAAGGGAATTTATCGCTTCAATTCTTTTTCAAGTTCTTCTAGAAAAAAAGAAACATTAGATGATTTCTTTTTACTTGGTGGATAAATGGCCCAAATAGGGATTTCCTGACTTAAAGAAGAGCCCAATACCTCTACCAGTTCGCCACTTTCAATCAAGCCCCCAACATAAGCTTCAGGTAACTTCACAATTCCCGCATGAGCAAGGCAGGCCTTAAGTAAAACTCTTGCGTCATTACTCTTAAAATTCCCTGCAACCTTAACGGTATATTCCTTTTGGCGCTCTCTAAAGTGCCATTGATTATTATTTCCCGTTAAGCAGTTATGTTCTTTTAATTCCTTGGGACCCTTTGGTGTGCCATGACTTGCGAGATACTTCTTCGTCGCACAAACAAACTCTCTTCTTGTTGCCACTCTCTTTGCTATCATAGAAGAGTCATAGAGATGACCCACTCGAATACCAAGATCAAAGTTTTCTTCAACAAGATTAACAATTCTCTCATTCAGAGATACTTCTATTTCTAAGTTTGGATACTTTGCTAAGAGCCTTGTTGCTGCAGGAGTTATATATTCTTGTGCGAAAGCACCAGCAGCGGTAACCCTCAACAATCCCTGAGGAATTTGCACAGACTCTTTGATTCCATCTTTCGCATTTTGAATCGAGCGGATGGATTCAGAGCAAGTCTCGAAGAACTTCTCACCTTCTCGCGTTAATTTAACAAGCCTGGTCGTTCTGTTTAAGAGTTTTTGCCCAATCTCATCTTCAAGTTGTTGGATAGATTTACTAATATAGGCTTTGGAAACACCAAGCTCTTTGGCGGCCTTAGAATAACTCAGATTCTGGGCCACTTTCACAAAGGCCAATGTATTTCCAAACGATTTAATTGTTTCCATATGGAAACACTATGTAAATTACAACTTTTATTGTCAACAAAGATATATACTACACTCGATTCTAATTTAATAAGGAGATAACCATGAAAGTTAAAGCAGCTGTGGCCTGGGGCCCTAAACAACCACTAAGTATTGAAGAAGTTGATTTAGAAGCGCCAAAGAAAGGCGAAGTTTTAGTAAAAATGCACGCCACTGGAGTTTGCCACACTGATGCTTTCACTCTTTCTGGTGAAGATCCTGAAGGACTATTTCCTGTTATCCTTGGTCATGAGGGTGGAGGCGTTGTTACAGAAATTGGTGAAGGCGTTACCAGTTTAAAAGTCGGAGATCATGTTATTCCTCTTTACACGGCCGAATGTCGTGAATGTAAATTCTGTAAATCAGGAAAAACAAATCTATGCCAACGAGTGAGAGAAACTCAAGGTAAAGGTCTCATGCCAGACGGTACTAGCCGCTTCTCTAAAGATGGAAAAATGATTCATCATTATATGGGAACCTCTACTTTTGCTGAATACACAGTAGTACCTGAAATTTCCTTAGCGAAGGTAAACCCAGAAGCTCCTCTTGATAAAGTTTGTCTTCTTGGTTGTGGAGTCACGACTGGAATTGGAGCTGTTTTCAATACCGCAAATGTTCAAGAAGGCGATACCGTTGCTGTATTTGGTATCGGTGGTATCGGACTCTCCGTTATCCAAGGGGCTAAAATAGCCAAGGCTTCTAAAATTATTGCCGTCGACATTAATCCTGAAAAATTTAAATTGGCCGAACAGTTTGGTGCCACTGATTTTGTTAACCCTAAAGAATACGATAAGCCTATTCAAGAAGTTATCGTAGAACTTACTGATGGCGGCGTTGACTTCTCTTTTGAGTGTGTCGGTAACGTTAATCTTATGCGTGCCGCTCTTGAGTGTGCTCATAAAGGTTGGGGAGAATCCATTATTATCGGTGTGGCCGGAGCCGGACAAGAAATTTCCACTCGCCCCTTTCAACTGGTAACGGGTCGTGTATGGAAAGGATCTGCCTTTGGTGGTGTTAAAGGAAGAACTGAGCTTCCTGGTTACGTAGATCGTTATATGTCAGGGGAGATCAACCTTGATGATTACGTTACGCACACTATGCCACTAGAAAAAATTAACGAGGCCTTCGATCTTATGCACGAAGGAAAGAGTATCCGCTCTGTAATTAAATTCGTACAAGATTAGGAGGATCGAATGAAAATCGAAAGAACTAAATCAAACAAATCCTTTGATGGCCTCACCAATATTTATGAGCATCAATCGGACATTACTAAAACAAAGATGACCTTTTCTACATTTGAGCCTAGTGAAAATGTTAAGGATTGTATCATCTGGTTATCAGGTCTTACCTGTAACGAAGAAAACTTCATTACTAAAGCGGGCGCTCAAAGCTATCTAAAAGGATCGGACACCATGATCCTTTGTCCGGATACTTCCCCCAGAGGACTTGATCTTCCAGGCGAGCATGATAGCTACGACTTTGGTTCCGGAGCAGGCTTCTATCTCAATGCAACTACCGAAGGCTATAAAGATCATTATCATATGTATGACTACATCATGAAAGAAGTGGTCCCTATAGTTAAAGAGAATTTTGAAGTTCAAAATATTTCTATTATGGGCCATTCAATGGGTGGTCATGGAGCTCTTGTCTTAGGCCTGCGTGAAGCCGATACTTTTAAGGCCGTCAGTGCTTTCTCTCCTATAGTAAACCCTACTCAATGTCCTTGGGGAGAAAAAGCCTTTACAGGCTACTTAGGTGATAATCAATCTGACTGGAAGGCCTATGATGCCACAGAACTTTTAAAGTCTGGTCAAAAAAGAAGCGATACCCTCTTAATTGAACAAGGTCTTGCCGATGAATTCTTTGAAAACCAACTTAAGACCGGAAATATAGAATCCGTGGCCCGCGAAGTAGGCCAAGATTTAAAAGTTAACTATCGTGAAGGATATGATCATAGTTACTACTTTATTTCCACTTTCATTGAAGAACACATTCAGTTTCACTTAAAAGCTCTTAAATAATATCAAGGGTCTCTCTAGCGAGGGACCTTTTTTTGTCTACTTTTTATACACTCTAAAATTCTTTCTTCTATCAGCACGGCTTGACCTTCTCTACGATATAATTAGCCCTATTCATAAACCAAAATAGGATTCCATATTAAAAGAAAGAGCTTATCTATATTCCTTCTCTATTGCTTCTGCGTAAAACTAACTTTTGCCGTAATCTATGGTGAAAATAATATTTTAGAGATTGATGAAATCTCCCTCTCTGAAGATCTAAGACCAAAAGAAAAGGCCATCATCCTGTCACAGTCAAAAGCTATCGCTGGTGTTTTCACTCACTTTAGTGCGCCCTCTAGAACGATTGAACTCCTTTCTCAAAATCCTCGCACACTGATCTCTAAGATGACTTGCGAAGATGAACTTTATACTCAACAACCCATCTCCCCTGTGGCAACAGCATTCTTGATCGCTCCGAACAAGGTGATGACCGTTGGCCACGCCATTACATCATCAACAAAATGTAGAGATAACACCTTCTTTCTCTTTAACTTTGAGTGGAATTCTACCCAACAACAAATAAACCCTATTCAATCAACAGATGCCTATCGGTGTAAATCAATACTCCAGCATAGTTACAGCGAAATTGATTATGCCATCATAGAACTTGATCGAAATGTTGAAAATGTCACTCCCCTTCAACTCGATTTTGATACAAAGATGGAAGAAGGAACTCCTATATACACCATGGGCCACTCCCTCCAACTTCCCAAAAAGTACACTTCTGGCTTTATTCGTTCAACGCAGGGACTAAGTGAAAATTACTACGAGGCTGAAATCGACACTTTCAGAGGAAATTCAGGCTCTCCTGTTTTCTCAGCTCTAAACCATAAAATCATTGGTATCTTAAAAGACGGTGAATACGACTTTGAATTGGATGAAGAACAATTTTGTAACTACTATAAAGTTTGTCCAACGGGAAGCTGTCGTGGTGAGGCCATCACTCGCATGGATAAAATCAAAGACTTTCTTTAGCCTACTCTAGGCAGTATAGAACTCCGATATTTGTGTAACTAATTACAAAATCTATACATAATTCTAGGAAACATATTCTCTGCAATAAATCTATTATGGTATTAACCAAAGGAGAATATATGAAAACAATAATTAAATTAACGATGATTTGCTTACTCGGAATGTCTGTTGCCAGTTGTGCAGGAAACTCAACTTCAGAGAGCACAGGTCAATATGTTGACTCTTCCGTGATTACCTCTAAAGTTAAAACGGAATTGGCCACTTCCGATAAAGTAAGTGCCCTTGAAGTAAAAGTTAAAACTTATAAGAGCACGGTTCAACTAAGTGGGTTTGTATCTACTGAAGCGGAGAAAGAAAGTGCTGAAAAAATCGCTCTCAATGTTAAGGGAGTAGAAGACGTTGAAAATTCAATTGTTGTAAAATAATAAAAAAAGCCCCTCTAATGAGGGGCATTTTTTATGACTCTAAATCTTTTAAACTCAAATCAAAGTAATAAGTTTCCCCATCACGTTGATAGGAAAAACAACCGTTCTTAGTCGCGGATATATTAAAACCAGCTCCCCAGTATCGATACCCCTCTTCATAGTTATGGGCCGTATTATGACTATGAGACTCATTGTGAACCAATTCAAGTTTTCCTTGATTATTATCCCCTACAATATTTCTTGTAAAAAATCTCCACTGTAAATGCCGATTAGGAAGAAGCTCATTATCTTCATCAAGCATTTTTAGTTGTTCCGCTGTATGATATAAAAACTTTGTCTTTGGATGACTAAGCATCAACTCATATCTCTTATGCTGTTGCTTAACAGGAATATCACTCAAGACTTCATCATAGAACTTCTGATCAATGAATAAATGAGAATGTCCCATGTCTGGAAAAATGAGAGCATCCACATAATTTCTTTTAAGAGCATTTTCGACATGAGAAGTAACACTCTTTATAAAGCGCTCGGAGAGCTTAATGAGCTGAGGCTCTTTTGACCCATATGTTGAATGAGGTAAATAGACTTCCCCATCTTTTACAAAGGCCCGTCCATTTAAGCGCAAACCTCTTTCATATACGTCACTTTCTTTATTTTTAATTTCTTCTAGAGTCATGCCCCAAGAAAACTCTCCAGATCTCAATATATCCTCATTTTCAGAAGGCATACAGTTTTCAACATTTACTAATCCCCAGGCAGGAGCCAGAGAGGCCAGCATTATAAGCGCGATGACTCGTTTCATATTTTTCTCCTCTTTTTATTCAGTCTCTTTGATATTTCCTTAAGCTAGACAAGTAAATGAATCCTATAAAATTGCCCTAGCATAAGTTACTGAAATCTCATTATCTAGTTAGATAAAGTAAGAGTTTATGGCCGCTCACAATGGTTTAAGTTAGAATTGAGCCTCATGATATTAAAGACTTTGGCCTATATTTCTCTACTGCTCTACACAATGAGCCCAATTCTCGCTGTTGAGACGTGTAGCCGTGTCGCCGTTATTAATTATCAAGAAGTATTAGTAGATACTAACTCTACTGAAAAAGGCGAAGGCCTGCGTTATCATCTCGACAAAGATCCCGTGGCCAAGAGTTACCTCGATAAATATCAAGAAGGTACTCAAATTCACTGGGAAAATGCAGTAATGGGTACGCTTGGAACAGGAATGCTTATAGGTGGAATACTCTCTCAAGATGATACAGGCTCTCGAGGACCACTGCTGATCGGTGGAGCAACCATTATGATTGTGAACTTTCTCGTGGCCAAAACCTTTGAAAGCTCCAATGAAGAAAATCTTAATAAGGCCATTGAAGAGTATAATAAGAGGAATTTGCCAAAAATTTACTTCAATCCTGGTCAATCAAGTAGTAAAGATAGGGACAATGGGGTGTCCTTTTTGCTAAATAAAACTTGGACTTTCTAGAATATGATTGAGGTTTGAATGTTTGAAGAAGCTAGTAAAATTAATTGCTTCAAGTGTAATCACACGCTTGATTATGCACCAATGGCGAATATCGGCCGCCAGGAGGAGTGTCCTTCTTGTTATCAGGCCCTCCATTGTTGTAAAATGTGTCACTTTTACGACTTAACTGCATATAACGAATGCAAAGAACCCATGGCCAATCGGGTTCTTGATAAAGAAAAGGCCAACTTTTGTGACTTTTTTAAACTGGGCACAGGATCTGATGGAGGTCCCAAAAAGCAAGACCTCCTCGATAGCGCCAATTCATTATTTAAAAACTAAGGAAAAACTATGAGACAAGAAACACCCATTACTAAAGAAGGATATGCTGCCGTTCAAAAGGAACTCGATCACCTCATTAAGGTTGTTCGTGAAGAACTTAAGATATCTATTTCTGAAGCAAGAGAACTAGGTGACTTAAAAGAAAATGCTGAGTACCACTCAGCGAAAGAAAAGCAAGGTCATGTTGAAGGACGTATTTCTCAACTTCAAGGTGTTATTGCCGCTGCCAAAGTCATCGATCCTTCAACCCTCAATTCTGATAGAGTTGTATTTGGTGCCCGTGTTACTCTCATCGATGTTGAAAAAGATGAAACTGTTCGTTATCAAATTGTTGGAGATATTGAATCTAACTTCAGTATGGGAAAGATTTCTTTTCAAAGCCCTCTTGGTAAGGCCTTAATCGGCAAAGAAGAAGGTGACACAGTAATCGTTCGCGCTCCTAAGGGAGATATCGAATACGAGGTAGACTCCATTGAGTTCACTGCAGACTAAGTCAACAAAGCCTAAAAATGAAGCTGTCCTTTCCTGGGACAGCGCTCTTACTCGCCTCATCAAAGGTAAGACCAGCAAGACGATTGAAAAACTTCTTGCCGCTGGTTATACTCAATTAAAAGATCTCTTATGGATTCAACCTTTAAAAACTCAGGTTCATCCACCCGTAAATACTTATGCTTATGCTGCTGAAGAGTCACTCTTTCAAGGTATAGGTAAGGTTCTTAATATTCAACATAAGCCCAATTTCAAATCAAAAGGAAAGGGGCGAACACCTTTATCTAATTTCACTCTTATTGTTCAAGATGCCTTCTCTAATGGAACTTTGACATTGAAATGGTTTAACTGCTATCCCTCTCAAGTTACGGCACTCAAAGACCTAGAGTATCTTCACTTTAGTGGACAAATGAGCTCCTACCTTGGTCAGATGCAAATGATTTCACCTGACTTTAATGAGATAACAAGAGAAGAGTTTTCTAAATCAAAAGAACATTGGCAATCTCAATCCGAAGCTCAACTAAAAGTTCAATACCCTACTGTTAATGGGGTATCCCCTCATTTATTACTTGGTGTTATTAACAAAATCCCAGCTTCATTGTGGAAAACTCTTCACGAGTACTTACCTGCCGAAATAATGACTCAGAGAAATTTTATCGATCTAGGTGAAGCCTTTCGACGAGTCCATGGAAAATGTGCTCTTGAAGATGCTGTTGGGGACAAGCTTGAAGAGGCGCTTAATCGCTTAATCTATGAAGAATTCTTTAGAGAGCAGATCAAATTAATCATGAGAAGAAAGCATCAACACAGAATGGAAGGAATTTGTTTCTCTCATTCATCGTGGAGTGATTATTTACATTTTTTTCCCTACAAACTAACTGAAGATCAAGCGACAACCATGCAAGAAGTCGCCCATGATCTAACCAGTGGTCACCCCATGATGAGACTGATTCAAGGTGATGTAGGAAGTGGAAAAACGACGATTGCCTTTTTAGCCGCATTTATGGCCAAAGACTCAGGCTATCAATCAGCACTCATGTGTCCGACTGAATCTTTAGCGCTACAGCATTTTCTCAGCGCTAAAGAACTCTTTAAAGATGCGATTAATATTGAACTCATCGTAGGCAGTCTTACAAGGAAAGAAAAAGAGGCCGTCGTTCAAAAATTAATAAATGGAGAAATTGATCTCGTCATTGGAACACATGCTCTTATACAAGATTCTGTATCTTTTAAAAATCTTGGTCTCGTTATTATCGATGAACAACATAAGTTCGGAGTCGAACAAAGGCTGAAACTTGTCAATAAAGGAAGTGGTGCTCATTGCCTTATTATGACGGCCACACCTATTCCTAGAAGTCTGAGTCTCACTCAATACGGAGATCTCGACGTCTCTGTTATAAAATCGATTCCAAGTGATCGCAAAGGAACTTCTACACGAATTGTCGGCACACAAACTTATGAGAAGTATTTAAGCTTTTTTAAAACAAGAATTAGCATGGGTGAGCAGGCCTATGTCGTAGTTCCGGCAATTGAAGAAAGTGAGGAACAAGATATCCTCAATCTTGAGATTGTTCTTAAAAAATATAAAGAATACTTCCCTGACTTTAAAATTATTGGCCTTCACGGCAAAATGAAGTCAGATGAAAAGAATCAGGCGTTCATATCTTTTAGAAATAAAGAAGTGGATGTGATGATCAGTACTTCAGTTATAGAAGTTGGAATCAATAATCCCAACGCATCCATCATGTCGATCCTCAATCCAGAGCGCTTTGGCCTATCTTCCCTGCACCAGATGCGAGGACGAGTAGGACGAGGCGATAAGCCAGGTTTTTGCTTTCTCGTGAATGATAAACAAATCTCTCCTACTAGCATGGAAAGACTCTCTATTATCGAACAAAATAAAGATGGATTTAAGATTGCGGAAGAGGATCTTAGAATCAGAGGAGAAGGAAACCTCTTTGGAAAAGAACAATCAGGTGTTCGTCCCACTAAAGTACTTGCCTCAATTATCTTTCATCAGGAAACTCTTGAGTGGGCACGGCAAGATGTTGAAAAGCTGGCCAAAGACTTCCCTCAAATATATGAGCAGTTATCTCAAGAACTAGGTAAAGATGACATCTTATACAAACCTGTCTAAACGTCATAAAATAACCTTATGATAACTTTTGAAATCTATTCCAGTATTCCGAAGCTCCCCTCTTGGGAAGTAACCCTCTATTTTGAAGAGTTCCTTATTGGCGCTCTCGCAAAATGTGATTTGAAACTACCTCGCTCCACTGGAGTATCCACTATCTTAAAAGCTAAACAAACGGATAAAGGATTAATCATCAAAGGGCATGACCAAGAAGTCTTTTGGGTAGATGGAAAGAAGATACAAGGAAGTAAGCTCGTTTTACCCAAACAAAGAATTAAGCTTGGAAATACACTCTTTATCATCAAAGAGAATCGCTTTGATCAAGTTAATCGCGTATTTGATATTTCGGATCAATACGATCGCTTTGGAGAGGAAAAAAACGAATATCTCCCCATATTAGAAGCTATTGAAAAAGAAATTTTATACGCAGAAGATGGACTAATTAGTCCAAAGCCTGATAGTGATTTAAATCTATAATTATTCAAGAGATATCTATGTTCAATGGTTTTAATGAAAATACTTTTACGACAAGCGATGGTATCAACATCTACTATGGTACAAACTTTAAGAGTTTCGATCCTACGAAACCTTGTATTGTTTTTAACTATGGACTCGTATGTAATGTCGCCCATTGGGAAAAACAAATCCCTTACTATCATCAAAAAGATTTCCAAGTCATTTATCATGACTACCGATTCCATTTTAATAGCGCGAAAACAAATAACATTGAAGACCTTTCATTTGAGAATATATCCAATGATATGAAAGAACTTCTCGATCATCTGGCCGTTGAAAGTGCTTATCACTTTGGTCATAGTATGGGCGTGAATACAACACTTGAGTATGCCTATCGCTACCCTAGCGATGTTAACGGAATCGTCCTTATCTCGGGGACAGTTCTTCCGCCTCAAGACATTCTCTTTGACACTAACTTCATGGATCTTCTCCAGCCGATTCTCGAATCTCTACTAAAGAAATACCCCAAGCTCTATAAGAGCATCTGGACCACAGGACACAAAAACCCCCTGGCCACCCACTTAATTCATCAAGGTGGCTTTAATACAAAAATGGTTCCTAAGGACTTTGTTGAACATTACTTAAAGAAGATTGGAGAGCTAGAGCCGGAAGTTTTCTTTCAACTTCTTAAAGAAATGAAAGGTCATGATATTGTTACCAAGCTGGAAATGATAAAAGTTCCCACTTTGATAATGGGTGGGGATAAAGACCAGGTTATCCCTAATTTTCTCCAATATATTTTAAGTGAAAATATTCCAAACTCTAAGCTCTATATAATCAAAGACGGTAGTCACGTACCACAGGTAGACTTTCATCATACGGTGAATGAAAGAATAGATCTCTTTCTCACCAAAAGCCTGGCCCTCGTTTAAATGATTATACAAAGAGATGAAATCCCCTCTTTTATACCTGATAACCCAAAGGCCATCTTTCTGGGAACGATGTGTGCTTTAAATGCTCGCACTATAAATGGCCAAAAGCCTAGTGAAGACTTCTTTTATTATAACGACAATAGAAATCATTTCTGGAAGATCTTACAGTATATTTATAACCCCAATAAAGAACCTCAAAGACTTAATATCAACGAAAAGAAATCATTCTTAAGGAAACATCAAATAGGTATTCAGAATTTAGTTTATGAAATCCAAACTCCAAATAATCAAAAGCTAGATCCCTCAGATACAATCTTATTTGAATGCTTCAAAAAAAATAGAATTATTTTTAAAGAGTTAATGCCTAATCAAACAAAGAAATTTACTAACACTTCACTCTATTTCACATGTCGCTATAAGAAAGGCATTCATCAGCTCTTAGAAGGCTTCCTACAACACAATCACCTTAGTGAAAACATAATGAATAGAACATGGTATTTAAAAACACCTACTCGCTGTAATCCATTTAATAGGAGTCAAGAGTGGGTACGCGAAATGGCAGAACATACCAAACAGCTTTAATTTTACTTCGAAGCGTTTGAATTGTGATATTCGAGAAGTGGAGTAAATAATCGTTTCATAGCGGCCAAAACCTGACTCTTCTTATACTCGACGTGTGAAGCTTCCCCTTCTGAGTTCACCTTATGAGCATGCTCATCTACGATTTGAACTTCGTAAGGATAGAAGAATCGGACGTCTCGAGCGATTAGCGAATAGTCCATTGCTAGTATTTTCTTGGCCACATCATCTTCTCTATTATCTTTTGCCGCTGTTCTTAGATTAATAAACTCTTGAAGGAATGGGTTCTTATATTTAATCAATTGACGACAAGTAAACTGAACCGCTTGATATCCAGAAAGGCTATGTGAGTTCTTATCCCTTTGTTGTGCAGGATTGGAAAAGGAGCATTCCATAATCTCTCTTTCTACGGCTTCAAGGAATTTTTCTTCAGATAAATCATTTCGAAGAGCAAATTTCAAAAGATTCGTATGTCTCTCTTTAAACTGCTTAATATCAAATAGCGAGTTAGATGAACGACTAGGCTTAATATTATGAGGGATAACAATATAGTTCTCTACTAAGAACTTAATTACACGAAGTGTATCAAAACGTGACTTTGTTATAATTCTAACCCCTACACGATCAAAAAGTTCTTCCGCAACATTCTCTGCCTTATGTAGGAGTTTAATAATAACAGAGTCGCGTGTCTTTTTAGATTTCGTTTCAAAGTCTACTAAGTTGATTCTATCTTTTTCTTCACCACTGAGCTTATTGGCAAAATAGAGATCGTGATCATCTCTATAGATATATTTATAAAACTTATCAAAAATTTGTTTTTGAACTTCAGAAAAATAACTCGATCTCAAGTCTTTATCTACATGAAGAATTGTGTGCATGACTTTTAAAACAATCTCGGCCCAGAACGTCTCCTCACGAGACATTGCATCTTTATTTCCTGTGGCCATTAAAAAGAGCTCACTGATATCAGTAATCATAACGATAGAGTTAGGTACTTTTAAATCTAATCCATCGTTATTTCCTTCTTTTAAAAAGTAGCGACGAATAAATTGGATGGCCTCTTGGAAGTTACCAAAGAGTTCGGCCCTTGCCACAGGATCATTTGCATCAAGACCATACCCAGATAAAAATCTCTCTACAGTATCGATATCTGTCATTGGGCCAATGAAGAATTTTGAATCTAATGCCGAGCGACCACCGATCACAACATCCATTGATTGCCAGTCGAATAAAAAATTTGATAAATATTTAGGTCTTTCCATAAGGAGTTGATTCTACCATGACTTATGTTTCGCCAAATGAAACATTTTCTTATTCTCAATAAACACCTATAATCACATTAATGATAGGATTTTTTTGCTGATCACTCAAAGCTAAATCTTGAGTTATCAAGTTGTGTTTTCTAACGGAGTATAATCATCAAATATGAAAGATAAAAACGCGCCAAGTCTAATGCAACCCGAAATTCTCTTTCTCTCTTTTTTTGGAGTTGGTTTTCTTCCTAAAGCTCCAGGAACCTGGGGTAGCTTGGCCATTCTCCCCCTACTTTATGCTATCGGTAAATTTGAAGCTCCCTTCTTTCTCTTTATACCTTTTCTTTTAGTCGCCACCACAGTTACCAGTTTCATTGCCCAATACGCTCAAAAAGCAAATAAGGTTCATGACCCTTCTTGGATTGTTATGGATGAAGTTCTTGGCATGTGGACAGCCTGGCTCTTTACTCACCCCAACTATTCAAGCATATACAGCCTCATCATTGTTTTTGGTCTATTTAGATTCTTTGATATTATCAAATTTTGGCCGGCGTCCTATTTTGATAAAATGGAACACGGTGCAGGGACAATACTAGATGATATTGTCAGCGGGATATTTGCAGGGATCGCTTTCTTGGTACTTACCCAATTTGTAACGATCCCCTAAATATTTAGAGCTTCTCTACTTTTTCAAACTTATAAACTTCATTGAATCTGATCTTCATGCTTCCCACTGAATAGTCATTTTGACTTTGATTAATAAGTTGAACAACAAGATCATTTGAGCTGATAGTCGCCGTACAAAGCCAAACTCTAAGTGTAGGAATTCCTTCACTATCGTATTCGTACTTAACAGTTTCTCTAGTTGCAAGATTAACCATTAGTCCACTCATGTCCGTACTATTTTTGCTATCACTAAGCTTGATAAGAGAACCTTTCTTCGTGAGTAATGTTCCACTTATATAAGATAACTTTTCATCATAGGATGAAGTTGAGTTTTCTTCGTGAATCTCTAGAGAATCAGCATGATACTTGATTCCAATTTTATCAAAGAGTACATCTACAGCACTTGAAATTTTCTGCTTCATCAAAAAGTTCGATAAATGGGAAATCGTCGCATCTTCTACACTACAACCCATTGACTCCTTAGCTTCAAGCCAAGTCACTTGGGCATAGCTATTAAACGTAATTAAAAAACTAAATATCAACGCAACACGTCTCATAATCTCTCCAATATTTTTTGATTGATAAACAAATCAATTATTATTTATAAATGCCATTTTTAAAAGAGCGTAAATAAATCCATATTTTATTTGACTTACGCACAATTTACGCACAAACTATATCTAAGTTGAACACCTGATAGTCATAAGTAAGATCTCTTACTCCCAGGACCAAGTTATTTTGGATAGTTATTAGAGGAATCTCTAAAGCCCCATTTGCACTAAAGTTCTCGAGATTTTTTATGACTTGAAAGGTGTCAATGTGAGTGGAAAATGATATTTTCAGACTACTGCACAACACACGAACACAATTTTAAGTTAGGACAACTTAATTTTTCTTTAGGAGACGAAAATGGCCGTATCAAAAACGAGTTCAAACGATGGTAATAAAAAGAAGGCCCTAGACCTGGCCCTTTCCACAATTGAAAAACAATTTGGAAAAGGTGCAATCATGAAGCTTGATAACGATGGTGGAGCTCCTAAGATTCCTGCTATACCTACAGGTTGTCTAAGTCTTGATCTTGCTCTTGGCATTGGTGGTATCCCTAAGGGAAGAATTATAGAAATTTATGGACCAGAATCTTCAGGTAAAACAACGCTTACTCTTCACATTGCAGCTGAAGCACAAAAGCAAGGTGGAACAGTAGCTTTCATCGATGCAGAGCATGCTCTTGATACTGTATATGCTGAAAAGCTCGGTGTTGATATTCCAAACACACTTATTTCACAACCAGACTCGGGTGAGCAGGCCCTAGAAATTACAGATATGCTTGTACGTTCTGGTGCAGTTGATCTTCTTATTGTTGACTCGGTTGCGGCCCTTACTCCAAGAGCTGAACTTGAAGGTGAAATGGGTGATTCACACATGGGTCTTCAAGCAAGACTTATGTCTCAGGCCCTAAGAAAACTAACGGGTTCAATTTCTCGTTCAAACTGTACTGTAATCTTCATTAACCAACTTCGTATGAAAATTGGTGTAATGTTTGGTAACCCTGAAACAACTACTGGTGGAAACGCCCTTAAATTCTACTCCTCTGTTCGTTTAGATATTAGAAGAACGGGTGCTATTAAAGATGGTGATCAAGTTATTGGTAACCGTACTAAGATTAAAGTTGTTAAGAACAAGGTAGCTCCTCCATTCAAAATTATCGAATTTGATATTATGTACGGACTAGGTATTTCACAAACAGGCGATCTACTTGATCTTGCTGTTCAAAATGGAATAGTGGAAAAAGCGGGAGCATGGTTCTCTTACGACAATGGTAAAATCGGTCAAGGGCGTGAAAACTCTAAAACATACCTAAGCGAAAACCCTGAAATTCTACAAGAGATTAAAACTAAAGTTCTTGCCAAGTATGGCCTAGCTGATCTTCCAGAAGGACAAGCTGCATCTGATAATATCGATCCTGAAACAGGTGAGATTATTGAGCAAGAGTTTACTCCTTCACCTAAGAAAGGGAAGAAACCTAAGAAAACAGTACAATAATCATACTTAATTAAATTAAGGGGGCTTTTATAAGCCCCTTTTTTTGGCCTACTTTATGGAATATGAACCACTAGATGTATCTCCTATAGATCCCGACTCCGAAGAGGGACGGGCAAAACTATTTAAGAAGGCCTTCAATTACACCATCCGATTACTTGCAAAGAAAGATTACTCTGTCTTTAAAATGAAGCAGAAGCTTCGAGATAAAGGATACGACTCAGAAATCAGTAAAGAAGTTATCGATAAACTCTTAGATAAAAACTATCTAAGAGAAGACCTCTATATTGAAGCACGAATCAAGGGCTTTATTCGTAAAGGTCATGCCGCAAATGTGATCCTCTATCGTCTTTCTCAAGAGCAATGTCACACCACACAAGAATATATTGAAGAGATAATGAACTCGCTTGGACTTGATTCAGATCTTCTCCTAAGAGAGGTCATTGAAAAGAAACTACGGCTTGATGGAGACTTTGTTAAAAATAAGCAAAAGCTTCGAGAAAAAGTATTTCGCTATTGCCTCACACGTGGATATTCCATAAGTGATGTTTCAAGACTCTACAATGAAATCTACTCAGAGCAATATCCAGAAGATTCATAGCTTCTTCTAATCATTAGTTTATTCTCAACAACCTAATTGTAAGTGTTTGCAGAGCTTTCATGGGTATTTAGCATTACTTTTATTACTGTCTTGTGTTATACAAAATAGGTATACAAGTTCCCGTAAAATTAAAGGTTTTGGATAGGTATGAAAGTACAAGAAATTAGAAATAAATTTACTGAATTTTACAAAGATAGAGGTCATGAGAAAGTTTCATCTTCTCCCCTTGTTCCTATAAATGACGAAACTCTCCTCTTCGCTAACGCTGGAATGAATCAATTTAAAGATGTATTCACAGGCAAGATGAAACCAGGATATACCCGGGCTACAACTATCCAAAAGGTAGTGAGAGCTGGTGGAAAACATAACGACCTTGAAAACGTAGGACTTACGGCCCGACACCACACCTTCTTTGAAATGCTTGGAAACTTTTCTTTCGGGGATTATTTCAAAAAAGAGGCCATCGAAATGGCATGGGAATTTCTAACCAAAGAACTCCTCATTCCTGCAGAGAAACTATACGTAACTGTTCACTACTCAGATGATGAAGCTTTTGAACTTTGGGAAAAACATATTGGTGTTCCTAAAGAAAAAATATTCAAAAAAGGTGATAAAGATAACTTTTGGGAAATGGGTGACACTGGGCCGTGTGGACCATGTTCTGAAATCTTCTATGATCATGGTGAAGAACATACAACCCCCAACTTTACTCCAGGTGAAGGACAAGACCTTCTCGATGATGAAATGAGATATGTCGAAGTCTGGAATCTTGTATTCATGCAATATGAAAAAGATGGAAAAGGAGGAAGAACTGAACTTCCTAATAAATCTATCGATACAGGAATGGGACTTGAGCGTATTGCAGCTGTTATGCAAGGTGTATATTGGAATTACGATACAGATTCTTTCACTCCTATCATTAAAGAAATAGAAGAACTTACAGGTAAATCATATACTAACGAAAAATACACGACTCCTATGAGAGTTGTCGCTGATCATATTCGATCATGTACTATGCTTATTACTGATGGAGTTATTCCATCAAATGAAGGAAGAGGCTACGTTCTTAGAAGAATAATTAGAAGGGCCGTACGTTTCTTAAAAGATCTTGAAGCTCCTAAAGGAAGTTTTGCAAAGCTGGCTCCAACAGTACTTAAAGAACTTGGTGGCGAGTATCCTCAAAACATGGCCAATGAATCCTTGGCCGTAAAGTTTCTTAAACTCGAAGAAGACAAGTTTCAAGAAACACTTGATCTTGGACTGAAATACTTAGAAGAGTCTTTAAAGAAAGATGTCAAAAACAATATCTTTGATGGGAAAGTTGCCTTCAAACTCTATGACACATATGGATTCCCTCTTGATCTTACGGAGCTTATTCTAAAAGAAAAATCTATTGAACTTGATTCAGAAGGTTTTGATAAGGCCATGCAAGAAAGAAAAGAAGACTCTAGAAAGTCTTGGAAAGGCGCGCTCAATCTTGACGATAAGGTATTCCATACGGCCAAAGAAAAGTGTGGAGAAACAAAGTTCCTAGGTTATGAGTCGCACTCTTCTTCAAGCAAGCTATTAGAAATTATTGATCTTGGCGAAAGATCTGGTTTAATTTTTGATCAAACACCATTCTATGCAGAAGGTGGAGGACAAGTTGGAGATAATGGACAAGTACAAGTAGGTGAACATAGAGTAAAGGTATTAGATACTCAAAAGCCTGTTGATGATCTCTTTGTACACTTTGTAGATTCTACGCAAGCGGCACTACTTGAAATTGGAAAATCTTATAAATTAGAAATCAATACGGAAGATCGAAACCTTACAACTAGAAATCACTCAGCTACTCACTTACTGCAATCTGCATTAATAGAAGTTCTAGGTGATCATGTGAAACAAAGTGGTTCCATGGTAAACCCAGAACGACTACGCTTTGATTTTACCCATATGCAGGCCCTAACTAAGGATGAGCTCGATCAAGTTGAAGAGCTTGTTAATCGTGAAATACAAAGAGCCGTTGCTGTTAAGGCAACCATTACTTCTATGGATGATGCTCTCAAAAGAGGAGCCCTTGCTCTTTTTGGTGAGAAATATGGTGACTCAGTACGAGTTTTAGAAATGGGTGGTTTTTCAACTGAATTGTGTGGAGGTACTCACGTTACTAACACTGGTGAAATAGGGCTATTTACAATCATTTCCGAATCTTCTTTAAGTACAGGTGTAAGACGTATTGAAGCAACAACATCAAAGAATGCTGTTAAACGTTTAAAAAATAGAAGTGATCTCTTAAGAGATCTTGAGCTTCAAACATCTTCAAAGGCCGACAATATATCTGAAAAGATATTGGCCCTACAGGATGAGTTGAAAAAAGCGAATAAAGAAATACAAAAACTACAGGGTAAACTAACAGCATCCAAATCTGATGAACTCTTCAGTAATCCTGAAGAAATAAAAGAGGGTATATTCTTTAAGTTCTCTGAGACTCCTGAAGGATCTGATCTTCGAAAAATGAGTGATCTTTTCTTAGATAAGAATCCTAATGGAATCGTAATGCTGACGTCACAGAATAAAGGTAAACTCTCTGTACTTTTACGATGCTCTAAGAAGATTAAGCTTCCTTGTAATAAAATACTAGGAGATGTACTTGCCTTAATTAATGGTAGAGGTGGTGGCCGTCCAGATATGGCCCAAGGCTCTGGCGATATTGCAGATACAGCCCCTCTTCTTGCAAAGGCCAAGACTTTAATCATTGAACAGCTTTAGGATAAACCATGGGTTTAAAAAAGAATTTATTTTCCTATATTCTGATTATTACAACTCTCTTTGCAGTATCTTGCTCCAAAGATAAGAAGAAAGGTCAGGGTAATATTCTTGAATACCCACTCTCTGGTGAAGTGAGAACTCTAGACCTGACAACTAGCTATGACACCCTATCTGCAGCAGTGATTCATCAATGTGTAGAGCCTCTTTATGAATACCACTACCTCAAAAGACCCTATACAATTGTTCCCCTTATTGCGAAGTCACTACCAAAGGTAGAGCAAAATGGACTTCGCTATATTATAAAAATCAAAGAGAATATTCCTTATCACCCAGATCCTGCTTTTGGGGCAAGTGATAAGAAGAGATTTGTTAAGGCCCAAGATTTTGTTACTCAAATAAAAAGACTGGCGTTTATCCCTAATGCTTCAAGTGGCTGGTGGTTATTCGATGGTAAAATCAAAGGCATCAATGATTTTAGAGACAAAGTAGGATCAAGCTTTGAACTTTTTCTAAAAACTGATATCTCAGGACTCAAAACACCAGATGATCATACTCTTATTATTGACCTTGTTGAGCCCTACCCGCAAATGAATGCTGCTTTGGCCATGAGCTTCACAGCACCCATGCCCAAAGAGGCTCTGGTTAAGTACGATAATAAGATGAATGACAGGATCATTGGTACAGGTCCTTTTATGCTTAAGAAATGGAATCACCTTTCTGGAGTACAACTCATCAGAAATCCCGATTACCATGAAAGTTTTTATCCTACTCAAGGTGATCGCTACGCCCACAGTCGTGGCCTTTTGAAAGATGCCGGAAAGAAGATACCTTTTCTTGATGGAATTAATTTTCGAATTATGAAAGAAAGCCAAACACGCTGGTTGAACTTTCTAAGTAAGAAAATTCATATCCTTCAAAATATCCCTAAAGAGATTTATGATACGGCCCTCACTCCTCAAGGTACTCTTACAGAAGAACTTCAAAAGAAAAACATTAAGATGCAGGCCTTTCCCATGCTTACTTACTGGTGGCTTTCATTCAACATGCGTGACTCAGTATTTGCAAAGAATAAGAATCTCAGAATGGCCGTAGCCTATGCTATCGACTACGACCGCTTTATTGAGTTATTCACAAATAATATTGGTCAAAAATCTAATAGTATCTATCCTCCAGGAATACCTGGCTATAATCCTAATAGTGTCCTGCCCTACTCTTATGATCTAAAAAAGGCCAAAGAGTATATGGTTAAGGCCGGCTATCCTAACGGTAAAGGACTTGCACCTGTCGTCTTTGACGTAAGGGGTACAGCAGGGATTCATCGTCAAAGAGGGGAATTCATTCAGTCACAACTCAAGCAATTAGGTATTAAGACGATTGTAATGACCAATACTTTCCCTAACTTCTTAAAGAAAGCAGAAGCTGGTGAATTACAATTTTGGCAAGATGGATGGACTCTTGATTATCCTGACGCTGAGAATGTTTTACAACTTCTTCTCACTAAGAATAGAAGCCCAGGCCCAAATGTAACTTATTACAGTAATCCTAAGTTTGATAAACTCTTTCAAGAATTAAAGTTCCTACCTGACGGTCAACGTAAGTGGGATCTTATGTCTGAGATGGAAAATATTGTATTTGAAGATATGCCGTGGATTATGCAGTATTACTCAAGAAACTACGTTCTCTTTCATGGAGAGCTTCATAATTATCGTCATAGTGATCTTATTTACAATAATATGAAGTACCTGAAACTAGAAGAATAAGCCTACCCACAGGGGAAGAACTTTCCGCTTTCTTCCCTGAGTATTTCTATTGATTAAATCAAAGCCCCTCTACACCGATGAATACTTAAAGGTACCACTTGCTTCCTGCAAAAGAAGAGGACTTATGAAAACGAACAACCTGCGCTTAATACTATTTATCTTAATTGGACTATTCTCTTCTAGAGCATTTCCTAAAGAATATATCATCTACTCTGTTGCTCAAGACCTTCCTATGGGTTACGAAAATGAAGTTATCAACAAGAACTTCTACGTAAATATGGGTAGTAAACAAGGCCTAGATCACGGAACGGTTCTTGATGTCTATCGGGTGATTAGCCGTCTAGATCCCTATAAAACCAAGAAGCGCTATAATTATCGTGTAAAGATTGGTGAACTAAAAGTTCTTCATACTGAAGATGACTCGGCCATCGCTGAACTTTCTGAAATTAAAACGAAGGATGAAAATATCTACTTCGAAATTCCTTCCTTTATGATTGGAGATCATGTCGAAGTAAAGATCGACTAGAGTTCTTCTTTCTCATAGTGCTTTGTATTCTCATGAAGAATTGCTCTTCTTTCTAATAAGAGTTTTATCATTTCATCCGAAGCCTTAATAACCTTTGTAAGCCTAGCAATTTCTTTTTCAGAGATAGATTGATTTTCATCGTATTTCTTCATTACGCTTTTAGACATGCCTTGAACCACTAATAGTTTATTACTAATGTCGTGGAGGAATTTACGTTCACCCATGGCCAAATCGTAAGCGGATAGTAATTCTGTTTTATTGTCTGACATGGAGAACTCCCTCATTAGTTCATACGGCTTTAGCTCAAAAGTAATCTGCTTTTATTGCATCTAGACTCCGACTTCGAATACTGCGGCATACCAAAGTATTTTTATCAACTTTATCTATAATAAGGTGAAGTAGGTATTCACCTCCAATTAAGAATTCATCATCTTTATCAATAATTATAATTTGTTTTACCTTCTTTCCTGCAAAAAAGCCCTTAAAATGGAATATATATTTAGCTTGATTAACGCAAGCAGACTTTGATAGACAATAGGATACAACAATACATTCCATTAGGACCTCTAAATATCTGAAATTATGAATCTAGCTAAAACTCTTAAAAATAAAATTGATTCAAGTCCCTCGCAGATGGCCATTGGCCACTGTAGAAAGGGACGCTTATTTCATTACAATTTTTTTGATTATGGGGAAGAGCTAAAGACCTATATTTCAGCTTTTAAAGAACTTGGTATTAAATATGGTGATAAAGTCGCCATCATGGGTTCAAATTCCATTGAGTGGCATCTGACCGACCTCTCGTTAATGATGATGGGTGCAGTCTCGATACCAATCTATCCCAATACGATAGAGTCTGAAGTTTTAGAATTAATTGAAAGTACTGAGGCCAAATACTTTTTTTGCCAAGATAGGCATCAGCTTGGCCATATCATCAACATTACGCCAAAAGTTAACCAAGTTATCATATTTGAAGAAGAGCTTCATACAACTGTCATTCCTAAGAATATTGTTTTCTTGTCTGACATCTTGGCCCAATCTAAAAATAAAGAACTGCCCAGTTTCGATGAAATTATTGAATACACAAGTGCAGAAGATATCGCGACTATCGTTTATACTTCGGGAACGACGGATATTTCAAAGGCCGTGATTTTTACTCACAGGGCTCTTACTTCTTTCTTAGAAAATATTTCCATCTTCATGCAAGGTAAAATCATTTCTACAGACTGTTCAATATCTCATCTTCCTCTATCTCATATATTAGGTCGATGTGATTCACTACTTCATCTAGCTCTGCCCTCGCATGTCTTTTTTGGAAACGGCACACAGTCCTTTATTTCAGATCTTTCTCAAACAAAGCCAAGCTTCTTTATTACTGTTCCTCGTATCTTAGAAAAAATTAAAGAACGCATGGATAATATTATTAATTCTAAAGGTATCGCTTTTAAAAAACTCTTTGAAATTAATCGCTCTATCTCAAAGAACTACCATCACAAAGTGGCTCATGGTGAAACCCCTAGCACTTTAGAGAAAAAGGCCTATATCTACTCTCAAAAGTTTTTCTTTAAACCCATTAAAGATCAACTCTCTCCCAATATTAGATTTATTGTTTCCGGTGGTGCACCTCTATCCAAAAGCCTATTCTACTTCTTTCAAGACCTAGGCATTCCCATTTTAGAAGGATACGGATTAACAGAAACAATGGGACCAACTACTTTCAATCCTTTCGAGCAGCCCATTGCAGGAAGCGTAGGAGTAGCTCTTCCCAATACTGAAATTAAAATTGATCAAGACGGTGAAATATTAGTTAATACTCCTTCTATATTTTCTCAATACCTCTCAGGTAATTATGACGATGCAGAATTTACAAAAGACGGCTTTTTCAAAACTGGAGATATTGGTTACATAGATGAACAAAACTATCTCTATATAACCGATCGCAAAAAAGACCTTATTATAACTTCTGGGGGGAAGAATGTTGCTCCTCAGAAGATCGAAGTTCTCATGTGCGAGAGGCCTCATATTGCAAACTTTATGGTTGTCGGTGATCAAAAGAAGTATCTTTGTGGTCTCGTCGGTATTCGCAAGGAAGACTTCAAAGAACTCTTTGAAACTGGTCTTTTAAAGTCACACCTATCTGTTGAGGAACTCTCCTCTCGCCCAGGAATCCAGGACTTGATTCAGATGGAAATTGATGAAGTAAATAGAAAACTTCCTCAATTTGAGCAAATTCGCCATTTCAGAATTCTGCCTATTGATTTAACGGATAACCGTCAATTCACAACAGCTTCGGGTAAATTGAAAAAGTCTCGCATCTTTAATAAGTTTAGTCCCACAATTGACTCAATGTACAACTCCTAGCGATAATTACTAGGAAAGAGACACCCAAAGTTGACAATCCATGTCGAATCGCTTATTTATGGGAGTTAGTCAAAACAATTTAGGAGTTCCATAATGGCCAGAATCACCATTGAAGATTGCCTTGAAAAAGTAGAAAATCGCTATGAACTAGTACATCTTGCTGTTAAGAGAGTTAAGCAACTCAAAGAAGGCGGAGATCGTCTTGTTAAGAGTAAAAACAAAGATATCGTAACATCTCTTAGAGAAATCGCTGCTGGAAAAGTTAAGCATACTGAAGTTGCTGAGTACGACGACGACGAATTCTAGAAAACACTATTTAAATTAAAATATAAAAAGGCCTTCCCATCGGAAGGCTTTTTTATTTTATCTATCTCAATAATAAAAAAAGGCCAATCGTATAAGATTGGCCTCTTTATTTAAATTATTTTCAATTCTGCTTAAGGTCTTTTATGGCGAGGAAGAGCAATCTTTAGGGCCTCATCAAAGTGAGAAACGGGGTGAAACTTCAATCCTTTTCTATGTCTTTCAGGAACCTCTTTAAGATCTTTCTCATTAGCTTTAGGGAGCATGATTTCTTTCATTCCTGCTCTTTTTGCTGCGAGAACTTTCTCTTTAATCCCACCAACAGGAAGAACTTTACCCGTAAGGCTCAATTCACCTGTCATGGCCAGGCCATGTTTAATCTTTGTATTGATGGCCAAGCTGTAAAGAGCAAGGGCCATGGTAATACCTGCACTAGGTCCGTCTTTTGGAGTTGCTCCGGCTGGTAAGTGAAGGTGGACCTCATGCTTAGAGAGGAAGTCTACTGCTTGCTCAGTTTCTTTATCGCCTTTTGTTTTCTTCTTCTTAGCTTCTACTTTTTCTAAGTCGACTTCTAAAAGACTTTTTACATAACTATAAGCAATGTTGGCAGACTCATTCATCACACTTCCCATTTGACCGGTAAGCTTGAATGTTCCTTTCCCTCGTAAAGGTATAGTTTCAATAAAGAGAATTTCTCCTCCATATGAAGTCCAAGCAAGACCTGTAACTTCACCGATACTTAGTGACTTCTGAGCTCTTTCAGATTGAAAACGAGCACTACCTAAGTGATCTTCTAGTTCATTGGCCTTGGGAGTAAATTTCTTATGACGTTTTGAAGAAACTTTTATTAATGCCGCTTTTCTACAAAGCTTAGCAATAAACTGCTCCATCATCCTCACACCTGGTTCACGAGCATAATCAGTGATAAGCTCCTTCATCGTGGCGACAGAGAGTGCAAAGTCTTGACGACTAAGCCCATGCTTCTTTAATTGCTTTGGAATAACCCACTTATTTGCAATCATCACTTTTTCTTCAATTGTATATCCAGAAAGCTCAATCACTTCCATTCTATCAAGTAGAGGAGCAGGAATATTTCCTATGTAATTGGCCGTAGCAATAAAGAGAACTTTAGATAAATCAAAAGGGATATCTAAGTAATGATCGATAAAAGATCTATTTTGCTCAGGATCAAGTACTTCAAGTAGAGCACTAGCAGGATCTCCTTGAAATGAGTTTCCAAGCTTATCAATCTCATCAAGCATGATAACAGGATTATTTACTTCTACTCTCTTTAAGGCTTGAAGGATCTTACCGGGCATCGCACCAACATAAGTTCTTCTGTGACCTTTAATCTCAGCTTCATCTCTCATACCACCAAGAGAAAATCTATAGAATTTACGTCCAAGAGATTCAGCGATACTTTTTCCAAGTGAAGTTTTACCAACACCAGGAGGTCCCATGAGGCAAAGAATCGTTCCATCATATTCTGGCTTAAGCTTTCTTACGGCCAAGAATTCAAGAATTCTTTCTTTTGCTTTTTCCAAACCGTAGTGATCTTTTTCAAGAATCTTACGGGCCTTATCCATTTCGATATTTTCTGGCGTTGATTCCGACCAAGGTAGATCACACATCCAGTTTAAATATGTTCTTGTTACGTTGTACTCAGGACTACTATCAGGAATTACTTCCAAGCGCTCTAGTTCTTCAGCAGCAGACTTGGCGGCTTCTTCGGGAAGATTTAGTTTTTCAATTTTTTCAGCAAAGAGTTTAATATCACGTGACTTCTCATCATCTTCCATTCCAAGTTCTGAACGAATAACTTTAAGCTGCTCACGAAGGAAATACTCTCTTTGATATTTATTAACTTTGTCGTTCACTTCATCAGAAATTTTCTTTTGAATATCAGCGACATCTTTTTCTCTTCTTAAGTATACAAGAAGTTTGGCAAACCTTTTCTTAACAACAAGAGTTTCTAAGAAATCTTGGGCTTCTGGAATATCAAGTGAAATAGCGAAGGCCACAAGATCAGCAAGAGCACCTGGTGAAGGTGAATTCAACATAGCAAGCTTCATCTCTTCATTAAAATAAGGATTAATCTCACTGAGTTTCTTAACTTGATTAATAACCGATCGAGTATAGGCGTCAAGCTCTTCATCTGTTTCTAAAATATCATCAAAGACTTCAAAGTCTGCTTTGATCAATGGTCTTTCCGAAATAAAGTTTGAAGCTCTATACCTCTTCACTCCATGAACAAGAACATTCACAGAACCATCTGGAAGCTTTAATTTTTTAACAACCTTACAAAGTACACCTACTTTATAAATATCTTTGGACTTAATCACTCTTTGATCAAGATCGATTTCTTCTTCTGGAACAAAATCGCCATTTTCATCTTTTAGATCGGACTTAACGAGGTTTAAAGCAACAAAGCCCGTCTTCATAAGATAGTCATCTAATTCAGGAGTAAACTTATCCTCAGAAAGAATAATAGGTGCGATCATCCCGGGAAAAATTGGACTATTCATAATAGGAATAATGACAACTTCTTCTGGAAGAGTGAGGTTAGTATCTTGGTTAGGTTTAATCTGAACTTGATATTCGTTTTCGATATCTGACATTTTCAACTCCCTTTAGGGCTTCAATAGTGTTTTTTAAATGAGGTTTTCTATTTCTTGATATCTATAACTAACCTACCAGGGTTAGAAAGATAGAAAACATCAAGAGTTACATTAGATTTAAAGACGACTTCAACTGAGAGTGTATCTTTTTGGATGGGAAAGAAGAGCAATTCCTTTACGTACTTACTATCTCCAAAGGAAGTTAAGCTTGCAGGAACATCTGTTTCAAAAAGATCGAGAAATAGCTTATTCTCACTACGAGAAATGTAGCCATATACTCTTGGAAGTTCATTTGTTGCAAAATCAAAAACAACTCTTTCATAGCCTCTTTTGGCCACATAACTATGGCGCACGGCCTTGAGTTTAGAGTTAATCTTTGGACCACCATTATGGAAAATCCCAGTATCTAAATAAATAGATCGCTTACGAGGGGAAATTCTTCTAATTCTCTCTTGAAGCAAATTTTGTGCTGACACAGAAGATGACAGGAGAAGCGTAGTAATTACAAATAAGAATATGTTCTTTATATATTTCATCCTCTTAAGAATACTAGAAATATAGAGAATTTGAATACAAAAAACTATTTTTATACTCTACTGACTAAGGTTTTCTTTAAAGAGAAAGCTGAGATTTATTCGCGAATGCGATATTTTAACGAACTTAAAAGATAGGTTAATAAGAAGCCCACCAGTACGGTCATTGGACCATTTCCACCACCAGGACCATCATTATCATTCATCATTGCCACACTGCCACATGCTAAAGCGCCGCTTTCTTGATTTGAACGGCTTGATGAATTGGTTATTCCTGTTACAGATCCTGCCGACTTAACGCTATACGTCTCTTGCGCATCCATACACCGAGCGTTTCCACCCTCGGCAATATATTCATAGTGACCTTCTAATTTAACTTCGCCACTAGCATCTTCCTTACTCAGGAAATAAACAAATTGATAAAAGAACTTATCATCCCCAAAGGTTTGAAAGTCTGGAAAGAATAATGATTCTGAACTTAAGCTTGTTTGATCTTTAAATTCATCAAAGTCTTGTGGAATGACTTTTATAGTAAATACATTCAATGCGGGATCACTACTACTAAGAGGAACTTGCCCTTTTAGATTTAAATTGGCCGTACCATCAGTAGTTACACTGTAGCTATAATTGTAAATACCTGATCCAGAAGTTACTTCTAGCTCATAGGCAACACGAGAATAGAATTCTTGAGCGATCACCCTTAGATCTAAATAATAATTACCATCACTCGTATCCACATCACTTAGATCAACATAAATTTCATCATAGTTTTGAGTGGTCACATCATTTTTTGAAAAGAATCCTACAAATGAGTCTCCTTTCTTTGATTCATTATCATCTAATTCAAATGCTGCTATCCCTCTTTTGGACATATAATCTGTTGGAACATCTAGGCCACATTTAATGGTTATAATTCCTGTATCCACTTCTTTTTTACTGTTACTTAATTCTATTCCTACAGGATAACCTTTTCTTGAATTTCCACATGATTGATAAAAAGAACCTCTAAAGTCCTCATAACTGCTACAAAAGTCTGACTTAACTGTTTGATAATATTTTGAAACTGTATCGATCGCTTTAAAGGGAGCAATATAAATATAATAGACATCATCAAGGGGAATACCATCGAATTCATAGCTACCATCTTCTTGCGATAATGTTGATGCTATAACTTTTCCTGAATTACTTGATATCAATTTTACGTCTGCTCCAAATACTTTTATTTTATCTGAGCCGCCTGCAATTATTCCTGATATTTTTCCGTTATATCCACTTTGTTGATAAAGTGACTCCTTTCCAATGAAATCATCAAAAGATATGGAATGCTGTCCGCGAATGAGCTTATAAAACATAGTAGAAAATGGCATTGTAGAATGATCAAGACCAATAAGGTGACCCATCTCATGTGAAATAAGATCACCAATATAGAGGTCTGCTGAACTGGAATTGCTATAAAGGACGGTGTCTTTAATTAGAATGTCTGATTCTATAATTCTACCAGTGGATGAATTATATACACTTTGCGTAACTGCTAAAACAGAAGATCCCGAGAATATAGAACTATCATTTGTAAAATAAACATCATTACGAGCATCTCTCGCTGCGGTGGCAGTAGAGCGAACTATAATATTGGGGCCCCCAGTTTGATTCCACTCATTCGAAGAATCTAGAGTTCGACTTACGATATCAGCAGTATCAATTCCTGAAGAATTATCTCCATTTACATAAATAAAGACATTGTCTGTATTCGCACCGGCCCATGCAAAGCTCTCACCATCGACTGTTTTTTGATGAACGAAAGCCTGTGTCTTTTGAATACAAAGAAAGATTATGAAAATATAAAGGAGTGCTTTCTTAGATATCACTCTCTTCTTCCTCTCAATAGAAAATTAGATAGAAAACCTAGTAAACCAAGGGCCAAAACAAACCAGATAATGGGAATACTATCATCAGCTTCATCTTGAATACTAGAAGGTGTTCGGGCCCGCGTATCACGTGCCTTATAGTCATTTATGATTGAAGTTGCAGCGACATGTTTTTTATTCTGCGCTATATGAATATGAGTATCTGAATTAAAGCTAACAAGTGGAGTTCCAAATCGATGATTCGCGAGCTCATTAAATTCAGTTAATGTGATTTTACCCACACCATTTTTTTCTGAAAAAATACTGGAAACTAAAACTTCACTTCCCTCTTTTTTATACACACTAAATTTAGACAGGGTTAGATCAGGAAGAATAAATCCGAATTTACCTTTAGTAACCATAAGTACAACATCCTCTCCCTTTTTAAATTGAGGAGTTCCACTTACTTTATAAGTCATTCCATTCCACTCTCCACCAGGAAAGCTCACTTTGAAAGTATTTCTATTAATCATTTGGTGGGGCTCAATACCTGAAGCCTGTGTTACTTGAAAGGTTGCTTCTGTCACAACTCGTCCCATAGGATTCTTTTTATAAGTTGAACCGATGAAATTTCCTCTAATTACTCCTGTGGCCACTTCTAAACGGCTAGATACAGGTGTTTCGATAAATGTAGTTGCAAAGATTGATGCACTCATCAATCCAAATAGAACAAAATTACATAATTTCAATAACCTAGAGTTCATTTCATACCTCATTATCTATCTAATGATTCGGTATGTAGGGAACAAAACTTTACAAGAAAGGTCGGTTATTTAAGCATTATTGTGTTTTCTGCTTTATTTATGATCACAGGATTTTGATCAATAATAATAAGGGAATTGCCTTTAAACTTAAGAGAGTCAATAAAATCAAATAGTTTCGACACTTCAGCCTCGGAGAGACCCGAGCTAATATTTTCAAAGATCAATAGACTATTTTCCAGCTTCTTAGATAACTGTGAAAGAAGTTTAATTCTTAATCGCTCTCCTCCAGAAAGTGAACTCAATGAGCGATTAAGGCTTAGATATTCTAGTTTTAGAATTTTTACTAAATCCCAAATCTTTTTATATTTTGGAGTTAGCTTTAAGTGAGGGATAACCTCTTGCATAGGACGGTTCAATGCTTCATAAACACTAAAGTGACCATCCGTTATATTAGATATAAAAGGACGGAGTTGTTTTCCATCACAGTCTTCACAAACCAAAGTTATATCTTCAAGAAAGCTCATCTCAACTTCTTTAATTCCTTTACCTTCACAAGTCGGACATCGACCAAGTTCAGAATTAGGAGAAAAGTGACCAGCACTAAGCCCAAGATTCTTGCTAACGACAAGTGAAGCAAAGTATTTTCTAAGCTCTGTCGCCAGTCCAATACTAGTACCTACTGTTGACCTTGAGTTCGTTCGAGTCACTTGTGAATCAAAGAGATACAGACCTTCAAATTGAAAATCTGCCTTCACTTTATCTTCTAAGAGATAGCGCATATCCGTTAGAGGTGATTCATAGATATTATAATTTAAAGTATTGGCCATGTAGTCGATCAAAAAAGAATTCTTAAGAGAGCTCGAGTCTCCCCATATGGCCGTGGTCTTTCCTATTGGAATTTTAAGAGATTGAAATTCTCGTCCTTCTATTTCAATAGCCTCTACATGAATATTCATCTTCGCTTTTATTGATTTTTCTTCAAGAGCACTATCTTTATAAACTTTTTTCTTCTGAGTTTTTGTATTAAGTATCTCTCCGCCCTCAGGTCCAGCACCAGGGCCCATCTCGATCAGAAAGTCCGACTGAGACTTCATATACTCACTATGTTCAACGAGTAAAATCGTGTTCCCCTGATCTTTAATACTTTCTAATGATGTAAAGAGAGACTTTTGCTCATCAATGGTTAAATCGCGAGAGGGCTCATCCAGAACAAATAATGAACCTGATCCTTGATAGCTTAATATTTTTGTTAATATACATCTCTGATATTCAGAGCTACTTAGACTCTTTGCCTTACGTGTGAGCGGTAATCTTCCAAGTCCGAGGCTAATGGCCATTTCTAAAACAGATTCTATTGCTTCTACACGTTTTAGAAAGGCCCCCTTGAGTTTAATATTTTTAAGCTTTAACACTTCTTCATAAGAAGAATCCAAATTTAATTTATAGAAGTCTACATAGCGAAGTTTGGAACCAGGGATAATTAAGTTGTGTACCAAAGGATTTATTCTTGTTCCTTTGCAGCTTTCACAAAGGATCTCCGTCTTTAACTTTCTTGAAAATATACGAACACTTCTCTTATATCTCTTTGACTCAAGATAATCATAACAAGACTTCAGTCCTGGAAAATCCCCTGCACCTTCCTCAAGAAGTTTCCACAATTTATCCTGCGCAAGCTCTTCAAAAGGTTTATGTAAGCTAATCTTTTGTTTTTTTAATTCTTTTTCTAAACAAGGGTATAGATAAGAAAAATGAGAAGACTCTAATAATGATATCGCCCCCTCTCCAATCGACAGATAAGGATACTTAACAACCTTTGTTCTGTCGTACTCAAGATTCATTCCATGGCCACTGCAACTGGGACAGGCTCCAGAGGCGCTATATGGGCTAAGTTCATCCGGAGAAAAAGTTATTCGCTCACGAGCATAATCACACTCCTCGCACTTATAACCCCCTCCCTCTGGAAACTTGTAAAGCCCGCCTTTATCTTTAAAAGTAAAAAATATTTTATTGGGATCTATTGCATATTCACTTAACTTCTTCTTAAGTTTATTAATCCCTGAATACTTTATTCGAAATAGCTCCCAATACAGCATCTGTTCATCGAAGGTGACGATCTCATCAGTTTCAAAGTCATAGCTTCTACTGGGAAAAGGTCCATCAGGAAAAATTTCTTGATAAGTACTTCGATCAATTAAGAAATGTAATACCTCATTATCCTCTAATGAATATTGCTTCAATTCACTTTCAAAAACTTCATCCATATCAATAGGAATAAGCGGCTTTAAATGAGTAGGGCAACAAGTCTCTGCCCAACTATGATAAAGCCGTTGAACCATTTCCGTTAAACCCATTGAATCAGCAAAGTTAGGACGTGCACCTAGGATTGGATTGCTTTGAGCAAGTCCCCATACTGGCAATACAGGATATATTGAATCCACTTCAGCGGCCGTTGGCATATTCCAAAAGAATTTAACATCATTGGGAAGAGAGTTTAAATAACGTCGTTTTGATTCTGCTAGTAAGGTGTGAAAAGCCAGAGAGGATTTACCTGAGCCCGAAGGCCCATAAATACAACTGATCTTTTGAATAGGTATTTCAAGATCCACACCTTTAAGGTTATGAGTCTTGGCGCCTCGAATAGATATATTTTTAACTGTTTTCACTAGTACACACTACCTACAAAGCTATCAATCGGGAATGTTACATATTTCGACAAGTGAATAAAAAAAGGCTCCTGTATAAGGAGCCTTTTGATATTTGAAATAATTTTTTTGAAATTAACGTTTAGAGAATTGGAATCTCTTACGTGCACCAGGCTGACCAGGTTTCTTTCTTTCAACTTTTCTCGAGTCACGAGTAAGGAATCCAGCAAGTTTAAGCTCAGCTCTGATCGTTGGATCTAACTTAAGAATTGCACGAGCAACACCAAGACGAATCGCTCCGGCTTGTCCAGTTGTTCCACCACCTCTTACGTTGATCTTTAGGTCATATTTTTCAGCAATTTTAAGAAGGTTAAGAGGTTGGTTAACCACATAACGATCTGTTGCTTTTGGAAAGTAATCTTTAATATCACGGTTATTGATAGTTACTGAACCTTTACCAGAGTTTGATAAGTAAACTCTTGCAACAGAAGACTTTCTTCTACCAACAGTGTGCGCGTCGTACGTTTTACCTTTTGCAGCCATTCCAACAATCCTTTTAATCTATTTTAATTATAATTTAAGCTCTTGAGGTTGTTGCGCCTCATGAGCATGCTCAGTACCAGCGAATACCTTGAGCTTAGTTAGTTGCTTACGTCCTAAAGAATTCTTAGGAAGCATACCTTTTACAGCGGCCATAAGAACTTTAGTAGGTTGTCTATCTAGTTGCTCACGAGCTGTTCTTTCTTTAAGTCCACCAACGTAACCTGAGTGACGGTAGTATACTTTCTTATCTAGCTTAGCGCCAGTGAATACAACTTTATCAGCGTTAACAACAACAACGAAGTCACCTGAATCAGTATGTGGAGTATATTGTGGGTTGTTCTTCCCTCTAAGTACATTAGCTAGCTCAGTGGCCAAACGTCCAACAGTTTGTCCTTCGGCATCAACGATGTACCATTTTTTTTCTGCATCAGCAGGTTTCAACACGAACGATTTTTGAGTATACATAGGAGCAATCCTTCAACAGCTTTTATTTAGCATCAATTCTACAAATTATATAAGTAAAAGGTATATAATAGATTATTGGGCCCATCGTCAAGTATCATTTTTACGAATTGGGTTAAAAATACCCAATACTCAGATGAAATCTTCCAAAAGACTCCCTTCCTGTACTATCGAGATCCCTTCTCTTCAATTTTACACCATAATCGAAGTCTAATGTACCGACTGGCGTTAAAAATTTCAAGGTTAATCCTACAGAAGTTCTTAAATCGAGTGGTTTAAAAGAATCAATAAAGAGTCGTCCTGCATCAAGAAAGGGTCCTACAACAAAACTATCACTTGCATAATATCTGGGCTCGAATTTAAAGTTAGCAAAGAATGCCTTTCCCTCAATTCTTTTTACCGTAATATCTTCTCCACTATCAAGACGGTTTATCTCGCTATCAGAATATCCTCTAACAACGTCAAATCCATCCAAACGGAACACCTTAATAGAGGGTATATATCCTACCGACTGTTCATCCCCACTACTATTAACTGTCGTGGCTGTAGCGTAGTTCTCCTGCATCCCCATGGACATACTTAAGGCCAAGACAAATGTTTTATCTACTATTGGGATATAAAATCTATTTCTCGATATAACTTTGGAGAAATTAATTTCAATATCCTCATCTCTTTGGCTTCCAAAATAAGGGTTGGCAAATTCCCAGCTTAAACCAAAATAAGCTCCTGAACGAGGTGATACAGGGCTATCTCTAAGATCAAGTGTTATCCCAGGGGTTAAGCTTCCAATTTGAAAGGTTGCCTTATCTTTATCTTGAGTAGCATCAAACTGACGGATACTTTCATATTGATATTTTAGTGTTGCTCCAAGGTACTTATTTATCTGCTTTGTAAACTGAGGAGAAATTCTAAATATATCTGCATCAAAACTATAGAACCTTCTTCTTTGTACAGAAAAGTTGCCATTAAAATCCACAAAGTTCATAAGATAAGGAAAATTATAGCTGACAGTACTCAGTCCTTCGATAAGGTGCTTATTACTTTGAGACCTTCTCTCATCAAACTGACTTAAGTCGAATCTTCTATTTACCTGAAACTTTAAAGAACCAGAATCATTTAAACCAAAGAGATTACTCTTTGTAAGTAGCATTGATAACTTCGCACCAATATCTGTTCTATAGCCTGGAGCAATCTCGCCACGACCAAACTTTTTTTCTTGAACCTGTATAATTACATTAGTTTTATTATATTCTTCATTACTCAGCTTATTTGTAACAATGGGAATGACCTGGACTCGTGCAAATAGACCAAGAGAGTTAATTTTATCTTGAATGAGCTTCAATCTCTGAGGAGTTATGGAGTCTCCTTTGACTAGCTTTACCTCTCTCGTAAGAACAACGTCTTTTGTTATTCTATTTCCCGACAAGACCAGATTTTCAAATCGAGTAATTTTACCTAGATTAAATTTTAAATTGATTTGAGACCTGGTGAAGTTCATATCATACGTAACAACATTGTCTTCATCTAGATTCTTAATTTCCGCATAGAAATAGCCTAAGTCTCTTAATACATTTAGAGCTCGCGCTAAATCATTTTCGAGCTCTACAACATTTAAAGGTCTGTTCACTTGATTTTTTAATTCAGACAAAACTCTTGCTTTTTGATTAGCTGGAATTCCCTCTAAGTTTATTGCAGAAAGAAGTGATTGTTGTCGTTCCTTAATCGTATAAGAGACATCTGCAAAGCTTCTATCTTTATTAAAAATAATTCGTGGTCTGGAGATATCGATAAAAACAAACCCGCGCTGCAGGTAATAATCTTTAAGAATATTAGAAAAATTATCAAGATAGTTTTCATCTAAAAAGTCTCTTGAAGCTAGGGTATTCGCATTGTCATAGAAGATATTACGAAGGGTGGATATATCTAAGAGTAGGTTACCTTTAAAACTCAGACTTTTAAGTCTAATTTTTTTACCTTCGCTAATATCAAAGAACATCGTTTTAACTTCTGAATGATCAACTGATTCACCGACTCTTTCGTAGAACTTAACTTTAGTATTATATAGCCCTAAGGCCAAATAGCTCTTCTTAATAACCTTAGCAATATCTTCTACGCGAAGGACAGACGCCCCATCGAGAAGAGACTTCTTTATATCGATCAACAACTCTTCACTTGTGAGATATACATTACCAGAGAAGGAAAACTGAGTTCTAACTCCTAAGGAAATCTTTAAATATAGGTTTCTCTTCTCTTCACTTAATTTTTCTTCATTAAATTCAATTGAAGCATTTAAATATCCCATTTTTTTTAGTTCTGAGACTATTCGATCGACCTCGAGCTTAGTTTGGACTCGACTATAGACCTTCCCTTTTCCTTTGCGTAGCCCTCTCATTAGTTCAACAGTAATATCGTTTTCTTGGCCTGTTACAATGACATCTTGTAAAGTAACCTTCCCTTGATACTTAACCGATATATCGAGGGTGACGTAGCCACGAGCATGACCCTTTTCGGCAATATCAATGAATATATCCTGATAGCCTCTCTCTTCAAGCCATTCTTTGATTTTAGCTTTAGCTGCTTCAACTTCGACTTCGCTATAGAAAACACCTTCTTGCAACTGCGAGATTCTTAATATTTTATCAATATCTAATTCTTCATTAGCTATAATATTAATATTTTGAACGATAGATTTCTTTTCAATCAGATAATATTTTTCATTTGCTAACGTATAAATTTGAAAAAGCCTGATACTGTTATCCAAAGCGATTGACTGAACTCTATCAAGAAAGGCTTCCTCAGAGATCTCTGACTCTTTGAGCTCTTCTACCTTAATATTGATATCTGCACACAACTCCTTAGGTGTACAAATAATCTCGGGAACCTTAGCATTTGCTGCGAAAGTTACCAGAGACATAAATAGGGTTAGAAATCTTAAAATGACCATTGATACTTTACATCTGCTCCCACTGAATCTGGAATCTGTTGCTCCAGTTCGTCATTAGATTTTACTTCATAAACACCTTCTAACGACCACATTTTATTTATCTTATAATTTATATTCATTTCCTGACTTTGAACAACACTACCCCCAACAGTAGAACTTACTGAGAGATTAACTTTCTTATTAATACGTTTTTGAACTCTTACTACTGTTGCAGACTGTAATCTATTATTACTAGAAGCATCATCCACTTTACCTTCGAGTAAGCTTGTACCATCCTCTTCAAACTCTGGCTGAACACTAAGCCTCAGCCCTAAACTATCATTTAAGCTTTGATTAATTTTAAGCTGATCCATAATTAAGCTTCCAATAGACAATGTCGTAACCGACTGTCTTTGCCTTTCTCCCAAGTTTTTAGAAACATCACTCGTTACACCTAAAGTAAGTAAAGAGAGAATATCCCCTTGTATTAGCGGTGGGTTGGAACTCATCTCTACCACTAAGCTATCGGCTGGCCCAGATACATTTATATAAACATCATATTCATTGATTTTAGCAGTTCCAGCAAAGCGTAAATCGGGACTTTCCTTTCTTGCCCCATCAACAAAGTGAATAATACCTTCACTTAATAAAAACTCATGTCCTTTAAATAGAAACTTGTTTTCATTATTACTAAGAGATAATACTCCATTGAACTTAGGGTTGGATAAAGTTCCAAAGATTTTCATATTTCCTAGTAAACCTAGGTTCATCATTCCATTCTTGATCTTTATAGGATCAAAGCTAATGATTCGAATATTATTCTTCATAAAACTTATATTACCTTCAAGATATCCTACTGGGATATAGCGTTGATAACTTTCATCACTTATCGCTGAAGAGGCGAGTTCATTTGTTTCCTCAATTATTTCGCCACTAATGATAGCGAGATCTCCCGTTAAGTCATAGGGTAACTTCTTTCCTTTAAAACTCAGATCTCCAGACAGTACAATCCCACTTTTTTTGAATAAAGGATAACGCGTTTTCTCAACATTTAACTTTAAGTCAATTTCAGGAAAAGGAAACTTAAGTTTAACCACACCGCTACCTGCGACCTCACCATTCCCATAGCTTCCTTTTAGAGAATTTATAACGACACGGTCATTATCCATGGAAACATCTAAATTCAAATTGGTAATAAGTCCTGGAAGTTTCTTTGCCTTAAGACTTATATTATCCCCTGCCAGTGTTAAAAAATTTTTAACTCTATCTGAGCTGAAAATGACATGCTCACCTTTTAATGTTCCGTATGAGTTTTCTATTTTATCGTTCACTAATTCTAATATTGCACTATTGACGCTAAATTTATGGACAAGTCTAAATTCGTCACCGATCTTTCCACTACCTATTGATTGAAGATCAATCCCATCACCGGCAAAATGGTAATTCCAGTTTTTAAATTCACCATTTTCGATTTCTACAATAGATGGTCTTTTCTTCAGTTTGAAATCTATTCCTGAATAATGAAGCTCTGCTCTATCAAGAGAACCAATCATATTGAGAGTTTCTATATTATTAATATCAAAATCAACTTGCACAGTAGATTCGATGCGCCCCTTAAGGTCTTTATTAAAAATATTGTGTTGACTTAATATACCTGCAAGTACTTTGATCTCGTCAGACTTAACCTTAGCAGTAACACTACTTAATTTATCTTGGTCTTTATCGTTTAAGTTTAGATACCCCTCAACACTTGCATCTCCGCCAATAAGCGTTCCACTAAAGAAGAGGTCTGTATTATTATTATAAACAGTGAGTACAGAGTCATCTAATTTAAAATTTTCAATGGAGCTATTGGTTACACGGATATGACTTCTCGAACTGAAGTTACCACCTTCTCCAACACCATAGAATTCTCCAAAGGCTTCCCCATCTAATCCTAGAGACATAAGTCTATAGTAAAGAATATCTTTTAACCTTAAAGAACTTAGACTAAACCTATAAGAAAACTCCTTTGTACCTAAATTATAAACACTTTCCCCAGTCAAGGCTCCTGAAACCTTCTTGGCCTTGATGTTTTCCCATCGAATTGTATTATTATCTAAGTTGAAATCACCTGATATGGTATCAATATCTTCGTTACTAACCATCAAATTGCTTGTATGGAGATTGCCCTTAACACGCATATTGGGTACATTCATTTTTCCTTTTAAATAAACACTTGATCTAAAATTAAAACTAACTTTATCTAAGTATTTTTTTAAAGGGCTCACTATAGGTGACAAGGCAACACGAGCATCCTCAAGAGTACCCTTTAATATATTTATCCCGATATTTAGTTGATCATTTACATTTTTATCAAAAAATAGATTTCCGTCTGCAGTATACTCAATACTTCGATAGGCTCCTTCAATCTGACGTAGCTCCATTCGTTGAGAATCAAGATGATATTTCATTTTTCCATTTATACTGCCTAGTTTAAAATCTATAATCTCAAATTCTTTCTGATTCATGTCCAAGTCAAAAACAACGTCCTCAAGAGGGCCAATTATTCTTCCCTTAACATCTCCCTTTCCAATGACCTGTGCTCCAACAATTGGTCCAAGCTCTTCGAAATCAATCCAAGTATCTCCAACATCAACATTAACCTCATTTCCATTTACATAGCCAAACAGTCCAATTTTACTACTCTTAATTTTTAGGAATGTACTAAAGTCGACTTGCCCATCATATCTAATATCTATTATTCCCCTGTCTTCGATCTCTACTAGATCATTGGCAACAATAATTCCTCCATCCTTCGAGAGTAATTTAAAGTCAGTAAGTCCAACTTTATTTTTCGCAGATAAGATAAATTTATTTTTTAAGAATTCAACCCCTAGAACTCCATTCAAAGAGAATTTTGCACTATTCAAACCATCTATAAAAAATAATAAGTCATTTGAGAAAATATTTTTAATTCTTATATCAAAGCGTGGATCAATTATTTTTTCTTCATCCCAGTTATATATTGCGACTCTGTCATCGATATAAAGGTTCCCTTTATTCATTATACCGCTTAGATTTTTAAGAGATAAGGTTTTCCCATCAGAATCTATTTCTCCACTTACTTCATCTAGATTATAAAAACCTGCATCTAAGCCTTTCCCATGAAAGCTACCATTAAATACGGGAATACCACTTATCTCCTTAAACTTTATTTTAAAATTTAAACCTCCCTCAGGAAGGAGTTTCTCATTAACTAGCCCACTAGGAATCGAAGTTTTTAATTTATTTAATTCTATAAAGCCACTAAGTTCACCATCTGAAATTTTCCCATCTGCTAAGATCTTAGTGGAAATGCTTACAGAGCTGGTTTCACTTAAGATGCTTAAATCTTTCACCCTTATATTATCTTTTGTTATTTGAAGAGCTGCTTTTAAACCATCTATATCTGGTAAACTGGAGGCTTTATCGTATAGTGACTCTAAAACTAACTTATCTGTAGAGGCATTTACATTTGCAGTAATGATATTTTTGTAAAAACTTAAGTTTAAAGCATAAACAGTACTCTTATTGTTATCATAATCAATTTTAGTGTTATAAACTTCAACACCTCTCAACTGAAAAGAAGCTTCTTCAAAAAGAAATTGTTGATAGTTTTCAAAATACGTATTCAAATTAAATTTTTCGTTATTCTTACTTGGATTAATTTTAGGGATACTTATCAAGCTTTCATTAATTACGATTTTCCCTATAGAAAACTTCTTTGCAAATAGGTCTCTGATTCCAAAGATTAATGATACATTACCGGCTTCTAGCGCGTAGTTATTTTGATTAATTTTGACGTTGATTAATTTTGTGGAAATGGGAAACAGTTCTAATTCCACTCTTTGGAAATCCAGCTCTATATTCATTTTCTCTTTAGCAATCGTAGCAATACGTGAACTTAACAAAGAACCAAATCTTTCTGTTTGAATTAATCGCCAAGAAACAAACGTCAAGGCCATTAACCCAAGTAACACTATAAGAAATATCTTATTTGTACTTTTCAAGTTCTTTTAACCTTTGATTTACTAACCTATATGAGCTTTTCAATGCTTTAATTTCATTAAACGAATTATACGCATTCTCATATTGGCCTAAATTTAAGTATGCTTCTGCTCGTAGATACAATAGTGAATATAACTCATCCCCTTTTACGGGATACTTACCCAGCATATCTTCAACAATATCCCGGACTTTAAAATATTCTTCTAGAATCATTAAGGTTTCTAGCTTTAGATATTCTAAGTTAATATTATCTTCTTCATTCAAAGCTTCACTATCGACCATCTCTGATAGCTGAAGAGCAACAGCAGGTAGATTAAGTAGATTTAAACCAATAATCATATCTTCATAATTATTCTGCACATACTCTTTATCATAATAGTTGGCCATCGACCTATAGGCATCTATCTCAATCTTTTCTTTATTATTTTTTGAATAGGTTGATACTTCTGCTAAGAGATTCTTAAAAATTTCTTCAGGGTTCCTGCTTTCAACATTGCCCTTATTATTACTTACATAAGGATGTTCAGGATTAATTTTTTTTAATTTCTCTAGCTCTCTCTCAACTTCCTCATTACGTCCCATCGTTTTGAGGAAATCAATATTTCTGACCAATATAACTTCATCTGATGTTTCGTCACTATCAAAGAGGTCTCGTGCTAAATCGATATCTTCTAAGAGTAAGTCCTGTGGAATCCTCTTTTCAAAAGTATCGGCAAGTTTATAGTCTTCAAGGTAGCTCGCGATAGCACGACCAATGAAATTTAATTGATACCGATCACATACCTTCATTGTCTTCAAGAGAAGCTCTTGATCAATTACCTTCTCCATCCAAATATTGAGTATCAATTTAGCTGTTTGTTTTTTACTAAGTATTAAAATCGCTCCATCTGTACTCATCTTCGTCAGCAAAATATCTAATAACTCTTTATGAGACTGCCAAAAATGAGTCTTCCTTTCAGCATAACGTATAAGCTCTTGAAGAATAAATATACCTCTATGATCATTTTCATCTAAAGCTTTATATTCTCTTACTACTTCTTCTCGATTGCCTTCCATTAAATGTGCTTCTATTCTCCAAAGCATCAACTCTGACTGGTTCAAACGTTCTTCATTCGTCTTAAGAAATGAATAAATGTCATTGGGTCTTTTTTCATTAATAAGAATTTTTAAATATTTATTCGCGATTACTCTACTTTCTTTTATATTTCCACTTTCTATACAGCAGTCGTACGCCTCTTTTAAAAAGTAAGCTTCACGAGTTTGTTCAAAGAGTTCGTAGAGTAGAACTTTTCCTTTACTACTTTCCTTAGCATCTTTGTAAGTTGCGGCCATTTTAAGCTGAGATTGTAGAGAGAAATTTTTATTAAGATTTTGATAGATTTGCCTGATTTTTTCCCAGGCAAATATTTGATCAGCTAGAGATAGGCCATCAGAAATGATGGCCTCTTCAAATAACCTTGCTGCTTCAAGATAGTTATTTTTCTTTAAAACAATTTTTGCTTCTTCAAAAATACTCAATGTCTCCATCCTTGGAAACCCATTAAAGAGTTATAGTTAACTCCTTAATTTTACTGCATTTTCTCTGTTAAAAAATTGGTTGAGTAATTATTGCCTCTAAAGTCTTCATCTTGAAGAATACGTAGATGTAGTTCTCTATTCGTACGAATTCCTTCAATGACGGCTTCGTCCAAAGCACGAATCATTCTCTTAATACAAGTATCACGATCGTTTGCATGAACGATTACTTTTGCAATCATTGAGTCATAAAAAGGAGTTACTTTGTACCCAGAATAGATGAAGTCATCCACTCGAACACCCAAGCCCGCAGGTCGGTGATAATGTACAACTTTACCTGGTGAAGGCATATTTGTTACGGGATCTTCAGCATTTATACGACATTCAATAGAGTGCCCAGAAAATGTGATGTCTTTTTGTTTGAAAGCAAGCTTCTTACCCATGGCCGACATAATTTGTTCGCCAATAAGATCTACACCTGTTCTTTCTTCTGTAACTGGATGTTCAACTTGAATACGAGTATTCATTTCCATGAAATAGAATTTCTTTTCATCTTGATCATAGAGATATTCAACAGTCCCTACTGAATCATAACCAACATACTCGGCAAGTTTTACTGCTGATTGACAAATCTCCTGTCTCTTCTCTTCAGTTAAAACAGGACAAGGACTCTCTTCAACAACTTTTTGAAATCTTCTTTGAACCGTACAGTCTCTTTCACCTAAGTGAATAACGTTTCCATGCTGGTCAGCAAGAATCTGAACTTCAACGTGTCTTGGGTTAGTAATATATTTTTCAATAAAGAGAGTATCATCACCAAAACCAGCTTTTGCTTCTGCTTTTAGGCGTTGAATATTTGTCATGAGATCTTCATCACGATCAATTCTCTTCATCCCTCTACCACCGCCACCAGCAGAGGCCTTGATTAGAACAGGGTATTTCATTTCATTTACTTGGGCTTTAATTTCTGATTCAGATAGCTCATTGACTTTAATCGGCTTTAAAACAGGTAACCCTGCTTCTTCGGCTAAAGCTTTTGAAAATATTTTATCACCCATTTTTTCAATACATTCTACTTTTGGACCAATGAAAGTAACTTTCCATTTAGCGCAAAGCTCAGCAAATTCTTTATTTTCACTTAGAAAACCAAAGCCAGGATGAATAGCATCGGCTCCTGTAATTTCAGCAGCTGAAAGTATTGAAGGTATATTTAAGTAACTCAACGAAGATTTAGCAGGACCAATACAAACTGATTCATCAGCTAACTTCACATGAAGAGAATGCTCATCAGCAGTTGAGTGAACACAAACCGTTTGAATTCCTAACTCTCTACATGTTCTAATAATACGAATCGCGATTTCACCACGATTAGCAATTAATATTTTCTTAAATTCCATGATGAAACCTCGTTATGGTTTTACTCTAAATAAAACCTGTCCAAATTCGACATACGTCTCATTCTCAACACAAATCTCAACGATTTCTCCAGTGGCTTCACTTTCAATTTCGTTCATAATTTTCATCGCTTCAACAATACATAGTGGTTGACCCTTATTTACAGAATCGCCTTTCTTTACGTAAGCATCAGTATCTGGAGAAGAAGATCTATAGAATGTTCCTACAAAGGGAGAAGTTATTTCAACAAGTCCATCATTCTTTGATGAGCTTGCAGCTGCAGGAGCAGCGCTCTGTGGAGCTGCGCCCATACTTGGAGACATCATTTGTGCTGGAGCAGAGTGCATAACAACTGGCTGATCAGATACAAACTTTACAGAGATTTTTGCATCACCACTTTCATACTTTAGTTCTGCAGCACCTGATTTTTTAGCAATTTCAACAAATTCTTTTACGTGATCTAATTTCATAATTACCTCATTGGGTTTAGGTTAAGAATTAACCCTTTCCACATATTCTCCAGTTCTCGTATCAATTCTAAGAACTTCATCTAGTTTAATAAAAAGAGGAACATTTACCTGAAGACCAGTATCCATAATGGCCTTCTTAGTTCCACCTTGAGCTGTATCCCCTTTTAATCCAGGGTCGGTCTCTACCACTTTCAGTTCTACGAATGTTGGTGGTTCAATAGAGATTGGTCTACCTTTGTAAAAAAGAAGAGATAGTTTAATTCCTTCTTGAAGATAAAATCTCATATCTCCAACATAATCAGTCGCGACATGAATGGTTTCAAATGTTTTTTGATCCATAAAGTTAAAACCATCTGGATCGCCATACATATATTCAACTTCTAACTCATCAAGGTCTGGTTGAACGATACCGGTAGAAACTCCTGACTTATAAGTTCTTTCGATTACGGAGCCATCTTCTAAGTTTTTTAATTTCACTTTATAAAATGCGGATCCTTTTCCAGGATTAGTAAAATCACATTTAACAATATTGTAGGGTTTTCCATCAACCTCTACTTTTAAACCTTTTTTAAGGTCTGTTGTCTGAATATCCATTTATGCTCCTATTTCCTTTTATCTAATATATATTGAAAAGCTAATTTGTATCCGTATTTACCAAGTCCCTCAATAACACCATCACTTGCTGATGAAGTAATTTTTACTTTACGAAACTCTTCACGCTTATATGTATTGGAGAGATGTACTTCGACTTTAATACCTTCAAAAAATTTCAAAGCATCATGTAGTGAAACACTTGTATGAGTTAGACCTGCTGGATTAATTACAATGGCGTCGAATCCATTCGCTTGTGACTGTTGAACCCACTCAATAAGTTCTGACTCCTGATTGGACTGCTTCCAAACAGAATCAACAACTTCATCTGAAAATGAGCTATTTACAAAATTTTCAATGTCTTTAAGTGTGTCTGATCCATAAACCTCAGGTTCTCTTTGACCTAATAAGTTGAGGTTGGGTCCACCTAAAACTAATACCTTCATACAAACCAACTAAGTTCATCCTCAATGAGGAATAACAGCCTAAAATCTAAGTATAGTGCATGACGGTATCAAGGTTTTTCTAGAATTGTAAAGGAACGCTTGACCAGAACAGACGTGTTTTAAATTGGCTCATCTAGTCTCGAAAGTTTTGTTGTTTTTGTTTAATTTCAGATAGATAGTCGGAGAGAATGAGATCAAGATCATCAAGAGCATCTTCGAAAGAGTTATCATCATCACTCGGCGCAGCATTTGCTTCCTCATCGGCCTCACCAAAGCTTTTATCAAATGCGGCCATTAAATCATCACGACCTTCATCTTGATTACTCTCTGGAGCTTCATCTGCTTCGTTACTATTTTGTAAGAGAACCTCTATTTCAGACATTTTCTTTAAAGCATCTTCTGACTTTGGCCCAACCTCCAAGATTTGTTCTAAAATCTCTTTCGCTTTTTGGTAATGCCCTTGCTTTAAATAAATATCGACCAGAGTATGCGTTATAACTGGTGTAATTTCTTTTTCCAGTTCCTCAATAGGCTTTCTTTCAAAAGCGATGAGATTATCATCCTCATTTTGCTCTAACGGAGTTATTTCTGATATCTCTTGGGAGAACTCGTGTTCCTGATCATAGATAATCTCATCTTGATTATCTATGTTTTCCTCTCGATCAAATTGTAGATCGTGATCTTCTTCAGGTTTTCCGACAGACCAATCATCAACTTCTTCGTCTTCACTTTCCAGCTGCTTATTTGCTAAATCAACCTGTACCCAGTTATCAATTTCTTTATCATCAGCTGGATTAACTTCAAGCTGATCGACATTAAAAGTTGCTGCCTCTTGTCTGGAGTAGACCGCTTCCTCATGGAGCTCTTCTTCCAATAAAGAAACATGATTGGCAATATCTCGATCTTTTGGATTTAAAAATAAAAGATACTTATAGCTATCGAGGGCCTCTTCTAAGTTATTTGTTTTCTTTGCACATTCTGCAAAGACTTTCTGTAACTTTAGATTATCTCTATTTTGAGAAATTAGAGGCTTTAATGTTGTATAGGCCAGACCATATTCTTTCTTATCAAAGTAGCACAGGGCCAGAGTTAAATATCCAAGCAAGTAATCTGGATTATATCTTAATCCTTTTTTTAATACATCGAAGGCCTTATCGATCAAGCCTACTTGTCTATACGCTTCGGCCAAAGGAGCAAATGATCTTGATCTTGGGTCATCTTCCAAAAGCTTTTCATATTTTACAATAATGGGACTTAGGCTACCTTCACTCAAGTCTTAACTCCTCTCCACGATGCCAGCTTCTTCCTGGTTAATGATTCTTGGAGTTATAAATATAATCACTTCTCTTTTAGATGTTTGAGGTTGATATTGATTTCTAAACAACCAACCAAGTAGAGGAATATCTTTTAAATAAGGAACACCTGAAATCGTTTCGCTTTTATTATATTCGTACACACCACCAATTACGATAGTTGCTCCGTTATCAACAAGAACGTTTGTCTGAATCTCATTTCCAGTTTTGTTTGGTGGAAGTTGCGTACTCTCTCTTTCTAAGAAGTCTTCTTTTTTCACAGAAATAGCCAGAGATATAGACCCTTCATTTGTTATTTGCGGTGTAACTTCTAACTCAAGGACAGCTTCAGCTGTTTCCGCACCAGTTGTTGCTGTATCACCTGCTCCTGAAATAACAAGGTAAGCTTCTGTTCTTGTCGATTTAAGCGTTGCTTTTTGCTTGTTCTGAGTAACCACTTTAGGTGTCGATATTACCTTCCCCTTAGACTCCGTTTCTAAAAGTTGAAGTCTAAAGTCTAAGTCAAAGATACGTCCGAACTGGCCGACACTTAGTTGCATGACACCTAAGTTTTCTGTACCTGCAATTTGACCACCTGAAGAGTTAAAAGAAAAACCAGGACCACTATTGGCCGTACCATCTGTCACAGCCTGTCCCAAACTTGATGCAATACCTGATTGAGAACCAATGGGGTCATATCCAAATCCGAATCCATTTTCTAGACCAAGAGACTTGGAATAGCTTTCAGAAACTTCCACAATTCTAGATTCAATAAGAACCTGAGGAGTTTGAAGGTCTAGTACATCAATCATCTTTCTAACTTTCTCAATAACATCAGGAGTATCTTTAACAATTAATGAGTTTGTTCTAATGTCTTCATTAATTTTTCCACGCTCTGGAGTTAAATACTCAGTAATGATTTTAATGAGCTCTTTTGTCTCAGCATAACTAATGGGAAATACTTTTGTTACGAGAGGCTCTTGTTTTAAAGTTAAAAGTTTTGCTTCTGCTTCTGCTTGTCTGTCTTTAGTGGCCGTTTCTAATGTTTGAACCATTAAAATGATTCCATTTTTTCTTGCGACTAACTTGTTAAGACCAAGCAAAGTATCAAGCGCTTGATCCCAAGGAACATTTGTTAAATTCAAAGACAGTGGTGCTAATTTTTTAATTTCATCTGTAATAATGATATTAAAGCCTGAAGCCTCAGCGACCATTCTTAATAGATCTTCTACCGATGTATTCTTTACGTTAATAGAAATCTTATCGCCAATGTACTTCTTTCTTCCAGACATCGTTAAGTTTTCTAATATGTCTTCAATAGAGTTCGATTTAGGAACAAGAAATTTTCCCACAGAAGATACATCATCTGCGACCTTCTCTTCATAACTCTTGGCTGCGCTCATGTCATTTTGATCGAATACACCAAATCTATTTTCAACTTCGAGAACAATTCTGTTAGCTTTTCTTTTTAAAACCGATCTAACGTTATCTCTTAACTGAATAGCTAATCTTATATCATCCGTTGAACCTGGTTTCTTATATGTAGATACAAACACTACTGAACCTGAAAACTCTGAAGTATCAAAAGCACGCATAACTCGTTGCGTGGCCTTGGCATTTTTAATATCTAAAATGATTTGCTTATCTTCTAAGACATTGAATTTTTTTGCTATGACATCGTTACTGTCAAAAACAATTTCAATTTCAGAAACTTCTCCGGCCTGCTGAAAGTTAATCGCAGAAATATTTGCAGATACTTCTTTTGGAGCAACTTCTTGATCTGGTAAAAGTTCTATTGAACCGAAGTCTTCGGATTGAGAAAATGTATTTTGTGTGGACACGCTTAAGCACAAAGCCCACATTAGTACTTGAAAAATTCCTTTTTTCATAACTACTCTTCCATAAGTATAAGGACATATCTTGTAGTTATTATAACATTTTGCAGAAATATTGCGAACTTTTAAGAGGATTTTTATAAGTTACGACTACTCTCAATATTTGGAGACGAAACAGGAATGATTGTTTCAATGTATTCGTCTTGATCATAAACGTTTCTAATTTTTTCAACTAACACAATGCCGCCAGGCACAATGGCTTTAACTTCAGCATTATTTTCGCCAAGAGTCATCCCTTCTTTAATGATATAAGACTCATCACTGAGGTTACCGCCTTTGCTATCACTCGAAATCTTAGCGATTGCCCTTCTTTCTTTGCCCAAAAGAACTCCTACAACTCTAATTCGTCCAAGTGGATAGTCATTTATAGTAGGAAGGTTAGAATACTTACCATCTTTTAGGAAGCCACCAAAGTTCTTACTCTTTTCTCCAGAGCGAAACATTTTTCTTTTAAAGGGATCTCTTAAGTCAAAGGGATTTTTAATTGAAGTTTCTTTTTCATTGAAAACAGGAATCTTCGACATTCTCTGCTTCATCTTCTCTTTGAGTTCACTTTTGTCCAACTCTTGTCCAAAAACTGTAGAACAGAGTATCAAGAATATACTAAATGTAAGAATTGAAATTAATTTCATTTTCTTTTTCTCACTCTTTTCTTTTTCTTCTTTTTATCATCTTTAAAGCTACTCTCAATTTTATCAATACCACGATCTTCTTTGTGTGCAGGATTATAGCGGTAAGCTTCAATCGTGACCTTGGCATTTACAATTTGAAAACGGCCTCGTTGCTTTTCTTCAGATCGTGAAATTTCAACGTTCTTTATATTAAGAAGTCGCTCACTAACTCCGACTTTTTCGAAAAATATGAGCATTTGCAAATATGTTCCTGAAGCTGACAATTCGTATCTTTTAGTAAAATAAAACCCTTTATTCTCTTCTATTCCCGGTGAGAGATAAATGTTTTTTATATTTAAGCCTTCTGCAATTTTTTTAATAAGGCCTAAATTCTCTGCATCCTTGATTGTTTCAGGAAGCTTTCTTTGTAAGTTTTCAACTTCTGCTGCAACTAATTCAATATTTTGTTTTGCTTCATCAATATCGCGAAGATAGTCCTTAATTTGTTTCTTCTCTCTTTGTGCCTTAGCAATTCTTTGATTTAGGATAGGGATTTGGTTTTCAATTTCTTGTTTCTTTACCGTGAAGTTTTCCCATACAAGATATCCCTCCCATACACCCCAGGCTAAAATAAGAAGATGAATTTTCTGAACTAATCCCATCATATCTAAATTACCGCCCCTGAGTAAAAGGATCGAAAATATCTACCTTTCCCTTGATCGTAAACTTTTCGATTCTATATTTATTACCACTAAAGTCCTCTTCTTCAGTTTTTGAATCTGCTAACTGAAGTGATCTAGCGAAATAAGGGCTATCGTTTAAATTCACAATAAACTCACCAATACTTGTATAGGAGTCTGTCCCACCTTCAATGGTAAGTTCATTCTCTGGATTAATTTCTAAACTATTAAACCAGACATTATTAGGCGTAGTTCTTGCTATTTTCTCTAATACATATCGTGGATTTGTTTTTGCTTTAATAATCTTATTTACTTGCTCAGTTCTAGTTTTGAGCTTTTCAATTTGTTCATTAAAGGCCAGCAATTGGCTTTTAACATTTTCGTTCTTTTTAATTTCTCTTCTCAGATCTTGATAGCGTTTATTTAAAGTTGAAACCTCAAGCTCATCTTTTTCTAGCTCTGATTTAAAATGATCATCTAAAAAGCTAACAGGATAGGCTGCTATTACATAAGAAATTGCTAACTTCTTAAGAGGCAGCTTACCAAGATCAATCCCCAGTATAACTGGAGCCTTAAACTTCTTTTTCTGTTCAATTAGGTTAATCTCAATCATTTATAGTCTTCTCATTGCTAAACCAATAACCTGAACACCGCGATAAGCAATTTCATTTATTTCTTCTTCTGAGAAATCTCCACTTTTATAAGAAATGGCATCAAATGGATTTAGAACTCTTACATCTACTCCTAGTAATGCCTCTAGCCCTTCCAGAATTCCTGGAATTAACGCACTACCACCAGTTACCGCACAACCGACAAGAGATTCATCAGATGTTGAACTTACGTAAAAATCGATAGCTTTTTTAATTTCTGAAAAGAATGTTTCAACAACATCATCTATAATTTCTAAAATTTCTTCCGGAAGATTCCCATTCTCATCACCGTGAGTTTTTAAATCTTCTGCTTCAAAGTAATTCACACCCATCTGGCGTTGAATCTCTTCTGTAATAATAACTCCCCCAACATTTATTTCTTTAGAGAACATTATTACGCCGGCCTTATATATAATAAAATATGTAGTCTGAGCCCCCATATCTAGAATTAAATAACTTTGATCAGGTTCTTCAATGTCATCACCCATAACAAGTTCAAAGACATTTGTTACGGCCAAGATACCCAGATCAACAATTTTAACAATTCCATCCGCTTGCTCTACTAATTCTCTGAAGTTGAGAATGGTATCATTCTTAGCAGCTGCAACAATAACATCGACCCCACCACCTTCATTTTCACCTATTAAATGAAAACCTACTTTGGATTCTTCAATATCAAATGGTAGATACTGTTCTGCTTCCCAGAGGACTTGATCTTCAATTTCCTCTTCTGTCCCACCTGCAAGTTGCAGCTTTCTTGCCAGAGTATTTGGCCCTGAGACTCCAAGAGTACATACAAGAGGCTTCACATCGAGTTCTTCAGCAACCTGTCTTATCGCTTCCACAATTTCTTCAGGTTTTTGAACTTCATCTTCAATAATAGAGCCTTCAGGTAATATTGCTGAAGCATACTTGACCAATGAGTAGTCATTCCCTTTTTTTTCAATAAGGGCCATTTTTACTGAACTTAGTCCGATATCAATTCCGACAATAGGCTTACTACCTAAAGTTAAATTGGTGATAATCTTTTTAATTTCTTTTGCTAAATCCAATCAAGATCCCTAAAGTCCAAACAACGAAGCGTCAATGTCAATTATAACTATCTAAAGGCAGTAAATTCAAGAAATTACTGCTTTTTAAAGCACTCAAGCTCATAATAGTCGATAAAGTTAAGCTACATCGTTACCGTAAGCCAATTTGTAAAGTTTGAGATTACTTTTGGAGTGAAAATTTGAATAAATGAAATAATAACGATGAAAGGGCCAAAGGGTATCAGAGTTTTTCTATCAACTACCTTAAACCCCATTAATATTCCAACAAATAATGAGCCCAATAAACAGCTATAAGAGATATTTTGAATTATTCCTTCTGGCCCTAGATATAACCCGAGAGCTCCCCATAATTTAATATCTCCTCCGCCTAATCCAATTTGTCCTTTAACTAAATAGAATAAATAAGTAACACCTAAAGGAAATAATATTCCAATAGCTGCACCAAGACCCCAGTAAATATAACTTTTACTCAATACCACAGAGAGAAAGAATATGATCGCAAGATAGATATTAACTTTATTAGGTATTATTTTATGCTTAAGATCCACAACGAGAATAATTACAAAACAGCTGAATATCGACATTTGAAAAGCATAATTCAGCATAGAGTTAGGACTGAAAGAACGAGGGGTAATAAAGAAAGCAAATATAGCTATTACAACTTCTACCAAGAAATAACTAATCGGTATTTTCCATCCACACTTTGAACAACGTCCTTTTAAAACCATATAAGAGAGAATAGGAAGATTTTCATACCATGCGATAGTTTTATCACAGCTAGGACATTTACTACGCCCATCAGCGATCGATTTTTTAATAGGTAATCGATAAATAAGGGCATTAGAAAAACTTCCAATCATGCTACCAAAAATGGCTGAAAACATTCTCATTATGATCATTAAGAAAAGTCCTTTCTATTCACTATAAATATAGAGATCGCTGAAAAGATTGCTATCCACACAAGACCATATATTAGACTAGAGAAAAGATAAGTATTACTCAATGCTCCATCATAGAGAACAAAAGCTTTGATATTGAACTTTGATAAATTGGGCATCAGTTTTGAATAGTATTCTACAAAGTAACTTAAGCTTCCTTCTGATAAAAACATTGAAGTCTCTTTGACTGATTCAACGGCATGACCAGCAACATAGATAGTCAGAGTAAACAAAACAGCAATGATAGTATTAGATACTAAAGAGAGGAATACCACACAAAATAATACCACAACGGCTTCTAAATAAATGAAGATCAACGACCAGGGTATTAAGTAATGAAACTTACCGCCTACACTAAAATAAAGAAGCATGACAAAACAGAATAAAAGTAGAATATTTACTAAGAGAATAGCACTTAAACCTACCATCTTTCCCAAATAGAAGGTAACTCGCGAAACGGGTCGCGATATGATCATATAAAGGGTTCTATTTTTTATTTCTTTTTCTATTAATGTAGAGCCCATAAATATCGCAATCGCTATCGATGATAAGGACAAGGCTCCCAACCCAATATCTAGGCCAATTCGAGCCGGCGTACCAAAAGTCATTTCAGAGGATACAAAAATCGCAACTGCAATAGCGAGCCCTAGTATAAAGACATTCAAGAGAATCTTACTTTGATATATTTCTTTAAATGTTTGAGTTGCGACTAATGTAACTTGCCTCATACTCTAATTCCTGCCTGTATTATAAATTATTTCTTCTAAAGAAGGCCTTCTTTTCATCATCTCTATAAGGTCTATATCTTGAGTTAACGAATATTTTAAAAAATCACTTTTATTACCAATAGGAATTGAACATCGGTAAATATTATCATTCACAAAAAGTAACTTTATATTTTCAAACTCTTTTTCTATTGCTTCAAAAGGAAAGCGTGATTTAAACACAATCTCTAGATCTGTATGTGAGTCTTTATTAATAAGTGTATCTGTTCTACCTTCATAAAATCTTTCACCATTTCTAATAACAACTAATGATGTACAGATCTCCTCTACGTCAGACACAATATGACTACTGAAGAAAACGGTTATCCCTTTTTTATTAAGTTCGACCATGACATCTTTAAATTCTTTCCTGCCAACAGGATCTAGTCCTGACAATGGTTCGTCTAATACAATCAATCTAGGATTATGAAGAAGAGCAGATGTAAAGCCTAGCCGCTGTAACATTCCCTTTGAATAGGTCTTAATTTTATTATCTAAAGCAAACTCTATATTGAGACAATTAGACCAATACTTTATATTATGTATAAGGTCTGACTTTGACACTCCTTGAAGACGCCCAAGATAAGTACAGAACTCTCTTCCTGTCATATGGGAATAAAAATAAGGATGTTCGGGAAAATAGCCTATATTTGATCTCGTCTCTTTCTCATTTTTACCCATTAAAGAGTCAAATCGAATCTCCCCAGAATCGATGCCAATAAACCCAAGTAAAGACTTTATAGAAGTTGTTTTTCCTGAACCATTAGCCCCAAGAAAACCACAAAGGCTTCCTTCATCAACCTGAAAACTTAAGGAATTTAGTACGACTTTGCGCTCTTTCCAGAAATCTTCTTTAAAACTTTTAGTAACATTTTCAAAATAGAGCATTTAATTAACTTGAAAGATTTATTAATATTGCTTTTAGTATACCTATCTTTATAACATTGTATATTCATGATAACGATAAAACCAAGAACGGGCCTTCACATTAAACAGTTTAAAACTTTCGCTCCTTGTATCGTGATCTTGTTTCTTATTATTTTCTCACTCTATTCTGTTACAAAAAAGCCAAAAGTCGATGTCAGTCTACAAGAACAAGCTATTAATCTAAATCCTACTCTATTGAGAATAACCTCTCTGGGACAATCTAGATTACTTTCCAGCCTGCTATGGATTGAGACTCTACTTAATTCCGATACGACACACTATGATCAAGATAATCTTCAAAACTGGATGTATCTCAGATTTAACACTATTACAGAACTAGATCCTCAATTTTACGAAGCCTATCTCTACGGAGGAATTTATCTAAGTATTATCAAAGATGATGATCAAGGAGCCCTCTATATTTACGAAAAAGGCCTTAAGCATTTCCCCGATGATTATTATTTGAATCTAAATGCTTCTTTTCATTATTTTTACGAATTAGGTGATATTGATAAAAGCCTCATCAGTTTACAGAAAATATATCAGAACCCCCTAGCCCCAAGCTATCTTCCAACCCTCTATGCAAGACTCAAGTCGACAAAGGGTGATTTAAAAAGTGCGATGACTCTTCTCTTTGATTTATATCGATCAGCACCCAAAGGCTCGAGCCTACAAAAATCTTATGCTCAGAAGCTATATGCACTTAAAGCAGAAATTGATCTAAACTGCTTAAACGCCAATAATGAAAAATGTGCTTTGAAAGATTTTTATGGAGAGAAATACCAACAACTAGAAAATGGAAAATATAAAGCCAAATTAGATTGGAAGCCTTTTAAAATAAAAAAACGCCCCTATCCATCTGCGAAGCAAGACAAATAGAGGCGCAATAGATGTTCTAAATTTTAGTAACCTTTATTAATTTCTTTCAAAGCCTTGTTTTCGTTGATAATCCACTGAGATGCAAGAACTGCGGTATTATTCTCAGAATCGATAGCTCCTAGAGCACCAGCAATGAAGTATGATCCATTATCATCGACTGCTGGAGCTGTGAATCCACCAGCGTTTTCTTCAACACTAAGTGAACTCAAAGTAATATTTGAAAGATCACCAGGAGCAGCTTTATATCCCCCAACTGTTTTATTAGCGCCAAACTGATGTTGAGTACCACTTGGATTCGTTGTTGTATTAGTACACGTACCACCGTTATCTGCAACAATATCCCTTGCATCAGAGTTATCAGCAGAAAAGCCTAGTGCATAGTAGTTTCCACCAGATGGTGGAATGTAACCTGCATCTTCTAGACATGTCGCAAATGCATCATAATCAGACTGAAGAGATGTAAGTGCTGAGTAAATAGCAGACAACTGAAGCTTTGCTTCTGATGTTTTTGTTTTGGCTTGATAGCGCTTAAAGTTTGGAATAGCTACGGCCGACAGAATCCCAATAATGGCAACAACAACCATTAGCTCCACAAGTGTAAATCCCTGTTCTTCTTTTTGCTTTAAATGCTTGAAAAAATTTTTCATGCATAACTCCTTTTTAAACCTAAAATTAAGATTTAGGCTTGTTAATGATTTACCAAATTCTTGAATAAGTCTTTGGCGCCTTAAATTCACAGCTCACTTGTTTTGATCAATTCACAGAATTCTCCTGCCCTACTTATAGTTAGTAGTCGCAAAAAAACTCAAAATCAAAACTTGTTCACTATGCATAATTATACAATAATTCTTTATAATTTAACTCATAGGCAAAACATTGCTATTACTTTAGTCTAAAATCGACAAAAATCATCAGTAATTACAAACACTTACAAGGAGCTACCCTCCTGCAGACATAAAGATTGGCAGGTACATGGCAACTAATATTGTTGCGATGATTCCACCCAAAACGACAATAATAATTGGCTCTATCATTTTGGTCATAGTTCCAATGAGTTCATTCACTTCTTCTTCAAAAACATCTGATACTTTCTCTAGCATTTGATCAACCTGACCAGTCTGCTCTCCAACACGTACCATTTGAGTTACCATTGCCGGAAAGTATTCTATTTTCTCAAGAGGTTCTGTTAAAGTTTTACCTTCAATAACTTTTTTCTTAACACCAGTTAAGTCTTTCGCCATAACACCATTATCAATCGTCTCAATACAAATATCTAGTGCATCGACAAGGGACACTCCTGAACCAAGCATGGTTGCAAGTGTTCTACAAAATGAAGCTAGACTTCCCTTAATAACAATTTCACCAAAAATAGGTAATTTCATAAATAGATTATCGTAGATAATTTTTCCAGACGGAGTCTTTATATAGGCATTAAAAATAGCTCCTAAAACTATCGCACCAGGGACCATATATATTGAATATTCCCCTAGAAAATCGGAGGTATCAATCACGAGCTGAGTAACGGCTGGAATTTGCTGGCCAGTATCCTGTAGCATTCCTACAAATTGCGGAACTACAAATACCATTAAACCCCAGACAACCCCTGCACCAATAATGCAAACAATAAAGGGATAGGTCATGGCCGATTTAATTTGAGACTTAATTTTCTCTTGTTTATCCATGTGGACAGTAAGTTTATTTAAAATAGTATCCAAGATCCCGCCAGCTTCCCCGGCCTTTACAAGATTACAATATAGCTTACTAAAGCCATTTTGATCCATCATAGCTTCGGAAATGGTTTTACCTTCACCTACATCGGTTGCAATTTTCTTAATTGCCTTTCTCAGGACGGGATGTTTTTGCTGCTTATAAAGGATTTCAAGAGATTGAATAATAGGAACACCAGCATTTACCATAATGGCCAACTGCTTAGTGAAAGTAAGAAGATCTTTTGGTCCAAAGGCCTTCGCCAGACCGTTATCAATCATCCACTCACCAATATCAAACTCTAATAAAGATGGAGGAGTTACTGACTTTGGTCTTAAACCACGTCCACGCAAAACCCTACGAACTTCCTTCGCATTTAGGGCATCCACAGTCCCCGCTTCACGGCGACCGTCTTTATTAATTGCTTCATATCTCCAATTGGCCATAATACTCTTTTATTCTAACATAAATTCAGATCCGACTAAATAGATCTAAACTTCATCCCAAGCTGCTTTGCGAGTTCTTCTTGATTGGGTGAATAACTCATGGCGGTTTCACCATCAATAACACCATTCTCAACAAACCTCTTTAGCGACTGGTTCATTGTAACCATTCCTGTTTTTTCTTGTCCGATCTGCATCTGTGAATAAATCTGATGAATCTTATCTTCTCTAATGAGGTTTCTAATTGCTGGAGTCGTTCTCATAACTTCCATAGAACAGACACGGCCTGGTTCAAAAGTTTTCGGAATAAGTTGCTGAGCGACAACTCCTTGTAGAACGAAGGATAAGAGTGTTCGTATTTGATCTTGTTCATCTGCAGGAAAAACATTTACCAAACGATTTATCGTCTGAACTGCAGAGTTTGTGTGAAGTGTTCCAAATACAAGGTGACCTGTTTCAGCAATCGTAAGAGCTGCTTCAATAGTCTCTGCATCTCTAAGCTCCCCAACAAGTACGATATCTGGATCTTGTCTCAACAGTGATTTAATGGCCCGACCAAAATCATTTGTATCAGAACCAATCTCTCTTTGATTAACAATACATCCTTTATGAGAGTGAACGAATTCGATAGGATCTTCTAAAGTAATTATATGTCCTGCTTCATTTTGGTTTAGCCTATCAATTAATGCTGCAAGAGTTGTCGACTTACCAGACCCTGTTGGCCCAGTAACTAAAATCATTCCATTGGATACATCCGTCATATCGATCAAAACATTTGGTAAATTCAATGCTTTAAAGTCTGGAATAATTGAAGGAATTTGTCTAAATACAGCAGCACATCCCCCTTTTGAATAAAAAACATTGGCACGAAATCGAGCAAGCCCTTTAATACCAAAAGAGAAATCAAGTTCTAGATTTTTTTCGAATTCATTTTTTTGTTCTTCAGTTAATATCTGATAAATTAGCCTTTTAGTATCTGCGGCCGTAAGGGCAGGTACTTTTACTCTAACAATTTCACCGTTCACCCTCAATCCGGGTGATGTTCCAACAGTTAAGTGTAAATCTGATCCACCATTTTCGACCATCAGTTTAAACAGCTGCTGAATCTTTACATTTTCACCAATCCCAACTTGTTTTGTTTTCGTAATACTATTATCTTGGGCCATGGTTTTCTCCTAAAATTTATCTGCAGCAGAATTAACTATTGCTTCATCTAAAGTTGTTAACCCCTGTGCAACTTTTGTAAGAGCACACATTCGTAAAGTTTTCATTCCATCTTTGATGGCCTGTTTTTTTATTTCATCAGAACTCGCGTTCTTTAATACTAATTCTTTTACAAGAGGTGTCATCTCAAGAACCTCATAAATCGCGACTCTTCCCTTATATCCTGTGCCACCACAAAATTCACATCCCTTACCTTTGTAAGGTTTTATTTTTGAGGCTGAGCTTGGTGCAAACCCACATGTAATAAGTTCTTCCTCCGCAATTTCCTCAGGCTCTCTGCACTCCATACAAATTTTTCGACACAGTCTTTGAGCAACAACAACATTCAATGATCCCACAACAAGAAATGGTTCAATTCCCATATTCAGTAATCGAGTTACTGTCGAAGGAGCATCATTCGTGTGAAGAGTTGATAGAACAAGGTGACCAGTAAGTGCAGCTTCAACAGCAATCTCACCAACCTCTAAGTCCCTAATCTCTCCAACCATAATTATATCAGGATCTTGTCTTAAAAATGCTTTTAAAGCTGCAGGAAAAGTTAACCCTACGGCCTTCTTCACATTAACCTGATTAATTCCTTCTAAATTGAATTCAACGGGATCTTCAGCAGTAGAAATATTGGTCGCGACTGTGTTGAGTTCAGCTAAAGCAGAGTACAAAGTCGTGGTTTTACCAGATCCAGTAGGACCCGTAACCAAACACATACCATAAGGCTGATGAATACCATTTTGAAAAACTTCAAGTTGCTTTTGCTCAAATCCTAACTTAGTCATATCGAGTTGAAGATTTGATTGATCTAGCAATCGGAGAACTACTTTTTCTCCAAATAGAGTTGGTAAAGAACTCACTCGATAATCAATAGGCTGCCCACCCACAGAAAGCTTAATTCTTCCATCCTGTGGCTTACGTTTTTCTGAAATATCTAATTGAGCTAAAATTTTTAAACGAGATATGATGGGTCTCATTAATTTTAAATTAGGTTCGTGAGCAATAATTAAAGAACCGTCCACTCTAAATCTAATACGAAAAGATTTCTCATAAGGTTCAATGTGTATATCGGATACTTTTTTAATAAAAGCTTCTGCCAATATTTTATTAACGTACATGATAACTTCATCACCAACGTCATCTTCTTTTACGTTATCTTCATCTGTATCATCATCAGGTCTTACTTCATGAATAGTATGAAGAAGTTCATCAATCGACTCCGTTACATTACCGTATATTTTTTTCCATGCAGATAAGCTTGTTAGAATAAATTCGACATGATGCTGAAAAAGAGTCTGAAGTTCAGGTCTAAGCTCTACAATTGTAGGATCATAAATCGCAACACTTACGGCCTTTGCTGTTTTTTGAATGGGAAGAACTCTATACTTAAGAACATCTCTTTTCTTAATAAGTTTTATAGTTCTTTCTTTTACTTTTGCTTTTGTTAAATCAATAAATGTTAACTTATATTTCTCAGCAAGAACTTTTGCAAACTTCACATCATCAAAGAAGCCAAGATCTAGTAGATCTAGCTCTGAGATTTTATTTCCGTCCTTATCAAGAACCATTGGCCGCATATCTTTTGCGGGAATCATTCCTGTTTCAGAAATTACATTTGCAAATTCTTTCCTAAACATAGTAGTCCATTTATATGATTTAACTAAGTTATCGGGTCTTAAGGATTTTTAATTTACTTGTTTTTAATGAGGGCACTCATTCTCCAGAATTGGAGTGCACTTTTTGCCTGTTCTCTAAGTAAATCTATTCCTTCAAAGTATTTCATACCTTTTTGCTCAAGCTTCTTATGAGGAGAAAAGCTGTAGTTCATATCCCAAAACCCACATTTAAGTGCAATTGGTGGATTGAAAACAAAATCTCTAGAGCAGGTATTAATAATCAAAGATTCTTCTATATTTAATTCTGATAATTTATCTTGGTAGTCTATTAAATTGAGATCACCATCTTTTCGTCTATTAAAAGAGATATAGTCCACATCAAGTTTTTTAAATGCTACTTCAAATACATTGGCCATATTTCCCGAGCCTAAAATAACGAAGTTTTCATAAAGGGACATATACTTAGTTTTTATTAAGTGTAGTGCTGCTAAATAATCAGTATTAGTGGCCAAAAAAACACCATCAGTTTTGTATATGCAATTAATAGCTTCTAGAGACTTAATGAGAGGGTCTTCATAACTTACTTCTTTTACGAAGTGCTTCTTATAGGGATAAGTAATACTCATACCTTGAAGTTTGTACTTATTAAATAGTTCGGTAAGGGTAGGGATATTAATTTCTTTATCAATATCTATTAGAGAATAGTTTACAGGTTCACCGATTATTCCCTCATACATTTCTTTTGATCGAGAGTGCGATATATTTGCTCCGAGCAGTCCAAGACTAATCACTCCAAGTCTTCCTTGTCGCAATATCTGACTTAATTTGTTTGATCAATTCATTAACTGAAGAAAACTTAATTTCATCTCTTAATTTATCTACAAACGTTACTTTAATTTCTTCTCCATAGAGATCACCACTAAAATCGAAGACATTAGTTTCAACATTAATTCCCGTTACATCATCAAATGTAGGATTCTTCCCTATGTTTGTAATAGATCGATAGGTACAACCTCTAAAGGTGCATAATGTAGCATAGACACCAAACTCTGGAATTAATCTCTCTTTTTCTAAATCTATATTTGCTGTGGGAAAACCTAATTGTTTACCCCGTCCAAGTCCTTTTATTACTCTTCCAGATACAAAAAAGTTTCTTCCAAGAAGCTCGGCAGCTTTCTTTGGCTCTCCTTGCTTTAATAATCTTCTTACTAGACTTGATGAATATGTTTCAGTATCGGCAGTAAACTTCTTTTGAATCTCAATACTAACTGGTCGATCTTCACAATATTTTTTTACAAAATTGTGATCACCTTTTTTATTTGCTCCAAAAGCAAAGTCATGGCCAAGAAACAGGCTCTTAACTTGCTTGTGATTCAATATATAATCTTCAAGAAAGTCACTTGGGTCAGTCATACTTAAATCTCTTGTAAAGGGCACCTCAACCATCCATTTCACACCACAGTCCGAAAGTAGATCTCGACGCTCTTCATAAGAATTCAATAGAAAGGATTTTTCATTTCTTAAAGTAATTAACGGATGGGGCACAAAGCTTATAACAACCATTTCTTGCTTTCGCTTTTGACACTCGGTAAACACTTCACGTAGAAGCTTTTGATGTCCTAGATGGACACCATCAAAATTACCAACAATAAGCCCGTATTCATTATTATCAGGAAGTTCTACTATCGAGTTTAAGACCTTCATTTTCATTATCACCTTTTATATCCATCATATTGATTCTTTCTATCTCTTTTTTTAAGTTTCTCATAGCGCTAGCCTTAAGATTTTTATGATTCTTCTTTTGACCCTCAGAATAGGTATTGGCCTCTAATTCTTTTACAAGTTCTACAAAATACTTCTTATCGCTTTTCTTCAATGAAGACTCGTCGATAATTTTAAATATATCTGCTTCTTTAGACATTCTATCTCTAAGCATAAAAACAAGATTCACTATACTTTGATAACTCGCTCCAGACTTCATTACTGTTTTATACAATAGGTTTAACTCATTATTTGTTGAAACTTTTCTAAATGATCGAAAAATCATCTCAACGAACTGCAGTAGAACCAATAATACTAATCCATATATTAAATAGGTCACCCACTTCATTGGAATAGAATTCCAATTTAAGTCAAATAATGGAGCACTCATCATCTGCGCAGGAGGAACCTCTCTAAAGATCCTATCATTTGAGAGATTACCTGCTTGATTAAAGTCTGAAGTATCCGTTGTATTGTTTTTGACCTGTGGACCTGCTGTTCCACCAATGGTCATGGCAGGAATAATAATTTTTTTGATTTTGTATTGCTCATCTTCAGGACTAAAGTAAGCCAACTCTAGTTCTCTCTCAGGTATCTCTGTATTGGCCCGTGCAAGATAGGTATATTCAAAGACTTTTCTTCCGCTACTATCTCCAACCTCTTGAAAATCACTTTTATCATCAAATTTCTCTAATGCATTACTTTCAAATAGCCTAGGAGCATCCATTTTCTCAAGTGCTCCAGAGCCTGAAACTTCTAACTTAGCCTCAACGGCCTCATTAACCAGATACTTTCCTTTATTCATTATTAATTTGAATTCGTGCTCTCCTACTAAACCGGTAAAGGAAGGGGGCAATCCTTCAACAGGAAGAGGTTTAACATTTATCTTTACTGTCTTGGAATTTAAGCTTTTCTTTTTGAACCGATTAAATCCAAAACCTAAATTACCAAATGGATTAACACTTCCTCCAGCATACTGAACAACCAGCCTCAGAGGATCAATAGATAAACTACCCGTCTTCTCAGGATAAACTCTAGCAGAATATTTCAGTGATCTTCTATATACTTTACCATCTACACGAACGGCCTGTTCTGTATCCATTGGTTTATGAAATCTTTTAATAAATCCATTTAACTTAGGAAAAGCTTTCACTTCAGTTTGAATCACGGGATAAAGTGAGTAAACGTAGTATCTTACATCGACACCTTCACCAAGGAAAACAGAATCACTACTTACTTCAGCTCTCGTAAATATTTTGGGTAACTCTTTTCTTTGGGATAATACTTTAATTGCCACATTCTTATGTTTTATTTTATTGGTTCCGATCTCAACAAGTATATTTTTTAGATAAGCGCTCCCACCACGATTTGCTACAACTTTATAAGTATAAGTTAACGTTTTAGTTGTTTTTGCTCTCCCTATTCCCCCTCGAATTTCGAAGTGATATTCAGGCTCTGCCGCTCTTTCAAGTACTTCTAAGTTTACTGGAGTAAAGGAAATATAGGGTTTATCACTAGTGGTTAAGCTAACTTTAAATTTCACATCAAACACTTCCCCCTTAACAGGATTACTTGGTTCGATATTTACTTCAACCTCATCAGCTTTAACACTTAGAAACATTAGGAATGTGAGTATTGTCAAAAAATATTTATTCATTACCAATCCTTCTTCTTAAAAGATTTTGGTTTATCTGTTGATGTATCAATATATTTCTTTTGTAGATCTCGATCGTCTGACATCAACTGCTTTATTAGCCCAGGAATTTTAACCATCTTTCTCTTTCGCTCAATATCTTTCTGCTTTTCTTTTAAGCTCTTAGGCTTTGCTTCTTTTTGATTATCTTTCTCTTCTTTTGTTTTTTTATTTTTTTCAGAATCTTTCTTTTTCTTTTCTTTATCTTCCTCTTTATCACTAGGTTTCTGCTCGCCCTTAGATCCTTTCTTACTTTTCCCCTCTCCAGACTCACCTTGTTTTTGTTTCTTCTTATCTTTTTCTTCTTGTTCTTTCTCTTTTTTCTCTTGATCTTTCTTTTCTTGCTTTTGTTTTTTATTTTCAGCTAATGCAAGCAATATATTCTGTCTCAAAGTTTTTTTTAATTCTTCATCAGTGATATCATTTCTTGATAATTCTAGCTGTAGGTCAGACAAGACTGCTATGGCCATTTCTGCTTGTTTATTTTTAATCAAATTAATTGCATAGTTATTTTTATTGCGATAGCTCATTTCTTTATATGATTCCTTATATAAAGTATCTGCCATTTCATATGATTCGTTTTGTGTTAATAGTTCGGCCATCCTCATTTTTTCTTTATTTGTAAGCAGGCCTTCTTTATGTTTTACCATTAAAGATTCTAGTTGCTCATAGACTTTCGTCATCTGCTCCATTTCCGCGGGAGACAGCTGCCTCTCACCAGACTCCTCTTGTGCTTCAGCATATTTGGGTATTGATGCAGTAAAAAAGAATACCAGTAAAACAAACTTAAAATTTTTCAATGGATAGAGCATAAAAGAGATAATAAGTAGGAACATACTTGGTATGAGAATATATTCAACTTCAACTGGTCGCACGGTAGTTAGTCCCTTGCTTATCCTTTTATTAAAGCTCGAATTAAAAAATGACATGAGTTCGTCGGTTGGTATGGTATATGAGTTAGCAACCCAATACTTATAATTTGGAACTTTTGACTCTAAACTCTTTAACCAATCTTCATTTAATTTCGAAATGACTTCTTTATTATTAAATTTCTTATACCCTCTGAATACGCCGCGTTTATCCCTCAACGGTATTTGTGCTCCCTTGACTGTACCAACACCTACAACTCCAAGAGTAATTCCCTTTGGAAGAGAGAACGTAAAGTCTTCATCATGTCCTTCAGAATCAGTAAATACTAATATATTTCCAGTAATACCTTCTTCTTTCGTTTTTGATGACTTGAAATAACCAAGTGATTCTTTAATGGCCTGAGAAATATTTGAACCTCCATCTTGAAGATCTATTGTTTCTAATCCTGAGATTCTGGCATCAAGTAAGTCGAGATCATCAGTAAATGGGACCAGTCTCTTTTGCTGGTCTGAAAAAAGGACTACTGCAATCTTGTGCCCAAATGCTTTTTTTACAAAGTGTCTCGCCATGATTAAAGATTTCTTGAATCTATTTGGTCGCACATCTTCTGCGAGCATAGAGGCTGAACTATCTATAATTACAATCGTTTTCTGATCAGGGATATCACTTTCGATTTTTTCTTCTGGTCCTCTGAAGTCTAGTAGACTCATCAATAAAAGCACAATCCCCAGCATATAGAGTAGCTTTCTGGCATTATAAATGGTTGTTCTTCTCTTAAACCAAGTTAAAGAAACAAATCTTTCTATTTTTTTTCTTATTAGATAAAAAGTAATTACAAAAAGCGAAGATACTATAATCAATGGAATTAATAACTCTATTCGAGAAGGACTCATAAAACCTCCTTAAATAAAAATAGGATCACAATCTCAGAGAAGAGAAATAATATTATTCCCCATAATAAATAGTCCCAATAGAGTTCTTTATAAATAACTTTTGAGCTGGTTTCGATCTCTGTTTTTTCTAATTTTTGTATTTCCTCAAGGACATCTTGAAGAGCATTTTCATTACTTGCATAAAATGACTTCCCTTTTGTTATTTCAGCTATTTTATCCAAGGTTTCAAGATCAACACTTCCTCCAGGTATCCTTTGATAGCGGCCACTTCCTCTACCAACCTGTAGTTTCGCATCATCTGCTTCTTTACCAATTCCAATTGTGTATACTTTAACACCTTGTTCTTTAGCTTGTTCGGCAGCCTGCAAAGGTGTCATGTTTCCAACATTGGAAACACCATCTGTAAGTAATATGATTACTTTACTCTGTGCTAAAGATTGCGTAGATCTTCCAACAGCAAGACCTAGAGCATCTCCTATATTTGTGCCCATACCGAGAAAGCCCACATTTATTTCACTTATAACCTGATCAATGAGTTTAAGATCTGTTGATAAAGGCAATAAAGTAAATACCTTTTCACTAAACATAATGATACCAATTCTATCGGTAGGTCTCAGTTTTACGAAATCTCTGATTCTATTCTTTGCAGATTCTAGACGGTTAGGTTGAAAGTCTTCGGCCAACATCGATCTTGAAACATCGACTACAATAAATATGTCATTTACTTTTACTTTATTCTTACTATATCCCATTGGGGTTCGAGGCTGACTTAGGGAAAAACCTATCAACGAAACACCAACCAAACCGATAAGGATAATAATATATCGTAAGGGGACAAGTTTCTTATTCCAAAACTTCTTTGGTATAAAGAACTCTGGTTTCTTACCTATTTGAAAGCTCTTCAACAAGTAAGCTATAACGAGTAGCCCAGAAATTATAAAATAGAGAGGATATTTAAATTCCATTTTTATAATACTCCACTACTTTGTTTTTCTTTGAAATAAGTTCTGAAATATCCATACTTTTCCAGCTGGGCCTAAATTGATACTCCTCTATCACTGCATTCAGCTCATCAAAGCTAACTTTCGCCTGTGGTTTATTCTCCAAATAACTACCTAGGATTTTTCTATTTCTATAAATCCATTCAAAATCTGAGTGCTTCGTACTTACTTTCAGTTCTCGTTCAAAATTCACTATTTCATTACTTCGTACGAGGTTTCTTTTTCTCAGCCACTTGTAAACAAGGTAGCCGATTACAAATATAATAATGATTACGACTATCACTTTCCAATCAATATCAGTTAACGCCGCTAAGTTTGTCTCAAACTGAATAAAGTCTTTAATTATTAATTCTGTTTTTTCAATTTTTCCTATCTCAAAGCTAACAGGAATATTCTTCAATCCTAATGGCCATATTTTAAACGTTTGATTTTCGAAGTTTTTAACAAGAACCAACTCCATCTTAACCACCAGCGCATCTAAATTGTTTTTAGATCTCTCAATACTTGAAACTCTTGTTATATAGAAATAGTCTAAGAAAAGGGTATTTTCCAATAGTTGTTTATTTATAATTTCTTCTTCTACAGGCACAAGTGTCAACTCAGCGGGATAACTTTCTCCTACGATTGCTCCGTTAGTTTTGGATGTATCGACCTCTAACTGTCCCTTTGTTTCCATTGCAGAAGTAGACAATATTGATAATATAAAAAAGAGAACTATTAAAAAATACCTCATCAAATCATCTCTCTTACGAATTGATCTAGGTATCGTTTATCTATATCGATATCAACGATACGATCTAGTGGTTCATTTTTTTCGTTATGTTTTGATTTAAACTGAAAGATTCCTTGGGGACCTCCAACCTCTCCTGAAACTTTGAAAGAAACAGGTATATTGCTGGCTTTATCCAAAGGCGCCAAGAGTCTAAAGCAATGTGTTCTCTTATCAACTACAAAGTTTTTTAAATTCACTTGCTCTAGTAAGTATTGCCAATCACTTAAAACAACGATCTCTCTATTTCTTGAAAGATGTTTTTTGATTGCTAGTTCTCGATCTGCTGCTGGAGAATAAGTATCCTTCATCTGTAAAACTAAATCACCATGTTCATTTATTATTCCAAATTTCCTTAAAGTTGAAATAAGGCTGATGATTCCTTTTTCTCCGCTATTACGTGGAATATCTATAACTTGATCACTTATGATTAATGCATGAATGGTGTCATTAGTTTCTGCTGCGAGTAAATATAACATACAGGTAATTTCTAAGGCTGCCTGTAGTTTAGATACGCCATCCCATCCATAAAGCATGGATGGTCCAGCATCGATCACAACTGCAATCTGGACATTTCTTTCTTCTTCGAATGTTTTTATGAATGGCTCACCAGTCTTAGCAAGTATTTTCCAATCAATGAATCTAACATCGTCTCCATGAGTGTATTGACGATGTTCTTTAAATTGCAGTCCACTACCGCGAAAATGACTCTTCAGCATACCTATACTGAAGCTATTACTCTGCTTAAAGAGCTGTGTCTTTATTTGTCCTACAATTTTCCGTACTTCAATTATATTCATATAATCTTTTGAGCAACCTTTAAGGCAACATCACGAGCATCTATTTTATCGAGCATCGCCTCGTAAGATAAAATCAACCTATGCCCTAGAACATCTGGAACAACTTTTAATAAATGATTCGGACCTACGTAATCACTACCATCTAAAAAGGCTATAAATTTGGATATTTTATAAAGCCATTGGCATGCTCTTGGTGAAGCCCCTGCAAGAATTAGGCCTTCATTTTCCTTAAGAAAGAGATCCGAACTTGGTCTTGTCGCATGTACAATTCTTACAATTAGATCTTTCATTTTATCATCAACATATACTGCTTCTGTCTGCTCTTGTATGGACAATAAATCATCTGTAGATAACGTAGCTTGGATGTCATCTAAGAAATTCTTCCCCAAATCTAATATAGACTTCTCTGACTCAAGATCTGGATAATCGACACTTATCTTCATCATAAATCTATCCATTTGAGCTTCAGGCAATGGATAGGTACCTTCTTGTTCAATTGGGTTTTGGGTAGCGAGTACGACAAATGGAGATGAGAGCTTATGAGTATTATCTCCAATGGTTACTTGTTTTTCTGCCATGGCCTCTAAAAGAGCAGCCTGAACTTTGGCAGGTGATCTATTTATTTCATCTGCTAAAAGTATTTGTGTAAAGATTGGCCCAAACTTTGTTGAAAAAGTTTCAGTTCTTTGACTGTAGATCATTGTTCCAATTAAGTCTGAAGGTAATAGATCTGGAGTAAACTGTATTCTTTTAAAAGAAAGATCACATAGTTTACTCATCGTAGATACTGACATTGTTTTACCAAGTCCTGGCATACCCTCAATAAGAAGATGTCCCTCACAAACAAGGGCACAAAGAATGGAATCAAGAAGCTTTTCTTGGCCAAAAATATATTTCTTGGCGTGGTCTAATGAACTAATTGCTTTTTCTCTAACATCCGTTGACATAATTATAACCTCTGTAATTTTAGGAACATAAGTATTATAAGCCTATTCATTCAATTTTCCACTGTGGAAAATTCATCTAAAAGTATATAAGCCTATACAAAGACAACTCAGATCGAAGCCTCTCTTTAGAATAACTTAATATAAGATTAATTTGTTATTGAATTGTTATGCTTGAGAAAATTTTCTTCAAGAGGAGATCAAAATCCCTTTGTTTCTTTAGGGCGACATAATTAACCGACTGGAACAGTCGAGAACTCTTGTTTTCCAATAAGTAATTGAGTAATTTATTAATTTCGTAGCGTGCAATATTTTTCTCACATTTTGAAGAATAGCAAACTTCAGATGCGTTATTGATAGCAAACCATTTCTGAATAGCACTGAAGTCCACATTTTTATTTATTCTTAGGTCTTCTAAAAAAAGAATAAGTTCTCTTCTTTCATCAAAAGACTCTAAGCTCTTTAATAATCTTGAAGCTGCTGCAATAGAATCTTTAAGGACATTTAACTTTGAATTATTAACTATTTTATTCAAGTCTTTAATTATTGTTCTTTGATTTTTAACAATAAACAGACTTAATTCATTGATTAATATATTTATTTGGGTGTTTTTGTTTTCAAGTTCAAACAATAACAGATCTAATAAGTAATTAACATCGCCTAAGAAAGATACATCTTCTAGCGGAATCACTTTAGATAATTCATCATAATTATCAATGATCCAAGTAACGACTGGCTCTAGTTGTGTAATTCGCAGGGCTTCATAGCGTTTTAAATGTTCTACATCACTCAAAGACTTATCATTAATATATGTTGATAATAAGGTCACTTTAACACCAATATTTTCAATTAGCCTTTGTTGAGTATATTCTTTGCCATAGAAGAAGCTTATAACTCTATCGATGAGACCATTACTCTGTGATTTCAAGATTAAATTTTTAATAAACGCTGTAAACTCTTCCAATCTTTCATTCTTTAAAAAATAATTATCAAATCGAGTTAATCTCTTTGATGACTTAAATTTATCAAATTCTTCATTACTTTTCCCTACTCGATCTCTTAAGACCCGAGCTGCATTTGAAAAGGCGCTTACCATACTTAAGTCAGTGAGAATTTTTCCATTATGATGAATTAAGTCTTTTTTGGAGTTTAAGATTGGGATCGCAATATTAATGCCTAATATTCTTCTGTTAATGACTGAACTCACTTGAGAGTCATCAGGACTCGAGGCTACAACAACTTGCAATAAGGCCCTCATGAAATCCCCATACTTCCAGTTTTCTTCTTTATTTACATCAATTAAGCCTGGAAACGTTCGCTCTGAATTGCGGCCTAATCTATGCTGCGCCTTATCCATAAACTTTCCGCAAAACTTTAAAGGAACGCAGAACCCTAGCAAAGAATATTTTGAATCAACCACTTCATCATAATTCTCGGCTTTTGCAACAGAGTTCATATAATGAGCTCCAAGATAGTTCTCATCGAATCTGACATCTCGAATAACTGTTTCTATTCTTTCCATTGTATTCATTGAGACATTGGTTTCTTCGGGAGCATCATCCATCATATCAGAATCGATTTCCCATTCATCAGAAAAATAGGCATCTATAGCGCGAGGTATTTCTTGATACTCTATATTTGTACTGTTTGCTGCAACACTTTTATTTGTTAAGTCATACAACATAGAAAACGTTTCACCGATGGATATTCTTTTCACTACCTGATCATTACTATCTAATGGAATTTTTAGGCCATTCGCTGGCAGAAAAACTTCAAGCAACAAGTCCAAAGCCGGCTTATTTTCATCATTCTTTTTAAGTATTTTACTTATTAAACTATTCTTAATAAAGACAACTTCCTCTTTAGATGGACACGCTCTTCCCCCAACCTTCATTGAGTTAAAGTTTTCACAATTGTAATTACGATCTTCTTTGAATTCCACTAAAGACAATTGTTCATCCATTAAGCCTTCATGATAATCATAAGAGAGATTTAAAAGTTCCGTAGTTCCAGCAAATAAATTACTTAAGTACTTAAAGTTCTCATTCCTACTGTAAAAAGTTGTAAATGCACTAATGGATGACACTTCTTTAGAACTGTTAAATTGATTTATTATATCTAGTGTTTTTACAAGGTCATTGCGTCTATCAATATTTTCAATATATTCACTTAGAGAAGATACTATCGCAACAATCCCCTCCGTCTCTGCAGACTCATAGTTTTGCGAAATATGCTTTAACAACAAGGTTCCACTTTTCATCATATCGGTAGAAAACAGAGAATACCTATTCCAACGATAGTCTTTTCCATACATATGACTACCTAAAACATTCACTTCTTTTATGAATTGGTAGAATACATTGTCATCGACATATTTCTCACACGCTGCAGGTATAGTTGTTATAAGGTCGTAGAAGTCAGAGCTATTTTCATTCATAGAATTTAAACAATCTACTCTTCCTTGATCACTTGTTGTTATCACATTTAAGTCTAATTTAACTGGTAAAGGTTGCTTTTGATCTGGATTAAAATCTAGTAAGTAGCTCTCACTTGCAATCTCAACATTTCCTCGGGAGACGATTTTAATCATTTCAATAAAATGATCTCTTGAAAAAAATCTTCGATAATCTTCAACAAGCTCACTCCCACCTAACCATTGTGTTATCTCCTCTAATGAATTCAGTGATAAATCAATGTTTACAATATAGTCATTTAGAACGGTGGCAATTTCAGGTGAAAACTTCCCTAGAAGTGTGCTGTAAAAGCTAAAGAGCAGTCTTACATCTATATCATCTTTATAATGGCTATCTAAAAAATTAAAAAAGAAAAACTGTCCTTCTTTACTTAATGAAGACCATACTTTTGCGAGGGCCTTTATTTGTTCATCATCTTTATCGAGGAGCCATTCCATATAATAAATAATATTGCTGATTGTCTTTTCATCCAAAACAGTTAATAAATCATAAACACTGCCCATTAAGTTTGAATCTAGCTCATTTAGAGAGCTTACTAACTCGACAAATGAAACATGATAATTCGTAGAAAAGAACTTTATTAAAAATAATTCTTTATTCTCTACTCTTTCAGGAACTGCATCTTGAAAAAAATCAAATAGTTCGTAATAAGATGAGTACATTAATAGTTTAGTTGTTTTTGAAACGGCCTTAACATAGTCCAGCCTGTGCTCTTCAGTTTGATAGGTCAAAGGATTTATAATATTCGTACTGTATGTTGAAAAATTTGCACATAAGTTTTGAGCTGTTTTTAATACGCCAAGAGATTCAATGCTTTGTGCAAAAAAGTTATCCCGATCTTTGGCGAATAATTCTTTTATAAAAACATTAAGATGTTCCGAAACATCGACTGTCATGGCTCGATCACCTAAGAAACCTTCACACTTAATATCGGCTTTTAGTAATTGATCTAATACTTTAAAATCTTTCCATTGATCGCTATCTACATTGACGGGATAGTTAATCAAATAAGAATACTCATCCTTGTTCATTTTATTAACAATAATTTCAAGAAGCTTGCTTTGTCCTTCGCTGTTTTTATTTTTAAATATATTTCGTAAAAACTCTAACTCATCCTTAAAGTTATCATTATCAAACTTCAGTATGAATTGATTCACCAATTCATATCTTGATTCTACAAACTTTTCTGAGCCAAGGTCTTTTGAGAGTGCTTTAAAAAATGTCATCTCTGTCTTACTTAACATTTCGATAAAAGAACTTAATACATCACTTCCTTTATCTAGGTCTTCAGAGCTCATTTTAAAAAATGAAAAAAAGTGAACAAGATCTTCTCTTGTTAATTGTTTATCGTGATCGCAATCATTATTCTCTTTCGAACATTTAAAGAGATCGTTAATATTACCAAAGAAGTTTGAGTCACTTAAAGAAGTTATGACCTTGGCAAATTCATCAAGGCCTTCCTTTTCATCCATCTCTTTAATGATATCAATCATCAAGTCTCTATTTATCGTATTATTGAAGAAGAGCTCATTTACTGGCTGGCTTAATCTATTCCATTTCTCTACATTAATTTTAGTCAATGATTGATATAAAACGGGAAACTTCTCGTTCCATGTCGTACATTTAAATAGGTTCTTTGTATTATTGAGCTCTAATAGATCTTTTGTTAAATTTAGCTCTCTACAGGCTTCACCACGCTCTAGCTCACTAATGCTATCGACATAATCAGACTCAACTTCACTTGGAGATTGTTTAGAACAAGCTCCAATTACAAATAAAAGTGGTAGAAGTATCGTCCATAGACGCATTAACTATTCCTTAGAACGAAAGAATTTTTGAGCTTCGCCAACATTGAGTTTATAGTTTGAAAAGGTGATTATACTCTCACCTTTTCTTTCTATTTTCTTCTCTTCCTTACCTGGTGCGACAACACTTTGTTTAGTGTTAACTACAATTTTTTCTGGCATTCCAAAACCAGCAACGTTTTCATACTTTATTTCAGTATTCGTTTCAGTTACCTGTGGTCCTTGTATCATTTTTGCTTCAACTTCATTTAAAACCCATTTATTCTTTGACCAGGATTTTTTCTCATATTCAAATACCGAATTTTGAAACCCTAGGGGGCTATAGCTCTTATACTTTTTCAATATTCCTTGATTATCAAATCCAACTTCAATCTTATTTATGGCCTTAGTATTTGTTGGATCTACGCCTTCTAAGATTATAGAGCCTCCAGATTTTTTACTTTTAAGATTATATCCTCTCAGTTTCGGAGATAAGTCTTGTGGTACGAGATAATCGATTCTATTTATAACTAAGCCTATTAGATTTTGCTTCAATTGTTCAAAACCAAGAGGTACACCCTCCACTTCGATGGCCACTTTTCCTGGATACATCCAATACACTTGAAAATATATTTCATCGCGAATCTTGACTGTTACATATTGCTTTTTTACTTGCTCAGTAAGACCTTCAACCCTTACCTCACAGTAAATATCTTTTAGTCCTGTTTTAACTGGACTGTAGGACATTAAATCAAAGTCTGTAACCGTCGTATTTGCCCAAGCAAAAGAAGACGTAATTAAAAATAAAGTTAGTATTTTAAACAACATAGTCCACCTCTTAACTTTAATTATTGTCTCAGCCTAGCGTTTAACTATCAATAATAGACAGCTTTTGCCGCCACTGATCGTCAAAATAGAGCTTTAAATGCTTTTCTTTCTTATATATCACCATTCCAGGGCTTCCCTTCACGGGCTTTATATTCTTAATAGCCGTATAAACAATAGGAATCTCATTTATTACTATACCGTTTAAGTCTACTAATGCAGATGCAAGAATTCTTAAATCTTCCACCTCAAGATTAGTTGATCCATTTTTTACAATCATATGGCCACTTTTCATTCCCTCTAAATGAATCCAGATGTCCTCTTTTTTGCCAAATTCTTTACGAATATAGTCATTTTCTTGGGCTCTTCGACCAAGATAACATTTTATTTCCCTATAATTAATTTCAAGATAGTTCTGATGACCTTGAATGGTTGTTTTCTTTTTTTCATATTTCCATATCGGCTGAATTATTTTCTGATTTTTAAAAATACAATCTACACTTTCTTCGTTCTTATTTATTTTTTCCAATTCTAGTTTATTGATTCTATCTCTTACTATCTTTCTTGATTTCTCCCAGCTTTTTATTTTGTCGAATAAGTATTCTCTTTTCTTATAGTGCCCTTCAATACCTCTGAAGCTCACCTTAAATCTTCCCTCACCAACGTATTGCACTTCTTCTAGATTTTTACTTGTCCATGGCCTTAGATTTTCAACACCATCAAGAAGAAGAAGCTCACCCTTCATTTTCTTCAATGTTTTTAATTTTTTACTATATTTTTGAGATTTCTTCTCGGGTCCATCCTGTTCACCAATTTTTAAATACTCTTCAAAGTTGAATTCACTATCCTTATTTCCAAAGTCCACTTCTGCAAACCCAAGATCTTTAAACAAGAGATTCAAATCGATTTCCTCATCCTCCCCCCATGCTTCAATAACCTTGCCTTCCCAACTTCTAAAAACTTCAATTTTTTGACCAAGATACTTTATATGAACAAAGAACAAATCTCTTCCTCTCCAAAAGAAAATCATTTCTTGAATATGTGATTCTTTTGCTCCTTTCATTCTCAATACTCTATCTTTGCTAGAGACCTCCAAGTCTACAATCTTCATCCCTCTCCAATAATGTCGAGCGAACTGTAGAAACTTGTCTTGAACCTTAAATTGGGTTGGTAATTTTTTAAAACTAAAGTCAAAACCTTGGTATTGAGCCCCTCTTCCTAGATAGAGGTAATAAGTTTTTCCTGGAATACGACACTGTAAACATAACAAATGAGGTGAAGTTGTTGCTTGCTGAATAACAGCATGACCTTTATTTTCTAGAATCTCAGAAAATGCCTCGACTTTCCGTGTTAAGTTATTTAAAGATTGTTTCATGGATACTTCCGTAAATTCAGGTAATTATTTTTCGAACAAGGATCACTTGGATCTCAGTGCTATCCTTGATCTTTTTTCGAGCTTCTTTCATTTTACTCAAACAAAGAACTTTATTAAAGCCTCTCCTAAAAGATCTACCTTAGAAGAGATTTCTCTTCTTTATTACCACCAAGATCAAGTGCTCGCTATTGATAATTGGGATACTCCAATTAAAGATCATTTAATGTTTATCCATGCAGATCTTCCCTTTAGAAAAGTTCTTAAATCACTTTCTCGCTATCAGATTCTTGACCCCAAAGAAATTTATCAAACTTATAAGTGTATAAATCAGTACGGTAAGTTAGTTAAAGTCTTCTCGCTTAAGGGGCATACGACTCTCACGAAACAAGAGGTTGATACTAAGTTCAAATATATCAGACGAAACATTCCTCAACTCTTCGATGATAAAACTGAAAGTGTTATCTACTATCGACATCCCATTTTAGCACCCATTGATCAAAAGATTAAAGAAGCTTCTCGGCTTATTCGAGAAAAGCTTATAAAAATCACCTCTGAATGGGCAAAAAAAGAATTACTCCAAACACAAAGTCATGACATTGTGGATGATCGCTACTTACTCCCTGTAAGATCGGATCGCTATACTTCACAGCTTGGCAAAATCGTCTATCGTTCAAATAGCGGTAACACCCTCTTTGTTGAACCTAGTGTACTTAGAGAGGTTGCCAATCAAAAAATGGAGCTGGAAGCTCAACTCGAAAGAGAAGTTCATAAGCTATACAAATCTATATCTGATACTTATGCAGACGAAGCTTCTACACTTAAAGATATATTCAACTTTTTCATTGATCTTGATTTCGCAAGTGGTCGTTTAAAAGCGGCACATACGCTTGGTCTTAGTAAGCCTGAAATTGATAAATATGCAAAGAAGATACACTTAAAAGAATTATTTCATCCACTCATATCAGATGCTGTAAAAAATAATTTTGACCTCGACAAAAAGAACTCCGGCCTACTGATAAGTGGTCCGAATACTGGTGGTAAAACAGTTCTTTTAAAAAGCCTTTCCTTATCTTTTCTACTTCCTCATTTAGGATTCTATATTCCAGGAAAAAGCGCCATCATTCCTTATTGTGAAAGTATACATTTCCTAAGTCACGACAACCAAGACCTTCAAGAAGGCTTGAGTAGTTTTAGTTCAGAAGCTATTGTCTATTTAGAGTTATTTAAAAATATCAAAAAAGGGGATGCCGTATTCATTGATGAAATTTTTAATTCAACTTCCTCCCTAGAAGCTTCTGAACTTGCTCTGGCCATCATTAAAGAGTTAAAAGAAAGGGAAGTGCTTGTCTTCATTTCTAGCCACCATGAAAATCTCAAGCAATGGGTTTTCAAAGATGATCTTTTAGAAAGTGCACATATGGGCTTTAAAGACAGCAACAGCACACCAACTTATATTCTTCATCAGGGCTCACCTGGTAAAAGTTACGCCAAGGAAGTATTTAAAAATCTTGAACGAAAAGTTCTTGGTTCTAAATTAATCTCTCAACATATTGTTAATACTTCCGGAGCTTTTAATCAAATTGAAGGTAAAATTGCTCAACTAGAAAAGATTGAATCTGAAAAAAGGCTAGAGCAGGAGAGCGTAAAAGTAGAACTCTCACGTCTCGAAAAAGAAAGAGAATCTATTAAAGGGTTACTTGAAATAGAAAAGCAGAAGCTTCATGAAGAGTTCGAAAGTAAGTGGCGCCTGTTAAAAAAGAAGACACTTGATGAAGCTGAAAAGCTTAAAAAGGGAAGTGCTCGCTCAGTAACTAAACTTGCTGAGAAATTAAGCGATCTTAATCCTGAGCAAGAACAGGAACAATCAAAAGTTATCAACGACAAAGGTCCTGTCGTTAAGCCAGAAGTTGGTATGACCGTTTTCATCAAAGCACTTAATAAAGAAGGACAAATATTGGCCATCTCTAGTAATGGCAAAAAAATTCAACTGAACTGTAAAGGACTGAAAATCTGGCAACCTCTTAATCAAATAAGACTAAGTCCTGCCTCAGCCCAACCACAACAGAGCACTATTAGTGTTTCTGTCTCTAAATCAGAAGATACTAACCGCTCTATGACTCTTGATGCTAGAGGTATGCGAAGAGATCAGTTTCTGCAACAAGCAGAGCTCTATATACTAGACGTTATTAATGGAGATCTACCCTTTGTAGATATCATTCATGGTCATGGTGATGGAATTCTTAAATCATCCCTATATAAACTATTACAGCGTTTTAGAGATGATGTTAACTTCGACTTTATCAAGGGTAATCAGGGGACAACAAGAGTTGAACTAATCCACTGAGGTCCCTATACGCTCTGAACGAAAAACAATATCTTTTGTTCCATCTTGAGGAACATTAAGAGACATCCATATAAGCACGGCCTTTCCTTTGATATATCGATGAGGAACAAACCCCCAAAAACGAGAATCATAGGAGAAATCGCGGTTATCACCCATCACAAAATATTGCCCTTTGGGTACCGTTTTCTTTTCAGCATTCACAACAAAATAGTTATCGTTATCAACCTGATAGACATAACTCTTCCCATCTACATAGGTTCTATAGAAGGAGAGATTATTATCTCTGAACTTTTCATCCATTGTTTCCATGTACTTGGTAGAATCAAGTTTGATTGTTTTGAGCTTTTCTCCATTCAAATAAACAAACTTATTTTTTATCTCAATCGTGTCACCAGGAAGGCCAATCACTCTTTTTATATAATTAATATTCGGATCTTTTGGATATTTAAAAACTATAATATCGCCCCTTTCTACAGGCTTTTCATTAAATAGGTAAATAGGATCAGACGAAAAGGAGGATACTGTAATGTCTGTAAAAGGTACCTTCACACCATATGAAAACTTATTCACAAGAATAAAGTCTCCTATTCTAAGCGTTGGGATCATTGATCCTGTAGGTATTTTAAAAGGTTCATAGACAATTGATCTAAAGACAATCACACAAAAGAATATACTTAATATGATAAATATTTCTTTAAAATAACTCTTTGTTTTCAATCTTCGAGATGATGATTTAATCAGTACTTCTTCATGCTCGCTTTCTATATCGCTTAACTCTTTATTATCTTCAATAAATGTATTTTCTTCTTTGGTTTCCATTAGGAACCTTTAGAGACTAACCTCTTTGATTGTTCTTTTTCTTCATTCTTATCTTCTAAACTTTGCATATACGCTTTAATTACCTGTTTTGCGACAAAGGAAGATTTATAGTACCACTTCTTTCCATTTACATTCATGATAGCAACAGAAATCCCTTTTCCACCTTCTTCAGCATACTTACTATCGGCAGCAGGTTTTGCATATAAGGCCATCCAGTCCCGTTTACCATAGGGTGTTCCTCCCGTGATACTTCCGGTTTTAGCTCCAACTATAAAGTGTTTCTTAATTGAGCGTCCAATATGACCACGTGTAACAGCTCTTGCGGTACCTCGTTCAGTTGTAAACTCCATCATTTTAGCGAGATCTTTAGACGTCGATTTATTTAAAATTGTTCTTTCTGACTCTTCATATTCATATTCTTCTTCCCCCATTTTTACAGTTTTCAATATTTTAGGGTTTCGAAAAACACCGCCATTTGCAACGACCGAAGCGATTGTTGCAGCATGAACAGGGGAGATAACAGTCTTCTTATTAAATCCTGATGCCATCTCGGCTAACTGATATTGAGACTCTGGCATAATAAACTGACTCGGACCAAGATTGAAGTCACTCATCAGGTCTTTATTAAATCCAAACTTGAATGCTGTTTTGAATATGGATTGTCCATTCGTTTTACTTATTGCTGCTTTTCCAAAAATAACATTATTAGAATAAGCAAACGCCTTTTTAAAACTTATCCATCTCGTCCAACGACTTATTTTGTTCTTCAACTGATATTTATATAACGTTGTTCCTCTACCTCTATAGCTAAATTTAGTGGTTGGGTCGACTTCACTATTTTCAAGAAGATCAGCTGTCGTGACAATCTTAAAAAGTGACGCTGATGGGTGGGTGCTCGTAAAGGGTAGTCTATAGTTTATCTTGCGTGAATTTCTATCTATTCCTGCAATGGCCAAGAGGTTTCCTGTAGCATTCTCCATTATAACGACGGCCGTATAATCTGAAGGATAGCGTTTAAGAATCTTCTCTAGTCTTCCCTGCAAATTCTCATCTAATGTGAATTCAAGGTCGATCTTTTTATCATCATAAACAAGTGACTGAGGAAGTTTTGCTTCACTAGTAAGTAATTGGCTCACAGAACCTCTTACATAGTTTTTGATGCGAGTAACTTCTTCTCTTTTCTTTGTTTCGAGATGATCATTTATCGAAATATAGAGAGGACCAATGGAAAGTAATATCAATGCCGTTATAATTTTAATTTTCATACTTAATAGTTTATTACGGTTGATAATTTTTTCCTATGACAAAAAACTCTTTAGATACAGATCTTGTCGATTTAGGCTTTAAAAAGTGATATTCACCAAATACATTTCTTTGAGATTTTAAAAAAACTTGCGCTTGATTGGAATCAAATACCTTTATAACGAAGTTTCCACCTGGTTTTAAAAAGACGGGGAGTATGTGAAACACTTCTTCTACTAAGTTTAAAGACCTATCCTGATCTACTGACTTAATCCCTGTAGTATTGGGGGCCATATCAGAGATAACCACATCAAAGATATCATCTTCCTCAAGATCTTCAGGCTTAGTAACGTCAAAAATTGATTTTTCGAATAACTTTAAATTTCTCAATGTTGTAAGGGTTTTGTTAATAGGCTTAATATCGATTCCGACAACTTTTCCATCCTCTCCTACGGCCCTACAAGTGTATTGTGTCCAAGAACCAGGATGGTAGCCAAGGTCTACGACCCGATCTCCGGATTTCATAATTTTATATTTCTGATCTATCTCTTCTAGCTTATAGACGCTTCGTGCCAGAAAATTTTCTTTCTTTGCTTTTTTAAAATAGTGATCTTTAACTTTAAAGCCCACGAGAAACCTCCAAACTAGTATTCGCTCTACATAATGCATAATTTCAATGTAAGTTTTCTTACATTTATTTTCAAAGTTTTCCACAGTTTTGTGAAAAGTATTCTTAATATATTTCTAAAAAAACTTATTTTTATCTTGACTTGAATAGTTTATCCACAAAAAAGCGCGAGTTATCCACAATCGAGAGTCTGAACAGTGAGTCAACCTTTAACTCAGTGTAATAAAAATAGCTTTTAAAAACAGATAGTTAACAAGATGCAGCCTATCAAGGCCTAAATAACCATTAACTAATATTCACTTTCTTTAACATTTGCGGCCAAGTTATTCACAATTTAAGCATTTCTTAACATAACTATCATCGTGAAAGGGTCAGCATGCTACCATTTACCATTGCTCAAACGTTCTGAGTATAACTTTCACACGACCCTCGAAGTGAGAATCAAGCAGACAAATTATAATATAGATCAAATAGATCATATTCCTACTCGATCTAAGGCGGCTCATTGATTGAAATATTAGCTCTAAGGGTATTAAGCTTAATAAAGTTAATACCCACATAATGGAAAATCCTCCAAAAATACCCGAGCCCGTCACTAGGTTAAATAAACTTAAAATAACGACACATACGCCTGTGTAACGAAGATAATCCTTATCCAGTTTAAAATTTTTCAATAGAGACCAGTTAACGTCTTTATAAATGAGCAGACCAAGAACTAGACCTAGAGGTGATAATGCATAAAAGGCTTTACGTTGAAAGATTGTTGCTATTTCTGTCCAGTATTCTGTATTTAAATTAATGATTGAAAAGTTTCGTGTCGTTGTCGCAAATACAATAATCAAAGATAGGGCAAAGCCAAAGCTTGCATATCTAAACATCTGTCGCTTGAACCAATTTGTTTTGTCGTTCAAAAAATAAACGATAAGAATGGCATGTGGTATCCATAGCGCAAACCAAAGTTTGTTAATGAGAACTCCATACATTCCTACTAGTCCAAAGAATAAACCTGTCCTATATGTAGAACTGCGAATGACCCACAATAAGCTCCAGACCCAAAGAAGCGAATAAGTGGTTGTCATAGAGCTACCATAGTCAGCGACGAGTATCTTGGTCCAAGACCAGCTTGATAGAAGGCCGAATATTCCAAGTAGTGCTAATCTTCTAGAAAGTATGAATCTAAGCAATGCATAGAATGAAAAGAGAAAGAGCCCTAGATTAACAAAGTAGAAATGTAAGCTCCAGGCCAATTTAAATAAGTCATCATACTTTAAAAAGGGGTAGTAGTTTACCTTTAAAAAATTCCAGTAAATAGGAGAGATATGCTCATTAGGATCAAAGAATAGCTTTAGAGCCTCATGATTATTTATCGTGGGAAGGTCAGGTATGGAGAATACGAATAGAGTAAGAATCAAAGTAACTAAGGTCTTTTCAAATGAGTCTAGATATCTAAATTCTGTGAAGTTTGAAGTCATCGATTCTCTAATGATCTTTCCTCTTGTTGGCCAAGAATAGAAAATCCCTAAAGAAACCCAGGTTATCCAGAATGCGTTATAAATCCATTTGCCTGGTAAATAGCTCAAGAAGTTAAAATAAATAAAGAAAAAGAACATTCCTAGAAAGACTCGATAAACCAATCTATCCATCGAACTATTCACCCTAAAGTAAATCTTTAAACGATGATCGATTTCTTTTCCCAGAAAGAACCACTGGCTACATATAAAGAGGATGAATAAAGAGATCGCCACCGCCTGTAATACAGGTGTTGCAGCCATCGTTTTAGGTATCCAAATAGGTAGGAGTAGAAAAGAAAAATACGTAACTACCCGAATTAAAAAGAACTTTGACTTTAAATAGAGAATTCCCGACCGCGGGGCTAAAGTATTTGCCATATTACCCGATAATATTAGTACAACATGTGACCAACTGTTGTTCTCGTACAATTAATTAGGCCGGTACCCCAAATACCGGCCTTTTTTTTTCTATTGTAGGGCCTTTCAAAGAAGATGCAACGAAATCAATAAATTACCCCATCCGTGTGGAACTATTTGCGCTGCTTCAATCTACCTCTAGAGTCTGATAATATTAAACTAGCTAGCTATAATGGGCTTTTGCTAGGAGGGCAAATCCATTGGGTATTTCATTCGGATCCATTAACACCGGACTTCCAAAAGATATTGTAAAACAAATCATGGAAGCCGAGAAAATTCCATTAAAGAAAATGGAAGACCGTAAAGGGAAGATTGGGGATAAAAAAGCCCTAGTGGATCAACTGACCCAACTTTTTCAAGACCTCAAAGGTAATATCCTTGCCAATGGAAACTCCAGATCACTAAGAGAATTAAAATATGAGACCAATGAAGAGATCGTTGGCGTTACTGTAGATAAGAATCTGGCCAGTCCGGCCAATTATCAATTTGAAGTTGTCAGCCTTGCTCAAAAGTCCTCGGGCCTTAGCTCAGGCTTTGAAGATAGAGAAGAAAGCTACGTCGGTGTTGGTTATATACAGTATAGCCTTCCTAACGGAGACTCTCGCGAAATCTATGTCGATTCTGATAACGCGAGTCTTGATGGAATCGCAAAACTTATTAATAAAAGTTCTGATAATGGAATGCATGCAACCGTCATTAATGATGGATCAGGCTCAGATACTCCATGGAGACTTCTTCTCAGTCTTGATGAAACAGGGGACGGCCAAAAGGCAGACTTCCCCTATTTCTATTTTGTAGATGGCGAGCAAGATCTTTACTTAGAACAAGAAAGACCTGCTCAGGATGCAGTAATTAAGCTGGATGGCTTTGAAATCGAGGTTCCAGAAAACAAAGTTTCCGACATTATTCCAGGTGTCACGATTGATCTAAAAAAAGCTAAACCGGGCGAAGAGTTTTCACTACAAATTAGTGAAGATACGGCCGCAGTTGGGGATAAGATCAAGACTTTTATTGATTCCGTAAACTCTATCTTTAGCTTTATTAAAGAGCAGAATACACTAGATGAAAACTCAGATACATCAAGAACACTAGGTGGGGATATTATTCTTCAATCGATTGAAGGAAGACTTCGTCGTGTTATTTTTCAAGATGTAGAAACAAGTGAAGGCTTCAAGAGAGTTGGAGATATTGGTATTAACTTTCAACGTGACGGTTCACTTAGTCTCGATCAAAAGAAATTTGATGCTGCTCTCGCAAATGACTACAAGTCCGTTTCTGAAGTATTAACAGGACATTTTAAAGAAGATGGAGTTAAGACAAGTGGCTTCATTGATAACTTAAATGAATTTGTTGGTATGGCCCTACGTTTTCCAAATGGAATTCTAACCAGTCGAAAAAAAGGTCTTGATAGCAAAATAGATCAAATCGATCGGCGAATTAGCCAGAAAACTCGAATGCTTGATCAAAAAGAAAAGAATTTAAAAGATAAGTTTGCACGGCTAGAAGGTACAATTGCGCGAATTCAGTCACAAGGAGCCGGCTTATCGGCACTTGGTGCCGCCCCTTCTAATGCAGTCACACAACTGGGATAATTACGTTAAGCAGGAGGCTTAAATGAGTTATGGTTTAGGTGCGTATAAAAAGACTTCTATTCACACAGCAAGTAAAGAGCAGATTCTACTTATGCTTTATCAAGCTGCAATTAAGAACTGCAAGAAAGCAATGGAAGCTATCGACAACAAAGAAATTGCTAAGAAGGGCGAATATATTGGGAAACTCCAAGATATTGTTATCGAACTTAATAATAGTTTAGATTTCAAAGTTGGTGGCCAAGTCGCTGAAGAACTTTCTTCTTTGTATGACTATCTTCTCTTTTCTTCTACACAAGCTAATATTAAAATTGAAAAAGCTCCCCTTGAAGGATGTCTTCAAGTACTAAATACTCTCTATGAGGGTTGGGCTGAAGCTGTTAAGCAAGTTCGAAAAGAAAAGGGTGCTGCTCAGAATGAGTCGACCAAGTAAGTTCAGTTAAGAGGATATTATGATCGATAATCTAGTTCAAAGACTCCAATCGTTTACATCACGTCTAGATCAAGGGTCTAAGAGCACGAATAATATCCTCAAGGCCATTCAACATGGTGACTGGGATGGGGTAGAGTTTGAAACTATCAATCGAGCCCGTATTCTCAATATCATATCTACTGATCAAATTTATATCGAAAAAGTAATTAACAATCTTATTGATGAAGAAGTTAATCCTGAAAATATTAATCTCATTAAGAGTTGGGCTTTCGACACTCAAAAATGGATTGATAAGACGGCCCATCAAGATGATATCATCATCGAGGCCCTCAATAATTCAAAGGATGAGATTACAAAAGACCTCGCAGGTCTATTCAAGTCAAAGCAGGCATTTCGTGGATACAACCTTAATGATGTATCAAGATAGCTGAGTAAAATCCTAGGCAATTTATACCCTTCATTTTCCTCAAAGCCGATGTAAACACTCGGCTTTATTGAGTTTTCAATAGGTGACCAACGCACTTTGTTGACAAAAGTACCCCTTTCATGAGGAAATAGTAGAAGTGTTAAACCGGTCAATGAGTGGCCGAGACCTTAGCATCATAAGACCTTACGGAAGAGGGAAATGATAAGCGAAACTACAAAACCACATTCAAACTCCAAACCCAATGGCCAAGGATCGTCCATGGAAACTTCTCAAGAACAAAGAATAGTTCGAGACCAGCTTTATGTTAAATACTCAAAGTCTGAGCAACCTATTCCTGTCATTAACGGTGTACATCTCCACTCTATTTACAACCCAGATAGAGAAGCTTCGGGCTTTGTAACCAATCAAATGGAAAACCTTAAGGCTTCTAATCATATTCTTATTTTTGGTCTTGGATTTGGTTATCATATTGTTCAAATTGAAGAAAAAATGAAAACACTTCATCCTAATGGCTATAAAATATTCGTCATTGAACCTAATATCGAAATCGTAAATAAATGGCTAGAGTTAAGAACACACTCCGTAACAGACAGTGTTGTTATTACAACCTACGCTTCCATTAAAGAGTTCTATCAAGATAGAGATCTTGTAGACTTTATGTCTACAAAACCTTCTGTTATACCTCACCCAGCCTCTTTTCAGTTAAATATGAGCTTCTATAAAGACTTCATGAGTTTCTGCTATCCAAAATCAATAGATGACTCTGTTCTCTTTATTCAGTCAGAGGAATTTCGTCAATACTTATCATCTGAAAATCGTAACGAGACGACTGAAGATTTTTTTGAACGAATAAAAGGTAAAAGCTTTTTACAAAGCTATGACTTTTTATCCCTCGCACTAGCTGAACTTGTTCAAGAGAGATGAAAAGTCTCTCACTGTATTAAAGGAATAAATTATGGACAAAATACTACTCATTAACTTAAAGAAATTTGGTGACCTTTTTCAAAGTGGACATCTCATTAATAGTATTCGAAATCTTAGCCCTAACACTCAGATCGACATCCTTTGTTTTGAAGAAAGTGTAAAGGCTGCCAAGACCCTTAATGGTGTAGATAACGTACATAGTATTAATCGAAAAAAGATTATTTCATTCTATAAGAATAATATTTACTCTGACGGACTGGCATTCAATCAAATTATTCAAAATCTCGAAACTGTCCTTGAAAATCAATATGATCGTGTTATTAATTACTCAAATGATTTAGTCAGTACATACTTAACATCTTATATTGCTAATAAATTAAATGCTCAAACATTTGGTATTCAATTTGATTCTAAAAATAGTGTTACTCACTCCAACCCATTTGCCATCGTATTAAATGATGTTTTAACAACATCACCTTTTACTCCATTTAACTTCAATGACTCCTATCACTATCTATGTGGTCTTGAGGGGCATCATTCAAATCAAGTTAAAATTAAAAGTAATCAGACTCATGATAAAACGGCAGCCAACAATTTCGATAGACTTCGCGCGACAAAAACACCAAATAACGGAAACAGCTACATCGTAGGTATTCAGATCGCTTCGGCCTCAGAAACCAAAAACATTCCCGAAAACGTGCTTTTAGAAACAATCGAGTTATTACTTAGCTCTGAGAATATTGTTCCGATATTACTTAATGCTCCAAATGAAGATGAGAGAACTCTCATTAAAAGAATTAATTCAAAACTCGACAACAAGCTTGTTAGTGTAGAAGCAGACTTCATTGCCCTACCAAGTGTTTTAAAAGGTATCAATCTATTATTAACTCCTGATACTTCTGTAAAACATGTCGCAGACTTGGTTAACACTCCTTGCCTCGAAATTTCTCTAGGAGAAGCTCCTTTCTTGAAACAAGGTACGATAAATCCAGCCAGTGCTGTTATTTCCAGACCTGCAAATCTTAGAGTATTTAAAGAAGGGATTGAAGATAAGAATCTGGTTATCACTGCAAATAAAGAACTAAGACCTGAGCTTATTTTTCACACTATTCAAGCTCTACTTGGATCTGAAGAAAATATCGAATTCAATGATGACTTAAATTCAAATTTCTGTGTCTATAAACCAATATCCTTAAGTACAGGCGTTATTTTCTCACCTGTTTCTGGCCCTTACTCAGAGGACTATGAAATAAAAAGATTACTCTCTAGAGCTGTAACGCTTAGGCTAGCAAATACAGAGAACGAAATAGACATAAGTTTCAGTGAAATCTATGAGCACATCTATAAAAGATTTGATCGCAGAAGTGTTTCACGTGTGATTAACGCTGAAAAGAAAGCTCTTTCAGATTTAACTCGAGATTTACTCAGTACCTTAAGAGGACTTATTCAAACTCAAGAAGATAAGAGAAAGGCGGGTCAGTTTGTTGAGGGATTAGAAAGGCTTATCTCTCATTGTTTTGATAACGATCTTGCTGCTCTTCCGACTATATTCTTTAGAGCAAGAATTGAGTCTCTAAATGCAACATCACTAGATGAGAATTTTAAAGGTGTTGAAAACTTACTCTACGACTTAAAGTCAAACCTTCAGCATTGCTTCAATGTCTTTAAAGAACTTGAAAACTTTGAGAAAGGTAACAACTCTCAAGTTTCAACAACTGAGGCCAGATTATGAAAAATGATATCATCGAAAAAATTAAAGAAGTAGAAAGAAAACTTCAAGAAGGCGAAGCTCTTGAGCGTGAAGACAATATATTTCTTTTCGGACTCAGCCTTATCAAAGGGAAAACGCCAGAAAAAGATGCACAGTCTTAACAACTTATCCGCAAGGAGCATTCTATGAATAAAACATTCACTATTATTCAGCTCACAAGACTTGGGGACCTCGTTCAAACCTATCAAGCTGCACTAGAGCTCAAAGAGACTCATCCAGAGATCAAACTAAAGCTTATCGCACGTAAAAAGTTTGCTGATTCATTAAGCTTTCTTCTAGAAACTGTTTTTGATGAAATCATTCCACTCGACATTGAAACTCTCTTTGCATCTAATCTAAGTGACTATATTAGTAATATATCTCAGTGGATAGATCAGCCTGGTCTTAAAGACATTAATGTTCTTATCAATCTTTCATTTTGTGAATCTTCAAACTATCTGGCGACTTTACTAGATGCTGATCATAAGCTTGGTACAAGAGTTGATAGTCAAAACAAAGTTATTGTAAAAGATCAATGGTCTCAAATTGTATACTCTATGGTTATGCGTGGCCCGTACTGCCCATTTAACCTTGTTGATATCTTTAAAAACATCCTTGGAGTACCTCCAAAAGTTAAAGAAACACCTGTAAAAAGTCCAAAGAGTGAACTCATTCAACTGGCTATACACCCCTTTGCCTCGGACTCTAAAAAACGCTGGAAGCCTTCAAAGTGGACTGAAGTTATCTATAAGTTTCTAAAAGATAACGAAACAGCTCAAGTTCATCTCTTTGGAATAGAGAAAGAACTAGATGACGTACAAATTATTACTAAAAGTAGAATTTTAAGTCGATATTCAGATCGTATATTTAATCATGTTGGAAAACTTTCTCTTGAAGAAAGTTATAATAAATTAGGCGAGTGTTCCCATTTTGTAGGGCATGACTCCTTACTAGGGCATATCGCAAAACTTCATAATCTTCCAACCTTAAGTATATCTCTAGGTACAGTGAGAACACTTGAAACAACTCCCTATGGACCTCATAGCTATGTTCTTTCACCACGCTCTAAATGCTACCCTTGCTTCCCTGATACACCTTGTTCTTTCTATCAATGCCATGCTGATTTATCTTATCAAGCAACGGCCGTACTCTTAAATAAATTTACAACTGCTCCTCAAATCCAAATGGATGAAATCATAAAAGAAGTTAGCTCGTTTCATCTAGACTCACTTGATATTCAAGAGTTTGGACAGACAAGTACAGGCTGGTACGCAATAGAAAAACTAGGCGAAGACACTCCTCTTTTTAGAGACTTCATACGTGATATTTATAGAGTGGCCCTTGCCTTCAAATTAGAAGAGGTCGAAGAACGTCTTTCTTTTCCTAATTTATCTCGTGAGCACCTTCAAAAACTTGAAAACCTCCAACAAGGAGTTCAGCAGTATTACGAACTCTGTGAATTTGGGAAAAAGTATTCACGCTACATTCTAATCGAAGTATCTAAAGAACAGCCAGACGTTGAACTCATCAAGTCATATGCAGATAAGATAGATGAAGTGGATAGACTTCAAGAACTACTGAAGCAAACCTATAGTGAACTTGTCCCAATCATTGATTTCTATAAGGTAACAAAATTTAATCTCGATGGTGATAATATAGTTGAGTTGAGCGAATCTAGTTATGTCGTTTATAATGACAATGCTACACTTTGCTCTGTTCTCTATGAGCTATTCGGGCAAACAATTAATCATGTCCAAAAGAAATTTGGAATTAAAGCAATCGCCAAGGATGGTAATGCATGACACAGGTAACTTTGAACCAATCTCCCTTAAAAAATTCTATTTCTCAAGATCAGTCTCTTGATGAACTTGTCTCCTTTATCTTTGATAAAGAAGTTTCTAAAGAGAATATTCTTGTAAATATCAATCTTGATGGAGAAATTGTTCCTTTTGAAGATGGGCTCAGAGTGGCCACTGCTAAAGTATCATCTTTTAGTGAAATAGATTTTGAAATCAAGTCTTCTCTTGAGCTTGCTTATGAAGCTCTTGATTCATGTAATGAATATATCGATCTTCTCGTTCGTAAAATCAAATTTCTTACAGAATGCTACAACAAAAATGAAGTAGAATTGGCCAATGATCAATTCACAGAAGTTATCGATATTCTGGACCTCTATACCCAACTTTTTACAAAAATACACTCAACACTCAAAAGAAACTTAGCTGACACTTCACATATCAGCCCCGAAATTCAAAAGCTTGATATTCACCTTCTCTCGATCTTAAAAGCCTTGATTCCGGCTAAAGAAAAGGGTGATCTCATCATGCTTTGTGACTTGCTCGAGTACGAATTAATCGATAATCTGACTCAATGGAAGATCAAAATCGTACCAGCATTGAAAAAACTGAAGGGCAACTAATAAAGCTTATTAGTGAAGATATCATTGACCCTTCACTAATAGGTATTGATTTCCAAGAAGTTTCAGATAATTTATCGCTACACCTCACCCATACTCATGGTGAGGTTACCCTTGAGCAAGATCAAAAAGCCTGCGCGCTTTCTTGGATTCGCCAATTATCCAAAGGGCATAAAACGTTTGCGCAAACAAATCTGAACTACCTTGAAAACTCACGTAAACAATATTCTTCTTTTAGGAAAAAACTTCAAGGCCAACTCAAACAAATCCGTAAGACTCAAGATAACAATGACAAAATTAATGATTATTTCATTGAGAGTGAATATAGAGAACTCTATAACATTATTCACAACCTACAAAGTCTTCCTAGCTTTCTACTCACTCTTGATGCCTTCAAGAGCTATTCAACTTGTCAGATTATCGCTCACGAAAAAGGTAATGCCTTTGCTTCTAGCAATTACTTTACGGTTTCTGGAAAATCACATGCTAAGAGAATCGAAGTTGATCTTTTTAATAAAAGTTATCAATCAATTAAGAAGTCTAAGAGTCACTATTTTCTCGCCTCTCAATTCCCAACAGAGTTAACCGAAGTCATTGGCTACTTTCAGGCACAGTCATTCACAGGAACTCGCTATAATTTAATTTTAATTTTAGGACGTAATGACCTTCTCCCTCCAAATCAGGAAGAGTGTGACTCTTTCGAAAAAGTAACCCAACATTTAGATCCTGTTTTAAATGCTATTTTACTACGTTCTGGTCAAGATGATAAAAACCTTAACATTATTGACCTTTTAGAAACACTTCCTATTCCCTTTTGTATAAAAGACAGATCAGAGTCTTACCTCTTCAAAAATGATGCCTTTGATCGCTCCAGAGAATCTTTGACAAAGAATTTTGAGAAGATAGAACAAACTCTTACGGGTAAAAATACTCTTTGTATTTATTTTGATAAAACACTTAGTGAAGAAACAGATCTCTATCACTTTTATCGTGTAACACTTCTAGGTGAACTCTTAAATACTTTAAGACACGAACTTAGTAATCCGCTATTTGGTCTATCTTTGGCCAGTGATATGCTTGATGCTTCACAAATGGATGAAGAAGTTCAAGAAACTATTTCAGATATTAAAAATAATAGTGAACGCTGTCAGACCATCATTAAAAACTTCAGCTCTCTTTATGAGGATGAAGATAATTTCAAAGACTTTGACTTAATTAGTGTTATCAACGAAACCCTCACTCTTACAAAATCAGAAACACGTGGTATTCGTAAACATATTGAGAGTAGCGAGGATTCAATTACCATCTACTCTAATCCCACTTGGATCTCACAAATTATTTTTAACTTGGTTATTAACAGTGCTCAGGCCCTCAAAGAAAAATATGGAGAGGAACTGCGTACATCTGAAATTCGTGTCATTGTTCAAACCCAAAATTCTAATATACTCATCCATATAAATGATAATGGCCCCGGCGTCCCCGAGACAATTCAGGAAAAGCTCTTTAGCCCTTTCTTTACTACTAAAGAGGTAGGTACTGGCCTTGGGCTCTCTATCTGCAAGAACCTTATTCAAAAACTAGATGGTAATATAACCTACCGTAATTGTTCACAAGGAGGGGCTCAATTCTCCCTCTCATTACCCTTTGAAACTCTATGAATATACTCATTGTTGAAGATGAACCCTTAATTGCTAGAAGCCTGAAGCGTTTATTAGAAAAGCGTGGATGTACTGTCACATGGGAAAGTAGTGGAAATCAGGCAATCGAGACCATTCGTAATCATGATTTTGACCGCGTCATAAGTGATTTAATGCTCCAAGACATTAGTGGCTTTGATGTGCTAGAAGAGAGTAAGAAAAAATATAATATTCAGGAAATTGGTACTAAATTTATAATTATAACGGCCTATAGTTCACAACAAGTCTTAACCAAGGCCGCAACTTATGGCTGTATAGTTTTAAGTAAACCCTTTGAGGATTTACATGGTGCCATAGACACATTCATAAGAGGAAAAACTAGTGAGCCAGAGTAAAGCGAAGCTTAATATAAAGAATGTTGGAATCGTCCTTAAACCAAAGGCCGTAACAGAATACACAAGCGTACTGCCCAATCTCATCACTTGGTTTAAAAAAAGAAAAATCAATGTCTCTTTTCTTGATCATGAAGAAGAACGCGTAAAAAAGATCCTTAAGTCCCTTCCCAAACAAATCTCTTTTTTATCTATAAGAGATATGCACCATACAATGGACCTCAATATCACACTTGGTGGAGACGGCACCTTGCTTGGTTTTTCTCGTAACTCTGATCGTAGGTCAGCTCCTATCTTTGGTGTCAATATGGGGACACTTGGGTTTATTACAGAATATGCGAAGTCAGAGTTTTTTGAAGGCCTAGAACAAATTATCGCCAATAAGTGTGACATCACTAAGGTGCCTCTTTATAAGGTCGATGTAAAAAAAGGTCGTAAAACTTTATTCTCGAATCACTTTCTTAATGACTCCGTTATTAGTAAGCACGATATATCAAGAATGTTCAGCCTTAGTGTTGATAATGAAGAAGAAAATATTTTTAATATTTCAGGTGATGGCCTTATTATTTCAAGCCCAGTAGGCTCGACAGCTTATTCTTTGGCCGCTGGTGGACCCATCATCAGTCCACTTGTACAAGCCCTAGTACTTACCCCCATTTGTCCTCATAGCCTCACTCATCGCCCTATCGTGATAAGTGATAAACAGACTCTTCAAGTTAAAGTACCTGCTGATTCTGAAAGTGTTATGCTGACCCTTGATGGTCAAGAGGTTCATGAGCTTCCTTCTCGTTGTATTGTAGAAGTTTCAAAATCGAAAACTAAGTACGTAAAGCTTATCGCAAACCCTCAAAAAACATACTTTGATACATTGAAAACTAAATTTACTCAAGGTAGGAGATTATTCTAATGAAACCTTCACTATTTCTAAAAAGCCTATCTCTAAGAAACTTTGCTACTTTTGAAAATCAAGAAATCAGCTTTCATTCTAAGTTTAATGGAATTGTAGGGGAAACGGGTAGTGGTAAGAGTTTAATTCTTGATGCCTTTCAACTTCTCCTTGGTGGCCGTGCCGATAAAAAGCTCGTTCGTAAAGGTGCAGAATGCGCAATGATTGAAGGTGTTTTTGAAGTCCATGGTGAAAAATTTATTACTTATTTTGATGAAATCGGTTTTCCTATATCTAAAGAAGAAAATACAAATCAAGTCGTCATTAAAAGAATTATCTATAGTACAGGTAAATCAAAATCATACCTTAATCATTTTAGTTCACCACTATCTGCACTTAGTAAATTTAGTAAGACATTTGTTGATCTCGTTGGTCAATTTGAGAATCAAAAACTTACTCAAACAGATTACCAACTTTTTTTACTTGATCAGTTTTCTGATAATGAGAAGAAATTAAGCTCTTATTCAACATTATTTTCTCAATACAAAACTCTTACTCAAGAAATAGAATCCATTAAAGAGCTCCTTAATAATAAATCACAAAAAGAAGATTATATCCGTTTTCAGATGCATGCTCTTGAGGCACTTAATCCTAGCATTGAAGATGAGAACCAACTTATTTCTGTTAAAGAACAATTACTCAATGGTGAAGAAACTCAAAAGAATTTAGAAACACTTAAAGAATATTTTTCTGAAGGTGAAGTAAATCTACAAGATCTATCTAAAAATTGCTCTAAACTTTTCGATAAATGTTCGCATCTCTTCTCAGAAGAACAACGAAATGAATTTGAAAATTTAACTTCTTCTATTGAAGAGTTTTCATTTATTGTATCAAAAACAAATATTGAAGTTGACGATGAAATCAATCTTGATGATGTACTTGATAGACTTGATCAATATCAAAAGTTAAAGAGAAAGTTTAATATAGAAACAGCAGAGCTGAAGAGTTTACTTGATGACTTCCAAGAGCAAATCACTGAACTCGAAAATATTGAAAAGCATTTTAATAATCTGGTTGTAGAAAAAGATAACCTAGAGCAAAAGCTCTATACCATGGCCACAGACCTCCATAACAATAGAAGTAAAAATGCCCAAAAGCTCTCCAAGCAAATATCGACAGGCTTAGGTGAGTTAAATATGGATGGGGCTACTTTTGATATTCAAGTTTCTAAACTCAATTCTCTTGGACCAACAGGCTTATCACAAGCGAACTTCATGGCCGAAACGAATAAAGGCGAAGGCTTCTTTAAAATTAAAGATATCGCTTCTGGTGGGGAACTCTCAAGAATACTTCTTTGCTTACGACAAATCGTTGCATCTGAAGATACGATAAATATCTTTTTCTTTGATGAAATTGATACTGGTATCGGTGGTGAGACAGCTACGAAAATTGCTTCGGCCTTACAAAAAGTAGGAGAAAAGGGTCAAGTTCTGGCCATTACCCACTTGGCCCAAATTGCTAAAGCCGTTGATGAAATCATTTATGTTGATAAGAAGTCTCTTTCTAAAGATAAGAATACAAGAACGATTAGTTTTGTTTCGATTAAAAGAGGTGCAGATAGAGACCAGGTAATCAATCAGTTAGCAGGTATCAGCTAGTCTTTGATACTTTTACAAGTTCTATACTTTGCGCATTTCCCACTATAAAAGTTTTTGTAATGGGAAAGTAGCCATTATTAAAAAATTTAATTTTCTCGCTATAATTATCTAAGCAATGTGAATGCCCACAAATAACAGCTTCTGCCCTAAACTTTCGGGCTGCTTTTTTAGCAGCCTCTCTAAATCGGGGTTTTACTTCAATATCGACTTGTTCTTCATTATATCTATAGTTATTTCTTTCTCTAGACTTTTTCGAGGCGTTGTCACCAATAGCTTGCACCCACTTAGAAGGTACAATGTAATCGGCCAAGAACTTTATAAAGAATGAGCGTATCCATAAACGATAAAATTTATAACTATAATTACCAATCTCTATTTCATCTCCATGACAAAAGAGAATCTTCTTATTATTAAAATCAAAAACTTCCGGTTTATTTTTATATAACCATTGCTTTTTATCTATATTCCATTGATTCAATAATTCATCGATTAGTTTTTGAAAATGAAAATCATGATTACCTTCGAATTGAATTATTTTCTTTCCTGATTCTAGAAGAGATTTAATTTTAGAGAATACCTTTGGATAACGTTTTTCGACTTCAAAGCCAGGACCAACTAAAAGGTCAAATATATCACCTAATAGAAATATATAATCAGATTGAGATGTTTCATCACTATCAAGAAATAGAAGGAATAACTCCTGTGCATGGTCATTTGGTTCTTTAATATGGACATCTGATATGGATACGAATTTCATTTTTTTATCATACCAGACAATGAAGAAAGCCCCAAGGAACCTCCCTAACGACGGGCATCGTTAGGGAGGATGGGCTTAATGGGATTACATGAAACATTGCTAAATAAACATGCATCCCAATATTTATTTGCTAAATCTAAATTTGACCTTTTTGAAAAATAAGAATGAACTTTATTCGTACCATTCTTATTCTTTAAAAAGGGGGAGAAGTTTCCCTCTCCCGACCTTCATTATTTACTTAATTGTTTATTAACCAATTAGTCTCATTGCCTGATTTGGAAGAGCATTGGCCTGGGCTAAAGTCGAGATACCAGCTTGCTTAACTACGTTACTTGCTGCAAGTTTAGCCGATTCTGAAGCTACGTCTACATCTTGAATTACTGATCTAGCTGCATCTTGATTAACCGTTTGTACCTCTAAGTTTGATACTGTTGATTCAAGTCTTGATTGAACCGCACCAAGTGTTGCACGCTGTCCAGAAACTTGGTTGATAGCATCATCAATGACTTCAATTGAATCGAGGGCCACACCCTTATCTTCAATCCCTGATCCACTAATTCCGATAGCAGAGGCAGAAGCATTAGATTCACTTGAGTCAAAGGTAATTTGATTTTGTTCTCCAGCGAAGGCACCTACTTGGAAGTCCATTTCACCAGAACCTTCACCATTTAATAGATTAGCTCCGTTAAATGTTGTTGATTCACTAATTCGATCAACCTCTGATACTAGTTGTTGGTATTCCTTGTCTAGGAATCCTCTTTCTTGCTCACCTACAGTATCTGAAGCGGCTTGTACTGTTAGCTCTCTCATTCTTACTAGAATATTAGAAACCTCATTAAGACCACCTTCAGCTGTTTGAACCAAAGAGATACCGTCATTCGCATTTCTTGAAGCTTGTCTAAGACCTTTAGTCTGAGCTTCTAAGTTAGTAGCAATCGCTAGTCCAGCAGCATCATCAGCAGCCTTAGTGATTCGCTTACCACTTGATAGTTTTTCTAAAGATGAATCAGCTTCACTTGAAACTTGCTTTAGATTTTTTTGTACTTGTTGTGAAGCAATGTTCGTTGCAATTCGTAAGCCCATTTTTTACTCCTTAATTTAACCCTACCCAGGGTTTTTGTTAGTCATCTCCGACATATTTTGTCAGACACTAAACCTATCGACGCACTCGGGTATTACTTTAGCTTTTCTCTCTAAATACTTGAGTAAAAAAGTTAAAAACTAGTTTTTACAGTAACTTATCGTGTATTTTTTTGGCACGATTCATGTATTGCCACGTCCTGTGCCATGTTTCAAAAGTGTTTATTTGTGTTATGAATGACCATATTAGATAAATTTCATGGGCCATCATTATAATGAAGAAGATATTGAAGTATGTTTTTATTGTATTCTCTGTATCCATAGGTGTTCTTGGTACCTATTTCTATATAAGCTTTAAGAATATTCATTTTGAGATTAAAAATTCTTTATCCACACCTATCTATGCCTATATAACAATCCATTCTCAAGATACAGATAAGGATTACACTTATCCTATAATGAGCAATCAAGCCATTGCCCCTAATAAAACAAGCGAAAGCTTTTATACACTCGATGAGAGCCTCAACGGAACTGTTTGTAAGGAGCTTATTATTAAAGATGATAATAAAGAAGTGGTTAAAACTTTGGACTGCCCTAAGGAAGATGATCTCATCATTATTCAAAAATAAAAAAGCCTCCGATTCCGGAGGCTATGGTATTCAATTAATTTTTTAAATCATTATCCAATTAACTGAAGGGCCTGTCCGCCACTTGCATTTGCTTGAGCAAGTACAGAAGTACCAGCAGCACTTAGGATATTTTCTTTTGCGAGCTTTGCAGAAACACTTGCAATGTCCGTATCACGAATTCTTGAGTTTGCCGCAGCAAGGTTCTCATTTTGAACTTCAAGGTTACGTGTCGTCGACTGAAGTCTATTCTGAAGCGCTCCAAGTTGTGCTCTATTCCCACTTACTTTACTGATCGCTTGATCAATAACATCGAGGTTTTCCTGAGAAGCACCTTTAGTTGCTACACTCATTCCTTCAATACCAAGATCAGCAGCTTTCACTGATTGCTCTTCTGGTCTAAACTTTATACGGTCATTTTCTTCATCGTTTCCAATTCCGATTTGAAACTCCATCTCATCGCCTTCGCCTGAGATAAGTTGCTTACCGTTGAATGTTGTAGACTGTGCAATTCTCTCAACTTCAGTTACCAATTCTTGGAATTCAAGATCAGAAAATTCTCTTTCTTGATCACCAATTGTATCTGATGCTGTTTGAACTGATAGTTCTCTTAGTCTTGTTAGAATATTTCCCACTTCATTCATTGCACCTTCAGCAGTTTGAATCAAAGAGATTCCGTCACCAGCGTTTCTTGTAGCTTGAGATACACCTCGCATATTAGCTTTCATTTTTTCACTAATCGCTAATCCCGCGGCATCATCTGCAGCTTTATTAATTCTCGAACCACTAGCAAGTTTTTCAAAGGACTCAGATTGATCTTTCTTTACTTGTCCTAAGTTTCTCTGTCCTGCCATTGATGAAATGTTTGTTGCTATTCTTAAACCCATACTATTCTCCTCGTAACATACCAAATCCTCCCTGTTTGTTATTAAGCGCAACCACCATGTTGAGCGTAGAATTGCAGCACCCCAAATTAACGCTGCAATATCCCTATCGGTGACTATGTTATTTAGTTGATAGAAATCGGCACAATTTTCCTAATAATTTCAAGAGGTTGAGTGTAACAATCAGGTACTTAGTCTAAGGCCTTGAAAATATATTCAAATGAAAGGGGAGATGACGAGTTTATCGAAAGCTTTTCTTTTAAAAACTTCAAATAAGATCTTTGAATCGATATATAATCTTCATTTCTTATATAATGCTTATTTAAATCGGGTAGAGATACTTCTATTTTTGATGATTTTAATAATGTAACTCTCTTGTATTTCTCAAGAACGCTATAAAGGAAGAGCCTTTGGGTATTAGAATCTTTTGATAGGCATAGAAAGCTCTTATCTTTTTTCTCAAATACTATAAAGGCTTCTTTATTTTCGTTGATAAAAAGGGAGAGCACCACTGGACTTACTTTGTTGTTTCAAGAATTTTTTCAATGGTACCCGTTGTCGATTTACCATCTATAAAAGTTAAGCTTTTAACTTCTCCACCTCGTTCAAGTACAAAATCAGAGCCTACGATTTGATCAGGCTTCCAGTCTCCACCCTTTACTAACATATCAGGACAAACTTGCTTAATGAGCTCTAAAGGAGTGTCTTCCTCAAAGATTTCAACAAAGTCTACGGCCTTTAGATTTTCAAGTACAAACTTTCTGTCCTGCTCATCATTAATCGGCCTTGACTCACCCTTAAGGCGCTTTACAGAAGCATCTGAGTTCAATCCTACAATCAAGAGATCTCCCTCTTTTTTTGCAGAATTAAGATAACTTACGTGACCTCGATGTAATATATCAAAACATCCATTCGTGAAGACCAAGTTCTTACCCTTAGCTTTTTCTAAAAAGGAGCTACATTCATCTGTTATTTTAGTCATTTTAGTCCTGAATTTTTACAGACTTAATTCCCGATATTTTACTATGAAAATCAAAAAGAATAGGAACAAAGAGAAGTGGAATAGAAAAGAGACTTACGAGAGCATTTAAAAAAGACTGCTTAATACTCACTCTTTCGTTCAAGTTTTTTTCATCTCTTTGAGAAATAGAAAAGGCCTTCTTCCCAAGAGAATCAATAGGTCCCAATATCGTAAAGTAAGAGATATAAACTAATCCAAAGAATACAGTAAAGAAGTCCCATGACGTTTTCATAAAACTTATTGAAGCTATTACATTTATTTCTTTAAACACAATTGCATAAAAAGCATTAAACAAAACCATTGTCACAAGCGCCACAAGAATAAGGTCTAAAACATAAGCGCTCATCAATTCAATATATGAAGGAGTTTTTAAACTCACTTTCACGCTCTTTACTTTATTAATTACAATTTCTTTTTTCTCGACTTTATCTCTATTATAAATGGCATCTATTCCTGTCATTAAGCTTGAGCCCAAAGGCTTAGCAGCCGGGGCATTATTTAAATGGCCTGGAATAGAAGTACTTGATGTTGTTCTTGGTTTTGTGGGGTTGGCCTTAAGCCTTACTTCACTAACTTTAATACTCTTCGTTGTTTCTTTTTCGCCGTGAAACCCAAGTCCCTTAGTAACAGGTTTAAAGTCATAACTTTCGATATCAAACTCATCAATATTGAAAGAGATATTCTTTTTGTTATTTGATTCATGAGTTTGATTTTGCATTAAAGCTCCATATACAAACGTTTCGATGACCTAAAAACCTAACTAAATAGGGTACTTATCTATAATGACACATTTCACAACAATAGCCAACATTTCTGCACAGCATCGAGTAATCAACTTCTATTATAAAGAAGACCAAGTCCAAAGGGGACTGCGACCTCTGCTTTCATAATTGGAATATTACACTTCATGAGTGTTACATGATTTGTATTTTTTAATAGCTCCACTTCATTGCTTGAAAACCCACCCTCTGGACCAATCAACAATGATTCAACTTTTACATCAGCTAAATGAGAAGCCTCGCCCACCTCAGTAGAGAAAGCAAGAATCTGTCCTTGGTCTTGATTACTTAAAACTTCAGTTAGTGAAGAGAAGACTTCTAATTCTGGAAGATAAGGGTTTTCACTCTGAATAAGAGCCGCTTCCATTATTTTTTCAAGTCGATCGTAATACTTATACTTCCATGGAGTAAACTCTGTAGTGACAAGACTTACCTTTGAGACTCCAATCTGGATGGCCGAACGAATAATGGATTCGAGATACTCTTTCTTAGGAATACCAATGATAAGACGTGGAGCCTGAAAGCGGGGAGTAGCCTTTATATTATCGATATCTATTTCTAGACTCTTCTTACTCATATCCGAGACAATGCCTGTTGCAACAAGTCCTTTTCCATTAAAGAGCTTTACCTCGTCACCTTTCTTACCTCTAAGTACATTTCTAAAATGATGAAAACTTTCATCTTCAATGATCATCTTCTCAACGCTCTTATCTAAATTCTTATTAAAGATATTTCTCATGCTTTCTTTTTAGTCAAAAGGGCTACCCAGTCTCCCTTAGTTTCTTTCTTTATTAATTCAAACTCATTCTCATAGGCTTTAAGAATATTCTCTTCTTGTCCTTTTAATAGACCCGAAATAATTAAAAATCCGCCCTTAGCGCATGACTGCGTAATAGGTAGCCGCTCATCTAATAATACATTTTCTAGAATATTAGCAAAAACTAAAGGAAAGGCCTCTTTTTTGAGTTCATAACGATCTCTTAAAACAAGCTCATGATAAGCATTATAAGATTCAAATTCATTTAGCTGCAGATTCATAAGACAGTTATCCATTGCATCGACATCTATATCTACAAAATCAACAGAGCTTTTGAGCTTCTTTACTGCAGCAATTCCAAGAATTCCACTTCCACATCCAAAGTCTAGGCACTTATCACCTTCAGCAAGTTCTTCAACAATTGATTCAAAGAGCTTAAGACATAGATAAGTTGTTTCATGATTTCCTGTACCAAAACCCATTCCTGGATAAATAAAGACCTCATTGATGTTATCACTTACTTTATCCCAAGATGGAGTCACTTTTAACTTTTCAGAAATAATAATTTCTTTAAAGCTCTCCCTCCATTTCTCATTCCAGTCCTGATTTTCAACGCTTTTTACAACACATTGAATGCCTTCATTTTCACAAAAGTCTGCAAACTGACGGGCCTTGCTCTCAAGTGTCCAAAAGTAAGTGCCAGTCGCTTCACCTTCCAATTGTACTTCAAGATCGTTAAAGACATCCTCAGGAAGATCTCCACCACAATAAGCCTTTTCACCTAATATTTCGTCAACCCGCGCCTCATCCAATGAATACTCCAACTTCCCAGCAGATTCATATTCCTGAAAGGCCATTTGATCTATTTGATCACGGGTGTATTTACCAATTTTCTTTAAGGTCACTAAATTGACCTCTACAACATAGAGCTGATTCATTTTATCCTCATATTTTTAATGAAAAATCAGTCATTTATCTACCACAAGGTGTTAGCTTTTGATCACCTGTATGAAAAGTTTTTAATCCTGCCCAAAAGCAGGTAAAAACAGGGGATAATAGGAAGCAATTAGACATAAAATGCCGAAAACAGGAGTCGTAATGACAAAGCTCATTGGTGTAGCTGGTGGATCAGGGTCTGGAAAGACAACATTTGCCAAAAAACTTATCAAATTAGTAGACCAGCCTATAACCCTTCTCCATATGGATAGTTATTATCTACCCTCTCAACCTTCAAAGAACTTCACTCCTTCCGGAAAGCCGAACTTTGACCACCCGGAAGCCTTTGACTGGGAATTACTTCGTCACCATCTCCATCAACTAAAAAATGGGCATGATATTAGTGTCCCTGTATATGACTTCAAATCTTCTAGTCGAACTCAAGAATCAATCCATACCAAGGCAACTTCAGTCATTATCTTTGAAGGTATCTTTTCTTTATTTGATGCTGAAATACGTGATATGCTCAACATCAAGGTTTTCCTTCATGTTGATAGTGATATTCGATTTACTCGTAGATTAAATCGCGATGTCCAAGAGCGTGGAAGAAGCCTTGATAGCGTTATTAATCAATATTATGAAACAGTTCGTCCCATGCACCAGAAGTTTCTTGAACCTCAAAAGCAGTATGCCGACTTTATCGTTGGTGAAGAAACAGATGTGGCCGCAGAAATTCTAGCCTCGAAGCTAAATGATTTCTTAAGACCATCATCTCCAGTCTCTGCTTTTACTCAATTTGAAACCAATTGTGATAGAGGAGGAATTCAGGTACCACTCTCATGACTTTTAAGCTCACTCCCATTGGAGGCGTAGACCAGATTGGAAGTAATATGCTTCTTGTGGAGGGACCCCAAGGCCACTCCATAATCGATTGCGGTATTCTTTTCGCCTCTGAAGATTTTTTTAATATAAATTACCTCATTCCTAATTTTAAAGACCTTCCTAAACCAGAGCATGTTTTCATTACCCATGGTCACGAAGACCATATTGGAGCCTTGGCCCATTTATGTGAACACTTCCCAGGTATTCATATTATTGCTCCACCATTTGCGGCAACTCTTATTAGAAACAAGTTTGATTTCTTTCCACGAAAATTAAATTATCAATTAGAAGTTCAATCAGATGTCACTTATAAGTCGGTTGGTCTAGAGTTTGACTATGTACAGGTTAATCATAGTATCCCTGACACATTTGGAATTCATATAACTTCACCAAAAACGGGCAAAGGTGCTTTCTACGTTTCTGACTTTAAAGTGGATCCTCTCGCACAACATGAGCCATACTTTGACTTTGAGAAATTAAAATCATTACGTTCTAAACTTACAGATTCAATCCTCATGGCCGATTCAACCAATATAACAAGCTCACAGTTAAAAACAACGAGTGAATCGGAACTTGTTCCTGCTCTTGAAGATATTTTTAGTGAATCTTATCAACGAGTTTTTATTACAACATTCGCTTCTAATATTCATCGTATGATTAGTATTATTCAAGCCTCTCAGAAAGCGAATCGCAAAGTGATCCTCTATGGTCGTTCGGTTAAAAACTATTATCAAACCGCAGTGGATAATAATATTATTCCCGATGATGTTAAAGTTTTCGATATTGATCAAGTAGATCAAAAGAAAGATAAACTAACGGTAATCGTTTCAGGCTGTCAGGGTGACTTCAGAAGTACATTTCGAAGAATTGCCTACGGGCAAGATTCTTATTTTAAATTAAATGATAAAGACTGCTTCCTTCTTTCGAGTAAATCAATCCCTGGCAACGAAAAGAAAATATCTCAATGCTTAAATCAAATTTCACTTCAAAAGTGTCCTATCATTACTGCTTCTGATCGCCTTATTCACGCCTCAGGCCATGCTGGAAAAAAAGATCTTGAAATGCTCTTCAATGAATATTCACCTGATTTCTTTATTCCTATACATGGAGAATCATTCTTCTTAGAAAGACATGGAACGTGGGTTAAAGGCCTGAGAGAAAATATAAAAACAGCTGTTATTCACAATCACGACACATTTAATGTGGATAACTATCAAGTAACAACTAATCCCAATGCTGAAGATCTTGCTCCCGTTATTATTCACGGTGCTGGTCATGTGTTTTCTAGAGATAGTATTCGTGAAAGAAGAAAAATTGCTGAAGCCGGCTTTACCAACATTGTAATTCATCAAGGTAACACGAAGCTGGGTACTGATATTTTTCTAACGGGAATCACGATTCCAGAAGTACATACAGAAGAACAAGTTATTCAATCTATTGAGAAAATCATTCATCGTAATCACAAGAACAACAAAGATCATTCTGAGCAAATACGTATTGAAGTTAGACGCTTTCTTCAATCTATTATTGGAGAAAGGCCGGTTGTTCGAGTCACTTACCTCAAATAAAAACGCCACATACGAGTATGTGGCGTCTTCATTATGGGGGAATTTAAGAATTAACTAAGCATCGTATGGACGATTAGCTTCGTTATCTCTTCTTTTGTTAGAGTCTTCATTGCGAAGATAAGTTGGAGTATCCAATTCTTCTTCATCAAAGTTAATAAATCCTAACTTCTCTGCAATAGACTTGGCCCTGCTTGTAGTCTTACTTGACTCCCAAGAAGAACGATCATTTTGAGATGGTCTGACGTCTCTTCTCTCTTCTCTTCTTTGTGTATTTTGCGTATTTTGAGAAGATACTTCCTGATTTACTTCTGTCCCGTGAGTCTCAGAATATTGAGTAGCTGCATTACGAATATTTTCCATAAGCGTTGAATTTCTTGCTTCTGGCTTTGCTTCTTCTTGCGGCTCATAAACAGATGAAGGTATATCTGTCACTTCATGATCTAATTTAAAATCTTGATTATACTCTCTTCTGTCTTCTTCAATATTTTGCGCCTGACTCTGAGCTTGATTTTGATTCTGAAGCGCCTGTGCTTCTTCTCTTACCGTTTGTCTTTCAACATTTCGTTGAGCAGGTTGATACTCATTTCTTGTTGGTTCAACAATTGATCTGCTCTGTGCAACTTCTCTTTGTGGTTGAGCAAGATTCTTTTGACGAGCAGAAGCTGTCGTTACTCTCTCTAATCCACCAAGACCTGTCGCCACAACAGTTACCTTAATGTCTTCTTCAAGCTCATCATCAATAACAGTACCAAAAATAATTTCAGCTTCTTCATCAGCAGCTTCCATAATAAGCGTAACGGCTTCATTAGTTTCATGCATAGTTAATGAAGAGTTACCTGTAATATTAATAATAATTCCTGTAGCTCCATCGATTGTTACATCTTCAAGAAGAGGTGAACTTATCGCTTCTGTTGCTGCTTTAATAGCTCTATCAGGTCCTGAAGCAACTCCAGTTCCCATTAATGAAAGACCTTTATTTTCCATAACAGTCTTAACATCAGCAAAGTCAGCATTAATGTGACCTGTATAATTAATCAGATCAGAAATACCTCTTACAGCATTAAGAAGAACTTCATCTGCTTTTTTAAATGTATCTACAAGAGAAAGTGATTCTCCAGCAATATAAAGAAGTCGTTGATTGGGAATTGTAATGAGTGAATCAACACTTTCTTCTAAGTTTTGAATTCCCTGATCAGCTTGTTTAAAACGTTTTCTTCCTTCAAAAAGAAAAGGTTTTGTTACAACACCAACAGTTAGGCAACCTAGTTCCTTACATAGTTTAGCAACAACCGGAGCAGCTCCAGTTCCTGTTCCACCACCCATACCGGCGGTGATAAAAACCATATCAGCTCCTTCTAGAACTTCAGATAGTTTTTCATACTCTTCAAGTGCAGCTTTTCTTCCCACTTCTGGGTTAGCACCAGCCCCAAGTCCTTTAGTAATTTCAACACCAAGTTGAACTTTTGTTGGCGCAAGGTTGGCTGCGAGAGCTTGAGCATCAGTATTCGCTACAATATATTCAACACCAGAAAGTCCAGAGCGAATCATTGTATTAACGGCATTACATCCGCCTCCACCAATACCGACTACTTTAATCTTTGCGCCTTTTTCAAACGCATTTGATTGTTCGTTAGAAATTTCAAACATAATTCCCCCTAGAATTATTAGTTTTTAACTAAAATATTTCCTTAAACACAGAACGAAGAGAATCGCCTAATCTTCCCATAAGATCAGATTCTCTTTCATCGGTTAAGGATTGATTTGTAATTGGTCTTTTACTGCTAATTGCATCCTCTAGAAGTAGCCCTAACACAGTAGAGTACTTTGGATTTTGCATAATATTGGTCATTCCCCCAAAAGGAACCGGATAACCAACTTTCGTTGGTCTCTCAAGTATATACTCCCCAAGTTCGGGCAGTCCCTTTATGAGGGCACCTCCACCAGTAAGAACAATCCCACCGGTGATTTCATTTTCTAAATTTTTGTCATCAATTTGATCTCTTAGTAATGAGAATAATTCTTCAGCACGAGCTCCAAGAACTTCCGCTACATAACTGAGCTGCACTTCACGAGGTTTTGTTCCCGCAATTCCTTGCACAGTGATATGACTACTTTGATTAAGCGTTTCTGCTAAAACAGATCCATGATTAATTTTTATTCTTTCTGCTTCGGCATGAGGAATTTTCAACGCTACAGCAAGGTCGTTAGTAAAATGGTTTCCACCAACAGGAATGATTTGAGAATGGACTAAGCTTCCTTCTTTCCAGATGGCCACATCCGTTGTACCGCCACCGATATCAACAAGAATAACTCCCATCTCCATCTCTTCGCTAGATAAGACGGCTTTAGAAGAAGCAATAGGTTGCAGGGTAATATTCTCTGCCATAATTCCTGTTTGCTCTACACACTTTACTAAATTTTGAATTAAGGAAATAGAACCTGTTACCACATGAACATGGGCCTCTAACCTTACACCGCACATACCAACCGGATTTTTAATGCCTCCAGTATTATCAACCTTAAATTCTTGAGGAATGACATGGAGGATTTCACGATCCGATGGAATAACTACGGCCTTAGCCGCTTCTAATACACGGTCAACATCGTCCTGAGAAATTTCGCCATTTTTAACAGCGACAACTCCAGAACTATTGAAACTATATATATGTGATCCAGCTATACCAATCGTAGCTGATGAAATATTTACGCCGGCCATAAGCTTTGCTTCTTCGACCGAATTTTGAATGGATCTTACTGTCTTATCAATATTAACCACTGAACCTTTCTTGAGGCCGTGGGAAGGATGGGTACCTATACCGATAATTTCTAATTCAGAATTAGGGTGTTTAGCCCCAACGATGGTGCAGACTTTAGTTGTTCCTACATCTAGTCCTACAACGATGTTTTTTTCCATGAGATTCCTTCCTCACTTACCAAGTTAGATTCATTCTAACACACAGGCACAAACTGCCTTTACGCAGTATGCTTAAAAATTTTAAAGATTGGAATTAAACTTGACAACCACTTTTTTCGAATTTGTAAGATTTATGATAGCTGGTATCTTTTTGTTCGATTCCATATAGTTCACAATCTTCTTCAGTTTCTGGGTCTTTTTGATCCATTCGTCCTTACCCATGAAGACACTACTTGGGTTACCGCGTAAACTTAATATGACTGTTAACTCCCCTTTATCATTGAGGATTACTTCTGAAATCTTTCTTCTAAACTTCTCATCCATACCATTAACGACGCGTGTTATTTCATCCTGAGTTTCGCGGGCCAAGTCACCAACAGGGATCGCTAAATAGGGAAGATTGGTAGATAATTTTTTTTCTGTTCTGAGGAGTACTTCATAGGTTGGATCAAAGAGTTCACCACTTTCTACTAAGATAGCCTCATAAGAATCCACTCCATTGTCCTTATAAATCTGAACTTTCATCAGCGGAGTTGGGCAATTCATATCGAAACGTAACATATTCTTAAGTGGATCATAGCTAATTTTATAATCTGAAATAAAATGTCGCTCAGGCATGGACTGATTAATGATCTCTTCTTTTACTTTTTTAAGACTACCTGTTTCTTCAAAAGTCTTAATCAGTTTTAAAGTCATCTGCCCAGCAGATCGTGAAGGGCATGATCCAAAGTTAGTTCTGTATTTAATTTTCTTTTGCTTGGCCGGACCTAATGCAGAATGCCCCGTCTCATTAACGCTGAAAAAGCCCAGTAAGACAAAACCAAGGGTCATCGCACCTTTGGCCACGTTCATGGTATTAATGATTGATCTGGACTTCTTTTTCAAATTTTATTCCGTACTGCGTTTCGAGTTCATTTATAGCGAAGTCTATGAGTTCAACAACATCGCTCTTATTTGCATGGTCTTTGTTTTCCATAAAGTTTGCATGCTTTGGGCTAATTCTTAAATCATTTTTTAATCCAAAGCCGCTTAAGCCCATTATATCTATATATAGGCCTGCCCTGCAAGTTATCTCGTCATTTCGTCCATTTACTTTGGTATTTTTAAACATACAGCCGCAAGTTTTCTCTTTTAAGGGCTGTGTTTCCATACGCTTATCTAAATATGTTTTAATCACCTCTGCAATTTTGGAGTCTATTCCTAAATGCTTTATTTTCGCTGAAATAATCACTTCGTTCTCTTTAATGAAGTGATTATGACGATAACTAAAGTCTCCTTCCACTATTTTATGGTCTCTAGTTTGCCCATCTGGAGAAAGAATTTTCACTTCAGTGATAAGTTCACCGATTTCTCCTAAATTAGTGCCGGCATTCATATAAATAGCGCCACCAAGAGAGCCAGGAATGCCTGTAAAGACTTCCCAACCCTTAAGTCCATGCCTTTGAGCACATGAAGTTAAAACGTTTAAGGGAGCTGAAGCGGGTAGCTCATACTCGACATCTTCTTTTGTTATTAAAGATTTATCAAAGGGTAGTTTCAATTTAATTAAAACTCGGTCTAATTCTTCGGGGAGTATCGTGTTTGCTCCCCAACCAATCATTTGAAACTTTAGTGAGTTTACTTTTAATAACTCAAGAAGTTTCTTTAAAGCAGGTATACTTTGAACAATGAAGAGGTGACCACGGGCGCTCAACTTCATGGTTGAGTACTTAGAAAGGTCACTATCCAAGAAACACTTCAGCTCTTCTTCTTTAAATTGCTTAGAAATATTTTTAACAGTTTCCAACAATTTCTTTAACCTTTCTACCAACGGAGCCCGCACCAAGGGCCAAGAGAATAGATTTTGTTTCTTTCTTTTCTTTAATATAGTTTTTTACTTCATCCCAATCCGTAAATGTTTGAGTAAGTCCTGGATGAAGCTTATTGATATCGTTTGAAAGAGATTCAGAATTGATTCCTGCAAGAGGCTCTTCACTCGCTGCATATATTGGCGCGATCAATACCTTATCGGCGAGATTAAAACAGTGAAGAAAGTCCTGCCAGCAAGTCTTGGTTCGCGAATAACGATGCGGTTCAAATATAACAAGAACTTCTTTATTTTTTCGTGACTCTTTTGCTGTTTTGATTGTTTCAAAAATCTCAGTAGGGTGATGAGCATAATCATCAATGACTTCGAAATCATTTTCAGAGAATACTTTTTGAAAACGTCTTCCTACACCTTCATATTTAGAAAGGCCTTGCCTTAAGGCTTCACAATCAAGCCCTATCTCTAGCGCAATTGAAAGAGCACCGAGAGTATTGAGTACGTTGTGGCGTCCCGGAACTGCCAATTTAAAACGACCTTGATTCTTACCGTGTACGACAAAATCAAAATCAACACCTTTATCATGATGTTCAACATTGATTGCGTGATAGTCGACCTCTTCAGGAGTTTCTTCAATTCCAAATGTAACGTAAGGACGTTTCATATGATCTCTAAGCCCTCTTAGTTTCTCATCATGTATATTAAGTGCGCAAACACCAAAGAAGGGAATTTGATTAGCAAACTGAATAAAGGCATTAAGAAGACCTTCTCGGCTTCCGTAATGATCTAAGTGATCATCATCAATATTTGTAATCACAGAAGCTACTGGATTTAACATAAGAAAACTTCCATCAGACTCATCGGCTTCTGCTACGAGATAATCACCTTGTCCAACATGGGCATGACCACCAAGGTTATGAACAATTCCACCGATAATATAAGTTGGATCTTTCCCTGCTTCTTTCATCAGGGTTGTAATAATACTTGTAGTTGTCGTTTTACCGTGAGTACCAGCGATTGCGATACCTTTCTTAAGTTTCATTATATCAGCGAGCATCTCAGCTCTTCGCATAATAGGAATTCCACGCTCAAGAGCTTCTTTATACTCTGGATTCTCTGGCTTAACGGCACTTGAATAGACAAGAACTGTAGCTTTTCCTAGATTTTCAGCTCTATGACCAATGGCCACTTGAGCCCCAAGAGAATTGAGTTTTTTTACATTTGCAGATTCTGAAATATCAGAGCCTTGAACTTTAAAGCCTAATTGAATAAGTACTTCTGCAATCGCCGACATTCCAATGCCACCAATTCCAACGAAATGAACTAATACGTCTTTACTATTTACTCTCAAAAGAAAAGTCCTGGTTTTTTAGAAGAGCTCACCTTGTGATGTGGCCCTATTGTCATTAGTCATCGTATTCAAAGGCTTTTCTTCAAAGCTTTGAGAGAAGTTGTTACTTGATGACCTGAATTGGTCAAAAGTATTATGACCATTAAGAGAATTCAACTCTTTTTTTCTTTGAACAATAGCACTTAAGAATAGACCTACCGCAAAAAGATTAGCAATCAAAGAAGATCCCCCTGCACTTATGAAAGGAAGGTTAAGACCTTTAGTAGGCAAAAGACCAAGTACGACACCCATATTTAAACTGGCCTGTAATCCAAGAGCAAATATTAATGAGGTGGCAAGAATGATAGATGATCTCTTTTCTAATTTTGTAACCAAGCGAAGTCCGAAGAAAATCAAAAGCATAAATAGAGCTACAACAATGAATACACCTAAAAATCCAAGTTCTTCTCCGATAACGGAAAAGATAAAATCATTGTGGGCTTCAGGCAGATAGAAAAGCTTCTCGTTACTATTTCCTAATCCTGTCCCAAAAATGGAGCCGTTAGCAAAGGCCAAGTAGGATTGAATAATCTGAAAACCTGACGTTTGAGGATTTTTCCAAGGATCAAGATAGGCAAAGAGCCTTCTAACTCTATAGGGTTTCGCCAATAAGATCGGCACGATGGCCAATACACCAACAACTAGAGATGAATAAAAAATCTTTCTAGGGAATGAACTAAGAAAACACACCATGGCCATGAGGATAAAGCATATCGTAAATGTTCCAAAGTCTGGCTGAAGAATAAGTAGCAGTAAAGGGAGTGCCAATAGTGAGCCCTTGAACCACCTTTCCTTAACTGACATATCAAAGAAGTTTTCGAAGAAGGGTACGGCCACTAATAATGTTGAATACTTAACAATCTCTCCAGGCTGAAGCGAGAAAGAACCTAGACTAATCCATCTATTGGCCCCTTTTACGAAGTTTCCAAGGCCTGGAATAAAAGTTCCCACTAAGAGTAAGCACACACCTAGATGACAAATCCATCCATACTTAAGCCAAAACGTTATTTTTGTTTTAGAAATAACCCAGCACATAGGGATAGATATTGAGAGAAATAATAGCTGTCTGTAAAAATAATGGGCACTATTGCCATAAATATCTCGAGCATAGATATAGCTAGATGAATATATCATCACAACGCCAAGCACAATTAATGCGCTCAATACACCTAGGAAAATTTTCTGAGACCGATCGATCTGCGAGATAGTTTCATCCATAGAATCATTTTAACCTTCACTACCCTTAGCAGCAATAAATCATTCTAGATTTCTTAAAGTAAGTTAGGCGCTATGCAATGATTGTTTATCTCCAAAAAAAAGGCCACCTAATTGGCGGCCTATTATATTAAAGCTGATAAACAAGTTTTTTGTAGTAGTTTCCTCGTTCTTCATAATCTCTGAAGAAGTCAGTTGCTGGAGCACCAGGACTGAGAAGAATAACGTCACCTGTTCTTGATTTTTGATAAGCAAAGAGAATTGATTCTTCAAAGCTTCCCACGATGTAAGTTTGAGGATGCTCTTGAAGGGCACGATTCATTCTCTCTTTACTCTCTCCAACAAGTACAAGTACTCGTGAGTTATCTATAACTTCTTGAGTAAAGGCATCGTATTCAAGTTCTTCAATATCTTTACCACCAGCAATGAGAATCACAGGTGTTTTAAAAGCTTTTAAGCTCTTTACCATCGCACCCATGTCTGTTGCTTTAGAATCATTATAGAAAGAAACGCCGTTCTTCTCCATAAGGAATTCTAAGCGATGAGGAATACCTGGAAATTTTTCAACACATTTTTGAATAGACTTATCAGAAACATCTAATGCCTTACATGCTGTAATGGCCGCGAGAAGGTTTTCGCGATTGTCTTGTCCAATGATTCTCATCTGATTCACTTTAAATTCAGAGTGAAAGAAAATATTCGAGTGGATTCTCTTTTCATGAAAGTGAGTCCCTTGAATTTCATTCATGACTCCCATTTTTACAAACGACTTTCTTGAATACCAGTAAGTCTGACAGTTTGCATTTCTAAAGAAGGTATTAGAGGCAAGCTTATCAAAGTTTACAATGAGAGTGTCATCAGGAGAAAGCGCTTTAATAATAGAAAGCTTTGTTTCGATATATTCACCCACTGACTTAAAGTGAGATTCTGGATATCTTTCAGCAATATTTGTGAAGACCACTAGTTTAGGATGAAAGTTTTCAAGCTTTCTCATTTGAATCGCAGAAACTTCAACGATCACGTAATCAATTTCTTCATGATTAGGCATCATCGCGAATTCAATAAATGGAGTTTCACTCGTTCCACCAACAAAGACATTCTTGCCTTCAAGCTTCAAAGTAAAGCCAATCATATGAGCTACTGTCGTACGGCCATATGAACCACATACAGCGATAATAGGTTTGCGACAAAGCTTATTGGCCAAGCCAAACTCTGAATAAACTTCTTTACCATTTTGACGAGCGAGTTCTAGCTGAGGAAGATCTGGATTAACGGATGCTGAATAAACAACAACATCTGCCTCTAGAAAATCTTCTTCTCTGTGCTCACCAAATGTCATGGAAGGCGCAGGCTTAATTTTCTTTAACTTCTTAACCGGCTTATTGAGATCAAAGATAGGCTTAATATCTGTTACTTTGATGTCACAATCTAACGTATTAAAAAAGTTGATAAGGGTAAAACCTGTTTTACCTATTCCAACAATTAAAATCTTCTTACCACGGAATCTATCCATTCTATCTACCTCTATATTATCTCATCTTCAGTGACGCTACCGAGAGCAACGCCAAGAAGATACTTATAATCCAAAACCTTACTATTACTTTTGGCTCCTTCCATCCCTTCAATTCAAAGTGGTGATGAATAGGTGCCATTTTAAAAATTCTTTTTCCACGCAACTTAAAGCTTCCGACTTGTAAAATTACGGATAGTGCTTCAATTACAAAAATTCCTCCAATCAGTACAAAGAGAAATTCATTCTTACTAATTACCGCTATAGTCCCTAGTAAACCACCCAAGGAAAGCGAACCTACATCACCCATGAAAATTTGAGCAGGGTAGGAGTTATACCAAAGAAATCCAACACCAGCGCCAATAACAGCTAAGGCCATTACCGTTAGTTCACCACTTCCCTCCGCGTACGGAATAAAAAGATAGTTCGCTATTTCAACGTGACCAGCAACATAAGTTAAAATACCAAGACTGGCCGCACTCGTAACAATGGGTCCAATCGCCAAGCCGTCTAGGCCATCGGTTAAGTTAACAGCATTACTTGATCCCACGATTACGAAAGGAGCAAAAATTAAGTAGCCCCACCCAATATCGATTACTGCTTCCTTAAAAAAGGGCAGGTAGACCTTCGTATTGATAACGTCGAAGTGTAGCATAGCATACGTGGCAAGGACCGCTGTGCCAAACTGCCATAAGAGCTTGCCCTTGGCGGATACGCCGTCGCTATTTTTCTTTAAAACTTTTAAATAATCATCAAGCAGACCAAGACCAAAGAAGCTCATCATAACGGCTAAAGTAATAAGTAGAGGAGCTGAAAAGAAGTTACCGCAAATAGCTATGGCAAAGAGAATACTCCCAATGATCACGACTCCGCCCATAGTCGGAGTTCCGGCCTTTTTTAAATGTGACTGAGGACCATCATCTCTTACCACTTGTCCAAATTGTTTCTTGCGCATGTAATCTATAAAGTATTTACCCCAAACAATGGATACGAAAGCTGCCAATAAAAAAGCTATGACGCTACGAAAAGTAATATACTTAAATAAGTTAAAGGCGGAATAACTCTGACTCAGAGGGTAGAGAATATGATAGAGCATAGGCGGCCAATTCTAAGGGTTCTAGTCCTTATATATATCTAAAATTGACTCTAGTTGTAAAGAACGACTACCCTTTATAAAGATAAATTTCTTATTATCAGAATATTCCTTGAGCGCTGCAGCTAACTGAACCACATCTTTGAATATAACCCCTGCGCTGCATCCTTCTTTATAATACTCAGCAAAACGACCTACGAAAATAAAGTTTTTAAACCCCATCTCTTGTGCCTTCCTAGCTGTATCTCGATGAAGCTGCTGCGTCAATTCTCCAACTTCATTCATATCACCAAAAATTAAGAGGGTAGAGTCTTTAGAAAGGTTTTCTTTTTCCAGTAACCCACTAAAACTTGCTAATGAAGCCTGCATTGAACTGGGGTTAGCATTATAGGCATCTAAATAAACCTTCATTTCACCAATTTTTCTTATTTCACCACGGTTCATGCCTTTAAGCTGAAATGTATTGGCCGCTTTAACCAAAGCATCCCTTTTAGAAGGATATAATTCTAACGATAGCCTAAGGCCCATCGCCATATTGATCTGCTGATGCTTTCCAATTAATGAAGGATTTGAAACTTCATAGCTCTTATTTTCAATAAGAATGGAGAATCCCTTTTTATTAATCGCTATATTTTCAGCATTCACTACTTTGACCCAGCTCTTAAGCTCTAAAGTGTTTAGTTTCTCGTCAAATCCATTTAAGACAAAAACCTTGTTGAGTGAGCTAGATTTTTCTATTGCACGGTAAAGTGAACTCTTCTCTTGTAAAACGCCATCAAGACTTTTTAAATATTCAATATGGGCGTGGCCGATATTTGTAATCATTCCGTAGTCTGGCCTAGCAGCCTCACAAAGAACCTCAATTTCACCAGGATGATTTGTGCCCATCTCAATAATGGCAACTTCATGATCTTCTTCGATATCAAAAATCGTAAGAGGCACCCCTATATGATTGTTTAAATTACCCTTTGTATAATGAACTTTCTTTTCATCAAGAGCATTAGATAATAAAAAGGCCAACATCTCTTTATTAGTCGTTTTACCATTTGAGCCCGTTAAGCCTATGATTTTGCCGTCTCTTTCTTTGAATGCTTTAGCACTTACAGAGGCAAGCTCTAGTATAAATGAATAGATATCCTTAACCGCAACGAAGCACTTTTCAGGATACTCCTTTTGCCATTTTTCTATTAATTCTTTTCTCTCTTTCTTATCTTCAAAGAGGACAACTTCAATACTCTCTTTTTCAATTATTTTTTCAATAAAGGAGAAACCATCAAACTTATCTCCATAGAGGGCAATATATGTATTTTTACCTTTAATCTTTCTAGAATCCGTCGTTATAAAGAGTTCTCTAGATTCCTCTAAGTTACCTTTGCTATAGATAATTTCTTTTGTTTCAAAGATCCATTCAGCTTTAATCATTGATCATCCTAATCACTTCTTGATCACTAAAGTGATGACGTTCTCCATTTATTTCTTGATAGTCTTCGTGACCTTTACCAGCAATAACGATGATATCCCCTTTGCGAGAAAGACGATAGGCCTTCTCAATAGCATCACGCCGCTCAACAATACTCAAATGTTCACGTTGGATACCTTTAGAAATATCTTTTAAAATTTGATCAGGATCTTCTGTTCTAGGATTATCTGAAGTCAGTATTATTTTAGAGTTCGATTGATCAGCAACAGCTCCCATCAATGGGCGCTTGCTTCTATCTCTATCACCACCGCACCCAAAAACTATATAGGAGTCTTTATCTTTGAATGTATGTGTTACTTGATCGAGCAATTTTTCTAGAGCATCAGGAGTATGGGCATAATCAACAATAAATAGACGTTCCTTATTTTCAATTATTTCAAATCTTCCAGGTGGTAACTTTATCTCATCATAATTTAAATTTTCTATTGAGACGTTCATTTTTTTTACAGCACTTAGTGCTATCTTTAAATTCTTTGAAATAAATCCTTGTCCAAGATGATGAGAACTTGAAGGTAGACTCGCATCCTTTAAAAGGTCTTCGCATAGAATGACAGAACCATCTAACTTACTCTTTATCTCTTTTTCTTCTTCAAGAATAATGACTTCATTATTTAATGATATATTTTGTATTTTCTTTTTTGCCTCAAAATAACTTTCCATCGTCTTATGATAATCTAGATGATCTTGAGTAAAGTTAGTCCAAGCTGCCACACTCAATTTAATGTCACCAAGTCGTCCTTGTTCGAGAGCATGAGAACTTACTTCAATTGCAATGTAGTCGACGTCATTTCTATAGCGATAATAAATCTTTCTCAACTCCAATAAACTTGGGGTTGTAGTAATGACTTTATCGGTCATTTTCTTTCCAGCGAGAAAGGTTCCCATTGTACCTAGGTAGAGTACATTCTTTTTTTGTAATCTCATTATTTCTGAAAACATCCAACAGCAACTTGTTTTCCCATTGGTCCCAGTAACACCTAAGATAGGGGGCAGAGCTTCTTCTAGAGGATAGAACAAATCAATCTTTTCTTCTATATCTTCATCTATTTTAGCTACTTCTAATAATGAATAATTAAGGTCCATTCTTTTAGGAGCAAAAGGACTTACAATTAGACCTGCAAAGTCTTTGCTTAAATGATGATCTATTAATTGATTTAATTGATCCTGTGACTTGGCTTTAATATATAGGATTTCATCGTTTGCAGTGGCCTGAATAATATTAGAAATACCACTCGCCTTAAAAGGTTTAACTATGACTGCATTTGGAAAAAGTTTTTTAATCATAAGATGGAGGTCTATATTCAAGAATGATTGTTTCACCTGATTTTAAAGGTGTTCCTTTTTCAGGGCTTTGCTCGACAACAACACCAATTCCGCGATGAATGACTTTTCTCTTAACTCTTTCGCCAAGAGCAGAACTGGAACGCTTATCCAAACCTATAAAATTCGGTACAACACCTGAGCCACCATATCGCGTAGATGAATGTTTTACTTTTACTGTATCGATTTTATTAATAGGTAAGTCATCTTTAAAGGAAAGATTACCGAAGTCTTTATTTTTAAAGAGTAAGTACTCTGTTATTTTTTTAAATACAGGACCAGCTGTTGATCCTCCGTAGTAGTGACGACCTTTTGGATTATCAACATAGGTATAGACAACAAATGGTCTCTTAACATCTGTAGGGTATCCAATGAATCCACCAACGTATCCACGGTAACCACCATCGGGAGAAACTCTTTGTGCTGTACTAGTTTTACCTGCAATTTTGAACATTGGAATCTTTGCATTTGTTCCTGTTCCCTCATCTACAACTTTAACTAGCATATGCTCAATTTGCTTAGCTAGATTCTCAGATATCAGCGGGCGAGGCTTAATTGTAGAGTTTCCGTCTTTAATTAATGTAGGTTTTATATAAAGACCTTTATTCGCAATTACGGAATAAGCTGCGAGCATCTGAGCTCCAGTTGTTGCGACACCTTGGCCAAAACTGATATTAGATAGACTAAGAGGTGATACATTTTCTTTATCCGTGAAAATACCTCTTGATTCACCAGCAACTTCGATTCCTGTCTTTTCACCAAATCCAAATTTTAATAACGTTTTTTGAAGTTTAGGAAAGGTAAGATCAAAGGCCAGTTTAGTTGTCCCAATATTAGAAGAGTATTTCAAAATCTCTTCCACAGTTAACCACTCATGCTTCTTTCGTGAATCAGATTCTGTAATAATGTGATCTTCAACCTTTAAACGTCCTCTCTCACAATAGAAGCTTGTATCTGACGTAGCGATTTTATTCTCAAATGCTGATGCAATGGTAAATGTTTTAAAAGTAGAACCTGGTTCAAAGGGGTCGGTAACAATAGAGAGACGACGGTTCTTTCCCGCACTTTCCCCCGGACGATTTGGATCAAAGGTAGGATAGTTTCCAATGGCCAAAATTTCACCAGACTGAACATCCATAACACCGAATCCGCCACCATCTGCATCATGCTCAATTATAGCCTCTTTCAAATAGCCTTCGGCCGCTGCTTGAAGCTCTTTATCTATAGATAGTGTTATATCTTTCGCACCGGAACCAAGATCTTGAGACTCAAATTTAATTGGGCGGCCCTTAGCATCTTTTACATACTTAACAACTTTAGGCTTACCTTTTAAGTCATCATTGAATAGATATTCAATCCCTGCAAGACCCACATTATCGATTCCAACAAACCCGAGTGTTTGCGCTGCTATTTCATGATTTGGATATAATCTTTTAGGAACATCATCAATATATATTCCTTTGATATTCTTTACTTCTTCAACCTGCTTCTTCGTTAAAACAATCTTTCTTGCTAACCAAGTATAGCGGTCTCTTCCCTTAATTTTTCTCTTTAAGGAGTCGTATGAAATATTAGGGATTACTTTTGAAAGTTTCTTTAGAGATATGTTCTTATTATTTAGATTCTTTGGGATCGTAAAAATCGAATAAGTTTGAATATTTATCGCAAGTGGATTTCCATTTCGATCATAGATACTTCCCCTTTTAGGATAAACCGTTGTCTCTCGAAAGATCTGACTTTCTGATCTTGTAATTAAATCTTTGCTATCAACAATCTGAACTTTGACGGCTTTCCCAAGAACGAGAGTAAAAGCCCCAACAAAGCCGAGGAAGAGGATAATAATTTTGGTTTTTAAATGTTTATCCATTAGTCAGCTAATACTATAATTTGTTTTTGACGAGGTTGCTTAAGTCCATACTTACCGGCCATTTTTCTGAGTCTTTTTACACTTAGTAAGCGCGCTTTTTTCGCCTTAAGTTCCTTATTATCTAAGGTTACCCTTTCTATATCTTTATTAACAGAAGTTATTTTGTAGTCTAATTCAACACCTTTCATTCTAAAAAGAACAAAGAGTAGTCCTAGAACAAAGAAAGTTAGAACAAATGGGAAGACTTGATTAGAAAAGATAATATTTTTTAACGCTGTGGCAGGATTTATATTATTCGACTTTGATCTTCTTGAAGCTGTTGCCAAAATGGAACTCCTTTTCATTTTGCATATTTATTTTTCGTCGGCCAATCCTTGACCCTTTTGATTATTCTTAGTTTAGCACTTCTAGAGCGAGAATTTTCAAAAATTTCCTCTTTTGAAGGTAATATTGGCTTTTTTGTTAATATTTTTACCGGTAGATCCTGACTTAACCGACCTTTAAACTCATGTTTAACAATTCTATCTTCCAAAGAGTGAAAAGAGATCACTTGGAATATTCCATCTATATCAAGAAACGGTATCACTTGATCAATTATCTCTTTCAAAACCCCTAACTCATTATTAACTTCAATTCGAAGTGCTTGGAAAGTCTTTGTAGCAGGATGGATTTTACCGTGGCGCAACTTCTTTGGATAACTATGAAAACAAATATCTTCCATATCCTTTGTAGTTGCAATCGGTGCAGTTTCTCTTCTTTCCAATATCGTATCTACGATATTCCTCGCAAACTTCTCTTCACCATATTCATAAAGTAACTTTAAGAGTTCTTCTCTTGAGCAATTATTGACGATATCTTTTGCTGTTATTTTAATCTGATCACTCATGCGCATATCAAGAGGTCCTTCAAATCGAAAAGAGAATCCCCTTTCACCCGTATCAAATTGATGAGAGCTTACACCTGCATCTAATAGTGCTCCATGAAGTTTAAAATCAGGTTTCATATGCGTACTAAAACTTGCGAAGTTATCATTAATAAATGTAACTCTATGCTCTAATCCCTTTGATCTTAATAGTTCTTGTCCATTTTTATAAGCTTCACCATCTTGATCAAAAGCGACTAAATGAGCATTTGGAAACTCTTCAAGAAGTGCAACTGAGTGGCCTCCTGCTCCAAAGGTGAAGTCACATAGGTTTATTGGGCCTTCTATTCCATCAAGCTCCTCATGAAATACACGAAGTACATCTGTTTTCATGACACTATAATGTTTTCCGTAATTAAGATCATTCATGATTTACGCCAGTAATACTTTCATTATCTCTTTTTGTTCGTCTGTCCAGTTCTCTTTTGGAGTCATGATACCAATGGCATTTTGTTTTTCGAATTTGAACTTATTCTTTTGCAAACTAGGTAACAAATTTTTTAATAGCTTTTGAGCATTTGCATTATTCGTCTTCATTACGTTCATTATTTCTTCTACAGTACAATGCTCATCTTTCCAGCCATCAAAGTCTGTGACCATAGCGACTGTTGCATATGCGATTCCTGCTTCTTTTGCCAAAAAGGCTTCTGGAACATTTGTCATTCCAATAACGGATGCTCCAAAGCTTTGATAGAGTTTTGATTCTGCTCTTGTTGAAAACTGTGGACCCTCAATACAAATATAAGTTCCACCCTCGTGATGATCTAATTTCTCTTCAACACACGCTTTTACCATGAGTTCTCTTAATTCTTTTTGAGTCGGATCGGCCTCACTTACATGGGCGACAATTCCATTTCCAAAGAACGTTCTTTCTCTCTTTCCTTTAGTCCAATCAATAAACTGGTCTACTAATACAAAGGTTGTTGGCGGTAATTCTTCTTTTAGGCTTCCCACTGCTGAAACAGATATTATGTACTCAACACCTAGAGCTTTTAACGCGTAAATATTGGCCCTATAGTTTACTTCAGATGGCGTAAATGAGTGCTGTTTTCCATGTCTTGGAATAAAAAAGAAAGTTACACCTTCAAGCTCAGCCTCCATCACTGGAGAACTAGGCTCCCCATAAGGTGTGCTTACTTGATGTTCTTTTACAATTTCAACACCTTCGATGTTATACACACCGCTTCCACCAATAATTCCTATTTGTTGATTACTCATAATAGCTTCAATCCTTTATACTTAGTAAACTAACATCCCTTTACAGGCACGCTCCATTACTGGAAATGCTTAACCATTTAGGTATATAATTATATTTTACACTTAACGAGAGTATTACTTGGATTTATTATTGGCCAAAAATAATCATTTTGACAGCTTTCTTCAAAGAAAAAAGAAAAGGCTAGAGTCCCTTGAGAAGGCCACGATTGAATCAGGGCAAGACGTCAAAAATAAACTTAAACGTACTTCTCAAGATCCAGGGCTAAATTCTGCCGTTTCATTATCTAAGAGTCTATTCAATGGCGCCACATGGATTGGAAAGAGCTACTGGCGTCTTATCAAGCCACTTGAGCCTAGCTTCATAGAAAAGGTTCACTATCTTCAATCTGACCGAGCCCAATATATTTTAAATCGTGTGAAGAATAAACAATCTATTAGTTACAAAAAAGCTACTTATAGTGAGATATTCAAAACTCTTTTCTATGATTTTGAAATCTCGCATCTTGATTCATCCTATCAGCCGGTATCTATTGTTCCTCAACTTGAGTCTTCAGTCTTACTTGTTTCAGGTGTTTTCAATGAAATATTTTCTACTCCAGCATTTGAAAGGGGGGCTAAATACTTAAAAGAAAAATATGATATTGATTATAGTTACTGCCCAACCTCTGGAATTAAGTCGACCTCTGAAAATAGTAAAATGATTAAAGAACACATGGATGAACTTGTAGACCGAGGAAATAAAACTTGGGTCTTTTCATTTTCAAAAGGTGGTATAGATTTTCTTCACTTTTTAAAAGAATACGATTATCAATCCAATATTAGTGGCCTCTCCACTGTGGCCACTCCTATTTTAGGCAGTGACCGAGTTAACCACACACTACTGCAAAGCTTAAATAAGATTCACAAGTACTCAAATAATAAAATTTACCAATTCTTTGATGAACGATTTGATATTTTATTAAAAGATTTTCAAGAGAGTCTAAGTAGCGATTTTCAAGAAAACTGGTTTAAAGATAATTTCTCTTATCTTCCTCGAAATATGTTCTATACGGCCTTAGCACTTGAATCAAGTTGGTACGATAGTCATATATGGATGGTGCTGACTAAACTTTTCTTTCAGTCTGAATCTATTAATGATGGCATTGTTGATGCAGAGAGGGCCTTATTCCCAGATTATTTTCAAGGTATGAATCTTGGAATTTTAAAAGGCCATCATCTGATTGGAACAAGAAGTTCTGACTATGTACAAGAAGCCCTTATTGAGGCTCATATTGTATTTCTTAATTACATGGGTCTTTTAAGATAATTAGTAGCGATAACAATGAATACTTATCTCATCACCACCATCAATAGGATAGAGTTTTTCACCTAGAGCATCATGCCAAGTACCTTCTTCTTTAGTAAGGCCTCCGCCTGACTCATGCTTTACGACTTCACTAGATTCAATGTCACTAATCACTGTTTTATAAGTATACTTCCAAATAATCGTACTTCTTCCAGAATCTAAATATTCAGTACTTTCAGGAGTTGATTGTATTTCAAACCAAAACTTATACTTACTTGCTTTTTTTTCTATAATGACACTTTCTAATAATTTTTCTTCAGAAATAACGAGATCAAAAGGAGTAATTCCTTTTCCCCTAACACGTTCTTCGCCCTTGCAGTATAAACCTCTAAAGCCCTTTGAAATTTTAAGAACTCTGGCTTTTGAACAACCTACCAAAAGTAAAAGCAAAGAGGTGAGTAATAGACTTTTCAATTAAAGACCACCCTTTAAATTCATCAGAACTAATTTTGAAACTTCTTTTAGTGTTTCAAATACTCCATTTCCATTTACAGCAGCGGCTTCGTAAGCAGGAGAACCCCACTTATTGAGTCTTTTTTCTAAATCTTCACAGGGAGTAACATTAGGTAGGTCTCTTTTATTCCATTGAAAAACAAGTGGAATCTTGGAAATATCATAACCTTGCTCTGTAAGGTTTTTTTCGAGTCCATCAAGACTCTCGATATTAGCTTCCATTTTTTCTAATTGTGAATCAGCAACAAAAATTAAACCATCAACAGCTCTTAAGATTAGTTTTCTACTTGCTTCGTAAAAAACCTGACCTGGCACTGTATAGAGATGGAATCTCGTTTTATAGCCTCTAATTTCACCAAGTTCTAGTGGTAAAAAATCAAAGAACAGAGTTCTTTCATTTTCTGTATTGAGCTTGATCATATTACCTTTATTATCGCCGGATGTTTTCTTATATACGTATTGTATATTTGTAGTTTTTCCACCTAGCCCTGGGCCATAATAAACAATTTTACAGTTTACTTCTTTTTTATTGTGATTAACAAAAGACATTATTATAACCCCGCAAATGAAAAGAGCTTGTCTACTTCATCTTCTGTAATATTTTTGAATAAGAACTCTTCGCTTTCACTTGAGTCTTTATTTAGAATTTCGATCTCATTAAAATGATCTCTAATTTTTCCAGCTAAATGCTTTATCTTACCTGGATTAGTTTGTTTCTCGAAAATGAAAGCAAAAACGATTTTCGGATTTCTCTGCGATGGAGGCAATATAAGATAGCCAGAGTGAGCATTCTGAAAATTTAACCTTAAATTCTCTTTAGAATCTTCCTCACTCATAAAGTCTTTCAAGGCCTCAGACGCTTGCCAAACTCCAGCAAGCAGCGCTCCCAAAGATTGAAGCTCCTTAGAGTCTTTCTTTTCACCCATTTGAGAGAGGACTTGTCCTTCTGCAGAAATGGCCAAAACAGTGAAACCACCCTTAGGTGTATCAAAGCTTAATTTTTCAAAATGTTCTTGCAGTGTTTTTTCTACACTCATTAATCTAGCCTTTTTCTATTCTCTAATGCCTTAGAAATAGTCATTGAGTCTAAATACTCTAAGCTGCCGCCAATAGGTATACCAAAACCTATTCGTTCAACATCAGTGCCATCAGGTAATTCATCTTTTATAAATGAACACGTTGCATCTCCTTCTACCGAAGGGTTTACTGCTAATATGAGTTCTTGAGCATTCTTTATTTTTACTCTTTCAATCAATTTAGGAATATTGAGATCTTCTGGACCGACTCCCAATAATGGATTCAATACACCACCTAAAATATGATAAGTTCCATGAAAGGTTCCACTTTTCTCAATTGCGATAAAGTCTGAAATTGACTCTACTACGCAAATAGAACCCTGTTCATTTCTTGAATCGTCTTTACAAACTTGGCACAGGGTTGCATCAGTATAGAATCCACACTGGTTACAACTATTCAATTCACCAAGGTTGATTAAACTTTTTCCAAGAGAAAAGAGCTGTTCCTTATCCCATCTACAAATGGTTAAGATTTGGCGCAGAGCTGTTTTTTCTCCAACACCTGGAATCTTAGTCATTTGTGTGACGGCATTTTTAAGTGTTTCTGGAAGTTCCATTTATTACCTTATTTAAAAAAGTCCTGGAATACTTAGTCCACCAGTAACTTTAGACATAGCTTTTGACACCATATCTTGAGACTCTTTAACGGCTTGATTAATACTGGTTAGCATGAGCTCTTCAAGTGTTTCAACATCACTTGGGTCAACACATTCAGGATCAATTTTAATTTCAAGAATTTCTTGCTTTCCATTAACCTTAATTTTAATCATCCCACCACCACTAGAAGTCTCAAGTTCTCTTGATTCTAATTCCTTCTGTAGCGTGGCCATCTTCTGTTGCATTTGTTGAGCTTGCTTCATTAAAGCGTTCATATTCTTGGCCATAATTTATTCCTCACTTAATTTAATTCTATCTATTTTTGTATTAAATAATTTTTCAGCTTCTTTGATAACAGGATGATCCTGCATTTGTTGCCTTTTTTCTTCTAAACTTTTTTGTCGTTCTATATCTCTAATATCTGACTTTGATACAAATTGTTTTTCTTGAGCTTCTTCCTCATGCATAAAGCTCAATTCAAGATTGGCATTCTCAACCTCAAAGAATGATTTCATAAGAACTTCAATCTTTTCTTTACCTTCCCCATTAATGAGATGGTCATAAAATAGTTTGGACTGGCCAGCAAACCCATAGGTGATCTGTGCCATATCTTCACTCAGGTTTAATTCGGAGAGAATATTTCCTTGTTCTAGCTCCGCATATATCGCAGGAACTTCAACTTTCACAAAGCTTTCAAACTCAAGCCATGTCTTCCCTGTCATACCACTTTTATTAATGATCAAAGGCGCTTCTTCTAACTCTTCTTCACTTTCTACGTTCTTTATATTTTCATTATCTAGCGCTTCACTAGCTTCTTTTAGTAATGACTTCTTTTGAACAGTATCAGTTTCTGCCTTTTCTTCAACTTTTTCTAACTTTTCGTGCTCAACCTTAGTTTCGACTGGAGCTTCTTTAACTTCAGGCTCTATTACAGCTTTCTCTTCTTCGACTACAGTTGGAGAAGGATCACTCACAACTTCATCGATACTTTCATTTGTGTTATCAGGTTGATTATTTATTTTTTTTTTTGATGACTCAGAAACGCTTAGTCCTGCACCATGGAGAATTTCTCCACGTTTGGCATGTTTTTGAAATACAATCTCAACCGTTTTTTGAGGAGCTAGTGAATCCACGGCCCAAGAGAGATCTTTAGATAAAGACTCAAAAATCCAAAAGATTTCATCCATTGTCATTTTGCTAACGAATTCTTTCATCTCTGCTGTGAACGATAATTGATCTAAGTGATCTATGTTCTGAATGATGTCATAGATATATTCTAGAGATGATTTACAAATATTATCGACAGATACATTTTCAAAAATCATCTCACGATAAAACTTAGAAACCTCTTGAGCATCTTGATTGAAGACAGACCAGCATAAATTACGAATGGATGATATCTTAGCAAGCCCTAGGGCCATCGATAAAGTTTCTTCATCAATCGTGTCACCTTCTGAAAAGCTAAGAACTTGATCAAATAAAGATAACGTATCTCTAAAGGATCCGTTCCCTTGTGAAGCTAAAATCTTTATAAGCTGATCTGATTCAAATTTTATATTTTCTTTGGTGGCTATGTCTTTTATATGGCTTGCCAGAACATCTTGAGACGCATTTCTAAAGTCGAAGCGCTGACAGCGAGACAATACAGTATTGAGTAGTTTATGTGGTTCTGTTGTCGCGAGTAAGAAAACAACATGAGACGGTGGTTCCTCTAACGTTTTTAAAAGTGCATTGAAAGCATTTGTACTCAGCATATGAACTTCATCTATAATGTAAACTTTGTAGTTTCCGAACGTAGGAAGAGTTTGAACATTATTTATAAGTTCGCGTATATCATCGACACTATTATTAGACGCCCCATCAATTTCAAAAATATTCATGGAGCTACCTGAACTAAACTCCAAGCATGATTTGCATTCACCACAACTATTGCCGTCTTCAAGTCGATTCAAACATCTCAGTGATTTCGCAAATAATCGTGCGACTGACGTCTTACCAATTCCACGAGTTCCCGTAAGAATATAAGCATGACCAACACGGTCATTTTTAATGGCATTTTGAAGAGATCGCGTAACGTGCTCTTGTCCTACAACATCTTGAAATTTTTGAGGTCTCCACTTACGAGACAAAACCTGATAGGCCATAAATATCCATTAAATAACTGCACTTATGAATTTTTAATATTACCTATGAAAAGGGAACGTGGCAAAAGATTTTGGGAAAACAGGGAGGGAGTAAACTAAGTGGCAGCCAGGAAATAACACACAGCCTCACGTGTTACCGTTGCTTCCTTCCGGACCTGGCGGAGTTCGCACAGAAAACTGTTGCAAAGTCCTGACTACCGCCGCCAAATATAGGGCAAGTGCGCCATTTATGTCAATGATTAACCCAGTTCTTTAACGTTCTTATCTCGTGCGTCAAAGCCAATCCTTGTTTTTTCATAAATGATTAACTTAACAAGGGTTCTGAAGATAGCTGTTTGTAAGGTGATAACAAAACCTATTTCTCTATGCTTACGGTTCTGTTTGCCTATTTTGAAAAAAGTTAGTGGAAATTCAAGAAAGACTTCTAACCCAGAGATTTTTCTTCCGGCCTTAATTTTTTCTTCCGCTCGAAGTATGGCAAAGCGTGGTAACTTCATGGCCCAATCTTTGAGACCATATTCTTCATCATGAAGGACACGGGCCCTTGGATCTAAATTACCTATCTGATCTTGTGCCTCAGACTGATGAACTCCATCAATTATATGTTGATGATGAACACCTCCAGAGTATTGAACATGCTCTTTTAGAAATAATCTTTCCTGCCAGTTACTTCGACCAAATCCAAACTCAATGGCCTTCCCTAAATAAAATTCAGTCCGCATAACTCTATACATTTTCTTTGCGGGATTATTACTCAATGTTTTTCGGATTTCACTAATCAGCTCTGGAGTTGCAGCTTCATCGCTATCGATCATGAAGCACCATTCATGACTTGCACATTCGATAGAAAAGTTTCTTTGCTCTACAAAGCCTGGCCATGGATGCTCGACAACTTTAATATTTTCATAAGCATTAGCCATTTCGATTGTTCTATCTTTACTTCCGCCATCAATCATAACGACTTCATCAAATTCGACGAGAGAATCTAGACATCTCTTGATGCAGTTTTCATTATTTTGAGTAAGCAGAAGAACTGAAGCTTTTATTTTTTCCATATATCGCCCACGATGTTATACTCAAATGATTAAGGTTTTCCAGCATGGAAAACCACCTAAAGCCTATAAATACCCAATGAAGACTGAGCTTCAGGTTACACGGCCGTAGCCGTGCTACCTGAATACCTTACACATTAGGGTATACTATAAGCTTTATTAGTACGTCCATATGTACTCGAATGACTAGAGGTTTTAATGAAGGTATCAGGTATTAGTTTTATCAAAAATGGGATTACTCTTGGCTATCCCTTTCTTGAGAGTATTCTCAGCATTGAGCCTCTATGCGATGAAGTTATTATAAATGTTGGCTTTGAAGATCCGGAATGTACTAAAGACGATGGAACATACGAGTACCTAAAGTCAAAATTAACAGACCCCAAATATATATTCCTTAAGTCTTGGTGGGACCCAGAGGTTTCCTCGCAAGGTTTAATCCTGTCTCAACAAACAAATATTGCTCTCGAGAAGGCAAGTGGGGACATTATCCAATATATTCAAGGTGATGAGGCCATACACGAGTCTGACTTTCCCGCAATAAGAAGTGGCTATCAACAACTTCTTGATAGAGATGATATTCAAGGTCTTGTCTTTAACTATCTTCACCTCTATGGAAATACAAATGTTCATCGGCATACGAGAAGTGTTTATCGAAGAGAAGTAAGAGCGATTAAAAATAACTGCGGACTTGTAAGCTGGAAAGATGCTCAAGGCTTTCGCTACCCAGATGGTTCCAAAATGAAGGCCATTCTTACTACGGCCAGAATCTTTCATTACGGTTGGGCCAGACCTCAAAACGTAATGGATCAAAAAATAAAATCATTCAATAAGCTCTATCATGGAAAAGACCATCAAACAGAGAATGAATTCTCTTTTCGTCGTATCTGGGGACTGAAAGCATTTAAGGGAACTCATCCCAAAGTTGTTCTCCCATGGATTCAAGAAAATACACACGATATTGATATATTAAATTTTCCAAAATCCTATATTCTTGGAGACTGGGACTTAATGGTTTCTGACTTTGTAGAAAGACTAACTGACTGGAGAATAGGGGAGTTTAAAAACTACAGACTGGTTAAGTAGTTATACCACTTGGCATACTGCTTCTTTTTATTGAAAGAGTTAACAACTTTCTCACGCCCTTTTACACCATAGTTTTTATATTTTTCGGGGTTTTCCACAAAGAGTTTCATCTTTTGTGCATATACTTCTGTATCAAATGGAGGAACGAGTAAACCATCTACTTCGTCTTCTATCATCTCTTTCATACTCGAAACATTATAACTAATAACCGGTAACTCTGTTGACCACGCCTCGAGTACAGTTCGGGCTGTCCCTTCAAATTTAGAAGTAAAGGCCAAGGCATCCAAACCATTATAAAAATGCTCTATGTCTTCCACATGGCCAATTAGTTCAATGACTTCAGACAAACCTTTTTCAGAGATAAGCTGCTCAAGCATCCCTTGATCTTCGCCAGTCCCTGCTATTTTCACTTTAAACGGCTTATCTGTTATTTCTTTTAACTTTTCCACTGATTGAATTAAAAAGGGAAATCCTTTTTGATCCGTTAGTCGACTACAGTTACCAAAGGTATATATGTGATGATCAAGCTCCATGGGTACGAGTCGATCAACATCAATTCCATTTTCTATTTGAAAAAAATCAATGCTCTCTACAACTTGAGGGGCATCTGTTTTAAAGGTATTTATAATTTCTTCAGAAATTCCAACAATATGATCAACCGCTTCTTGGAAAGAGCGAATGTAACTCTTCTTTTGTGCTGGAGCAATCGGTGTCCCCACCCTTAATACGATCTTTGGAATACCTGCTTTCTTAGCAGCTATTGCAGCAGCACGAATATCAACAAAGGAGTTAAAGACTAAAACATCTAACTTCTTTTTTTTAAACTTACGAATAAAAGACTTTTGATCCAGTGGATTTAAATAGGTATATTTCCCAACTTGAATCGATTGCGCTTCCACGCTTGAGAAGTTCTTTTTCACTCGATCATACAGCTGTCCATCAAATGGAGCAAAGAGGATACACTCATCCCCTTTATTTTCTGAAAGAATCTGCTCCATCATTTCGAAGTGCCATTTTTCACCGCCCCCCCAAACTTTATATGAATTAAAAAAACCTATTCTCAATTGTTTTACCCTTCTTCACAAGAGCATCCGCCCTTGGCCTTTTCTAATTTAAGTTTTCGCTCAAACTCAAGTTGTTCTTCTTCACGCTCAAGTTGATCTTCGCTTTTTGCTTTATCTATAGATCTAATCACATTTATAAGTCTATTAATCTGCGTACCCGTATCTTGGAGAATAATTTTATTGCTTCTCTTAATGTCGATAATTCTACCAAATCTACTAATAAAGGGACGAAGTGAGCGCACTATACTTGTGCTTATCCCCTCATTCTCAAAATTATACTCTAACATAAAATAATCATGAGTCATGGGAACTTGCAAAGCACCTGATTTTGAACCTTTATAAATTTCTGTTGCTTCGTATCTTATATCTCTTGTGGTGATAATTGATGACAGGGTTTCATTAATTTTTATGCGTGTGTAGCCATTTCTATTGAGTGCCAGCGAGATTATTTCATCCGCATTTTGTTGAGTAATCTTAATTTCTTTCGATGTTTCAAAATCGCCTTTAAAGTCTTTTGGTAAAAGGTAATTTATTCCTGTAACTTCCGTTGCTTTTGAAATCATTTCTCTTAATTTTCGTTTTTCTTTAGCTTGAATTGAAACAATCGATAAACCCATCACTAATAACAACATTAATTTCACTGACTTCATTTTTTCTCCTAGTTAATTATTTCAATTACTATATTCGATTTGAAAAATTTCTTCTGTTATATTTCATCTCTACATGTCAGTGGAATGTTATTTTAACGTTTCATAGATTGTTTCTAGATATTTCACAAGTTCATCAACTTCATCATCAGTTATTAGTGCTTTCGAAAAAGGAGGCATCTTCCCACGACCTTTTCTTATTCTGTTTTTAATGTAGCTCTTGGTTCGATAACCAATGACAGAGGCAAGATCAGGAGCTTTCCCCTTCGGGCCGACATACTTGATCGAGTGGCACTTGATACATTTATTTTTAAATAATTCGAAGCCTTTTTTAGCAATACTTGTTCTGGGTTCTATTTTAGAAAACTCTTTAAACTGTATTTTTCTTATAATTGATATTTTCTGTATCTGATAAGGCCATGAATGCTTGTGGTTTTTCACTGAAGGCCAAACAAGATAATATGGGCCAGGAGATACAAACTCATCCTCCATCTTAACCTTCGTCCACCTTCCATCTTCTGTAACTCTAGTTTTGGGATTAATTTCTTCAAAAGCAAGAAGTGCATTATTATCAGAAAAATACTCACCCTTAAGAACGGGTTGGTATCCATCGGTACAAGTTATTATGACTAAATCTTCACTCGTAATTTTACGGCTGAAACTTTCTATTATTTTTTTAAAAAGTACGCCTCTATAATGAATTTGCTGATTATTGTAATTCGGATGTTCTTTGATTTCGAGTTTAGTTAATTCGTTCTTATATTTATCTCTAAGTTCCTGTTGCCTTAATAGTTTCTCATTTCCATCAATTTCAATGATCAAATCATCACTGGCATAGATATTAATGAAGATACTTAGTTGTAAACATAATAAGATTTTTTTTATTAGCACCAGAGCCTCCGCCACACTATTCTACATTTTTTGTAAAATAGATAAAGCACTCATCTTGCTATGATTTTAAATATACTAAATATCTACTAATTGGATCGTATGGTAAGCGAGAAGACTTCCATCACTATTTTGACTCGTTTTCATTGTATAGGTTTCATAATTATAAATCGGAAAAATAGAATCTCTTCCACTTGCCAGGGTTGTATCTTGCTTACCTCGGCTACTATAGAGATCGTGCTCAGTACAAATATCGTATGTTAGGTTATCATCAAAGCATAACTGACTAACAAAAATTCGATTTCCTTCATTATCAAGGACAGCAATATTAATATGAATGGTTCTTCCTTCATACCATCCTGGAAAAATTGTTTTAAAACTTACTCTTCCATTTAAGTTCGTTGTCAGTTTTCCTCGAAACCAACTATTTGCTTCAGCGACACTATCGTTATCGGTACAAGAGTCTGAATCAAACGTACTTGAATCACTGCTATTACTTACATCCCCGGAGTAATGCCCATACCTATCACAATGCCAAACCTCGACTTTATATCCAAGAAGAGGATTACAGTTGGAATCAATTAATCGAAAACATAGCTGTGTAGGTAATCCAATCTTTCCGCCACTTATATCTTCGCCAGTTTCTGAAGAATAATAACAAAGCCCCAATTCCTCTTCTGTAGAAAGGGCCTCTGTACAATAGTCTCCATCATCAAACATCCCATCATCAGGAAAAGGCACGGTTATTAAACCAGTTGTACCAGTTGCCCAGGCTGAGTACCCATTAGCACTATCAGTATCGCCACCACTTCTTTCAGAGCCTGCGCTTTGCGAAAGATTACATCCACTTAACAGGGGATAAAAGCTGGCCAGGCATGATACCTGAGCTAGTTTAACTAACGCCTTTCTTCTAGAGAGGCTATTTCCCTTATTTTCCATACGCTTGGCCATCATCTTTCTCCAAAATGTCTTTTTCTCATTTTAGAAAATAAGTATGGAATAATTGTGAACAACTAAAAACTATTGTTTATGGTCTATTCTTAATTTTTTGATAAAAAGTTTAACCATTAACTAATATATTTATAATTTGCCAAGTTGTTGATTTCATTTAAGAATAGTACTCACTGATTAGGCGAGATCTAGGACTGATCTTGATATCAAATATAGAGGGGGAAGTGCCGTATTTTCCCCCTTTTTTTATGCCCTTTTCCGATCTTTCCACTCAAGTAACCTCACCAAATTTCCGAAAAGATCAATATGAAATATTTTATTTTACTTACTTTATTCACAGCGCTCTCAGCCAACTCTTGGTCTGAGGAAGTAGAAGCTGGGTCTGCTAAGGTTGTTTCTCGTGAGCAAAGTATTGATGCCCTAAAGAAGTACACACAAAATGACCCTGAAGTCGTAGCGGCATTAAAGTTATGTACCGATGCGAACGAATCTGGAGAATCAGATACAGACCCTATGGATTGCCTTTGGGAAGGTGAAAATTTATCTCAAGCCAAAAAAGAAGAAATCTATGAAGCCCTAAACTTTGGTAATGAAGAGGAATCATATTTGCCCACTGTTTCTAATTATAAAACGCAAAGTTCTGCTGCCACAAAAGTATTAGAAACTTACATGCAAAAGCGCTTAGAAGAAGCCCTTTTTGATGAAGATGATAAAAAATCCATCAAGGCCCTTGATGACCACACGATTTTTTTAAATATCTATAAATCTCAACTTGGTAAAAACTTAATTACTGAAATCTCAGCCTTTTGCCTCTACTCTGATCCCTATACAGGCTTCATTCCTGTCTCAGATTCTAAGGCCCTTGCTTTTTACAAAGACACAAATCTTAAAAATTTAACTAAAAAAAGCATTATATCGACTGAAAGTTCAGAAGAAGGTAGTGCAGCCTTTACAGGTTTTAATCAATGCATACAAAGAGTCGGAAATATTTGTCGTGGTGAAGATGTTGATCCTGAAAATGAGATTCCATCAAGACAAAAACTTGCTGTTCCCTCAAGGTGGACTGAAACAGCAAAACTGCCAATATCTGCATGTGAGCTTAATCGCTTAATGACAGGAGTTAAATCAGCAATTGCAGCAACAGATAGTATTATTGAAACATATGATGAAATGAGCGAAAGCTCTACGAATAAGAATCATTCTCTACAAGTAGCCAATGTTAACCGTAAAGATATCAATGTGAATAATATTGTAAATATCGGTTCAAATGAACTTATTGATGAATCTGGCTATGAAGAAAAGTTAAAAGATGTAGCTACTGATATAGAAGAGAATTGTAATACAGCTGAAGCTATGGCGAGTGAAGCCTGTAAAAAATATTTCACAACTAATGAAGAGAATGAAGCGATTAAACTCGAGTCTGATTTTAGAAATATGGCCATTGCTAAAAAAGTGGAAGATGAAATTGATAATGCAAATAATGATGTAGAGGCTTTACGTAAAATATATAAAGATCAAGGCTTAACTGATGAAGATTTTGACTCTCTAATTGCTGAAGCACAAAAAAATAATCAAGATGAGTTCGAGTATCTAAGTTCAAAAATCAAGGCCCAATATAATAATGAACGAACTGCTCTTAAGGATAGTTTAAATGATAAATTAAGTCAGACTGAAATAAATGCAGAAGACCCTACGCAAACACAAAGTAAAGCGCAAGAATTAGCAGATACCTATAAGAATTCCGCCGAGAGTCTGGCCGAAGTCTATCAATACGCAAATATTGTTTCTTCCTTTATCCAGGTGACTACTAATGGAGAAAAAGGACGAAATACGGCTGCTCTATCGGCCGAGCTAGAAAATAACTACTTCACAGCTAACTCTTCAGACCGCCAGGTTGCAAGCGAAAATGGTAATGCTCAAGTTGCAGCCCCTGATTTTGAAGAAATAAAGGAGTTTGGGGGCGACTTAGATAGTTCAAGTGGGGGAATCTCTGAAACCTCCCTAAATGTTGAAGATATCAACACTATGCAATGGATAAAGCGAACTAACGAAGAATAGCTTCAACTCCCAGCTAAGCCTTCTTGCTTATTACCGGTTATTATTACCTTCCTACTTGATAAAACCCTAAATTCTTGAGAAATAGGGGGTGTGAAATTATTCTCTCTAGTCCTTCTATTCATATCGTTATTTCAAGATGTTACGCTTGCTAACTCGAAAATAATCAATGGAACGGCGCCTGAAGCCCCTCATCCTGCAAAATTTAATACCGTCGCAATAGTTAAAGAAGACGGCAGCGTATACTGCACGGGGTCAATAATTGGGCCAAAACTAATCGTTACGGCAAAACACTGCCTTGTAGATCGAGAAATTAAAGATATTAATATCTTCTTTGGCGACTCTACTCATGAACCTGGAATTACGATTGGGGCCACGGGCTTTGAGGTTCGTCATCCATCCGACTGGACCATGATGTTTCCAAGCTTTGATATCGCTTGGATTAAGTTTGAACAAGAGCTGCCTTCAGGATATCGACCCCTTCCTATCCTTGCTGATCAACAAGGTCTTTCCATTGGAATGGATATTTATCAGGCAGGCTTTGGTAACCATTCTCCTATCAGTGGAAGAATTGAAGCCGGTGAGCGTTTGATTGGAATGACTCAGCTTGGTCGCTATATCGATAACCCGCGCTTTTATAATATCCTTCTTTTTGAAGGTGATGATGGGCAGGGAAGTTGCCACGGGGATAGCGGTGGACCTGCTTACGTGAATCTTGATAACCAGTGGTATATTATTGGTGTTACTAACGGTTTTGATGTTGTTCTTACTCCAGATACGATGACCAGAACAAGTGATCCTGATTTTCCCTATAATGTCGACTGCTCTAAAAATCAAAGTCTTTATAGCTTTATTGGTGCACATGGAAAATGGATTGAAGAGACATCTAATGAAGTTGTTTGGAAGTCTGATTCGTTTCAAGACCTAGACAGAGCTCCCAAACAAGAAGTTGAGACCCTTCATGCATGGTGTGAAGCGAGAGACTTTGGCTCACCGTCATGGAATCTTCTTAAAATTTTAATTGATAAAAGAGTAGATCAACTTCCTCAAGAAAACGGTAATGCTTTCTACAATGACTGCGAAGCCATCACCAATTACTTAAAGTCACTTGAGTCTATTTATCTTAATTTCAACACTACCCCCGTTGCAAATATCGATTTCTCAACAGCTTCTCTATTGCCCCAGCTTAAGAGTATCTCTCTTTATGAATATCCTATTGATCAAGTCTCACTTAATACTCTTAGCAATATCAACCTAAAAGAACTTAAGCTCATTAATATCGGTCTTAAGAAAATTGATTTCGGTAACGATGTATCCATTGAAAGCCTCGTTTTGGATAAGAACCCACTTCTTTCACTTCAAGGTCTAGAAAAAATTAATGGTCTCAAAAATCTTTCTCTCTCTGGGACAAGACTTAAAAATCTCGTCGAACTCAAAGACATAGAATTAGAATCTCTATCTTTAGTTGGTATGAACACTTCCATTCTATTAGGACTTGAAGTTGTAAATCATAAACTTAGAAGCCTTGATCTTAGAGATACTTATATCCCCAATCCTGAAGCCATTAAACTTTTTGCCGACCTAAAGGAACTGAAACTTACAGGAACTTCAGGTAAAGTAGATCTAAGTGATAATAAGAAATTAGAAGTTCTTTATTTGAATGAATTTAAAAATAATGATGTGCTTTTTCCAGATAGCTTACCTAAGCTAAAAGAGCTTATGTTTACGAACTCTGATGTTGATAACATAGACTTTTTGAAAGGCTCACCACTTCTAGAAGACTTATCTCTTACTTATAATCGAATTCAAAATCTTAGTATTTTTGAAGAAAATCCATTTCCTAAGTTAAGTATTGTTAATTTATCAGTTAACCCAATTCTTGACGTCAGCCCATTAAGTTCTTTAAGTACTCTAAGTGTATTAAGATTATTTAGAACTCCTCTTTCTTCTGATCTTATACCTCGTACAGAAGCGAACTGTCCTACGCTTGAGGGTCCTCAGGCCCTTAAAAGATTTTGCTCAAAATAATTCACTTTTTGACGTAAAATAAAGGCTATGGAAGAACAACAAAATAATGAAGAACAATCGCCTCGTAACTCCGAAAAGAGCAGCCCTCTTTTAATAATCTTAGTTATTATAAATACTATTTTTGTCGGCTACTTGCTCTATCAGCAAACTCGTCTCACTGATATAACCGATAGTGTACTCTCTGATAAAGCAAAAGTTATCCCTACTTCAAAAGATGGCCAAAATCAGTTTGAGGTAATGCCTGATGACGGTAACCTTATTCAAGAGTTTCCAATTGAAACCATTACCGCAAATCTATCACGTCCTAGTGGCCCTCAGAGGTTCATAACTATCTCAATGGTGTTTATAATTGAAACGCCTCAAGACCGAGCTACAGATGAAATGACTAATAAAACACCTGCTTTTAGAGATGAAATCATAGATATCCTCAACACACAGTCCCCACAAGATGTATTAAAACTTGAAGGTAGAGAAGTTCTTAAGAATCTACTTAAGAATCACCTTAACCAAAATTTAAAGGCTGATAAAGTTAGGAGAATTCTCTTTACTCAATTTAAAGTTAGTTAAAAGTAGGCGAGCTTCATACAGAAAACAGATCCACCAGATTTTAGATATTCTGATGTATCTACTTCATGGACGTTAAAGCCATGGGCCTTTAACTTCTTTTGAAGAATAGGTGTATTAACAGGTACAATTACATTCTTCCCGTCAACGCTCCAGCAATTACAAGAAAAGTTTTCTTTTGCCTCTTCATATGGGATTTCAATTCTATCGGGAAAAAATTTATCAATTAAGTTTTGTGACTTTTCTGAAAATGCTTTGGGAGTCCAGACAACAGTCCTAGAGTTAATCACGGCCATGCAGGTATCTAGATGATAAAAGTTTTCATCAACAAGTTCTAAAGGTGCAACCGGTAGATCGAGCTCTTTACCTAGAAACTCAATTGCATCGTAACTTGTACGTGGTCCACACCCGACCCATAGTAAGCCCATTCCATGATGCCAAATACCGTCTCCCGTTCCCTCAAATCTTTTAACAGAATCTGGTAAGTGCTTTACTTCGAGTCCGTGATTTTTGAAAAAGTTAACTAAGTATTCAACCTCTGGAGCTCTCTCTTTTGTGGCCATCTTACTGGCCAGAACTCTCTTTGAATCTAGAGGTAGTATTTGATTTGCTGAAAAAACCATATCGGGTAAGTTTTCTTTTCCCCCAAGTACAGTAACTTTCAATCCTAATTCTTCAATTTTATTCTTCAGCTTTTCCCATTGAAACGAAGCCCGCTTTTCATCAACAACAGGAAGTTCACCAGAGTCCGTCTTCATATGAGGATTAATAATATAATCTACTCCATAATATTCAGGAGAAACCATCAATACTTTCTCTGGAATTTCTCCAGCAGAAAATGGATAGCTTTTTAAGTCTTCAATTTTATCTAAAATAGGCATATTTTTAATCCTCTGATGTCCTATTTTAGTGTGCCACTAATAGCTTGGACAAGGCTTTTCGACATGGGCTCAATATCACTCTTATATCTACCAATTAATTTCCCGTTCTTATCTATAAGAAACTTTTCAAAATTCCAGCCTATCTCATTACCATCCTTAGTAAGCTCTTTAAATAATGCCGATTTTTCAGCACCTTTAACCACTGTTTTACTTGCAATAGGAAAAGTTGCTCCATATTTTAGTCGGCAAAAGTTCGCAACCTCTTTGTCTCCCTCAGGCGTTTGCCCGCCAAAGTCATTAGAAGGTATACCTACAATAGTAAATCCTTCACTCTTAAATTTCTGATACAGTTTCTCTAAGTCATCTAACTGACCTGTATAGCCACATCTTGTCGCAATATTAACAATCATAAATGGCTTATTTTTAAATTTTGCTAATTCTAGCTCCTTACCATTTGTTAACTTAATCTTATAATCATAGATCTCATGATGATCAGCATTGGCCACCGAAGCTAAGAAAATACTAACCATAAACGCTATTATCAATCTCATACAATCCCCTTTGTTGACACAAGCAACCTTTTGTTTGACTTATCAAACAGTCGCTTTTAAAACTGATGTAACTCAAACTTATCAAGGCAAGCAATATGCGTCATTTATTATTAGTAATGATTATGTTTAACCTCTTACCTCATGGCAATGCCCAAGAAGTAGACAGCAATATAAGCGGGGACGACGTTATCGTTACTGCCCGTAAAAAGAAAGAAAAGATCGAAGATATTCCTATTAGTATTCGTCAATTTGATGAAACAGAGATTGAAGATGCTGGAATTGAAAGCGTTAGAGATATCGCAGAACTAACACCTAATGTATCCATTATTGGAAGTACTTCTCCACGCTACATTACTCCTTATATAAGGGGTCAAGGTAATCAAGATTTAAACTTACCTGAAGAAATTTCAGTAGGGTTTTATCTCGATGGTGTTCCGCTACCTAGATATGCTTTTGATAATGAACTTATTGATATCCAATCTGTTGAAGTTTTAAGAGGACCCCAAGGAACTCTATATGGTCGAAATAGTCAGGCTGGTTCAATCAACATCCATACAAAAGATCCTAATCAAAATGATGGTCATAAAATTTCCGCAGAAATAGGCAATCTAAAAAAACATGCCTTCACAGGAAGCACTAACTTTGCGCTCGCTGATGGTAAAATCCAAAATAGATTCAGTCTGAAATACAAAAAAATTGATGGTTATATTGAAGACGTAATTCAAAAGAAAGATTTGGGTGCCTCAGAAGTAAAAGGCTTTAACAATACAATGCTCATCAAGCCAAGTGACTCATTTAAGCTAACTTTTAAAGTTGGTGGCCAAAAAGAACATGGTACAGATCCCTTCTTTGTTCAAAGAGGTATAGAAGGCTATCCTAAAACTGGACAAGATCTTTCTCCTAACTATGAAATGAATTTAATCACGACTTCATTAAAAGCAGAAAAAGATTTTGGCGCTACAGTACTAACTGCTATCGCAGCTTTTAATTACTATGACTTTGGTGTGAAGTATGATGAAGCGGATCAGTATACTGGGGCTACAAGGCTTTCAGGTGCTGCTTCAGTTTATCTTAATGACCCAAGCGTTTTCTATCGTGATCTTGATGAAAGTCAAAGACAGTACTTTGCGGAACTAAGGCTTAATAATAAGAATGATGATTTTTCTTGGACAACAGGACTTAACTATACAAAAAGTTCGTACAATCTTATTAGTGATGTAAATACATTAAATGGATTTAGTACTCAAAATATCTATCAAAATATATTACTTGATTCAGACTCCATTTCAGCTTTTGGTGAAGCAACCAAAAAGCTCCCAAGTAACTTTGATTTTACCCTTGGTGCACGACTCATGCATGACCGTAAGGACTTCGATTCTACTCACAAGTCAGATGTTTTAAGTAACTACTATCAAAACAGTGACATCTCTTATACTGACTATTCTGCCCGTGCCTCTGTTTCTCATCAAACGACACAACAACTTAAAACGTATTTTACTTTTGCAAGAGGTTATCAGTCTGGTGGATTTGCTTCATATCAATCAAATAACTATCGTGGTAACGCCGTTGATGAAGTCCCTTATGGGAAATCATCTTCTCTTACCTATGAGCTTGGTGCTAAAGGGGTTTTCTTAGATAAAAAGCTCAGAATTAACTCGGCATTATTCTTCAACGACATAAAAGATAAACAAGTTAGAGTAAGAATTAACAATAATACCGAATATAGAAATGTGGATACAGATGTCTATGGAGCAGAAGTTGAAACAAAGCTTCAAATTACTTCAGATATCCAATCGGGAATTAACTTAGGATATACGAACTCTAAATTTGCAGAAAGTGTTGCTGGTAATACCACTTTAGCTGAAGGTGCTAGAGTTAAAAATGTTCCATACTTCATGGGAAGTGCCCATACACAATACTCTCGTTATATTACAGGCCTAGATGGAATGCTCATATTTAGAGCAACCTATAAATACATGGGAAGTCGTTTTGGTGACAACTTAAACCAAGTTAAAATGGGGAGTTATGGCCTTTGGAACTTTAGAGCGACTCTTGATAAAGAGAGCTATAGCATCACGGCCTATATCAATAATGCCTTTGATAAAGTTTATGAAAATCAGGCTTATTACTATGCAGCTCTTCAAACAGAAGTTTCGACACCTGGAACACCACAACTTTACGGTGTAAAAGCAACTTTACGCTTCTAGTCTATTTGGGCCTACCAAAAATTAACAATCCGTAGGCCTAAAACCTCTTTTAAATCAATCATATCGGTGAGATTGTAGAAATCATTCTATAATCTCACTTTTTTATAAGGAAGAAACATGAAGACAAATCTATCTTTTTTGAGGCTTTTTATGCTCTCAATTCTTCTCTTTTCTTGTGCTCACAATTACACAGAAAAAGAAATCCAAGAAGAAACTACAAAGCTTAATCAATTTTTCGAAGATGCCTTTAATGAAGGCATGATGCGCTCTCCTGCATGGCAAACCTATGTTGGTCTAAAGAGTAACTACGACAAACTCAATGATGAAACTGAAGCATTTGAAGAAGAAGGTCTCAATATTCTAAAGAGAAACCTTGAAAAGCTAGAAGAGTTCAACTACGACGCTCTCGATAAGCAAGCTAAGATTAGTTATGATCTTTTCAAAAATGATGGAGAAAGAGCTTTAAAGAGTCATAAGAAATGGCGCTATCATCGCTTTCCACTCAATCAAATGTTTGGTTACCATTCTGGGACACCATCTTTTTTAATCAACATGCATAGAGTGGAAACTAAAAAAGATGCACAAGATTATATATCTCGTTTAAAAGAAATAAAAAGAGTCTTTGACGAAAGAATGGTCTACAACCGTAAGCAAAGAGACCTTGGTATTTTTGCTCCTGACTTTACTTATGCCCATGTTATTGATGCTTCAAAGAACATCATTACTGGTCGTCCGTTTACTCAATCAAAGAAAGATAGTCCTCTACTTCAAGACTTCAAACGTAAAGTCGGCGAGCTCAAGAAAGTTTCAAAGAAAGAAAAAAGAGCTTTAATCAAAGAAGCAAATGAAGCGCTCATTAAATATGTTAAACCATCTTATGAAGAGCTTATTGCTTGGGTTAAAGAAACCGATAAGATGAATGATAAGAGTGAAGGAGCCTGGTCTCTTCCTAATGGTGAAGATTTTTATCGTCATCGTTTAAAAAGTATTACTACTACTGATATGTCACCTCAAGAGATCCATGAGTTCGGCCTAAGTGATGTAAAAAGAATCCATCAAGAAATGATTAAGATCAAAGAAAAAGTTGGCTTTAAAGGCAACCTTCAAGAGTTCTTTACTCATATGAAAACAAGTAAACAATTCTATTTTCCAGATAATCAAGCTGGTAAAGACGCTTATCTCAAAGAATCTCGTAAGGTTATTGCTGACATGAAAGAGGCGCTACCGAAAATGTTCAATACATTTCCAAAAGCTGATCTTATGGTTAAGGCCGTTGAAGACTATAGAGAAAAAACCGCTGGTATTGCTTTCTACCAAGGGCCTCCTCTTTTTGGTGACAGACCTGGTATCTACTACGTGAATCTTTATAAGATGGCCGATACTCCAAGATATGAGTTAGAGGCCCTTGCTTACCATGAAGGCATCCCTGGTCACCATATGCAAATTGCCATTAAAACAGAGCTTGAAGGACTTCCTAAGTTCAGAAGAACCGGTGGATATACAGCTTACTCAGAAGGTTGGGGACTATATGCAGAAAGACTTGGTAAAGATTTTGATTTCTACCAAGATCCTTACTCTGATTTCGGTAGACTCTCTATGGAGCTATGGCGTGCTTCAAGACTAGTCGTGGACACAGGAATTCATTATAAAAAATGGAGTCGTGAAAAAGCCATTAAATTTCTTACTGAGAACAATCCTAGTGGAGAGCTTGAAAACATTAAGGGAATTGAAAGATATTTCATCATGCCAGGACAAGCAACTGCTTATAAAATTGGTATGGAAAAAATCTTAGAACTTAGAGAAGCTTCCAGAGAAGAACTCGGAGAAAAGTTTGATATAAGAGAATTCCATGACACAGTCTTAAGAAACGGAGCTCTACCTCTTGATATACTTGAAGAACAAGTCGATCTTTGGGTAGATTCGAAAAATAGCTCTTCAAAATCATAATTTACTCATTAGGTGGAGGTCTCCTCCACCTAATTTCAATTAATTACGTCTATATTTATAAATATCTACACAAATCTTCCATACCAAATCAAGGTTTCCTATCCATAATATCTATATTCTATTAAGGACTATACCTACGTCCATAGGTTGTGAGGATTTTATGAGTGAAAACAAAATAATTGTTCCCAATGAAAATGATATTGAAATAGATGAGAAAACTCATCGTGCTAAAGAGCGTATTGAAGAAGATATGTCTTCTATACCTGTTATTATCAAGAGGGTTGATGAGATGACTCGTCACCCAGATGATATTCTAGAGAGTTCTATTAAAGAGGGTCTTGAGCAATTTAAACGCTCTAAATATTCCCTTTTTCTTTCTGCTATTGCGGCAGGACTCATTCTAGGTTTTGCGGCCATGAGTGTTGCTATTGTTAGTGTCATTTCTAATGACTTCAATCCGCTAACAAGACGCCTCATGACAGCTTTTGTATATCCGCTTGGATTTCTCGTTTGTATCATGAGTAAAACTCAATTGTTCACTGAACATACGGCCAGGGCCATCTATCCTTTCTTAGATGGTAAAGTTAAAATTAAAGATGTTTTCTATGTTTGGGCAGTTGTGCTTGCAGGAAATATGCTCGGTACACTTATCTCTTCGTATTTAATCTCCGGAGCAGATTCTGTCATTAATGCAAAGATCGGTTATCTTTATATAGCAGAACATCTTATCTCTTATTCAAATTCAGAAATATTTATTAGTGCCATCCTTGCAGGTTGGCTTATGGCCCAAGGTGGATGGCTTATTGCCTGTACATCCCAAGCACTGGCCCAGATCACTTGTATATTTGTTGTTACTTTTCTAATTGGTATAGGTGGGCTTCATCACTCTATTGCTGGGTCAGCAGAGATATTCACAGGATTAATCTTTTCCGATAACCCTCAGTTTTACGAATCTCTTCGTTTTTTAACCTTTGCTGTTCTTGGTAACTTAGTAGGCGGGAGTATATTTGTGGCCATACTCAACTATGGCCACATTAAGAAAACTTAGTTTATTCTGATTCAGTTGAAAGACCGATTGGGATAAACTTTATTAGAGGAAACTCTTTTGCTTTAAGCTTTTTAAGGGTTTCCTTTGCAGATTCACTCTTAGTTATCTTTGTATAATATTCCAATCTTTCAATAACATACTCCATATCTTCAGCAAGAAATGGAACATGTTTTAAGTATTCAAAATTAACTTTGCTCTTTTCTAAAGCACTCAGATATAGAGTTCCTCCAGTCATTCCAGCACCAATATTTCCAAGAGACCTACCAAGAATGATAATTTTTCCTCCTGTCATATATTCAAGCGCATGAATTCCTACACCTTCAATAATAGCATGTGCCCCACTATTTCTAACTGCGAATCGATCCCCACCAATACCTTGAGCTATTAAGCTACCGCCCGTAGCTCCATATAAAGCACAATTACCAAGAATAGAGTTCTTTTCAGGTTTAAAGGTTGATTGCGCATGAGGAAAAATTTCGATATTACCGCCACACAATCCTTTTCCTACAAAATCATTCGCTTCTCCAAATAATTTTATCGATACTTGCTTTGGTAAAAATATTCCAAATCCATGTCCAGCACTTCCATTAAAGTTTAGTTGTACTGAATCTCTATTTTCAAGCTTAGTCCAATGAACAAATTCTTTATCATGACGTTCCTTGGCTATCTCATTTCCAAATAGACCAGCTAAGCTTGCAGGAACAGCACGATCCAAATTTGTAATAGGAAAATCAAGACTTGAACCTTCATTTACAGCTTTCACTATTTTCTTATTTAAATTATTGGGTCCGTAATAGGGGTGGGGTTTATTTTTATCAAAGAAAGAGTTCAATTCTTTAAAGTACTTAATATTGAAGCCACGTTCTTTCGCAAGGTTACTAAACTCAGATCTAATATTAAGAATCTCCATTCTTCCTCTTAGCTCTCTTAAACTACTATAACCTGTAATCTTAATATTATCCTGAACATCAATCGCTAATTCTTTTAAGTATCTAACAACCTTATCTTTATTACCTTTATACTTTGCTTTGAACTTTGGATCATGAGTTGCTATTCCAGTAGGGCAAGTATTCTTTTCGCAGATTCGTGCCATGATACAACCTTCTGCAACGAGTACTATTTTCCCAAAATCAAACTCATCACCACCCAATATCGCCGCCATAACAATATCTCGACCAGTCATAAGACCACCATCTACACGGAGGAGGACTTTATCTCTCATATTGGCCTGAACTAATGAATGGTGTACTTCTGCTAAGCCAATTTCAAGCGGTAAACCAGCATGCTTCATTGACAGTAATGATGCTGCCCCTGTTCCACCATCACCACCGGATATTTGAATAACATCTGCCCCAGCTTTAACGACACCAACCGCAATAGCACCGATATTATTTCCTGATACCAACTTAACTGAAACTTTTAAAGATGGTTTCAATTGTCTAATTTCATATATAAGTTGCTTAAGATCTTCAATACTATAAATATCGTGTTGTGGTGGAGGAGATATTAAATCTACTCCTGGCGTAGAAAACCTTGCACTTGCAATTTCTTCTGTGACCTTCGGGCCCATTAATTGTCCACCTTCACCAGGCTTTGCACCTTGAGCAATTTTTATTTGAACTTCATCCCCTGTAACAAGGTATTCGCAGGTAACACCAAAGCGACCAGACGCCATTTGTTTAATATTGGCATAGAGCCCGTCCGTAAAGTAATAAGGATTTTCTCCACCTTCACCACTATTGCAATGTCCATTAATTTCACGAAAAGCCTCTATTAAATCTCGTTGAGATTCAGCACTAATCGCCCCAAAAGACATTCCACCACTACCAAAAGTAGATAAGATCTCGTCTACTGTTTGAAGCTTATCGGACTTATTTTGAGTAGAAAAATCTAAAAGATGTCTGATGAAACATGGATTCTCATACACTTCATCAGCAAATTGCTTAAACATATTTCTACGTTCTTGAGCGTCTTCATTTTCAATCATTTTATGTATGAGTCGGCTCCGCTTACTCGTTAGAGCATGGCCTTCCCCCAATTTCCCTGTGGGATGTTCTTTATAGAGAAAGGATTTTGAAATTTTATCTGTATACTGTTCATCTGAAAACTTCACTAAACCATCTATAATATTCTTTAAAGATACCCCCCCAACAGGAGAAGACTTACTAGGGAAAAAACGAATCATTATATCTGGGCCTAAACCTACAACACTGAAGAGTTGTGATCCTTGATAAGACCTTAATACCGATATCCCCATCTTTGCCATAACTCTAAGCACTCCAGAGTTCAACGCTTCTATCACCCTTTTCTCTCTTACTCTTGGGAAGATATTTTGAAGAGCTGGAATTGAGTCGAAGTAAGCTCTTTCTAGCAGTAAATAAGGGCAAACCGCACTCGCTCCAAATCCTAGCAAACAAGAAATATGATGAGAGTTTTTTACTTCACCTGAATCTACAATAACTGACGTTCTTAGACGAAGACCTGACCGATTTAAGCCGACGGTTATTTCTCTTAAGGCCAATAATGATGGAATAGGGAGTTGGTCTTTTGTAGCTTTCCTATCTGATAGTATAATTATCGTGGTTCCACTCTTAACTGCTTGTATACAATCTTTTGTAAGTTTCTTGAGCCTTTCGCTAAAGTCATCTATAGAGTCGTTGCGATCAAAAAGCGTGTCAAAGACTGTAGCCTTTAAAGAAGGACGTATAGGATTATTCTCTAATAGATATTCATACTGACCAAGAGATAAAACGGGTCCGTCTAGTACAAGTCCCGGCTTCACAGGAATGAATTCTTTAGGTTCGAATATATTAGGTTTTCTACCTAAATATACACGCATATCTGTAATGCCTTTTTCTCTAATATAATCAAAAGGTGGGTTCGTTACTTGTGCAAAGTCTTGATAGAAGAAATCATAAAAGCTTCTCGGTATCTCTGACAAAAAAGCTAGTCTTGCTGTATCTCCCATTGATCCAATAGGTTCTTTCTTTTCTTTCACCATATGATCGATAAAAGTTTCAACATCTTCTTTAGAGTAATGAAATAACCCTAAGTTATGAAGATGCCCTTTATACCACGCTGATGGTGGCTCATAGTTTAAATCATATAAGTGAGCTTCAAAAAAAGCGTCTTCATTATCCGGAAATTTTGATGGATCTAAGAAGCTAACTTCTCCATTCTTAATATTTATATTTACTGATCCTCCAGAAAACAGAGCTCCTTTTTCTTCTATATCTACTTCCTCGATTGGAAATGTTCCCGTTTCAGAACATAGATAGAAGTACTCATCGGTCTTAGTCCAACGGCATGGTCTTAGTCCATTACGGTCTAATCGAGCTCCAATTGTTTTTCCATCGCAGTATGAGACTAGAGCAGGTCCATCCCACGGCTCCATACCTCTTCCCCAAAAGTTATAATAAGAATCATCTTTATTTGCAGGTGGTATAAGAATCGATAAGATTTCTGATGTCTTAGGAATAGAAGATCTATACTTTAGTGCTTCAACGACTCCATTCAAACTTCCCGAATCACTTATTCCATCATGAGTAATCAGTTCATCTTTTCGTAATCCAAGCGCCTTCTCTCTAGTTATACTCCAAGTCTTATTTCCCTCTATCGTATTAATTTCTCCATTATGAGCGATCACACGAAAGGGCTGAACTTTATCCCACGTTGAAGTCGTATTCGTACTAAATCTTCTATGAAACAATCCATAATTGGTTTTATAATCTGGATTTTGAAGATCAAGATAAAACTTTTCGAGATCGGCACCAACACAAAGGGCCTTATATACAATTGAGTGAGGCGATAAAGACGCAAAGAAAAATTTCTTATGTATTCCCGCTTCTTTTTCTGTAGTTCTCGTCAACTGTTTCGCTGCATACAACAGCTTTTCAAAACTCGTAAGTGTTCTACAGTGCTCAGGTCTTTTAATAATAGCGTGTTTTAATATAGGTAAATTATCTAATGCTTGAGAACTCAAAACACTCTTATCAATGGGTACATCTCTATAACCAATCACTTCAAGGCCATAAGTTCTAAAAGTTTCCTCAAAAACCTCAATAGATTTCTTATGTATCTCTTCTTCACTTGGTGTGAAAAGCGAGGCTACTGCAATTGTTCCCTCTTTATATCCAAATAGTTCAAAAGGAATAGCGGTCATTATTCCTGACCCATCCCCTAATTTACCGTCATCACCGGTGCCTCCTCTGTGCTCAACGCAGCACAAAGAGTTTAATGTCTTCTTCAAAACATCATGGCTTTTTTCTTGCTTTAAATTAACAATAAAACCAACACCACAACTCGACTTTTCTATTCTTTTATAAGGAAGCATAATTACCTTCGGTTTATCCTATGACAATGTCCATATGGTTTTCAAAATTTTGATAATTACTCTTGTAATCACATCACCCCGAGTGCACATACACTAAAATTGGACTAGCTAAAAGATAAAGATCTGCTCCTAGCACATATTCATATAGTCCTATTTAATTCAAAAACAATTAATATTCACGCACTATAACATTAGTATTAGTAATACATTAGATTAGAGTTGATACCACTCTACATTAATTGTTTTATAATTAGAAACGAACGTACGATTATGTCGAACTTTTTAGATACTAACTCAAGGAGTCATAGGTGCAAAAGTTTCTTTCTTGTGGCTTTACTTTGAAACGCTCTGTTGCACTAAGCGAGTTGTAAATGACTCCGGAGCGCCAGGCCATTAAGCTGGTCTGTGGATCAGCAATTCCATGAAAATGGCGACTCATATTCATCGCAAATATTTTATTACCTTCTGGAAGGTCTGTTTTCAAAGAATAGTCCTTTCTCAAAAGAGGGCGCTTCTTTTCATCAAACTCAAGGTGCTCTCGAAGTTCTTGGGCAAAAGGAGGAAGAACCGTTCTAAAACCTGTAGCAAGAATGATAATATCTGCTTTTGTAGATTCTTCTTTTTCAAAGAGTAAATTATCAAATGTTACATCGTAAACACCTTCAGTTGTTTTACTAATTTCTTTCAGCCATCTCTTGGGTGCAATTGTAAAGTTTGGATACTTCTTCAGATAAAATTTATCTAAATATAAATCTTCATACAAAGATTCAAGGTATGTTGGCGTATTACCATCACTGGTAAGTAGCTGATCCTTCACAAGAATATCTTTATTCTTTTGATTGGCCTCAACAAACTCAGAGACAAAGCCAGGAGTAAAATACTCATTAGTAAAAGCACCCTCATCTAAGGGCATCAAAGTGTTTCTTCCTGTTGTCATAACAACATTGCTCGGCCGCCCCCATTTACCCTCTAAAGAATTTTTAAATATCTCGACACCTGTTTGACCTGCCCCAATAATAAGCACACGCTTACCAGTCAAATCCAACTTAAACATCTGCTCACTTTTTGCGTGAAAAAGGTTTTCCCCAACAAGGCCCAATGCTTCTTTTGGTATATTTTTAACTGGGCCTGCTCCCAGACATATATTCTTTGCTTCGATACTTTCTTGATTAGTATTAATTAAAAAAGATTTCTTACTGCTATTAAAGGAGATATTTCTTACTTCAGTAGAATATTGAATCATTTCATTTAAATTCTCTGCTGCCCACTTCAAATAGTCTTCGTATTCGTAGCGAGTAACAGAAGTACGAGATGAGTTCATTAAATGATAGAACATTCCTTTTGAGACGAGATAATTTGTAAAAGTATTTCTATTTGTGGGATCAAGTGGAGTGACCAAGTCTTTAAGAAATGATGTTTGCATTGTAGAGTCTTTAAACATTACTTCAGAATGCCACGAGAACTGAGCCTTTTTCTCTATAAACTTTGATTTAATTTTTTCATCATTTTCTAAAAGAGTGGCCAAACTCAAGTTAAATGGACCTACGCCAATACCAACTAAGTCATAACTCATTATATACTCCCATTCCCAAATCTTACGATTGGATTCTTAATATTTTTACCTACCAAAGGTTTTGGACTACCAGAGGTTTCTTGGTATCCCATTTCAAAGCGAACTTTATTAACTTGTAGCTTTTCAAATTCCTCTCGTAGCAAATTCACTGCCCCTATAGGAGCATCTTCTAGTTCTATCTCGATATACTTGGAAATAGATTGGTTTAAGATTTGATAAAAAGACTTTTCTTCTAATAACCCAGCTTCTTCCATAGATCTTGAAACATAACGTAACACAGTTACAAGATGCCCTGTAATTAAATCATGGATCAGATACTCGGGAGGAAGCGTTGTCAAAGAACTTAGTGCTGAATTATTTAGGTGGGAGGATTCAGTACTCAGTCGCAGGTCTCCTTGAAAGTCTTTCAAGATTACACCCTTAGGCTTATTTTCAGACAAAATAAGAATTAAATTTTGTCCATGTGCGACGATCCCAATACCGTGTTTAATTTGTAGATGATAAAGAGGTATAAATATATTGGCAAAATACTCAGCTAACCATTCACTAGCTTCAAGATCACTCTTTTCAATAATCTCTTTTATAAAGTAAAAGTTTTCGTCTTCGACTTTAAAAAACAATGCAGCCACTGGCATTGCTCTTTCATTATCTTGAAGTAAAGAAGGTACACTATCTCGACAGATACATCCCAACATTTCATGAAATCTTGCTGGGGAGTCTTTAAACTTAGTAAATGAACTCGCCTTAACGCCAGCGGCACCACTCTCTTTAGCAATTCGAACCTTATCTTTAAGCAATTCATCTTTATCAATAAGATCAGAAAACCAATTCGAAACAGCAAAGCCTTTCTCTATAAATCGCTGAGGTATTCCCCTCACTGTACTTGTATTTAAGATAGAGAGGGATAATTTCATATCACTCTTTTCAGGGTCTCTAAGATTACTCAAAGTACGTATTGAAGCTTGAGGACCGTAACTTGGTCCAATTTCACCTAGAGATATAATTTCCTTTTTCTCAATCATATCTAAGTACTGTATTTTGATGTATCGATCCCACTGCCAAGGATGCACAGGTAGACATATATATTCTTCAAAATTAACTTCATTACTAAGAAAGGTGACTTCTTCTTGCGACAAAGATGTTTCTAGAAAAGGTTGGGTACTAAAATCTGCACCAACAAGACACATCTCTCTTTTTACAGCTATCCAATGTAGCAAGAATGAACCTCTCGCTTCGGGGGCGTATTTTTCAATAGAACTTGCACCCCAGCCCAAACGTCCCTTATTATTCAGTATTTTAGGATGTCCAGGTAGGCAACTATCAATTTCATGATAATTACTTTCGATTAGCCTATCTTTTATCTCTTTAATTTTCGTATAGAATATTTTATCACCAAATATAGTCTGATTAGCTTCTTCATTGAACTGCGCCAGTGTTAAGTCATCCATCCCAGTAATAGACTTAGTTTCATATAGAAAATCAGTGATAGAAAAGCTACACTCTTTATCATTTTTTATTTTTTCCAGACTATTAACATCAATCCATAAATTATCGTAGGCTCCATATTTACCATTAAATCGATAGACAACATCTGGGGCTGGCCTGAACTCCATTTTACCTTTTAGAGAATCTTCAATATTTAAAAGGTCTTCAAAAGCTAACTCTTCTATCGCTTTTCTAATATAGTTCTTAACAAGTATTTGATGGCTAATCATGAGAAGTCTCCTTTGTATAAAGTTCTCTAGAGCATCTCAACAGCCTAGATCTTTTATGAGGAAAGGAAAATTCATGGAGAACTTCCCATCCAGGAAGCGCCTGTGCGAATTTGATGATATTTGTATTATCTGCTCTGGGCTCACCCCAAACAGAGTCTGTCTGTATTTCATCAAGAAAGCAAAACTCTGTAATTAATCCTAATGCATCAAATACATGTCTTGTTCTTAGTATTTTCTCTTCTCCTATAAGAAGATGTATTCCTCTATCATACATCTTGGCATTACAATAAGGTGCAATACGATCACTATAGGCCCAATAAACTTCAAAATATCCGATAGGTGAATTATCTAACTCAACAATTAGGGGTAATTGATAGGTGCTATCATATAAATTTTGAATATATTGTTCTAATTCTTCTTTTGATTTATCAAGCTCCCAGAACTCGCTAACAAAATCTTTATTATGCCATTCATGAAAAACATCAAGATCTTTTGCAAGGTCTAGTTTTCTTATCGATATTTTTTTTCCATTTCTTGGATTTATTTTCTCATGTAAGTCTTCATAACCATAAGATCTCAGTTTTCGAAGATGGGCGAGGGGATTATCTATTTTATTATAAATGGCCCATGGATTGGCCATGGTATTCTCATCATTTGAGCTTAAGCTACAACGGAAATTTCCCTTTTGATAAATATATTCACTATCTATCCAATAATCAAAGAATGCTTTTCCCTTAGGTAAGTTAACTCTCTGCTGCTTAAAAAACTTACGTAACTCATCCAGTAGGACAAGTTCCTCAGAGCTATCTTTAGATAAAGTGGAAACTACTGACATTATAGAATTTACGACAAGATAATAGCCAAAGACCTTATTAATATTCTCTTCATCAATAACTAGTACATCTTCACTTAAAAGGTGACCAAATTTTTCCAATCCTGCAGAACTTAGCCCTGTCCCCTGGCAATCTCTATATTCTACAGAAGTTGCCTTTCCATTTTCAAATTCCACAATTAGGTTTTGTAAATGAGCCCCAAGTAAAACACCTTCTTCAAAAGCAAGTTTTAAAATTGGTTGAAAAACAACATCTAGAAAATCTGAGAACCATTCTTTCTTCTTGAACACTTCATCAATATCTAATTTATTCCACCCTTCTTTAGAAATTTCCAATAGTAAACCATTCTGCTGTCTTTCTTCACATAAACTAGCAAGAACATAGCTATTTTCAGGTCTGCCCTTAAGGGGCTCGCGTAACTGAAAAATTGATTCATCTATCTTCTTTTGATCTACAATAATTCCACCATATGTATTTTCCAGCTGAACACTAAAGTTTGGATTACTCTGAAAAAAAGAGTGTAAATAATCTGTATCAAATACTTGATTGATTACACTTGAACGCTCAAGGTCTTTTTCATTTAAAAAGCGAATGGAGTTCGTTAACTTTACGGGAAGTGAGAACTTTATAAAGCAGGGAGCATCCTCATGATAAAGAGTTCTCATTGATGAACAAGCTGACCACTCCTTTTCACCGACTATAGTTTCAATGTTACTTAACTCTTGCCCTTGTACCTCTATCCCTTGCAAAACTAAGTAATCATATTGAAGGGGATGTAATGGAAGCCAAGCTTTATTATCAATTTCTCTATGCTTTAAATCAAACTCTCTCAATTCTTCAAGCTTAACTGTATTACCCATCTCACTAATGAAGGCTTCTCCTTCATTAAGGCCTAACCAAATTAATTTAAATTTAGACTTAAATTCAGGTGAGTATTCCTTTATGGCCTCTTCTGTAATATTGCCTTTAAATTTTGGAAAGGGATGAAAGGGATGCCCAAGCAGTAAACCTTGCTCTGAGTTTAAAAAATTGTTAATTGAGTTTTCTTTTATTTTTAAATCTAAATTCTTTGCTATTTCATCTCTACTTTTTATTACTTTCTCTTTAAAAGTTTCATCGGCTCCGAGTAAATGTCCTGTGATCTCAACAAATTGCTCAAATGAGATTTCCTCATTATTTCTTAGTATTTTATTTCTATATTTATGTGAACCCGTCAGTGAAAACTTCTCAATTTCAATAACCAATCTTCCACTATCATGCTCTAATTCTATAGACTCTTTTTTTATATGTATTTTCGGATGATCAGAGAAATCTCTCAGTAAGGAATTTAGATAAGCTCGTAGGGAATATAAGTTTGCTCTTTTATTTAATTCACAAGGCATTAGGAGCCCCTTCAGTTAGATTAGTTCTTTTTTTCTTCAGCTTACGATAGTAATAATTGCTAATTCCTGTAAGGGGAATAACCCCTGCAAAAATGCCAAGGATAGTCCAAAAGATTTTAAGGGCCATTCCACCGTAATTACCAAAGTGAAGCGGCTCAGATACAACCAAGAGTTTCAAGTACCATGGTAACTCTATAACCCTAGAGTCAAGGTCTGCATTACTTTTAATAAACATTATCTTTTGTTCTGCTTTTTTTTCCAAGAGTAAGGCATAGGTTCCAGGAAGCGAGAACTCATTATCTGGATAAGAAACAAAATCTACTTCAAACTCTGGCAATATGGCCTTTGCTTTACTCAGTATTGTAGTTAATTCATATTTCTCTATTTCTACTTTTTGCTCTTTAAATGTACTTCTTTGCATTTCTAAATTATTTCTCAAGAACAATCCTATCAATAAGCTATTTAAGGCCAAAAATATCCCTGTAACTGTTATTAGCAACAACCATGCAAAAGTTAGTGCTCCTATTTTTTGATGAATCCTACTTATTTTAAATCTTTTCTCTTTCTTATTTTTAAGCCCTTTAAATAAAGGAATAATCAGTGCACCAGAAGTTAAAACAAAAATTAGCACTAACCCCAAAAGCCCTACTAAATACTTTCCCTTCCCGCCAAGTAGCAGTTGACGGTGCAACCTCAACAGCCAATCAGTCCATTCTTCTACGGAATCGCTCTCTTTTTCAATTAAGGTCCCATTGAGTAGATATGCTTCTCTCTTCGCACCCTTAAAACTATACTGCTCCTTTTCACCGACTCTAACCTGAATCTGATCATTATCATCAATGAATATGGACATGATTTTATTGTTTGGAAATTTTGCTTCAACTTTTTTAGACACTAGGGAATAGGCATCATTAAGCTCAATAGAGGTCTGAGCTACAAGTTCTTCATTATTACGATTATCTATCTCATCTTTCCAAACTAATATAATTCCCGACAGGCATATTATTAAAAAATTTAAAGATAGAATTAATCCTAATATTCTATGGTATTTGATTAATTTTCTTTTCACTATAAAACTAAAAAAGGGGAGTCTTTATAATAAAGCTCCCCTTAATAAATAAATCTTTTATTTTATTTATTAATTTTGACCAATAAACCCGGCAACTACAAAATTAATTCCAACGTGTGTTGCACCTGCACCACATACAACTTCAGCAGAAGCTGCAGGAACCATAATAGTTAGGTTGTGTGGATGACCCCAGTAAAGGTAATCATTCATTTCTAATTGTTGATCAAGTACTTCTTTACCTGCCTGACAATCAACAGAACCGTCTGCTGAGTAAGCCTTAGATTCTACAAGTCCAATTGTTGAAGCTGCATTATCAGCAAGAAGAATTGCACTATAGTTACACTGAACACCATTTTCCATGAAAGATGCAATAAGAAGTCCGTTATCAAGTGTAATATCAGTAGTAATTTGTTCAAATACAACATCCATTTCTACGTGAGAAGTTGGAGCTGCAACATTATCAACATCATAAGCTGCACAAGCATACCCAGTTGATTTCGCAAGCCATCTCTCGCCTGGAATTGTTAAATCATTTGCATTTGCTAGACCTGTAAGGATCATTAAACCTGCTAAAAGTGTTTTTTTCATCTTCGTATCTCCCTTATTTAAAGTAAGAAGCTCGTTGTTATTTATTCAATGGTTTTCTTATCTCAACAAAAGTTTGGCATGTCAAACCTCTTTTTATCTGAATTTCTAAGTGTTCAATACACTTGATTAAAATCAATACGTTAGCTGATATAAAATATAGTTAATTTCTTCAATTTCTCTTAATTTAGCTTCTAAGGATTAATTAAAAGGAGAATTCGAATGTTTTCTAAAACAAAAGTTACAAGCCTAATTATTGCTTCATTCATCAGCTTCACTTCATACGCTAAAGGTGATGACATGATGGTGAGAATGAGAACAATTAACATAATGCCAGATGAAAAAGGAACCACTGATGTTGCAGGGGGAAGTGTGCACCTTCAAAGTGAATCTGTACCAGAAGTTGATTTCACTTACTTCATTACTGATTCTATTGGATTAGAGCTCATTGCGGCCACTGCGAACCATAGCGCCTCAGTTTATAACTCTAGCTTAGGAAACTTAAACCTCGGTGAAGTATCGCTCTTGCCTCCGACACTGCTTGTTCAATATCACCATGAATTTGGTAATTTTAAACCTTATGTTGGTGTTGGTCTTAATTACACTTTTTTCTATGGAGAAGATCCGGGACAATTTAAAGGTGTAAGCTATGATAACAGTTTTGGATGGGAGGCTCAGATTGGTGCCGACTATAAAGTTGCAGAAAGAGTTTATCTCAACTTTGATCTCAAGCGAATCGCCATTTCAACTGATGTCACTGTTGACTATAGCGGAACCATTGTAAAATCTGACTTAGACATCAACCCCATTGTTGCAGGTCTTGGTATAGGCTATAGATTCTAAATTATTAAAGCCCCACATAATGGGGCTTATTTTATTTTAAAAGTTAAAATTGGCCTTGACCCCATATGTGCGTGGAGGACCTAACTGGACATATCTTTCATCATTCCAGTTAGGAGGCTCATTTGAGAAATAAAACCCCCTCAACTCTGTTCTTTCATTAAATACATTCTGGGTCCAAAAACTTATATTTCCCCATCTAAACTCTTTCCCAATATTCAAATGAACAAGTTGATTCACTTTGCTTTTTTGATCATGAGAGTTTCCAAAATATAGATTGTCTTGCAAGCTTGATAATATTGAAGCAAAAAAGCCTGCCTTATTTTTATAATCTAGTGAAATGTTAAATTGATATTCTGGAGAATAGGCCAATTCTCTATTTTTTAAATCTCTCGCTCCGTAGCGATAACGGCCAAAAGACGACTTCATAAAAGAAGCCCCATACTTAAGAAAAAATACATCATTAAGGGAATGTTTTCCCTCAGCTTCCAGACCTAGAACTTTCGCACTGGATGCATTGTCTTGATAAAAAACATAACTACTTGGGTCAGTTGGATCATCCTGATAAGAGGTTTTTACTTGAACATCATCTCTAAACATTACATACGCAGAACCTTTAACGTAATCACCCGCGCAATAATGATAATCCCAACCTCCTTCCATCAAATATAGCTTCTCATCAGTAAACTCTTTTCTATTTTGCTCGATAGAGCTCTGGGTATTTACACCACCACCCTTAAAACCTCTCGCTAGCTTAAGATATGTGCGCATTCCTCTGACAGGTCTTACTACATATGAGAGCTCTGCTCCCCAAAGTAGCTCATCAGGCTTAGCAACAATCTGCTGAGTATCTAAATACTGAGAGTTTCTATTTTCAAGCCTTATTCCAAATACAAATTCTGAATTATTAGATAATGCTAAGGCCGTTTGTCCATATAAAGCAATTTGTTCGATCTCAAGATTGGCTTTAATTCTTTTTCTTTGAACTTCATTTTTAAATCCCCACTCAGTAGTAATTTCTTCATCTTTACGTAAGTACAAGCCAATATGTGAGGTTAAATTATTGTTTTGAAAATAAAACCTTTGATCTAGTGACTTTCTTTCTCTTTGCTTAGGGAAGCGTATGTCATAATTATAGTTTGTATTCCAGCCAGCTAAATTATTCCAATACTGATCATTCCCCCAGTCTTCGTCATAGCTATATTCAGAATTAGACTTTAAATATGAGAGAGTGGTTGATGATAAAATATTTCCAAACTCTCTTTCTATTTTAAGGGATTGCGCATTTACTTCGTTTCGATCGTGTCCGGGATGATCACTGAAAGTTGTTCGTGAATTAGATTGGTTAAAAACATCATATCCTTCATCAAAGTTAAAATGATGTATATTCAGCTTTATATCCCAAAGTGCATCTTGATAGTTTAAGCGGGCTTTAACAGATTTATTATCACTATAGTTAGTATCTTCATTATCTTTAAATGTGTTTTTGATATGTCCATCACTTTTAAATAGCTGAGTGGATAATCTATAGCTCATTCTTTCAAAAACTAATCCTGAAGCCGATGCATATAAATTTTGAGTATTATAGTTCCCATACCCTATACTCCCTTCAGCACTAGTTTCAAGAGTCGACTCCTTCGTCTTCAATGCAATTAGACCACCTATACCATTTGGTCCTTGAACCGTAAGCTGAGGACCTTTTTGAATCGATATAGTTTCTACATCGCTCAAGTTCATTATGTCGCCCATTCCACTGTAATCAATATCATCGAGAACGAGTGCTACAGAATAGTTAGGCATTCCCTCATAGGAAGATCTCTCTCCGATACCTCTAATTTGAAAAAATCTTCCCTTAGAGCTACCTCCCGTAAATGTCATTCCAGGTGTAAATCCTACAATGTCTTGTAAGTGGGAATTAGGAAGTTTCTTAATATCTTCAGCACTAAATTCTGTGGAGTTACTTTTTGATAAAGTACTCTGACTTAATAGGACTTCTCCCATTACTGTGTAGCGCTCATAAGTGTCTTGGGAATAAATAGAAATAAGAAAAAGAAAATAGATTACAATAATCTTGTATAGATTCATGCCTAATTCCTCCGGCGGTATTAACCGCATCAGGTTCTAGGGTTCTTCTTACAAGGCTTTATTAAGCCAGAAGTCTCAGGACAGAGCCACCCCTTTAGGTTACTAATGGCCGCAAGTTAACTGCTTAAGAACATGATGGCAAACTTTTTTAATATGATTAAATTCCACGGTTATCAAATTGGCACAAATTTATGCCACTCTCGCGTTTCTATAAGATGCTAAATTTATAGTGTTATTCGTTAAATATTACCTAGACTCACGTATTTCTCTAAAGACTGTTATCCTATTGTAAATGCGAAAGAATCTTACTAGAAACTCTCTCTACTCCCTTCTTATAAAAGTTAAACTTTTAGTTATTTCCTTATGCCTAATCCATTCTTCAGGTCCATTGGCCGACATAGAAAACCTTGCTCAGGAAGAAGTTTTAAAGCAAATGGATTTCTCTGACAATCTTGTCTCTATCATTAACAACAAATCACAAGAGCCCGTGACACTAACGGATAATGATCGTGAAGCCTTGCGCTTACTTGGTTATACAGATGCCGAAATCGATGCTCTTCAAAAAGGGGATCTTCTAGATAAAGATCAACAGCAAAAAATGATGGCACGAATAAATAGTTACGCGAATAAAAAAAATAGCGAAATCTATGAAGGGGCCAATGAAACCGTTGTACCTGGGCTAGCTTCTGCTGTAATTGGTCTGGCCTTCGCATCTCTACTAGGAGTTGTTGTAGGTGTAAAATGCTACAATCAACCCTCGGCCCTCACCTTTGCTGGAACGAGCGCAGCTTGGGCCGGCTTAGAAATGATGATCTGGCAGGGTTATCAAGTAGATATGAAAGATATCGAAACCTTGATGGATGCAACCGAAGTTCCAAGTATGATCTCTAAAGAAGTTCAAGAAATGAAGGCGATAGTTTCAAAGCTTGAGCAGGATCTCAAAAGTGCTAATTATGAGAACTATGATCAATTGTTAAAAGATAATGAAAAACAATTCAATACGCTTGAAGAAAAAGCACTTAAATTAAGAGACTATTTAAATAAGGCCAAAGATAGTCAATTCGGAGCTGTTCGCTCTATCCAAGAGTCACTTGAACTTGCAGCTGAGACTTCTGAAAAAAAGTCTAAAAATGCAAAAGTTGCAGCAATTGGATTCACCGCTGCTGCTGGTGTAGCCACGGCTGAAACCTTCAAAGCCTTTGGAGATGGAGGCAAATGCTTTGGAAATAATAAAACTGTTCTTATGCAAAAAGTATTTCGGCTCTTATTAAAATATACTCCAAGCGCTCATGCAGGATTTGCTAATATAGGCGACCTAGATAAAATTGGTATTCCTGTTGGAGCAGGTCTTGGTGCCGCCTACATACACTTTGAAAAATCATTCGCCGATAAGATTTATAACTCAGCCCCTACAAGAGCAGCCGTCTTTCTTGCAATGGCGGGTCTTGCCTATTACGCTTCAACCAAACTCAAAGAAGCAAGTGTCTTTTTACGTAAACAAGCAGATGAAATGAATATCTTTGCAACAAGTCTTGAGAATGCACTTGGTAACTTATCTGCTGGCTTTAATTCCGCTCAAGAGCTTATTTATGAAATCAAACAACAACTCTTACCTGCTTATGATGAACTATTAGAAACAATTAAAACAAACCAAGAAATTAAAGACTCGCTAGCAGAAGTTGAAAATCAAGTTAACGAATTAAAGGATAGTGAGTTAAGTAGTGATATCCAAAACATGGTGAATCAAGAACTATCTCAAAATGAAACAGATATTAACTCAGCTGTTAACGAAGCCAAGTCTGAAGTTTCAGCCATTGGTAGTTCAGAATATTTATACAAGAAAACTTCATTTTACAATTTCTTAGATCATCTCCTTTCTTCAGCAATTGCTTCATATACAGGTCTGCAAATCACACCCAGCTGTTTCAAAAGAGGTAAATATTATCCTGTAATGGATAAAGATTGTTCATGCCAAAGAAATAATAGATGCATGTCTTCACGCTTCCCCAAAGAGTTAAGCATTTCTAGTAAAAATGAATTCGTCTCGCTTGCCTCTAAAAATGCTTACGCTATTTCTAAGGCCAATGATTTTATTTTATCGGGTTATCCACAAAAAGGACTTCTCTTATATAAAAAGCTTTCTCATAATACCTCTTCTATAGAGAAGAACTCTATCGCTCTTCTTAACCAGAAAGTTTCCAAGAATATATCGCCAAACTCAATCCTTAAACTTACCAACAACATGAGAAAGTCTTCAAAACAAGGCCTCGGTCACTATTTTAATAACAATAAGGGTCGCATTAAGGCTGCACCTAAAACAAACCAACCTGTGTCTTTCTTATCTAAATCAAAGACAACTCCTTATCAAATAAAAAGACAAAGTTTGATTGATTCACTTAAACGTCACGCAAAAAAGGCGCAAGAACTAGGTAACACTTCCCTCGAAGAAGTTAGCCTATCTAATAGTAAGGATTCATCAAATGATATCTATAATTATTCTGATGGTACGATTATTAAAGACACAAGTGTAGACTTGTTTCTCATGATTAAAAAAAGATATATGCGTGTTCATGCTGATGGCAGATTATAGTATCAACCATCAGCTTTTTTTAAGATTAAGCTTTATCCACTATATCCTTACTTGTATCGTTCCAACTTGTTTTACTTAAGACAAAGTAAGTTATAAGTCCTGCGACTATTCCTGGAGCAACTTCATACATAGTCGAACCAAGTCCTACCATTCTCCAGAAGAATGTTACGCTCAGACCAACTAAGATCATTACAATGGCAGTAACCTCTGAAGCTTTATAATCAAGTGAATATAAAAAGAGTAGGGGTCCAAAAGATGCGGCTAAAACACTCCACGATAAGACAACTAATTCAAAAACATTCTGCCCGCCGTATAACGAAACTAAAAGTGCCGCCAAAGTTACAAAACCTGTCGCGAGCTTAGTTATTAAAAGTGTATCCTTTTCTTTTGGAATAATATCTCTCGTTACGGCTGCACTACAGCTCAATATTTGAGAATCAGCAGTAGACATTGTTGCAGAAAATAAACCCGCTAAGACAACACCAATGAGAACATCGGGAAGCAGTATCTGACTTAAGGTTGGTAAGGCCAATTCAGCATCAAAGCTTGCTGCCTCTGGAAGAAGTAGTCTTGAAAGTAGTCCCACTCCATAAGTTAAAAAGGTAAATAAAATATAAAAACCATAATAGTAATACTGAGTTTTTTTCATATTCTCTGTATCATCGATTGTCATAAATCTAATCATTATATGAGGTTGTCCAATAACTCCAAAGCCGGCAAAGACCCAACCCAGAATGAATAGAAAAATCCCCATGGAATTATCTAAGGCTAAGCCTGTTGGTCTCACGCTTAAGTAATTAGGTGCAACTTGATCAAGTTGTGAAATCAATTCTCCAAAGCCTCCGACCTTATTTAAACCCATATAAAACAGAAGACCCATGGCCATCATCATCACAAATGACTGTGCAGCATCGGTCCAAATAGAAGCTCTAATACCTCCAGATAAACAATAGGCGAATACAATGACAGCACCAATAATTGCACCTGTACTATAATCCCAATTAAAGAGTACATGGAGTGCTTTAGATCCTGCTTTAAATTGTGCAGCAGCATAAATACCTAAGAAAGTTACTGTAATGATTCCAACCAGTAGCCTTAGTTTTCTATAATCTGTTCCATGCCATCGTGAAAGAACTCCACCAAAACTTAAAAGCTTTTTAGATTCTGTTGTAGAGCGGAGCTTCTTGTGAACGTAACGGGCCATAACGAGATCACCCAATATCCAGCCTACCATTATCCAAATTGATTGCAGACCAGTGGTATAGGTAAATCCGATTAATCCAATAAACATATATCCCGAATTATTCGTCGCAACTGCGGACAAGGCAGCTAGCCACGGAGGAATATCATGACCTGCAAGCAAGTAATCAGAATTACTTTTTTTACTTTTGATTGCAGAGGAGACTCCAATTAGTACAAATATCAGAAGAAAAAACAAAAAACTGTAAACAACAGTAGACATACGGGCCACCTAAATACTTAGATTAATATCAATAATTTAAACGACTTTAACAAAGTTTAGCGTCGAGTACGGAATAAACATCAAAGAGTTCGGTTATGCCGAATAACTATTCATAGTTTTTAAAAGACCATTTCTTCATACTCTTCTATACTAGTTACTATTGATTATAAGGATTTAGATATGAAAATTGTTTTTCAACATAATGGTGTGTTACCAGTTAAAAGATACGGTGGAATAGAGCGTATTCTCTTTTGGCATATGAAGGAGCTTGTTAAGCTTGGTCACAAAGTTGTTCTCATTGGAAATAAAGACTCCAATGTCACACCCTTCGGCATCGAACTCATTATTAATCCTAAAGACGAAAAATGGGAGAGGGTTGTCCCCAAAGATGCAGATCTTGTTCATATTACCTATAATTCTAAAACTGAGCTAGATATCCCGATATTGACTAACATTCATGGTAACGGTCAGCCAGGCGAGGTATTTCCTATCAATACAGTGTTCGTCTCTCGTAAACACGCCCAAGTTCATGGATCAGATCAATTTGTCCATAATGGTATTGATTTATCTGAATACCCCGACTTTGTTGAACGAAATTCATCACATATTGATCATCTCCTCTTTTTGGCCAAAGCATCTTGGAAAGTAAAAAACCTTAAGCATTCGATTGCTATCGCGAAGGCCACTAAAAAACACCTTCATATCATTGGTGGCAGAAGCCTAATGCCTTCGCGTTATGTTCATTCTTATGGGTTCACTGGAGGAGAAGAGAAAAACGCGATTATGAATAAGTGTGATGCTCTACTTTTTCCAGTGAGATGGCATGAACCATTTGGTATTGCCATTATTGAAGCGATGGCATTAGGTCTACCCGTTTTTGGTAGTAAATATGGAAGTCTTCCAGAGCTCATTAATCCTGAAGTTGGTGCTACATTTTCTAATAAAGAGGAAGCTATTGAATTCTTCAAAACCAGTTCTTATCAGTATCAGTCTAAAGATATCCGAGCCTATGTAGAGAATAACTTCACTATGGATCTTGTTACTAAAAATTATATTAGGGTTTATGAGCGTATTTTGGCCGGTGAAAGCTTAAATTCAACCAACCCCACATGGAGTGAGGCACTTCCAGCGCAGGAACTTTTGCCATTTTAATATAGCGTCATTTTTGTCTTGTTTCTTGCAGGTATTTAACCTTATATAAGTAGCTATATTTATTATATTTTCATATTTTTATATAATAAAACACGTGCGTCAAAACAGTATGTATTTATTTAAATCTATTTCTGATTTAATATCTAAAGCTATGAAAGTACCAATGAATCTCACCATTCTTCTTATTGAAACCAAATCTGTATATAGAAACCTCGTTATTCAAACACTCGGTAATCTAGGGTTTAGTGGTAAATGTATTCCAATAAAAAGTTATGAAGAATCATTGCTTAAAATTAATCAGCTCCTTAAAAAAGGTGAAAAAATCGATTTCATTATTTCTGAATTCTCTTTTCCAGATGGTGACGGCGCAAAGCTCATTCAAAAAATTAGAAATAATAAGAAATTACAGAATATTCCTATTCTAGCTATTAGTGAAAAAGATGATCCCCAAGAAATTGTAAGAGCTTTTGAAGCCGGTATTGATAATTATCTTATTCGTCCAATTGATGATTTGGCCCTTCTTGAAAAAATAGAATATTGTTGGAGGAAAAGAAAAATGCCAATTTCAGCTTAATTTATTCAGGGCCTAATGGAATTACCAACCATAAAAGACTTTCAATTATTCATAGAAGAGCACTCATCTAAATACTCTCGGTATGAGTATGCAAATCCTCTTTATAATAAACGAAAAAAAGCCCATCCCTACAAGGCCATATACCTTCATATAAACAATCATTATAATTTATTTTATATATATGATGACACTTCAATTGTTGCTTTAAAAAACTTATCTCAATTTCTAGCGGATTATTTAGATGGCCTCTACCCAGAAATCAAAGCTCCTTTTAAATTAGAAAGAGTTTCTGGTGAAAAAAGACTTATTCCCCAGTCCTTAAAAAAAATTAAAGGCCTAAGAATTGTCTGGGAAGGAAGAGCAACTAATCCAGAAAAAGGACAATTCTAGGAAATATTATGAATAATGAAAGTAATATGAATGAACTTTTGCACACGCTTATCAACAAGACACTAACAGCACAAAGTATAATCAAGCTTCTTGAGAAAACTGATCTTGATGACAAACAGGTACAGATGCTTAGTAAGTCATATAAAGCAATTGATGAAGTTCTTACTACTGCGAAACATATTAGAGAGAAGGCTCGATAATAATCAATAAATAATATGTCACCTGGTATATATTTTTTTTAGACTCTATAAATTATATCTTATCTAAACACATACTCTTCAAGTTTCTTCGAAATTGGCTTAAATTCTTAATCCCCAAACCCTAGCATATACCTATTCGGAGACTCTCATGAAAAGCCCTATTAAAGCTCATTTATTCTTTATATTTTTAAATATTTTTGTCATTTGCAACGGTCACGCCTTAGATATTGAAACTTCTAAAGTATTTGATGGCACACTTGCTCATTGTAATAATGCTAACGATCACTTAAAAAACCAAGCTGGAGTTTACCGCTTTAAAGCATTATCGGCATCTATTAAAGATTCTTCTTATTTAGAAATCCCTTATAACTTAACATTTCTGAAGTGTGCTAAAATCGGCCAAGAATACCAAATGATTCCTAGTCTTCCTTATGCAAGTTACGAATATACTTTTCTAAAAACTCATGTTCATAATGAAGTTAAAGAAGTACGCGTTAAAGCTTATAGAGATGGAATATATGATGTCCTATTAGATGAAGTTGTTAACAATGGTAGATCTTTAAGCTTGAACTTTGACTCTGATATTGAAAATCTTATTACGAATGAAGAAAAAATTAGACTTGAAGATAATGGTGACATTGTTATTGCTGTCGACTTCTTTATCATAAAAACAGTTAGAATAACTACAGATAGCGGAAGTTCTTTTTTACGTAATTTACCTTATGGTTCTTTTAGAGTTCATGTAAAAATTGAAAAAACTTTTAATTCACTTAAAGCTTCTTATTTAAAATAAAAAAGGCCGGTATAAACCGGCCTTCTCTATATAAAAATAAATTACAATTTATTTTTAATTAAGCTAGGATGTCGTAAGGACGGATAGTCTTACGTCCGTTAGCTGCACAACGCTTTTGTGCTTGCTCAACTGCTTGATAAACAAGTTCGTTGATTGCATCAAGAGTGTCAGAAGAAACATTGAATGTTGTCTTCCCAGAACCTTTAAGAGCAACTTTAGTTTTTGATCCTACAACCAAAACTTCTCTCTTAGATGATCTTTTTGCTGTTGTTTTCTTAGCTGCTTTTTTAGTAGCTTTCTTCGCGGCTTTCTTTTTGGCCATGATGTCCTCCATAAGGGTTATCAATCAATTGATATATCAATAGAAACAAGTTTGACGTAAACGGGCTGTATTTTGCAAGTAAAAAATCAAAAAACAGCTCCTTTTCGCCAATTAAAACCAAAATAAGTTAAATAAATCAAAATGAAGAGTAAATTTCATTAACTAAAACGATTAGAAAGTTGATATTTATAAATTTAATTTTGAAAAACTAGAAAAAGAAAATGGCGGAGGACATGGGATTCGAACCCACGAAAGGTTGCCCTTTACACGCTTTCCAAGCGTGCGCCTTCGACCGCTCGGCCAATCCTCCGCATATTTTGGAACTCTATTTTTAACACACCGAAAATAAGGTGTCGATATCAATATAATAATCTTACTTTAAAAATTATTCTTCTTATATTTATAACTGCTTCTCTTCTCTTTAAAAAATCGGCTCATAAGTTGAGAGCAATTATAATGATCCACTCCGCCCATCATCGTAAATTGATGATTTAGTCTCTTATCACTATTTATATTATAACCCAGGGAAAGAGCTCCTCCCTTATGGTCGTAGGCCCCAAAGACGACGTGAGATAGTCTAGACTGCCATATAGCTCCCATACACATAATACAAGGCTCAAGAGTAACAACGAGGGTATAATCGTTTAAGCGCCAATCTCCAAGCTTTTTTGCCGCTCTTTTAATGGCAATGATCTCAGCGTGACCAATTGGATTATTAGGACCTTCTTTTGAGTTTCCGGCTGTTGTAAAGATCTTTCCATCGGGATCTAGAATACAAGCACCGACTGGAACTTCACCGTCTTTAGCTGCATGTTCAGCCTCAACAATGGCCTGCTTCATGGCCCATGAAATATCTGAATATTTATACTTCTTCACGAGTAAACTTTTTCTTTAATTTATTCTTTCGTTCATCTTTCCAAAAAGAGCAGAAGTTTTTGTACATTCTCTCTGTTGTTGGATCTTCCACACTATATACCTTGAACTTAACACCGTAATTAAATGGCCGTCCAATCGAGTATTTTCTTTTAGACATTATCTCTGCTTCAAAGGCCACTTTATCAAAATCTTGGAACGGATGAATTTTAATTTTTTCACCAAGATTTAAATCTTTAAAGCAGGCCACGCATCCAGCATTACGTCTAAGATCAGTTAGTCGTCCTTCAAATTTACTTTCCCCTTGAAGTAGCTGAACCTTCAAATCATCTCTATATCTAAAGTCATACTCCCACCAGCTAACAATAGGGTAGAAGATAGGTGTCCATAGATGATATGACTCTATGGCCACAAATAGAGAGGCGAGTAGATAGCACAAAAAGCTAAAACTCCACACAGGTTGATTAAATAATTTAAAAATCAGAAAACCGAAAAGCATGGTAAAGAAAGGCCAAAAAGAATAAGAAAGTCTCTTTATTAAGCGTCTTAAAAAAAAGAAATAGCCAACGAAGAGTATAGTTTCAATACAAAACTCAATCCAATTTCCAAATTCTACAACTTCGTAAAACATGGCCAAGAATAAGAAGAAAAAGACTCCCCAATGAAGTACTTCAAGTCTGTCCATCTCACTTCTTAATTTAATTCTATCTAGTGCTAATTTCATAATCTTTATAATTATAGCACTTTAGCTAGAAATAGCTTGTGGCTACGGCAAAGCATGCCTTTTTTCAGTCGAGTCTACGAAGGTCGCGCTATTTACGACTAATTTTATATTAAATATTGGATTATTTTAATTGAAGAAATGGCGCCCCCTGAGCGATTCGAACGCCCGCTCGCCTGAACTCGGTTCTGCAAAGACTGGTGCTTTAGGCTGCCCCCAAGATATAAAAACGTGCCTTTAGGCACCTTTTTTCAGTCGAGTCTACGAAGGTCGTGCTATTTACGACTCATTATGTATTAAGTATTGGAATATTTTAATTTAAGAAATGGCGCACCCTGAGCGATTCGAACGCCCGACCTTCTGATTCGTAGTCAGATGCTCTATCCAGCTGAGCTAAGGGTGCGAATTAAAGACTAGTTTGAGAGTTTTAACTGTTTGAAATTGATGCGTCAATAATTCTTTTCACCACTACGCACAAATTACATCCTTCAATTGAGAGAGTCGTCTAATATCTTAAAAACAGCTTCTCTACTGTAATGAATCCCATCTCTCCATGCTCCGGACATCGGCTCCGTTGCGATATAGGATTTCGTCGCATTAATTACAGTTATATTATCCTCTCTTTCAAACTCAATAAACTCTTCCTGCCATTTCTCATATAGATCTGAAATATTATCTAACTTCATTAGCTTCTTCCTAAATTCATAATGATAGGGAGAAAGTACAAATATAATTTCTACATTTTTCTCTTTAGCGAGAGCTATCATTTCACGATACAGAGATTTTATGACCGGATTGAGTTGAATAAAATCATTCAACACGCTTCTAGAATAGGTCATGGCATTTTCCAAAATATATTCCATCAATTTCTTTTTCTCTTCCTCTTTTAAAAGTGTTCTATATCCAGACTTTGCTTGAATTGGACTAAGAACCATAGAGCGTGAAGTAGCTCCATTTAATCCTATCGATATCTTTTTATTTTTCTTCTTTCTCTTAAGAACATTCAACCCATCTTCTAAGAGTTGATGGTTTAAATAATATCTAATAAATTTCAACATACTTGGTCGAGCAATAGGAGCTAACTCTTTACCCATCTCTTTATTGAATGCAACTTCAGCTTTAGCGCATTCTCTATTAAACTCAAAAAAATCGGCTACATAAATGACTCTCTTAAGATTCTTAAACTCTTTAATAGCTTGTTTAAAAAATATAGATCGGGTTGGTGTATCTGCACCACCTAACGATAGGGCATAAGACTTTGTATTGTAGAGCTTATCTATATCGCTTGTATGATAAGCTTCTGAAGTAGATGAGCCCAAGATAATGGTTTCAACATCTTCTATTTTCCCTATTCTTTTAAACTTTACGTATTCAATATTAGTTGTCCATGGTTCAAAAAAACGTAAATCTAAACGACCCGTAAGACTTGGATTAACGACTTCAACGAACGTCACAAAACTTATCAAAAAAATGAATAGGCTTATTAAAAAATATTTTAAGAACTTCTTGTCTTCCATCTAATTCCTAAAACTGAAAATAAAGAAAAGCTGACTCTTTAGCTAAGAATAATAAAGTCATTATCAATAAAAACGCTAAACCGATGGCTTTACCTATTGATAATTCCCCATGATCTACAATTTCATTAGAATTGGGCCTATTAAATACAATCCAAAATCCAATGGCACAGGCTGCAGCATATCGATCTCTATTTCTTGCCACAAAGTGCTTATAAGTGAAGGAGCCTTCAGGAATAAACATTTTTTCAAGCCATGAAATCATTAGCTCTATTGTTTCAGATCTAAAGACGACCCAACCTACAACCACCACTAGAAATGTTAAACCAATGCGCATTCGTTGTTTAGTTTTACTAGTGCTTACATTATCCCATTTAAAATAGCGCTCAATAGCAAGTAATCCTCCATGAAAGGCGCCCCAAATAACATAGGTCCATGCAGCTCCATGCCACAAACCGCCCAGTAGCATCGTTAAAAATAAGTTAATATAAGTTCTCTTTGCACCTTTACGATTCCCTCCCAGTGATATGTATAAATAATCCCTGAGCCAACTACTAAGAGTAATATGCCATCTACGCCAAAAGTCTGTAATACTATAAGACTTATATGGGGAATTGAAGTTTTGAGGAAATCTAACTCCTAGTAAAAGACCCAACCCAATGGCCATGTCTGAGTAACCAGAGAAATCAAAGT
>JBLWYP010000006.1:0-226314 GCA_048266825.1 Bacteriovoracaceae bacterium | reverse complement strand
TATTCATCACTTTCTTAACCGTAACAGAAATATAGTTTCCCTTAGCACTAGGCTTAGTCTCTATTTTTTCATCACCTGGAAAGTGAGCTAATATTTCTGTTAACTTCGCCACTGGTACAATAAATTTAAAAGTATAAAGAGACGGCCAATGTTCCATTGTTCGTAGAAGCTCTCTCATTTTATCTAATTTTTGCTTATCAAATTTCTTCATTTTCTAAATAGAACCTTTACTCAAAATCAGGGATTTCTGGAATAATATTACATGCATATCTTAAAATATCGATAACCTCACGAGCAGCACCTCTGCCCCCTTCATTGGTTGTCACATAATCAACTATTTCTTTAACATCGCAACAGGCTTCTGGAACTGTTGCCGAAAAACCCGCTTTCCTAAGAAGAGGCATATCAAAATGCTCATCTCCCATATAAAGGATCTCTTGCGCTTCATAACCTTCACTCATCAGCTCAAGAAACGCCCCACGCTTATCTTCAGAACCTTGATAAATAAAATCAAGACCCAAGTTTTCTTTAAAACGTTTACGTAATCCTGCGCTATTACCACCTGAAATAATACCCACTTTATAGCCGGCCCTTTGAAGAACTTTCATTCCATAGCCATCGCGGATATTAAAATAGCGACTCCAGCCAATTTCTTCCCCGGACCACCAAACGCGACCATCTGTTAAGATACCATCCACATCAAAAGCACAGACCTTAATTTTCTTAAGTTTTTCTGAAAATTCTTTTGACTTTAATTTTAAATCAAGAAGTTCCATTATTGTACAACCTCATAAATTTTAAGAAGTGATTCGACGATGCCACCAACTTTTGTGAGGTCAAGAGATGTTGAAGCATCACTTAAGGCCTTATCAGGATTAGGGTGACATTCCATAAAGATCCCATCAGCTCCAGCTGCAATGGCCGCCTTAGCAAGAACGAGAATTTGTTCTCTCTTCCCACCTGTCTTATTACCAAGACCTCCAGGTCTTTGAACACAGTGAGTAGCATCATGAACAGTTTTGACTCCAAAAGACTTCATAATAGAAAATGAGGCCATATCTACGACAAGGTTATTGTAACCAAAGGAAGTCCCTCTTTCAGTGAGAAGGATTTGATCTTTACCAATAAAGTTTTCGGCCTTCTCTACAATATTCTTCGTCTCTTCAGGACTGAGAAACTGTCCTTTTTTAATTTTCAATATAGAATTATGTTTCTTACAGGCCTGTGCACCAGCAATAATCATATCGGTCTGGCGACAAAGAAATGCTGGAATCTGTAACACATCACAAACCGAAGCCACTTCCTCAGCTTGCCCAGGAAGATGAAAGTCCGTTATAACCGGAAGCCCAGTCTTGGCCTTAACGGTCTCCATGATCTGAAGACCTTTTTCAATACCGGGTCCACGATAAGAATCAATACTCGTACGATTCGCCTTATCAAAGGATCCTTTAAAGGTAAGTTGTATTCTATCTCCAAAGGGCTTGAGTTGTTCTTGAAGAGATTGTGCAATCTCTAGGGCCAACTCTTCACTCTCTAGGACACACGGTCCGCTAAAAATCATCAAACTCATACTAACTTCCCTGATGCTTCAATAAAGGTTTTAAAAATGGGGTGTGGTGAAAAAGGTTTTGATTTAAATTCGGGGTGATACTGACAAGCTATGAAGTAAGGGTGATTTTCTAATTCAATCACTTCCACAAGGTTTAATTCTTTATTCACTCCAGAAATAACCATTCCTGTTTTCTTTAACTGATCAACATAGTCATTATTCACTTCTAGTCTGTGGCGGTGACGTTCACTAATATCACTCTTTCCATACACTTTTTGGGCAAGCGTTCCTTTTTCCAGATGGCAATCGTAGGCTCCTAATCTCATAGTTCCCCCTTTTGCTCCTCCTTCACTTTGACCTTTCATATAATGAATAACGGGCTCGCCTTTCATCGTAAACTCTTGGCTGGTCGCTTCTTTTATCCCCGCAACATGGCGAGCAAACTCAACCATCGCTAGCTGCATCCCCAAACAAATTCCAAAGAAAGGAATTCCATTTTCACGAGCATAACGAATGGCCTGAATTTTACCTTCCGTTCCTCTTTCTCCAAATCCACCAGGAACAAGAATCCCTTGAATATCACCTAGGATATCGCTCTTATCTTTGGCCGATTCAATTTCTTCAGCGTCAATATAGACACGCTCAATTTCAAGTTGGTTATCAAGAGCCCCGTGAGTTAGGGCCTCATCAAGAGATTTATACGACTCAATAAGCTCCGTATATTTTCCAACGATTCCAATGCGTACTTTTTTAAGAGGATTATCAAAGTTATAAACCACTTTTTCGAGGTCTTTGATATTAGGAGCAGAAGTCCACATCCCAAGAAGCTCCGTAATTTTTTCATCAAGCCCTTGGCGATGAAAGCTAAGCGGAACTTTATAAATAGAATTTAAATCAATCGAGCTAAAAACATGTCTATTGGGAACATTACAAAAGAGAGAGATCTTATCAATAATAGAGGGCTCTATCTCACGATCACTTCGACAAATAATTAAATTAGGAGTTAGACCAATGGATCTCAGCTCTTTAACGGAGTGCTGAGCAGGCTTTGACTTTAACTCTCCGGCCGCACTTAGATAAGGAATCAAAACGAGATGAACCAGGAGAACATTTTCATGCCCAACATCTTGAGCAAATTGTCTAATGGCCTCCATAAAAGGAAGTGATTCAATATCTCCAACTGTTCCTCCAATCTCTCCTAATAAAAGATCGGCTCCTTCAGCAGCAATATCAATTCGTCTTTTAATTTCATTGGTAATGTGAGGAACAACCTGAACCGTTTTACCTAAGTACTTTCCTTCCCTCTCATTTTCAATAACACGCATGTAAACTTGACCAGTCGTGAAGTTACTTTTGCGATTGAGAGTTAAGGAAGTAAAGCGTTCGTAGTGTCCTAAATCGAGATCCGTTTCGGCACCATCATCGGTAACAAAAACTTCTCCATGCTGAGTAGGACTCATCGTTCCTGGATCTACATTGATATAGGGATCCATTTTGAGCATATTGATTTTAATCCCTCTACGCTCTAATAAAGAAGCAATGGCAGCAGCTGCCAGACCTTTACCCAGAGAAGAGGAAACCCCACCCGTAATAAAAATAAATTTCTTGGAAGATTTGCGGTTTACCATAGGGGTATTCACTTTAGGACTCCTTCAACACGTTCTATATCTTCAGGTGTATCAACACCGATTAATTCATGATCTATAATAGTTGCTCCAATTCTCATCCCAGCACCTAAGGCGCGCAGCTGTTCGAGCTTTTCTATTTTTTCTAACTCACCTTCAGAAAGAGAGCAAAAATCTTCCAGAGCCTGAGTTTGATAGCAATAAACACCAATGTGCTGATGCCAGTGCGTAAGATCCTTTGCCTCACGAGCATAAGGAACAGGTGATCTCGAGAAATAAAGACACTGCCCATCAACTGAATTGTAAACGGCCTTCACTCGGTTGGGATCTTTGAAATCTGAGAAATCATCCAACTCGCGCAGTAATGTCGTTATATGATAGCTGGAGTGGCATAGGTGAAAATCAAGCAGCCCCAGAAGGTCATCTTCTTTGAGAAGAGGCTCGTCTCCTTGAACATTTATAATGAAATCATACTTCTGGTCAGAGTAGTAGCGCTGATAGGCCAAAAAAATACGCTCCGTTCCGCTTGGAACGTCATCGTCCACTCTGATAACGACGGCCCCGAATTCTTGAGCATGTTTTTCAATTTTCTCATCATCTGTGACAATGGCCACTTCGACATTAAGATTTTTAATATTGCTTTGGTTTTTTAAGGACGAACAAGATTCATAGACTCTTTGAATCATGCTCTTTCCAGAAATCATGGCCAAAGGCTTGCCGGGAAAGCGCGTAGAAGCATAGCGCGCAGGAATAAGGATTAAGGCCCGGGTTTCGGCCATAGAATATCTCCCTCTAAAAAAAATAGATTAAAGGAAAGAAATTACCATCAACCCATTGATTTGGCCAAGTTATGTTATTCTGACTATATGTATAAAAAGCATATTTATCAGACCATTTACGTCCGGTATTTTATTGTAATCCTTGCGATTACTCTTTGTATAAATTTAGGCCAATCGAGTTATGCTGCAAGTGATCTAAGAAAGACCATTATCACCGACCCCTCTATTTCTCGCCGCTGCGATGCACTTATGAAGCAGAGAAACTTGAAAGTCGATCACAAACAAAAAATTATGGATCTGATCCAAAGAAATAAGCGCCTTATTTCTATAACGCCTCCCACAAGAAAAACAATTATTGAAGGACTTCGTAAAAACTTCAAAAGCTTGAGCCACGAGTTACGCCATACACTCAATCAAATTCAACATCGCGAAGAAAGCATCATTCGCAAAGGTTGCCCCGGTATAACTCTTTAGTAATTATGCCTGCCGTTCTTACTGAACAAATCATTTGTCCGACCCTTTCATTCGTTCTACAATTCCAATGACATAAACACTCACAACCCACACAAAGGAATTAACTTTTGGACTTTCGTAAACTCACGATTCCTTATGTTTTAACTTCTTTGCTTTGCTCTCCCCTCTATGCCCAATCAAGAACAAGAGGTAGTACAGTTCAAAGCCTGCCCAAATATCGTAATCAGGCCAAAGAAGCCCCCAAAAAAGCGATTAGCCTAACTGGAGTTATTGAACAGTCTCTAAGGGCCAACTACGATCAAAACCAAAGAGACTTTTCCAAGAAAGTACTCGATCTCACTTGGGAAAATACGAAGGACTCCTTTTGGATGCCCCAGCTACGCCTTAATCTTAATGCAGACTCTCATCGAGTCGGACGCTTAAGAAGCGGCAATTCAGGATCAGGATTTGAAAGAGTTCCTGATGGAAGTTTTGGAATAGATTTTGGTGATTACACGATCTTCAATTGGGGTAAGGATTACTTGGCCTACCTGAATCAAAAAGAAAGCTTTAAGCGCTCGACGCGTTTTCTCATTGAACAAAGAAGAGCTCTAAGAAATGAGGCCATAATAAAATACTTTCAACTCTCTTATTTAAGTGAAGTTGTTAAAGCTTATAGAAAGCAGTTAAGACATGCTTCTTTCATCTATCGCTACAACCGCGAAAAAGTGGCCATCAGAAAAGTTTCTAAACAAGAATATTACCAGGCCCGTTCAGAATATCTATTGGCCCAAAATAATTTCCAACAGGCCTCCAATAGTTTAAGAGTTGCCGAAGAAGAAATGGCCTTTCTTATCGCCGATGATCCAGGTACATCTTATATCCTAAAAGATGACCTAAACTATGAGCGCATTCAAATGCCTATGGGCGATGCCCTAAGTATCGCGAAAAAAAATAATCCTGGAGTTCTTGAATCAACAAAGGATGTGAGAAATGCCAAGAGAATCTATGAAATCCAAAGAAGGGAGAACCTTCCTCTTCCTAAGTTCTCGGTAAACCTTGGGGCCTATACTCACTCCTTTGGATCTGGTTTTAATCAAACACGTTATGGAAATGACTTAAGTGGGAATAATATTGATGTTGTTGCTACTGTTAATGCGACATGGAGTCTGACAGGAGATGGTGGATTCCTCAATTCTCGTCCCACAGAAATTAAAGATATCCAACGCCACCAACGTTATTCAGAATTGGCCCAATCCCATCATCGAGCCAAGTCAGAAATTCAGCGCTCTTACTATCGTATCAAAACCTATGAGCAACAAATTAAAATTCTCGAGGCCTCCAATACGACCAATACAAAAACATTTGATGTTGTTCTAGAAAACTACCTCAATAGAAAGACGGCCTATATCAACTTCCAAGATGCACTTCTAGAATCAGTATCTTCACAAGTGGCCCTATCCGAACTCTATTATCTCCATACACGAGAGAAGGTTTTACTTGCCCAGCAAATGGGTGTTGATGAAATTCCAGGAAAGAGCTTCGAACAACTAGGTGCTCCAGCAGGAGTTAGTAAATGATCCCTATGAATAAGAAAATTTTATTATTTCTCTGTACTCTCTCCTTCAACGCCTCCCTCACTCTTCATGCACAAGAGTTTGGAAGCGATGACGACTTAACCACAACTTTTACGCAAGATGATCTCGCAGAATTAGAGAGTTTTGAAAAAGGTGCGGTTTTAAAAAAGCGAGATGTTGATACTGGCTTATTTCTCAAAGACTACAATACTTATAATGATCAAAATCGACTAAGTTTCCTCTATCACGTCAATAGCGACCTAACCGCCCTTACAGACGTACAAACCTTTGAGGCCATCTATGCCCATCGCTTTGATGAATTGTGGCTAGAACTCTTTGGATTTAGAACTAGTGGAAACTTTAAAGATCTCACATCCAATAACCCTTATGAAGGTGCGGCCACTGAAGATATTATCACTTCAGAAGATACCGTAACGGCGTTTGGAAGCTCCATCTCTTATCGTGACAATTGGATCGGTCACCTCTTTGATACCGATAAAGTGTTTACCACAACCACCGCAGGTGTGGGCTGGTATTCCTTTCATCAAACCTTTCGAGATAAAACATATTCCGGACCTGGTCTTAAAGCTGACTTTGGAATTCACCGGCGCTCAACAAGAACCATGCACTATGGAATGAGAATGAGCTACAATCTCGCCAGTGTAAAAAGAGAGGCAGAGTTTGATGGTGAATCATCATCTGCTCGCGCCCAAACCCTTAGCTGGCTAAGCTTTGGAGTTGATTTAAGTTTTTATTTTTAATCTATAGATTTTTTGGAGAGAGCACTATGATTTCAAGGTATGACAAAAAAGAGATATCCGACCTATGGGATGAGAACTCAAAATTTTCAACCTATTTAGAAGTTGAGTTGGCCATTTTAAAAAGTCTTGAAGGCTCCATGGTTCCTGTCGGAACAAGTGAAAAAATTAGAAAGAACGCTAAAATTGACCCTGTTCGAATAAATGAAATCGAAGAAAAAACCAGACATGATGTCATTGCCTTTTGTACTTCTATAACAGAAAATCTTGATGCCGAGACTGGAAAGTACTTTCACTTTGGCGTAACCTCCTCTGACATTATTGACTCGGCAACCGTCGTTCAAATTAAAAAAAGTCTAGAAGTCATCATTCCTGCTTACGAAGAACTTCTGCGAACTCTAGGCTCTCGAGCCAAAGAGATGAAAGATGTCATCTGCATGGGTCGCTCTCATGGAATGTACGCCGAACCCATGAGCTTCGGTCAAAAACTTCTTGGCCACTATAATGAATTTGCCAGACGCTATACAGAACTCAAAGACTTCTATGAAAATGAACTTACCATTCAATTCTCTGGGGCCGTAGGAAACTATACAATACTCTCCCCTGAGCAAGAGAGAATGGCAGCTGAAACCTTAGGTCTAAAAGTTGAGCCCGTTTCAACTCAAGTGATTCCAAGAGATCGCATTGCCAAACTCATCAATATTAACGCTCTGATTGGATCGGCCATTGAGCGACTCTGTGTGGAGATTAGACACCTTCATCGCTCTGATGTTGGCGAACTTCACGAAGGCTTCAAAAAAGGTCAAAAAGGCAGCTCTACCATGCCCCATAAGAAGAATCCTATCAGTGGTGAAAACTTAACGGGAATGGCGAGAATGCTGCGCTCTCATACATTAGTGGCCCAAGAAAATATTGTCCTTTGGCACGAAAGAGATATTAGCCACTCAAGTGCCGAGCGCTTTATGCTTCCGGATAACTTTGGCATTCTCTTCTATGCTGTGACGAGACTCTCGGATACAGTTAGAGATCTTGTCTTTCATAATGAAAAAATTGAAGCTCGAGTTATGGAGGGACATACTTATCTTTCTAGCTATTATCTTCACCACCTCATTGAGAAGACGGATATAAAAAGAGAAGACCTCTACTACTTTGTACAAGAAGGAGCTTTTGCAGGTTCAGAGGCCAATAGTGCCGAAGTCTTTCACGAGACTCTTGTGAAAACAATGAAGGAACAGGGCCACGAAATTAACCTCCCCAAACCGACTTTTGAAGAAATAAAGAATATCTACACTAAGCATGTTGATCACGTATTTGCTCGTTCATTTGAGCAGTACCCATCACCATAAAAAAGAGACTTATATGAAAAGATTGATCGTTTGCCTTCTCTTTATTTCGACAAATATAAGCTGGGCCTTACATCCCGATGATTTTAAGTGGGAACTTAAAGAAGAGAAGGATGGCATTAAAATCTTTTCAGCCGATCGCCATGAAGAAACAGGAATTGTTCCCATTAAGGCCAGCACAGTATTTGATGATTCATTGCCTAAAATTCTCTCTGTTTTGGCCACAACGGAACGCAAACATGAGTGGATTCCCAATTTATTAAATGCTTATACTGTAGAAAAAAAGAGTAAGTATGAGCGAGTAGAATACACGCTCTACGATTCACCTTGGCCTTTCTATGATCGGGCCTTCGTGATTTCAACGAAGGGAAGATACAATAAAGAAGATAATACTATCTTTATTGATATCCAATCAGTTGAACATGACAAAGCTCCACTGAATCCTGATTACGTGAGAGGAAAAACCTACATAGGCTCTATTTATATGAAGGGCCTAGCTCCGAATAAGACATTCTTTGAAATTACTCTACTAACAGACTTTAAAGGCAATATTCCCACTTGGATTATCAATATGGTTCAAAGAAAATGGCCTTATAAAATGTTTAGAAATATCAAAACTCAGCTCACCAAAGAAGACATTAAGATCTGGCCCGAGTTTCAAAGCTACGACCCTTAGAAAAGGGTCGCAATCATTTGATTAATGACTACCAACATCCGGAGTCATTTGAGATTGGGTAAAGTTTTGCTCACCCACTCTATTTAGAAGGCTTAATTGAGTCTCAAGCCAGTCAACGTGATGTTCTTCAGAATCTAAAATTGATCTAAACAGATCACGAGAAACATAGTCTCTCTCCTTTTCTGCCAACTCGATACAATCCTTAAGTCTAGGAATGGCCGTCATCTCAACTTTAAGATCACATTCAATGAGTTCTTTAATATTTTGTCCAATAAGAACTCTATCAAGCTTTTGAACATTGGGAAGTCCTTCAAGAAAAAGGATTCTCTTAATCAGTTGATCAGCATGCTTCATCTCATCAATAGAGGCGTCATATTCAAGCTTAGCAAGCTTGGCCATACCCCAGTCTTCAAGCATTCTAGAATGTAGGAAATATTGATTGATGGCCGTTAACTCACCGGTAAGAACAGAGTTAAGTGCATCGATAACTACTTGTGAACCTTTCACGAGGACTCCTTATAACAGTATTGAAAATTTAGAATATCTTACTGTTTTTTGGAGTCTTTGGCAGGACTCTTCGCGGCGACTTTTTCAAGAGCATCAATTAGACAGATACCACAAGATCCACCTAGATTGAGCTTGCGCACAGCTTCATTCACGTTACCGTGACTGAGCTCCATTGTCTCTTCTAATTCTTTTTCAGTAATTTGATGGCATATACAAGCGTACATAGTTCTATCAACTCCTGTAGTCATAGTATCACAAGAGTTTGATCGGTCAAACAAAAATAAACATTACCTATTAAAGTGTGATCTTAAATACTTATGTTTCAAGTCTCTAATATTTTCAACTATTTATGGCCAAAAAAATTATAATAAATCTGAAAATTTTTCAGAAGATTTGAGGTGCTCTACAATATTCTTCACTTCCTGAGAGCGATCTTTGGGAAGAACCACCAATGTTTTATCGTTGGAAACAACAATGAGATCCTTAACTCCAATCAAAGAGACGTGCTTATCGGGTGCAAAGACAATATTTCCAGTGGACTCGGATACATAGTAGCCTCTCTCCCCCACGATTGTATTATCTGCTTTCTTTTCCATTACCGACTCAAGCGCATCCCAGCTCCCCAGATCATTCCAGTCAAAAGTGGCCGGCACAACACTCACTCTCTCACTCTTTTCCATAATGGCGTAATCAATAGAGTCTTTTGGGATTTTTTCATAAACCGCTTGAACCTGCTTCTCATCACCAATGGCCGCAAGTAGTTCAGGATAGTGACTAAAAGTTTCAGGAGAACATTTTTTAAACTCTTCTTTTAGAACCTTTAATGTGGATACAAACATACCTGCATTCCATACATACTGCCCTGAAGTGAGATATTTTTCTGCCGTTTCGCGATCAGGCTTCTCTTTAAACTCTTTCACTTTGAAACAGTTTTCACTAAGGCTCACGCCTTTTTGGATATACCCATAACCCGTATGAGGGAAATGAGGAGGAATACCAATCGTTACGATAGACTGATGCTCAGTGGCCTCTTTAATTGATTTATTAATCGTTTCTCGAAATCCAATTTCATTTAAAATCACATGGTCTGAAGGTACGATGGCCAAAATATCTTCATCCTTAGCCCCCATCTTCTCAAGATGGGCCATACTGAGCATAATACAGGGTGCAGTATTTCTACCACTTGGTTCAAAAATGAGACCATTATCATTGATCAGATTCGTAGATGAGTTCGCTGCAAGCTCACTTTGCTGCTTCACAGTAACAATATAGCGCTGATCAGGTGAAATCATTCCCTCAAAGCGCTTTAAGGTAATCCCTAGTAAAGAACCCTTTCCCGTTAGATTTAAATATTGCTTAGGTTTTTGTGATGTCGATTCTGGCCAAAAGCGAGTTCCCTTTCCTCCGGCCATAATAATTGCATAGGACTTCATTTACTTCCCTGATCTTAAATTCATATAAGGAAGTATTATGCCCTAAAAACAGGGCTTATTCAAAGCGCACAAAGACATATTCCTGTCCTTGAAAGAGAGAGTTTTCTTTTTTCACATAATCTTTGGCATCAGTAATACTACTAAAAGCCCCTAGAGAGACTCGATACCAAACACCTCGCCCTGGTATTTCAACTTCATTTACGATTGGATTATAACCACGAACGCGAAAACCTTCGGCGAAAGCTTCAGCTTCCTCAACTGAACGATGAGAGCCCAGCTGAATAGTATACTTTCCACTATATTGATCTTCGCCAGAATCGCTACTACTACCCATGGCCGGAACTTCAACACCAGGAGCAGGCTCAACCATTTGGTTGCTCTGCTCTACAGCTGACTCTTCCTCAGTTTCAAGGGTTTCCTGAGGCACCCTCGGCTTTGGCGATTCACCAGAAGTTTCTTCTTTAATATGTTCTTCGAGCTTCTTATTGAGATCATTCATGTCAGGCCCCTTCATTTCAGGTAAGGGCTCTCCAGAATTAGTGCTAGGCTTTGATTCGTCCACAACTTCATTTACTGCTTCCTCTTCACCAGAAAGCAGCTCTACCCTTTGTCGATCTTGGGCCTCAAGGCCTGCTTGACCATAGGAATAGCTCTTTCCTATCTTCACACCAAATACAAATGATGTAAGAGCAATAAGGAACATAAATAAAAAGATCAGGGCCACTTCTCTTTTCGAAAAGACATACAGTTTAGTTTTCTCATCCATGTTATTAATTTTAAATGGGTTATGCAGTTCGTGCAAAACATTTTATCAGGTAATTTTTGTCCCCATCTCATTTCAATAGCGAAATAACCGACGTTGAGGCTCCCCTTTACAGCTTTTCTCCTCTACTTTCCCTTCAACTTATCCAATCTGAATACCATCAGGAGAGAGAAATGCTTAAGAAATTAAAGAATGAAAAAGGTCAGTCTATGCTCGAATACGTCATCCTAACTTCCCTAATCGGAATTTTCTGTGTTGTTGGAGTTAAAACCTTCGGTAAAAGAATTAAGACTCGAATTAATCAAGTAAATGAACAAATTGAAGAACATGTCGTCATCCAATAATAATCAACCCTAAAGATGTTCTATTCGACGATTGTGGCCACCGCCCTATTTATAAGTATTTATGTTGCACAAATCGGCCTCTTAACCAAGGCCAGTTGTACAACCTACCAAAGGTATCAGCGCTTTAAAATCTTTACTCAATACTTACATACGAGGCAGAGGCCACAGTCTTCTCTTCTTCATCGACTCTCAAGCTGTAGAACAAAAACAAAATATAAGGTGACCCACAAATCGATTCAATACTATGACAAGAAAAATAAAAAATCATACATTCTTCAAAGACCTTCTTGGTGGCGCTAGCCACTCAAATGAATCGGGACAGTCAGAGCTTCTCTTTATTTTACTCACGTTTTGTCTTCTTAGCTTAATGGTCTTCTTTAGTAAGAGAATGATTCTTCACTATAAAATGAATCAACAAAGGCAAAAAACCTATCTCTGTATAAAAGAGAGTTTTGAACAGCACATTCAAACAAAAGATTATATTCAATATATCAACTATTCCATTGGTGTTGCCTGGGCCGCAATGACGGCCTTCCCCCAGTCTTCCCTCGCCATAGAGAGAACGATAAAGGGATTGCGAAAAGTTCAATACGCTATTCTCTTTTCAAGTTTTTACTCCATATATACCAATGAAAAATGTTCTTTAGAGCAAAAGCTTATTCTCATTTCCCATACTCCTATACTTCTCAATTGGCCGAAGATGAAAATCAAAAGAAAGATTGGGGGCTTTGCTAGGTTTCAATCAAAGAAGAGGGTCTTTATCTTTCCCTCTAAAAGTTTGACTCAATCGGACTTTTTTATCAAAGGTGAGATTCACTATAGATCTCAGTTGAAATTAACCAAAACAAAAGAATATGAACTCGCTTTACTCAACCCTATTAATCAAGCGGCATTAAAATCACGTGCAAAATCAATCATTAATCAATTTAAAAATTTCTTTAAAAATCCTGCCGATCTTATTGGAACCCTTCTGGGCATGGCCATATGAATATTTTAGTTACCCTCATTCTTTTAATTTTTTGCTTATTCATAAACATACAATTTATAAAAGGAGCTCGTCACTATCATGAAATCCAATCTCAAAGTACAGAGCAGTTTATCAACTCTTGGAATAGATAAACCAAAGTCAACTCACCTTAGACTGACTCAAGAGAAAGACGCCAACCTAAGTCCCAAAGAGATCTGGCAAAGAAAAGAGAAGCAACTCAAGTTAAAAGGATTAATGCTTCTTTTACTCACTCAGCTCTTTTGGGTCATTGTATTCGTATCGGATGAAGCTCCAGTCAGTATTCAAACGCCACAACTGAGAATGGAAAAAGGTCACGAACTCATCAAACTCTCAGCAAGTATATCTTCTCAATTACCAGGGCCTGGAGAAAAAATGCCGGCCACTTTATTTAGAGAAGGCTCTTCAAGAACAATCGCAGTATTTCTTAGAGGATATGAAGAAGACCCTCTAGGCCTTAGTGGAGTTAAGGCCATTTTAGAAGTTCCAAGGGATCAACTTCATTTTATAAAAAATTATAATCATACATGGCAAGTCTTCCCGCCCATGACCAAATCTGTTCAAAACCATAAGAGGAGTATTTATGAAATTAACTTTTAAGCTAGTAACGATTCTCATTATCACTCATATTCAATTGATAAATGCTCAGCCTTCAAAATTTATGATTCTCTTCAGTGGAAGCCCTTCGAAAGAGTTTAAAAATGTATTGGATAAATCACTGGGAAGAACCCTTCCAGAGTGGGAGGAACTATCAAAGTTTGAAAAAGATAATCCAAATTGTAAACGTAGAGAAGAATACTTGATTCAGTTCTGTTTAAAAGGAGATCAACTCACGATCGTTCATCAAAATCAACGTGCTCTTCAAAGAACAGTATCAAAATTAATGAGGATGGAAGATCAGGGAGAAATTAAAACAGAGGCAGATATAATAAAGGCCTTCCGATAGGAAGGCCACTCAAACAAATAATTTAAAAATTAATTACTTATCTGTTTTTTCTAAATGGATAGCAAACTTAGGAGTTGTTCCCTTGTTATTATTCTCAGCTTTTCTTCTTTTACCACTTTTGGTTTTTTTAGCTTCTCTTTTATTTCTTGTTACACGAGTTCTTGAAACCATATCACCACTTCCCTTAAAATTATTTCACTATATTAAGTTTCGTTCAGTCTTAATAGTAGAAAGCTTAAAATCTGAAGTCAGATTAAGTTTCACCTATTGGACGAATATTAGTGTTAGGTTTTTACCTGTTTCTCATTCGTCTGTCAAAGTATTATCGGCCATTTACCTCTGTATTTATGCTTTTTCTTCTCACAATCTCTATGCATCTACAGATAATCAAGAGGTTATAAATCTTGCCAAGGGTGAAATCAAGGAAATAATCTGGGAACCTTTAACACGATACACCATTGGGAATAAAGAAATCGTCTCCGTTAAAGTGATTAAAGAGCAAAATAAAGTACTCATCAAGGGTAAGCACTTAGGCCTCAGTGATGTCATTTTATGGGGAAAATATAATCAAAGACTACAGATACAAGTCAATATTATTGATAAACGTACCCATCAAAAAATTTATAGAATCTCCTCAAAATTAGAAAAACTGGGCCTTGAGGTTGAACTTATTGATCGGTCGCTTTTTCTAAAAGGCGAGATCAAAAGCAAAAAGCAGTACCACTCTCTCATTCAATATATTCAAGAAGCTCAAAAGAGTAACGTTACTCTCTATCTTGAAGATGTTTTTATATCCCATGAATTAGAACGCAAGAACTTTGCACACTTTCTCAAAATGATCATGAAGCTCAATCTAACCATGTTAGATTGTAATCCAAGTGGATTACAAATTGAATGCCAAGAAATTGACCAACCAACTCTTAAAACATCACGAGAATACCTGAATAAGAATTTCATTATAAATTGGATTCCTTCTCAAGGAAGCAAGGCCATGAAGCAATTTGAAGTTCAACTCATTTTACAACAATTTGAAAATCAAACAGGAGAGAGCTTTTCATTGGGACTAAACCGTCTCGTTGGCAACTGGGAACAAATTTTAACTGACTCTCCCCTGTCTCTCATTAAACAAAATAATGTTCATATCGAAGATAGTGAGTATAAGTCTTCCACGCTTGCACAACCTAAAATTATTGGCCGTTTTAAGGTTCCTATCAAAGTTCAGGTTGGGCAAGAAATCCTCTTTAACCAAGCTCTTGCTAATGGTTTGGCCACTCAGCAATGGAAGTTTGCAGGACTGGATGTTGATATAACTCTTTCTCCTATGGCCGAAGGAATACTGGTTCACTTTAAAAACTCTCTTTCACAACCTAGTGGGGACACCATTGCCAAAAGCTCTCAATCGAGTTCTGTCATTGTTGAAGAAGGAGAATCAAAGATTCTCTTTGATATAGGGTTTCAAATGAAGAAGAAAGATCAATCGCGATTCCCGGGACTATCCTCTATTCCTCTCTTTGGAAGTCTTTTTAAAAATAATTTTTCATCAGCAAGTTATAAGAACATTCTTTGCCTAATAAAGATAAAAGAGATCTAGGAAACGATATGGAAAACTTACCCTTTTACTATCAAGATGAATCGCCATTTTTTCATGCAAGACTAAAGCAATTTATCTTAGAAGAATTTAAAGAAAATCAGATTTGCCCCACTGTAGAATCTTGTATCAATCATATTTCTAGCCTTGGATACGAATTAAACGAAGAGATGAACAAGTCACTTCATGTCTGGTTGGAGCATATTCTCTATTTGCGCTTTATTCAAAATACGGTAGAGACATTTGGTGCTTCCGAAATAGAAGAAATTATTGTCCATGGCCCAGATTGGATGCAATACTTTGGCAGTGAAAGAAATGAATTTTTTGGTCAATCTCTAAACATAATTGACTATCAATTTGCTCTAGAGATTTTTTGTCTCAAAGATAAAGTATTATGGAATGAAGCTTCTCCCTTTCAAAGTTTTCAAGTTACCCTTTGGGGTGAGACGTGGAGAGCTACACTCATTCATTCTCATTTAACGGCATCCCAACCTTCCAAACTCTTCTTGAGATCTCAAAAGCAGAAGTCATTTGATTTTGAAGACTTTGGAATTACACAAGGGCAAAGAGATTTTTTAAAGGGCCTTATTGAACAAAAGAAGAATATTGTGATCTGTGGACCTACAGGTTCTGGTAAGACTTCTTTTTTAAGAACACTTCTTTCATGCGTGAATGAAAGAGAGCACATTACTCTACTTGAAGACACTCATGAAATCCTTTTGGACTCTCCCTTTGTAACCAAGCTTTTAGCAACAGATAGACCTGGCGAGACCCTAAGGGATTTTTGTCAATATGCTTTGAGGCTAAGACCTGATCGAATTGTCTTAGGAGAAGTGAGATCATCCGAAGTGGTACCTTTTCTCTTATCCATTAATACTGGTCATGGTGGAATGATGGCCTCTCTTCATGCCAATTCAGCAATCGATGCTATTCATCGACTATGTTTGCTTTTTCAAATCTATGGTGGAGATATTGGTGTTAACTATAATGAAGTCTTAAAACTTGTTTGTCAGGGAGTAGATTTTATCGTTCATCTCAATCACAAAGAAGTTACAGAAATCATGGAAATAAAAGGATGTGAAGGAACAACGCCCTTTTATCAAACGTGGAATTAAGAAAGGATTTGATCAACGACTGATTCAATATCTTTGAGAGGAATGTAATAGCGGATGAAGTGGTCTTGCTCATTTTCATCAATAATAGGAAAACCTAATCTCTTGAGCCCCTGGCCTAAATGAGTGAGTAAGGCCCCATCCGCTCTCTTTTCGATACAGACAGCATATCCTCCAACCTCGGAACACGACTGATCAGAAATAAGTGTTCCTAGAATTTGAGGATCTTTTGTACACTTTACCCACAATTTAATTTTTTTATCTATTAAAGGTGCCATAGTTTCAGGATACAGAACTTTGGCTCCAAATTTGGCCATGGCGCTTGCTTGCGTATAACTTAAATGATCAATGACTTGTGCCTTAGAGGTTATGCGGGGATCACAAGAAAAGACTCCAGCGACATCAGTCCAAATGATGACTTCATCTGCATTTATGGCCTCAGCAAAGAGGGCCGCTGAATAATCAGATCCTTCTCGTCCAAGGGTTGTGATATGACCCAAATCATTTGAACCAATATAACCTTGGGCCACATAGAGGTTATTCTTTTCAAATACTTCTTTGGCAAAGGAGTTTAAGCTATTGGCCTTAAACTTAGCTGCGCCAAAGTTTGAATCGGTCTTTAGGTAATCGTAAGACTTTATGAATTGAATATTTCTATTTTTTAAACTCTTAAGTGTTGAGAGATAGGAAAAGAAGAGCGTTGTTGAAAATCTCTCGCCAAAACTTAGAGTAAAGTCGCGATTCTTCTCTTTCTTCTCTTTTGTTTTCTCACCCCACTGTTCAATGAAGCTTACGAACTCAGAAAAGAGATCTTCTAAGGGAGCACAGGTATTTCCCAATAACTCTTGGGCCAACTTACGGTGGCGAAAGATTAAATCATTTGTGAGATTCTTAAGTTCGGGCGAATGACCATTATCTAGGAATGAGCTAAAGAGAAAGTCTAGCTCATTTGTGGTGTTATAAGTTGCCGATAGGATAACCAAGACCATATCAGGATTGCGCTCAATAATTTGAGCGCAATTTCTCATACTTTGGGCATCACGAACGGAGCTTCCTCCAAATTTGGCAACAATCATAGAGCGTTAATCTCTCTTTAATTTCTTATAAGAAATACGCTTAGGCTCTAGGGCCTGATCACCAAGACGTTTACGCTTATCTTCTTCATATTCAGAGAAGTTACCATCAAACCACATCACCTGAGAGTCTCCTTCAAAGGCAAGAATATGAGTGGCAATTCTATCAAGGAAGAAACGATCGTGGGAGATCACAACGGCGCAGCCAGCAAAATCCACGAGGGCCTTTTCTAGGGCCTGAAGAGTATTCACGTCTAGATCGTTGGTAGGCTCATCCAATAGGAGAACATTTCCTTCTTCTTTTAAAGTACAGGCCAAGTGAACACGATTTCTTTCCCCTCCAGAGAGTTCTGAAACTTTTTTCTTTTGATCTTCGCCTGTGAAGTTAAATTTTCCAATATAGGCCCTAGCATTAACTTCTTTATTTCCTAGTTTTATAAGTTCAGTTCCGCCAGAGACGACATCCACAATGGTTTGATTGGGATCAAGTTCTCTCCCCTGATCAACATAGGCAAGCTTTACAGTATCTCCAATTCTAAAAGATCCTGAGTCAGGCTTTTCTTGCTCCATAATCATTTTAAAGAGAGTTGTCTTACCCGCACCGTTGGGCCCGATGATTCCAACAATCCCCCCCGGAGGAAGTTTGAAGTTTAAGTCTTCATAGAGAACTTTATCTCCAAAAGACTTCTTCACTTGATCCGCTTCAATTACGACGTCACCAAGACGAGGCCCTGAAGGAATAAAGATCTCATTGGTTTCTGAGTACTTCTCATTATTGTCTTGAACTCTTTGCTCGTATTCTCTAATACGTGCTTTTGATTTCGCCTGACGGGCCTTAGGAGAAGAGCGAATCCAGTCGAGCTCTTCTTTAAGCGCCTTTTGCTTCTTAGACTCAGACTTTTCTTCTTTTTCAAGACGAGCTTGTTTTTGCTCTAGCCATGAGGTGTAGTTTCCTTCAAAAGGAATTCCTTTTCCACGGTCAAGTTCAAGAATCCAGCCCGCAACATTATCGAGGAAGTAACGATCGTGGGTTACAGCAATAACGGTACCTTTATAATTTTGTAGGTGTCGCTCTAACCAGTAAACAGTTTCGGCATCAAGGTGGTTGGTCGGCTCATCGAGCAAGAGAATATCCGGCTCTTCTAAAAGAAGACGACAAAGGGCCACCCTTCTTTTCTCCCCACCAGAGAGTACACCACATTTTTGATCACTTGGAGGACAACGAACAGCATCCATCGCCAAATCAAGTCGACTATCAATATCCCAAGCATTGGAAACATCAAGACGATCTTGAAGCTTTGCCTGCTTATCTAATAAGGCATTCATCTCATCATCACTCATAGGATCAGAGAATTTCATTGAGATATCTTCAAATTCCTTAAGGTCATCCATAATTTGTTGGACACCTTCAGATACAATTTCACGAACTGTCTTATCAGGATCAAGAGTTGGCTCTTGCTCGAGGAAACCAACGCTATATCCCTTAGAGATAGTTGTTTCACCGAGATGGTCTTCATCAAGACCTGCGAGAATGCGTAAAAGTGTCGACTTCCCTGATCCGTTAAGACCAAGAACACCAATTTTAGCTCCATAGAAATAAGATAAGCTTATGTCTTTTAATACATGCTTTTGCTTATAAACTTTTCCTACTCTATTCATTGAGTAGATTATCTGCTTTTCATTGGCAGGTCTGTCATTCTTCGCCATACGTCATTGATCCTTTAAAGTTTCTGATTTGGCGACAACTATACCTTCAACGTATCAGTTTTCCAATCTTGCAATTTCAGAAGGACAAACTACTCACTCCCATTAAAGAGCTGCCAAATAGAGGTGGAAGGACAAAGAATACGGACCATGTAAAAACACTAATTTTCAGCTTTGCGACAAAGGTCTCGGCCTTATCTTCAGAGAGATTTGAAAAGTCTTCAAAGAGCTCGTCAACATGCGCTAAATCTCCATGACCTCGCTTACGCCACCCATCCAAGGTACGCTCCATCCTGAGAAAGAGACTCTGATCCCTCGCCTTAAAAGTTTGCGCCGTATTTAAGAAAGCTTCTGCGAGCGCTCCTCGATAGAACATAAAGTGCATATCAAGCAAGAGCCTCAATAATTCATCAAGAGGATCGAGAAAGCTTGCTCTATAGGATTTAAGCCATAAGTAATAGGCCAAAAAGCCAAAGCCCTGCCACGCAGCAATTACGATAAAAAAAGTTATACCTATATCAAGACCTGCAACATACTTAAATACCAAGAGAAAGAGCCATACGAGAAGAATCATAAAGATCACTTGAATCATCGCCGAACTCAACAAACTCTTCTCTCGACGCGTGCGCTTAAGATCCTGCCTGAGAGCGAGGCGAATGGCGCGTAGTGGTCCGGCCAACTCTCCCCCTCTCTTTTGCACACTATTCCATACCTTATGTATATGTTGCCCAAACTCTTTATAGATATCTTTGCGGGGTAGTTTCTCACCTAAATCGTGACCAAATGATCCAATACCAAAATTATCTAACCACTCAATAAGGCACTCCCCGCGATAGACCACGGACAAAAGTTTTAATCTTAGAGAAAAGCTTTCCTGAATTTCTAAAAGTTTTGAGCAAGGGAGAAAAAGAAGCAGAATGAAGAGGAGTAAAACGATGGCCAAAGTAGAGTAAGTCATGAGAATCCTGAAGAGTTTAAATAATAAATCAAATTGACGTGCCGTGCTCAATGAGAGAGTATAAGTGAATGCAACAATACAACACACTGAATCAACTTGATATTTCTCAACTGAAATCAAGGGCCCAAACTTTAAGACGGCTATGTGAAGATCTAGACCCCTACTCTCCTATGACTAAGGAAGATTTGGACTTACTAGAATCACTTGGTGTCTACAGTCATAATGACCCATTCCAATTAACGAATGAACTCATTATGAAAATGGAAGATACCCTTGAAGAAATCCTTAAAAGAGAAAGTGGCGAAGTTAAAAGTATAACTAAGCTCCACTAAGAACCTGTCATCCTATGAAAACCGAAAAGCAAATCCCTCACATCTCAGAAGTAGAACTCCATCCCGCATCATATAAGCACTTGGCCAATGGTCATCCGTGGGTAATAAAAGATAACTTCACAGAAAAGTTTAGGGCCAAAGATCGTCTGCTTTGGACGACGGATAAGAAGACAGGAAAAGAATTTACACTACTCAATGATACTTCTCACCCCAAGATAAAAGCGCGCTTTTGGTCTTCCGGTCATATCGACTTAGATCAATTTATGATCGATTTGAGAAATAGACTGCGAAATGCATTCAATAAGAGAACGGACTTCTTTGCTCAAAGAGAAGATATTTTCTTAAGTGTAGGAGAAGCGGATCGTCTTTCAGGTCTGTCTATTTTAAAGCTTGCCGATGGTATTATCATTCAAAGTTATTCGAAATTATGGAAGAAATTCCAAAAAGAAATAGTCCCTATCATTAGAGATGAGATTGCTGTTGATCTGCAAATGGAACTCTCTTGGATAGCTTGGCAAGATAGAGAAACAGAAGCTCAATCAAAAATGTCTCCTCTTTGGGGCAAGGTTCCTGATGAACTAATGGTTAGAGAATTTAATACTCAATATATGATTCGCCCTCACCAAGGTCATGACCTTGGTATCTATCCCGATATGGCCTCGATTAGAAAACGCTTCTCTCATAGTTTTGAAGGAATGCGTGTTCTTAATCTCTATAGCTATACAGGGGGTTGGTCACTTTATCCCTACTCTCGTGGAGCGAGCTTTGTTACAAGTGTTGACCTCTCGCCGAAGTATATGGAGTGGTTAAAAGAAAATATAAAAATTAATGACTATGATATCAATGATTTTTCCTTCAAAGTTGGTGATGTATTTCAATCACTCAATCAATTGATTGAAGCAGAAGAAAAATTTGATTTTATTCTCTGTGACCCACCAAGTTTTAGCAGTGACGGTAAGAAGACAACGACTTCCTTAAAGAATTACGAACGCCTTCTTCCGCTCTTTCAAAAACTTCTCACTTCACAAGGCCAAGCTCTTCTCTTTACGAATACCCATAGTGTGAGTAAGCAGAAGTTTGAAGTCACCATGAATGGCTTCGCTCAAAAGGCCAGACTTAGAAAACTAAAGAGTGTTACACCAAGTGAAGACATTAGATCGCTTGAGGGATTTCCTGAAGGCGACTACTTAAAAGGAATTCTTTACCAAAAAGGCAATGCCACAGGACACAGAGTATGAATTGGACTTTTATCGTTCCCCTGGCCGTAGGTGCTGCGGGAATTATTCAGGGCGGTCTGAATAAGAATATGTCTCAAAATATGGGTCTCACTATGGCCTTATTCATCGGGAACTGTCTTGTTGTTCTCTACTCTATTCTCTTATATTTTCTGGCCGCGAAATCACCTGAAAGTGTCAGCGAACTTTTCAAATTAAAGGCCACAAGCTTTGGCTTTAAATGGTGGTATGTACTTCCTTCGATTTGTGGATTCATTATCATTACGGGAATCCCTTTTGGAATTTCTAAAATGGGCGCTGTAAAAGTGACCGTTCTTATTGTCGCCGGACAAATGCTTACATCTATCTTCTGGGATATGATGGTAGAGAAAATTCCAATGAATCCGATGAAGGCCCTTGGAGTGTTCTTCTCAATGCTTTCGATATTCTTCACATTGAAGTAAGTAAATCACATGCTATTTTCAAGAGTTTTATAAGTATATTCACCTTTTCGATATATACTTTTTAGTAAGTAGAAGTGCGCTCCCCCATGATAGAGTCGAGAAAATAAAACCTTTCATAATTAAATGAAGAGAATATAATTCATCGAATTTTAATATCAAATAAGAACTTACAAACGCCAAGAATAGATAGCTACAGATACTTCTAAATGGAATGGTATTCATCAATCTAGCGGATAAGTGCTTTAGTCCAAAGCAATAAGTGATAAGCCTTCCAGAACCTCGAAATATTATACTTAAGTATATGAAGGCAATCGGGTTAAACTCATTATTCATATTACTATATAAAAGTAGAGTTATAGAATAGAGTGTAAATACTATTAAATTGATCCATAAGACCTCTCTATTCTTAGAGATTGATTTTTGGATGAAATCATTGGGAATAAGATAGAGTAAATAACTGAATACAAAGACCTTGAAGTACTGACTCGAAATATAAAATCGCTCACCAAATAAGAAAGTAATAATATCCTCACCATAAATAAATGAGAAGACAACAACAGGGATGATCAATAAGGCCATCCTATCAATATACCATCTTAAGTTTTCAGACAATTGATCTAAATTTTTAGAAATAAAATCAGAAGAAATCAACGGGATTAATCTTTTCTGTAATGCATTCTCTAAAATCATTACAGGAGGAAAGAAAAACCAACCTACTGAAAGTAATACAAATTCATTTAAATCGAGCACCTTTAACAGTATCAGTTGATCAAACTTTTCAATACCAAAGAAGAGTAAACTTGATAATGAAAGAGGTATTGAGTAATGAAGAATTTCGATTGCTTCTTTTTTTAAAAATTTAGCTTTTCTAAAATAAGATTTCCATGAAAAGAAAAATGAAAAGACAAAACTACTGCAACATAGAATAAAGAATGCAATGAGCGCTATTTGTATAGAATGATAGTAAGAAAAAGCGACAAGAGTTAATACTTTTAATGCATCAAATAGAAAGTATAAAGCTCCCCCTTTTAAAACCTTATTGTTAACAATAGAAACTTCGCTATAAAAAGAGCTTGGTATACTTAAGACTCCAATCGCAACCATCATCCATTCTGTCTGCGTCTCTAAGGTGGAAATGGTCCCCCAGATATTGAAGTATAAAATGTAGGCAATACCAACGATACCCGACTGAATAAGCATGAGAATATAGTTAGTTTTGAAAGAGCCTTCCACGGATTCCGTAGCTAAACGGCTTCCTCGGCTATGATAGAGATAGCCAAAATGCCCGCCTGCGAGCGTCAGAAAAGGTATTGTGATTAAAAGCGTAAAGAATGTCTTATATATGCCTAAATCAGACATATTTAAGGTTCTTGTCATAACTATTGGTAAAATGAAGTTTAGCAATGAGCCTAAGATACCGAAAAGAAACAATATCACATGTGTTTTCTTTAAATGATTAAGGAGATTTTCTTTATTTTGCATAGGACTATTATCACTCAATTCATAACTAATTCATATAATGAAAAAAAATGAATTAACTGAATCTTTAATTCAAAAGATTAAAGAGGAAATTAATATTGAAACTCTCTGTCTTGAAGAGAACTTCTTTGATATTGGTGGAGATTCCATCATTGCCCTCTCCCTATGTGACTTCATCTACGAAAAGACAGAAATTCAAATCAAGCTCCATTCGTTTTTTTCATTTAAAGATATTCACTCTATTATCAATCACATTTGGGATAGTAAACAAAACCCACACCTAGAGAGCTCCCCTAAAAAGAATATCAAAAAAAAGATAGTCGATAGAATCCCCCTAAATAAATCACAGAAGTTAATTTTTAGTTTTTGTAAAACCAATCCCGCATCGACGGCCAATAATATTACCTCAGCACTAAAAATACCAAGCACTATTAATATTGATATTCTTAAAAAGAAGATAATTAAATTATCTGAACGCTACGATGTCTTTCGATTTAACCTCATTCAGGATAATCATGATGTCTACTTTCTAGATACAAGAAAGAATGCATCTCTCTTAAAGACTTATAAGCTGAGTGAACAAGAAGCCATCAGTCATATTCAAGATAATATAAAAAAACCAATTCAACTTGGTGAAGAAGAGATATTACAGTTTTATATATATGAAACAGATCACTCTTCTATAATTTATACAAAATTTCATCATATTCTTGTCGATGGCCTAAGTAATTCTGAAGTATTCAAACAGCTCTTCCTTGAAGAAAAAAACTTTACTCCTCTTGATTTTCAAGATTTTCATCATACTGAAAATGAATATATAAAATCTGAAGACTATCAACGAGATAAAACATTCTGGAAAGATAACCTCGAAAGCTCTAAAGCTATTACAAGCGTCGCTCCCAATGAAGAGCTTGCAAATACAGTACGCTTAAAACTCTCTCATCATGAAACCAAACAAATTGAAAGCTTTATGACCATTTATCAAGTTTCTTTTTTCCAAATGGTTTATTCGATCCACGCCCTTGTTCTAAGACGTCTTACCAAACAAGATGAAATATGCATTGGTGTACCTATGCATGGGAGAATTAAAACTCGATATTTTAAATCTATTGGAAACTTCATTAATACTTTACCAATTAAGCAGACACTCGTTTTAAGTCAAACATTTCGTGAGTATATCGCCTATACCAAGAGTCAATTGGACTTAGCGATGACCCATCAAAAATTCCCAACAATAGATTTGATACAGATGGCAGCAAAAAAAGGTCATTTATCCGTCTACAGTACCATTTTCAGTTATCTAGATATTTCAGATATATTAACCAAACTCAAATTGAATAACTTCTTCCCTATTGAGATCAATCGGCCGAATACATTCTCACCTCTTGATATATATATTCTTAAAAATAATAATGAGCTCGATATATGTATTGAATATATTAAATCTTTAAACTTCCATAAAGAACTTTCAAAATATGATATCTACTTTAAAGAAATCCTCTCTAATCTCTCAAAAGAAGATATAACTTTAAAAAATATTTTGGGTATTGAAAAAAGCAATACGCCCTCCATTATTACAGGCAAAAGCAACTACTCTTTCAATGAAGAACAAAACCATTTCTATCATCAAATCATTGATTTATTAAAAAATAATCTGTCCTGTGCTGAAGACAAATCATCTTTCCATCAAGGTAGCGAGCTATACCAAAGAATTGGATCTTTCCAACATCAAGTCTCTTCTTTTTTAAAAGATAAGATAGATGGCCCCATCATTCTCATTCTTCCTAGAAAGGTCGAAAGTATTTGTATGCAACTGGCCCTAATTTGTGAAGGTATCCCCTTCATACCTATTGACCCTGAAATGCCACCAGAAAGAATTGAACAAATCATAAAAACGTCACAAGCAAATTATTATATTACCAACTCTTTTAAACCACTAGATCATTTAAAAGAGGCTTGCCTCATTCCCATAAAAGTTAATAACGACTCAACTTTTCATCCAGAAATTAAAGATCGTAATCTATATAGTGCGTGTTACATACTCTTTACATCAGGAACAACTGGAAACCCAAAAGGGGTAGAAGTTTCTTATCATAATCTGAATTATTTTTTAAAGACGATCAGTGAAGAGATCATTCCAGCACAACAGACAAGGGCCTTGGCCCAGACGACATTCTCTTTTGATATTACTTTTCTTGAATATCTTTACCCCTTACTCAATAAGGGATACTTTTATATTATCGATAAAAGTGAAAAATTAAATATCGGAAAACTCGCGCACTTAGTTATTGAAAAGAATATAAATTTCATACAAGCAACACCTTCATTCTGGAGAATTTTGACCTCAACGAATTGGCCACAAATAAATAACCTCGTAGCGCTAACTGGTGGCGAGCCACTTGATAGAGAACTCGCAAAGCAAATTAAGAAGAAGTCGAATAAACTTTATAATATGTATGGACCAACAGAAACAACCATATGGTCTTCATATAGTGAGGTAGAGGATAATGCTCCGATCAGTATTGGAACCCCCTTCCCTGGGACAGACTTTTATATTTTAGATTCACATAAAAATCCTGTGAGTATTGGAGAAAAGGGAGAACTCTACATTACCGGCCATGGAGTTAGTAATGGCTATTTAAATAACGAACAGCAGACTCAAAAATCTTTTATTAAGAGGGTAATCAACGACTCCCTCTATAATGATACGCTCTTTTATAAAACTGGTGATATAGTTACCTACGATGGAAAATCCCTCATTTATAATGGAAGAATTGATTCTCAAATAAAAGTAAATGGACATCGAATTGAAATCAATGAAGTCGCAGGACAAATCTCTAATTTCATTCAAAAAAAATATGATTTAAATTATAACTTTATAGTTCTTCCAATAAAGAAGGAACACTCAACTACCCTAAATCTAGTTATAGGAATTAAAAATACTACAGAGTTGGATAGTAAAAAATTCTTTAGAGAGCTTACACTGTTTTTGAAAAACAAAATACCTCTTTACATGATTCCTACTTCTTTTTATGTAATTGAAGAAATACCTATTATGATTAATGGTAAAGTGAATTTTAATGAATTGAAAAAATCCATTGCTAGGCAAGACAAGGATAAGAAAAAGAAAAATGAAGGACTCTTTCAAGAAGAAAATCTGATTCTTCATCTTTGTGCAGACATACTATCTTTAGCCAATATACCAAATAAGAAGCAGAGTTTCTTCTCTCTTGGAGGAAACTCAATGAGCGCTCTCGACTTTATCGAACAAATAGAAGATATCTATGGAATTGATCTCTCTCTCGATGACTTCTTCCAGGCCAAAGACCTGGATTCCCTAAATTCACTGATCCATTCTTTGCAAAAAATGGAACAATTAAATAGCGAGCATTATAAGTTCATTGTAAACTTTAATCGATTTGACTCAAGAAACGACAGTATATTCTTCATTCATGGCATAGGTGGAGATGTCATAAACTATCAACACTTTAAATATCTTGATGGACATAAAAATATCTTTGGTATTCGATCAAATGGGATACGTGAATCTTTCACCCCCTCTTTATCTATAAATGATATGGCCAAACAATATATTAATGAAATCTTAGAACTTAAGCCTGAAGGACCTATCACCTTAATAGGAGGATCCATGGGAGGAGTCATTGCTTTTGAAATGGCTAACATCATGGAGAACAGAAGAATCAACTTAAAAGAAGTCGTAATTCTTGATACTTACTTTCCATCAACTCCCCCCATACAAAGGTACTTACTTATAGGTATAAAATTCTGGATAGAGTACTTAAAGAACTTGTTAGGTGCACATAAAGATGAAATCAATCAGTACTCTGTCATTGAATTGCGAAATTTATTTTCTTTGGCCACCTATAGGCCTACACAATTATCTGCAACCCCCCTTACTCTCGTAAAGGCGACACTCAACGAAGAGCCCGTAAATGAAAACGACTGGAAAAGATATACAAAAGCAAAGTTCAATCTTATTCATATCGAGTCGACTCACGAAAACATCATTGAAAACTTTAAACTTTTTTCTTATTTAAAATCGAAGATTAAAAAATAAAACAGTAAACCCTATTTTTTTTCACACAAGTTTCACTTATCTTTCACATTTTATTCACTGTCTTTTAAGGGCTTGTTTTCTCATTGGAGATTTTTTTGAGAAAACTTTGTGATATTTTCAAACGATAAAATCTTTTAAATTGCCCTTTTATTAATCCATAAATCTTTACAACTTCTTTTATGCGTTAGATATTCTATTTTGGATGTCGAAAAAATTAATGTTATCAAAATTCCTAATACTCTCTCTTGTTTTTGAGTGTTCATCTCTTCTCTACTTCAAAGTAATTAAATATGGTTCTAAAAATAACAAAGAATCTATCCGCAATGCCTTTTACTACAAAAGAAAAAGACCTCATCCTTACTTAGGCTATCAAGATAACCATCTTGATCTTTCAAAATACTTTTTAAAAAAAATAGAAGATAGTCAAAAATATACGATAGGAATCTTTGGGGGATCTGTTGCCCAACAATTCTGTAAATACGAACTAGAGCACAATTATTTAAAAGAAAAAATCCCCCATCCAATAAATCAGATTGAAGTTATTTGCTTTGCCCATGGTGGCTATCGACAACCGCAACAAACTCTTGCCTTTTCTTTATATGGAGACCACTTAGATCATGCCCTTTTTATCGAAGGAAGTAATGAATTTGCTACTCAAAGACTTATTGAGCATATCGAATACCCTCTAACCAGACTCAGTAGCGCTTGGTATAATACTGCTGATCAGTTTTTCTTTACTCAAATAAAATTGTATCTCTCTGAAAAATTACTTCTATGGGGTCAATCTCCAAGTAGAACTATCTTTTTCTCTGAAGATAGTATCCGTAACTTTTCTCTTTGCCTTAGCCAACAACTTGTTAGACGAGATAGTGTAACAAATATTGATACGATTGATGTTGATACTCTATCCAAAGTTTGGAAAAAAAGTTTAAATCTCCTCGACACCGTATCTTCACGATCAAAAACAAAAGTAGATGTCTTGATACAACCGTTTATCGGTACGAAGAAAACCCCTACTGCTGAAGAAAGTAAATTTACAGCTGGAACAGCTTACATTAAAAGCTTCGAAACCTATTCAAATCAAGTCAATGAACTCCCTGTTAAAAATATCAAGATTACGTCTTATTTGAATTTCTTTAAGGATTCAAAAACTAAAGATTTTATAGATGATGTACATCTTACTCATTCTGCATTAGACAGAATGTGGAAAGAGATCGTTGAAGTTCACTTCTAATATATATTATAATTATAAGGGATGGCCTGCTCGCATGAGTTGTACAAATATATAAAGAAGATAATCATTAGAATGATAAATAATAATGATCCTCTTCCCATACGTTTTATAAAACTTCTAAACATAGGATAGCTCTAATATAAAAAAATTATGAGATACAGAGTGACTCATATAAAACCTACCTTTAGATCACTTATCTTAAAAGAAGTACTGTATTGTCATTTCAGGATGAATAGAAATATCGTTTTTAATATTACTCCTATTCACTGCTCCATCATAACCTTTTCTTCTTTCAAAAAGAATACTCGCATAATCCTCTCGATCATCACGGCTTGCTCTTGTAAGGGAAGAGAAGGTTGAGGTCACAGACACTCCAAATTGAAATAGCCAGTGCTTGGTTGAATGAACAAAGGAAGCTCCACTGTGGACATAGGGATAAATCGCCCTGAGATGAAGGATTCCTAATTCAAGCTGAAAGTAGTTTCTTTCATCAATATGGAGTTCATGAAGAGTGGTAAGATTATACTGGGAAGGCCTGTTCTCAAGAGTTGGTCTTCTTATAGAAAAAGGATGACTGCCTTTAAAGTAATAATAAAATGAAACATTCAGATAGAACTTATAAAATGAACTCACCTCTTTTCCAAGTATATAGTAGAACATTGTGCTTTGTTGGCGGTAATCATTATTTAATCTATAGTCTACGTAATAAGGATCTTCCTCTATATCATCGGAGTATGTTTCGAAATAGCTTAACTGGAAAGCGTGCTCAAGTGTCTCACTTGTTTTAAATGATTTACCTAGATAAAGGTTAAACATATTATACCAAATCAGTAAGAAGGGACTTGTCCCTACTACAATCTGAGTATCACTCCATCCACAGCCCACAAGTTGAACACCCATCGTGCAGTTATCTTGGGGAATATATGTATTATGAGAAACATTATGTCCAAAGCTCTTATTTTCTTGTGAAAAGGCAGTATCTTGAAAAGTAAAAATGACCAGGACCAGCAGGCATAGCTTTGTAAGAATAGATTGAACAAAAAGCTTATACATAGAATAGCAAGTTGAGTGTATAAAAGAAGAGTTAAGATATGGCGCAAAGGATCTTCGCGCCATATAAATGAAAACTTAAATGGTTATTTTACGATTCTATGTTTCCAAGATCTGATATCTTCAGCGAGATAGTCATACTTCATTTCAGAAACTGTATATTGTGAGAATTCGTAATCTGTAGTGTGAGTTAAGCACTGAGTAGGACAAACCGTTGTACAAAGACCACAGTAACAACATAGGGCCGTATCAATCGTGTACTGTCTTAAATCAAGCTTGATGGGTGTTCCATCATCTGTTTTAAGCTTCGGAGCTTCTTTGTCTCTTCTCACAGCAGTGATATAGATACAATCAACTGGACATGCAGCCGCACACTGGAGGCAAGATATACAATTGTCTACATCATTAAAAAGACGACTTCTCGAATTTGCAGGAAGCTCTTCTCTCACTTCTGGATATTCAATGGTAACAGGCTTAACCGCTACAATATATTTCCCTGTGATCATCAAACCTTTGAAACAAGTCGTTGCCGCCTGCCAAATGTTTTTGAGCCACTTTCCAAAAGTAAGATCCTCTTGGTGAAGCATATTGTCTTTATTAGCGTAAGTTGAAATATCTGGGGTTATTCCGCTCATCGGTCTATCTCTCCTAATACAATATCAATTGATCCAATAGTGGCAACAAGGTCAGCTACCATTTGTCCTGGAGCTAAATCTGGAAGCATGGAAACGTGAGTAAAGCATGAAGACTTCACTTTTAGTCGATAAGGAGTTTTACCACCGTCACTGACGAGGTGGTAACCTAGCTCTCCTCTTGGACATTCTGTTCTCATATAAATTTCGCCTTCTGGAACTTTAAGAACCTTAGGCACTTTACCCATGATCGATCCTTCTTCAATTCCATCAAGACACTGACGAATAATTTTAATCGATTCAAAGATTTCTTGAACTCTTACGTGATAACGATCCCAACAGTCACCAACCTGACCTTTGAGTCCCTGTCCTACCGCTACATCAAAATCAAGTTCTTCATAAATACCATAAGGACGTTTTTTACGAAGATCCCAATCAATTCCAGATCCTCTGAGAACTGGTCCAGTAGCTCCGTATTCATAGGCAAGTTCTTTAGAAATAACTCCCACATTGGCCAATCTTTCTTCAAGAATCTTATTCTCACCAAAGAGGCCGTGGTATTTTTTTACATTTTCTGTAAGTTCAGTGATGAATTTTTCAATACGTCTGAGCTGATCATCAGTGACATCATTCCAAACACCACCAAGCCAGATATAATTATAAAGCATTCTTGCACCAGAAATTTCTTCAAAAATACGAAGAATTTTTTCTCTCTCATCAAAGTAATAGAGAAATACGGTGAAAGCACCCATATCGATTCCATAAGTACCAATATAAACACAATGTGATGCAATTCTTTGAAGCTCTGCAATCATGACTCTTAGGTATTGAGCACGACGAGGAACTTCCGTTCCAAGCATTTTCTCAATGGCCAAGCAATATCCCCACTCCATAGACATGGCAGCAAGGTAGTCCATTCTATCAGTGAAAGGAATAATTCCACGATAGTCTAGATGTTCAGCATGTTTTTCAAAACATCTGTGTAGATAACCAAGATGTGGAATCGCCTCTGCGACGATTTCAGAATCCGTCTTAATTTCAACTCTAAGAACCCCGTGGGTTGCCGGGTGTTGAGGACCCATATTTAGAGTTAAGAGGTCTGACTTGATTTTTTCACTAACGGGCTGTCCTAGCTCACCCATTTCTTTTCCATCAATTGAGCTCATATATATATCCTACGTGTTATCAATTATGATTTATTGCTCGCCATTCCAACTGTAAGCAACTTTCTTTTCATCCCCATCCATTTCTTCAACCACTTTTTTAAAGAAGAAATGATCACCTTTATTTATTTTATCTTCAGGATCAATTTCCATACCATGCCATTCCTTTTGAACAACATAGTCTTTTCTCAGGGGATATCCTTCCCAGTCATCAGGAGTAAGGATACGACGAAGATCAGGATGGTTTTTAAAGTTGATACCATTCATGTCATAGCATTCACGCTCTAAAAAGTTCGCGGCTTTCCAAATCGATACAACAGAGTCGATTTCAGGTACAGCATCAGCAGACTCTTTAGGAAGCTTCACTTTAAGAATCACTTCAGAGTTCTTTAGGAAGCTAGCGATCATATAATTAACTTCAATACGATCAGCGTAATCGACCGCAGAAATAACTTCCAAAACATTCATTTGAAATTCATCAGAAGCTTTGAGTTCTTTACAGCAATTGTAAATTGATTCAGGAGCAACAAGAACGTGTCCATTTCCTAATTCTGCTGGATTCGCAACCGCACCAGAGTTTGAAACTTTTGAAGATAGAAAATTTGCTATTTCATTAAGCATGCTTCACCCACTTATCTCTAAGAAGTCTTTCGTTAGCCACTTTCTTTTGAAGAGTCATTAGCCCCTCAATGAGTGCTTCTGGTCTTGGAGGACATCCAGGAACATAAACATCAACAGGAACAATTTCATCCACACCTTTTAGAACATGGTATCCATGCTGCCAGTATGGTCCACCTTTATTTGCACATGAACCCATAGAAATAACGTATTTCGGTTCAGGCATTTGCGCATAAAGAGTCTTAATTCTTTCGGCCATTTTCATTGTTACAGTTCCAGCAACAATCATTAAATCGGCACGACGAGGAGTGGCCATGAAAGCACCACAACCAAAGCGCTCTAAGTCGTACTTAGCGGCACCAGTGGCCATCATTTCAATAGCACAACAGGCGAGACCAAAGGTCATTGGCCACAACGAGTTTTTACGACCCCAATTAAGGAAGTCATCAACCTTCATAAGAACAACGCTATCTTGCATCTTCTGTATCCTTAAAAAATAGTGAATGATTTTGCTCTAAATCTACCCGTGGAGGCCCATCAAGTCAATGAAACTAAGGGGATAAGTTGCAAATCTTTGTCTGTGTCGGGGTTTTGTATATTGTGCGATTGCACTAGCGCCACGCATGATAAATGTGGCCATTTGCATTGAATCTAGACGAATTAATATTCATTTTGAGCTAGAAAAGCACCACACTTCTTCGTATGACCGCTCATTAGACTCTGGTATTCGCTATTGCCGGCTTGCGCAGGGCTTCTCCCTAAGTTTGTTTTCATTATCGCCAAACGCTTCTCGTCATTAGAGCAGACTCTTTGCATTATAGACTCGTATTCGTGAACGGCGGCAAGTGGATAAGGAAGGCCATACGCGCTTGAAATAAAATCGGCTCGATCTTTACCTGTAAAAGAAAAGTCCAAGGTCGATAAATTATGTTTCTTTAAAGAATTGATAAAAATACTATAGTAGCGACCCATTTGATAGAACGCCTCAACTCCAAGCTCTTTATCTACTTTTCCCGTCGTTTCGCTAATCACTTTAGTACAATTGGAGTCTACATCAGGAAAGAGCTCTATATGGACTTGGCACTCAACGAGATAAGCTTCCACTTCTCCACCCTTACCTTCAACAGTTGAAACGACGAAATCTTTTAATCCAAAATCATTCTTGTAAGGGTTGAAGGCATTTCTTAAAGAGAAATGCACCAGCTCGTGGGCCATATCAAGAATAGCATTCTTAACAGAGAGGCTACGATTGATATAAACTTTTGATCGACTCTCATAAACTATTTTATCAGGACTACCTGGTGAGAATCTTCGAATAAGCGTGGTATCCGTTAGAGAACCAGCGCCAGGATGAATGACATCTTTCAAATCCAGCTGATAACTATTGGCCTTCTTTGTGGCCAACTTTAAAACTTTCTTTCCTGTTTTTGAAGAACCGAGAAGTTTTATAAGCTCAGCAAGGGATCTATCCTCATCTTCAGCTATACTCGCCCATCGGTCACTGTAACGATAAGACCTTGAGTCATCAATTGTATATTCTTTACCCACAAACATCTTAGCTTGAAGACCATATGAAAAGAGCAATAGAAAGAAACTGATACGAAACATCATCAGTTATCTTTTCGGTATAAACGGCCTTAAATATGCGAATAAATTTGACTTAAATAAGAATAGGCAAAAAATTCTCTAAAAATTCATTCTATAGAATAGTAAGAAATTCTCAGCATCGAGTGCTTTTCGAACCCTTTGGATATCTTCAGACTTTCTAAAGCCCAAACTCTTTATGACTCTATTTTGAAGCTCTAATATCGCCTGGTTAAACTCCCCTTCTTTAACGCTAATCAAGAGCGCACATGTGTAGGAGCTGGATTGATTATCATCATACTCATTGCGATATCTTCTTTGCTCCCAGTACGTTTTCATTAAACGAGAAGACTTGAGAAAATTTCTAAGGAATTCATGTCCTTTAGTGCTCAGAAATTCATTCCAAACTTTATCCTCTTCTCCTTTTGAAAAAAAACTAATGATAAATCGAGAAAGATCTTCACGTGCATAGGCCCGTGCAATATTACAGGCCATCTCTTTTTCTATTTTCGGACTAGTTTCGAAACTAAAGAATAACCGACCACTACTATCGCCTTTACCCCTTCCAAACTTTTGGGGATGACTAATCCAGACCGGCCTCTTTTTTTGCGAACGATTAAGCACAATAAAGTCTTCTCGTGCTAATTTTTCAGATAAGACTTTATCTTGATCACCCATATAGGCCCTACTTAAACCTGAACATGAAGTAGCAAATACTAGGGAGTAAACAATCCCTAGAGCAAAATTATTCTTACGCTCTGAAGTATATTGTCTATAGATTTTGCGCATCATGTATAGGAATTCTCCTTGAAGTTTATTTTAGTCGGCCCTATAAAGTAGATAGGATTTTTTATTTAATTATAACTTAAAATAAGGAGCTAACAATGGAACCCAAATTACCAGAACTACCATGGTCGAACGATGCTTTGGCACCCCATATTTCTGCTGAAACAATTCAGTACCATTACGGAAAACACCACAATGCATATGTAACAAAACTCAATGCAGGTATCCAAGGAACAGAATTTGCAGAAATGTCTCTAGAAGATATTATCATGAAAGCCGATGGTGGACTTTTCAATAATGCTGCTCAGGTTTGGAATCATACATTCTATTGGAATTGTCTTGCGCCAAACGCTGGTGGAGCACCTACTGGAGCAGTAGCTGATGCGATCAACTCAAAGTGGGGATCATTTGATAAGTTTAAAGAAGAGTTCACAGCTTCTGCTGGTGGAAACTTTGGTTCAGGTTGGACTTGGCTTGTAAAAGATAGTTCAGGAAACCTTGAAATTCTTAACACTGATGATGCTGACACGGCCATGAAGCATGGTAAAACAGCTCTTATGACTATTGATGTATGGGAACATGCTTACTATGTTGATTATAGAAATGCTCGTCCAAGTTACATCGAAGCTTTCTGGAAGCTTGTTAACTGGGACTTCGTTAATAAAAATCTTGCTTAATTTTTAGATAAAAAAGTTAGAATGAAGGGCCTGTATTTATACAGGCCTTTTTTTTAGCAGAGGAATTAAAATGGAAGAGAAAGATTCAAATTATACGGATCTCATTATCTTAGCTCGTATTCTTGATAATCAATTCCAGGGTCCCTTTGGTATCAAGTTTGGACTTGATGCAATTATTGGTCTCATTCCAGGCGTAGGTGATTTTCTCACCAGTGGACTCAGCTCTTATATTCTCCTAAGGGCCGCTCTACTCAAACTCCCCACCCCTATACTCATTCAAATGGCCTCTAATATCTTGATCGATCAACTCTTTGGAATTTTTCCTCTTATTGGTGACCTCTTTGATGTTTATTGGCAGTCCAATCAAAGAAATGTAAATCTAATAAAAGACTATGCTCAAAATCAAAATACAGTTCCTACAAAAGTTTGGTTTAATATCGCACTGGTCACTTTCTTCATAGCTATCGTACTCATGATTCCGATCATAATTTTATATCAACTCTTACTTTTAATTTCTTAAGGAAAACCTATGGGCTCGCATCATGGACATCATCACCACCATAACCATACAGGAAGTAAAAATATACTGATCGCTTTCTATTTGAATATCTCTTTCGCTATCATTGAGATTATTGGAGGATATTTTACCAATAGTGTCGCCATTATGTCTGATGCACTTCACGACCTAGGTGATGCTCTCGCCCTTCTCTTTGCTTATTATGCAGAAAAACTTAGTAACAAAGAAGCCGATGAAGAGTATACATTTGGTTATCGACGCTTTTCTATCCTTAGCGCATTTATCAATGGAGTGATTCTTCTTGCAGGAAGTATATTTGTCATTTCTGAAGCTATTCAAAGGTTACTCTCTCCTGAAGTCGTAAAACCAGATGGTATGATTGCGCTGGCCTTACTAGGAATTGCCGTCAATGGTTTTGCTGCTTACAGGTTATCCAAAGATGAAGGAGTAAATGTTAAAATGGTAATGTATCACTTGCTTGAAGACCTACTTGGTTGGGTCGCAGTGCTCATTGTCAGTATAGTCCTTCTCTACAGGCCTTGGTTTATACTCGACTCCATTTTATCCATATTGATTTCTATTATTATTTTGAAAGGTGTTTACTTAAATCTAAAAAAAGTTTCTAAAATATTTTTACAAAAGTTTCCTGAAGAACTAAATACTCTTGAATTGAGTCAAAGGATAAAGAAATTAGAACTCGTTAAAGATATTCATGCCATTAAGGGATGGTCGATAGATGATGAAAGCTTTTATTTACGATTTCACATTCGAGTGTCACCCGAAACGTCGATAAAAGTAATCGATAAGACTCGAGATCAAATTAAATTAATACTTAAAGAATATAAGGTTTACTATTCTACGATTGAGTTTGAATCTGATTGCAATTAGATAATAACTCTTAGAACTTCTTCAATTGAAGTGAGTCCTTCCTCCACCTTATCTGCGGCATGAAGCCTCATGGGAAGATACTTTCCTTGGGAAGCCTCTTGAAGAACTTTCAGCTCTACTCCCTCTTGGATGGCACTTCTCAGCGATTCATCAATAGGGATAAGTTCGTAAATACTGAGTCGTCCCTTATAACCTGTCTCCTTACAGTCTTCACAACCCTTAGGTCCAAAAACAAATTCAGGCATAGGACGATCAAATGGCTTTGTCATTGATTGCCACCAATCTTTATCGGTCTTCTTCTTTTCTTTGCAAAGAGGACACAAGACTCGAACAAGTCGTTGAGCTAATACACCTTTCAAAGTTGCATTAAGTAAATGAGGGGGAACACCAAGATCAAGTAGTCTTGTTATAGAAGACAAGGCATCATTTGTGTGAAGAGTACTGAAGACCATGTGTCCAGTAAGAGAAGCTTGTATGGCCATCGAACTGGTTTCAGGGTCACGAATTTCCCCCACCATAATAATGTCAGGATCTTGCCTCATAAAAGCTTTAATCGCATTGGAAAAGGTTATATCAATGGATTTATTCACCTGCATTTGATTGAAGTCATCGTTTATAACTTCAACAGGATCTTCAATAGTACAAATATTTACTTCTGGTGTGGCCAGATGCTTTAGAGTGGCATGAAGAGTTGTCGACTTACCAGACCCTGTCGGTCCTGTAACTAAAACAATACCAAAAGAGCTTTCAGATAATTCTTTCCACAGCTTTAAATCTTCCTCACCCATGCCCACTTCATCTAGAGTTTTATCGGCCATCTTAGGATCGAAAATTCTCATGACAAGTTTTTCACCATAGTGAGTAGGAATGGAAGAAGAACGAATTTCTATCATTCTATCCGGCCCAAGCTCTCGCTTTATCCTTCCGTCTTGTGGTTTTCTTTTCTCATCCACTTTCATTCCTGAAAGGATTTTCATACGACTCACGACAGAGAGCATAATCTCAGGATCAAATTTATATACAATTCTTAAGGTTCCATCGATTCTAAAACGAACAAAACCTGTTCCCTCTTTAGGCTCTAAGTGAATATCTGATGCTCTTTCTTCCCATGCATACTGGAAGAGCCAGTCGACAATTCCAGAGATTCCAGACTCATCTTTTGCTCTTAGACTTGCACTACTACGTCCAAGCATCTGTTCCATTTCTTGAACACGACTTGATTTCTTACCAAGACCGCGTTCTTTCATTATCTTCGATACGGCCTTGCGAACGGTATAGAAGTCTTCAATACTGGAAACAATTGCTTGAGGATTTGAAACAACGAGCTTTACTTTCTTTTTTGTAATTCGAGCGACTTCATCGAGCCACTCTATTTTAAAAGGCTCTGATGTTGCAATCACAACTTCTTCTTCATCTGCAGCGACAGGCAGAATTCCCAAGCGCTTAACATAGGCCTTCGGAAGTATTTCCGTAATTTTTTCAATATCCATTTTTAAGGCGTCTATATGATGATATTCATAGCCCGAATAATTAGAGAGCCAACGAGTGAGATCTTCTAAACTAAGACATCGCCCCTCGTTTCTTCTATCAGGCACATCACATTCAAAAATACTCAATAAAGGATGGCCATGGCTTCGCCTTTTCTTTCGTAAAATAAACTGTGCTTGAGTCTTATCCATTACTCCAGACTTAACGAGGCCTTCTAGTACCTCTACTAGAGTTAACGAACGATTTGAATTATTATAATTAAATTTAAGTGCCATTATTTACCTACTCCAATTATTTATCGGTAAATAGGACTAAAATATAAAGGTCTAATTACGATAGAAACGTCCGACAAACTAGGTCAGGAATATGAATAAACCTATTGATAAAAATAAATCATTTCTGAAAGAGTCCATCACTGACGAGCTTGAAATCATTGATTTATTTCGCATTCTTTTTAAAAGCAAAGAGAAGCTTTGGATCTGGCAGGAAAATAAAGAGAACCCATCCCAAAGGGCGATTCACTTATGCATGATAAGAAAAGTTGACGTTATCAGTAAATTAATTTGGATCTCTCCCCTTAATCAAAGTAAGTTCCAATTCAATAGCGAAGGATCAGACTTCTTTCTCTATTCAAAGATTCGAAATCTCGCTATCAGTTTCAAATCAAGAGAAAAAGATATTGAGTTCATCTCTTTTACCACTCCCAAAAAAGTAAATGCATTAAGTGATGATTTTTCTGAGAAGATTAATTTGATAGAAAAAGAAAATGAACAAATGCACGGCCATTTAAGAGTTGCTCCACGTAAACAGGCCAAAGGTAAACAAACCATACGCGCCCTAAGACAAGGCGAATCTCAGCCTCAACTCTATAATCTCTATGATATATCTGCAGGTGGGCTGGCCATTAAATGGGAAGACCCTGGATACTTTAAAAAAGGTGATCTCATCACCATTCTATCTATTAATGACTCAAAACTTGGAAGCCCTATTACTGGAGAAGTCGTTTCCGTACGAGAAATGCCAGAAGACGAAATCTTTAAAATAGGAGTTATGTTCGTTCAAAAAGACTAAGTTGTTTTTTGCCAATTAATAAGTGGACCAAAAATAGTATCGATAGAATTACCATCGTAGTGAATTTCTTCTAAGTTTCCTGAGAGCATCTTTAATTTACTCGTGACAAAAATAGAGTCACTATAATCATCAAACATTGAATAATCACGTATAAAGGCCCTTTCTTCTAAGTCATTTTCTAAATTTAATAAAACAGCAAGAAAGCTTCCTGAACCCTTTTTAATAGGTACTCTTGGGGCCATAAAAGCGAGCTCTTCAATCTTATCTCTTAGAAAGTTTTCTTTATCTTCCTGTTCTTCAGGAAGGCCGCGTGTCGTGAGTAGATAATAGATAACCTCAATACCAAAGCGTTTTTCATCTTCAGGTCTTATGGCCAATAAAGCGATGGCATCATCGGGGTCAGTAAGAAGATACTTCTGAGTAACTTCGTCAAACTGAGGAGCAAAGAGAACTTCTTCGGCGTAGAGAAACGGCTCCATCCCCTGCCCTACTTCTATATATATAGGATTCACCTTAACTGTAGTGACTTCCCCTTCATCTTTTAATAGATCAATGAGGTGCCCCATCATCATGATTTTTAATTCACGTGTAGGAGCTTGTAGCTTCCCCATATTTTTGCCGACTTCATCTCTTTGAAAAACTCTCTCTAATCGTGAGGCAAGAGTACGTTCAGTAAATACAAGATAGCTATTTGTATCATTAGAATTTTGTTTTTCAATAATGGGGCGTCCACTTTCACTATCTACGAGAACGTAAACAATTTGAAAACTACTCAACTGAGTGGCCTTATTTTTGTAGGCAGGAAACTCTTTATTAAGAATTTCTCTTTTTAAAATTTTCCATTGTGGAGCATTTTTAAGTTCCATAATAAATTCAAGATCCATACTGAACTCCTAGTCTATAGACGCTCACGGATATTAGCTGATTCTCATCAGAAAGGAAATCATAGTCTAATTCAAATATAAGAAAATAAGAGGGGTTAACAAAAGCTAAACATCTGTTTTTACAATAAATAATCCCCTATACAATCCATTGCTTAACCTTCTCTATGTATTGCTCAAAGTCATGTTCTTCATGCCATTGCTCTATCGTCCACTCCCTAGTTGTTAACTGAAGGGAGCTATTGGGAAAGAAGCAATGCGTACTTCTTAGCTCTCCCTCACAATTGACTTTAATTTCATCTAGAAAATAGTCCTCTTCTCCTTCATAGACCCATAGTTTATTCAAGTCACCTTCCTCTATTTGAATAAGCATTCCTTTAACAAACACGTCTGTTTGTACTTTCTTTAAAGCGGGAAAGATTTCATTTTCAACGTAGACAGCTTGATAGCCTATAAGCTTTGCGCTTATAGGTTTAAAAAGATCCATTTTCTTTTGGGTAACCAAATGAAAGACTTCAGGTATGCAAAGTGTGCCGTAAAAGAAGATGGATATCATTATTTATTTCTGTAGGGATATTGAGGAAGAAGTTCCTCTAGGTTATTTGTCTTCTTTATTTTGTTAAAAGATTCCCATTGAATTAAAAACTCTCTTAAGATCATATAGCTTAATCCCCAAACCACATGGCCCCTGTAATCTATGCAAGGTAAGATTTTACTCTTTCCTGAAAAATGAAATTCTTTTTCTAAGATCGAATCACTCGCTAGGAATTCATTAACAGGAAACCAGAAAGCTTCATCAACTTCTACAGGACAAGCCGTTAGGGTAGGCTTTTCTTGATCTGTTACAAATGAAGCATGGGCCGAAATACCAAGTTTTGAAGCCCCACCATTTAGAAAAACTTGTAATCTATAAAACTCTCCTAAATAACTATGTTGCTCTACCTCAAAATCGATTTCTTCTTTTGTTTCACGAATGGCAGCCGCTTTATAAGTTTCGTCTTTATTGACGCCACCACCAGGAAAAGCATAGTGCCCAGACCACGGATCTTTATCATTTTCGACTCTTCTTATCATGGCCAAATAAAGAGGTGCCCCCTCTTCTTTTTGATAAAAAACTAAATGAACGGCTGCCCAGTATGAAATGAGTTCAGGAGCGCTTAGGTGCTCAAGTAAATTTAAGTTATCTTTAAGATCGCGAAGGCTTGATAGATGTGTTGTTGGCATAACTAAAAATAACTAATACGTTCTCATTAGGCAAAGTTAAAACTAAAGTCATCTTCAACAGAAGAGCTTTGATTTTTACTAAACTCTATGGCCAAGAGTGGATGTCTAGATAAGAACCTTGATTCCCCAATATGGAATAAATCTATCGAACAAATTAAGCATAGATGAACGAGTTTTGCCTCACCTTCATAAACACGAAAGAATAAGCAGCGTGATAGAGAGCGAGCAGCTCCATTACGAAACTTCCAATCGACACCTTCTAGTTTGCAGACTTCGCACATATTAATTAATCCTTATTTACTTTGACCACTTACTATTTCGGATTAATAAATCTTCGTCTTGAGTAAATTTATTTAATTTTTTGGAAATTTCTTAGAAGTAACATTTTTGTCATTATTTTTTTATTTAAGGAAAGTTTGTCTCCTCTTAAAATTAGTTAAGACTATTTACTTTTTTATTTTCGCCAGGTAACTACCCAATAATACTGCACAACACACAGCGACTTACAACCTAAAATTAGCTTAAAATAGGCCTTCTCAATAAATTCACAAAAGGTTTCTCTTTACAAATTTCAATATTTTACGACAATTAGACTTTCTAATATTAACTTCATGGAGGAATAATGAAGAAACTTTTAGTTACTCTCGTTTCAATGCTTTTTGTTGGAAACCTTTACGCAGCTCATGGACCTGCTGGATGTGGACTTGGTGCCCTTATTTTCGAAGGAAAACAAGGACTAGTATTCAATGTACTCGCAGCAACTTTTAACGGTACTTCTGGTAACCAAACTTTCGCAATGTCTACAGGAACTCTTGGTTGTGAAGATGCAAAGAAAGCTCAGGTAACAGGACCAGTTTTCATTCAAAACAACCGTGAAAAACTAGCTAACGACATTTCTCGTGGTCAAGGTGAAACTCTTTCAGCTTACCTTAAGCTAATCGGTGAAGACCAAGCAGGAACTGCTGTTCTTCAACAAAACTTTGCAACTCTTTTTGCTGCAGACAGAGATGCTCAGAGCATCCACAATAATATTGTTGAACTTATCTAATTTTAGATTTTCGATATATATTTTAGGGCCCATTCTTTGGGCCCTATTTATTTCTCCCCAGTCTTTTGCTTCCCAAGACTTAGAAGAATTGGCCAATGACCCTCAATGGCTCAACCTCTATCGCTATACTTCCACTGGTATGGATAATGATTCCACTGTAACCAATGATTCATGGTTCTTTCACCCTCAAGGTCGATCTAACCCTTTGGCCGAGTTAAAAGAAGCTATTAAAGTTCTCTCAACAAGTGAAGATAAGCGCTGCCTCTTTCCTGCGAGAAGTCTCTTTCTTAAGAGACATGGACACCTCAAAGAAGGCAATGACTCTTGTCCAAAATATGAATACTTCGCCCGCAAACTCCAACTTGAAAATGTATGGATCGTTTTTGCAAGTTACTATGTTAACAATCCAAGTAGTGCCTTTGGACATACTCTCTTTAAAATTGAAGGAAAGAGTAATCAGCAAAATGATTATCTAGAATACGGCGCTAATTTTGCCGCTCAAACAACGACGGCCAACCCTCTTGCTTATGCTATTCTTGGCCTGACTGGTGGATTCAAAGGCAACTACGGCCTGCTTCCCTATTTTGTAAAAATTCAAGAATACAACGATAGTGAAAGCCGTGATTTATGGGAATATAAATTAGACTTTAATAAAGAAGAAAAAGATATGTTCTTGGCCCACCTCTGGGAAATGGACCAGGCTCAATATGATTACTACTACCTAACAGAGAATTGTTCCTATCATCTTCTAACCTTTTTAGATGCGATAAGACCAACACTTGGATTTAAAGAGAAGCTTCCTTACTTTATACTTCCTTCTGAAACTCTATCCATCCTCAATCAAAAAGAAGGATTTGTTTCTGAAATAAGAAAGCGACCCTCTCAATTTAATATTGTTCAATCTCGCTTTGAAAACCTCTCTAATGAAGCGCAAGAATACTGGAATGATACAGAACTCTTCATTCCTAAGAGTGATCTCTCCCAAGAAGAGAAGTCTGACTACCTAGATTTCAGTATCGATTATCTAGACCTCAAATATCAAAAAGAATTGCATAAAGAAGTCGAACAAAAGGGTGGAAAGTACACGACTCTTAAGAGAAAGATTCAAATGGCCCGCTCTCAACAGACTTCCCCTACTCAAAAAATTAAAATCAATAAAGAAGATTCTCCTGATCAAATTCATGCTCCAAGAATTATTTCAACAGGCTACGCTTTACGCTCCTATGAAAAGCTAGGACAACAAGAGAAGTCTCTACATAAGAATTATCTTCTAGGATACCGTTTTTCTTTTCACGAGTTACTTGATCATCCTGCAGGAGCTCCGACATGGTCGGAGCTCATTATGGGAAAAATACTGGCTCGATATGATGAAACAGATGACAAACTATACCTGGATCAATTCACTCTTTTTAGAACTCATGCCAATCAACAAAAAATTCTCTCTCCAGTTGATCTTTCTTGGCTTGTTGAAATGGGGGCAAGAGATCACCTCTTTAGTGCTCACCACGACTTTGGTCCCTATGTAAAAACTCATATCGGATATAATTGGCAGGTAAAATCGCATCTTCTTCGTTTTCTCATTCCCTTTGAACTCGATTATTCTTCCACTAATTCTTATATAAAGAGTCCACTCAAGGCGCTTGTTACTCCGAGAATGAGTTACTACGCATTGGTAACGGATAACTTTAGACTGAATGTAGACTTAGGGATGATGTGGAGAAGTTATCAGAAAAAAGATTGGGAAGGCTTTGGGGAATTATCTTTTCAACTCGATCTATTTAAAGATATTGCCATAGAAACAAAGGCCTTTGTTCAAAAAGAAAATTATCAAAGTGAAGCTCAGCTTAAATACTACTTCTAGCTATTCCACCAAGAAAATTTGATATACATGGCATGCTTTGCAGAAATTACAAGATAATGAGAGACGTAAAAACCTCCACCAGGATAGAGTTCAACTCCCTCTTCAAATTTAATAATCTGTACCAACTCCCCTTCAAAGGCAGACTTAACAAAGTTTTGGCTATTTGAATTTACTTTGTAAAAGAGATCAACAAAGAGTTCATCAAATTCACTAAAGCTAGCATTGTTAATCACTTCACTCTTTATATTCAGCTCATTAGCTCTCGCTTGCACGTTTACAAAAGAATAGAGCTCTATGATATCTCTTATCTCTAAACTATCTTGCTGTAATACTGGTGAAGAAAAATGAAACATAGAAACAATTCTTTGATCGTAATCACTTTCATTTTCTAATTCATTTGATTTCATAAACTCTACTTCACTCTCCACTGAGTAAGGAAGAGGAAGGATATCAAGGCATAGTTTCTCATCTCCAAGAATAAGGGCATCAGATCCTGGCCCTTCACTCTCACAAGCACTACGAAGCATTTCAAATTGACCTGAATTAACCAGAGCTCTAACTTGCTCGTTATCATCGTAGTATGACCAAGCGCTATCTGAGATAGCTAAAAAGCTTAGAAATATGAGAATGAGTGCTTTCATAGAGTCTCCTTAGACTTACAAGGAAGTTCTAACATGACCCTAACAATCCATTAAGGATAATAGTTCTAGGTTTCTTATCTAATATTTAGATAATTAGACACTAAGTCACTGTAATTACGAATAGAATTATTTGATATTCTTCTTAAGGCCTTTAAAGGCCTTAATCATGAAGTCTTCAGGCTGACGAAAGTCATAACGAATGCAATCTTCCCACTTTTGGTAACTCTTCTTTGTTTTTTCTTTTTTAAACTTACTAAAGTAATGAAAGCAATTTAGATAGATAGACTTTCCACTATAATTTTCAGGCAATAAATGGGGAAAGAGAAATTGTACGATCTCCACTTCTTCTGGACGTTGTGACATATTTGAGATTTTAACTAAGTCTTTTTCTCCCACCTCGGTGGTCCAATCATGCATTTGAGTCTCCAGCTTTTCTAAAGATTTAAAGTCTAGTACCTCAGGTATTAAATCAATCGTCTCTTTAGCTGATACATTTATGGTGATAAGAAAAAGTAATATGATATTCATTATTATTTTCATCGACACTCCCCTACACATTTTAAAGCATCAGAGTCGGAACATACATCTGTATTATCAAGCTCTGAACAATAAGAACTTCTCGTTCCACATGGAGGATAGTTATTTGATTTATCAATACATCGATTAATACTGATAAGATGATTAATTGTTTCGTTGGCCTGGTTACTGCCAGAGTTTCTTAGGTTTTCAACCCAAGCCTCGATCCCACCATTAGAGTTACTACTTAGAGCATTTCTCTTAAATCCCCCGACACCCATATTATAGGCACCAGCCCAGGCAAGAAGTCTTAAGTTTGCATTCATTGAACTTCTCTCATTCCTAAGCCTCAAAGAGCAGTCTCTTAACATGGCCGCACTTGAAGCGATCACAATTTGATGATTATCATTATCACCTAGATATGATTTCGTAATGGCCGAAGCAGCAGGCTTATCAAAAGGTAGCGCCTCCCAAAAAGCTCTAATTTCATCTCTTCTTGAATTCATATCCATTTCACTAACAACGCGTGAAAGAGATCTTTGATAATCGACCTCTTCAACTTCGCCGCTGGCCCATAGGCGACCGAGTTCAGATATTTCATTAAGAGAACTTCTATCCCTTACATTATGAGTTAACATATTTCCAAGCTCGGTTACGGCAATACCCGTAAATTGGCCTAGTCCTACGGCTCCAGAGTGTGAACTTCCCCCTTTAAAATGGGCGCTTTCTCTAAAAACTAGACAGGTTAATAAAGCGTTAAAGTCCCCTTCATCAATGCGCTCACTGGCTCCATTGGCCACGCTTGTAGCGGTTCTTGAAACAATGGAAATCGAGTTCTTATAATTACGTCTATAATCATCAGTGTACTCTGGCTCAGCTTCATAGCAGGCCAAGTAGGCATCTTTTTGGGCATCACTTTTAAATAAAAGGGCGTCGAGATCAGCATTAATCGTAGGAGGAACAGACAAATTCTCAGGCCTTGCAACAGGACGAGTATTAGAAATGACGGGCACACTTCTTTGAGGCCTTGGCTTAGGACGAATGGAAGAAGAGGGTGCACAGTTTGCTAAAGGAGCGAGCTCAGTTTCTAGCGCTTGCTGTATAGAAAGATCTATTGTTTCTAAAATAGCTTTAGATACAGCTTCTTCAATAACATCCTCTTGAACAGGACCAAAATAGGTTGAGGATTTTTCAAACCAAGTTTGAGAAACTCTTTTAACTTCAGAGAGGCCATCGCGACCAGATATTTGAAGACTCACATCCCATCTGCCTTCATTAGATGAGGAGAGCATGACGAGAGTTCCTGGAGGGATTTCTCCTCCTCCCGCAATATCAAGAGTGCTATTTACTATATAGTAATCTCCCTCAACTAATTCGAGAGCGAATATACTAGGTATTAAGAAGAGAATAGTTATCAATATTTTGAATGCTTTCACCCTCACCTATTCGGATATTCTAGCAAAATGATAAGGTTTTTTTTTCAGAATATTATAAAGATAACTATCAATAACAAATACTTAGAACTTTATTTTAAGACCTATTGTTGATCCGATGTGAATGTGTTCCGAAGTAACACCGCCATTAGAGTTCCCCCAATGAACATTGCGTTCATGGTCTCGGTAGCTCACACTATTATCCCAAAAGTAATAAAGAGGGTGGCGCTTACTTTCATTGAGTTTTCTCTCTATTCTTATATTTGCATCACCACCAAAACCCTTAGCGTTGGAGATCTTTATATTTGGGTCACTCGATGAGGCTCTTACCAGATAACTTGCAGATACATTTGTAAAAATATTGGTTTCAATGTCTGAACTTAATTTATGACTCCATTGATAACCTAGCGTAGGAATAAGTGAAGTCTCTGAAGTCATATCAACAGAGTTGACTAAGTTCTTTAATAAAGGGCTTTGCTCGATGTTCAACCCCATAAAGAAGTTATGATAGAAAAACTTTAAACCATATTGGTAATATTTTTTTTCATGCCCAATACTATTGGAGTCATATTTGAAAGTATAACTCTTTGCAAGCATTTCAAACTTATAGTCACCTCGAGTGTAGCTTGTCGATAAGTCGAAGTTTTTAACAAAGATGGAGCCGATTTTAATACCACCAAGTACCCCAGATTGAGAATGAGAATAATACTCCCCTCCTGCTCCCAATCTGAAGTCAAAATCAAGATCTTTGACTTCATTAACTTCTTTATTACTTTTTATCTCTGTTTGAGCTACAGCTCTTTTCTTGTTGGTAATTTTTTTAAACTGCTTTGATTCATCTCTATTCGTTTGAGCTAAGGGCGAAATATTTTTCTTAATAACAGAAGAGTTATTAATTAACCTTTTATTGGAAATGGTCCATATAAGTTTTTGCTGATGACTATCACACTGAACACCATCGATTAGATAAGGAGAACTTTCCATAAGTGTTTTTACATCTAGACGAGTGAGTGGACAATGAAACACACTCTTAGAATAAATACTAAATAGTGGAGTCACAAAGGTGAATAGGATTAATATTGATTTCTTCATTACAACTCTTATCGGTTCCTTATTTAAGCTCTTTACCTACGGTCTAAATACACAACGAAATCCAAAATACGAACTCGTATTGGCCGATCTCACACTTAAATTAAGTGCATAAATACCTGTCTTTTCATCATCATCCCAAGACCCTCCTCTTAAGGCGGAGCCACCAGCAGCAGCAGAATAGAAGTAATACTGACCAATACCTTCACTTGTCTCAATATATGATTCAGGCATAAGGGCCGTTCTTGGAAAGTGAGAGGTAAAAGTATCTACTGCTTCTATATTCTTCCAACCGGAAGATGTATCCTGTGAATCAGTTGCCATATCGGAAGAATCCATATCATAAGAAAGAGGAGCTCCTAGAGTCCAATCAACCCATTCCCAGACATTTCCAGAAAAATCCCAGATGACAGAACCATTAGAGAGAGTGAGTTGGGCCGTATCTGCATTAGGGCGAGAAGATCCAAATTCAGGATCATCTCCATTATAGCCTGAAGCAACAGAACAATTATCACTAGAGCTATTATCTAGATAATTGCCTCTTTTTAGACAACCTACGCCCACACTACCTTCTGTCCAGTTAGAGTCTACGTTCTCTATATTTCGAGCGATGGCCATCCACTCTGGATTAGAGATCAAAGAATAGGTTCCATCTGAATTAGCATCATTCTCTCTTGCAGTATTTGTAGCTTCAGAGTTAAGGGCCAAGCATTCATTATAAGCATCCACAATTAGTATATTTGCCCAAGGAGTTGTTTGCGCTTGAGAGATAGCGTTACCACTGCCATCGTCCTTAGCTTCAAATTGCATGACACAGAAATGATTGGAGACTCCTACGTCTACATTTTTTCCCACAGGAATATATCCACTAGGACAACTCATGACTTCATAGGAAACAAAGGAGCTCGAACAATCACTCTTTGCAATCTTACTTGCTTGAGCATAGATAGTATGTTGGCCTTGAGATAAGGTTGAAGTTGAGATTTCTACACTTGAACCACTCGCAACCTTAGCACCTACTTCTTGAGTACAACTCGAGTCACTAAAGAGTTTTACCGTATCTCCTGACTTTACGCCTTCAACTTTTATCGTAGGAGTAGTGTCGAGCCCAGGTGAACCTAAAGGTGAAACAAAAGATACAGAGGAAGGAGTATCTGGAGAACTTTTAGTCGTAAAACTTACATCGTGAGTATTCGCATCATAAAGACCATCCTCATCTAGAACTCTTACTCGTAGAGTATATCTCTGACCAGGCTTCAGGTTACTCACTTGATACGTATCTGTATTAACATTATCGATATAAACACGTGAGCCTGAAGTAACATTGAAGATGGTGTACGTAACGTCTTCTTCATGCAGAGTCCAGTTAACTCTTGCACTAGAATCTGTAACATTATCAATTGAATCAATTCCACTAAAAATTAAATCATTGAGTTCTTCAACAAGTTCTCCCTGAGCAAGCTCACCAAAATCATTGGTACCAACTCCATTACAACCAACAAGTTGGAGGCCAAGAATAAAATAAATGAAGAGCATCTTTACGTTTTGTTTTTTCATATCTTAATTAATTTATCGGCGCTTTATTGCCTTTATTAAGGAAAAACAAACGACCTTAGGTAAAGCTGACAGAAAAGTCAGACTATATTAAAAATCATTAATTTATTATTTATAAATACATTTATCTTATTAAATAAATTAAAAGTGACTGTTCATTTGTTTCTATTTAGAAGGTCATACCAACTTGCATGATGCCACCCTTCTTTGAAGGGATTACCGCAAATTGATAAGGAAGTTCATGATCAAAAAGATATTTAAGGCCCCATCCATAACCCGCACCAATACCCATTCCAACGAGAACATCATGTAGGTAGTGCCAATCATCATTGATTCTACTGACACTAATAAAAGTGGCCGTACCATAAGCAAGAGAACCATAGAACCAACCATGGCGAGCTGCAACGACAGAGGCAAAAGCAAAGGACATCGAAGAATGCCCTGATGGAAAGCTTGCGGTATCTTCTGGATAACCAGGTCTTCTTTCATTGATGACTGTCTTTAGCGCCATGGTCGCCGTCAATGTATAGAAAGAAGCTTTAAACATATGTTCACTGGCCCTCATGCTTTCTTTGTTGTCAAAAGCGAAGCCATTATAGAAATGGGCCACGGTATAAATTCCATTAAGAAAGCCCCAGCCCATGATCTCTCCGATTGGGCCCAACTTACCAAAGGGTCTAGCACTTTCGAAGGACTCTCTCTTATTATAAGTTCTTCTTCCCTTATTTACATAGACCATACCTGCGGCCAAAAGAGTTCCTGCAAATATGTACTTAGCTTCGGTAGTGACGGGTGCCGCAAATTCACTAAGAATACGACTCCCCAAGCTGACTTCTTCTTCCTTTAACTCAACGTCTTGTCCAGAACAACAAAGGGTTGATAGAATCAAAGTAATCGAAAGTAAGAACTTGAAACGATATTTCATAATGCCTTCACTCGCTCTATCAATTTAGAAAAATCCCACTTATAAGTTAAAGAGAAAAATAAGGACTCATCCTCAACTTCATAATCAATTTCCTGACTTCGGTCTTCATTAGTGGCATTATAAATTCGCGAACCGCGAGTATGGGTAACGCTTCCCATCCATTCAGGAGAGAGAAAGTAATTGATGGCAATACTCGCTTCAATTAAATAACCCTTATCTGCCGTTTTTGTGATCTCTGGAGTAATCACGTCGTAATCAGAACTAAGGGCGAAAGTTCCCCCCAGTTGAAAGCTCCACTTATCTGATAGTCTATAGATATAACCTAAATCAATTCCAACTTCTGTATAAGCTTCCTTTACCGATTTTCGATTATCGCCTGGTTGATAATAATTCTTCTTTCCAAAGTAGTGAGAGAAGAGACTTCCATAAAGGCTATCTTCACCATATTGACGAGCAAAGCGATACTCTAGTACAATATCATGTCCTCCTCTAAAAATTTTTCGAGGTTCCTCTTCAATATCAAAAGGATTCATTTTAAAATATATCTGTTGATTCCAATTATCTATTTTAGAGCGAAACTCATAAGCGATAACCACATCAGGATCGAGGATACCACTGGCACTAGAAAAATAAGAAGGGTCTCCGCTTCGATCACTTTGAGGACCAAACTTTAATTCATAATCTTGATCTATATCATAGTGTAAATCGATACCAAGAAATAACCTCTTCCAAGGAACAATTCCGGTAAATAATTGGCAATCGTTTGTTTTATAAATCTGCTCATCAATAATACCAAGGTTAGACTCGTACTCGATTTCTTTATGGGCACTGCCACAACCTGCTCGAACCACTCCTCCAAACTCGGATGGTATAAAGTTTGGATTATCAATTTTTAATTCAAAGGCCTTAACCTGAGGAATATTGTGCCAAATAAAAAATTGAATAAACGAAAAACAAATAAGAATCTTTTTCTTTTTCATAATAAGTATTACTCTATAACGGTAGAGCATAAATCATAAGGAAAATTACATGAAAAGACTAGCCCATCTCCTGATCCTTCTCACCCTAAGTAGCCTGAGTACTTTATCAAGTTGCTCAAATGTTAATCAAATTGATCGCGGACAACTCTCTAAGAGGTTCATGCAATTGGATCCTCATCCTGAAGAGTCTGCCTTTAGAAATGAAGTGCGCTCTTTTAGAGAAGCGGCCATTGGTGGAAATTCTGCAGTAGGAGGCGGATGTGGATGTAACTAAATCACGCCTTAAATTTACCATTCTTTCCTTAAGCAGTTTAGTCTCCACAGTTCAAAATACATTTGCTGAAATGATGGAAAAAGGAAAGACACGAGTGACTTCTGTCTTTAACTTCTACCATCAAAATAGTGATAATGGTGGTCAGGTCATCGATAACTCAGGACGTGAAGAAGATAATGTATTTGAGCCGATGGTATTTATCGAACATCAAATTACGGAAGATACGGCCATAACGGGTCAAATTATTTTTGATACATGGACCGCGGCGAGTGATACCAAACTTGACTCTTATACTGGAGCCAGTAAAGAAGAGGCCAGAACAAATCAAGCTCGTCTAGCCGCAAATCTTGGAGCTCGCAGCGAAAAAGGAAAATGGTCTTACGGAGCAAACCTAGGGTTTTCTAGCGAATATGACTATAGCTCAACCAATGCTTCCGTAAATGTAGCAAGATCGTTTGCTCAGGATAACTTTACGCTAGGGCTTTCTCTTCAATATTACATGGATGAATTATCGGCCTTTAAAAATCTCTCAGATCCAGAAATTAGTACAGGTCTTCAAAGAAAGATTTTTGCAACTTCTCTTACTGCAAGTCAAATCCTGAGCCCCACTGAAATCATACAGTTTGATGCAACCTTTGCTCGCTCTAGTGGCTTTTTAGAAAGTACGGCCAATACAGTAAATGTCGGTGGAACAAGAGAAGTGGAACAACTGCCTGAATCAAGAAGCCGTTATGCACTATCTACAAAGTATGTCCGCGCCCTTAGTGAGACAAGCGCTCTTAACATGAGCTATCGCTACTACTTTGATCAATGGGACATAGATTCCCATACAACAAGGCTTGCTTATCTATTTGAACTCAATGAAGACGAAGACTTTATAGAAACATTCATTCGCCATAATTATCAAAGTAAAGTCAGATACTTTGCGGATCAATTCAGTGCACCTCAAACTTTTATGACGAGTGACTCTGATATGGATCAATTTAATTCTTACGAAACAGGAGTTTATTTGAATCAAAACTATGATGATAAGAAATTCTTTGGATTTGATTTAGAAAATATTTCTTGGAATCACGGTTTTGTATATTATATGAGAACAAATGGACTGCGCTATGGATACTACCAAACATCCGTTAGCTTTGAATTTTAATCATTAGGATTTCTATGAAAAAAATACTTCTCTTTCTACTTCTTTTTCTTCAATTTTCAATTTCTGCAAAAGAGATTAAAAATTTCAAACTACCTGAATATGATTCTCAAAACTATTACGAAATAGCTAAGAGTAAAAAGAAGGTCGTCTTAAATTTCTGGGCGACTTGGTGTACTTCTTGTATTAAAGAGTTAGATGAACTTGAGGCCCTTAAGAAGAAGTATCCAAATTACGAATATATTGCACTTAGTGCAGGTGATACTAAGAAGAAGATTAAACGTTTTCTTAAAAAGCATCCTTGGAGTTATAAAGTAATTATGGATAAGGATAAGAGTGTCGCAAAAAGTCTGGGAGTTCTTAGTCTACCCCAGACTTGGGTAATCGATGAGAAAGGAAATATCATTTATAAAGAGCTCACTCCTCCAAAGACCCTTCCCTAAGTTATGGCCGAACCAATTGAGCATTCTTTTGCGGCAATGGGAGCCTCTTTTCACTATAAGGCCTATCCTCAAGAGCACTTATCCCATCAACAAATCATGGATCTTTTTAAGAAAGCTCACCATGAAGTTTTAAGAATTGAAAATAAGTTCACTGATTTCAGACCCAGTCCTTTTCAAAGAATCAATGAATTAGCAGGTATTTCTCCCTGCCAAGTTGATGATGAGATTCTCCACTTAATTTTAAAAGCTATTGAATTCTCCCGTCTTAGTGAAGGGCGCTTTGATATTAGTTTTGCCAGTGTAGGACATCGATGGCGCACCTATAAGAAAAAAGGTATCCCCTTTCCTGAAAAAGAACGAAAAGAACTTGAAGAATTTATCAACTTTAAAAAAATCGAAATTGATGAACAAAAGAAAACGATTTTTCTACCTTTCACAAAAATGCAAATTGGAATGGGAGGTATTGGAAAAGGATATGCTGTTGATCAAGCCTTTAAGATCTTAGCTGATCATAGGCTTGAGAATTTTTATATCAATGGCTCGGGAGATATAAGAGTGCACTCTAGTGTGAATGCCCCTAGAAAATGGAAAATTGGCATAAGAAACCCCTTCAATCTTGACCCCTCTATTCATGCAGGACTCATTCAAGTTTCCAATCAATCAGTCTCTACTTCCGGAAGTTATGTTCAATTTAATCCAGCACAGCACAGTGATCACCACATAATAAGAAAAGACAAAAATGACGCCAATATAGTTTCTGCTACCGTTATCCATGAGACTTGTATGTTCACAGATACAATGGGGACAATATTGATGGCGATGAAGACGAGTGAAGCGAGAAGGTTTCTTGATAACTTAGACATTAGTGCAATATTAATAGATCAAACCGGTAAAACTCACCTATCGGCCCTTGCCCTTAAACAATTTGGGAAATAAGATGACGCTCCAAATCTCAAATTTAAGGAATAGTTGTGAAATATCTGGTCAATATTTTATTCACTCTCATATTCGTGTGCTCTGTATCTGCAGCGCAGTTGCCGCAAATTCATAATCCTGTAAGAGATTCAAAATGGCTTCCTCTAACTTATCTGGCCAATGGAACCTTTGATGTTATTCAAAACCCTTACTGGTTCTCTCAAAAAGACTATGGTCGAAAAGTTGGAGAATTCTGGAGTCGAATTAAAAACCCCCATGACAATATTGAAAGAGATGGTGGATATCGAAAACTCATTCAAGATGAATTCTTCACTTCACGTGTGCTACCCAATATCGGTCTTCATGCTATTGGTGGCGCCTATGATACGCTTTGGTTAAGACAATACTTTGAATACTATGATGTGCCTGCTGCTGGCTTCTTTTCCTTTCTCTTTACTTACGGGGCTCATTTAGGAAATGAGGCCTTAGAGACTACAAGTGATGAGATATCTTCTCATGATCATATTGCTGATATATACTTCTTTGATGTTGCCGCTTTTCTTATGTCCTATTCACCAGCGACAATGAATTTTCTTATTCATGATCTCGATATGAAAGCTTGGCACTTCAATCCTATGTATAATCTCAATGAAGATGACTTTTTCAATGCAGGGCTCAACTATATCTTTCGTCCTAAGAGCTTAAGTTTTGGGGAAGATAAGTTTCGCCCTATGTATTTTCTTGGGATGCAAACCATGGCCGGCCTATCCTATGACTACAATAGAGAAAATACCCTCACCGCCTCTGCCGGAATGAGCCTTACTGACCCCCTTGAGCAAAAGGGACGTTTTGTTAGTGCGCTCTTTCATGAATATCAAGGAGAACTTGAAGCCTCTGTGTTTTTAAATGGTTCAGAGGACTTTAGATTTCGTGTAAACCTCTACGATACTTTCTTCTATCGCTTTATGAATCAGAAACAGACAAAGAACTATCAGCTTGGTCTTGTTTTAGGTCAAAAGAAAGATAATAATGTGGCCTTTGGACTGAATATAAATCTGCCATTTGGTATGGGTTTTATTACTCGTTAAGGAATACGAGGAAAATAGAGATTGGCGAGAAAACCATCTTCATTTGTACTGATTAGTGAAATAGAGCCTTTCATTTTATTCATATTTCTTTGAACGATCTCTAGTCCTTGGCCATGAGGAATCATGCCTTGAGAATGCGAGCTATGGTATTCATTTCCCAGACCATTATCTCGGATAACGATATGAAGACCCTTATCTCCTACATTTAAAGTATATTCAATAATGGTTGCTTGGGCCCTTATAGAATTAGAGGCTAAATTATCTAACACTTGAAAGAAGAGATACTTATCAAAGTCGATGGAAAAATCAAGTACGGCCTCAATACAATCAAAATCATAATTAAAGATAACTTTAGGATAGAGAGTATTTAAATCCCTTAAACTTTCAAGTAACGCTAGATTTAACTCTTTTATCCCTACTTTATAAACACATGCCGAGCTCTTGCCATTGGCCAAGAGATAGACGCAATCAAGAAGATCACCAATTTGCTCTAAGCACTTTTCATAAGAATTAATCTCATGAGACTCAAACTTTTCAATCATTCTTTCTTGAAAAGCCTGCAAATGGGCCATCTTATTTCGAATATCGTGGATACAAGAGTTAATGTCAGACATAAGTATATAATATATATTTATATTCAAAATGCCTATTATTTTAAGTTCAAGAAATCTTGACCTTTAAGATCTCTTATTTAATCCTTAATCGAATCAAAGGCCTTATTTCGCGCATCTTTTCTTTCACTATAGCGATCAACTAAGAAGTTTGCTTGATCTCGTGTTAAATAAGTAAATTTCATAAGCTCTTCCATGACATCTACAACACGATCTCGATAAGCAGACTCTTTCATTTGTCCGTCTTCTTCAAATTCTTGATATGCGCGGGCCACTGAAGATTGATTAGGGATCGTGATCATACGCATCCATCGACCTAGAACCCGCATGCTATTTAGAGCATTAAAACTTTGACTGCCTCCACTAACTTGCATGATAGCAAGAGTACGCCCTTGAGTGGGTCTTACGGCTCCCATCGTTAAAGGAATCCAGTCAATTTGAGACTTGAGAAGTCCTGACATATTTCCATGAAGCTCCGGAGAACTCCAGACTTGTCCTTCTGACCAAAGGCTTAGTTCTCTAAGCTCTTGAACCTTTGGATGATCAATAGACTTATCATTATCAAAAAGAGGTAACCCAGTTGGATCAAAGAAGCGAACTTCGGCCCCCATAGATTCAAGAATTCGGCCTGCTTCTTGTGAGAGTAATCTTGAATATGAGCGCTCTCTAAGGGAGCCATAGAGCATAAGAATACGAGGCTTATGGGTGGCCTTATCTTTTTCAGAAAGAGACGCGATCAAATCAAACTTTTCATCTTTTAAATATTCTAAGTTTTTCATCTTAGTATCTCCATTTATTCGAAATTTTCACTAAGCTTAACATCACAGGAACCTCAATGAGAACACCTACAACTGTGGCCAAGGCCGCACCAGAGTTTAAACCAAAGAGCGCAATCGCTACAGCAACAGCAAGCTCAAAGAAATTACTCGCACCAATCATAGAACCAGGTGAAATGATACAGTGAGGTAGAGTCATCTTCTTTCCGGCGAACCAAGTCACAAAGAAAATGAAGTAGGTTTGAATTGTTAAAGGTATGGCGATTAATAAAATATGTAATGGGTTTTTAATAATCGTATGACCTTGAAAGGAGAAGAGAAGAACTAAGGTTGATAAAAGCGCCACGATAGAGAGAGGTTTAAGTAATCTTAGAAACTCTCCTTCAAACCACTCCTTACCTTTTAGTTTAATTAAAATTCTATTAACAAGAACTCCAGCAATCAATGGGAGTACAATAAATATGACTACAGAAGTCAGTAGTGTATTCATCGGAATAACTATATCTGAAACCCCTAAAAGAAGTCGAACGATAGGAATAAAGGCAAAGAGAAGGATGATATCATTGATGGAGACTTGAACAAGAGTATATTCTGGATCACCCTTTGTTAAGTAAGACCAAACAAAGACCATCGCCGTACAAGGAGCAGCACCGAGAAGAATCGCGCCTGCCAAATATTGATCCGCCATTTCGGGAGTTAAGATACTCGAGTAGATTCCCTTAAAGAAAACCCATCCAAAAAAGGCCATGGTAAAAGGCTTAACTAACCAATTTACAATCACTGTCAGAAGCAGTCCTTTTGGATTCTTCCCCACACTTTTGATAGAAGTGAAATCGATTTGAACCATCATAGGAAAAATCATAAGCCAGACAAGTATCGCTACAGGAATATTAACGGTAGCAATATTCATCTCACTTAGAGGAACAATTTGAGCGGAGAAGAAATGGCCAAGACCAATTCCCACAACAATACATAGGGCCACCCATATACTTAAGTAGTTTTCAAAAAAGCCTATTTTCTGTGTATCTGAACTCATTTTCTTATCCTTATAGATATTCTTCTATCTTTATAATTGTTTCTTTAATTTCATCGCGTACACGTCTGTATACTTTTAAGATTTCTTCCTCATCTTTCATCTCTTTAGTTAATCGCGGTGGATCATCAAAGCCGGTATGAATCGTTTTTCCTCCGGGAAAGAAAGGACAATTTTCATGAGCATCGGAACATACAGTGAAGATGTAATCCATGGTCACGTCGGGGAGCTCCTCCGTTGTTTTAGAGTGATGAAGATTGAGATCGACATCCACTTCGGCCATGACTTTAACTGCATAGGGATTGAGCCCATGCTTCTTAGTTCCTGCGCTAAAGATATTATATTTCTCCCCATGAAATTTCTTTGCCCATCCTTCGGCCATCTGAGAGCGACACGAGTTGCCCGTACATAGAAATAAGATATTCTTCATTTCATTCATGACTGATTCTCCTTAAGTATTATCTTCCATAAAACAGTCGAGAATAGGACACTCCGACAAAGGGATGGATCGATCTTCACAGCAATTGGCCAAGGAAAGAAGCGATTCTTTCATCTTTTGAAGATCGCTTATTTTTTCTTCGATTTCCGATATTTTATCTTCTGTTTTTTCAAGAACATCACGGCATTGTGAACTCTTTTTAATCGTGAGTTCAAGAAGTTCCTTGGTTTCATTTAAAGTGAAACCAAGTTGTTGAGATCTCTTTATGAATTTAACTCGCGCAATAAGTGAATTTGGATAATGGCGAAATCCTCCAGACTTCTCAGGCTGATGAATAAGCTCTTTTCTCTCATAGAAGCGAATCGTCTCCACTCCTACATCACATGCCTTTGCTAATTTTCCAATCGTTAAACTCATAGAAGCAGTATATACTCCGTACCATAGTACGGAGTCAAATTTCTATAAAATGGCTTACTCTCTTTTACTGATTTAAATCACTATTCACCTTGATTCTTCTTAAGGCGTTCTCATGCCTAGTTTGTGAAGATGATATTTTAAGGAGAATCAATGATGACTAAAATGAAGAAAATGATAGGACCTTTCCTATTACTAGCGATGCTTACAACCTCTTGTTCAACAACAAACCCTGCTGCTCATACGACTTCGAGTAAGACCATTTACTCGATGATGATTAAAGATCATGTGGGGATTGAGTCTCGCTTTAGCGAAGAGCTTATGAAGAATCTTGATGGAAATATGGTCATCAGGGCCTTGGCTTCCGTAGAGAAAAGAAAAGGAGATCTTGAAGGAATTGAGTTTGTGAAAAGCTCAAAGAACATTACTCTCTATAATATGCACATGAAAAATGGAAAAGTTTCTCTAAAGCTTCTCTTTAACGATGATAATCAAATTGAGAATATTTGGATGGACGAAATCGCTCTTAATAAAAAGTAAGAAATAAAGAGTTGAAGAACTCATCGATCCTCGAACTCTCCAAAAAATCTAGTGAAGTTTGAAGAATATGGGTTTTCAACTTCTACTCTAGCACTACAGGTGATACATGCTTCTTTTTCAATTTTAATCAGTTTAGCTAATGCATTATAAAAAAGATAAAGCCTCATCCTATATTCATAAACACTTTGATATTTTTCAATAGTCCAACCAACACCATCACTAGGAATGAATTTATAAAGAAGATTAATGATATTTTTATATCTTGTAAGAATTATATGTAAGAATTTACATCTTAAAAAAGAACTTTCTTCAATCCATGAATATAAAGAGCTAAAACTTACTACAATTCTTTCAAGTCTCTCAATCTCCTCATCTGATATACTATCTACCCTCACATCTGATGCTCTTTTTAGTGCTTCTACCCCTTTATTAACTCCAAGGGTTAAGGATTCAATTCCGAAGTCAATACTTTCGCACATAAATCGAAACTCTTTCTCAAGCTCATTCTGTACATCATTTGCTACAACTCTTCTAAGGCTGTCCTCTTGAACTAACAAAGCCTTTCTTTGATTAATTAGATTTAAAATTAAAAAAGGAACCCCTACTAAGGTAGCAAGTCCACCAACAAATGCCCCTAAATTACCTAATGTACCCATTGTCACAACCTCCGGAACTACTACAACACAAGTAAGAGCTATAAACCCATAAAAGAAAATAGTTGAAGCAAATAAATAAAAGTCTTTTTCATTAAACATTCACTAGAGCCTTACAGGGTCATCTATTGCACCATTGTTTCGGTGCACTCTAAAAACTAAATATTCAAGTTTAAGAAGATTAGAAAATAAGATATCAAAATCTTTTTCAGGTAAGTCTCTTTTAAAATACTCATAAGCATATTCAAAGTTCATTCCTTTTAAGTCTTCTGGTATAAAACTCAAAACTGCATCAATAATAGGTAAATATCTAACAAATAACATTTCAAAATATATTTTTTTATCAATATTTTCTAGAGTCCAATTAATTAAAGAAATAAAACAAATTGATACTGAATTTAGCTGTTCAACTCCAAGAGCATTAATACTAAGAACATTAAGCTCTCTATTACTTTTGTTTTGTCTCGAATAAAGCAAAATCCTGCTAGCCCCCAATCCGAAATCTTCATCATCTAACAACGATAGCCCTATATCAATTGACTGGCATAGCATATTAAACTCTTTATTTAATCTCTCTTGCTCTCTACTAACTTTTAATTCTTCAATGCTCTCATCCTGTTTTTTTATATTCTGAAGAAGAATTGGGATACCAGCAGCAGCAATCATTGCACTCAGGATTGCACCAAATGCAGCAAAGAAGTCAGCATCAAACTGACGAGAACCAAGTATAGAAAAGATAAGTAAAATAAATGTACTCACTATAATGAGAGCCGACATTTTTGTAATATCCTCTAAATTAAACTTCATTTGTCTCCATCATTTCTTGTAAACTCTCTGCTAAGCCTAATCTTCTGGAAATCTTACTTAGCTTATAAATATCTTCATAAGTAAGATTTAAGTTAGTATCAGAATTCATGTTTTCATACCCCCATTTTTCATCTCTATCTCTCATCACATGATATTCTATTGGCAAGAGGCTAAAAAATACGCCATTAATTATAGAGTAACGATTAGCAACCATCATTTGATAACTTCCATTATCATTAGCTTCTAGCCATTTAAGTAGGTGAATAAGGTTCATACAAGTAAAACTAATTAAATTAACATTTAAGTAACTTAAGGTTTGATCTCTAAGTTTAGGGTCGGAACTCCACTCCTCTCCAACTATTAGTCGACTTAAATAGTTTATCACTTCAAACCCAACGAATACTTTAGAATCAGGTTTAACTCCTATCCAGGCAAAGCAATGCTCCTCATAAGATAAAGATTCAATAGTTGTATCCACTGATTCACATAAAAACCTAAACTCCTTATCCAACTGTTCCTTTCTTTGACTTGTACGAATCTCTTCTAAGCTTTCTTCTTGAGTTTTCAAAGTTCGCTTAAGAAATATAACAGCAAGTAAACCACCTACCCCAGCAGCTATCGTTCCTAGTTCACCAATGGACTTAAGCAAGCTAAATTTTTCAGAAGTATAAATTTCAACTACAAAAGCAATTACAGATACTAGACAGATCAGACTCCCAACTAACATTAAGTCTTTCTCACTCACTTTAAAATCCATAACTCTCCCTTCAATACCCTTAAACGATAGCTCAACATCCTATATTTAACAACTCTCCAGATTACTCGTTCGTCTAATTCCCTATAAGGCTTAAAGGATTAAGTCATCTTCGCTATGCCTAGTTGACTCACATATCCCAAGAAATATTGAGAAGTACTCAATCCAAAGTAGGAAAACACATGTCTAAAGAGAATCGCTCTTATTCAGATATATGTTGAATTCTGCAATTCGAGCGAGGTAAGTCTGAAACTCAATCAAAACAATAAATCAGTAAAGCAATGGGATTTCTTAAGCGAGAGCATGAAAGACATCAAAAATATCGTGCTTTTAGCATTTTTGAGTCCTTACATGGTGATTTAGATAAAGCTTAAAAGGGATGTGATGATGCAGTTCTGACCTCAGATCAAGTTCTTTATAAGTAGAAAAACCATTTTTCTTAGTTTTACTCATGCTTGCTTTAAGACCGAGTGAAGTGAAGGGAGTGTACGAGTAGTACGTGAGCGAAACTGAGTCGAGTGTCTGAAAGCAATGATGAGTAAAAATAAGGAAAATGGCGGGGCGTGAGGGATTCGAACCCCCGACCAATTGGTTCGAAGCCAACTACTCTATCCAGCTGAGCTAACGCCCCATCTATCTATTTTATATATTCTAGGCAGGTGGAGCTTAATTGTCCACTTGATTTAGAACTTAAGATTTTCTGCTTTTTGACTCCATCCATAGAACGGCAATAAAACCAATGATACATACGATGATCGCTAGAGCGACTTCCCCGTTCATATCACTGGGAAGAATATTGGCATCGCGAAGAATACGAACTTTTCCTCGTACAACTTTTGTTTCAAGCACTTCTTTCCAGGGCCAAACTTTCTTCATCGAGCCAATGAGAACTCCTGTTAAGAAGGCCATCGTCTGACTACGATAATGCTTCATAAACCAATTCAACACACGACTAAACCCTGCGACTCCCGTAATACTTCCTGCAACGAAAGTTAAGAGGATAACAAAGTTACCTTCAACAAAGGGACTCTTTACTGCGCCAGTGATGAATTCATATTTTCCTAAGATTAAAAGTAAGAAAGAACCACTTAGACCTGGCAAAATCATGGCCGTAATACCAATGATTCCACAAAGGTATATAAACCATGAAGACGTTGGCGTATCCACTGGAATAAGGCTTACCATAATCCAAGCAAAGATCGCGCCGATGACTAAAGGAATGAGATTAGAGGCTTTCTTAGGATTATCGAGTTCTTTAAAAATAACGATGATCGAGGCCGCGATTAATCCAAAGAAAGTGGCCCATGTAGGAATGGGGTGTTCGTTAATTAAATAATGCATCACTCGGGCCAAGAGAAAAATGGCCGAGAGAATTCCTATAACGAGGGGTATGAGAAAGCGAATATGCACAATGCTAAGAAATGATTTGAAATCAAGGCGAAATAAAGCAGAGAGTGATCTCTTATTTACTGAGCCCACAGCATCGAGCATGCCTTCATAGATTCCCGTGATAAAAGCAATCGTTCCCCCTGAAACTCCAGGGATGAGATCAGCGATTCCCATGCAAAAGGCTTTAACAAATAAGACGAAGTATTCTCTTTGGGTCTTAGGCCCAGGAGAGGCCATGACGGCCTCTTTCCAGTTTCTTGGCTGCATTGATTACTCCGTCCTTGCCTGTTGCGCTTCTTTAGCTTCTTTGGCCACTTCGGCTTCGTGAAAAGGTGTTCCTTCCCAGTCAATCTTGTGCTTACACTTGGGACAAACGAGCTCTTTTCCCCATTTCTTTGTTTCTTTAAAAGTCATGATCGGATATCCACAACCTTGGCAATCATGCTTATAAGGCTTAGACCAAAGTGCGTTTTCGCAGTTGGGATAATTACTACATCCATAGAAGAACTTTCCGTAGCGAGATTTCTTCTCCGCAAACTTTCCAACCTTACACTCGGGACAAGTAATTTGTAGTGTATAAGGAAGAGTCGTATCGCATTGGGGATAGTCTTCACAACGAACAAAGCGCCCATACTTACCTGTCTTCACTTCTAATTTCTTATTACAAGTAGGACATGGATCATGGAACCAGTTCTTAGGTAGTATGGTGATTTCACCTTCAAGATTCTTTTTGAAATCGTGAGTTGAATTACAATCAGGATAGTTAGAACAAGCTAAGAACTGCCCATTTCTTCCCCACTTAATTGTATACTCTCCATCTTCACATTTCTTGCAATGAATTCCGGTGGGGATAGATTGCTTCTTGAGGTTTTTCATTTCCTCTTTAGCTTTTTCTAAAGTCTTTTCAAAGCCTACCCAAAATTCTTTAAGAACTTTCTTCCAAGTGACTCCCCCTTCTTCGATCTTATCGAGAAGTTCTTCCACTTGGGCCGTAAAATCAACATTCATTACATCCGGAAAGGATTCAATGAGCATTTTACACACAACCATTCCAAGCTCTGTGGGGAGAAAGCGGTTTTCAATTTTTTCGACATAACCGCGATCTTGAATATTGGAAATAATAGAAGCATAAGTCGATGGACGACCAATACCTTTTTCTTCTAAGTCTTTAACTAAAGAAGCTTCATTATATCTTGGCGGAGGAGAGGTCCAGTGCTCTGTTTCCTCAGCATCTTTAATGGGCTTCAAGGCTTCATTTTCAGAAATCTCTGGAAGAAGACCTGCTTTTACATCATTGCTATCATCATTATCGTCTTCATCATCGCCACCTTTCTTGGAGCGCTTCTCTGCAGCGGCTTCAAGATAGACCGTTCTAAAACCAGGAAATTTAATAATAGAACCATTTGCTCTAAAGAAGTGATTCTCACATTCTAGGCTTACAGTGGTTTGATCAATTACAGCTTGAGTCATTTGAGAGGAAATAAATTTATTCCAAATCATCTCATAGAGTTTCTGTTGCTCAGGCTCTAAGTCCCCTCTTACTTCATCAGGAGTGAACATTAAGTTGGTTGGACGGATGGCCTCGTGGGCATCTTGAACCTTATTAGAGCCTTTCTTCTTATAGACGTTAGGCTCACCTGGAAGATAGTCGTTTCCATACTTATCTTTAATGAAATTTCTAACTTCTTCAAGTGCTTCAGGAGCCGTTCGTACCGAGTCTGTTCTCATATAGGTAATAAGACCTTGCATTCCGTGATTGGTGAGCTGAATCCCTTCATAGAGTTTCTGCGCAATCATCATGGTTCTTTTGGCGGTATAACCTAGTTTATTCGCCCCTTCCTGTTGAAGTTTTGAAGTGGTAAAAGGAGGCGTTGGGTTTTGTTTTCTTTCTCTTTTCTTAACTTCTGTAACGTTGAAATTCTTACCTTTCACATCGGCAACAATTTTCTTAACGAAGTCTTCTTCTAAGAGTTCTGTCTTCTTCTTAGAGTCTTCTCCATAATATTTGAATTCAAACTTTGTATTATCTTTTTCCATCACCCCAGCAATAGAGAACCACTGCTCAGGAACAAAGGCCTTAACCTCATCTTCTCTTTCCACAATAATTCTAAGGGCCACCGATTGAACTCGTCCGGCCGAGATCCCTCGCTGAACCTTATCCCAAAGAATAGGTGAAATTTTATAACCCACGAGACGATCGAGAACACGTCTTGTACGTTGTGAATCATACATTGATTTATTAAGGTCTGAAGGATTGGCAATGGCATCCTGAACGGCACTCTTGGTTACGGCGTTAAAAACAACACGATGAGTTTTAGAGGGCTTTCTTATTTCTTCTGATAAATGGTGAGCGATCGCCTCACCTTCGCGGTCCATATCGGGAGCGAGGTAGATTTTGTCAGCACCTTTAGCGAGCTCTTGAATTCTTTCAATTTTATCTTTCTTACCCGTAATAGGTACGAGATCAATTTCAAAATTATTTTTAATATCGACGCCAAGTTTTGATTTGGGAAGATCTTTAATATGCCCATTGGAAGCAATAACTTGGTAGCCTTTACCGAGGTACTTCTTAATGGTTTTTGCTTTGGAGGGTGATTCCACGATAACGAGGTCATAGGGACCGGCGATTTTCTTGGAAGCCTTTTTCTTGGTTTTCTTTGTGGTTTTGTCGTCGTCGGAGGCGGCGGTTTTCTTTGTTGTTTTCTTAGCTGTTTTCTTCGCCGCTTTCTTAGTTGTTTTTTTCTTTGCTGTTTTTTTCTTGGCCTTTTTCTTTGTTGTTTTCTTAGCTACTTTCTTCTTAGTAGCTTTAACGTCCCCACTATCAGTGGACTCAACACTTTCTTTTGCTGTCACTTCTTCACCTTGTCTTTAGGGGGGCTTTTGCGATGCACAGCCCCAAGTTTACATTTGTATAAGGTTCGGACAAATCTTTTTATGCCCTTCAGTAATTAAGCTTTCCAGTTACATGTGCATATGTAACGCGCATATCTTACCAAAAAAGGCGATTGAATGTCTTACAGTTCGTCAGTATTCAACAATTCATCGATTTCTTCAAGATCAAATTCAGTTAAACCGTAAGGATTATCTTTAGAGTTAAGATCTTCATCCAAGAATTTCAGTCCAACTTCGTCTTCAATATCGTTGAGTGACTCAAAGGCGTTAGGGTCAGTGCCCTTAACATTACGCTCTATATTATTTAAGTTCTGGGCCTCTAGGAACTTGTCCTCATCGACCTTAGCTTCATTTAGAGATTCTTCAGCTTCTAAAATTTCAGACTCTAATCGCTCTAATTCTTTAAGGTCACGCTCATGATCTTTGATAATTGACTTCTCGCGTTCTTGACGCTCAAGCTCTTCGAGTTCATCTTCTGTTAGCTGCACCTGGTCAGCTTTTTCAAGTAAATCTTTTGAAATATCATCAAGACTCAATTCAATATCAAGTTCATCTAGAGCCTTGGCCTCAATATCTTTAACAGCACCTAGCACACTTCGGTTACGATTGGCCGCTGCCAGTGCTGCTTGTTCTTCCGTTTTAGTTAGAGCAATAGTTCCAATTGGAATATCTGTGCGCGAACTGGTCACTAAGGCCGTTGTAAAGTTATCCGTTAAACTTATTACCGTCACTTCACCAATTTTATAAGTCGGATCTGCCGTTAAGCGCTTATCCAGCCCTCTATCCATAAAAGAATAGAGTTCAAAAACGGTTCCCATCTCTACGCCATCGGCACGACCACGATCAAGATAAACCACTCCACCGTACGCCACGCCACCAGCAGAAGCTTCATAAGAAGCAATAATGGCCGCTTCAATATTACGTTTATTAAATGTTTTGATGATTTTACCAATTTTTGGAGTGTATACAGTTAGCCTGTCCCCTCTTTGTACCAGTCCACTCACTTCAACGAGTTCACATTCCCAAAGATTATTAATTTTTCTCACGGCACGCGCCTGAGCACCAATTGTATATTTATATCCTGAACGATCAGATACTTTGTGAGTAACTTGCCCACCGGCCGTATAGACAGAGAAGAGATCCCCTGGTTTTACTTTAACGGACTTATCAAAATTAACAAAGACATGATCAAATTGGGAAAGAAAAATATTCTCTTTTCCCATACCATCAATGACACCAAGGTCTTGAACGATATTGGAAGTAACAAATGTATTTAAGAAAAAACCTTCTTTAATATTGAATACAATTTTAGAGTCTCGATCAAATCCAGAATTATCATACTGCTCACCTGGCTCTGTAATAACAATATCAGGTACAGGAGGATCATATTCAGAGTACTGAGTGATCAAGTTATCATTCGCAATAGATTTTAAATCATTATAAGTTTCTTCAGAGGCATATTGAAAATAAACACCTTCATTAATAAGACGCTTTCTTTCATCAATCCAATTAGGTTTAACTGAATCTCCAAAGTCTTTGAAATTAACATAATCACTTTGTGCCGCTTTTTTTGCAGAATCTTCATCAGCGTATCCGCTACCAAAAGATCCCAGACTGATATTAGGAAGAGTTTCCGTATCTCCAGTTGAGAAGATTAATGTCATTCCAGGTTCAATCTCATGCGGGTTTGTAATTTGCGGGTTAAGAGACCAAATTTTTGAATAATAGAAACCTGATCCAAAGAGTTTCTGTGAAATTTTCCACAGCCAGTCACCTTTTTGAATCACGTACTTATCTAATTGAGCCGCAGCAGAGATCTCATCCCATTCCTTGGCCGGAATCTTACCTTCTACAAACTTAGAGAGTTCAAGGAGTTCTTTTTCCTCTGCACCAACATCAAAGATCAGCGCTGGTGTATTTCGATTACTCTTTAGATTGTCTGCTAAATTTTCAGGTTCATTAATCGTCTTACCAGACTCATCAATAAGTATTTGAATTGATTTTTCTTGTTCGTCATCTAAGCTCAAAGTCCCAGAATCTTCTTTGCCTTCAAAGACCATGTCCCCAATATCTTCTTTCAAAGATTCGAGGTCATCTATTTCTTCTAAATCATCTGTTGTCACTGCAGCAGGTTTTTCAGCTTCGCCTTCCGTCATGACATTAATATCAGTAGGATCTAGAAGTTCAAGATCATCAATATCTTGAGCATAGGAAAAACTTCCTACGAGATATTCTAAAAGTAAAAGTGAGACAAGTACCTTATTCATGAAAGGACTTAAGCTCCTTGTTCAAAGAAATCGTGAAGGATGGAATAATACTTCTCTTTCTTTGCAGCAAGCTTTAGCTTTTCACTACAAACAATGAGACGACCTAGAGTTTTAATAACTAATCCTGAAAAAGCATAGCGACCAATCACCTCTTCAAAAATCTGCATAGAGAGGTCATACTCTCCTTGTCTGAAAAGGATCTCACCCAATAGAAACTTTGAGCGTACAACAATTTGTTTCAAAGGAGATTTTTCAAGGGACTTTATAGTGGTAAGGGCTTCATCAAATTTATTTTGAGCAACAAGGGCCTCGGCCTTTCTCACTAATGTAATCTGTGCTTCGACAAGATTGGCATCATAGCTAGCGCTTGCTGCCAGTTGAACAGATTCAACCTGAGGAGTCTGCTTAGACTTTGAACCTTGATTGAACACATCAACGGTTCCCCCTAATTCAGAAGCCGACTTCACGCGGCTAATTTCTTGGGCCACGATATCGGAATCAATCACTTGTTCACTCTCCATTTCATTCATCAGCTTATTGGCCTTTTGAGTCTGAGAGTCTTCTATTCTTTGCTGCTTTAAAAGTGCTTCGTATTTTTTGGCCAATTCATCAAACTGCTCTTTAGAAACTGTTTGTTGCTCGGTTTCACTTGAACTTAACTCTTCATCACCTCCAAATAAACTGGAACGATCCGTATCAATCCATGCACATGATGAAAGGCCAAGAGATAACAAAGAAGTTATAATGAGTGATCTATAAGAATAATTTGAGTTCGTTTTTTTCACCACTTGTCCTCCGTGACAAGAAAGCTCCCCATTCAATCCGTGAATTTATCTTTCTTAATAGTAAAAAAGAATGAGCTCCTTTAATTGTAAGGGAATGCTGAATGAAGTCAATCACTTATCCTATTCTTTAAAGGAAGGCCTTCTTCTAGGATTTCTAATAATTAACAAATTACAAAGGCCATTTAATCAAGTATAAAGGAAATATAATCAAAACATGAGCTATCAGTATGAAATTACAGCATTACATTATTAAAGTTCCTAAAGATCAGGCGGCCTTCACTTACTTTCAACTTGAATCCAACGAAGGTCTATGTTTTTACTCAACTTTAGATACAAGCCTTTCTCAAACCTATAGAGAAATTGAGCTTTTCTCTCCCCTATCTTTAGAAAAAGAAGTCACCCACTTTCTTGAGTACTTAAAGAACGAAGTTCCTTTAGAGATTTTAGTTCACGAGATTCTGGAAGATTCAAAGGACTTAATGGATCTGCATAAGAAAGAAGGAAAGAAATCCCTTCATCGTAAATAAGTAGAATTTCTGAGAGATTGAGAATGAGAGATAGAAACAAAGAAGAAGAAGTTTTCAATAATAAAAGTACGGTCTATGGGCCGGTTAAATCGTGGCGTCTTGGAATGTCGCTAGGAATTGATCCGATTTTTCAAACTTCGACATGTTCGTTTAATTGCTTCTACTGTCAGCTAGGTCAAATTCAAGAAATCACCGATGAGATCAAAGTCTACGTTCCTAGTGAAAGAGTGATCTCTGACTTTAAAAAAGTTCTCACTGAAAATGCACGCATCGATGTGGCCACTTACTCGGGCTCTGGTGAACCCAGTCTAGCGGCCAATATAGATGAGATGATTGCAGGCATTCGCGCGCTCGCTCCCGATATGCCGCAAATGATTCTAACCAACGCAACCGAGCTCTATCTTCCTGAAGTTAGAAAGCGTTTGAGTGGACTTGATAAAATCATTGTTAAAATTGATGCCGCGAGTGAAGAAACTTTTCAACGAGTCAACAGACCTGCAGAAGGTGTAACCCTTGCACGCGTGCTCGCAGGAATTAAAGAGCTGCAAAAAGAATATAAAGGACCCATTGAAGTTCAAAGTATGTTCATGCCTCTTAATATAAAAGAGGCCAAAGACTATGCGGCCATATTAAATGAGATTAAGCCTGATGTCGTTCAACTCAATACTCCTAAGCGCCCCTACCCCAGTGAATGGCACCGCGAGAATCGTGGTAATCATGAAAAGATTTTTGATTATAAAACCACAGACCTTAAAACACTTAGCGAAGAAGAAGCCCAAAGCTTTGAGGCCTTCCTAAGAAAAGAAACGGGTCTTGAGATCCTCTCCATCTATAAATAGAGTCTAGTCCTTAATTTCTAATATGATGGGAAAGTGATCGGAATAACCTAATTTTTTGAGGTTCTTTTTCTTGTGATCAAATCTCTTGGGAATCCCCACCACTCGACTTCCAAAAAGGGCCGAGTCTTTATAAGTATATTCAAAGACGCCCGTAATAAAGCTTGGGTTCCAGATTTTAAATTCTACTTTCTTCTTTGTTAGATCTGGAGACACAAAGAAGCGATCAAGAAGATTCCAACTCATATCGCGATTATAGAAGTAACTTCCAGGAGGCGCTCCTTTTTCTAGAAACTTTCTTGTTCCCACTAAGAGCTCTTCTCTTTTTAATTCATCAAAGGGCTGTGGGTATTCTCGATCAAGAGTATTAAAGTCTCCAGTGACTATAAATGAGGCCTTGGGGTGTTCTTTTTTTAAGGACAAAAGCTTTTCTCTAAGTTTCTTAGCCACAGCGACTCTTACCGGCGTAGGTGCTCCCTGAGAAGGCCAATGGTTCACAAGAATAATGAGCTCTTTTTTCTTATATTTAAAATGACCGATTAGGATATTTCGCGTGGGCTTATCGGTATCTTTACTGACATTGAATTCTTCAGTCTTGGTGTAAACCAAATCTTTAGAGGCCTTATAAAAGAGGGCCACATCAATTCCTCTTTCATCGGGAGAATGAGTAGAAATAAAACTCTTAAAGCCAAGCTCTTTTCCCAAGTCTTTTAAGATAGAGTCATTTTCCACTTCAATAACGCTTAGAAAATCTAGATTCTTTGAGTAAGAATGAACCACATCTCTAATATTGATGATTTTTTGATTGATCTTATCTTGAGTCCAATCCGTTTTTTCACACTGAGCGCGATAGTACTTATTAGTGACCTTCTTACAAAGCTTCTTTGATTGATGCTTTAGGGGTAAATACGCCTCATCTGATTTACCAGGGTCGTCTTCACCATCAAAGAGATTCTCTACGTTGTAGCTCATGAAACTTAGAGCATGGACTTGGGCCTGAAGGAAAAAGAATAAGGATAAGAAAATTATGGATTTGCCACTCATAGAGGTCCCCTATTTTAGTAATAAGAAACCTCTACTCCTGTGCACAAGATAATTCAAGAAGGGATTCAATAATCAAATGAAAACCTAAAGATTTTCCTTAATCCACTCCAAAACATCTTCGTGATGGCTCTTCGTTTTCACTTTGGGCATGACATGTTTGATTTTGCCATCTTTTCCAATAATGAAGGTAGAGCGCAAGATTCCGTCATATTCTTTACCCATAAACTTCTTTGGTCCCCAAGCACCATACTTATCTGCAATCTGATGTTCAGGATCACTAAGAAGAGTGAAGTTTAGATTATGCTTATCTTCAAATTTCTTAAGCCTTTCTGGAGCATCTGGACTTACACCAAGAACAACGATATCTTTGGCAGCAAATTTCTTTTTAAAGTCACGAATTCCACCGGCCTGAACGGTACATCCAGGTGTCATCGCCTTGGGATAGAAATAAAGGACAACTGTCTTTTCACCCTTAAAATCTTTTAAGGCCACTTTATCACCGTTTTGGTCTTTCAAACTAAAGGCCGGTGCGGCTTTTCCTGCTTCTTTAAAACTCATTTTATTCTCCTTAATAGATTTATATTTATTTACCAATTATTTCTTTTTTCTCTTAAGCGCAAGAATGTCTCTTTATCAGTGCTAGGAGCTCCCGCTCCAGAGTCTAACTTTTCTCTTATCTCATCATTATTCAGACGTAAGAAAGTATTAATTTTTAACTCATCAGCAATCGTTGTAGTGAGAGGGCTTTTATCCCAATCAATACTTCCGTATTTAGCTAGCCAGTTTTTTGCTTCTTCATTTTGAGGTTCTCGATCAAGAGTGAATTCTAAATTATTTTTTAAGTATTCATGACCGGGATAAACAATCACTTCTTCGGGTAAGACTTTAAACTTATGCGTAATCGTTTCATAAAGAACTGCCGGATCACCGCCGTTATGACAATTCCCCACTCCTGCATTAAAAAGAGTGTCGCCGGTGAAAACTCCGACAACCTTTTCATCCACCAGTAGTAATAAGCAAAGGTGAGCAAAGGTGTGACCTGGAGTATCGAAGGCGCGAAGTTTTGTGTGAGAATCAATTTCTATTTCATGGCCTTCTTCTAAGAAGCAATTGGCCTCTTTGATTTTTCCTTTTCCATTGGGATGGGCATAGACGGGGCACATGGTTCTGCGCACGATTTCCGCATTTCCCTGAGTGTGATCCCAATGCTCGTGAGTGTTGATCACCCCTTTGATCAATCCCCCTTGCTTTGCACAAAAGTCCATGCAACTCTTTGCATCCCATGGATCAATAATATATTGATGGTGATTCTCCCCTTCAATTATATAAGTGAAATTACGTAATTTTGAATGGGTATAAATTTGATGAACTTTCATATTGCTATCTTTTAATGTGAGTTAAGCCTGACGATCAAGCTAATATACCTAGAAATTAGGATGAATACAGGCTATTCTGAGAATACTATATTTTCAAGAATCAATTAAATAAATAGGTTGGATATGACAATAACTGCATCAATGATTACTAAACTCTTTCTCGTCTTCCTCGTGGCCAAGGGTCTCATTGAAAGCTGGCTTGAAAGTAAGAATAAGAATCACATTATTGAAAATCGAAATCACGTTCCTGAGCGCTTTCAATCAGTGATCACTCTTGAAGAGCATCAAAAAGCTGCTGATTATAGTGTCGCTAAAATAAAAGTGGGACAGTTTTTTTCTATATTAGACTTTATTCTTCTTTTAGTTTGGACACTTGGTGGTGGGCTTGCAGCTCTTGATCGTCTTGTTGCAACTTTTAGTCTTAGTCCTATTTGGGAAGGGATGGCCTTTCTTGCTTTATTTGGAGCGATCAACACTCTCTTATCTCTGCCTCAAAGTATCTACTCGACCTTTGTTATTGAAGAGAGATTCGGCTTCAATAAAATGACTCCCGCTCTCTTTGTTAAGGATATGCTCAAAGGACTTGTACTGGGCGCTGTTCTTGGACTCCCTCTCTTTGCAGGACTTCTTTGGGTCATGCAAAGCCTTGGTGAGTACTGGTGGCTCTATGGTTGGGCGCTCTTAACAGGTTTTCAATTTCTTCTTCTATGGGCGTATCCTCGCTTTATTGCTCCTCTATTTAATAAGTTCTCCACTATGGATGAAGGAGAACATAAAGAAAAAGTAGAAGCACTTCTTGGTCGTACAGGATTTACTAGTAATGGTTTATTTGTGATGGACGCCAGTATTCGCAGCTCACATGGAAATGCTTACTTCACAGGCTTTGGAAAGAATAAGCGTATCGTATTCTTTGATACTTTAATTAAAACACTCTCCCCAGGAGAAGTTGAAGCTGTGCTGGCCCACGAGCTAGGACACTTTAAAAAGAAACATGTGATCAAGCAATTGATCAAAGGCGTGACTTTCTCCTTTATTGCTTTTTTCATTCTTGGAAAACTTATGACTTGGCCTGAATTCTTCGTAGGTCACGGGGTTCCGGTATTGAAAACACATCTTGCGCTTATTCTCTTTGCTCTGGTCAGTGGAGTATATACATTTTGGACCACTCCCCTCGGTGCTAAAGTAAGTAGAAAGTATGAATTTGAAGCGGATGCTTTTGCTGCTCAATTTGCTAATCCCAATGAGCTCATCTCTGCGCTGGTAAAACTCTATAAGGAAAATGCGAGTACGCTTACTCCTGATCCAACCTATTCAGCGTATTATCATTCTCATCCACCGGCCCTAATCAGAGTTAAACACCTAGAATCTTTGGCAAACTAGGGCCATTTCGGGTCTTATTTTTGATGTAAGAAAAAAAACTTTCTTACATCAAAAGGGTAACTTCTTGATATTTCATAAATGCAATAAGATCTTTTACAAGGCCTTCTTGCTCTAGGGCCGTCCGATGGATTATAACTAACTTATAAAGCGTAGTTAAAATAAAGGAACTCGTTATGAAAACTTTAATTACATTTCTATTTGTAATGTTCTCATTTGCTAACATGGCCCAAGTTAATACACTTGATAAGAGCCCTGTTTCAAGAAGCGAAGATGGCTCAAAGCCAAAGCGTCCACCTATTACGGACGATGGCCCAATTTGGCCTCCTGTACCATTTCAATAAAAGAAAACCTGCCTATACTCCCTTTCATTAAATTACTATGAAAGGGAGATCTATGAATTCCAAAGACTATATCCAAGACGCAATCCGAACAGAATCCACCGACTTTTCCGCTATGAATGATCGCTTAATGAATGATGGCACTAAGAGGCTTCTTCATGCAGGTATTGGTCTATCCACAGAAGCTGGAGAATTCCTTGATGCTCTGAAGAAGCATATCTTCTACGGCAAAGAATTAGATCGCGTTAATTTAAAAGAAGAAATGGGAGACCTCTTTTGGTATCTCGCTATTGCTTGTGATGAGCTTGATGTTGAGTTTGAGCCTCTTATGGAGACGAATATAGCCAAGCTTAAGGCACGCTATGGAGAGAAATTCTCTGAACAAAGAGCGGAAAATCGAGACCTTGGAACTGAGAGGACCATCTTAGAATCATAATCTATTGAAGGGTCTATACTTTTTTCACAGAATCTTGTTTTCTGTGAAAAGCTAGGGTAAGTTTACCTCACTGCAGTCATTCATATTTAGCGAGACGAAAGCCTCCTAAGAATGATGAAAGTATTATCCTGGTCTTAATTTTAGTTTAGACCCCCTCGATAGACCCTTTTGTTTTTGCTAGGGTTAAGGCCAGGTAAATACTCCTTTCTTTAAAATCCCTAAATTAAACATCTAGATTTCTAATAGAGACCATGAAAAAACAAATCGCTGTTATTGATTGTGCTATTAAACAATCCTCTATTCATTGCTTTAATCGACTGCTTCAATACTTTGATTGTTCCCTCTCCTATCATCGCCCTCCTGAACAAGGAATGCGCTCCCTCTATTCATCGCAGGATCAAGACCAGGCTTATATAATCTTTGGAAGTGCTTCTAATATTGAGGATCAGTTGCAGTGGCATGCGCAGCTTGCGAGCTTTTGTCACGAGCAACTCTTGCAATCAAAGCCTATCTTTGCCATTTGTTTTGGTCATCAACTCATGGCCCATTATTATGGAGCGACGATCGATAAAAATAATGAAGCTATAACTTATAAAGGATCAAGAGAAATTACATTTATAGAATCTTTCTCGCCCTTTTCTAAAGGAAAAAGTTTTCAGATATTTAGTGCCCATAGTTTTGAGGTTAAAACACTGCCCGAAGATATGATCCATATCGCTTCTAGTGAAGAATGTTTATATGATGGTCTCGCCCATAAGAGTTTGCCCTTAATAAGCTTTCAAGGGCATCCAGAGGCATCGCCTTTTTTTGTTGAACAGGAAATTAGAGATACAAAGCCTGACTTTCCGATTATTGATAATCCGGCGTTTAAAGATGGGATCTATCTTTTAACCCAATGGTTTGAAAAGTCGCTACAATAGTTTTTAAACTTCTCTTCGATATCAGAATTAAAAGCTCCAAGTTTATTACAATCAATATCCAACTCGGCAACTAGTAGGCCTTCCTTATCTTTAAGGGGAATAATAAGTTCTGACTTTGTTTTTAAAGAACATGCAATATGACGTTCATCTTCATGGACATCAGCAACATTCACGACTCGCTCTTCTCTTAAGGCCAAACCACACAGTCCGCGCTCAAGAGGAATACGAGTGTGAGTGGTTGATTCACCATAATAAGGACCCAAGATGAGATCCGTCGTTTCTTCTTCTAAAAAATAATTGGCCTTATAGTAAATACCAATCCAATCCGTGACTTCAGCAACAAGATCCTTTGCCCCTCTTACCCAAGCTTGAAAGCTTAGGATGTCCTTCCATTTATACCCATGATCTAAAAGAAAAAGAAGGGGTGCCACCTGCTCAACAAGCTCTTTATGAGAACTTCCCTGAAGATTACTCTCCACCCATCCCACACTCTTCTGTTCAAAGAGTACTTCACTCTTTGAGAGTATTTCTTCGTCTATACTTTCCACCAATAGGGATGAATCGGTACTCAATTTAAATGATTTTAAATTATCTACTTTAAGTAATTCTAAAAGTGCGTGTGACATATTGATCTCTTCGGATTTCCGACTAAGGAGTTAAGCAGGCCTTCATATGCTCTAAGTAAGGATTACGATACTTATCTATTTCATTATGAATTTCATGAAAAGCCCCATCAATGACTTGAAGACTAAAATTCTTTTCAATCACTTGAAAGTAGCTCACTAATTGAGAATATGAAACTATTCTATCTTTACTACCCACCGTTACAAATGCTGGACAGTGGGGATGAATAGGTCTTGAAAAGGTTTGATGAGAACATTTTGCTAATTCAAAAACAAGTTTGGTGTGAAGTTTAAGGTGATTAAGTTCATCTTCCACATACTCTTTTTTAATCATAGGATTATGAGAGAGATAACTTAAGTCAACAAGGCCACCTAACTTCTTACTGCCAGGTATTTTAGTTAAACCTTCTAGAAGTTTATAAGGTGCCCACGAGGCAAATTGTCCGGCCACTCCATGAAAACCAACGGGAGGAGCATTGAGAAATATTTTCTTAGGATAGAAATTTCGATCAGCTTTTACTTGAAGAAAGCGAGCACTAATTAAGGCCCCCATACTATGACCGAAGAGAGTATAACTCTCCATTCTAAAACGCTTTTTTACAATTCCAATAAGCTCTTCTAAATCGAGAATGAATTCATGAAAATCGGATACATAAGCATCTTGCCCAGTGGAAAGTCCATGACCCCTCAGGTCATAGAAAACAATATTATACTGACCAAGAAAGAGTTCACTTATATAGCTATGACGTTTTAAATGTTCTCCAATGCCATGAGTAACAATCAGCCATTCCTTATGCCCTCTTTCTCTAATATCTACATGGAGTTCGACCCCATCTCTCATTTTGAAAAAGTGCTGCTCTCCATTCATACTCATTCCTAGAATTAACTCAAGTTAAGTATTTTATTATAACCTTTTTTGAGTATTTTCGTCCAGATTTCTACTCTTACAAGTTTAGACACGATACTTATTGGTTGCATAAAGAGATCGTGTTAAAGTTAACTTATGTACTGTCCAAAATGTTTAAATAATAGCCTTCATTTATGTGCTAAGGGTGTTGTTGATATTTCTATTAACAATAAAAGAAGAGACTCGGGTCGCTTCATATTTAATATGAACCCTTCTGAAAAGCAGGCCATGCTAGAAGACTTCGCCATTAAGTGTGAAGAGTTCTTCCAATGGTATTCTAATTTTCAAAACAAAGATCCCATCCATCGACTTGAGCTCACAACTTCCGATGTAAAGTGTGAGAATGGATGTAAATTTTCTGCCATGGAAAAGTTCTCAGCAATTGGCACAGTGATTGAAGCCCGTACCATTAAGTCTGTAGTAGATGAACTGGGTGAAAAATATAGTTTGAAGATAGAACTTAAACTCTAGTCTTCTCTAATTAAGTAGTAAATATTGAAATCAAAAATATTATCACGAAATGAAAAACAAAGACTTGCTATCAAAGTCACGCTCATTGGTTCCTTAGTTGATACGATTTTAGGTATCTCCAAAATTATAATCGGCCATCTCTTTCATTCTCATGCCCTAGTTATAGATGGTATCCACAGCTTTTCAGACTTGTTTACTGATGGAATTGTTCTATTTCTTGGTAAACTTTCACACGACGCTCCAGACAAGAATCATCCCTATGGACATGAGAGATTTGAAACCATTGGGGCAACAGCACTGGGATCGCTCTTAATCGGAATTGGTGGAGCCCTCATCTATAACACCGTTCAAAACTTACTCAATCCCATTGCGATTGAGCCCATTAAATGGCCAACCTTTGTCGTCGCCCTTATATCTATTATCTCTAAAGAGATTATTTTTCGATACTCCTTTCAAGTGGGAAAACAATTGAAGAGTAAGCTTCTTATGGCCAATGCATGGCACTCGCGAACGGATGCCATTTCCTCATTCGTAGTACTCATTGGTTTGATCTTTTCCTTCTACGGATATCACTTATTTGATGAGGTAGCGGCGCTTATAGTTGCCGTGATGATTACGAAAATCGGATGGGACTTCGTAAAAGAAAGCCTTATAGAATTGGCCGATACGAGTGTTAATCGTGGAATGATTAAACAAATCAGAGAGTGCATTTTAGAAGTTGATGGAGTCAATAATTGCCACGCGCTAAGAACTCGAAGGATGGGCCCCAAAATCCTTGTCGATGTGAATATCGAAGTGGCTTCCAAACTCATGGCCTCGGAAGGACATGAGATCTCAAGCTGGGTTGATAAGAGTTTAAGAGATCAGTTCAATGATATAGAAGATGTTACTGTTCATCTCGATATTGAGGATGATCGCCACTCTCATAAGAAAGAGGAAGATTACTATATACACGAATATAGTGATCTACTCCCATTGAGATCAGAAGTTTTAAAAACTCTTCATACTCAATGGAGTGATCTTTTTGATCTCAACAAGGCCCGTGAAGTCAGACTTCATTATATCAATAGAAAAATAGACGTAGAAATTATCCTTGAAAGTAAGCAAGACTATAATGACCAACTCGTCACTCAATTAAATCAAACCAAACAAGATATCCCTTGGCTTGGAAATATAGAATTTCTCTTTAAGAAAGTTTAATTAAGATTTTTCAGAAATTGTGTAATTTGAACTAACGCTCTATTGCGAATGGAGTTGGATTCTTGAAGAATCTCGTGACGGCATTCTTTTAGACGAATAATTCGACAATTTTCAACTTCATGAGCAAATTTATTCTGAGCTTCATTACAGACAATAGTATCTTGATCAGCTTGAATCAGAAGCATGGGGCATTTATAAGCAGATTTGTCCCTCATAACTCTTTGCCCTGCCACGATTGATTCTTTTAACCACTGAAACGTCGGGGCTCCAGAAATAATATGGGGATGAAGCTCATCCATTTTCCTGGCCCATCCAAATCGATGAATACAATGAGTGACATTATTATCTTTATAATTCTTCTTCGTATCTTGTACTTGTTTATTCCAAATCGGATTGAGCTTCTTTCCAAGTTTAATATATGTTTTTAAAATCCATATTCCGATGAATAAGGGAATCGTCTTTGATTTAATTTTTAGCATTGGAGAAGAGAGAAGAATCCCACTCCACTGTTCTTTGCCATATAATTGAATATGCCTCAAAGCAATAGCGCCTCCCATGGAGTGGGCCAATATATGCTTTGTCTTATACTTCTTTTCCTTACAAAAATACTCTCTAACGACTTCAAGATCTAAAACATAGTCATCGAAATTTTCAATATGAATATGATCACTAACGCCATTGGAGCGTTCAGATAATCCTTGTCCTCGATGATCAAGAATGACAATATCATGCCCTTGCCCTCTGAGCTCATAGGCCAATTCAGCATACTTTAGGGATGACTCCCCACGACCTGGAAGAATCACCAATAAGGCCTTATTTCGGTCTTCTATAAAGGAGCGAACATGAAGAGAGCCAGAGCCTTCGCGATATAAGAAATGACCTTCACCAACATTCCAGAAATAGTCATAGGATGCCGCAAGAGCATCCTCTAATTTTGGAGATTGAAGTTTATCTTCATCAAGACATAGGTTTTGATCAGCTCTTTGGCTTCTACTATCTAAAGGCATAAATCTATTTTATACCAAATACTATTAAACTATATAGGAGGTAAAAGAAACCAATACCCTACGCTTTTGCACAACTAAGTATTACAACTTCTATAGCCTCTAGATTTAAGATATACTCTTTTCAAAAAAGGTTTTGATCATGAAATATATCCAAACACTCGTCCTCATTCTTATTTGTTCTTGCTCTAACTTTACTCATAAGAGTTATAAGACTGACTTATCTCAACTCAAAGAAAATAGTGCTGATAAATATGATGCTCCTTACGTTATCATGATCTCAATTGATGGCTTTAGACACGATTACATCGACCTCTATCAACCTCCTTTTCTATCTTCTATTGAAAAGAAAGGGTTTAGGGCCAAGTCTCTAGAGCCAATCTTTCCCAGTAAAACATTTCCCAATCACTACTCTCTCATTACAGGTCTATATTCAGATCAACATAAGTTAGTCGCCAATCGTTTCTATGATCCGCAAAGAAAAGAAGCCTACCTTTTAGGAAGTGATACTACATCTGATGGCTCATGGTATGGAGGCGAGCCTCTTTGGAATAGTATCAAGAAACAAGGTCTCTTAACGGCCAGTTACTTTTGGGTAGGGAGTGATGCCAATATTCAAAACTCTTACCCTAGTTATTACTTTCCCTATAACCATGGGACTCCTAATCAAGAAAGAACCCAACAAATTGTAGAATGGCTTGAAATGCCAAAAGAGACGAGACCGCATTTTTTGACCTTATACTTCTCTACCGTAGATAGTGCTGGACATCGCTACGGCCCACGCTCTACTCAAGTAAAAGAGGCGGTGCTAGAAGTCGATAAACTCTTAGCTCAAATGGCGCAAGAAATTGAAGAACTAAAGCTTCCCGTTAATTTTGTTATAGTGTCAGACCATGGAATGAAGACCATTGATCCTGAAAAATCGATCTTTGTTGGAGACTATCTCGATTCAGATCAGGTTATTTTTCACGAACAAGGGCCACTCACAATTGGCTACTTTGATGAAGAAATATCCGATCGAGAAAAGAATAAACTCTATAAGAAGCTAGAGTCCATACCAGAACTTAGGCTCTTCAAAAGAGAAGATCGACCAAAGAGATGGCACTACTCAAAACTTTCTAGCCAAGGAGACTTTCTTCTTCTCGCTCAAAACGGCTCTTATATTCTCCCTGGAGTTAAGCCTCAAGACTATGAGGGAAAAACAGGCGGAACTCATGGGTATGATCCACAGGAAAGCCCAGAGATGGATGGTATCTTCTTAAGTTACGGACCACAGGTAAGAAGCACAGGAATGATTCCTAAAACACAGAATATTAATCTATATCCCTACGTCATGGAGATCCTTAATCTTGAAGTGAAAACTCCCATAGATGGAACAATCAAGGATCTGAAAAAATATATTAAGAATTAAGAATTAAGATCTACCCATGTTACATAGATGAAGAAACTCTTCTTTTGTCACAGGGGTAATGCTTAAGCGACTCCCCTTTTGTAACACTTTCATTTGGGCCAGTATCGCTTCATTCTTCATAGATTCAAGAGTGACAAGCTTAGGAAACTTTTCTTTAAATTTCACATCAACAAGAATCCAGCGGGGATCTTCTTTTTGAGACTTAGGATCATAGTAATCACTACGAGAATCGAATTGGGCTGGATCGGGATACGGTGCCGAGGCCACAACGGCCAACCCCGCCACTCCAGGAGGACGGGTACTTGAATGATAAAATAAAATCTCATCCCCAAGCTTCATAGAGTCACGCATAAAGTTTCGAGCTTGATAGTTTCGAACCCCACTCCAAGGTTCAATATTCACCTTTTTCAGATCATCGATTCCAAACTCATCAGGCTCTGACTTCATCAACCAGTACTGCTTAGGCACTCTTAGTCCTTAAGCCACTTACTAAGACGCTTCTTCATAAAATTAGGAATAGCAAAAGCTCCACAATGAATTTCTTTATTGTAGTATTCAAAGTCAAGTCCACTCTCTGTTACTCGAGAAGCATTAAAATCTTTAAGCGGATGATACTTCTTTGAACCATAAGTGAATGACCAAAGCCCACCAGGATAAGTGAGGTTACTGAAATTATAAATAGAAACCACAGGAAAAGTATCGTGAAGAATTTCAACGAGCTTATTTTGCATCGTCGTTTGGTAAAAAGGACTCTCCCCTTGGCTCACAACAATACCATCATCAGAAAGAGACTTATAAATATTCTCGTAGAACTTATGTCCAAATAAAGGTTGCGCCGGGCCAATAGGATCAGTGGAGTCTACTAAGATGACATCAAACTTCTCGTCATTAACTGCAGCTTCTTCCATATATTGAACACCATCACCGATGATTAATTCAATTTTTGGATCACTCAAACAAGCGGCTGTTTGCGGAATATGTTCCTTACAAGCATTAACAACCATCTCATCAATTTCTACCATGACACATTTTTCAACACCCGCGTGGCGGATAACTTCTCTGGCCGTTCCACCATCACCTCCACCAATAATGAGGACGCGCTTGGGATTAGGATGAATGAACAGAGGAACATGGGTGATCATATCGTGATATACGAACTCATCTCTTTCCGTAACCATGACAAGTCCATCATTGAGAAGCAGTTTTCCATGTCCACGTGTTTCCACTACATCAACAGACTGAAATTCACTCTTACCACTAAATAGAGTTTTTTCGACCTTAAAACGTAGGCCTAAATAATCTTCAAATTTTTCTTCGATCCATAGTTCCGAGTTCATAACAATCCTTTTATTTTAATTAATCTAATTCTTTATAACGATACACTTTCTCAGGGACTTCCTGCTTTTTATTGAAATACTTAAAATCAACTTCATAGCCAATTTTCAAAGTATCTTTCACATGAATCGTTTTCATATATGTTTGACCAAAGTCTAATTCTGTCGTGCAGTTAAACGTCATGACATCAAAAGAGTTGGGCTTTAAGATTTCAAGAAAATGGTTTAAAAACTTTCTTGTTTCACTACATAGTTTGATATTGGTTTCAAAACTCACGTAGGGACTCTTCTCTTGAGGAGTAACATGAATCGTTAGATAATCCTCTCCCTTGATACCATTTAAGGAATATCCATAAGGCTTAAAAACAAAGTCATCTAACTGAAAATCAGGAAAGAGTTTATTAAGTTGAAAGAAATCTCTAATTTGAGGAATCGTTAAATCTTCACGAGTTAAAAACTCTATAACGACACTGTCCATATCATACATCAATAACTCACAAGTCGAGTCACCTTCTTCAGGAGCATAAGGCTTGAGGGTATGAAAGAGTTGAGTATGGTGAGAGTGAAGCTTCCCTAGGCGTAACGACTCTCCATCAAAATCCTTCATTAGGTTTTGTACATCGGATAAAAAGTCACTGGGTTGCAACTGAGCTCTGTACTCATTCTTTCTTTGAAAAAACAGACATTCCACATGATCAGCACCTAATTCTTCTATGAAGAACTTTGCTGACTGGATGAGTTTTGTTTGTCCACAAGTGAGCATCAGAATTCGATCATCCCATACAAATAGACTTGACTCAGATAGGAGAAATGCCTTCATTTGAGGATTTTCAATTTGAGAAAGAATCGTCGCTTCGCATTTCGCTACGAGCTTCTTCCAAAAATCATCACTTTGTTTCGTTAAAGGTTGTAGTGATTTATCAACCATTATTTCTAGCTTTTTTTCAGCACCTTCGAAAAACAAAACAGACTCCCTTTTGCCATAAGCAGTGCACATATTTAAAACAGACGTACTTTAACATTAAAAAATAATTTATTCACTTAATATACTCTATCCGTAAAGTTTTTTACGCTTCAACGTATTCTTTTCATCAAATTTAAATAAATGATTTATACTAGGAGAGAGAATAATCCAAGGGGAAACTATGATTTTAATGGGACACAGAGGCGCTAGAAATGAAAAGCCTGAAAACACCATGGCCGGATTTCAACATATTGCTAGTTTAGGCCTTAAATGTGTTGAGCTTGATATCCACTTATCCAAAGATGGTCACCTCATGGTTATTCACGATGAAACCTTGGAGCGTACCACCAATGGCCAAGGAGCGGTTAATTCACATACCCTTGACGAACTACAAGCGCTGGATGCTGGAGGCGGGGAAAAGATCCCCTCTCTTTCTGAAGTCCTGGACCTACTGCTCCCTCTGGACTTTGAGATTCAAATAGAAATCAAAGACCCTCATGCTGTCTCTCCTCTCATCACCTACCTCAATAACCTTTCTGAAAACCAATTAAAGTCTCTTATTATTATAAGCTTTGATCATAGAACTATTTTTAAAGTGAAGAATCAAATTCCAAGTATTAGAACAACGGCCATTCTTCACGGTTATCCACTAGACCCTTGCTCGATTGTTAAAGCGGCACGAGCAGATGGACTAAGTGTCAATATTGCCTTTGCTGACCAAGATTTATTTGAAAAGTTGAAAGAAGAGGATTATATGGTGACGGTCTGGAATGCCAATACTGAAGAACAGTGGAAGGCCATGAAAGATCTAAGCATCGATTATTTAGCAACCGATGCTCCAACGAATCTTTTGAAGTGGATGAATTATTAACGTCTAATTCTTACCATATCTTTACACTCATGCTTAGATACAGAAAACTTACTCTGTCTTCTGGCAAGCTCAAGCTCGACGAGTCTGTAATTAGATATTTCACCGGAAAATTCCTTGGTTTCCTCACCATTAAAACCAAAGAACTCTTGCTCTATTTTAAAATCACCATCATCAGAGATCGTCTCCACTCTATACTTGGCAAGATATTCAACGGCCTCAACGCGACCGCGTTTAATCATTGTGATTTCAAGCATATTACCTGGATATTCTTCAATTTCGACAATACAACCTTTATCGCCCGAATAGTCTCCAATGAGATCTTGAGGAGAAAGGCCTGCGGCCAATGAAGATGAGGCATAGGCACAACATAGGACTAATAAACTAACGTACTTCTTCATAATTCTTCTCCTCATCTGTATGTAAATATAGATTGGGAGCACCATACTAGAAATATATTTAATTTCATTAGAGATTGTAGAATTTACTTCTTTTGAGAGATTAGACTTCCTACAAACAAGAAGTTAGTAGGAAGTTATCATTGAATTAATCGTTATAAACACAGCTCATTAATTTGTATAAATTTGACCCTGTAGAGTTTTGAAGCGGACCAAAGTGATTATAGGCCCAGCCCGCATAGAAGTGAGGCGTTACACATCTAGCATCAGAGCCTTTAAGAGAAGAGCCTGACTTATTACTGGGGTGAGTATTTCGAGTACTGCTTGAATTCACTTGAACAGTAAAGGTTTGTAATAACTTATGAACTCCGCAGAATGTATTAAAGTGCTGACGTGAAGATCCTACTAGAGGAATGAGATCAGACTGGCTCGACGAAGAAGTCGAACAACTCGGATAATCTCGGTTCCACTGCTTGATACAAGGATTAATGTTACCACTCTTTGTTGGAGTAAATTGAAACATACCAATATTAAGCCTAGAAGCCGCATCCTGATAAGGATCTTCGTAGAACTTAACACCTGAAGGTTTTGAATATCCACTTGGACCATACTTATTGGCCACGCTGTAGCTTGAACTTGTATCGGCCGTTGATAAACTTTCACTATAGGCTAAGCAACCAAAGAACTTACCCCAGTGCTTCTTTAAATCAACGAGTGCTTCTTGATCTCCATCTCTATAAAGTTCACGATAGCGATTGTGATCATCAGCAAAGCGGTTCGCTAAAGCGATTGTCGTGCTCCCTGGAACTTTCTTAATCGTTTGAGATAAACTTGATGATGTCACTGAACATAGTTCGTGCGACACAAGGCTCACCTCTTCATAAGTGTCAGGATTAGAGGACATATTATAGTAAGGAGCAATTCCTTGAACTTGTACTTGTTGTTTCTTTGAAAGTTCTTCCACAAAGAAGCCAATAGCATCAGCAAAGCGGCCATTTCCGGACAATTCGCTATGGCAACTATCCCCTTCATTCACAGAAGCAATAGATCTGCCCTTAGACAATTCATCATTTCCACTAATGTAATCAACGGTGTCGGCCACTTCATCAGCAACTTCTTTCCAGACAGAAATATTGCCCACAGGATCATCGGGTGCAGGAGTTGGCTCTTCTTCTTCTTCCTCTTCTTCCACCAGATCATCTTCATCAGGTATAGGCTCGACGTCATCAGACTCATCATCTGTTTCGCCAGCTTGTCCTGCCGTATCCTCTTCACATACAAGTTCACCTTGAGCGTCTTTTGAACAGCCATCAGGAACACATGAAGTGGTTTGAGTAAGTAGTAGTAATACAAATAGGGGTAGTAGTGTTAATTTTCTCATGCCTAGCTCATCGACTAGGCAAGAAATACCTTGAGGCAAAAATTACCTTTTTTCAAAGACTTATACCCGAGTCAAACGATCAACTAACTACCGAGACCTTTCCTAAGTTTAAGGAATTCGCTAACCTATGTGCTTAAAACTAACCAAGGAAAGATACGCCCATGGATAATTTAAATATTCTCAAAGAGCTCATGGCCAAGGGTTCATTGGGATCCGGCTATACAGAATTACGCTTTCAAAATACAAGGGCCCATTTTTTAAATCTCATAAATGGAGACCTATCCGCTAATCAAGAGTCTTCAAGTACAGGATTTTCAACTCGCTCCTTTATCGATGGTGGATGGGGATTTGCAAGTTCCTCTTTGATTCATGACCTTCACTCAAAAGAGCAGCTTGCTAGAGCACAGGCCATTTTAGAAAAGTCTCAAGGTCATGGACACTTTATGAGTAAGGCCAAGAGCAAGCCTCTTGAAATCAATCTCCCACAGAAGTCGTATAGCTTCATTCAAGATCGCACTCTTTATAATAAAGAAGTCTCCACCAAAGAGCAGGTCGAATTCTTAAAAGAACTCAATTCTTTCATTGAAAAAAAATACAGTGATCTTAAATCAGTTCAACTTATGCTCTCTTTTAATGAACTCGATAAAACAATGGTCAATACTATGGGTAGTGAAGCCTCTCACCTATTACCCAGAACGGCCCTTTATCTTAAGTTCTCTATAGAAAAAGATGGAGAGGTATCAAGTTTACTTGAACCCCTTTCAGGTAATGGGCGTGCCAATATTTTCATGAAAGCACCCCAAGACTATGAAGACGTCATAGATCAGCTCTACAAGAGAGTAAAAGATAAGAGTAATGGCATTCACGCAAGCGCAGGAATAAAAGATATGATTCTTGCTCCTGCTGTTACTGGAATCCTGGCTCATGAGGCCATTGGCCACCCGGCTGAAGCCGACCTTGTCAGGGCCGGATCAGCTGCATCTCATTACTTAAATAAGAAAGTGGGAACGGATCTCGTTACTATGGTTGACCTTGCCCACACTTACAAAGGAGAAGAGCTTCCCGTACCTGTTTATATTGACGATGAAGGAAGCCAAGGAAGAGACGTTACTCTTATTGATCAGGGTGTGTTCAAAGGCTACATGAATAATCGAGAACTTGCCGCCTACTACGGTCATGAAGAAACCGGTAGTGCTCGTGCCTTTGATTATAATGATGAACCTCTCATTAGAATGAGAAATACCATGATCCTTCCAGGAGACAGTAAATTAGAAGAGATGATTGAATCCATTGATGATGGATATTACTTTCTTCAAAGCTCCAATGGACAGGCCGATCTTACCAGTGAGTTTATGTTCGGCGTAACGATGGGTTATGAAATTAAAAAAGGTAAATTAGGAAGGGCCATTAAAGATACGACCATCTCTGGAGTCGCCTTTGATATGTTAGCAACAGTAGATATGGTCAGTGATGAAATGCATATTTCTTGCTCAGGCTTTTGTGGGAAAAAACAACGTATGATTGTTTCTCATGGCGGCCCCTCTTTAAAATGTCGACTTCATGTAGGAGGTAGATCATGAGTTTAAAAGATATTTCAACCCAAGCATTAGAACTTCTCAAAGAATATGGAGCTCAACAGGCGCAAATCATTTCTTCTCATACACTCTTAGAAGAACTTCAATATGAAAATGATGACTTCACTCTTTTAAGAAGTGTTGAAGATCAAAGCTGTAGCTTAAGCGCAATCAAGGATCATAAAAAAGGGGGCTACTCCGTAACAAAGACTGATCTAGATTCTTTAAAAATAGCGGCAAAGAAAACCATATCCATTGCTGACTCTGGCCAAGCAGATGAAGCCTTCGCTATTGCAACACGAGAAGACCAAGTCACTAAAACGGTTGATCGTCATCAATCAGGACCAATGAAAGCTGAGCCTGAAAAGATGACCAAGCTTATTCAACAATTTGTTCGGGATACGAAAAAAGCATATCCCCAAATTGGTCTGCGCTCCGTCGCTGTTCGTTTTATTAAGTCTGAAGTTCACTACCTGAACTCTCATGATATAGAAGTCACTTCTGCAAAAGGATATTATTCTTTTAGCGCAATGTTCAATGCAGCTGAAGGAGAAAAATCAAGTTCGATGGATTTTGACTCACTCTCCTTTACTGAATTCGATGAGAAAATATCTAATCTCTTGGCCCCTGAAAAATTTGGTAATATGTTCAAGCATACGATCTCTCATTTAGAGGCCACTAAGTATGATAAAAGTTTTAAAGGAAAAGCAATCTTCATGCCCAAGTGCTGGTCTAGTTTTCTTGGAATGATTCAAGGCCATCTCACGACCGGTTCCTTACAAGCAGGTACTAGTAAGCTTCAAGATAAAATTGGACAAAAAGTGGGGTCAAAATTCTTTCATGTAGAATCTAGGCCTCATGACAAAGTCTTTGCTGTTCCCTCTCTTATGACCAGTGATGGAATCTTCACTAAAGACATGACTATATTTGATCAAGGTGTCCTTAAGACTTATCTCGTTGATCTCTATGGTAGAAATAAACTAAAGCTCAAAGAAGTGAGTAATTTTTCATCTCATCTCTACATGCCTGCTGGTGCGACGAGCTTAGAAGAAATGATTAAAGGAATTGATGAAGGAATTCTTATTGGGCGCTTCTCAGGAGGAGCACCTAATTCTAATGGAGATTTCTCAGGAATTGCAAAGAATAGCTTCATTATAAAAGATGGAAAGTTAGCTCAGCCTCTAAGTGAGACGATGATATCAGGAAATCTCTTTGAAATGATTGAGTCCATTTATGCGACAAGTAGTGAAGTTTATCAAAATGGAAGTTTCCATCTCCCCTATGTTGCGGCCGATGGAATTTCAGTTTCCTAATCTAATGTAAACTGTTTCGGGATAGAGTTCTCTCATGCGACAATCGATAAGATGTCCATGAGAGTCTCTAAACTTTATAGTGAACCAAAAGAGCTGAAGATTAAAGCGCTCTCTTTGACCTGCAGGACGATCACTTCGATCAAGTCTGCCCAGACGATCTTTCACCACTCTGCATATTTGACGATAGATACAAATCCAAGGATTCGTATCGACAAAGATAACTAAATCAGCAGCGGGCCAGCGGATATCAAAGGTTGTCCCATAATTTCCATCCATAATAAAAGAGTCTTCCTGAACGATAGCATTACAATCTTTGCGAAAGTCTTCACTCTCAACAGGACTCCATCCTTCTTTCCAAAAGTATTGATCTAAATGATATAGAGGTATTTGCAAAGAAGAAGCGAGCTTCTTTGAAAGATAGGACTTTCCTGCTCCAGGTGCTCCAAGAACAAGAATCTTACGATAGGACTTTAATTTAGATACGGACTCCGAATCCAAGAGTTGTTTGATATTCACGGTCACTCCCCTTAGGACGTCCGGTGAAAATAACAGTTATTCCACCGTTGGCAAAGAGGTTTCCCATCAAATTAAAATTGAAGCCAGTACCTGCATAAGGAGAAACATAGACCGCAGGTTCTCTTTCGGTAGTCACTCCACTTTGAGTTGTGGTGTATTTACTTTTTCTCGCCTGGGCCCCAGCTCTTAAAAACCAGCTTAAAGCAGACAGGTTAAAGCTAGATCGAATCCCTACTTTTGCAGCATAAGATTCTTCCTTCTCCGTTAAGTCGTCTTCATATAGAGTTTCACTATCATCACTTCTGGTCACTTCCGCTTCCGCAGAAAGAAAACTTGGTCCATACAGAACATTTAGACCAACAATAGTACGTGTCTTGCTCTTAGATACAGGAGCTACTTTTTGAATCCTCTCCAGACCAACAATAGGAGATATCTTCAAAGGCGAAGTCGATGACTGCGCCCAAGTCGAGAAGGATAGAGTAGAGAGAATAACGGTAAGAATAAATTGATTGAGTCTTTTCATGACACACATTGTCTCAAAAAGTCGCCCTTAAAAATATAAGGAGTATATTGCCCTATACTTTTGGCATTTAAAGCCCAGAGGCCTCTCTAATGGACTTCTTAAGCTTATCCATAGAAGACCTCTCCTCTTGCTCGGAGCGCTCAATCCCCCATGAGTCAGCAAGGGATAACACCTTATTCTTTTCTCTTTCTAGTCGTAAAAGCTCTGTAAGAAAGTCGCTTGGAATTTGGAATGTCATGTGGCCTCCGAGTTCTGTTTCATTAATTAAACCATAGTTTGACAACTCAAACAATTAAAAAATGTGTCGGAAAGTTATGTTCTTTATTAGTGAATAAGCTCTATTTATTCACTGTAAAGCGGGAGATCAAAAATCGAATGGAGCCTATTAAGTTAGTTAAAGCACTTAGAGGCATAAGAACATAGGGAAGAATAATTTGATCAATTCCATTATAAACAGGACCACTTACCTTCCCCATTATCACCTTAAGGAAGAGAAAGAATAATACAAAGAAAACCATCCCTGGCTCCCATCTCTTAAAGCGCTTTGTTTGAGCGCTCATCCACTTAGGCGCGTGACCGAACTTAATAAGCAAGTGGATAAACTGCAGTCCATTTCTTAGCAGTAATAAGATCAAATAATAAGAGGGAACGTCTCTGTGATTATAGAAGTAGACAACGAGAACAATATTAAGAATATTGTCGGCCAAGGAGTCAAGCCAAGCCCCAACACTTGTTTCTTGATTAAGCTTTCTTGCGAGATATCCATCCAATAAATCCGTCAGTGAAGCAAGAATAAAGAGGGCAAAGGCCCAGTCATAGAAGAATTCACTCAAAAGCCAAAGAATAACAAAAGTGAAAATAATCCTCAAAATACTCAATGTATTAGGAATGTTAATCATTTTGGGTGAATTATTGATCATGGACAATTCCAGTAGTGTTATTTTTATGGCCTAACTTGTCAGAATTAGCTCAATTTCATAAATATTCTCATCTCGGCACTGCTCTTGCATCTATTTATGTCAAAGAATAAACAAAATTACAGCGCTAAAATGCTGATATTTTTGAAAGCTTAAGAAGTTCAGGGACTAACCCCCTGAAATAATGAAATGGAGCGGTTGTATAAATGAAAAACGATTATACAAAACCTCTCAGCAGTAACGACTAGAAAGTGCTCAACTGGAGAACACATGATTAAACTTTTAACAGTGACATTTCTACTTATCCTATCCATGACCTCTTCATGGGCCCAATCTGCTTCACAGCTTGAGGCACAACTAGGTAAAGGTGATAAGAAGAAGGCCAAGAACTGGGGACTCTCTTTGAGTTCAACCACAGTTTCGAGTGTGAAAGAAGTAGATGCCTACGGCTCAACTCTTAATACTTCTCTATCTACTACTTTTAGATATAAGACACCCTACTTTAATACTCGCCTCTTTCTTTCTGCGGATAAGGATTTAGTGGGGGCAAGAGAAGACCGCCTAAGCTCGGCCTTCTTTGAGATATCAAAGACGGTAAGTTTTCTAACAAATTCTAACTTCCTCACTATTTTTCAAGGACGTTATAACTTTGCTGTAAACCAAGATCGTCGTTTTGAGCAGTCCTACCAAGGTGGGCTAACGGCTGGATTATTAGTCATTGCTAAGACTCCTCACCCAGACTTTCAGGCCATCTTTATAACGAGAGCAACTAAGAATTTTCATGAATATAAAATTGATCGAAGTTTTAATAAAAACACTTCTTTAAGTAACGTAAATACAGGAATTATCTCCTATGCTCCTTTTAGTGCATGGGAATTTTCCTTCTATGCTTCTTTTGTATCTTACTGGAACTACGAAGGAACTGTTAACGACAGTTACTACAGTATTGGTCAAAGTGTGAGTTATAGCCCTTCAGCTCAATACAACTTCTCCATAGGCCATGAGTCTGGTGGATTCACTTATGGGTACTATGGAAATAATTTAGACCTCTCTTTACTTGATACCAATAGCTCAACATTATATGGAACCCTGACCCTTAATTTTTAGGAATGAGACAACTTATGAAAAGCACTAAATTAAATTCACTGATTCTCTCAACTCTTCTCCTCAGTATTGGCTGTGCTAAAGACAAGCCTTACGACGTTGAATACAAAGAAGAAAAGCTTCACCCCAAGAGCGTCTTTGTAACCGCAGAAGGAGACAAATCCGTTGAGTATATCTATGTACCTAGTTCATTAGGTACTCCTATGGAAGTAGCCGAAGCTGCTCCTTTTGTTCAGGGACAAGAAAAAGTCGTTACTCTTAAATGGGTAGAAGAAGGTCTCGCTGTATACGAAGTAGAAAGAGATGAACGCTTCAACGAAAACCAACTCAATAATACTCCTGTTCTTACGATTCCAGGGGACTACTTATCTTACAGATGTAGGGAAGATGCCTATGGTGACTGTACGAATAAAGAAGAAGAAAACACAGAACTTGAATGGTATCAAAAAGATCAATTCAAGCCAGATTTTGAAGAGATGAAAGTAACGGAAGTGAATACACTTGATGCAAGTCTTGTTGACTGGTCAGGATGTCTTTCCGCTTCGAGTGCCAAACTTGTTGATTATGAACTATCAGCAGGTGTCATTAATATTGAACTCGAGAAGACTTATACAGTGAATAAGTCAAATCCACTCTGTACTATTATTGGTGCCTACTATAAAGACTCTGCTGAATCTAGTTTTGATGTTCGTTATTTCTATTCACTAGTAAGACTAGATACAGTGGCCAGTGCTGATTATGAAGCTGTTGAATATCCAGTTCCTGATCAAAATGACTTTGGATTCTTTAATGATGAAGAACTCGTATTAAAAGATGACTTTGATCGTAATCGTCCAGAAAGAAAAGTTCTTATGAACCGTTGGAATCCAAATCGTCAAAATAACGAATTGGTTTACTATCTTTCACCAGAGTATTCAAAACCAGAAAATAAGCTTGTTCTTGATGCCACCTACGCGGCCATCAATGTAATGAATAAAGAAATGCAAGCATCACAAATACCATTTACGTTTAAGCTTATCGAGCAACCCGATGCAGATAAGGCCGTTAGTCCAGGAGATATTCGTTATAACTCTCTCGTTCTTATTGAAGACCCATTGGCCAATGGATTACTAGGATATGGACCATCAGTAAAGAACCCTTACACAGGTGAAATTATCCAGGCCCATACGAATATGTACCTTGGTGTACTTAAGAGTATGACCAGAAGAGTATATGAGCAAGCAGCTGATCTAACGGAAGAAGAATACTTCGCAGCTCAACCTGCTGCTACTTCAGTAAAAGCAAACTTTCGCGTTGCTGATACGGCCCTTCCTCAACTACCGAGCTCAGTAAAGAGTTTGTATGAGCAAGTGGTGATTCAAGAAGCGCCGGTTGCTCCAGCGCAAAATGATGAAGAAGAAGATCAAGACGAGCAAGCTCAATCAAGAATCGACGACACTCAAGATCATGCCCATTCTGTTGAGCAGGCCATTGCTATTCCTTCAGCTGCTCCAAAAGCGATGAGAAAAGAAGTTCCAGCTGATTTACTTAATATGCACAGAACGCATATTGAAGCGAATCTTAAAAGTAAGTATCATGCGCAAACCATTCATCAAGCATCTAAAGTATCTTTAGATAAACTCATCTCAACACTTAAAGAATCAAGTACACATGAGTTTACAGAAATTGATGAAGCTGTCTTAAAACAAAAGAAGAAATGGAACTTTCTTGCTCAAAACAATGCTTTCTCAGAGGATTTCTTCCCTATTGCTGGAACCTCTAAGGTTGTATATCCAGAGTTAAAAGAGATCACAGGAATCCTTACTCAAACAGGTTCGTTAAAGAGATGGGATAACTTAACCAATTCACAAAAAACAAAAGTTCAAAACATTATCCTTATCAATAGCTATAAGGCGACTCTCATTCACGAGTTAGGACACAACCTTGGTCTTCGTCACAACTTCATGGGTTCCCATGATCATGAGAACTTCTTTACTCAAGAAGAAGTACAAGACTTAGGACTTGATTCTGTTCCGGCCTACTCTTCTATTATGGATTATTCATTTAGTGAATTTAACCAACTCAAAGCTTTTGGTAAGTATGACCTTGCAGCCCTTCGTTTTGGTTATAATCGTGAAGTTGAGCTTTCTAATGGTAAGTTCATGTCCATCAAAGGAAGTCTTCATGAAGCGGTAAGCGCTCTTGCTGATTCTCAAGCAGGTGTCGAACCTCAAAATGTAGTGAGACTTAAGTCTTATGAATTCTGTACAGATGAAAATACAAACCTTGGTAATCTATGTAATCGCTTTGATGAAGGGACTACTCTTGTTGAAATAACAAAACATAGAATCAAGAAGTATAAAGATAACTACAAGTATAGAAACCTAAGAGATGGAAGAATCCAATACTCAACTTATGATATGCCTGACTATATCTATGCTCGTAACTATGAACTTGGAAGAATTCGCGATATTATGGAAGATCGTGAACAGGCCAAAGAGTTCTGGGCAGGATACTTACCCGAGTTATTGGCCAGTTACGATATCAATCTCACTCCAGAGCAAATGAATCACGTGGTAAATGTGAGCTGTAGTGAAGTATTTGGTGAAGGTGTATGGTTCTGTGATGATTATATCGATGACGGAATTAAGGCCGTAGAACTTGCGGGTAACCTATTTCTTGATATTATCAAAACTCCTGATCACCTTTGTGCTCTTGTTGAAGAAAGCGAGCCTACACTTATTGTAGAGTATAGACCTCTTTCAGAAATTTACGATGACATCAAAAATGATATCGATAATGTACCTTCAAGCTGTTTTGATGAAGCGATTACAGACAAGGTCGAGCTTGAGTCACTAAAAGTGGTTGGAGAAAATGGTAAATTCTTAAATGGATTTAAAGATACAGATCCTAATTTTAGATACGCTCAAGATCGTTACGCTAGAGGTATTTGGCCAGATAAAATCTATGCCATGAGATTTCTATTTAAGAGAACTTCAAGTTTTAGTACAACAGATGAAAACTTTGCAGCGCTCATAGACAATCCTACGATTGCTGAAAAAGCTTCTAATATCTTTTCTCACTTAACGATTGGAACTCCTCTTGAAGAGCCACTCCCATTTACGACGGCCAATGGACAAACATTTCAAGTGCCTTACGTTATTGGAGCTGATACAGAGGTTGAACCTCTAGAAGATTACTTTTCTAATCTTGCAAGGTCTCTAAGAATGAGTCCTAAAGGAAAGACTAACCTTACAAAACTTATGTTGGCCCAAGTTGAAAGAGAGAATACTTCATACGGGGAAAAATATAAGGACGTAGCCTTTGCTTCGAGAAACCTCTTAACCGTTCAAAAGCAATACGGTTTTATGGCCGCAGCTGATCACTCTCCTGAAAAAGTATATTTCTATAATCCAGAAATAGAAGTAACTTACTCAGCCAGCAATGCGAGTCCCTACGCTAAAGAGATGATCACAGTGATTAACAGCTTTGATTTTATGTCGGCCCAGGACCCAAGATTAATAGAGAAGATTATTGGCCTTAAGAACTTTGTTGGTCTTGAGCTACCCGATGAGATAACTCTTACCCCTGGCCAGAACATATTTTTCAATATGAATAAGGCCAATATGGAACAAATCATTACTCTCTCTCAAAGAGAAGTTCCTGTTGAGACGATTAACTTTGCTCAAATTCTTGGTCCTGAAGATGGAGCTCTCGTTGCAGAATTCTACTCACAGGGAACTCAAGGATTAGTAGAAATCTACAATCTTAGTATTCAGATATTTGAGATGACCGTAGCCGCTTTACCTGATACGCAAAGAGCGATCATGGCGATCGATTCAAATATACTCATCTCCTTTCTAAGAGGTGGTATAAATGAAGAGCTTATTGATTTCTATATTAAGCAGCTTTCGAATATGCCAGAGTATGCAAAACATCAAGATGCTACTTTCTAATTAAAATTTTCACAAAAAAAGCTCCGAAAGGAGCTTTTTTTTTATCCTAATTTATCTTCTCGATTGCGAACAACGGCCAAAGACTGATCTTCTGAGACCTGGTGAAAGGAGACGCGATCCACGGAGGCCACATCTTGAATATCGGCGACAAAGCGCTCTGTCACACGCTTATGAGCATAGATATAGAGAGTAAGAATTCTTCTCTTCTTATCAATTGAATCCTCATAGACTTCATCTATTTCTATATTTTCAAGTTTGATCATCTCAAGAACGGAACGTTTAACCGGCCCTAATGATAGAACTTCCACATGATAGTAGTCGCTCTTATCTTCTGATTCGATGAATTGATAAATGGGGTTGATCCATTTTAAGACCACAAGAACAGTAATACTAAATATACCAGCACTAATGGGGTAGCCAATTCCAATGGTGTATCCAATCGCTGCGACAACCCAGATCGTGGCCGCTGTCGTAAGACCTATAACGGCACCCTTACCCTGAATAATCGCACCAGCGCCCAGAAAACCGATACCTGAAACGATTTGAGCTCCTACCCTATTAGCATCTGTTCCAATATTATTTTGGACATTAAATAAGCTAATAACAGTGTAGAGAGTGGCCCCTAAACAAATAAGAATATTTGTTTTTAAGCCTGCGGCCTTCATTTTCTTTTCACGATCGTAACCAACCATCCCCCCTAATAAGATGGCCGCAATGACCTGAATTCCAAGACCTATATAAAGAGGTACTTTACCTATAATTTCTAATTCAATCGTATTCGTCATGATTACTCTTCCTAATAGCGAAAACGTCGTGTTTTCTGTGCCATAGAAGATTTTAACCTAACTTTTTATTCAAGTAAAATATTGGTGAGGATAGATAATACTGCCGCTATTTAGTCGGTCTTAAGTATTTTAACTAACGACTGTACTTTTTTGATAAGAGCATCTCTTTGAGTTCTACTATCGCACTTAAAAACACGAAAGCTGACTCTGATATTGTAGAATTGGTGTTTGATAGCTTCATAAATGTTTGGATTTACTGGCTCTCCACTTGCTTTAATCTGCTCTAAAATAATGATCATTTCTTGCAGAAGTTCTTCTCTTTTCTTGAAAATAGAATCATCACAATTCGCTTTATATTTCCACTTTGTTTCAGAGGAAAAGAGTAGTTCCTCTATTTTGATATCCAGCTGATCCCATAAGCTTGTGAGATTCTCCTTCGCTTCGCAACGATAGAACTTCATAATATGAAAACACTCTGCTGAGTAATCACCTTGTATTTTACAATTACGATCCCTTCCATATTGATTAAGCATCTTCTCATAGCTCATGAACTGATGCCCATGATCGGCATCTTCTCCGTGCTTAGCAAAGATGGTTTCTTCATCAATGTGAATGAAGCCGTGAACCTCTCCTTTTTGGGCATGATAGAGGCGGCCAATATCCCCATAGAGAGGATCTTCTACTTCTCTACAGTTTTCTTCTAAAGAGTCGAGCCACTCCTGTGGATGAGCAAAACGAAAACCACTCTTCAAACCATTCAAAACAAGTGCTGTATTCCAACAATTGGGTCCATCTATATGAGACGACTTGCCATCAAGAGTATGCATCAACTCTGTCATCTCCCCTTCAAACCCCTGAGCAGGCTGAAGAGAAAAACAAAGGTTGAGCATAGAAAGAGCTGTAATCATTGATTTTTTCATGGCGAGATTATCTCAGAATAGGCCTTTAAAAGGGTTATAAATGTAATCATTACAGCCTGCTAAACAATTACACAGTAGTTGTAATTTAGAACTCATTTTTTCTAGATATGCTAGAAATCTTCCACACACATTTTATTTGGGGGTTACATTGAACACACTTAATCGAGTACTTTTAGTACTAGCGTTACCAACCATTCTCATTTCAAACTTAAATGCACAAACTCAAGAAACTCACGAGCCTTATCCAATGGATCAAAATATGAAGGCCCTAGAGAGTTCATCGCAACAAAAAGCTTGGGGCGAGCGAACGTATATTCTAGGAACACTTGCACCTGCTCCTGTCATTGATTATGCAAAGAATACGCATATTGTTGTGGCCGGATCTGCTGTTGATAATGAATCAGATCAATTCTTTCAATCAGCATATTTAAGAGCAAAAATGTATGAGAAACTCTATCCTGCTCATCAGATTGTTGTTCTTTCACAACCCGAAGTCATCAAAGCAAGTAATATTGAAGTTTATGATCGCTATAATGTAACGATCGTAGAAGAAAAAGAAGGTAAACTTACGGGTTCAAAGTTTATCAATGAACTTAATAAATTTGAGCGAATTGAATCGATTGATTTCTATGGTCACTCGAGTCCATGGGGAATTAAGCTTGGAAAGAAAGATGCGGCCATGAGTCCTGATGACTATGTTGCGAAACTAAAAGATAACTTTGTTGATGGTGCCTATGCCACAATGAATGGATGTAATGGAGGATTTACCATTGCCCCAAAACTTTCAAAGCACTGGAATATTCCAGTAAGTGGTGCCTTAACAGGAAGTTTATTTGAAAGACTTCAAATTGATGGAAAATGGTATAAGAAAGCCGATAGAACAGATGGAAAATGGGCCAAAGAAAATGACTTCAACTTTATGGATCCGATTCATTGTTATGATGGCGGTTGTTGGAGAATGAAGCCTCAAAGAAATAACTACTCAAGTTACTGGGGATATTTCAAAGAAGGTGGACTTAGCTTTTATAAATTCTTTTGTAACTATGAGGCTAAAGATGGCAGCTGTGAAAAAGCAATGGCCAAAAGCTTACTCAGTTTTCCTGCGGCTCAAAAAGTAACGACAAAACCAAGTCGAGAAGTATTTGAAGAAACGGTTTTTGATTACCTTTGTTCAACGGCCAAAGATCCTAACTATTTTAAAAACTGTAAGGAAGGAATATTAAAAGCGGTTGCTAAAGGTGACCTTGTGTACAAGGCCCATCCTGGTAACGCTCTTAAGTGTGACTTTGAAAAATGTGAAGCAAAAGTAGTATGTGGATACAAGAGTCGCTTCTTTGGTGGAGGATTAAAAGCTGGAACATGCCACCTAAATACCAAAGAAAATAAAAGGCCTACAACGATAGCTACCGAATACCTCTCTTTCATGAAAGGTTATGATTTACTGAATAATTAAGAGAAATATAAAATATAAGAGAATCAATGGCCCACAATCGTGGGCCTTTTTAATGAGACTTAACCGTTACTTCAAGAAAGAATGGTCCCGCTGAACTATAAAAACGCAAAGCAAGGCATGGTCCACTAATCAGGTGCTTAACCTTATGATCTTTACCATAACTAATCGTAGGTATGGCCATTTCAATATTAAAGCCACTTTGTCCTAGCTTAGATTTAGCATAGCCAAAGATTTGATTACAAATCTCTCCTGCCCCATCACAGTTCTCCCCATCAATGAGGGAAATCTCTTCTTCCGTCATACTCTTATAGAGTTTCTTATAAGTCTCTTGATCAAAGCCCACGGCCATCGATCCCATAAAGAGATCACTCTTCATATAAATCACAGAAGAAATATCACTTGCAATAGACTCGTCTGGTTGTCGAATTGTCTTTTCCTCTAATTCAGGAATCGTTCCACAAAGAACTCCAAAGACATCAATTACCCCATCAATAAAGGGGTTAATGAATTGGACTTCCATTTTTTGTTTGCTGGCATTTTTCTTATACTTACTTAGAGATTCATCTAGGAATTGAATCATCAAATCAATATTGACGGGCTTAGAGAGAAAAGAAATATTAATATTGTATTTAGTTAATTCTTGGGTTGATTCATCTATATAACCAGAAAACACGATGACTTTTTGTGGACGAAGCCTGTCCGGTAATCGTCCCAGATGTTTTACGACAGAGGCTCCCGAAAGATTAGGCATACGCAGATCTGTGATCACCACATCGAATCTTTCATTCTGTGCCTTCAATAATCCTTCGCTTCCATCACTGGCTTCAACAATATGAACATTTTGATAATGATCATTAATTTCCATGATCAAATAGTCACGAATATCTGCATCGTCATCGATGACGAGAATTTTCTTAGGTATATCCATAACTTTTTTATCGGAGGATAAGGGAATCAGTTAAAGAATTATATGGTTAAGAAATCTTAAGATTCGTTAACCATTCCCATTTTCCATCTCGTTAATAATTTGTTTGAGATGTTTTAGAAACAATTCTTTATTCTCTTTTGATAAGGAGCTTTCGAGATATTCTTCAAACTTCTTCTTGTCTTTCATATAGATACCCAAGAAGTTTTCAATCAAAAAGTATGATTGATCTTTTAATAGTATTTTATCAAATCTTGATAAAATCCGTTTTAGATAATTTACATTGGGATTACTTTTATAGAGTTCCAAAGATCGGTTAAGGGCCGTGACCATGACAACATTACTTCCGTCTTTAAGGCTTTTATCTAGTGATGAAATCGCTTGATCAAACACATCAGAGTTAGACAGTGTATTAAGTGAAATACATAAAAGTAGTGTGGAAATGAAAATCTTCAAGTTATTCATCATTACATGGTCCTTTCACATATACACCTGCTAAAGTACGCTTAGGGCTTCCATTAGTATTATTTGATGCCGTCTTATCCATAGGTACAGTGACTTGAATATCGGATAAGAATTCATTATCTCCAGCTTTTACTTCAATATGACCATGCTTAGGAGCAACAACTCTACAGCTTGGTTGATTTGAACAACTATTATTCCAAGCTGAAACTTTGTTTTGATTCCAAGTATAGACCATTATAGATCCTACAGGAGCCTCGTTCGAATCGCTTACTTCCACTTGGCAAAAGCCAGCTTTTTCTAGTAACCCTTCCGAGTGAGCTTCTATCGCGGAACCTGAAGATATATATTCATCAACAACATTAGCTTCCTTGAGTGCAATTTTAACGGCCTGCCAACAACGTCCACTTGAATGATCATTACCACTTCTTACTTCACATGATGCCACAGTAGTATCTCCTGATCGACATCTTCTTCCCTGCAGTTCCCTTAAACTTTCAATTACACCTTCCATACCTTCTGCATAATTTCGATCGCTATCGAGATCACTTCCCGCTGTAACGAGTAGAGGAGCATTACTACCCCCATCATCTCTATCATCATCATTTGCTGAACTAGGTCTACGAGTAGATGCGGGTACTCTCTCAGGACGATCTGAATTCGACTTAGGACAGTAGCGAGTTGTAGGTCCAGACATAACAGTATTAATGCCAAACGGATTATTTTCATTCCAACCAGAAAGAGATCCTACGCCCTTACCGTAAAACTTTCCAAAAGCATCTCCGGAGACAACTTTAGAGCCTCCTCCATTTACAACCATAGCTAAAGAAGAAGGAAAGTTGAGTCCACACATTAAAATAAAAATAGAAAGACACAACTTTAAATTCAAATACTTCTCCAATATTTATAATAATCTAAATAAAGCTATTCACTTGCTCATATCGGCTAGTTCTAAGTAAATAATAAACTAACCTTCTGTTTTAATGTAATTTCTGATACTTACGATGATGAAAAATGGCACAAGAATGAGTCACTTTATATTAAAGAGAGAAAAGAGCGCCTCTTCTCTCTCCATATTAGCTTATTGAGCTTTCCACCCTCCCCCAAGAGATTGATAGAGTTTTACATAGGAGTTAAGTTGCTCTTTTTTTATTTCAACTAATTCAACTTGGGCCTCTAGAGAATCTCTTTGCGTCATCAAGGCTTCAACATAATCAACCCGTGCGGCCTTAAAGAGAATTCCTGATATTTCCGCTGACTCAGAAAGGGCCGCCACCTGCTTATTCTTTAAATCAAAAACTGTATCTAAATTAACAATTTTTGATAACTGATTAGAAACTTCAGTATAAGCATTAATAATCGATTTCTCATATTCATAGAGCTTCTCTATCTGATAATTATTAGCTGAAAAGTAATCTGCTTTTATACCTTGGCGATTAAGTAGGGGTGCAGTCAGATTAGCAGCAGCATTATAGAAAACTGATTCAGGAGAAATGAAGAGATGGCGATTATTGAAAGATTCATATCCCACTCCGGCTTCAATGCTCAAAGAAGGATAAAAACGAGCTTTGGCCGACTTAACACTTAATTTTGCAGCTTCAAGTTCTAATTCTGCTTTTTTAACATCTGGTCTAGAATTTAACAGCTCACTTGGTACTCCCTTTATGACTTTTCTTGGAGAAAGAGATAGGAGTTTATACTTTGCTCTTTTAACTGGTTGAGGAAAGCGTCCCACAAGTAGATTAATTAAATTCTCTGTTTCAACAATCTTCTGTTTAATTTCAAACTTTGTGGCTTCATTTTTGAGCACCTCCGCTTCAAAGCGCTTCACGGCAAGAGAAGTTACTTTGGCCGCTTGTTGCTGCGCCTCCACAAGCTCCTGTGCTTCTTGAAGAATTTTTATGTACTCACTTACAATTAACAATTGTTGATCAAGGGCCAAGAGCTCATAGTAAGAATGGGCCACTTCTGAAACTAAGTGAGTGGTCATAAACTTCTTACCTTCAACTGTTGATAGATATTCAAAGAAAGCCGACTTGGAGGCATTTCTTAATTTACCCCATATATCTACTTCCCATGAAGCATAGAGACCGACACTTCGATTAACAAGTCGTTCAGGAACATTGAGCACTTCTCGATTTAGCTGCGTTGCTTTATCGCTTGCTCCTTGACTTGTATATTCTCCCACTTTCTCTAATTCAATTTGCCCCCCAAGACCGACACGAGGAATATATTCTCCATTTCTTGCCATAACTTCATTTTGAGCGATATAGATTTGTTGTTGAAGAATATTCAGCTCCTGACTATTACTTAGCGACACCTCAATTAATTCTTTTAAATCTTGATCATCAAAGTAGTCTCTCCATCCCTGTTGAGAGGTCACGAGATTTTTTTGCCCCTTCTCTTCTTTTGATTTATCACGTTTAGTGCCTCCAAAGTTTGGAAACTCTTTAGGAATAGATTTTACTTGATCTTTATCCCCTTGAATCTTGGGCAAAGAGGGTGCACAGCTTTGAAATATCAAAGCAAGAATGACTGGTACTACAAGTGTATTTGATTTATTTAACATATTCTTTCCCCTATTCAGTTAATGGTGTTTCATCTTCGTCACGAATGAGTGACTTACCTTTAGCAAGGCTTCCAAAGATGAAGTAAAGACCTGGAACAATAATCACACCAAAAATAGTTCCAAAGAACATTCCCCCCAAAGCAGAAGATCCAATTGTCCGGTTAGCAATCGCTCCTGGTCCAGTTGCTACAACGAGTGGAATTAGCCCGGCAATGAAAGCAAAAGAAGTCATTAAAATGGGACGAAATCTAACCTTTGCTCCTTCTATCGCAGCCTCCAGCACACTCATTCCCGCAAGCTCTTTTTGGCGAGCAAATTCAACAATTAAAACCGCGTTCTTACCGAGAAGACCTACCAACATAATCAGCCCCACTTGGGCATAGATATCATTGGAAAGTCCCATTACTTTTAAGAGAAGAAAGGATCCAAAGAGACCTGGCGGCAGAGAGAACATAACGGCCAGTGGAATAATAAAACTTTCATACTGAGCAGCGAGTACAAGATATACAAAGAGAAGAACCACAAGAAAGATGTAGAGCGCTTCATTACCCCGAGCGGCTTCATCATAGGAAAGACCTTCCCAAGCAACATCATATCCTAGAGGAAGCATTTCTTTTCCCACTTGTTCTACTGCAGAAATGGCATCCCCCGTAGTAAACCCTTTCGCCGGAACGGCCCTAATCGCCGCCGAGCTATAGAGGTTATATCTAGCAATCTCGTTAGGTCCCTGAGTTTTTTTAAGCTTCATAAAGGCAGAGTATGGAACCATTTCTCCTGCCTCATTCTTAGTGTAGAGTTTTAAAACATCAGAGGGCATCTTTCTAAACTTTGCATCGGCCTGAGTGTAAACCTTAAAGAAGCGTCCAAACTTAATAAAGCCTTGCTCATAAGTTGAACCAATTAAGATATTTAAATTCTCCATCGCCTTTCCAATAGAGACTCCTTTTTGCATGGCCGCTTTACTATCCACAATCAATTCGTATTGGGGAAAATTAGCTGCGTAGAAAGTAAAAATACCGGTAAGTTCAGGTCGCTCTCTAAGCTTATCCATAAATTTATCGGTGAGTTCAGCTAGTTTTTGGTAATTGGTTTCGGTCGTCTTATTAAGTAATCGAAAAGCAATCCCACCAGCAGCCCCAAATCCAGGCACGGCAGGAGGTTCAAAATATTCGATGATGGCACCGATTTCTTTTGTCTTTTCTTCAAGCTCTTCAATAACCTCATGAACACTTTCATGACGTTCACCCCAGTCCTTTAAGTTAATGAGACAAGTCCCGGCATTAGAACCACGTCCTTCCGTTAAGATTTCATATCCCGCAAGCGCCGATACCGAGTCAATTGCAGGTATTTCTTCAGCAATTCGTTGAAGTTCTTTAGAAACTTTAAAAGTTTGCTCAAGAGTTGACCCTGGAGGTGTTTGGACAATAGCATAGATCATGGACTGATCTTCATTGGGAATAAACCCAGCAGGGACCATTTTACTCATGCCTACAATTCCTAAACTAAAGGCTGCGATAATGATGAACGTAAGCCCTTTGCGATGACTTATCTTTTGAAGAATAGAGAGATAAAAATTCGTACCTCGATCAAAATAGACATTGAAGACATCAAGCCCTTTTCCAATGGGACCTTTTTTATGATCCTCACTATGGTCATGTTTTTTGAGAATCATGGCACTAAGAACAGGAGTTAAGGTTAGAGCGACTATTCCAGAGAGAACAATGGAAGTGGCCATCGTTACGGAGAACTGGCGAAAGAAAACGCCAACAGGTCCAACCATAAAAGCAACAGGTACGAACACGGCCGTCATCAGCAAAGTAATCGCAATCACGGCGCCACTAATTTCACCTAATACTTCTTGAACTGCTTTATAAGGAGAGAGTCCCTTCTCGGCCATTTTAGCATGCACGGCCTCTACGACAACAATCGCATCATCCACAACAATCCCAATGGCCAATACAAGTGCAAAGAGGGTCACCATATTAATGGACATGCCAAATATTTGCATGAAGATAAAAGCTCCAATCAAAGAGACGGGGACGGCAATAGTCGGAATGAGTGTCGAGCGCCAATCACCGAGGAAAATAAAGACCACCAAGGCCACGAGTATAAAGGCTTCAAAGAGAGTGTGGATCACTTTTTCAATGGAAGCATCTAAGAACTTAGAAACATCGTAACTTACCTTATATTCCATTCCTTCCGGAAAACGAATTTGTAGTTCTTCGAGCTTCTTTTTGACGTTTTCAATAACCTCAGTGGCATTACTGCCATAGGTTTGTTTTAGTGTGATCGCTGCAGAAGGATGACCATCAACATTAGAGTAGATATTATAGAACTCACTATCGAGTTCCACTTTAGCTATATTTTTTAAATAAAGAATCTCTCCTTCACCATTAGCCCGAATTATTATATTTTCATATTCTTCGGCCTTATTGTAGCGTCCTTTGTAGACCAGAACGTACTCAAGTGATTGAGCCGTCTTACCAGAACTTCTTCCTATTCGACCGGGACGTCCGATAAAACTTTGCTCCTGCACAGCTTCCATAACTTCTTCAGTGGAAACATTATAGGCTCGCATACGATCAGGATTAAGCCATATTCTCATGGCATACTGACGAGCTCCAAGAATTTGAGCACTCGCAATCCCTTTCACTCTTTTAAGCTCGGGTATAATATTGATATTGGCATAATTAAAAAGAAACTTCTCGTCCGCTCCTTTATCCTTACTGAAAAGATTTACATACATAAGCATGGAAGGTTGAACTTTTTGAACAATAACTCCTTCAATTTGTACAAGAGGAGGAAGTCTATTCATCACTTGATCCACTCTATTCTTCACAAGAACAAGGGCCTCATTAGGGTCGGTCCCCAGCTCAAAAAGAACCTGAATGGTCGCTTCTCCAGCACTCGTCGCATCAGAAGTAATGTATCTCATTCCTTGAACACCGTTAATCGACTGCTCCAATGGAATAAGTGCGGACTTAATTAAAACCTCTCCACTCGCTCCAGGAAAGGAGACATTAACCACAATTCGTGGAGGAGCAACATTTGGAAATTGAGCAACAGGAAGGGTTCCCATGGCCAAGAAACCAATAAATACAATCACAATAGAAATCACAATGGCCAACACGGGTCTGTGAATAAACTTTTGAAACATAGTAAACTCTCTAGTTAAAGATTTAGGTCCATCGATTACTCTACAGGTAGATCGAGACTTTCAGCGATGGTCTTAGTGTTCAAGAGATCGAATTCAATCTTATCTCCATGGCGCACTTTTTTGATTCCATCAATAATGACAACGTCACTTTCGCTAAGACCTTTTTGAATGATAAAAAGGTGGGCGACATCATCATCAGTCACTTCAATCTCCCTAGAGTGAACAACATGATCTTTACCTACAACATAGACATATTTCTTATCTAAAATTTCAAAAGTAGCTTTTTGGGGAATGACCAATGCATCACTGACTGGATCATCAAGTAAAACCGTTCCCGTCTCTCCATGTCGGAGTAGTCCATCAGGATTATCAAAAGTTGCCCTAAAGGCGACATTTCCTGTCTCATTATTAAAGTCTGCTTCAATCGTATCGATTTTCCCCACGTATCCAAACTCTTTGCCATTGGCCAAGATCAGCTTTACTGGCAAAGAGAGTTTATTCTTTTTTTCGCCCATAAAATTGAGATAATCCGTTTCGGAGACATTGAAATAGACCCACATCTGCGAGTTGTCTGCCAGACTGGTGAGTAACTCCCCTTCTTCTACTAAACTTCCTAATCGCACATGAAAGCGATCCATTATCCCTGAAAAAGGAGCCTTAATGGTCGTAAAATCGAGATGAGTTTGAGCCAATTTAAGTTCAGCTTTGGCCCTATTGAGATGCGCCTTTGACAGCGCTAGCTCATTTGCAGAGACCACTTTTCTCTTAGCAAGATTGGAAGTGTTCTTATATTCAATTTCGGCCACATCAAATTCAGCGCGAGCTTTCTCATACTCTGCTTCCATCAAAAGGGGCATGAGCTGAAACATCTCTTGATCTTTGACTACTTTTTGTCCTTCATCTACATATGCTTTTTGTAAATAACCTCTTTCGTAAGCGCGTAATTCGATATGTTGAATGGCATGAATCTGAGCGACATACTCCTTACCTATTTTTAAGTCTTGTTTCCAAGGATGAGTCACTTTATAGATATGAGCTTCGTGCCCTGCGTGTTTAGAGTCGCAAGCACTAAGGCCGATAAAGCTTACAGCGATGAATAGAACACTGCGAGCGTGGTTCGTTAAACCTTTCATTTTGTTAATTCCTTTATTCTTAAAAAACAACACGTGAAAGTCCAAGTCAAAGACAGCGCGAGTTTTAAGAATTTAAATTCTAATGTTGAGAATGAATATCAGTGTCGATATTCAACAAAGAAAATTAACAAGCTTGAGGTGGGCCTTGAGGATAATAGATACGATTTAGGGAGAAGTGAAAAGAGCGATTTCTATGAATGGGAAGCGATTGCTTTCCTAACACAAATGAACGTCTTAAGTTTAAGTGAAGTTCAGTATGGTAATAAGAAATATGAAATGACTTTACGTCATCATTATTTTCAGATTCATCAGTGAATTCGATTTCCACATCAGTTTCAGATACTTCAGAAAATCGCGTGGAAGTCTTCTCAATTGCTGTAACAGCAAAAAGTGAGGCAAATAAGAATATGATTAAGAATCTAATGCTTGGTTTCATAACTTAATTTTATATTCTCTCTAAATCCTATTTCATACAAGGAGTTTCTCGATAGAAAGGCTAGATATTATAAAAAATAAGGCTTCTTAAAATAAATTCTGTTTCCAGAGATTTAATCATATAAGAAATAAACTATTTTTTGTACTTCTTAGTTAACTCATCTGCAGCCTTTTCGGCAATGGTATAAATGGGGGCCGCAATAAATAAGCCTGGAATATTCGGAAATACAGAGGCATCTACGATTCGTAACCCATCAACACCATGAACTTGAAACTTTGAATTAACCACATCTCCCTTTTCAGGCGTAGGACCCATTTTACAAGTACAAGAAGCGTGATGTCCCCAGGACTCTTGAGTGACAAAGCTTCTCAGCTCTTTGCTGGTAAAGGGAAGGCCTGTTTCTGGATTTTTCTTGGGTGGCCAGATTTCTTCTTTTAAGACTCCTCGACCTTTATCCATTAAGTTACCATTGAGCTTATGGGCCAATTCAACCCCTTCCATTAGTGCATCAAGATCAGACTCTCTCCCCTGCGCAAAATTCATGAAGTTTATTTCTGGTCTTTCATGGGGATTCTTACTCTTAAGTTTTACGTAGCCTTCTGTATTTCTGGTATGACCTTTCAGTACGGCCCAGGTAAGTCGATCGGAATTGGCCGTCGCTTTCTTAGACCAATTCGGTGAATAACCACGAAAGTCTCCGGGAGTGGCAAAGACAAATAAGTCGGCAGCACTTTCTTTCTTAGCGGATTTTGATTTTTTAATATGCCCTACGAGCACTCCATTGCTGGAGTAAAGGTGGCTTGATCTATCATCGGTTTCTAAATATTCATCTAAGCAAGGATCGTTCTTGGGATCAAAAGTACAGTTGGCCAATGAGCTGGTGTTATTTTTAAATTTGGCGACAACTCCAAATTCGTAGCGATCTTGAAGATTACGCCCGACTCCAGGCAAGTTTACTCTCGTGGCAATACTGTGGCGTTCTAGCTCGCGCTTATCCCCAATCCCCGAGAGCATAAGAAGCTGAGGCGTATTAAAAGCCCCTCCAGATAGGATAACTTCATGCTTGGCCCTTAAACCAAAGGCCTTAGCATTTTTACGGCTACTACTTTTATATTCAGGTGATGCTTCATAAAGATTCAACTCGTGATGAAGCCCTTCCACTCCAATGACTTTATGCTTTCCATCGGGTGATTTATCTCCAAAAAGAAGATTCGTGACAAAATGTCCTGTGCGAATTTCAAGACGCCCTTTACTTGAATTTTGCGTTTCCAATAGCCATTCTCGAGGAGAACTTCGAAGCCCATCTCTTGAGGCCATAGGGGTGAAGTAAGCCCCCTCTTTGCGACCTGAATATGGGCTCCCATTAGGATCACTGAGGAGCTTTGTTCCATTCCAAAGGCTCCTAAAAACGCTACCAAAGGTTGTATCTCTTAGGTTCTCATCAAAGGCGACGAGACCAGGATTAGGTCTCTCATTGCTCAGCCAATTTCCTTCACTTCCTCTTAGATAATTGCGACTCTCATATCGATTGCCAGAAAAAATTCCTGAGCCATAGCGCTTATTGCGAATGCGATCAATAAAGAGGCGCTGCATTTCTTTGCTATTCCAAGAAGCATCTCCAGTGAGATTCTTAATATTATCCCAATCCTGAGGATCAGCAATCATAGTGATCATAGCATTATGGATGGTACATCCCCCTAGGGCCGATGCGCGTGGATAGAGAATGCCATTTTCTTCTTTTACAAACTTTGAATCTTTACGATCATCAAAACGAAAGGAAGTTGAGCGTTTACCAGGGGCCATATCTGAGTGGCGAACATAGTAATTCCAGCTCCACTGATCAATTTCTGTAGATACACCTTGATAGGCGGGAATTCTTTGTTCTACCGCAGCTAATTCAGGTTGATTAGGATCCTTATGATCTCGTCCGGCTTCAAGTAACACTACATAGTAGCCACGTCTGGCCAATCTGGCAGCCAAAGGACCGCCACCAGCACCAGAACCCACGATAATAAAGTCAGGCTCTGACTGTACTTGAATATGACTCAGAGAAGCTAACGTTTTTACAGGCAGCATCATCCCAGCACCAATAGTCGCCGTATTAATCAGAAACTTTCTTCTTGAATCAGACTTCCCCATACCTTCCCTATCTTTGTTTAGACCTAGCTAGTCTTAGCTAATATTAGAGGTGAGGGCCATGAAATGTGCCCAATAGTATGTAATTTACATACATAGTGAATATTTCAATATCGAGGAGAGGATTTTGGGCAAAAAAAAGCCAGCTCATAAGAGCTGGCTTTTATATAAATCTGGTGGGCGTGGCAGGGATTGAACCTGCGACATCTGCCTTGTAAGGGCAGCGCTCTCCCACTGAGCTACACGCCCGAATTCGTATCTGATTCGGTGAAAGAAAATTTAAAGGTTTTCCTCTTTATTGTCAACGAAAAAATTACACTTTGGATTGTTCTTACCATTTCTTGGGAGTAATTTAGCAAAAAGTTATTATCGATTCTCGGGGGATCTATCATGAAAAAACTAGTACTTATACTTGCTGCTACTTTTGGCCTTAGCGCTTTTGCTAGCAACTACACAGCTCAACTCTCCAATCTTCTCAATGTTTCAGCTGAAGATATCTACAATGTAACAACATTAGTAAAAGTTCCAGCTCTTGGATCAACTCCAGCCCTTACTACTGTTGAATTCTCTTACGATGTAGAAGAATTTGATGCAGTTTTTGGTCTTGAAGTTCTTACTTATAACTGTGTGGCCACGGCCGCTGCAGAAGTCTTCACAGCTGAGATGATTAACTGTGAATTAGATGAAGGTATTCTCTTCGACGAATTCTAAATCTAAAAAAAGAAAGGCCTTCTTTTTCAAGAAGGCCTCATTAATTACGCAATAAATATTAAGTTGAACTTTTAGTTGGCCACTTGTTGACCACTTTCTTGCTCACCTTTAAGAACTTTAAGTCCCACTACCTGCATGAACTTCTCTGGTTGAGTAAGCTCTAAGGCCACACGAAGAACTTCTTCAACATGTGTACATGGAATAACATTAATTCCCGACTTGATCTCCTCAGGAATATCTGCAATATCTTTTGCATTCTTCGCTGGGATTAAAATCGTTGTAATGCCATGTTGTTTCGCCGCCAACATTTTCTCTTTAAGTCCACCAATCGGAAGAACTCGTCCACGAATGGTTACTTCACCTGTCATGGCCACGTTCTGCTGTACTTTAATACCAGTGATCGCAGAAGTAAGAGCAGTCACCATAGTGATCCCTGCCGATGGTCCGTCCTTAGGTGTCGCCCCCTCAGGTACGTGAATATGGATATCATTCTTGTCATACCATTCGGTATCGATCCCAAGACGATCACTAATTGATCTGACATAACTTAGAGCAGCTCGCGCTGACTCTTGCATGACGTCTCCTAGCTTTCCAGTAATTTGGATCTGCCCTTTCCCAGGAACGGTGACCACTTCTATGTGGAGGAGTTCACCGCCGACCGAAGTCCAGGCCAATCCATTTACAAGTCCTACAGTCGGTTCAGCTTCGGTATCGGTTCCCTCAAACTTCTTAGGTCCTAAATACTTAGGGAGCTGTTTGCTCGTTACCTTAAACTTCTTACCTGTAGGATGTTCTTTTTCAACTACTTCAGTGGCGATTTTTCTACAAACAGTATTCAATAGTCTTTCATAACCACGAACACCTGCTTCTTTTGTCCATCCGCGAACAATTTCAACGCCAACTTTATCCGTCATAGCAACTTCATACTCATCAAGACCATTGCCTTTGATCGCTTTGGGAAGAAGATAGTTCTTACCAATTTGAAGCTTCTCTGTCGGTGTATAACCCGTCACATTGATGATCTCCATTCTGTCTCTAAGTGGACCAGGAATTTTTGAAAGATCATTTGCTGTCATAATAAACATTACTTTAGAGAGATCGTACTCTACTTCGATATAATGATCGGCAAAGTTTTTATTTTGCTCAGGATCAAGAACTTCAAGCATTGCTGCAGCTGGATCACCACGCATATCTGAAGTCATTTTATCGATTTCATCAAGAAGGATCATGGGATTTGATGTTCCTGCTTTTTTAAGAGCATTCATAATCTTACCAGGCATCGCTCCTACATAAGTTCTTCTGTGTCCACGAATCTCAGATTCATCACGTACACCACCCAGAGAAATTCTCTGAAAATTACGTCCAAGTGATTCAGCAAGCGAGCGAGCGATAGAAGTTTTCCCTACCCCTGGAGGACCAGCAAGACAAAGGATCGTTCCCTTTCCCTCTTCTTTAAGAAGAGATCTTACGGCGAGGTATTCTACAATTCTATCTTTTACTTCTTGCATTCCATAATGATGAGAATCAAGAACTTCACGAGCATGAGCTACGGAATTATTGTCTTCAGTATATTCAAACCATGGAAGATTAAGCATCCAATCAACATAATTTCTCACAACCGCAGCTTCTGCACTCATGGGAGACATTGACTTGAGCTTTTTCATTTCTTTTTCTACACGGGAGCGAGCTTCATCAGGCATATCCTTTGCTGCAAGCTTCTCTTCCATCTCTTGAACTTCAGATTTTTCATCTTTTTGTCCAAGTTCTTTTTGAATCGCATTCATTTGTTCATTGAGGTAGTACTCTTTCTGGCTTTTTTCCATTTGTGTCTTAACACGTGAACGAATACGTCTTTCTACATTGATGATTTCAATTTCACCTTGCATCTTCTCAAGAAGAAGTCTTAATCTTTGCTCCACATCTGTGGCCTCAAGGATTTCTTGCTTCTCAGGAATTTTCATCGTTAAGTGAGCAACGATAATATCGGCTAAGCGTGAAGGATCAGTAATAGAAGAAATACTCATCAGAAGTTCTGGTGGAATTCTCTTATTAAGTTTCACGTATTGTTCAAAGATAGACTTGATGCTTCTCATGGTCGCTTCAAGATTTACGGCACTATCCGTCTCAGATACGGCCTTGGTTACATTGGCCCAATACCCTTCTGGAGTAGCTTCAAGCTCATCAATACGAGCTCTGTACTTCCCTTCGATTAAAACCTTAACGGTATTATCGGGAAGGCGTAGCATCTGAATGATGTTAACCACTGTACCAACATTATAAATGTCTTCGCGGTCAGGGTTAAGTACGCTTGCATCCTTTTGGGTTACCAAAAAGAGTTCATTGTTATTCTTAGCAGCTTCTTCAAGAGCGGCAATCGATTTTTCACGACCTACGAATAAAGGAACTACCATGTGCGGGAATATAATAACATCCCTTAGTGGAAGGAGAGGAAATTTAGAAGAACTCTCATTTGACTTTGTGGACATAGCACCTCCTGTACTACAGACTAAAAATTACCTGACCTAGCATCTTCCATGAATCTAGGGTCTTCAAGTCTTACTATTATTGTAACCCCAAAAGCCGATCGATTTCAAAAAAAATAAGAAGGTCATTATTTCCCTAAAAATATTAATAACTTCTGTATTAATAAATAGTTAAAATTTAATCTCACGAATTTACAGGCACTTCCCACCCTCAATAATAAAAAAAAAGGCCATCATGAGAAATGATGGCCTTTGTAAGTTGAAATATTTTTTTCCTTAGATCTAAATCTTAGGCTGACTCAATCTTATTTTTAGCACCGAAAGTTGTTTCTTCCTGCTTTACTGGTTGAATCCTCTCCCCTTCTTCAAGAGTTGGAGTTTGAATTCCTAGGATTGAATCTCTTGTAATGATAACTCTATTGATCTTGTCATTAGAAGGAATGTCATACATTACATCAAGCATCGTTTGCTCTAAGATGGCACGAAGACCACGAGCTCCCGTTCTCTTCTTGATAGCAATCTTGGCCACTTCTTGTAATGCATCAGCATCAAAATCAAGCACGATACCATCAAGTTCAAAAAGCTTCTTATATTGTTTTGTAATCGCGTTCTTGGGTTCAGTAAGAATTCTTACAAGCGCTTCTTCATCAAGCTCTTGTAAAAGAGCGTTAACGGGAAGACGTCCAATGAATTCAGGAATTAAACCAAAGCGAGAAAGATCTTCTGCTTCAATCCCACCAAGTTTTTCTACAACTGATTGCTCACCATCTTTTGCCTTAGAAGTAAGACCAAGAGGACGCTTTGTCATACGCTTCTCAATAATTTTATCAAGTCCTACAAAAGCACCTGCAACAATGAAAAGAATATTCTTAGTATTAACTTGAATGAATTCTTGTTGAGGATGCTTACGTCCCCCCTTTGGTGGTACAGAAGCAACAGTTCCCTCTACTAGTTTAAGTAGTGCCTGCTGCACCCCTTCACCAGAAACATCACGTGTGATCGATGGATTCTCAGACTTTCTTGCAATCTTATCAATCTCATCAATGTAGACGATTCCACGCTCTGCTCTTTCCACATCGTAGTCACAAGACTGAAGAAGATTAAGAATAATATTCTCAACATCTTCCCCAACGTATCCGGCTTCTGTAAGTGATGTTGCATCAGCAATCGCAAAAGGAACATTTAAGTATTTAGCAAGTGATTGAGCAATCAACGTCTTACCCGAACCTGTTGGTCCAGCTAAGAGGATATTTGACTTGGCCAATTCAACTTCGTCCTTACCTTTACCACCACCATGAGAGATTCTCTTGTAATGATTATGAACAGCAACAGAGATAATTTTCTTAGCTCTATCTTGTCCAATCACATACTCATCGAGATGCTCTTTAATTTCGTGAGGCTTAGGAACATTATCAAGACTAGCTTTTGAAGTACTCTTTAGAGAGTCTTCATAGATAATGTCATTACATAGCTCAATACATTCGTCACAAACGTATACACCTGGGCCTGCAATAAGTTTCTTTACTTCCTTCTGTGACTTCCCACAGAAGTTACAATGAAGAGAGCTATTGTAGCTGCCTTTTTCTTTGGCCATTGTCTTTGTCCTTTACTTGAAGTCTATATTTAATTCTTTATTACTTAGTTGTTACTTTACCTTTTGGGTTAATCACTTGATCAATAAGACCCATTTCAACGGCCTTAACAGGATCAAGATAATTATCTCTATCAGTCCACTTTTCAATCTGCTCTTTACTCAGATCTTTTGGTGAGTGCTTAATATAGATACCATTCAATTGATCTTTTAAAGTCTGAATTTCTTCAGCTTGAATTTGGATATCTGAACACTGCCCTCTTGCTCCACCAAGTGGTTGGTGAATCATAATTCTAGAGTGTGGAAGAGCATGGCGATAACCAGCTTCCCCAGCACTAAGAAGTAGAGAGCCCATTGAAGCGGCCATACCTACACAGTAAGTATAAACCGGACAAGAAACGTGTTGCATAATATCGTAAATTCCAAGTCCTGCATAAACAGAACCACCTGGACTATTAATATAAAAGTGAATCGGATCTTCTGGATTGTTTTGTTCTAAAAATAGCATTTGCGCAATCAATAGATTGGCAACCGTATCATTAACTTGAGTACCAAGAAAAATAATTCTATCAAGAAGAAGTCTTGAGTAGATATCATATTGCCTCTCACCACGAGCCGTTTGCTCGATTACAATAGGATTGGGAATATGCATACTTGGGAAACCGTGATTATCACTCATTTTCATTCTCCTGAAACTTTTCAAAACCTTTGATGTTATTATTCTTTTCAAACAAGGTATTTTGACAAGCAATGTAAAATTATTGATTTCATTGAACGTTTCGACCTAATAGATCAATACCTTTAGCTGTTTAGAATAAAAGTGACTTTTATTAATTACAAGACCGGTAACAACATTAAATTATAGATATTAAAGAAATTTACTTACACATCATCAATTACTGACCATTTCGATTTTTTGTTTAGTCATTAACGCACTTAAACACTCTCCTATTTCTAAAAGTGTACTCTTTGTGGCCAATTGAATCTCATTGGAAAAGATTAAAAGAGTCTGTATATTATTTCTTATTTGAAAGACAGTTTGAGGTCATTATTAAGTTAAAAATAGCGGGAACAAAATTCAAGCGAGTATTCATTATGGCCCATGGAGCAGGAGCTCCCATGGATAGTGAATGGATGAATCAAATGACTCAGTCTTTGGTGGACAGAGAGATCCAGGTGGTTCGCTTTGAATTCCCTTATATGCAGGAGCGAAGAGCTTCAGGCAGCAAGCGCCCCCCCAATACACAGCGAGTCCTTCTAGAGACTTGGCATGAAGTCTATGCCAAAGTTGCGACCAAGAATGAATCTATCTATATAGGTGGAAAATCTATGGGTGGTCGTATGGCCTCATTAGTTGCCGATGAATTGAAACCCAGCGGGCTCATAGCCCTGGGCTTCCCCTTTCATGCTCCGGGCAAAGAGCCTGGTGAAAGAATCGCTCATCTGAGAGAATTAAAAACGAGATCCCTAATTATTCAGGGGACTCGCGATACCATGGGCAAGAAAGAAGAGTGCATGCAATATCCCCTATCCTCAAAGATCAAGTTCTGTTGGCTTGAAGATGGGGATCATAGCTGGAAGCCACGCAAGAGCTCAGGACTTCACCTAGAAGATCACATCCAAACTGCCGCACAGGCCATTCATAAATTTATGAGGTAACTACATTGGAACTATTCTTAGATTTTGTTCAAGCCAATATTTATTACGCGCCCTATGCCTTCTTTGGGCTTTTGGTTCTTGCAGGCTTTAATCTCCCCGTATCTGAAGACCTTATGCTTTTAACCAGTGCATTGATTGCGATCAAGAACCCTCACCTCAAGTATGAGCTCTTTGCTGGCGTTTTTCTAGGAGCCTATATCTCTGATCTTATTTGCTATTCTTTTATGGGTCGCTACCTAGGTCCCAAGCTTTTTAAAATTAAATTCTTTTCGAAAATGATCAACGATGAAAAGCTCGATAAAATAAATGGCTTCTATTCAAAGTATGGAATTTTCACTCTTCTCATCGGTCGCTTCATTCCCTTTGGAGTACGTAACGCTCTCTTTCTCACGGCCGGACTTGGTAAAATGAACGCGTGGAAATTTGCCATTAGTGATTTCATTGCTTGTGTCGCAAGCTGTATTTTCTTTTTCTGGCTCTACTATACTTATGGAGAAGCCGTAATAAGTGTTGTTAAGCAATTCAATATGATTCTCTTTATCTTATTTGCTTCGGGTATCTCTGGCTGGTTCATTCACAAGAAAATACGCCAAAGACATAATAAAGGTCTCGATAACGACCCTGTTCTCTAAGAAGTTCATTATTTTTTTAAGAAAACCAATATTTTCAATAGCTTAGTATTAGAAAAAAAGAATCAACCTCTCGTGATGCCTTATCAGTTTTCTACTGTGAACACTTTAAAAACATCTAAGTACCTAACTTTATGATGATCATATCCAGATTAGATAGGATTAAATATTTCTGTTAAAAAAATATCCGGTAAAAAGTTCACTTGTAAAAACGCTCTATTGAAAGAGTGTGTCGAAGCTGTCAAAACACTCTGGCAGGGAAAACTTTTTAATAAGGGTAAGAAACCGTGAATACAGAAAATAACGTTGCCTCTCTTAGTAACATCATTAGTTTTAAGGCCGCTAAGAATAATTTAGCTGTTCAAGCTCAAGATAGCGCACTATCTCGTTATTTGAAGGCCTTAAGCTTTTCACAACTTATTGATGAAACTTCTGTTGTCATTGAGGAGCTTAATGAAGCTGGATCAACAAGAGAGATGATTAGAAAATCCAACCTAGTTTTAAAAGAACTTGGTGAGCGAATTGGTAATTCACATGGACTTGCCGAGAGCTTCTCTAAAATGCGTGACAAACTAGAAAAGAAATTAAAAGAATTCAATCATTAGAATCATCCTCGTTAATTTTAATATCTAAATTAGCGAGGGCAATATCCGACCATCTCAATCAAGCGTTCCTTTCCTAAAATTCAATTCATAGTTAAACTAGTTCTTTATTCTGCTTTATAAAGAATAATGAAGAAATTCCGAACCGGTAGCTATGATAAAACTAAAAAATATAACGGCGTTTATTTTTCTTTTCCTTGCGACTAGCACTTTGGCCAGTGAAAGTTGTGACATCTTAGTTCATGGCTTCTCTTTCAAAAAGAGCAGTACTGAGTATTTCGGAGATCTTCCCAATCAAGTCACTTGGGATTCTTCAGAAGAAATCGAAGTCGCCGCTCCAACAGTGGCCAATGGAATTCTTGAAAAAATGGAAACATGCTCCTATGCACAACCCGTTGTCCTTAGGCCCCATAGTTATGGTGCAGCTGTTGTTCATTATATTCTTGGAAAGGGAAATCTTTTTCAAAATGCTTTTCCCGATCACCCCTATGTAAAAATCTATAAGAGAACAACTGAGGTATATGCTTTTACCGGCGCCTATCATGGAACCCCTCTTATGGATGTAGTCTGTGCCAATCGACTAACCAGGGCGATTGTTGAATTATTGGGAACTTCTTGTGTGAGAGGACTCTCCACTTCAGAAGTGGATAATGTGGGTAATAAAGTAAGTTCAGCAGGTATTCCGACCTACCTCATCTATTCAACAAAGGATAATGGCTACCTAGGAACAACAGGTCTCGTTCTTGGCAAGCACCTCGTGAGTTTTAATGACTTTAGAAAAGGAGTGAGAAATCAAAATGATGATACTCTCCCTCTTTATGCGGCCAAGGGTTGTGTTGAAAAACAAATTATGAAAAATAGCCAATCTCAGTGTGAAAAACTTGATCCTGGATTTATGGAAGACTTCTTTCATACAGATGAGTATGGGCATCTCGAATTTAGAAAGATACGAGACTTCATGTTCATGACAAAGTAAGGGTAATGAAAAAGAAAAAGGCCATCCTATTCTTCTCTTTTAGTGCTGCTCTTATCGCTCTGCCTGTTTTCATGGGCGATCAAAACACTCACTTCAATGACTACGATATAAGAAGTTCTTTTTCTAAATTGAGTCATATGCAAAAGCAAAGAACTCCCGCAAGCTCCCATCAAATCAAAGATAAGACAGCGGCTCCTTTTAAGCGCAAAATCAATCAGACATTGGCCACTTATGAGCAACATAAAGATTTCCCTCCTCAGCTCATCAAATTAAAGAACTCAGATCTTATAGCGCATAAATTTGAAACTAAGAAGAAAGTGAGTCTTGGAGAAGAAGATTCTAAATACTCTCTAGAAGTAGTTCCTTCTCATTATTACCTTGATAAGTTGATGGATAGCTACCATATAAAAGTGAGAACCCTCTATAAAGGTCAACCCATTGCTTCTCAAATTGAAGTTCGCGATGAAAATAATATTAAATACCCAATTCACTCTCAAGGCCTTGGAGTCTATCAAGTACGTATAAATCCAAAAGATATGCCTCTAGGAAAGAAATACTTCTCCATCTTGGCCAAGACATCAAAAGCAAAGGCCTTCGCCTCACTTTCTACTCAAGTGAATGCCCATTACTTTGATCATTTAAAAACCGTTGAAAGTAATCTTGATGCCCATGGTGATCTCTTCTTTACCAATCGCTTTAATTTTTATACCGCAGGAGACTACCTCTTAGAAGGAACCCTCTACTATGAAGGAAAACCCTTTGCTCAAACCAGTCAGCTATTTAAAAGTATTGAGGGATATCAAGATCTCACCCTTAGTTTTCATGGTTACCTCTTCTACAAAGAAAAAGTAGAAGGAAAGTTTGAATTACGCGGATTACAAGTGACAAAAATAGAAGATGATTTAAAGAGCGTTGGCGATACTTATTTAAACCTAGAACAAATGACTTCCTCTTATAAATGGGATCAATTCAATTCTAAACCTTTTGAAAATGAAGTTATCCTACAAAAGATAAACACACTTAAAAGCATTTCTCAAAATTAATCCCGCCACCAAGGAAGAATACTCTCTTCTTTTAGAGGACTAACGATTTGCCCTAACTGCGGACAAAAGTATTTCTGTGAATACTCTTTAAGAATGTCATAACTCTTATCCACACTTTCAAACCAAGGATGATAGGCCAGGGCAAACATTCCCCAATGAATGGGAACAAAACACTTCCCTTTTAATTCATTAAACGCCCAAACAGATTCTTCTGGAAACATATGAGCATGAGGCCATCTCTTATCATATTGACCATTTTCCATAAAAACTAAATCAATTGGACCAAATTCTTCACCAATTTCTTTAAAGTGATCTGCGTAACCTGAATCACCTGAAAAGTAGACCTTATGTTTATCATTTTTGATTAACCAAGATGACCATAGAGAAAGGTTTTGATCTTTTAACCCACGACCTGAAGAGTGCAATGCTGGAGTACAATGAAAGTCCAGTCCATGGAAGGATTGCATCTCTCCCCAGTCCAACTCACATATATTTTCACTGTCCACTCCATGCTTGGTTAAATAGTCCCCTAACTTGAGCGGAACAATGAATTGAACTTTTTTCTTAGCATAGAATTGAACAACGGCTTCATCATAGTGATCATGGTGATTATGAGAGAGTACGATGAAATCTGGAGTGGGAATCTCTTCCATTTTTACGACAGGTTCTTGAAAGCGCTTACAAAAAAAAGAAAAAGGAGAAGCACTACTTAATAATACGGGATCAAAGAAAATGGTGATCGCTTCAAAGCGAAGTAAAATACTTGAATGACCAAACCAGATAAACTGTAATTCATCTTCAGAATTAAATTTTTTGAAGTCAGGAATAACCTGCGGTAGCTTCTCTTTGGGATAACGATCTTTCACACCTTGTAGAGACTGCGCCATGGAAGAGAGAATATTTTTCCAATTAGGATTAGTTGAAGCAAGGTGCTCATGATTGCGAAAGCGCCCTAAAGAAGAATCGAAGTTTTGATATTTCTTCATGTCCCTATAGTGACTCAAGAGATTGATAATCGTGTAAGGCCTTAAGCCTTAGCATTCCTATTTGCATAGTAGAATCGTAACCCAAAAGATCGGCAACCTTTCTTAGGACATCGAGATTGCCACTCTTTTGGCCTCTTCCTTCAAATAAACCGAGATAGTAAATGAGGTTTTTTCCATAGCGAGAGACATACTGAGAAATTAGCTCGCGATCTTCATCACTACAAACAACAAACTGACATCCGATTTTTGTGACAAAAATTTTATCTACATCAGATTGACCTTCAAAAGAGCGCACGATTCTCGCCTTGGTGCGAATTACCCTTTTTTCCAATTGCTGAATATTGAGTGCCAAGAGAATATCAGCATGAAGCTGAGAAAACTCAGGATAATCAATGAGAGGAAACATCAAAGGAATGGCCGCTATTTCGGGAACACGGGGGAGATTATCAACGAGAATCCCCCCTTCTGATATATTCAAGAGATTTGCCTTTAAGACAAATTCATCGAGAATATAAAGTGCATCTGTTATTAGCGGAGCCCTAAGGTGGGCCCGCTTAAACTCTTTATCCATAAATTACAATAAGTGCGAAGCCGCTTCCGAAAGAGGAGACCTCTCTCCTTGAGTTAAAACTGTATGGCCTACAATAGCTTCTGATTTCATTTTCTCAAGAGCATAGACCAAACCATTATTCACTTCATCAAGATAAGGATTATCAATCTGGAAGGGATCACCGGTAAGTACAATCTTTGTTCCTTCACCTGCACGAGTAATAATCGTTTTTACTTCATGGGGTGATAAGTTTTGGGCCTCATCTACAATTAAATATTGTCCAGGAATAGAGCGCCCACGAATGTACGTAAGGGGTTCAATATGCAGAAGACCATGATTAATGAGATCTTCATAACTGGCCGTACCATCCGCGCGGTACTGTCCAAAGAGAAAGTCCATATTATCAAAGATAGGCTGCATCCATGGACCAAGCTTCTCATTCACGTCACCTGGTAAATATCCAAGGTCACGTCCCATAGGCTGAATTGGTCTGGAAACAAGAAGTCGACTATATTTCTCATCCCCTACAGTTCTTTCAAGCCCAGCAGCAATGGCCATTAACGTCTTACCTGTACCGGCCTTTCCTACAAGAGACACTAAGTGAATCTCATCGTTCATAAGGGCATCAAGAGCAAATTGTTGTTCGATATTCTTCGGATAAATTCCCCAAACCCCCTCTCTAAGAGTGGCCAGAGGAACAATGCCTTCCTTCTTTGCATCATAGCGACCTAGGGCGCGACGACGATCATTACCAGGAAGATGCATGATGAAGTATTCATTAGGACAAACATCTTCAACCCCAATATCTTTTAGGGGAAGAAGCTTTTGCGTTTCAAAGAAGTTAATTAATTCTTCTTCCACTTCTACCGTGCGCTGACCTTTAAAGAGTTCGTCAGCAGAGACATCTCTTTGGCCGTAATCTTCAGCAGGAACGCCTAGAACATCAGACTTTAAGCGAAGATTAATATCTTTAGTGATTAAGAGAGTGTTCTCTCCAGCATCTCTACAGGTAAGAGCTGCTCCTAAAATGATATTATCGTTAATACTTAAATCAATGGTTTTATTTTCTTTATGAGTCAGCTTGGTATCAACGGTTAGAAAAAGTTTTCCACCGTTATCAAGGTCAACTCCGTCTACCAGATTACCACGCATTCTGAGGTCATCAATAATACGAGAAAAGTGACGAGCATTTCGTCCATTTTCATTTTGGTCTTTCTTAAAGCGATCCACTTCTTCAATAACAATGAGTGGGATGACGACTTTATTTTTTCCGAATTTATTAATGGCCTGTGGGTCAAAAAGAATGACGTTAGTATCGAGAACAAATGTTTTATCCAATAGAATCCTCCATGATTAGCAGCTTTGATGGGATTACAAAGCCGCCCTATTAAAATTGTAGAAAATTAAATACCGAATGCAAAGAATTCCCCTATTAAATACTCCATATATTCGGGGTTTTATGACGTTACTGAGTAATGTGGTCATATTTGCACGCTGCCCAAATCTGTTAAGACCTTCTAAAATATAAACAGAGCTAGGTTAAGCGCTTTAACCAACGATTATACTCCACTTTAACGAGGCCCATTGAAGAAAATTTTAGGACCCCTTATTTTTTTATTAGTTTTAGGACAGACTCATGCGCAGTTCAGCTATCTTCGCAGAAGTCCTGAAGCTTTAATGATGGGTGATGCTTTTACTGCAGTGGCCGATGATGAAAACACCCTCTTCTATAATCCAGCAGCTCTTGGAAGAAATCGCGGTGTTCATATTGTTCCTCTCAAAGTTAATATTGCTGTGCCAGATGTTCTTGATAAAGACTTAAGTTTAGATAGTCCGGGAGTTGGACTCTCTGATCGTTTTCAAAACTTTCCCAGTGATGCTGAAGGTATTGCCAATCGAGTGTTGGGCTATCCTATGTATTTAGAATTGGCCGCGGCTCCTTCGCTTAAGATGCTTAACTTTGGATTTAATTTCTTCGCCGTTTCAAAAACAAGTATGGATCTCCAAAATGCAATTCATCCTGTTCTCAATCTCGACTATCGTCTGGATCGTGGATTTGCTGCGGGCTACGCTTTTAATTTTGGAAATGGTGGTAGTGGCCGAAATCCATCTGGTCATCGAAGCACTATTGGTCTTGGACTAAAGACCATGAATCGCCAAGGACTCACGGGAACCTTTGATCTCTTTGGTACCGAGTTACTCGACATTATTCAAAACTCTGATGATTACTCGGCCATAAGAAAAAATCTAGGTTACTCCAAAGGCTCTGGTTATGGATTTGATCTGGGCTTTGAACATAATGTTTTTATGGGACCTACCCGCTTAACCTTTGGAGCTTCATGGCTTGATATTGGAGATACAAAGTTTAGTAAGACCGAAGGAGATTACGCTATCCCTTCTCAAGAACAATCCTTAAACTTTGGTTTATCTTTTAATCAAGATATAGGACTACTTGATTATACCCTTGCGCTAGATTATTCAAATGCACTCGATGCAGGAACTTCAAGTGCTTCTAAAATAAAACTTGGTGGTAGAGCTCGCCTTCCCTTAATAGATATCTACACCGGATACAATGGTGGCTACGCTTCATGGGGTCTCGGAATTAACGCCTTCTTCCTCGATATTAAGCTGGGCTTTTATGGAATCGAACTAGGTCGCAAGTTTCGCCAACGTGAAGGCAAGAGAACCGTTCTTACCATCTCTTTGGCCGAAATCAATCTCGACGCACTGTAATAGTAGACGGAGCCTATTCAATAATTTATTGTTATAGGCTATGAAAAAACCGAGCCTCTTATTTTCCCTCATCCCTATCGTATTTCTTGTTACTCTTCTCATTATCAACGTTATTATTTTTAAAGATAATGCTTCCTATGGGCCCAATCAAGTGGCGCTCATGTTAGGTGCTCTGATGGCCGGGATGATTGGCTTTCTCAAGTATAATATTCGCTTCAAGGCCATTGAAGAAGGCATCAATAATGCTGCTTCTAATGCCCTTTCGGCCATGATCATTCTTATTGTTATTGGTGCCCTTATTGGGACTTGGATCCTTAGTGGAACGGTTCCCGCTCTCATTTACTACGGGCTTAAAATGATCACCCCCAATATTTTTCTTCCTATCACTTGTATCGCCTGCAGTGTGGTCTCACTTGCCACAGGTAGTTCATGGTCAACGACGGGAACCATTGGGATTGCTCTCATCGGTATTGGCCAGGCTCTTGGCTTTGATCCAGGACTTGTCGCTGGAGCGATCATCTCGGGAGCTTACTTTGGAGATAAAATGTCCCCCCTTTCGGATACCACTAATTTAGCTGCGGCCATGGCGGGAACCGATCTCTTCACTCACATAAAACATATGATCTACACAACAGGCCCGGCCATCGTAATTTCACTTATTATTTTTACGATTATTGGACTCACTTCAAGTCCGGTAGCGATGGAGACAAGTGAGATCATGCAACTGACTTCCGTTCTTGATCAACACTTCAACATTTCTCTTTGGACTTTTATCCCTCCAGTGATTGTTCTTCTTTTAGTCAGAAAGAAAATCCCCGCTCTACCGGCCATTACCTTTGGTATCTTAAGTGCCGTAATCGTTGCTTGTATTTTTCAACAAGAACTTCTTCAAAAAATGATGGCCCATAATACTTTAAAAGATCTCTATGAAATCGTGATCAAAATTTCCTATAGTGGCTTCACCATCGATTCTGGTCATGAAGTGATAGATAAGCTTCTTAATCGCGGTGGAATGGAAGGAATGCTCACAACCGTATGGTTAATCTTCTCCGCAATGGTTTTTGGAGGCGCACTTGAGGCTACAGGAATGTTACAAGTCATTGCCTCTTCCATACTTAAACTTGTTTCAGGAACAGGAAGCTTAATTGGTGCCACGATTGGAAGTTGTATCTTTTTAAATGCAACAGCATCTGATCAATATCTGGCCATTGTTGTACCAGGACGTATGTTTAAAAAGGCCTATGATGACTATAATCTTGCGCCTGAAAATCTCTCTCGAGCTCTTGAGGATGCAGGAACCGTGACTTCTGTTCTTATCCCATGGAATAGCGGTGGAGCTTATAATGCAGGAGTACTCGGTGTCTCGACCCTTTCCTATGCCCCTTATTGCTTCTTCAATATGATTAGTCCCCTTATTTCGATATTCTTTGGTGCCATGAAAATTACCATCACCGAAAAAGCGATAGAAAACTCTAATACAATTTAAAGCTTAATAGAGAATCTTTATCAAGAGCATTGATTTAGTTAATGTATAAGCTTCTTTTGTGATTTTTAACTTTATGAACTCTATAATCAGCAATGAACTGATAGGAGGATTGTAATGGGACATCTCATTAAAGGTGAATGGCAAAGCGGTAATGTTACGACCAGTAACAGTAAAGGCCAATTTGATCGGGAAAAGAGTGAGTTTAGAGACACAATCACTCCAGAGCATCCTAAGTATCAACCTGAAAAAGACCGTTATCATCTCTATGTCAGTTATGCATGTCCATGGGCCCATCGAACCCTAATTACCAGAAAAATTAAACAGCTTGAAGATTACATATCCGTTAGTGTCGTCCATCCTCACATGCTTGAAAAAAGTTGGAGCTTTGATTCCGACTTCGCTAACACGACAGGAGATTCCCTCTATCAAAAAAACTATCTCTATGAGATTTATCAAATGCATGACCCTCAAGTTACCACTAAAGTTACTGTGCCCGTACTTTGGGATAAGAAAACTCAATCTATTGTGAATAATGAATCTTCAGAAATCATTCGAATCTTCAATGAAGCTTTTGAAATATTTTCTTCTGATTCACCTAACCTTTATCCTCAGAAACTTAGAGAAGAGATTGATCATTGGAATGAGTTGATCTATGAACCCATAAATAATGGTGTCTATAAAACGGGATTCGCACAAAACCAAGAAGCTTATGAAGAAGCCTTTCAGGAATTATTCCAAGGACTAGAAGAACTCGAGGGGCATTTAAAAGGAAATCGTTTTCTTGTTGGTGATCAAATAACTGAAGCCGATGTGCGCTTGATTACAACGCTTCTAAGATTTGATCCAGTCTATTATGGACACTTTAAATGTAACTTAAAGAAGATATCTGAGTTTCCAAATCTTCTCTCTTATACTAAAAATCTTTATAGTCTGCCCAGTGTTGCTCAAACGACCTTTATTGATCATATCAAAGAGCACTACTACTACTCACATGACTTCTTAAACCCCAAGAGAATCGTTCCGTTGGGGCCCGAGGTTTATTATTAAAAAAAGCCCCTTTAAAGGGGCTTAAAAATTAATCGAGTAAGAATTTAATTAAAATATCAACGGCTTGTTTGAATTCACTTTTTTCTGAAACCAGACTTAGGCGCGCCGTATTAGCAGTACCAAAGGCCATTCCAGGAACCATGGCCAGACCATGCTTCTCAAGAAGCTCTTCGCAAATGGCCACAGAGTGATCGCCTTCTTCTCCCCCATCCTTCTTAAAGCGCTCCATCACAGGCGCTCCTGAGAAATCAATAAAGTAGTAAAAAGCGGAAGTCGGTTGATACCAAACATGGCTTAATTTATTTTCACTGAAGGCCGCACCTAGAGTTTCAACATTATCTCTTAAGTGTTTTTTAATAGGTTCTAAGAAAACAGGAATCTTAGAAAAATCAAATTGGCATAATGCTCTTTGAACAAGTGAATTGGCTCCAGAGGTAGTCTGTCCCTGAAGCTTATTAACCACGGAAGTAAGCTCTTTAGGAGCAAGGATAAATCCAATTCGTAAACCTGTAGAGGCCAATGTCTTAGAAATCCCTTCAATAATAATCGTTCGCTTAAGAAGCTCTGGTCTGTGTTGATAGAAGTATGTGGGCTTTGGATCATAGTAATAAAGCTCATAGTAAATTTCATCAGACATGATATTTACATGAGGATACTTAACCATAAGCTCAGCAAAACCCTTCATCCATTCATCATCATAGTGAGTTCCCGTAGGATTATTGGGGCTATTGATAATCACAAGTTTTGTCTTATCAGTAATTTTCTTTTCTAACTCTTCAAGTGAGGGAACAAAGACATTGAAAGGACTACTTTCCACAATGACTTCATTTCCTCCACAGAAATTAATCATTTCGGGATAGGATACCCAATAAGGTGAAAAGATAACAACTTCATCACCTTCATCTACAAGGGCTTGCATGACATTAATAATGGCATGTTTTCCACCATTACAAACAACAGCATCAAACTCACCTTGAGAAGCAAAGTCGACTTTTCTCGTTTGCTCAAAGTGATCCATTATCTTCTTTCTCAATTCAGGGTAACCCGCAACAGGGCTATACTGAAAAGATTTTAAAAAGTCAGATTCACTTCTAATCAATTCGACAAACTCACTCATAGGACGAAATGGAAGCTGTCCAGCTGTTAAGTTATAAACTTTCTTTCCATCGGCGGCCATTTGGGTCGCCTTAGCATTAAGCTTAAGAGTTATTGATTCAGAGATTTTATTTACACGTTGGCTAAATTCCATGGAGCGCTCCTAGCACGTAATTATTTCTTTAAATAATCTAAAATTGATTGGGGAACAAAGTCCGAGATATCTCTTCCATGCTTGTAGAGTTCTTTTACAAGAGAAGAAGAAATATAATAATGCTTTCCACCCGTGGGCAAAAAGAAAGTGTCGATCTCATCATTTAAATGGTTATTCATGGAGGCCATTTGAAATTCCATTTCAAAATCACCCGTAGGTCTTAAACCTCTAACAATAGCAAAAATATCGTGTTGCTTTGCATATTCAACAACAAGTCCAGACCAAGAGTCCACTTTCACTCTAGGCTCATTAGCGAGATGTTTTTCAATCATCTCCACTCTTTCATCTCGAGTAAAAAGAGATTTCTTTGAAGGTGAAACGGCCACAAGAATGGTCACTTCATCAAAAACTTTCAAGGCCCTTTTTAATATATCATCATGACCATTAGTATAAGGATCAAAAGTACCTGGATAAATGGCCTTCTTCTTAGGTAAGGGTAAGCTCATAAATATTCCTTTCGTATATTTTGATAATTATGCCTTAAATGGGTTAGATTTGAAAATGAGGATTCTTGAGATTATCGCTTAAAAAGAGCAATATAACTTCCACCTTGCTTATACACTTTATAAGGAGAGAGTCCTTGATCCTGCCAATACTCAAGGGGGAGCCCCTTATCTTTATCTGACTCAACCCAGATTTGCGCTTGAACGGATTCATCTTTAAGAATTTTTAAAGTGTAGTCCTTATAAAGATTATGTTTTTCATAAGGTGGATCTACAAAGATAACGGCCCGCTCATTTTTAAAACAATCCTGGGTGCGACCTAACCACTTCTCCATCGCTCCATTTTGAGAGCCTATCACCCTCATCTTTGACTCCGAGGGAAACTTCTCTTGTAACATCGCCACATTTTTCACCATCAATGAGTACACAGAACGATTCTTCTCTAGAAGGAAACATTTTTGTGCACCTCTAGACCAAGCTTCCAACGCCATAGCGCCGCTTCCCGCACAAATATCGTAGAACTCATAATCAGAAAAATCTTGAATCGAATCAAAGAGCCTTCTTTTCAGAAGGACAGAGGTAGGACGAATCAATTGTCCCTTAGGAACTAAAAGGGACCGGCCTTTGGCCAGTCCCCCTAATATTTTAATCGACATGATCTATTTTTAAACCTTAAGCAGCTTTCTTACCAGTACTTTTTCCGTCTAGAGGAACACTAAAGTGAACACCTCCGGCCATTTCAACTTCACAACCCTCTTCCGAGAGATGAAGCTCTACGCCTTCAACCGATACCGTTAACTTTCCCCCTTCTACAGAGAGAGAAGCTTCCTTCCCTCCTAAAGAAAAGTTCATATTAAAATCCATTTGACCCTGACCAGAGAAACTCATCTCTCCCGCAGAGGTTGTAGGACTCGCTGTTGTAGTTTGTGTTTGAGTACGATGAGATTCCATCGAAACAACATTATCCGCTTCAAATGAAGTTGAACCTTCATCTTCGGCCAGCGTTTCATCTAAAGTTTCATCGATCGCTTCACCTTCAAAAGAATCTTCACTACTTGTTTGCGCAGTGGGTTCTTCATAAGTTTGTGCATCGTCACTTTCTTCGCTGCTATGTGCCTCTACAGTCTCAGGTGAACCATCTTGGACATTGTCCATTTCAACTTCGGCCGTAGATTCCTCTGACGCTTCTTGTTCATTGAATTCTTTTTCAAGACTTTCAATTTCATTCATAATGTCCTGAAGCTCAGCATCATTAAAATTTTGATCTACTGTATTGTCGTTATCTGACATAATTTCCTCCGGCCTTAAAATCAAGTCCTTGTAATTACACTCTAAAGGTCTCATCGGAATATTTATTCAGACTCTTTAATCTTCTTTTACACTCAAGAAGGCGCTGAGGTGAAAAATGTCCTTCCTTTCTAGCTCAAAGCACCATAAACACTTTAAATTTATGTCATTTTTTTGTCCTACCCTCCTCTACTTACATTTGGGATGTCATTGTTTTTCCTTGTTTCTTCGATGACAACTCAAACTAAAGTGCGGTACATTTTCGAACCACAAAAGAGACAAACTAAATATGATCCATTTTAAAATATCAAAGATATTGGGAGCTTAGGATTGAGTAAGGGATTGTTCACTGCCAATTCTTGGCTGCAATCAAATTTAAAAGGCGGCGGCGCTTTAGATAGAGATGCTCTATCAAACAAAGATTCTTACAATGTCCACCTAGGAACTCAAGAATCAGCGGCGCTCAAGCGCGATATACTACCGCCTCTCCCCCACGAACATCATGAATTCGATGCTCATGAAGATCGTTTTCTTCCTAAGAAATATTTCATACCTGGTTGGTCAGGAGGATCTTTATTCTCTCGCCCAGCTGTTGCCATAAAGAAGCTTCAAGAAGAGTTGTGGAAAGATGCTCTGGCCACTTTTAAGTCATCATCAGGATTTCCTAAAACCATGTCCAGTGCCATACATTGCGAATACAAGTACTCTCATAAAGAGTCTTTTATTTCTGCAGATATGCCCGAGACTCTATTAAGTGACCTTCATGAAAAATTAGAAGCTTTAAATGACTATGATCTCTTTTGGTCCGAGGTAAAGAATCCTCAATCCATTTATAAGCCACTCTTAACTCAGTTCTTAGAACAGTACTGCTTTAAAGTCGCAACGATATATCTTTTAAAATTGAAGTTCCTCGTCTCTTTCTCAGAAGCGACGAACTTTTCTTTTACTCTCAATCATATTGTAAATCCCAGTACATTTATTAGTCAGCTTTTCACGAAGGGCAGCTCACAAGAGATCAACTGCGAATCCCTTAAGATGAACCAGTACTCATGGTATCGTCCTTCAGGAAAAATAGCTCAGCAATTAGCAGAATTATCAAAGAGTTTTAGTGAAGTCTCTACCACTCAACTCATGAAGTTATGCTCTTATAGAGATATTAAGAGTGCTAACTCAAATCTTAACTTCAACTGCAAAAACTATAGTCATGCCCTTTCCCACGAAAGCTTTGGAAAGTTTATCAATGAACTTCTTATCTTCTTTCCCCTTTGGAATAGACAAGAGAAATTTGAATATCCAAGGGCCAAACACTTAGAGAAGCCCGAAATTCTTAATACAAAATTCGTAGGGGATCATATCGAATCCCTTGGTCAAGGACACTGGCTTGCTCAAGAAAAGAACCTTGAGCTCGACTGGTCAGAAATTATCTGTCCTGACTTTTCAACAGGTGATCGCTCTAGTGATTCCTTTGTTAAGACTTCTCAAGAACTGCAATTCCTCAACTTTCTTGTTACTTATTCAAAAAGTCGCAAAATATCTACGAGAGACTTTGTTCTCAAAGTCACACGCGAGAAGAATAATCGCTCAAAGACAAATATGGCGGCGCAAATTAGCCTCTTCACAACTTCTGAGCAACACTCTGATCTTCTCTACGATAGAGTTGTTCTGAACTTAGGCCACCTGCCTAAGAAGAATCCTCATCACTACTTACTTGGACAAATCCAAGATCAAAAAGATTCACTTGCTCCAGATGGACAATTACTCGTTCTCACTAATCAGAAGATTTTTGTTCCCAGCCAAAGCAAAAAAGTCGGAGCACTCCTTAAAGACTTTAAGATTGAAGCTATCTTTAATTTCGAAAAGCTAAAAGGTCGCGGTGAAGTTTCTAATTTTGCCTATATCCTAACGAAGAGAAATCCTTTTGCGAGAAATGATGACTTCTTAGATATGGATCCAAGTACACTTGTGGCCGCGCAAAAACTAGAGCAAGAATCTTGCTTCTCTTTTCGTTGGCATGGAGAGCTTACCCTCTTTTCTAAGTTTGATATCTTAGTAGACGAACTCTTTGGCTTCTTTAGTGAAAAGTCTTCTCAAAGTACTTCTATCTATCAACGAGGCCTTGGACATGAACTCTCTTTTGAGTTTCACCAAGACGCCATCATCGATGGAAAACTTCTAAGTAGTCTAAGTGAGGATAATGAAAATATCACTCACCCCCAATTCTTTAAGAATTTAACTCTTAGCTGCTCTCCATTTGATAACTTCTTCTCTATCATAGAACTCCAAGACAATAGAGAGAAGCGCTCTACAAAAGACTTCTTAGGAATTTCTCAATCTTCCTACCAAAGAAACTTTAGTAGTGTTCTTATCATAGATTTAAGAAATCCCGTTCATCCACAAATCGAAATAACTTCTCCAGAGAGCTACTTGGCCAAAAGAGAAGAATATGGAAACGCCTATTTTCAATATTATGGGCTTACTCCCAAAGTTAAAAACTTAAACCTTAATTTACTCAGAGAATTTCTTGAAACAGACCTAGGTCGTCAGGTGACTCAAATCTGCCTTAGTGGTGGTGCCAGTAAAATGAAGGGAAAACTTAAGTCTCTACTCCTCCCTAATTTCTTCATGGAAGGACAGGACCTCTCTAATATCAATCCTGAAAGATACTGGTTCTTCAGTATTTCTGAAGAAGAACTACTTAATACTCATCCGGAAGAATTTGAGCAAAAAGTCTTAAAAGAGTTTGCCAGAATTGATTACTTAAAAGATGAACAAATATGGCTATACCTAAGTCTAGTTGGTCACTTCAAGCTCACTTTAAGATCAACTCTTGAAAAAATTAATGACGGAGCTCACAAAGAGTTGAACTTTACGAACCCTCTTCTTATCGAGGCCTTGACTTCACTTGAAACCCATATCATTTATCCCAATGAAGAAGTTTATACAGAACTAAAAATATCTCATAAAGATGAGCTTGAATGCCCACTCACTCACATGAAGTTAATAGATCAAGCAGATGAATGCTCTTTACAGCTCTTTAGTTCTGAAAAGCATTTAATTGAATTTCATGCTGAAAGAGAAACGCTGCAATTTATTCAGTTCATTCTCTCTCAAGCCTCAGGTTACCCTCTCATTCAAATTCTTCAAAACTTGGCCATACCCAAGCATGATGAACTCAAGAGCGTTCTTACAGAGTATAATCAAGTTAAAACAACTCTTAACTCTTGCTTTCAAGCCACTCAACAAAAGATTACCAAGGCTTTCACCAAACAAATCGCTCAGGTATAATCATTTAATACCTAGATTTTCTACCTTAAATTGAAATTCTGAGTAAAATCGTATTATGAATAAAGCGGATAAGGTATGGGAACTCCATAAGTCGATCTATCGTCATTTAAAAAAGAAAGCGAAATCACTTGAGGGAGAGGTCTCCAAAGAACTTATCCAGTATGAGAAGAATCAACGTCGATATGCTTCTCGTGACTTTGAGCAATCTTCTATGGAAGAGCTTTTTGATCAAATTAATGACGGCCACGTGGTCTACCTCGGCGACTTTCACAGCTTTGACCAGAATTCGAGAAATCTTGAGCGCTTTATTCGCAGCCTTATCAAACAAAGAAGAGCTTTCTCTTTAGGAGTAGAGTTTGTTGATCAAATGCACCAAGGTGCCATCGACGGCTTTCTCAAAAACAATCTTACCGAGCTAGAGTTCCTAGAAGAAATTGATTATCACGAGTCATGGCGCTTTCCATGGGTTTATTATCGCCCTTTCTTTCAAATGGCCCGCGAAAATGATGTCTCCGTTTTGGCCCTTAATACTCAAGGAAGCCTCAAAGAACGTGACCAAAAGGCCGCCGATCAAATTGAAAAGTTCTTTAGCGTAAATCCAGACTCTAGACTCCTTGTGCTCTTTGGAGAGCTTCATATTGTTAGAAACAAATTACCCCAAATGGTCAAAAAGAAGCTTGAACCTCTTATTGAAGATTATAAGGACCTCATTATTCATCAAAATCTAGATGAAGTTTACTGGCGCCTACAAGAAATCAATATTGAAAAACATAATCAGATCATTAAGTTTGAAGAAAACGAATATGCCCTACTCTCTGCTCCTCCGTGGATTAAGTATGAGAGTATGATTTACTGGTATGAAAACCTCGCTGACTCTCCCGAACTAGAAATAAATGACTACCTCTTTAATGAAGGTGTGCTTTATCTCAATTCAAATGTTCCAGAGAACTTCTTATTTCTCTGTGAAAAAATTAGAGAAACATTAGAGATAGAAGATAAGATTGAACTTGAATCGCTTGAAGACTTCAATATTTATGAGCATCAAAAATTAGAATTTGTAACCGAGAAGATCTCCCAACTGCCCAAGCAAACCCTGGTTCATTTTTTTGAAAGGCTTGTTGCTGAAGGTCGAGTATTTAAAATACCCCTGACCTCAAGTTACTACTGCTCCAGTTACTCGATAAATCGTATGGGCCAATTGGCCGGAGTCCATCTCGAACACCTTGCTCACCAAAAGATTGGTCTAGACGATGATCGCTTTTGGACAAACTCTAAGAACTTTGAAAAATTCATCGCTATAATTAAAACAAATGCCATTGGCTTTTTGTCATCAAAAGTAATCAATCCCTATCGAAAGTGTGATCTCTATGGGGATATCCTCATCCAACTCAAAACACTTAAGAACTCTCCTACTCAGGATCTTCAAAAATCCTCTACCCTTACATTATTTAAAGATACGATTGAAATTAAGTCCGATCAGTCTTTAAAAGAACTCACTCAAAATAAAAAGCTCTTCGTTATCCATGAGGCGGCAAGAAAAATCGGATTCTACTGGGGTGAAGTTATATATGAAGAGTTTTTGATGAAAGGCTCTCATGAACTTACGCCCTTAATGAATTATCTTTTCAGTGGATCAATCGAGGAGAAAGAATTTAAGAGAGTATTAAGGCAGATACTCCCTGAGAATATCTACCCCGAACATAAGAAACGATATTTTTAAGAATTCATTCTTTCAAGAATTTCTTTCTTAGTGCCTTTTTCAACACGAGTAACTTTCTTCTTTTTATTACTGGATTCAACGGCCGTTAAGACAATTTGGATTTTTCTTCCGACATGTCCTCCGTCTTCGTTACCCACATTTTCAAAAGAAATTTTAGCTCCCATATCTTTAACAAGACTTTGAGCGATGGCCAAATCTGTGTGCTCAAGAATTCCTGTCGATAAACCTTTTGTTTGTCTTAAGAACTCTTTTGAAAATTCACGACCAGAATCAAAGACATCAAAGAGTACCGTAGAGCCTAGGACTCTTGTATTGATGCTTAAGTACTTCTTTGGGTCTTCAAAGTCATAGTTATCAATAGCATTCGTTAAGAGATGATAGATCACTTGATCTAGTGCCTCTTCCTCGGCATATACCTTGATATCTTCTGAATCGATATCGAGATTAATTCCTAGAGTAAATATTTTAGAAGAAATCAGATCAATGACAGTAGCAATACGATCTTCCAACTCAACTTCAGCTCCTAAATGTTTCTTTTGAGGACGAAGTTCTTCTTTTGTTTCAGGAACAGATGCTGTCTGCGCAGAAGCATTTAAGTTTTCAGTCTTTCTATTTTGTTTTCGATTCTGTTTTCTATTTCTCTTATTCTTTGAGCGAGACTCATTAGTGGACTCTCCACTTGCTCCTGGTCTGGTCCACATTTCTTCAATTTGCTCTTCTCTGGCAAACTTCCCTTGCTCTACAGGAACCTGAATTCCAGCAGCTGAATCAACTTTTGTTTCTGACTGGTGACGAAAATAGGCCACTTCAAAAAGCTGACCGAGCTTTCCTAGTCCCATTAAATTAAGGGCCTTAATGATCAAAGGCTTAATGGTTGTCATGGAAACAGAGTCTTCACTAAGTAGACGATTTGATTCTTCTAATACTTCCTCGAGTGCTTCTTCATCAGATCTTCTTCTGAGATAATCAAGACCTAAGAATAGAGGAACAAATCCAGCGATCACATAGAAGAATGTACTCATGGTACCTTTTCTACTATTGAGCGCATTATGTAGAGAATGAATAGCATCATTGATTTGGATTTTCTTAAGTTCTAGTTTTTCAAAACGAGAACCCAAAGCACCAAGTAAGACGTTTTCAGGGTTACCTTCAAAGAGACCTTGTGACTCTTGTGCCGTAATTTTTTGATGAAACCAATTGGCATCATTGGCCAATGTATTAAGATCATCTAAAACAACTGTATTATCTAAACCTAGAGTTTCGTAGGCATGAATTGTCTCACCTAGACACTCTTCTGTCGTTTGAGTGAAGCCATTAGTAAGGTACTCAGAGTCAGCACCTAGTAATCGCGCAGTATAGCTATTATGCAGTCTAGTAAAACAAGTTTGTAGACCACCTTTTAAAGCAGAAAGTTTTTGAGATTTAATGGAATTATTTTGGATAGCAGCTGAGACGATGACAAGACTTGCCAACCCCACAACAGAGAGTACCTTAGTTCTTCCTTGAATCTGACTTAGAAGGCCAACCTTCATGGTTATTCTCCACTGGTTACGGAATGATTATCATTCGGAGGCGAGGGCCCTCATGGCCAAAAAAATCGCACTCTAAAATATGTTTACAAGTTGCGACATATTAGTCAAGAAAGGGAAATAATTGACTAGTCTTCTATAGTGCACAATTCCATGTTTTTTTATGACAAAGTAAAGAAGTCGACCATTTGCAAGGTGATTTTTAAATTCCCCTCATGGTATGGTTTCAGTGTGGAAAATAATGACCGACTTTTAAACGCCAGTATCTTTGCTTTGTTCACCCATCTCTTTTTTTTCGGGTGCTTAGTCATACTTACACGTGAAATAAACGTAGGTTCTCAAGTTCCTATTGAGCAAAGGGCCATTCAAATCGATAGAATTGATCAGGCCCAATTGGATAAATATAGAAGAGTGGGCGTACGTGGAGGCACAAAAGGCTTCAATATGCGTAGCAAACGCGGAAACACTGTAAGTAAAGGTAAGAATAATTCTCCCACGAATCTTCCTCCCCAAGAAGGAGTTAAGGGCGCCAAAGGTCAAAAAAACTTATCCATGGATCAACTTCAGGCGAAAGTAGATCCAAAAAGGGTTGAAAAGGTTCCCGCCAAAAATACACCCATGAGGCAAGCCTCCCCTTCGCTTGAAGAAAAACCCTTAACTCCTCAACAAGAAAAAATTCTGATCAAAAAAGAAATCATCGCCGCTGAGCACGGAGTTCCTTTAACGGCCCTGCGCTCTTCTCAAGCAATGAATAACTTCAGAAGACAAAAAGAAATTCAATTTGGCATGTTAAGAGATATGGGCCAACAGTCTACTCAAGCAGAGATTCTCAAAACGACAGGCTTTAATCTACACTTTGAACCCCCAGATGGAATTCCAGAAGATGAACTCAATTCAGTAGAGAAGATTTTCTACAGCTTCCAAAAACGTACCTTCATAGGCTACGTAAACTCTTTCATGTCTAGTTATCAAGATACATTAAATCGCCATCCTCAAGTGAAAAATGCTCTTCGCTCCGAGCGCCACTTACTCACAGGTAGAGTGACCTTTGATAAAGAAGGAAATATTGTGCGTATAAAGATTCTGCGCAGTAGTCAAAACGATGATGTTCATCGATTATTTGAAGATACGTTAAGAAATATACGCTCACTTCCTAACCCTCCTAAAGCAATTATTGAAGATAAAGACCAATTCAATATTTACTACCAACTTAAGATTAACTAACTATGAAAACACTTCTGCTCTTACTCTTTATATCCTTCCCAATATCTGCCTCTCAGACTCAAGACACAAAACCTCTGTGCCAACTCGTAGATAACCATGCCTACTCACCTCTACTCAGCGAAAGAAAAAATCCATATGATAATGGTTATCCTGAACAGAGATATCAGGAGGTACTCAATCAATTTATTGTTGAATTTACACCTGATATTAAAAAGAGAAAGGGCACCTTTCATATCATGCGTGATTGGAGCGATGGCGCCGTGAATGCCTGGGCCTGGCGTATCGGAGATGAGTACTGGCTAGAAGTACCAGGGGGAATGTCTCGCTATCACCTTATAACAGAAGAAGGATTCTTAACGACTCTGTGTCATGAACTCGGTCATCTTCTTGGCGGTTATCCGCAAAGTAATGAAATCAGTTATGAAGGTCAAGCCGACTACTATAGCTCGATGAAGTGCATGGAGAGAATACTTACTCGACTTAATATCCCAGCTAAAAAGCTTTCTAAGCAAGAAGACCTCAATTGCTATGGCGACTATTGCCAAGAAAGATTCATAGGAATTAAGAGCCTTACATCTTACTACGCTTCTTTGGAGCGCTCCCCTTTTCCCACGAGAGAAACACCCGATCAAAATGAAGTAAATTCAACCCTAACGAGTCATCCCAAAGCCCAGTGCCGCTTTGATACGATGGTAGAGTCTTTGAAATGTAGCAATAGAGACGACTTTTCTAATGACAATTCAATAGATGGAGCTTGCCAGCTTGCAGGAGCCAGGGCCAAGTGCTGGTTTGCTAATTAAAGCACCTTCTATTTAAATAATAGGATAAATAACAATAACGAAGTGGCCAAAAGAAAGCCCAGAACGATCTCTCTTGAAAAGAAGAAACCTGTTGAGAACTCTATAAGAGAGGACTTAAAAGTAGCACTCCAATTAATTCTCTCGATGCTATCTCTATCTTTTGAAAAGTGATCAATAGAGTCTTTAATTTCAGAGCGAAGCATCGGTAATAAGTCTTGATTAAGCTTGTGCTCAGGGATCGTTTTTTGAATCTGATCTTTCATGCTTCTGTATTCACCGGCCTTAAGTTGGCAGCTCTTACAGCTCATGAGATGTTTACTATAGAAAGAGTTATCGGCCCTGTCCTGATCCTCAAGATAGGCCAAAAGATTGCGACCAAATATACAGTCATTCTTATTCAGGTTTTCAAGAACCTCATTATAGAGATCTTTATTCTCAGGATCATATAAATAAACGGAATCTTCTACTTGAGAAGTTTTCTTTGGAAAGTTTTCAGTGCGCACGGACGGCTCCAACAGCAGATTCTCTATAATTCAAAAGCTCTAAATATTCCGCTCTTGAGCGATGAACGGCAGCGAGTGCTTCTTCATAATTAAGCCCTAGAATATAGGCCGTATCTCTAAAACTAAAATTTAACTTATCTTTTAAAAATAAACAGGCCCTCTCTTTCAAACCAATCAGAAAGAATGAGCTATCCTCCCCATTATGGTTATAAGATTCAAGCTGTCTTGAGGATCTAAAGTGCTCAAGTCGAATAACAGAGAGTTCGAAAATATTTTTTAAAAATTCTAATTCAAAAAGTTCCTGCTCAGGAAGGGAATCCTTATCATCTCTATAGATCACCGTGATTTTGGTAATGGAATCAATAAGAAGTTGAGTCGCCATTAGCTCATCTGGTAAGAGAGCATAAGCAAAGCAGTGGTATTTAATCGCAAGATTCTCAAGAATTTTATTCGTTACTTTCACCCTCTTATTTTAGCTCCACTCAAAAGTTCGTGACAACCTTTTAATCCTCAATAGTTCTAACAAAGTTTCACCTTGCTCTATTAATTACCAGTACTTAGCTATACCGCGTAGACAGACTCAAGTATTTCTTCCGATTTCCGATAAGTAATTAGAAAACTATAAAACTCGGATTTGAACGAGGCATACAATTATGAAAAAGATAAAATTGAAATTTCTCATGGCCCTTCTCATCGGTGCGTCCCTAGTTAGCTGTGGACAAGAAAGTAGCTCATCAAGCTCTGATAGTAGTACCAGTACGAGCACTTCTACAGATACTGATTCTAGTTCAACGACTAACTCCTGCTCTTTTGGAACAGGCGAAGAGGAAGGTATCTCAACCAACGGTCAATCCATTAACTACTACACCATCCCCTATCACGATGTGATTATGCATGGAGCGACAGCAGGAAATGTTGTCTTTAATACTCAGCTTGATCTCTCTGGCTACAATGAAAATATCTTTAAGACCGATGGTCGCTTTAATCTGCGAGTTATTCCTCGTCAAATTGGTAAAGGTACAGACAGTAGAGGAAATACATGTACCAAACAAATGGCCGCTCAAGAATTCTCCATGATGAATGTAGGGATTAGAGTAAGAGCTTCTAACGCATCAACAGGATACTTTAATCTCTTTAGAGATATACCAGTTGATTGTGCTTCAGAGGTTCATGAATTTGAAATTCCTGTTACCAGCTACCCTCTTGTCATTGAAGTTCTCGATGTAACCAATGATCAAGATTGCCTTGAAGATCAATCACGTGGCATTACCAGTGGTAGAAACTGTCCTTATACAGAAGTTGGATCAATGGAATGTTTCGCACTAGAGATTCAATTCTCTACCGATAATACTAAAGACATTCCTCATTAGAATTTATACAAAATTAAATACTTATATAAAAAAGGTCCATTTTAAATGGACCTTTTTATTTATAAAGCTAGACAGGCCAATATCTCGCACATCCATTCTTGAACGAAAGGTCAAATAAGCGTAGACTCAATTCATCTCTCAAATAAGGAATGAAATGAGTAACCTAAATAAAATAATCTTCTCCATTACAAGTTTTCTCAGTGGGGCCGTCCTCATAAGATTCTCCCTCTCAAAGCTCTTTGCTTGGCCTATCTCTGTTAAGGCCTTTATTGAAATGGCAGCTCCTCTTGGAATTGATCCTACATTCTTTAGATTATCTACAGGTGTTCTCATTACAACGATATGTTTGGGTTATTTTCTCAATTTCTTTCTTCTCGTTACTAAAAAGAGTGATCAATATGCAAAAGTTATTCTAGGCTCAAATTTGCTTGGAGTGGGAGTCATGATAGGAGCGCTGGGAGCTGAGTTCTTTTTAAGAGTGACCCCTAAGATGCCTCTTGTTTTTATTGCTAGCTTTATCATTATCACATCCCTAGTCCAAATTACTCACTTCTATCCCCAATTAAAGAAGGATCTCTCTCATGATTAAATATCTACTCCCCCTTATTCTTTTCATCACAACAGCTTGCTCATCAAGCACAAACTCTACTCAAAAAGGTAATCAGATGAAATCTCAAGACAAAATTAAAGTGATCTTCTTTGATGTAAATGAAACAACTCTTGATCTCAACTCTATGAGAAAGTCTGTAGCCAAAGCGCTTCAAGGACGAGAAGACTTGCTCCCCTATTGGTTCTCAAAAATGCTTCACTATTCATTGGTTTCCAATGCTATTGGTAATTATCAAGACTTTGGAAAAATAGGAATGAATGCCCTTCTTATGGTGGCCAATGAAAATAAAATTCCTCTTACAGAAACTGAGGCCAAAGAAGCCATTGTAGGTCCCCTTCTTAGTCTTCCCGCTCACCCAGATGTAGAAGATGCCCTTATCGAATTAAAGAAACTTGGTTATAAGCTTGTGACTCTTACCAATTCTTCTAACTTTGGAGTAAAGACTCAACTTGAGAATGCAAAACTCACTCAGTACTTTGATGAGCGCTTAAGTGTTGAGGATATTAAAATATATAAGCCACAAAAAGAGCCCTACCTATGGGCCTTAGAAAAAATGGGCGTAAAACCAAGCGAAGCGATTCTTATCGCGGCTCACGGTTGGGATGTTGCAGGCGCCAAGGCCGCAGGATTAAAAGCTGCCTTTGTAGCAAGACCAGGAAAGAGCCTCTATCCCCTTTCTATTCAACCCGACTATGTGGTTAAAGACTTCACAGAGTTTGTAGAAGTTATGAAAAAGCAATAAGAGGACTTATGAGTAGAACAGCTGATTTTGATAAAGAAGATATTATTAGTAAGGCCATGGAAGTCTTTTGGGTAAAAGGCTTTGAGGGAACGACCATTAAAGATCTGGTCACTGAAACAGGCCTATTAAAGGGCAGTCTTTACAATACTTTTAAGTCCAAGGAGAATCTCTTTCTTCTTTGTCTTGAAAAGTATGGAGCTCGCTCTAAAACTTTCTTTTATAAAGAAGGTGATCCTAAATTATATCTTAAGAAGTTCTTTTCTCGATTGGTTAAAGAAGGTTGTAATAAAGAGAATGTCAAAGGCTGCCTCATCATGAATTCATCGATGGAAATGGCCAATTTAGATAGTGCTCCGGCCCGTAAGACTAAGATCCTCTTTAGTGCCACAGAAAGAAACTTTGAAAATGTCGTTGATGCCATCATTGCGCAGTCTCCATCAGGCACTTACTCAAATAAAGTGAATTTAAAAAATAGCCTTTTAACGGCGGCCTTCTCCATTAGAGAAATATCAAAATTTAGAAAAGAGAAGAAATTTTTAACGAATATAGCCAACAATGCACTAAGAGACTTCGATCTCAAAATATAACAAGGAAACTCTATGTCTCTTAGCCTCATTTTAAGCTCTTTCTTTGCAGGGGTTCTCACCATTTTTTCTCCCTGCATCTTGCCCATGGTCCCGTTTGTCGTGCGCTCTTCTTTTCAAAGATCAAAATGGGGCCCCGTACTTTTGGCCCTTGGTGTGGCCATCAGCTTCTCGGTATCCACTTACATTATCGCAACGTCCGGACAATTACTGGGCCTTACTCCAGATAATTTAAAGATTTTATCGGGAATATTTCTTCTTTTAGCTTCTATTTTATTCATCTTTCCTAAGGCCATCGACAAACTATCCAGCTGGCTGGCTCCGTTAAATAATAAACTTCAGGTTATTAGTCAGGGAAAGATATCTAAGAGCAACTCTGTTTTTATGGAGTTTGTGAATGGTCTCTTTCTCGGACCCATCTGGGCCCCATGCAGTGGTCCAACACTTGCGATTATTATTGGGATCATTATCAATAATCCAGAAACAAAGTCCTCCATGATTCTTTTGATTATCTTCTCCATCGGATCGATTCTTCCCATTTTATTCATTTCCTATGGCGCAAAATCGATCGTTCAAAAAGTTCAAAAGAAAGGTCTTGAAAACTCAAATAAGGTAAAACTTTTTTTGGGTCTATTTTGTGCCGTCATGGCCGTCTTAATCTTAACGGGTCTTGATAAAAAACTAGAAACATTCTTACTTAGTATATTACCAGAAGCGATTACCAATATTTCTCTAACCATTTAATAAGGAATTGATTGTGAAAAAACTATTAACCTCTTTTTTATTTCTCTGCTTTGGTCTTCAGGCCCAAGCTGATTCTTCCGCTAAAATTTACGAGTTTATCAAAGAAAATAAAAATGTCCTCGTTCATGTACATGCTTCGTGGTGCCCTTCTTGTAAGGTTCAAAAAAAGATATTATCCAATATAGAAAAAGACGGCTTTAAGCTACTTGAAGTAGACTTTGATCAAGATAAGAAATTTCTAAAAGAAAATAAAGTTTTTCAACAATCGATGCTTATTGCCTTTAAAGATCAAAAAGAAAAGGCCAGAGTTTTTGGTATCACTAAGAAAGATAAAATCCAGGCCTTCCTAGATAAGAACTTTGCTTACTCTTTGCAAGCGGAAATTGATGAACGAAGAAGTAAATCGAAAGTTCCCAATGCCAAGAGAATGACCATGGAACAAGCCACTCAAGAGCTTCGTGATTCAGGAATCATTGATGAGGCCAAGAAGAAAGGTGATCAGTATATAGACTTTGAACTTCCCAATATTAATGGCGATAAAGTTAAGTTATCTGAGAAGCTAAAAGATGGACCTATTATTTTAACATTCTATCGTGGTGGCTGGTGTCCTTATTGTAACCTTCAACTCAAAGCTTATCAGGAGCAACTTGAAAACTTTAAAGCTGCAGGCGGACAATTAATTGCTGTTTCTCCAGAGTCTATGGATTCGGCCAATACAACGGTAAAGAAACATGAAATTCAATATGAAATTCTAAGCGACAATATGAATACCCAAGCAAGAAAGTATGGTCTTGTTTTTAAACTTCCTAAGAAATTAAAGGACGTTTATCTAAGTGTTGGTCTTGATCTTGAAAAAAACCAAGGTAACGACTCATGGGAACTTCCTATCCCGGCCACATATGTTATCGATAAGAGCGGAAAAATTGTGTACTCCTTTCTCAATGTTGATTATGTGCAAAGAGCTGAACCGCAAGATATAATTAAAGCCTTAAAAAACCTCAAATAAAGTATTTCCTATTTAAAGTGTGGCCTCTTCTTTTAATAAGACAGAAGAGGCCATTCCTTCTCAAATAAGCAACTGAAATCATTCAATAATGCCTACAAATGACTTTATTTATTAGAGACTTACCCGATAAGTAAGGGAGTCATTAAACTTTATAAAGGCAATAAAATGAAAAGAATGATCGTCTTATCCATTTTTATAACGGGTTCCCTGCAGGCCAAAGTTTTTAATGTAACCAATCAGCAAACCAATCAAACGATAAAAGTCAGTTGTGTTTTTCCCAACTCCATTCAATGCCAAAGAAATCTAGAAGAAGCAAAATATAGAGTCAAAAATCAAACCAATCCTGGAGCGACAACCCTTACGGATGCACGCTTGCAAGATAACTCAGCGGCCATCTCCAATAGCATATCCAATGGATATAATAATACGAGAGATGCTGTTCAAGCTGGAGCACAAAGAACCCAAGAACAGCTTCGCGTCGTTGGAGATAATGTTTCCCAAGGAGTTCAGGCTGCAAGAGAGAGAGTCAGTTCAGATGCTGCAGCACTTAGGGATAATGCCCAAGAGGGAGCCGCTGCAGTAGGGAGCCGAATTCAATCAGGAGCTGCCACAGTCGGAAATTCGATTCAATCGGGTGCTTCTGCGATCAGTGATAGAGCCCAGGCCGGAGCACAGGCCGTCTCAGAAGGAGCCCAACAAATAGCACAAGATGTAAGAGGTAAAACATATCGAGTGAGTATTCCAGGCATTGATCATTCTATGACCTTTCACTGTCATGGTGGAATGGAAAGTGAGGAGTGCCAAAAGGAAAAAGACGAAGTGGTGGAAGCGATAAAGGCGGGATCAACCTCTCCTACTCTCGCTCAACATAATCTGCGCCCAGTTACAAATGCAGTGGCCGCTGTTGTCGATACTGCTGAATCAACGGGACGATCTGCTGCAAGTTTTCTTTCACGACAAAATCATGCTTATTGCAATCGAAAACTCATTGAACACGCCAAAGAATTTGATCAACACTACAATGATAGTGGGCAACAACACCTTGTGAGCTATACAGAAAAAATGGACTTCATAAAAGATAAACTGATGGCCGAAAATAAGTTCAATACTTGTGAAGAACATTTTGAAAATGCTCTTCTTGGTCATCAACTCAAAGTTGTTTCAGGGCAAGTGGTCAGAGAAAACACCCATATCTTTGATGGTCTAGGTCGACTTCCTGACGGAGGCTCTGGATACTGGAAAAGTGAACAAAGAAATAGCCGCTATGGAGAAAGGACAATCAGCCAGTAAACTTCGGCTGCTTTTGCCTAATGTGCTCTTATCCTAAATAATTGATATGATAAGAGCATGGATTTCTTAAAATTAAATATTTTCATTATTTTCGCTCTTATAAGCTCAGTGAGCTTGGCCAAAAACTATAAAGGCGATATATCCGCCAATTCCTTTATGGTTCACTATCAGAATCAGCAAACTGAGATCAATCACAACGAAGCCTCTACAGATAGTGGTTATACGTCTTTAAATGAAGAAAGTAGCATCGCTCTTCATGGAGTTCACTTTGAGTTCTCAAGAGAACTCTTTGCAAGCTACCTCTTCTCCTTCACCTTATCGGCCCGCTATGGAAAGACTTTTGGTTCAACAAAGAATACGAATTCAACAACGGGTCTCACTTATGAAGAAGAGGCCTCTGGTGAACTCTATGGTGGTGGCGGAAGTTTAAACTTAAATTTCTCTGTATGGGGTATGAAACTTCAACCTTTTATTGCAGCCTATACATTTACAACCGAGAACACTTACGAACTAAAGTATGGACCAGAAGGCGCCACAACAGGTTTGACTGAGATCAATTATGAAAGTGAGCTTCAAGTTCAACAGTATTCTTTAGGTATGCGCTTTATAGATTACTATAAAGGACTACTCTCCTACTTTTCAGCAGATTATATTACTGGTGATGCTCCCACTCTTGGAGTAAGCAGTAATTTAGACAATCTCTCCAATACTTCAACTCCTCAAAGAAGAGAATATGCATTCACCATTGGTTTTGGCGCCCTCTTCTAGTCTTTTACTTTTCAAAATTATTCACATGACACTTGTTTAGCTTTTATACACTCTATAAAAATTATACAATTTCCAATCTCTAACTATCTGAAAAACCTTGATAATTCTTGGCATACTTTGTGCTTCTTTAATAAGCACACACATGGAGAAGGCCAACACACAGGGAGCTAAATCATGAAAACAAAGAACTTTATCATCACACTTTTAATGACTCTAACAACGACTTATAGTTTTGCTCAAGAAGAGATCATTCAAGAAGTAGTTCAAGAAGAAGTGGTCATAGCAGATATCCTTGAAGATCAGATTCAAGTAGAGGTCCAAGAAGCGGCTCAAGAAATAATACAAGAAGAAATACAAGAGGAAATGCAAGAACAACCTCAAGACCTCCTCGCCAAGGGTGAGAAAATAAAACTTAAGAATGCAGGCAAAGTAGAAAAGTACGAAGTTCCTTGTCTCTTTAACCTAAGTAACGAGATGACTGAAGAAGAACTTGATCGTTACAAAGCTCAAAAATGTTATAGCCTACGTATGATTGATGCCACTGTTGAAGACGAAAATGGTGAGGAAAAGAAGCTTGAAAAACTAGAGCTTTCTGGAATGATGAATAAAATGACCAGCAGTATGGTTAAAGAATCTGAAGCCTGTGTTGATCTCTATGCCCAAGGACTTAATGATCTTTTCGAATATGGAGGAGAAGATATGGACCTGACAAAGGGCCAAACTCTTAAATACCCTGATGGACGAGAATTATCACTAAAGATTCCTGCTAGCTTTGAAGTATTCGCGAGTGTTGATAACACGGCCGTAGCCCACTCTGACTTTAATACCGCCAGACTAGGTTCAAGAATCGGCATTTTTGATCGACTGGCCCAAGTTTCTAATAATGTCGTGAACACGGCCACACAGAAAGGAAACTTTCGCCAAGGATTCTCTCTATCTTTCAAAGATGGTGAAGATGATCGCCTTAAGAAGCAATGTTGGTCAGTATCAAAGAGTGATGACATTCAAATCGCTGAAGATAAGTACAATACAGGAACACCAGAAAATGCCATTCAAGATGTAAGTCGTCTTGGTGGAAATCTTCTGAAGAGAACCGTGCAAGGATTTTCAAGAATGGTGAATAATACATCCGCAACAATTTCTCAATAGAGATATACCCTGTCGTGATAGATGTGAAATGTTGATGAAGAATAAAGCTGAAGTTAAATGTTGAAGTATATGTAGAAAAAAGGAGAAGCTTGGCTTCTCCTTTTTTATGGCTAATCTATTATTTTTTCTAATTCTTTTATAATAGGAATGGCCAAGTTTTCACCTAGCGCAGAGGATACCTCTACTAAGAGCCCTGGACATGTCAAATTCGCCTCTTGAACCACTTCTCCTAATATATCAAAGGCCACCCAAGGAACCCCTATTTCCATGAGTTCCGTAGCGTACCTTTCACATTCCTTACTCACACTTTGAGAGAGCTTAACCGCCTCAAAAGTTGCCCCCTGAGCAATGTTGGCCAAGAACTGCCCTTTAGGCGGAGTCTTCAAAATACTTCCGATTTCTTTTCCAGCAAAGTAGATCGAGCGAATCTCTCCTTGCTCTACTTCTTTTATATAAGGCTGAACAACAACGGCTCCGCTAAATTCTTTTTTCTTCTTATTAAAAACGTCTACTATTTGATCTCTAGAAAGACCCGCTTCCATTTTCTCTACTCCAATTCCTTGAAAGAGATCAATTGGCTTCATGATTAAGGCCGGGTGCTCTTCACTCTCCCCTTTAAGGTGGGTAAGAAATGAGAGAAATCCATTTTCAGAACTTCCCACATAGGTGGCCACTGACTTTTCAGACTCGTAGCAAATCATCTTTTCATTGTGGATTAGAATCCCCTCAGGATCGTTGACCACTTTTACCCCATACTTTGTCTTTAAACCTTTGAGCATCCAAAGATAACGAAGATAGCGAGTGTCAAAAGGTGGATCGATTCTCATGTGAAGAATAGTTTGCTCATCCAAAGAGATCTTGGTCTTTTTTTCTACGAAGAAATTATCTAGATAAGGCGAATTTTCAATAAAAGCCCCTCGAAATGTATAGCAATCAAAAACAGGAAGTTCATAGTTGGCAAAGAAGAAGTCTTCTTCAAAAACCAGATATACCTCACGTCCCATTTCTTTAAGGGTCAAGGCCAATTGTAGAGACGAATCTTTCTTGGGAACGAGTTTTTCAAGAGGATCAATAAACAGAATATGCTTCATAACGGCCCGGGGATGGAGGGATAAAATTAAGTTAAATAAGATTTACCCTATTTTTTCAAGATCTAGTGAAAAAGGCCATCTGAAAATGATGATTTCTGATCGGAGTCTAAGTATTGCTCATATGACTTTTGAATAAAGTTAAAGAATTCCAGAAGACTTGTGGATTTTTCAGCGTAGAGAACATCTAGCTTCTTCTCTTTGTTTTGATAAGTCATCAAAGCGGCCAAAGAGGCATTATTCCATGTTCTACTTATGGGAAAACAATCTTCTATTTTATGTTGCTTACAATAGGTTTCAAAATCCTTTAAAAAATAGTCACTTAGATAAGATTTAAGAACTTCATCTGCTCTTTGTTTTGTTTTAGGTTTCTTTTGTTCATAGATTTTGTTCAAAGATTCGATATGCTCAACCATTTTGCGCATTAAATGATCATTTGCTTGAGATTCTTTTATTTTCTTATGAATTTCATCACTATTAAGTCCCAAATACTCATAAGTCATTTTACGAGAAAAGAAGGTAGCAAGTGATTCATTGAGGTCAACTTCGTTTTTAATAAAGAAAATCGTATGAAAGAGTTCATGAAATACCAACTCGGCCAAAGCAAAGTCATCATACTCAAAGAAACTCGAAAGAATATTGTCTTCAAAATATCCTAAAGTAGAATAAGCATAAACTGGCCGCACATAAGTAACCCAGTTTTCTTCATCTAAACTTTGAGCGTATTTTTGGGCCTTCTCACGCGAAAAAAAACCTAGGTATGGAAATTCCCCCATAAAAGGAAAAGAATGCTTTAAGGGGCGAATATGGTCGTATGGTGAGGCGATTACTAAATATGTTACTGCATCCTGATCTAAAATCGTAGTTTCCGAGTAAATATCACTCGCTTCTCTTTTCCAATACTCATAGAAATAGGCTTTATATTTTTGTACCAAACGTATTTTATGTTTAAATTTTTCTGGAACATGGGGGTCTTCTAAAACTTCCTCATTATCTCTGCCTTCCCATAATAAAGACATTTGTCCTCGACTTTGATCCCATAAGTAACTCACCTTTGCACAGGATGAGAGCTGGATGGTTATCAAGACAAGAAGAAAAAAGAGAACATTCTTTTGATTCACTAGAGATACCAGGAAAAGCCAAACAAATAATTCACATTATCTCGAGCTTGATCAAATTCGAAGGCCTTAAAAATCGTCTTAACGGAGCCTCTTAAGGAAAAAGTCCTCGTTAACATAATCTCTAGAGCAAAACTTCCAAAAACAGAGTCGTAGCGAGATTTGGTTTCTACATCACTGATAGAAAAAGTATTACCCGTCCCTACATTTTCAAAATAAGCGACAGTAGAGTCACTGGTAAATTGACGAGCATATCCAATACTTATACTGGGACGAAAGCGTGCCTTACGACGAGCAAAGGCCTGCCTTATTCCAATTCCATAACTATAAATCTGAACGGTGTTTACTTGTCTGGTCAAATTATAGGTATCATCAATGGATAGAGTTGAGTTTTCATCCGTTACTGTTTCAGTTTGATTATAATTAAGTTCAATGGCCGTAAGATCAAATAAGTAGAGCGCAACAGATGAGCCGATCGTTGTCGATTCAATATTATTATCGCGATCACTTCCATAAGACTGTTGAGATAATCCATAATCACCACTTATTTCAATCAAAGCATAGCTTGATGAAGTGGATATGAAGAATATGGAAAGAATAATGAGAATACCTTTTAACATAAAAACCCCTGAATATCAGTCTATCAGGGTTAGTTGGCGGGCCTCATCAATCGGATGAATTTTCCCCTCTCCTCTTATTAATAAAGAAAAAGAGAGGAAAAACATTATATTTTTAAGTACTTAGCTATGCTTAATATCTTGTCGCTTCGGCCGGCATTCTTCTGCCCCAAACTTTTTTAAGCTTGGCCTGGCAAGAAAAGGCCGTCGCGGAAGTCACTTCAACTTCAACCCAATGCCATTGAAGATCATGTTCTTGGTGTTCAGGTAGAAAGTGAACAATTCGCATACAATTGGTTCTCCCCTTCCACTTCTTTTCACCACCCATGAATCCGTGTCCGTCAACAAGAACAGTAAACGTACTTCCCACAAGATTCTTTCTGATATTCTCTTGAATCGTGGTTTGGTGCGCTTGAATTTCTCTCAAACGAGCTCCACGAATATCATCAGTCAGTGAATCTTCCCAACGAGAGGCACGTGTTTTTGCTCTTTGTGAGTAAGCATAAGAATAAATAAAGTCATATTGAGCACGATCAAGAAGATCAAGAGTAGCTTGATGCTCTTCATCGGTTTCGTTTACAAATCCAGCGATGATATCTGTACTTAATACGATATCAGGTCTTGCTTTACGTAACTTTTCAATGAGACCCATGTAGTGATCCACAGTATATTCACGCAACATTCTTTGAAGAACAGTATTTGATCCCGACTGAACAGGTAAATGAAGGTGACGAGAAAGTTTCTTTGATTCTCCATGAACTTGGATAAGCTCATCCGTCACATCATAAGGGTGACTTGTTGTATAACGAATCAGTTCAAGTCCATTTATCTGGTCAAGCTCAGTAATCAAGCTCGCAAGAGATTCGCCATTATCTTTTCCGTAAGAGTTAACATTTTGACCAAGTAGAGTGACTTCTTGAATACCTTGATACTCAACTAATTTTCGAACGTCTTCCACTACTTCTTTTTCAAGACGAGACTTTTCCTTACCTCGAGTAAAAGGAACGATGCAATAAGAACAACATTTATTACAGCCTTTAATAATATTAACGAAGGCCTGAGGAGATCCGTGAGTAATTTTTGTATCAATGGAGAAGTTCTGACTTCTATCCCAAGTATTAATAGCAAAAGGATCTTCTCCTGCATAACTACGATAGACCATCTCGTTAATGGTATCGATAACATCGGTTCCAAAAGAGAAGTCGAGGTGCTTATACTTTTTAACTAAATCTTTTCCTTCCGTTTGGGCCACACATCCACCCACGGCAATTTTAACATCAGGATTTTTCTTCTTCAGGTGCTTGGTATCTCCAAGTTTTGAATAGAATTTCTGATTTGAGAGATCTCTAATGGCGCAGGTGTTAAAAATAACCAAGTCGGCTTCTTGCTTATCTTTGGTTTGCTCAAAGTTTAAGTTTTTCAAATGAGAAAGAACACGCTCGGTATCATGATGATTCATCTGACAGCCAAAAGTATGCATCCATACTTTACGCTCGGGAAATTCCATATCTCCCACTTTTACTACTTTTGTACCTGTTTCTTTGTTTTCTACCCATTGCTCTTTGGGTAAATCAGCATTTCGATTACCTAGTCCACTAGGTAGATTATTTGATGTCGTCATAAAGATACTCCATTGAAAAGATTTATAACGTATAAGTGACTAATATTCGGTGCCTGAAACTAACGGCCTCAGTCACTTTTGGCAATGAGTTTGAATCGCTCAGGGCCAATTTGTAAAAAAAAGCCTGCTCCTAGTACGGACTTTTTCTCAGAATCGATCTCTATAACTCACTAAAATTACATAATAATAGGCTATTTATGGACAATAAGTTCCCGAATTTAGAATATCTCCCCACAGGATTCTTCTTGAGGAATCAAAGAGCTTCAACTGGTCTGATCGATTTAATGAAATGAAGTAATCTGCGCGGCTACTTTGACGTCGCCTCTTTCTTCTCGATGAATTCGTATAGTTCTTTATTGGAATTTCAGGTGTTTAGATCATTTTAGGCAAAAAAAAAGCTCCCTTGCGGGAGCCTTATAATCTATCTCATTGAGAGTTGATTATTTTTTCTTAGCTACTTTTTTCTTAGTCGCTTTTTTGGCTACTTTCTTAGTAGCTTTCTTTGCAACTTTTTTCTTAGTGGCTTTTTTAGCTACTTTCTTCTTAGCAGCTTTCTTCTTAGTAGCTTTCTTGGCAACTTTCTTCTTAGTTGCTTTCTTTGCTACTTTTTTCTTAGCTACTTTCTTCTTAGCAGCTTTCTTCTTAGTAGCTTTCTTTGCAACTTTCTTCTTAGTTGCCTTCTTTGCTACCTTCTTCTTAGCTACCTTCTTCTTAGCAGCTTTCTTCTTTGTAGCTTTCTTTGCAACTTTTTTCTTAGTTGCTTTCTTTGCTACTTTCTTCTTTGTAGCTTTCTTAGCTACTTTCTTTGCAACTTTCTTTTTAGTTGCTTTTTTCTTAACAGCCATTAGACGTCCTCCTGGTTGTAATACCTTTTTTAAGAATAAAGACAAATTTGTTTTAACGCAAACAAAAATATGCACTTACTCAAGTCTCTGGTCTCATCAACCTTTCGCCATCTTCTAAACTTTTCTTTAATTTATTATTAAAGTTTTCAAGAAATCATCCGGTGCTTATGGCTTGAATCATCGATAAACATTACGTATTCGCACGCTTTTCTTTACCGAAAAAAAGTTTCCTTTTTCTTATAAAAAGTACTTCAAAAGACCTTTTCCACCTTCACTTTTAGGTAAAAAAAAGTTGTAAATTTCGGCAAAATTTTCATTTAGCAATCTTCTTTTGGCCTATAAAAGTGGCAGTTTTAAGTTAAAAATGAAGAATTTCTAACTTATAACAAAACACTTCTCATCGCTAATTCTAAGGATTTTGCTCGAAAAACGAAGTTAATCGTAAAGAAATAAAGAAGTAAAAGAGAACTTTGAAGCTTATAAAAAACAAAAAAAACCCTCTTAAAAAAGAGGGCCTATCGTTAAAATTAAATATAAATAGGACTAGAAATCACACTTTTTCGAGCTCTTTTTTGACTTCAAATTCAAAACCAAGCTCGGCTTCAGCGCCCTTGCCTTTTTTCAATACCACTTGGACATGACCACCCTTTTCCAGGGCACCAAAGAGAATCTCATGAGAAAGAGGCTTCTTAATTTCTTGATCAACCAAACGAGCAATAGGTCTTGCTCCCATCTTGGGGTCATAACCTGTCTTGGCCATCCATTCCTTCGCATCCTCATCCACATCAATGGATACATTCTTAGCGGCAAGCTTACCTTCAAGCTCCATAAGAAATTTATCCACCACTTGAACGATATAATCTGTCCCCAGCTTATTAAAGTGAATGATTCCATCTAGGCGATTTCTAAACTCAGGCGTAAAGAAGTTCTTAAGAGCGCTATCTCTTTTATGAGTAGCTTCTTTAATAAATCCACCACCAAGGCCAATCGCTCCGCTATCCATTTCCTTAGCTCCCGCATTAGTCGTTAGAATAATGATGGCATTTCTAAAGTCGGTCACTCTTCCTTGGCTATCGGTGAGAGATCCATGATCCATCACTTGAAGGAGAATATTATAGACATCAGGGTGAGCTTTTTCGATTTCATCTAGTAAAAGGACACAATGAGGGTGTTTTTTCACAGCATCAGTTAAAACTCCACCTTCACCAAAGCCCACATAACCCGGAGGCGCTCCAATCAGTTTAGAAACAGAGTGCTTTTCCATATATTCAGACATATCGATTCGCTCTAAGTGACCATCTAAATTAAAGGCCAACTGACGAGCAAGTTCCGTTTTCCCCACTCCCGTTGGTCCGGCAAAGAGAAAGCTCGCCATGGGCTTATGTTCATGCCCAAGACCAGAGCGAGAAAGAAGAATCGCATCCGATACCTTATCCACAGCTTTATCCTGGCCATAAATAACCATCTTCAGATTCTTTCTTAAGTCTTTTAGTTTTTGCTTATCATCTCCCACCACGGAAATATTGGGAATTTTCGCCAATTTGGCCACAATTCGCTCAATATCTTTCTTGGTGATCTTGTTGCGTTTATTAGCAAGAAGCTGCGTGTAAGCTCCGGCCTCATCAATCACATCAATCGACTTATCTGGATTCTTTCGATCTGTAATATAGCGGGCCGATAAATCAACGGCCGCGCGAAGAACAGAGTTCGAGTATTTTACATCATGATGTTCTTCAAACTTCTCACGAAGTCCCATCAAGATTTTATAAGTATCTTCCGTGGAAGGCTCTTCGACTTCAATTTTTTGGAAACGACGGCTAAAGGCAGAGTCTTTTTCAATGAACTTTCTATATTCTTCATGAGTGGTAGAACCCAGCACACGAATTCTTCCCGAAGAAAGAGAAGGCTTTAATAGATTAGAAGCATCCATACTTCCCCCCGTGGTTGCACCAGCACCCATGACGGTATGAATTTCATCTATAAAGAGAATCGGCTGCTTTCCAATCTCTCCTAGGGCCTCTAAATCTTTAACCACTCCTTTAAGTCTTTGCTCAAAGTCTCCTCTAAATTTAGCTCCTGCTAAAAGTGAGGCCATATCAAGAGCATAAACCGTGGTATCGGCCAAGACTTCGGGGACTTCTCCTTCTTCAATGCTAAGAGCTAGCCCTTCCGCAATAGCGGTTTTTCCCACACCAGCTTCTCCAACGAGAAGTGGATTATTTTTACGACGACGACAAAGAATTTGAATAATACGCTTCACTTCTTCATCTCGACCAATCAAAGGATCAATTTTATTCTTGGCCGCAAGTTGATTCAGGTTAAGAGCATATTGCTCTAAGAATTTGTACTTAGGAGATTTTCCTTTTCCTTCTTCCCCTTCTTCATGAACATCCGCTTCTTCAATAGTTTCTTCTGAAGATTCCGTTGTTTCAGGTTGATCAATTCCGTGAGAAATATATTTCACAATATCAAATCTCCCCACTCCTCTTTTTAACAGAGTATAAAGAGCAAAAGATTCTTTTTCTTGAAACATAGAAACGAGGAGATTAATTCCGCGAATATTTCGTTTACCAGAAGATTGCACATGAATGGCCGCTCTTTGAATCACTCTTTGGAGAGAGAGGCTGATTTCTGGTTGATAAACAATTCCAGAATCCTTGGCCAATTGTCTAAGGTCATCATCGACAAATTGTCTTTTACTTAGTTCTTCGACCTCTTGTTCAGAGAGGATACTAAAATTATCAGGGTTATTAAGAAACTCCTCGAGCTCTGCACGAACTTCTTTAGGATCAGCATCACAGTTGGTAATCACTTCAAGTACCTGTTCATCTTCAAGCATGGCCAAAAGCATCGCCTCTAGAGTGAGGTATTCGTGCTTAAGCTCATTGGCTTTTCTGATGGCGGTATTAATGATTACTTCTAATTTCTTTGACATCATAAATCATTCCTTGTGGTTAAAAACTCGTCTTGAATTTAAAACTTTCCACGATTTTCATACTCGTTTTAAATAGGAGTATTTGAATTTCAGTTACTAGGGTGATCGCTACTCGGGTTCCGCGCTACACTTTAAGGGGTGGCCATTGGCCTGGGCTTCTTGGGAGACTTTGGCCACTTTTGTTTCTGCGACCTCGTAAGTATAAACTCCACAAATACCTACTCCTTCATTATGGACTTTCAACATTATGGCATGGGCATCAGCTTCAGTTTTTCCAAAATGCTTTTGCAGCACATAGATAACGAATTCCATAGTTGAATAATCATCATTATGCAGAAGTACCTTATAAAGTTTTGGCTTCTTCACTTCGTCTTTAATGACGGTAGCGACACCTGACTCTCCATCGGAGTCTTCTTCTGTAGATAAGATGGGAGCATTTTTAATAAAGTCAAGGTTCATAAATAGTATTCAGTTTTAACGGTTATACTTACTCTTCTATTTTAACTGAAAAATCATCAGCAAGGTAGAGTTAATATGGCCTGTAAAGGTTATTATTGTGCGCCTCAATGATAGAACTCGTTATACAAGCCTTCTAGAGCGACTTGTATAACTTATAAAGAAAATCAGGTTTTATGGGGACTAATAAAAGTAAGAGTTAAAGAGAAAATACTAGAGAAAGACAGGCTTACTCTAGTGAATTAAAGCGCTCGTTGAATTCAATATTGTGATAAACCTTCACTACATCTTCATCACTTTCGGCCATATCAACTAGCTTCATGATAGCTAAATAAGTTTCATCATCGACTTCTTTAAAAGTGGTGGGAACTTGTTCAAGAGCGGCTTCTTCTGGATTAACTTCAAGCTCTTCAAGTTTTTTAGAAATAGCACCGAAACTCTCCATGGGTCCCGTGATACAAAAGTATCCATCTTCATTTTCAATTTCTTCAGCACCGGCATCAATGAGTTCTAGGGTGAAGTCATCTTCATCAAGAGTGAATCCTTCCAGAGGAACTTCAAAACTAGATTTACGATTAAAAATAAATTGTAATGATCCACTGGTTCCCAGTGATCCATTCACTTTATTAAAGTAGAGCCTAATATTGGCCACGGTTCGTGTGGGATTATTGGTAAAAGCTTCAATTAAAACCGCCACTCCACCTGGTCCATAACCTTCATAAATAATTTCGGCGTAACCATCATCATCACCACCAAGACCTTTTTTGATAGCGCGATCAATATTATCTTTGGGAACATTATTCTTCTTACACTTATCAAGAGCAAGCTTAAGCAGAAAGTTACTACTGGCATCGGCACCACCAGACTTTACGGCCCTTGTGACTTCAAAGAGAATCTTTGTATAGATCTGCCCTCTTAGTTTATCCGCTGCACCTTTTTTCTTAACAATATTGGCCCACTTTCTACCCATCTTAAAATACCTCAATCTATTATTTATAAAGTCATCAAATCTTAAACATTTAGAAAAGATAAGGAAAGATATATCAGCAATAGTCTAGCAAATCCAATTAAGATGGCGTTTGCGCAAATCACGACCAAAGATTATAATCAACCTACTCAAACAACGCAGGAGCAAAAATGTCTATTTGGAAGAACTTTCTCAATGAAGTAAAAAGTCATGTTGAATCATTAAGTGGTGATTCCTCGCAAAACTTTACCAGTCGCCTTCATCAGAAAGTATCGCAGCTTCTGCCTAATCGTTCTGAGGAAGATCATCTAAAAATTGCGTGCCTCAGTGGTCTCATGGCGAGAGTGGCCTATAACGATTTAAAAATAGATGATAATGAAAGACAAGTTATTCTTGATTCACTTAAAAAGTGGACGAATGTAAATGATGACGAAGCCACGGCAATTGCTGATCTATGCTTAAGCGAGGTCAAGGACTTGGCCGGAATAGAGAATCATCTCTACTGTCTCCCCCTTAGAGAAAGCCTATCTCTTGAAGAGCGCTTTAATATAGTGGTCTCTTTATTTGCCGTCGCAGCAGCTGATGGAAATGTAGAAAATAGTGAATCAGAAGAGATTAGAAATATAAACCATGGTCTCTTACTTGAGCATAAGCACTATATTTCGGCGCGCTCAACAGTTCTTGAAAAACTAGGTGCTCTTAATAAGGACTAAGGACCAACTAGTCTTTACACGCCTTATCTACAATTTGCTGAAGATAACTCTCAGGAGCTTTTGCCCCGAAGTGAGTGTCACACATTAGGTTATTTTGATCAAAATCTAAATCATAGTAAATCGTCTGTTCAGTAGAAGACTCATAAAACTCAAGATAGCAATCGGGAAAGCCCAACACATGCCCAAGCTCATGAGCATAGACCAACATTAATTTCTTATAGCTTAGTTGTTCAGACATATTAATGACCATGGCCCTAGCATACTGAACAAAACTCACACTAGAAGAATTCCACTCTAACGTCACAACATTATCCGAAGGCTCTTTCACGCGAATTAACTTGAGTTGGATCTCTCCTTCTCCCCACTTTCTTTCCACAAAAGCTTCGAAACGATCAAATTCACCATCAATTTTTAGCTCGAATTTTTCATCTACATAATAAGGAACCTCTATAATTGTTTTTTCTAGTTTACGGGTGCATGTCCATTTATTTATGACATCAATCTTAAAGAATTTTTCATAGTTCTCTCTACTTTGTTCCAGGTAATAATCTCGAAACGCGCTAAGAGTACTCTGTTTAGCATGTTGTCGATATTCAAGTTCACAAAGTATGGCCGAATTAATAGTGGTGCATAAAGATATCAATATCTCTTTTGCTTTACTCAATTCTTCTTGATTGCATGGTGCTTGATCACAGCTCTCTGAAGTAAAATCTAAAAAGGCCAAATATGATCTGACATCTTTCTTTTCTCGATTTTTCAATTCAACGAGATTACATTGATTGTAATTCCAACGACTCGCCTTTTCTAATAAGCGATTAAACTTCCTCAATACTAATTTCATTTCATTAGTATTTACGTCCTCTAAAAGTTGGAAGTCTTTTTCTTTATTGGATAAGAAATGAAACCAATTCCCATCTCCTATGGCCTTTATCCAGCTTTGTTGCAGCTCTTCGAGTTCTTCAATATTCGCCTTTTCCCCCATAATCATAGGTGCAAGAGGTGAAGTCGATTGAGTGGCCTGCCCTAAGATAGGTCGATAAATGCGCTCATCACTCGTATCTTTTTGCTTATTATATAAGTTAAGAAAGGAATCTATTTCTTCGACCCTATTGATTATCTTCTTATAAGACTCTGTTTCCACCACTTTATCTGTATTCTTACATTGAAGCTCTTGGAGGCTAAAGGATCCAACTTCAGATGCCGGAGTCGTTGGCCCCTTCAATCCACAGGAAAAACTCCCGAGAAGTGACATGAAAATGATTCCACTAAAAAGCCTGTTGATATAAACCTCATCTGTCTAAAGATTAGTCATAAATTCATGCATTAACGAACTTAAAACCTATTAATTACTGATACTTAGATATATAAATTTCAATATTCAGATATATACCTGCAACCCATGGGCCAGTGAAAAGTCTACATTGTTTGACTTGTCAAACTCCTGTTAATCTCTTATAAATAATGCTATGTATTACCGCTCGACCCCAAAATTCACGGCCCAGGCATTTAATGGTGCAACAGCTGCCACTCATCTTGAGATCAATAAGGCCGCTCAAAAGAAGCTCTTCAAAACCTTCTTGGTGGTTAGCGTTTTAATCCATCTCTTTGCTCTGTTCTATCACAATCGTAAAAGCATACATCTCAATGCATCCCCTCTTTCTGATGCCCCACTTTCTTTAAAAATTAATATTCGTAAGCCCATCATGCAGCCTACCCTCCAGCCCATTAAGAAAGTCGTAAAGAAGAATCCATTTAAGAAAAAAAAAGTAGTAAAGGAAAAAGAGATTCCTAAGAAAGTGGCCGATCAAGAACCTATCGCGACCACCCCTCAAAGCACGACCCGAAACTTTGACTCTGTGATTGCCAATTATATTCAACCTCGATATCCCCGCATGGCCATCAGAAGAGGCCTTACCGGTATCGTCACCCTCACTCTGTGGATTATGAATAATGGAAATGTGGCCAAGGTAGAGCTCACAAAAAGTTCTGGTCACACGGCCTTAGATAAGTCGGCCTTGAGCGCTGTTAAACAATGGAAATTCAAGAACTTAGTCTCTGTTGAAGACTCTGTCTATAAAGTCGAAAAGCGTATTGTTTACAAGATCAATTAAGAGTTTGACACTTCAAACTACTCTTACTAAAACGTCCTATGCATATGGACACTAATTTCGGAAATTCACTATTTGAAATACTCCAAAAGTGGCTTGCTCCTTTAATCAAATTAGGAAGCGATCCCTCTCAAAGAGTGTTTTGGCCCTTTATACTTTCGAGTCTTCTAATTGCTGCGCTCTATACTTCTTTTTCTCAAAAAAAGATTTCTTTAAAAGAACAACTCAAGACTATTTTTTCAAACCGAGGAATTTTTCATAAGAGTTCTTCTTTGGATTTTAAACTTCTTCTTTTTAATTCGGCCTTGAAAGTTTTTATTTTTCCGCTGTTTATTTTCTCTATGTTTGCCGTGAGCACAGAAGTCCTTCAACTCGCGCACAAGCTGATACCAGGCTTTACACCCATCCATGCTTCACCACTAATGAAGAGTATAGCAGCGACCCTCATGGCCTTTCTTATAAGCGACTTTCTTCGCTTCTTTGTTCACTACCTTATGCATGAGATTCCTGCGCTTCGAAATATTCACCGCACTCATCACACGGCCCAAGTCCTCACGCCCTTTACTCTTTTTAGAGTTCATCCTTTTGAATCCCTTATAGGAACTTCTCGAAATATTCTGACTCAGGGTCTCTTTATTGGACTCTTTATTTTTCTTTTTGGGGGAAAGATAACGGCCATCGATATCTTGGGTGTTAATCTCTTTGGATTCCTCTTCAATGCGCTGGGCTCAAACCTTAGACATATGCCTATTCCGATCAGCTTCGGTCTGCTCGAATATGTTTTTATCTCTCCGCGCATGCACCAAATCCATCATTCAAACTTGGCCATTCATCAAAATAAAAATCATGGAGTGGCCCTGAGTATCTGGGATCATCTCTTTGGAACCTTCTATCGCCCTAGCAAAGAAGAGCTTGAATCTGTTGAATATGGATTAACAAAGAGCGCAAAACCTTACTTTGAAAAAGAAGCTACTCAATTAACTCAGGCCCTTATAAGGCCTCTTAATCTACCAAAATTACTAACGATTCTTAAGAAATTTAAGAAAGGAGTCCCCCATGAAGAAAGCCTTACTCGCCCTTTTCGTGCTTAGCACATCAGTTTACGCCGCCTCAGACCTCGTCAAAGACTTTACGGCAAGAAGAGCGATCGTTCACACCACAACAAGAAAAGGAGTTTACAATTTCTTAAAATTTATGGAAAAAAATCCAGAAAACTTAAAAGAACTTGAACTTCTGAACGATCAAGGTAAATTTGCTGCTCGTTTTATTGATAATGATGAAGTATGCTTTGGAGACACTCAAACTGCGTCATTGAACTGTTACAATGCCACAGGGCTTCAAACATTTTTTGAAGCTGGCGACACAGACTAGTTCACATTATTTAAAGCGCATTAATGATGAGGCCCAAAGGCTGGGCCTCCTAGCAAGGATGTACTTATTAAAGAATCAAATATTCTCGAAATTAAAAATCTAGAAATTGATTTTAGAACCGACGACGGAATCAACAGCGTTGTTAAGGATATTTCCTTTGAGATTCCTAAAGGTAAGACGGTTGCTCTCGTTGGTGAATCAGGTTCTGGAAAGTCAGTAACTTCACTCGCCATCATGAAGCTCATTCCTACGCCTCCAGGAATTCCACCTCGTGGTCAAATCTTATTTGATGATGGAAAAGATATTCTAAAGCTCTCCTCAGATGAAATGTTCAATATCAGAGGAAATGAAATATCCATGATTTTCCAAGAGCCGATGACTTCATTGAATCCAGTTTTCACAGTTGGAGCTCAAGTTGAAGAGGCCATTCTTCTGCACCAAAATGTTACCAAGAAAGAAGCTCGCGCGAAGACTATTGATCTCTTTGAAGAAGTGGGAATACCAGAGCCTCATAAGAGAGTAGATTACTACCCTCATGAAATGTCTGGTGGTCAAAAGCAAAGAGTGATGATCGCCATGGCGATTGCCTGTGAGCCTAAGCTTTTAATCTGTGATGAGCCAACAACTGCTCTTGATGTAACGATTCAAAAACAAGTTCTTGAGCTTATGCTTAAGATTCAAAAAGAGCGTGGCATGAGTATGCTCTTCATTACTCACGATTTGGCCGTGGTTGCTGATATCGCCGATGAAGTTCTCGTTATGTTTAGAGGGGACCTTGTTGAAAAAGGTTCAAAGATTAAAATCTTTAAAGACCCTCAACATGCTTATACAAAAGGACTTCTTGCCTGTCGTCCTGATTTAAGACAAAACCCAAAACGCCTTTATACCGTTGATGATTTCCTTAATGAAGATAAGAAACTGATTAGCATTACTGATCTTAAAGACGATGAAATCAAAAAACCAAATCGTGAAAAAACAGACACGATTCTAGAACTTAAAAATATCAAGAAGCACTTCCCTATTAAGGGCGGAATCTTTGGTAAAGTCGTTGATCAATTTAAGGCCGTAGATGACGTAAGCTTAACAGTAGGAAAAGGCAAGATTCTTGGTCTCGTTGGAGAATCAGGTTGTGGTAAGACCACTCTTGGTCGCTCTGTTCTACGTCTTATTGAACCTACAGGAGGACAAATCCTCTATGAAGGTGAAGATATTATGAATTATAGTGATGAGGAGATGAGAAAGTTTAGAAGAAAAGCTCAGATCATTTTTCAAGATCCCTATTCTTCTCTCAATCCTCGTATGACTATCGGTGATATTTTAACCGAGCCTCTTGTTATCCATAATATTGGTGGAACTAAGAAGCAACGTTATGAAAAAGCATCTTACCTTCTCGATAAAGTAGGACTTGCTGGAGATCACCTTCGTCGCTACCCCCATGAATTCTCTGGTGGGCAAAGACAACGTATCTGTATTGCCCGTGCTCTTATGCTTGAGCCAAGATTTATCATTTGTGATGAGTCTGTATCAGCTCTAGACGTATCGGTTCAAGCTCAGGTGCTCAACCTTCTGCTAGATCTTAAAGAAGAATTTGATCTCTCCTACCTCTTCATCTCTCACGACCTCAGTGTTGTGAAATTCTTCTCTGATGAAATTGGAGTGATGAAGAACGGAAGAATCGTAGAGTTTGGAGATGCTGAAGAAGTTTATCATCATCCCAAAGACCCCTACACTCAGGCCCTACTGGAAGCGATTCCAAAAGGACTTCCTGCTGAATTCTAAAATTATTAAAGGGCCACTTCGTTGGCCCTTTTTTTTTCTTAAGGTATCCGTTTACTTTTTGCAACCAAGCGAGTCGTAAATATAAAAATTATCACCGACCTAGTTACTTATCTTCTATAATCAAGTCGTCTATGTTTTGATCATCCTGAAGGTCAATCATAACCATTATATACGCACTATATTTATCGTTTTCTATAAAATGACCACTAATTCTAACTCTTATTCTTTTTATTAATTCGTCTTGATACAATGGATGCATCATTATGCCTTCCTTAAGCCCAACACCATGTCCAGATAGATATGAAAAAAAATCGTATTCTCTAATTAATTCGATTTGATTTTTCACGATCTTCAAAATAGTATCCATTCCTTTGGTCTTATAAAAATTATCCTCATATATACGGTAGTTTTTAAAAGGGTTCAATTCGATATTAAGTAACTGGGCTCTACATGAAATACAGCTTTTATTCTGTTTTTTGGCCATCTCTCGCTCTTTCTGCGAATAATCAGAAAGTGTTACAAATTCTTTAAGAAGTGACTTATCCCCTTTTTCATAAGCGATAATAGCATTGTAAAGTGGAACGAGGAGTTGAGTATCTCTCTTCTCTTTAAGAGGGTCATTATTGAATAGGTCATATGCCTCTTTGTACTGACTAACTAGTTCTGTAGAGAAATAAGAATCTATTTCAAATTCAGCATCTTTTGGTAACTCAATGAAGTATTGTTGATTCTTAAAACTAACCATTCCGGATTTTGTTTTTTCGTCAAATTGATTAAAGAATATTGTATAGCCGATATACTTATTAAAATCACTAACAAAAACAAGATCTTCAAATATAGGACAGAATGTGCCTTTCAATTTAACAATTTCTCTTTTTCGGTTCTTCAAGTCTTGATCAATTCTATCTACTTTCTCAGAGGCACATAATACCTTTCCCTCTTTGTCAGCAAATCCTTTATCAGAAAGAGTATAATCGGGCTTCTCTTTCTTCTTAGTTCCTAAGTAAAAATTAACCTTAGGTAGTGAAACGGATTTACTTTCAAAATATCCAGAAGTAAGAAATTCTACTGTATATTTTTTATTACCACTTATTCCAGCTGGGTATGTACGCTGTGAGAATGCATCAGCACAAAGAAGCCATAAAAAACTACCGATAACTATTCTATACTTATTCACACCCTTACCCTTTCTTAAGTTAGACATTGATAAACAGACTCCATGCCTATTTTCTTTCTCAATGACCAATTCAAGTATAAGTCATGTAAAGGGGTGTCGTTTAATTAAGTGGTTAAGATTTCTTGATACTTTATGATTTCTGATGAGGACGTTGAATTTATAGAGACTTATAAAAGGTCTTTTAAGAATAGCTTACTTCTTGCGACTCAATCAGTCGCAAAAAGTAAACGGATACCTTAAAAGCCAAAGGCGATTTTACCTGTTACGCGATCAATGCCGTAGACATTACTGTATTCTGCGGCCAGTTTGAAAATGAGTAGATTGGCCTGAGCACCGACAAAGTAATGAAGTCCTGAGCTCGAGCTAGAAGCATTTTGAGCACTGGTGTAACTAAAGATATCAGCTCCCCCGCTGGCATTAACATTTATATCCGTATCACTAGAAACATATCCAATCCCCGCGTAAGGCTCTACCATAAGAAGATCCAAACTGGCCGTTACATTGGCACCGTATGACTTACTTTCAATACCAATATCGGCATTAACATTATTGCCGCCTGTAGAAGCATTGTTAATCACATCACTATAACTAAGATCACTAGTTGAGTAGTGAGCACGTACGGCAAGATTAAAAGGAAGAACCAGAAGACCATCGGTGATCGTCCACTTCACTCCCAAACTTGTGCGATTCACGCTGAGTCCACTCAGTTCTAGTTCCGGAAGATAAACCATTTCCGCAGTAATCCCAAAAGGAATAGAAACTTGGGCCATAAGACCCGCATCATAGAGAGAGCTCACATCAGAACTTGCATCTTGTTCTTTAACGAGGGCCCCAATCTTAGAGGCATCACTTGCGCGTCCAACAATTCCGACTTCAAAACCAAAGATACTCCCCATAGTACTTGCACCAGAGACTGTACTGTGGACAAAGTTTGCTGAAAATTCTTCAGAGATATCATCTACATCTTGTTGAGATAGATTATCTAGCTGAATGTCATTGGCATAAGTGGATAGCGATAGCATTAGCCATCCTAAAATTATTGCTCTCATATACAATTCTCCCTAATCCTCCCGATGAGGATCTCAAACGATTTATCCCTTTATTGTCACGGTTTTTGTGCTTGAGTTCAACTAAAGGCGCTAATTACCTGTGAAATCAGGCCTTAACTCGTCATTTAGCATAGTATGATAAGGGATGGAGACTCTTTAACATGAAGGCCAATGAGCCTGGCAAAACTGCAAAGAATATCTGCTATCTCAAATAGAAGATCTTCTAGTGGCGATTATATTGATATTTATAATCAAGAAGCCCTGTTTTTAAGAATTGGATGAGATCACTTCTCTCTTGGTCAGTTAGATTTATTCCACGTCTTACCTCTCCAATGGAGATTAAGTTTACCCTCAACTTATTTCTTGTAGGGTCACGATCTATGACAAAGTTATCCGTGTAATTACTTAGATTCACCTGATTAAGAGTGAAGGCTTCTAGCCCGGCCTTTGGGTCATTGTAATGATCAACGGCTTCTTCAATAGTCGCAAAGGCACCATTATGCATATAGGGAGCTGTTAATCTTAGATTACGAAGCCCTGGCGTTTTAAACTTAAAGAGATCTCTCTTTACACCTGTCACTTCAAAACGACCTTCATCATAGGGCTCGGCCACTGTGTCTGAATTAAATTGAGGAGTCGCCACTGTCTTATAAAGAAAGTTAGAAAGATGAGGACCGTTATGGCATTGCATACACTTTCCTCTTTGTTCAAAAGCGATAAGTCCTCTTTTTTCAGAGTCCGTCATGGCCTTTAAGTCACCTCTCAAATAACGATCATAAGGAGTATCGGCCAAGAAGAATTGATCTTTTATAAAAGATCCAATCGCCTCACCCACATGGCCAATATTAAACTTTGTGCTCTTTGGATAAGCGGCCTTAAAAAGATCAACATACTTATCTCTTCCCTCTTCTTTTAAAAGACGCTTCATCACCACTTCCCAAGAGGCCACATCACTTGGGGCATTGGCGACATCATTATTCTTGCCCCTCATCTCCGCATCATTGATGATAGGAAATAGCGCTTGCGCTGAAGTTGAAGAGCTCAAAACTTTTGTTACTTCTTTTAATTGCGGGTCGACTCCATTTAAAGCGGGCTCTGGAGTTTGCAATTCTCCTGTTACAGAATTTCGATAAACCCTTCCATCCCAAAACATATGTTCAATTTCTGGATAGCCCAAGTTATAGAGCGGCTGAGAATTTCTCTTACTTAGAAGACCACTTCTTTGCATGCGACCTTTTCCCATCCCCATACCACCGGTGCCAATGGGAAAGGCCAGAGCATCACCTGTTCCATTCATAGGATGATGGCAGGTCATACAGGAGATATCTTTGGGACCAGAGAGGAGCTCTTCGGCAAAGAGCATTCCACCCAGACGTACGAGCGGTGTTGAAGACTTAGGGAGTCGCTCAAGGGCACTCAATTGATTATCTGCAATTATCTTTTCTAGTCTTTGATCCAGATCTTCTGTGGCCCAAAGCGATGGGCCCATAACTAAAAAACAAACGAGAGCTCTACCCATAAAATTAATCATCATACCTTGCCAAGTTCTTTAAGTTTGGATAAACATACCTGAGTTTGATATACCAAACCCTTTATTGAATGTCTATATAAACCCAAATATTAAGGAGTTAAAATGTTACGTAACACTATGATTTTAATCAGTATCCTAGGTTCTGCAACAGCTGCAGCGTCTGCTTTTCCCGTACCTTACCAAAGAAATGTAGAGCTTGAAGCGAAAATCGTTGAGAACTACGCGCAAATGGCCCACTTAAACTACTCTGACGCTCTTCTGGGCGCGAAGAAACTTGATGCTTCTATCAAAAACTTTGTAGCTACAGCTATGACAGGTGAGCTTTCGGCCACTGCGGCCACGATGGAAGAAGCAAAATCAGTATGGGCAAATGAAGCTCGTATGCCTTACGGACAAACAGAAATTTTTCGTTTCTATAACGGTCCTATTGATTTTGAGGCCATCAATGACGGAACAACAACTTACCTAGAGTCAATCAACTTTGAAGGTGTTGAAGGACTTCTTAATGCTTGGCCTCTTGATGAAGCCTACATTGACTATGTAGTTGGTGCACCAAATACAGGTCTTATCAATGATCGTTCAGTTGCTCTTTCTTCAGATGTTATTGTTTCTATGAACGAGTTAAACGGTGAGAAAAATATCTCTACTGGTTATCACGCTGTTGAGTTTCTTCTTTGGGGACAAGATCGTGATCAAGCTTCTGCGGGAAAAAGATCTGCTACTGATTATGTAGATGGCAAAGCTGCTAACGCTGATAGAAGAAGAGAATACCTTGGTCTTCTTTCTTCAACCATCATCGATCACCTTGAAAGTGTATCGGCTCAGTGGACACCTACTGCGACTAACTACAGAAAAGAATTTGTTGGTAAAGATTCAAGAGAAGCTCTTGCAAACCTTTTCACTTCAATGATTTCTATGGCCGGTGACGAGCTTAAGTCTGAAAGAATTGAAAACGCTCTTTTACTAGAAGATCAAGAAGAAGAGCATAGCTGTTTTTCTGATACTACAGTAAATGACATCTACACGAATGCTCTTGGTGTTAAGAATGTTTACTACGGTGCTTACCAAGCATTCAACACGACAGAATCGATTGATGGCGCTGGTGTTGATGAGCTCGTTGAATTTATAAGTCCTGCTCTTAATGCTGAAATCAAAGTGGCCTTTGATGAACTCTTTGCAGGAATCAATGCTTTCTACGCTCAAGATGCTGCAGGAAATGTTCTTGTTGGTGATATCGCTCTTCCTTTTGATGTAGCGATTACTAGCGAACAAGCTAAAGTTCAAAAGATTGTTGATGATCTTGATGTTGTAGCTGAACTTCTTAGAGATGCTGCTGATGAACTAGGTCTTGCTCTAGAAATTTAATTTTAAAAAAATAGGATTTGAGAAGTTTGAGTAAAGTAAAAACATCCATATTCATTATCTTGCTGGGGGTCTTCTCTCAATTATCTCAAGCAAGAGTTTTGTCTGGAAGATTTGTTAAAAACTTTACTCAACTTCGTGAAGACCTATCTAAAGAAGAGATGGCCAGAGTAAAAGCTGGTCACTCTCTTTTTACTAAGCCTTGGGTGCAAGCTCCTTCTTCCACACTCGTGCGAAACGGACTTGGTCCTCACTTCAATGCGGTTAGTTGTTTAAGTTGTCATCCGGCCTACGGTCGTGGTGCTCCACCTCAAGTTATTCATCCCAAAGACCCTGCCCTTCTTTTCAAAGTGAAAGGACCTGCTGGTGCTTATGGTGCTCAAATCCAGCCCCTCTCTATTCTTGGGGTAACGGCTGAAACTCAAGTCTCTATTGAATACGAACAAATAGAAAGTGAACTCAGAGAAGTGACTCTTAGTAAGCCTCACTATAAGCTTGAAAATGAACAATATGGACCTTTGAAAAGCAATCAATTCCTCTCTCCAAGAATTGCTCCTCACCTTGCAGGACTTGGCTACCTTGATCAAATTTCAGATGAAGAAATTCTTAAGAACCAAACCAATGGCGGAAAGGCCAATATGATCGAAGGAAGAATCGGACGCTTTGGTTGGAAGGCCGATAGAGTTTCGCTACGTCATCAAGTTGCCGCCGCTTTTCAAGGCGACCTTGGAATTACCAATTCACTCTTTCCCGATCAGCCTTGTAGTGATGAACAAATTGATTGTTTAGCTGCTCCCACAGGAGTGGAAGAAGAATATGACTTTGAAATAATAGATAAGCATCTCGATTACGTGGTTGAATTGATGGCCGCCATTGCTCCGGCCAAGCGACAAATCGTAGAGATAAAAAAAGAATCGATCATCAGAGGACAGAAAATCTTCAAAGAAATCAACTGTCAGTCTTGTCACCGTGAAAGTTATAAAATCGGAAACGATCTAAGTATTCATCCCTATACAGATCTTTTAGTTCATGACATGGGAGAAGGATTAGCTGATCAAGGAAATACACAAGAAGCAAAACTTTGGAGAACCGCTCCTCTTTGGGGACTAGGCTCTCAAGATTTAGTGAATGGTCATATGAGATTACTCCATGACGGCCGGGCCCGCGGTCTCGAGGAAGCCATCCTATGGCATGGAGGAGAAGCCCATTCATCTAAGAAGGCCTTTACCAAACTCTCCCCAACCGATAAGGCCGATCTGCTTAGCTTTCTCTCTAGTTTGTAGTAACAGCGCCGCCCTTAGATTCTCTGATAAGCTGCTGAAAACATTGAATATATCCGACTATTAAAAACTTCAGTTATTTAGATAATTTCCGATAAGTATGCATAATGCATATGAAAGGAGCATCTATGAAAAAGGCCTTATTACTACTTGTCATGCTAGGACTCTATTCTTGTTCGAGTTTACATCCTGATAGAAATCCATCTTCTGTTGGACCACAATTGCAAGGAGATCACTTAGGTGTATCTCAATACAAATGGGGACATAAAGGTCCAAATCGTGCGGCCACTCGAATCTATTTTAATGAAATTGAAAATGAACCAGGTAGCTACCATGTCGTTCTGCTTGAATATATAAATCTCCTGAAGATGGCCCCTCAATATATTGCGGCCAATAAGCTTCCTATTGCTAACAAAGCGATTGGATACCTTAAACATATTACGGAGAAAATCTCTACGTTCAAAGTAGTTCCAGCCTTTGATAAAGAGAGAACCTATAACATGTATGAACTTCATGTGGTTAATGGAAAAATCGAAGCTAAAATCGAAGAAAAACCAAGACAACTTATATTATCAAAATCAGCAGGCCAGAAAGACCCTCTTGAAGGAGCTGTGATTACGAGTAATGGTAAAAAAAATCTTCCAAAGGAAATCTTCTTTCCTATGAAAAATGATAAAAAGGACAATGGTGTTCAGTACCATATGGCCAAGTTTATCTATGAAAAAGTTGGATTAGAATCAACTTGGAGAAAAGAATATCTTCCTGGACCTTATTTAGCAGTTTATGGCAGAAGAGATGACGTTGTTCTTCAATTGAGTATTAAAGGGACGACAGATCATGCTAATTTTGTCCTCAATCCTGCTATGGCGGGGAAGTCACAAAGACAAAGAGAAAAAATGTTTACCAATAAGAAATCAGCTTTCTTAAAGGGTGAATTCGATGTGGTTGAACCTGTAGATGGAATGTTTGTTCTTAAGGCCGTTAAGAGTGAAAAGAAAACAACAAATGAAGTTAAAGATAGAATTGGACTCTTCATCGATGTTTTTGATGCGACTAAAGCATTAAATCAAGATGTCGTAGAGTTCACTCTCATCAATCCTGAAGATCCATCAGATTTCCTCATGTACTATGAAGATCCTGAAAATGGTGAAGGTAGATAAAAGTTTAGGGCCAATTTATTGGCCCTTTTTTTTTGCTTTCTGTGCGTGCTAACCGGTACAATATCGCCATGAAGCTAATCGCGATACTTCTCTTTCTTCTGTGCTCTTCTACTCATGCCCTATCGGTTCAGTGGTTAGGAACCACGTGTATCGCCATAACAGCGCAAGATCAGACGATCCTCTTTGACCCTTTCTTTGATCGTCCTTCAGTACTAGAAACCATCTCTCCTTTCTCTTACGAATCAAGTGAACAAGTGACTAAGAAGTGGCTCTCTAAACTTAAAAGTAGTCGAAAAGACGATCCTCCATTTTCTCATATTTTAGGTATTCTCATTAGCCACGCTCACTACGATCATATACTTGATGCTCCTCATGTACTGAAACTCTCGTCAGCCCAATTCTTTGGCTCACAAACCGCACTTCAAACCGTTTCTAATAAGAATATTGATCCTTTGAGGCTCCATGAAATTCAAGAGGCCAAGAGCTTCACTATTGGAAACTTTAAAATCACGGCCTATAAAGGCATTCATCCTCCTCACCTCTTTGGCATGACTCTCGCCGATGGAAAACTTCATGAGCCTCTAGAAAAGCCAGCTTCAATGTATCGCTATAAAATGGGAGAAGTTTATAACTTTGTCATTGAGCATCCTGAGGCAAAAATCATCTTCTATCCTTCGGCCTACTATTCGAAAGATACTCCAGTCACTCAGGCCGATCTTCTCATTCTTGGGATTGCCAATCGAAGAAGCTCAAAAGAGCTTATCTCAAAAGTTGTAATTCCCTCTAAGGCCAGGTTTCTCCTTCCTGTCCATCATGATGACCTCTTTAAAAAGCTTGACCATAATACTCCGTCAACTCTCTTTCCTTTCGATTTTCAAGAGTGGAAAAATGAAGTTAAATCGCAAAACATTAAAATCAAGCAGTTAGAACTTAATTACGCTGAGATATTCTCCATTCCTTAAAGTGGCAAAAGATTTCCCCTAAGAATGCATCTCTATAACCTCTATAATTAAAGAGTATTTATTCAATTGGAGGAAACTTTTGAAACCATCCCTTAAGACTGCTGTATTGGCCCTTAGTATCGCGACTTCCTTTAACGCTTTCAGTGCCCAATATAATTCCCTTTCGGCTTGCGCCAAACAAGAACATCTTTGGACTAAAGCAAAAGATTCTGAATACAAGAGTCTTCCTAAGTTTAGTAAGTTTGGTGTTATGCAATTAATGGGAATGACTCTTCAAGAACTCAGTAAGAAGAAGAACTATCACTCAGACTTCAGCCCAAAGAATTGGAAGAAGTATCTTCATGAAAGAGGTGTGATGGCGAAAATTAAATTTGAATCAGTTGGAGAACATTCTTATAGCGGTGCTTTTCAAGGACACGAGTGTGGACTCTTGAGACTCTCTTTAACCTATCGTCCTACTAAGAGTCGTGACGTGGCTCCTGGCCTTGCCCTAAAGCTTCTTCGCGACGGACATGAAAGTGCTAATCTCTCGGCACTCTATAGCCTTGATGGTCAAAAGAAGAATTATAATTTCTTTGAAAATCCTCTTTCTAATATTGTTCCTATCACTGGTGGTATTGGACCCAAACTCGTTCACAGTTTATTTAAAAGAGTCTCCGATTACCCTGAAGAATTACTTCTCAATCACATGGCCGATATCGATGAGCATGGAAAAAAAGCAAGTTCAAGCGTTGCCCCAAGACAGATCTTCTTTGTTCCTAATTCACAGCTTAAATTTAATTCGAGTGCTCATGACATAAGAGAAGATATCCTCACGATCGAAGCAGGAACGAAGCTCTACGATGTCTATGCTTATACGAATAAAGAATACGACTATTATGATTACGAAGATGAGGATATTGCTCAATTTGTAAAAAAAGCCGAGAAGATAGGTCATATTACAACGACCTCAGAGTTTATTGCTTCAGAGTTTGGAGATACAGGCATCTTTTTTAGACACGAAACACGATAGAATACTCAATTTGTATAAAGGATTCAGGGTACGCGACGAAGTCGTGCTGCCTGAAAACCTTGCTCATTAGTATATCTTAGACATTTCCCTTCCAACTTTATAGAATAGCTCTAGCGTGAAACTTATGCTGGAGCTATTGAAAATGATTCGAATTTTCCCCAACGCCCTATTCTTTGCTATCTCTGCACTATGTCTTTTGAACAGCTGTAATCCAACGGGTGAAGATAAATCAGAACTTAAGCTCTTTGAAGTGAAAGCCTCTGACTTTAATCAAATCATTAACGATAAGCCCCTTCCAAGGGATCCCAATATCAATCAGGACAAGACGATACTCAATCGCGACTACCCTATTGAGATTGCCATCTACAACGACGGTAAGTGGTACTATGATCTTCCTAATTTAGATACAGGAACGGGAACCTGGAAGTACGAAGAGGGAAAAATTAAACTCTTCGCTGAACGAGCGCTCTTTGATATGCATATCGATGTTGTCGCCACGCAAGAAGGCGCAAAGGCCGTGGCCATAAAATTCGCTGATCGCTTTGGCCCCAAAGTTCTCAACGTAGAAAAAATCAACTTCGAATAACCCTCTAACACCAAAGATCGCCTAAAATATATTTTTGATTCTAGTTTAGGTGAGATTCAAGGAAGAGGATGAGTTTACAAGGGAGCGTACAGTAAGTACGCGAGTGCCGTAAGCGAATCATCTGACGCCGAAGATCGCCTAAAATTGAATCAAAAAAAGGCCACTCATTCAAGTGGCCCTATTTTTCTCTATATTTATACCCGAATTAAACAACGTCTTTATATTCATCTTCATACTCGGCCCAAGCCGATTCGTAATCAAGAATCACAGGTTCTTCTACTTTTCGATGAAGTCTATTTTTCATTTTTGCGTGCTTCTTCTCCATCTGCTTTTCAAGTTTAGCAACAACAAGATCAATACTCTTGTAGAGACTATCTGAATGGGCAGAGGCATGAAAACTACACTTTGGTCCAATTAGTTCAATCTCAGCAAATTGCTGATGATCCTCAACATAACAGTTCCACTTGGCGTGGATTTTTCCCTCCATATACTTTTTGAGTTTTTGACTCTTCTCTTGGATACGCTCATCCAAAGATGGAGTGTGCTCTAAATGCTGGAAGGAAACTGTGATTTTCATAGATGAATCTCCCTGTGTGTATGAAAATATCCCTCTCGCTAAAGAGGGCAATATTTTATTTTATAGGTAAATACTCTTTCGTAACTTTGGCCTTATTTACTTAACTTTTCTTTTAGAAGAAGAGTTAATTCCAAGTGCTTCTCGGTACTTAGCCACTGTTCGTCTCGCGACTTTGACGTCATCTCGAGAGAGTAAATCGGCTATTTTTTGATCTGACAGAGGCTTCTTTGGAGGCTCATTGGCCACAAGCTCTTTAATCTTAAGCTTTAATACTTCACTGGAAACATCGATTCCACCATTCTTGCCACCGACACCCGTATTGAAGAAGTACTTAAGTTCAAATAATCCAATAGGTGTATGCATGAACTTGTTATTAGTCACACGAGAAACCGTGGACTCATGCATGCCGATCTCATTGGCAATATCTTTAAGAACCATAGGCTTTAGAAAACGTGCTCCTCTTTTAAAGAAGTCCTGCTGTTGGGCCACAATGGCGTGGGCCACACGGTAAATTGTTTTCTGTCTATTTTGTATCGACTTAATTAACCAAAGAGCATTTCTTAGTTTCTCTTGAACATAGTCTTGCGCTTCTTTATTATCCGTTTGAGAAAGCATTTGTTGATAGAGTTGACTCACTCTTAAGCGAGGAACTCCTTCATCATTTACTTTAACTTGAAATTCTCCGCCCACCTGAACAACATAAATATCAGGAACAACGTAGTGAATCTCTCCAGGAGATACAAGACGCCCTGGCTTGGGATGAAAGTTTCTTAAAAGTTCTACCGAACTTAGAACTTGATCACGCTCAACACCAATGGCCTTCGCAATTTTTTCATAATCTTTTGTTTCTAAATCTTTTAAGTGATCACGAATAATTTTTTCAAGTAGTGGACTTCTCTCTTCAGCAATACGCGCTTGAGAAAGAAGACAATCCGTGAGCGTTTCACAAGCACATCCCACAGGGTCAAGTGACTTCACCATTTGCCAAATATCTTCAGCATCTTCACGATCAAGATCAGTAGTGGCCATAATCTCTTCAAAAGGAAGAGAGAGGTATCCATCGTCATTTACACTATGAATAATTTCTAGCGCAAATTCTAGATCTTCATTACTTAATTCTTCCATTCTTAACTGCCACTCAAGGTGCTCTGTAAGCGTTCTTCCTTTGGTTACGATATTTTCGTAATTAGGCATTTCGTCAAAGTCTTGAGTTGCCATATTAGGCGGGTTACTTGATGAAGATGAGTTATAGGCTTCTATATAAGATTGCCAGTCGAAATCATCATTTCCACCAACAGGTCCATCTTCTTGAAAGCTCTCTGAAGTGGCCTCTTTATTTTGCATCTCCAGCCGTTCTTCTTTGGCCTTTGATTCTGATGTTTCACTTGATTCGCTCGAGTTATCCAGCTCTTCGAGCATTGGGTTCTCAACCATTTCTTCAGCAATGACATTCGTCATTTCCAAATGAGTAAGAGTCAAAAGCTTGATGGCCTGCTGTAATTGCGGCGTCATCATCAAACTTTGAGTCTGCTTCATACTTTGTGAAATTTTGATGGCCATAGGGCACCTCTATTTTAGTTGCGAATATATTTCACTACATTCTAAATTCTTCACCTAAATAGAACTTCCTTGCTCTCTCATTATTAACAATTTCATCCGGAGTTCCATCTACCAGAAGTTCGCCTGAATTCATGATATAGGCGCGATCTACAATTCCTAGCGTTTCTCTTACGTTATGATCTGTAATTAAAACGCCAATATTCCTCTGCTTGAGTCCTCGAATAATTCCCTGGATATCACTCACGGCCAACGGGTCAACCCCAGCAAATGGCTCATCCAGCAAAATAAACTTAGGCTCTAAGGCCAAGGAGCGAGCAATTTCAACTCGCCTTCTTTCCCCACCCGAGAGGTCTCCCCCTTTGGATGTACGGATATGATCTAAACCAAAGTCCTGAATTAAGGAGTTTAGTAAGTTCTTTTTCTTAGTCGTAGGCAGCACTCTATTTTCTAGAACTGCATAAATATTAGCTTCCACAGTAAGATCTCTAAACACGCTCGCTTCTTGAGGTAAATAACCTACGCCTTTTAGGGCCCGAACATGAATAGGATAATCTGTTAAGACTTCTCCAGAGAGTTCAATCCCTCCTTCATCGGCCTTCACTAAACCTACCATCATATAAAAAGAAGTCGTTTTACCAGCACCGTTAGGACCTAATAATCCAACCACTTCCCCTTGGTGAACTTCTAGGCTGACACCTTTAACAACCATTCGACCACCATAGGTCTTCTTTAAATTCGTCGCTCTTAAAAATTTAACTTCTTCCATGTTTAATCTTCTTTTTTATTGAATCGCGAATCAACCTTGATCCCCATTAATATTTAAATTTCCTATCAAGCATCACTTTTTCCAATACCAGCTTATCGACATCTCATCACAATACTTGAGTATTTTATTCCGCTTTTTATGCAAAGGATTTGCCGCTTTTCGAATGGTGTCCTAAGTGGCTTAATTTAAAGGACTTATTCCACTTGAAACTTGGTATTGGCGTCATCCACTTCCACGACTTCTGTGCTTTGTCGTAAAACAATTTTATTGCCTTTTATGACATCATTTAGCTGATAAACTTTAGGATATCCGGTGAGGATAACTCTATCTTCACTGGGCAGTCCTTCGAGTTTTTCCGAGAAGGCCTTTCTTGTAATCATCTTACCTTGCTGATCTATTTTTTCGATGAGTTTCACATCATCATAGAGAGCGTAGTACTTCACTTTCTTATTATAATTTTCAAGGAAGATTTCACCGCGTCTGCTTGAAGCATTAAGATTTGCCTTTTTCATGCGCACGTCTTGATAGAGATCGGCCTTATGAGTATTCATATCCAGATCAAGAATTTGGGACCAAAAATATAAATTATCTTCGTAGACACGTAGTCGTTTAATCTTGCCCTCAACATCTCCAATGAACTTTGATTTGTTGGCCTCTGGCCACAAGAACGCCTGCTCAGAATCTAGATATATCCAGTCCTTCTGTTCAGGGTAGTACATCTTTGTTTTGACTTGTCCGATCATATGAACTTGATCACGAGTCGATTCATAAATCATTTGATCCGAATTGGCCGTGGTATCTCCCGTCTTCACATCGACATCGCCGTTGAGAACGAGCTTCTCTATTTTTTGATCATAGATTCCGCGATCTCCTTTGAAGAAGACCTTCTCACCACTATCAAGAAAGGCATGTCCATCGGGTTCAAAGAAGAAGGTCTTCTTTGAAGTATTATTGGTTACCAACTCAACAGCATTTAGCGAGAAGTGAGGCTTTGCTTCTTTTAAGAGGAAGTAGTCTATATTTTTAAAATAGGTCTCTTGCGAGTTCTTCACCGTATCATCTAAGTTCTCGTAATCTTTAAAAGCTCCTCCGTCCCAATTTTGGGTAAAGGAATAAGCAATCAAAGTAAAACTGATTAGAATGAAGATTAAATTGATGAACGTCTGTTTTGCGGCCAACATAAGAGTATATTATCATTTTCATTATTCTAAATCCTCCTTTTTTTAAGCAGTTATCCAAAATCTAAGTAAAATAACTCTACGTATCAAGCTTTACGATCCCCGACTATTTTTGTCATAATTGGCCCTTCATCTATAGAGTAATTATAGAGCTGTGAACCCACACCCAACGCAAAGGTTTATTCGTGTCTACCACCACACTGCAACAGGTCCTCGACGCCAAAACAAAACTCACACCTATGATGGAACAGTACAGTTCGATCAAGGCCAATTATAACGATCACATTCTGCTCTTTAGAATGGGCGACTTCTATGAAGTCTTCTTTGAAGATGCCGCCAACGCCAGTAAGCTGCTCAATATTACCCTTACCCATCGAGGTAAAGTGGGAGACTTCCCTATTCCTATGGCGGGAATTCCACATCATGCGGCGGCCGTCTATATCGATCGCCTCTCTAATATGGGATTGAAAGTTGCAATCTGTGAACAGATTCAAGATCCTAAAGATGCCAAAGGAATTGTTAAGCGTGCCGTTACTCAAGTCGTGAGCCCTGGGATGCCTTTTGATTTAGATAAGACAGAATCAAAAGAGCAGCGCTTTATGGCCTCTGCTTTAAAAGTCCACATGGAAGACGAAGAGAAGTACTTACTTGTCGTTCTTGATTTCACTACGGGTGAATTTGATGGGCTAATCCTTGAAGATAAAGAAGCGCTCATTAATAAATTGCGAATGTACTCGCCTCGTGAGCTTATGACCTTTATGGGTCAGTGGGATGAAGATGATCTCATGAAGTCGTGTCTAGATCACTTAGGTATTCTTACCACTTATCTTTCAGAAGAATATTTTGATTCTAAGTACACTGAAATTTATATTGAAAAAATTATTCCAGGCTTTAAGCGTGATAAAACTCTTAAGGCCCATAAAGAAATCCTCGGTCCTATTGGCGCCCTCGCCTACTACGTCACTTCAACTCAGAATATCGATCAATTCTTTCATATTCGTCCCTTTCGTGTTGTTAATGAACACGGAGAAATGAAAGTTACTCTCAGTACACTTCAAGGTCTTGAGATTCTTCCTAAGTCTAGAGAAACCTATAAAGACTCTCTACTAGGGTATATGGATAAGACGCAAACGGCGATGGGTTCAAGGAAACTCAAGCAACTCTTTGCCTCTCCTTTATATGATCTTGAAGAAATTAAAAATCGTCAAAATGTGATCAAGTATATGCTTGAGCATCAAGAGCGTTTGTTGCAAACCAGAGAGGAACTCTCTGAAGTAAGAGACCTTGAGAGAATTCTTGCCAAAGTTTCCACGAATAAAATTAATGCAGGAGACCTTATCAATACAGCCCGTGCCATTGAAGTTCACCAAAATCTAAGTGGAATGCACGCGGGATCTGTTCTTGAAACTCAGCTAAAGAGAAAATTAAAAACGAAAACAATTCAATCACTGGTCCATCTCTCTGAGCAAATAACTCTAACGATTAATGATGAAATTGGAGCCTCTCTAGATAAGGGAAATCTTATCAAGCCCGGTTGTAATCCTAAGCGTGACAAGCTTGCAAGGCTTGCTCAAAATGCGGCCACAGAATTGGCCGTTTTAGAAGAGCGCTATCGTAAAGAGACGGGAATTAATAAGCTTCGTATTAAATCTAATAATGTTGCTGGCTACTTTATTGAAATTTCTAAAAGCTTTTCCAATCAGGTACCAGAAACTTTTCAAAGAAGACAAACTCTTGTGAATAGCGAACGCTATACCACAGAAGAACTTAACCTCTTTGAAAAAGAAATCATCAGTGCTGGTGAAAAACTTGAAAGAATGGAAAGAGAGATTTTCAAAGATATCGTCGCTCAAGTAGCGAAGCTCTCCACAGAAATTCAAGACCTCTGCGATGGTCTATCCCTAACGGACTCTCTTCAGTCTCTGTCATGGATGGCGTTGCAAGACGGACTAAGCTGTCCTGAATTCTTAGAAGGACAGCGCCCTGAAGTTCATATTCAACAAGCATGGCATCCACTTATAAAGAACGCTCTAAAAGATCAATTTGTTTGTCATGATTTAAGTCTTACAAAAGACGTTTTCTTTGGATTGATTACGGGTCCCAACATGGCCGGTAAAACAACAGTGATGAGAGAGGTGGCGATCATTCAAACGTTGGCCCAAATTGGATCCTTTATTCCAGCGGCCCACGCTAAGATTGGCCTTTGCGACTTTCTCTTTAGTCGTCTTGGAGCTAGTGATGATATCTTAAAGGGTCAATCAACCTTTATGGTAGAAATGGCCGAAACAGCGGAGATCATTCGCCACGCCACCCACAATTCTCTCGTAATTCTAGATGAAGTAGGACGAGGAACATCTACTTATGATGGTTTAAGTATTGCCTGGGCCCTATGTGAGCACCTCATTCATAATACAAAATCAATTACCCTCTTTGCGACTCACTACCATGAGCTCATTGATGTCATTGATGAACTTAGTGAAGCAAAGAATTTAACCGTTGAGACTCAAAATAAAGATGGAAATGTTCAATTCCTATATCGCCTAATCGAACAAGGAGCGAGTCAGAGTTTTGGTATTTATGTGGCCAAGCTTGCAGGTCTTCCGCCTTCCCTTCTTCACCGGGCCGAAGAAATTCTGCATGGATTAGAAAGTGATACAACGACTCTATCAAATACTCCAAGTCAGTGTTCAGTCGCTGCAAAACAGCTAAGCTTCTTTCCTGAAGGACAGGCCAAGCCGGAGATACCCAAGTATTTAAAAGATCTGGAATTAGAATTTAAGAATCTCGATATTAATAATATGACACCCATTCAGATGATGAATAAGGTGCAATCTTTAAAGGAGAAAATGCAATGAGACCATTCATAAGTATTTTAATGCTCGCTTTAATGGCCACCACCCAGGCCGCCCTTAATGATGCCTATTCGATGATTCAAATCTCTCAAGGAACTTGGCGTGTAACTTGCCAAGATCAATCCATCACTCAGGTCAGTACACAAGAAATTTTAAACCAACAATTATGTGGAACGACAACTCCTACCAATCCTCAAGCTTGTTTCAATGCAACAGTCGCGGGCATGAGAAGTTATGAATATGACGAATTAAATGAGATTCAAGAAATTAACCAACACTGCTCTCAGGGAAATCAAAGTACGGGCAGTTGTATCACAACAGCAAAGTCTGCTCTAAAGAGTTATGAATTTGATGAAAGAGTAGAAGGACTTGAAATCGTTAAGGCCTGTACACTTGGACTCAGAAGAGGTCGTAATAACCCTCGTCTATCTCAATGTATGACGACGGCGACAAAAGTAATTAAGTCCTATGAATATGATGAAAGAGACGAGATGATTGAAATCATCCATGCTTGTGGCATGGGCAATTCTCAGACGATTCAATGTGTGAATAATACCACATCAAATCTTCGTTCATACGACTATGACGAACGAGATGAAATTATTGCGATCATCGCTTCTTGTTCATAGTCTTGAAGCAAGCTTCTTAATCCCTTCTCCCTCGAGTCGGCAATTCATCCATTCAGGATCAATGTCGGCACCGAGGGTCTTATAAAATTCAATAGAGGGTTTATTCCAATCCAGAACTTGCCACTCAAAGCGACCACACTTTTGCTCTAGCGCATAGGCCGCCAAATATTGCATTACTTTCTTACCGAGACCCAATCCTCTGTGCTCTGGAAGAACGAAGAGGTCTTCTAAGAAAAGATTCTTTCCCTTCCAAGTGGAATAGCGAAAATAAAAAAGCGCCATCCCTACTTTTTGGGAGTCCACCTCAAGAATAAGTGATTCAAATAGCCCTGCTGCGTAATCGGCTTTGAGCTGGGCTTCATCAATAATGACCGCTTCCGGTGCTTTTTCATAAAGGGCCAATTGATTTATCATCTCCAAGACAAAGGAGAGATCAGTTACTTGTGTCTTTCTAATATTCAAATTTTTCATACTTAATTTCTACCATATAAAATCACTCAGACAATGAAGAAAGGCCATGACAAGAAATTAAGTACTTAGCTAATCTATAACGTGGTAACACTTGCCTGCCTCTGAGAGCAATTATATTCCCATCAAGTTCACCTCTATATTGTCGAAAAGCAGTCATGAATGAGGCCAAAGATTATAAAGAATATTTAAAGACTCCTACTCAAAACTCAACTGAGCTTGCCCTAGTGAAAGAAGTGACCAAAGAGCACACTGATGCCCTTGAGCCCACTCACCTCTCCACTAGTAATAAGAAGAAAATGAGTAAGAATAAAAAGCGCTTCTATGCTTTTAATGTCGATCTCTACGCCATCATTATTTTACATAAAATAGGTATTTTCTCTTATATTAATTTTATTTCGCAATCCTTTGAACATGCCCCCTCTCCTATTAGACGCGCACTTCTTGGAAATATCGATCAGATGTATATCAGTACATTCATGTTCACTTACTTTTCCTACTTTCTCGTGAGCTATTACCTGGGTCATGGAAAAACAATTGGATCCACTTTCTTTGAATTAAGGGCGGTTAGTCATGAAGGTTCCCCAAAAGAGCTCTCTTTTATGGAGTCCTTTATGAGAACCCTTGGATACACAGTCAATTATCTATTAATTTTCACTCCCTTTCTCATCAACTTAGTTCGAAAAGATAGCAAAGGTATTCCAGACTTTTTTTCGCAAACAGAGATCATGACAGAAAAAGAGTTTCTTCACTATGAACATACATTGAAAGCACAAAAATCTGAACAGGAAGCCATAGAGAATCAATCCGTTGCTCAAATTATTGAATTTCCAGTAAAAGAGGAAGTAAAGACTTACGAAAATCAACCTATTGATGAAAATAGTCTACAACTTGATCTTTTCTCAGCCTAAATAAAGTCCAAGACTACTGTTTTCAGGCGATCTTTAATTTCATAGAATAGCCTCTTCATATCGAGGAGAATTCATGAAAATACTACTGATCATCCTAGCTCTATCAGGTTTCACACAAGCAAAAACAGATCGCCCAAATGTTGATCTCGCTATTGCTGAATTACAAAAAAAAATTTATTCTTCATCAAAAGATGAAAAGTACCATAATGAACTATTAACTCTTCAAAAGAAATATCCAAAGTATCTTCCCTTACAAATCACCATTATCCACTCTCTTAATGAGAAAGGATTAAGCGAGCTGGCCCAAGAGCTCTATAAGAACTTATGGGAAAAGAAAAAAACTTCTGAAAGTGAATTTCTCTATCTCTATTCTCAAATTGGATCTTGGAGCATCTCTCCACTTAAAAGATCAGAGATGCTCAATAAAATTGAAAAACTCGCCCAAAAGAAAGATCCGAAATCAGACATTAATTACATCATTCACTTAACCATTTTAAAGCGAAGCGGTAATACCAAGCAAAAAGAAACCGCTACGGCCTATATGCTCAAGCACTTTCCAAAAGATGAAAGCTTCTTAAGGGTTTATCCTCGCATTCAGGCCGCAACGGGAATGCTAGATGATCTCATCACACAATGTGAAAAAGAACTCCAAGACTTAAAATCAAAACTCATCTCTTGTAATAGCATAACTTCAGCACAGGTTGATCAGTCAGATGATCAAAAAGCTAAAATTGACAAACTTACGAGCCTTGCTAAAGTTCAACTGCCCTTGGCCAAAGAGATGGATTACCTCACTTCACTATATAGTTTTGTTGACTCCCTAGATAATGAAGCGCTTAAACTTGAAATTGCAAAAAAGATTGTTTCCATAAAAGATGAATGGATACCTTATGAAAGTTTAAGACAGCAACTAGGCGTAAGAAACTACGACGAATTTAAGCTCTTTGATGGCCTTTATACCATCGTATCTATGCCCGATGTTAAATCAAAGATAGCAGCCTTAAAGAAACAATTTGATAAGCTTGAGGATCACAAAGAAATTACTAATTACCTCTATAAATCACTCGTAGGATCTTACCTTCACCCTACGATAAAGGATAATGATGAAGCCATTGATACGCTCGAAGAGTGGCTTGAATTTGATAAAGATAATGATTATGCCAAATCAAAGCTTGCCGAACTCTATCTAAAAGAAAAAGAGAATCTAGAAAAGGCCCTTATCCTCATCAATGACTCTATTGCTTTTCACGATGAAAGCGTTAAAAAGAAGCAGAAATACTTTCCTAAGTATAATGACTTCCTTCATTATTCTAACCGAAGTCTAGCTGATCTCTACAAGCAAAAAGGCGAAATTTTCCAAGCGATGGATAAATATGATCGATCCATTGAGTATTTAAAGATTTCCTTTAGTTTAAACCCCTCTAATGAGGTGGCGTATTATATTTATAAGGCGACTAAAGAAATAGAATCACACCGGGAATCTTTTGAGTGGGCGTTAATAGCGCTAGTTGAGACGAAAAATCCTTTATCCAAAGAAGAGCAATCTCTACTTAAAGAATCAATCAAGTCCCACTCTCTTAAAATGACCAGTCATAAAATCAATGACATCACCATTAAACAGCTCACTGAGCAAAAGAAGACTCTTTACCACCTTGGGGAATCAAAAGAAGATAACGAAGAAGAGCTTCACCCCTTAATTGGCAAGGATATGATTCAACTTCCCTATAATACGTTGAAAAAGAAGCCTTTTATCTGGAAGAGCCTAAAAGGTAAGAACGTACTTCTCAGTTTTTGGGCGACATGGTGTGTACCATGCATTCAAGAACTTACCGTTCTAGATAAGTTAAAAAGAGAATACAAAGGTAAGCCTTTTGAAGTGGTTGCCATTTGTACGGATGGACTAAGTAAGAAAAAAGAAATGCATAAAATTTTAAAGAAGGCCAAAATCAAAAATTTAGAAGTACTCGTAGGAAAAAGTGATGCTATGGATATTTATGGCTTCAATGCAATCCCGACCTCTTTCTATGTAAACCCAGAAGGTAAAATAATAGATAAAGGTCAGGGTTATTCTGAAAACTTAGAAAAAGAGATCAAGGAAAAACTTAATCTCTAATTCTATTCATGATGGGCAGGAATATCATCTTCATCCGGGTCGATTTGATCGACTCCAAGGTGAACGACTCGAGTTCCTGCATCACAATTAGGTCTTACATTCTTTCCAATGACCACACCTGCTTTATCGGCCTTCACCACTTCCTTAACCTGCCCAAAGACATCATAGACGTGAGCAATCGTCTGACCTTCGACAATTTTATCCGCTAATTCAACACACACATCGATAATCCCGCCCGTTTTAGAATAGATCCAATAAGACTGATCACAAATTACAGCATCATCGATCATATCTTTAACTCGGCCACGAATCATTTTGAGATAGCGAAGTGTATTGAGAACACCATCAAGAGTTTCATCTACAAGAGAGGCTTGAAAAGCATTAGGATTACCAATCTCAATCGTAATCGCGGGAATCCCCTGCTCATTGGCCCAAGATCTCAGAGTCCCCTCTTCGTCATACTTAGAAACAATAATTTGAGGATTCTGAAGATAGGCAAGCGTTCTTGTTTTTTCATTATCAAGATCAGCTCGAATATAGAGACTATTCACTCGCCCATGGCTGGCCGTATGAAGATCGAGCAAATAATCAAACTTATTCACAATTTTATGAGTAAATTCATAGGCATAGATTTTACTGGTTGCCCCTTCAGGAGCACCTGGCATAATACGGTTTAAATCGACATTATCTGAAAAGAATCTCTGATTCATCAAATAACCTGGCACATTACTAATAGGCACTAGAATGAGAGTCCCTTTAAGTTTTTTAACATCAATAGATTCAATCAATTTAAAGATCGTTGAAATTCCATTTAATTCGTTTCCATGAAGAGCTGCTGTAATTCCCACAACAGGTCCTTTCTCTTCTCCTTTTAGGATGATTAAAGGAACTTTCCAAGAAACGCCCAGTGGATTATCAGATAAGGCGATTAAAATTCTATGAACTTTTCCCTTTTCTAACTTAGCTAGCTTCAGCTCTTCTTTCATTTTAATTTTTAAAATTTTCATATTATCCATTTACCTTACCTAAGCTTAGGCCTTCATGATTTCACTCATAAGAGATTCATCATTATCTAGTGATTGAAAAAGTTTATAGCGAAACGCACCTTTTGTGCTTAATAAATTCTGGGCCATTTTATCGATGGCCACAATGGTTAGTACTGTTTGGATATAGGCTTCAATAAGATCATCAGCTCCCACACCAAGAGAGTTGAAATCTTTTCTATCCATTAACATCAAACGACTTGTATCAGAATCCCAAAGGTTCTCTCCTTTTTTTACGGAGAGATTAGTTCCTAAGACTTCCCAACTATTTTCTGGAGGTGTTTTCTCAAGGGGAGCAAGTGCGCGTCTGGCATAGATTGCACAAGGAGCAAAACCTTCAGGACTCGAATAAACCATTACTCTAAGATCGGCGATATAGATTTGCTCTTTCTTATTGGGAATCGTTCCAATATGAAAGTATTTTCCATGTTGGCTACTAGAACTCCATTCATAATGACCAATTAAACTCTGAACAATAAATTGATCATAGGGATATTCGCCTTCCATAAAAACATCAAGTTCACGCTGACTTGTAATCGTGTAAACACCTTGACCAGCATTGGAATAAGGGTTCTTTACGACGGCCTTTCCCCCAAATTTTTGAACCCACAAAGGAATCTCTACCTTACTCACATCTTTAATCGTTTCAGGCATTTCTATTTTTAGACCAGTGCCTGCGAGTTCAGAATTAAAGAGATCATAGGCCTTATTGGCCAAGAGTTTATTTCTTCCACCGGCCAAACAGACGAGCGTAGAATTAAAGACAAAGGTCTTACAAGTTGGAGGGATACGATTCCACGGCTTTTGAGTGACATAACGAAAGCAAGCTCGTATGGCGAGCTCTTGACCTTCATGATGAAAGAACATCTGATTATCTTTATAGAAAATAGTTTGTTCTTCATTATCAAAATGAGGAATGAGATAGACATCCTCTCCCGTTAAGTCTGCTATAGTTGAAGCATAGCCAGAAGTCTCCATGTAGTTCTTATCATAAATGACGGCCAAGACTCCCTTGGGCAAGCGTTTCTTCTTAAGCTGAGGAATAAAGGAGTGCTCTATAAGATAGCGATAACCTCTATGTTCATCAGCATCATTACGTGGAGGCATTGATTTTTGTCCAGATGGACAGGAGTTCGTTTCGAGGACCACCATTTTTCTATTGCCGTGCTCGGTTGTGACATAGAAGAGATCCGATCCCCCCCAAAAGAAATGCTTTGCCTGATATTTAAGAACCTCTCGAAGAGCATCAATATCTGTCTGGGGGTTCAAATGGGCATAGCGTTTGATTATTCTTTCATGAGAAAGATTAAAGAAATGCCCCACCATGGGATGGAGTTGTGAATTTAATGCTTTTGGATAGAAGTGATGATCGACTTCAAAGGTATTGGGTTTTATTAATTCAACGACTCTACTCATTTCACTGCTCCTCACATCAAGTTCAATCCAGGACCTTGATAATCCTTTTTAGTAATGCACCAGGCATTTGTTTCTAGATCTTCTATTTCACCTAGTACTATGACTTCTTTATTTTGGCAGATTCTATTCTTACCGACTTCAGGAACCATGACAAAGCCTTTTGCATTCTTAACGATAACTTCAAATAAGTCGATATCATCCCCTTCTCCTATTGTGCGCGGACAAAGCGCATACTTAGAAAAGTACAACTCAATTTCATAACGAAGCTCGGATCCTTTTGAGTAATGAAAAAAAGGAATCTCATTCAAGCAATGGGGAAAGTCTTTCTTGAATTTTCTAAAGCTTTTGTGGGCCAAAACATAGGTCCTATTCTTCCCCATTTTACTTGCTCGCATAGAAGGAAGAACCCCTTCCCTAGTATTACTGATGACTACATCAATATTACCTTCCTCTAATTCAGCAAGAAGGAGATGCCGCTCATTTTCTAAAATATTGACGGTAAATTCGTGATGATCAAATAAAGGCAAAATAGAATCATAGATAAAGTACTGCGCCATATTCGGGGTCATCCCAATATCAACTGTACTCTTAGGTAATTTAACTTTATTTCGAAGACGAGTCGTAACCTCTCTTGAAAGAGAAAAGGCCTTTTGAGCATATTCTAAGGCCACCTCTCCTTCCTTAGTTAAAAAGAGAGCACGATTCTTTCTTTCAAATAATTTACAATCAAAATACTCTTCTAAAAGCTTAATTTGATCACTTACAGTAGGCTGAGAGACATGTAGTTTCTCCGCAGCAACTTTCACGGAACCTTCCTTGGCCACTATATAGAAATAGTAGAAATGATTAAAATTCAAACGATCCATGGCCCTCATCCAGTCTTTAGCGTCAACAGAACAATTAGGTTTAACCTATGCATAATAGCAAATAAAACGATTTTCCCAAAGTATAATTTTATCCGAAAATAAGGGAGTTCTTGAGGGTAAGAGAACAAAACTTTATTGAAGAGAGGTATATATGAAAACTCGTAAAACTACTTTAGTTGCCCTTTTATTTCTATTGGCCTTAGGCTTATTTGCTGGGTCTGAAGTTATTATTTCAAACGCTCATGCTCAAGAAGATGATGGAATTATCATTGAAGATGAAGGAGAGATGGACTCATCTTCAGTTACAGATCAGTCTGTAGAAGATGACTCAGAATCTTACCCCGCAAGTGAATCGGACGATTAGCCTAAGCTTGCATCTCCTTCATTTTTTTCAAGGGGGGGAGTTCTTCTCCCCCTTTTATTTAAAGTTTATTTTTAATTCAGAAGTTATTCGATCAATACTTTTCACTAGATTCTTGGGATTTGTATCCTTTAACAAAGCATGGCCGGTATCATTTCCAACCCCAATCCTTGCTTGTATCGAGTCGCCCTTTTTAATCTTAAGCTTCCAAGTCTTGAGATTAGGAAGCTTTTTTAACTCTTCTACGCCAACAACAGACTCGACCTTTCCTTCTCCGGGATGGAATATATAGGCACTGCTATAGTCAAAATCGACAGGAAACGTGATCTCTTCTTCATGAAGTTCAACACCAATGAAATAATCCCAAAAATTAGCATTATAGCTAAGTTCCAAGCAATCCATGATATGTCCCCCGGGAGGGCGAAGAGCGATCTCTCCAAAGAGGACACCTTGATCTGTTAGATAGTATTCCAGATGAGTCATGCCCCATTTTATATTGAGGGCCTTCACAACTTTTTGGTTAAGTTCTCTAATCTCGCAGCAAAGCTTCTCATCATAGATGGCAGGGACAATATTACAATGCCCCTGGATATAGTATTGGGTGATATTGGTAAAAAGGATCTCATGGTTTTGGATAAAGGATTCAATACTTCCCTCACGCCCTTTTATGGCACCTTCACAATAAATATCAAGTTTTTTGGCATTCTTTTTTAGGTGAGAAAACTCTTCATCGCTTAATTCATTTAAAAACTCAAGGCCTCGGCCCCCAGAGCTATTTCTGGCCTTGAGAACCAAAGGAAAACCTAGACTTTTAATAAGCTCATCTCTTGAGGAACAATTTCTAATGTCTTCAAACTTACCCATTGGAATTTCTTTTTCCACAAGAAACTTCTTCATGGTCAATTTATCCGTACACTTAACAATTAGATTGTGAGGGTTTCTTTTTACCTTCAACCACTTTCTGGCCAAAGAGGCAAAGACGACAGGAGCTTCACTTCCCGCGATTATATGAGTAATTTCTTGCGCGTCTACTTTATGGCGCTTCAAAGTTTTTCGAAACTCTTCTTCGTCGGCACTGAAGGGATAGATAATAATAGACTTCGTCTTAAGATGACTTGTTATAGCAGTGGGATTCCATAAAATATAATCAATCCCTTTTCGTTCAAGGGAGCGGCAAAGACCTTGCCGCAACCCCATCACTAACACTTTCATTTTTTATTAAACTTCATAGAAAGTTCAACAAGCTGATCATCTGAAGGAGATGATGGCGCACCGGCCATAAGATCAGTTGCAGAAGTCGTTTTAGGAAAGGCAATCACATCACGAATAGATTCTGCCCCAGTCATGAGCATGACCACACGGTCTAGCCCAAAGGCCAATCCACCATGGGGTGGAACACCATAACGAAGAGCTTCTAAGAAGAAACCAAATTGCTTCTGCGTTTCTTCTTCACTCATTCCAAGAGCTTCAAACATTCTCTTTTGAATATCTTGACGGTGGATACGAATCGATCCCCCACCAAGTTCATAACCATTACAAACGACATCGTAAGCTTCGGCACGGACACTTGACCAATTCTCATTTCCACCTTCTAAGAAAGCTTCTATATCTTCCGTCTTGGGCATCGTGAAAGGATGGTGCATGGCCGTAAAGCGCTTAGCATCTTCATCATATTCGAGAAGTGGAAAATCATTTACCCATAAGAATTTATATCCTTCTTGGATAAGTCCAAGACTCTTACCAAGAAATCTTCTTAGTGCATCGGCACAGCCATGAACCACACCTTCTTTAACATCGGCAAAGAAGAGCCAAGTTCCGTCACCAGAAAAACCAGTTGCGGCGACAAGCTGTTCGTAGAGTTCGTCTGAAATAAACTTAGAAATCCCAGCAGAGCGAGCTCCATCATTTACTTTAAAGAAAGCTACACCTTTTCCACCATGAGGCTTAACGACATCAACGAAACCATCAGTATCTTTTCTTGAAAAGCTTCCCTCTTGCGCTGAAACAAACATCGTCTTAATCATCCCACCTTTATTGGCAGGACCACTAAGAACAGCAAATTCAGATTCTTTGAAAAGATCAGTTACTATTTTTTGTTCTAAACCAAAGCGGACATCAGGCTTATCACAACCATAACGCTCCATGGCTTCTTGATAACTCATTACAGGCATCGAAAAGTCAGCAGGAAGTCCGTAGAGTTTAACCGCGATTTTTTCTACGAGTCTCTTAATATATTCTGGTGTCGTAAAAGACACTTCAATATCAATTTGAGAAAATTCTGGTTGTCTATCGGCCCTAAGATCTTCATCTCTAAAGCAGCGACAAATCTGGAAGTATCTATCCGTACCCCCAATCATCAGCAATTGCTTCAATGTTTGAGGAGACTGAGGAAGAGCATAAACTTCACCCGGATGAACGCGTGAAGGAACAATATAGTCACGAGCTCCTTCAGGAGTTGATTTATAAAGAATGGGAGTCTCTACTTCAATGAAGTCTTCTCCATGAAGAATATTTCTCACATCCACAGTGGCCTGAGATCTAATTTTTAAAATATTTTGTAGCTTTTGAGTTCTTAGATCTAGGTATCTATATTTTAACTTTAAGTTTTCTGTGGCTTCTTTCTCTCCAAAAGGAAGAAAAGGAAGATTTTCAATATCACAGCCCGATAGCAGTTCAATCTCAGAAACCATTAACTCAACTTCACCTGTTCCCATATTCTTATTCTGGGCATCGGCGGGACGTTCTCTAACTTCACCGCTCACTTTTAGAGTCGACTCTAAGTAGCACTTCTTAAGAATAGAAATATCGCCAGTAAATTCATCAAAGCTTAATTGAGTGAGTCCATACTTATCTCTTAAATCGATGAAGTGAAGTCCCCCTAAATCGCGATACTTATTTACCCAACCGCATAAAGTTACTTTTGATCCAACATCTGATTTTCTTAATTCACCATTGTGGTGAGTTCTCATAAGTCCAATTGACCCAAGGTTTGAAGACATAATGGAAGGCTCCTCATTAGAATAAAGCGCATTAAACACACTTAACTTAAGTTATCATTTCTATCATAAATATATTCATACATATAGTCAGAATTTTTCAATTCCCTGTCTACTATTGGCGCTACCAAAGAAAAGTTGACTAGTATTACTCTAAGAGACAAAAATAGAATATGCTTAAAATAATCGCGGCCTCCCTAGTTCTTCTTCTGTCTTGTCAGCAATCTCCTACTGACGCAAAAAGTCACATCCATCACCCTGTTCGTCCAGGGGAGAAGCGCTTTGACATCAAAAAGTACGAAACCATGAAATTTGCTCTTCCCACAGGAAAGCTTATAGAGGCCTTCGTTGCTGACAATAATGATCGCCAAACACAAGGTTTAAGTGGAGTTAAAGAGGGTGAGCTCAAAGATAACCAAGGTATGATTTTCACTTACCCGGCCACATCGGCAAAGCAATTTTGGATGCCCAATACTTATATGGATTTAGATATTTATTTTATGGATAAGAAGTTTCAGGTTATTCATGTGGATCGCTCAGTCAAGGCCCATCCCAGTTTAAAGGAGCCCGTTCCTCGCTCCTCTATAATCTATGCTCAAAATATTCTTGAAATTCCCTCTAGCTCTCCCTTTGCACAGGAAATCACAAAGGGTATGACACTTAAGCTCATCAGATAACGCGCCGGGCGTTACCCTTCGGGAAAGAGTATTAAATATTCATCAGAAGCGATGTAGCCTAAATGATCACGAACCACTTTCTTTTGATAATGAGCGTTTCTCTTAAGAAGCTCAATCTCTTTAATAAGAGCAACATTTTCTTTTTCAATCGAAGTCTGAGCATCAAAGCGTTCATTGAGAACTTCTCTTTTGTCATAGTAGTCCATCACTCCCCCACCAGAGAAGATAAGTCGAACAAATAAAAGAGCGCAAAATACCCAAACGCCTTTGATGATATATTCATTGGTTTGACCAAGTCGCTTCTTCTTAGAAGCTCGCTTCGTCTTACCTTTTGTACCCAGTGATTTAACACTTGTGACTTTCTTTCTTGTTCTTGCTGGAACAGGAAGGTTGGTAGTCTTAGCACTATAGTTAACATTGGTACTCGTACTTGTACGAGGCGCTCTTTTTCTAATCTCAGTAGTAAACTCTTGTTCGCCGGCCTTGCCCACACTACGTCTGGTAGAAGCTGATGCGCTTGCCGCACTTCTTGGCCTTGAATTTGTTCTTGAGTTTGTTCTTGAATTAGGAAGAGACCACTCGCTATCTACAATATCATCTTGATTTGCAGTGCCAGTAGCTCGGGCGCTAGATTGAGTTCGTTTCGCTTGCTTTGCACGATTTCGTTCAATGGCCTTTCTAAGTCTATCAGAGCCTACGGCTTGATCGGTATGGTCTGCGCTCCCTGCTTGGGATCGCGGGCGTGGTTGTTCAAAAGAAAATTCCACAAAAACATCCTGTTTTGGTGTTAACGTCCTGTAATTACAAGTTTAACGTAGCACGGAAATATATCAAGTAAAAATGTAAGATAAATTCATTATTTTATCTTTTTTTAATCGATAATGTCCTAGTGATTAAGTTGGTCTTGTACCCCTATCCAAAATTTTCTAAGTAGAGAAATCTCATAAAAATAGAGTAAAAGTTCTTTATCTGGAGAATTCTTATCTTTAAAGACACTATCTCCCCAAGGGAAGTTTCCATCAATAAAGAGTTGAATCAATTCCTGAAATTTATCAGCAGAACTCTGCCCGCATGAAACTCGAAAGCCTTTTTGCGTTGCTGAGAATTCATTTATTGAAAACTGTGACTTAAGAAAAGAAAAACTCTTCTTAAAAAATTGATAGGCAATAAAGGGATCACCTAATGGACCAAGTTGAATGAGGTTTTCATCTCTCTCAATACCATGACTTTGAAAGTAAACTTCAAAGCTCATATTTTCACAAGATAACCACCAGCTAAAGCCTGGGTCACTTAAGTTGCATACACTTGCTTCCTGACGAGGAAAGCGACGATTAATAAGTTCATCAATAATCGTTTCTGCAAAAGCTTCGTCTTGAGTCGCAAAAAAGCCCAACTCATCCGATGCCTCATCTTCCGAATCCGTTATACGTAGGGCCTTCATAACTTTGGGATCGCATTTATCAAGGGCCTCTCTTTCCCACTCCATATCAGAAGTGGCGATACCTCTTAAGCAAAAAGTTGATATACCTTTTTCAAGCTTATAGACGACGCCAGGCCCAGTGGGAAGGTCTTGTACCTTTTCAGGTTGAGCTTTTACTTGAGGCTCAGGAAGATTTTCTTGCTCTACTTCTCTATTATTTTCTCTTTCAGAATGAGAGAAATTGAAGGCCTCTTCAAAGAGTTCTAATTCGAATTGTTCGCTTTTATTTAAGAGACTATCATTATGAAAGTAAGCGCTATCTGAATCATCCCCCGCTTTCTTGAGGGATTCTTTTCGTAATTGTTCTGTAAGGGCAAGAGTTTCTCTTGCGAGGAAATCAAAATCAAAGTTTTGATCTGACACTTTAACCACCTTGTTTCATCCGTGAATGGTGTAATACTTCTTATATTTTAGAAGACTTATCCTCGAAATGACAAGTTGAGTCCGAAAAAAACGTGGAGATCTACCAGAGAACTTTAAAAAGTTGTAATCCAATAATGACGATCATGGGTGAAAAATCAAAAGGAAGATCCGGTGGCATTATTTGGCGAACAGGTCGACAAGTAAGGTCAGCGGCCCTCTTAATAAATTGGGCCCAGGGCTGATGTCTAAATTGAGGTAGATAACTCAAGATAACATCAATAATCAGTACAAGAACATATAGGTTTATTAAACTTCGAATCATAGATTTATTATAGCTTACAAAACATTAGTTTTCATCGAAATTCTTATCAGGAAAATCCCAGTCGGCTTGACTCTCCAGTGCTTTTTCATCTTTTTCCTCTTGTAGGCTCTTTGCCTTCCTCTTTCTATCTCTGAGGACCACACAGAGGCTAATCCCAAAGAAAAAAAAGCACATGACTAAATAAATCCAGATGATGGCCAAAATAAAAGAATAATAGTCGCCATAACTAGAAACCATCGTCTCGCGAACATAGAAGAAATAAACCCAAAAGAGATTCTTCCCCATTAAGAGAAGGGCCACGAAGGTAACACTACTTAAGATAGAGTCTTTAAGACCTATCTTCCAATTAAAGAACCAGCGATAGATAAAGGTAAAATACGTAAGAAAGATAAAGAAATGAAAGATATTTTCTTTAAATAGTACGGATTTTTCTAAATCGATAGAGCGCAGATAATCAATTAAAAACTGAGAAGCTCCGACTTCTTCATAGAGAACATCCACCATTATATTATATTGAAGAGACTTAATAAAAATGAGGAGCAAGGGATGAAAACTAAATGCAATCATTAACATAACCACAGTCAAAGCAATAACACCTAGACCCTTTAAGTGCTTCCACCATTTTAGAAATGTTTTATCATCTGAGATTAAAAAAATCCCCGTCCAGATCGCATTGAAAAACGACAAAGAAGAAATAATTAAAATCACAAAGTTAATGAATGTCAGCTGACGATTGGCCAACAAAGTTCCTTGTATAATCTCTTGCGCTTTTAATAGAATCTCAGGACCCATATTAGGAAAAACTTCATCACCTAGCTTAAAGATAAGCTTATTAACTTGAGCGAGACTGCCAATAAGAGAGCCTGCAATTCGAATAAGTAAAAGAAAGAAAGGCACAATAGTAAGAATCACATAGAAACTCGCCGATGCTGCAAGCAAGGTAGTTTTCTTGCGATTAAATAATTTAAAAGCATCACTATACAAATGAAAGAGGAGCTTCAGTTGATCAAAAATAACTTCTTTTTTTAAAAAGCTCTTATTCATTGCGATACAACCTTTGATAATACTGACCTTGCACCAGAGGAAGATTATTTCTCTCAAGTTCAAGTCCAAGCTCTCCTAAGTTCCCCGTAGGCGCGATCACTAAGAAATAAGAGTCCTCAGAGACCTTCATTCCCTCAATATAGGGAATAAATTCCGGCATTGTATCCCACGCGGCTTCATACCCTACAAAATCTTTTAGAAAACGCACCATAGAGCAGCTGATCACATCACAATAGACCTTATTTTTCTCACTAAGCTTGTCTTCCATATATTTAAGCATGGGAACAAGTTCAGATTTCTGTTCAAAGAGATATTGGGAATTAAAGCAGAAGACGAGACTAAATAAACATATAAAAGTCGCTAGCCTCTCCTTTGAATCCCTAATCACTTCAATGACCTCTCTGATCATTAAAGAAAAGGAGATCAGCGCCATCGTATGAAATCCGATAGTAAAGCGCTCATGAATTCTCAACGGAGAGATCTTGAGATAATTGGCGAGTACATGGCAACAAAGACCAAAAGCTAAAAAGAGAGTGATCTTCATTTGAGTTTGATTAAGTTTCTTTTTATTTAAATGAGCAATGAGAAGATACAGGGGATAACTTAAGTAGAACTTAAAGGAATGATCTCCTAATAACTCCTTCCACCAAGAGCGACTATTGTCGTAATAGATATGCATGTAACGCGTATCTAGGTTTTCATACTGGTATTGAAAAACAAAAATAAGCAAAAAAAGCATCATACATATAGGAATTAAAATCAGTTTGATAAAGCAAGAGATATTCACTTCTTTTTTGATCAAATCCACCACAAAGATACTCACAAGGGCCAGACTACAATTAATCCAGAAGAAGTAACGACTTCCTAGAAAGAAGCAGAGTCCCAACATCAAAAGATAATTACTCTTCTCAGATTTCCATTCAAGCTTAGAAATAACAAAGAAGAGAAAGGCCGTCCCCATCATCTCCATAGCATAAGGCCGAATCGTATAGGCATGATCTAGAATCACTTGATTAGAAAAGAAGAGAAAGAGAGGAAAGAGGGTTAACTTCAGAGGCATCTCTTTTTTACCAAGCTGGCGCATGGTAGAGATGACGACAATTAATCCTCCCATAAAAAAACTAAAGGGTAAGAGTCGTAGCCACCAAGTGTTCTGGGATATTTTACTCCAAAAATGAAGAATTAAAGTAAAGAAGCCAGGGTCTAAACTGCCATAGGTTCGATTAGCGCTAAAAACATCAAAGAAGTTTCCTACCCTCTCTTTATTTATTGCATAGTCTTGGACTTTAATATCCTGAGAGCTGAGGCTCAGGATCACTTCATCTAAATTAAAACTCGAAAAGAAGAGCCCTGAGCGATAAAAGTAGACGAGAATCAGAAGAAATCCGCTTAAGAGAATCATTTCAAATAGATTTCTGTGTTTAGACTCTTGCATGCCTTCCTTGCATAAAATGATGAGAAATAATGATAATGACTATATTATAGATAATTTAGCAGGGTTGGCCAAATTCTAGAGAAAGAAATCTAGCTGATTTCCTGTAATAATCTCATCAAAGCTCATTTCAAGAGGTCTTAGAACCACTTCAGAAATGGGACGTATTTGCTTATCAATATAATGCTGATAATCAAGGTCATCATGATCAAGCTCTATAGGCACGGCACCTCTTCGTGTATAGACGTAGAAAACATCGCGATCAATCTTATGTCCGGCCTCTTGGGCAAGCTTTGCGGCCTTCACATGAGGAGGTAGGGCCTTGGTATATTCTTCGATTTTCTTACTGAGGCGTTTCTTATAAATAAGCTTTTGATCAAAAACTCCGTCTTTAAGCTCATCTACAGTTGACTTGATAATATCGGTGACATCTTCTCCATTGAAGAATTTTTCAAAGAGTAAGTACTGAAACTCTTTGGCCATCTTTGTCCAATCAGAGCGGACAAACTCCATACCAGAAAATTTTAACTTTTCTTCACCACTGGAGTTTACACTTAGGCCAACATATTTCTTCTTTGCGCCACCATCTCCAGTACGAAGTTCGGGAAAGAATATTTTACGGTAGTAAGTTTCAAATTCTATTTCTAACTTACTCTCCACCTTGAAGTGTTTACGAAGGGCCTTTTCAATATGTTCATTGGCCTTGCGGGCCATCTGCTTGCCTTTTTCTGTGAAGCGCTCACCGGAGGGAACTTTAACAAATATAGAGTCAGTATCTCCATAGACCACTTGATAACCATCATTTTCAAAATACTCGATGGTATCTCTTAAAATCCACTGCCCTGTTTCAGTAATGGCAGTAGGAAGATCAGCATGATAAAAGCGACTTCCAGGAGAGCCCATAACCCCATAAAAGGAGTTCATAAGAATCTTTATGGCCTGACTCAAATAAGTATCAGACAGCTGCTTGGCCTTTTGTCTTTGTTGCATTAAATGAGAAATAAAGGTGGGTAAGAGATGTTCTGTTGCAGAGAAACTAATCCCTGCAGGGGTTTTAACAGGATTAGTATCACTCTTTAATCGACTATAGGGATCGATAAAGAAAGTCATCATGATGCTGGGGTATAGGCTTTTAAAATCAAAAACCAGGATATGCTCTTTGAGTCCACTTTCGGGTTGAACGACATATCCACCCGTGGCCTGAAGCCCTCTTACAATATCTAAAACATTGGGTGCCACAAGCCCTTTTCTATGTACGAGAGGAAGCATGAAAAAATCAAAGGCCGCGGTAGAGACGCCCTGTCTGCCCATCAAGAGTCCCGATAAGAGAACTCTTGTTTTCATGAGTTTTATGAGGCCTGTTTTTTCAATAATGTCGGTAACCAAAATACAGTCCATCAGATTGTACTTGGCCAAAGCAGGCTTATCGTTATGAAAACGATTTTCAATTTCAGCAACTTTTTCTAAACCTGTGGCTTGAATATCTTTGTTGGTTCCCAAGAGTTCATTGGCCACACTATCGAGCTTCCAACTATCAAATTGATAGAAAGCGGCCCTCATAGCATTGGGTCCATCCACAACAACCCGCCCTTTAATACGAGCAAATTGTTGTCCCCCCATCTTTTCACTAAGAGTTACTTTAGATCCACGACGTCCCAGATTAAGAGAATGTCCCCATCTTTGGCACTTACGCTCAAGAAAGGCCATATCAAAACCAACCACATGCCATCCCATGAGAATATCGGGATCAAGCTCTTGCAGATCACGTTCAAAATTTAAATAACAAGATTTTTCATCTGGAAAATAAAGAAGCTCACCTTCATTCTCCTCCATCAAACCTTGAGACTCTCCCACCATATAAACGCGACGAACTTCACGAGATACATCTTTATAGTGAATTCCAATGGAAAAAAGATCTGTGCCCATAGAAGTTTCAATATCAAAGGATAGCATGGACAGAGGTATATCAATTTGGCGTTCTGATTTTCTGATTTGAGGATTACGATAGACTCGCACGCCTTTTTCTTCATTAAAGGGACCCGTAAACTCGATCATCCCTTTAATAAAACGCTCCATTAAAAAGCGCTCTGTGGTGCGAACATCAGCTTCATAGGTTCTGACCCCTGCATCGTCTTTGAATTTATAGAGATCCGATTGGCGATCAAAGTAGCAAGCATCTATTTCTTTACCCGCAAACGACTTAAGTCCCACGGGCTTTCTGTGGTATTGAATTCCAAGAGACGAGCTAGGAGTCGTTTCTCTTTCAATAAAGCAGACAGGCTTTTCTTTATCAAAAATTAATTCAAAGGGACCTTTGAGAGATCGACCAAAGTAGTGAAGTTCATGGCGGTTGCCTTTATCTTCTCCATGGGTCGTGAGAAGAAAGCCAATTTCAAAATTTTCATTTTGCCCCATGCCTATATCTCCAATCTTTTTGGCCGTAGAATGCGAAAGAAAATCAACCAAGGTAACCCTATGAGTCATCTATATCCTGAAATAGAACCCTATCACACAGATATGCTTTCGGTAAGTGATATCCACACCTTGTACTATGAAGAAGTGGGAAATCCGCAAGGTAGACCCGTTGTTTTCTTACATGGAGGTCCAGGAGGCGGCTGTCAGCCAAGCTATCGTCGCTACTTTGATCCCAAGAAGTGGAGAATCATTATTTTTGATCAAAGAGGATGTGGAAAGAGCACGCCTTTTGCTGAGCTAAAAGAAAATACCACTTGGGATCTCGTTGAAGATATTGAAAAGCTTCGCACCCATTTAAAAATTGATAAGTGGTCCGTCTTTGGCGGCTCTTGGGGTTCCACCCTATCTCTTGCCTACTCGATCACTCATCCCGAAAAAGTGGAGGCCATCTTTTTAAGAGGGATCTTCATGCTTAGAGAAAAAGAAATTCGTTGGTTCTACCAAGATGGCGCAAGCTACATCTATCCCGATGCATGGGAGAAATATATCGCTCCCATTCCTGAAGAAGAACGCTCTAATCTTGTAGAAGCTTTCTATAAGCGCTTAACTGATGAGGATCCAAAAGTAAGATCAACCGCTGCCCGCGCTTGGTCCGTTTGGGAAGGCTCCACATCTAAACTCATTCAAGATGAAAACCTAATGGAATCATTTGATGATGATCACTTTGCAGAAGCTTTCGCCCGAATAGAGTGTCACTACTTTACCAATAAAGGCTTCTTTGAAAGCGATGATTTCCTCTTAAAGAATGTGAATAAGATTCGCCAGATTCCGGCCATTATTGTTCAAGGAAGATATGATGTCGTCTGTCCCCCAACAAGTGCTTGGGATCTTCATCGTGCGTGGCCTGAAGCCGAATTTCATATGATTGCCGACGCTGGTCATTCCTTATCTGAAGAAGGAATAACCAAGGTCTTAGTCGAAGCAACAGATCGCTATTAGTCCAAAAGATTATAAATGACTTTAAGACCTGAGTCTGCTCCCTTTTGCTCTATAGTCCCTAATTCCTTCTTCCCATAATTAACAAAGGGCACGAAGGATAGGGACGATTTTTGAGAGAGCTTTCTCTCTACATCCAAACTAAAGACAGCATTATATCCCTTATCAAGATCAAAGCGATCAACGCTACTAGGAAGATTGTAAAGCCCCATAAGCTCAAAAGATAAGCTTGTTCTTTGACGATTAAAGAAATTATATCTTGTCTTTAAATAAGGTGAAAAAACTTGAAAAGACTTCATCACAACAGAAGTGCTATCAAATTGAATCGTTGCGAGCTCTTGCCCGTATTGAAAACCAGCGCCTAGAGATAGAGCGTTCCAATGCTTAACCATACCCAATGAGAAATTAAAAAAAGAATCTCCATCACTATCGAGTGTGCTCGCCGTTGGTGCCTTAAATTTAATCTTTCGATAAGAAAATCCAAGATCCAGAAATAGACTCTCTTCTAGAGGGAACTCACCTTGGGCCATAACGCCATAGATGAGATCAGACTTTAGGGATGAGCTGAGACTTGGCTGATCGAGGTCATAATTAATGAAAGAAAAAACCGCGCCGACTCTTAGGTGAGCTGGAGTGTAAATTTCCTGTGCTTCCTTCGCCTCTTCTTCTGGTGCTTCTTTTACTTCTTTTTGAGTTGCAGCTTGCGTGAGTTTAACTTCTTGTGACTCAGCTTGGGCCAAAGCCGCTTGGAAATCGACTTTACTTTCAGGTAAGAAAATATTTTGCCCAACATAGAGAGTATTCGCATTTTTAATGATCTCACTATTATACTTGGCCACTTTTTCAACAGAGCCTTCTTTAGTCCAAAGAGGCATATCAAGTTTCTTAGATAGGATCAGACTTCCTAGTTGATCACCTTTTTTAATCGTATAAGGAATCCAAGCACTCATCGCGCAGTGAGATAAAGACGCCATAGAGAGGACAACAACAGTATGATGGAAGATTGATTTTTTCATGAGCTGAATATAAATTCCATCAACATAAAACACAATCACTAGAACAGTTCTTGTAAATTATACCTTTCACTTTGAATGACCATGCTGAAAATTTAGAAAAAAAAAGGATCTGCCTATACCAAGAAGATATCTGCAGATCCTGTTTAAATTGGCCTAAACCCCAAAATCACATCAGTCGGAGACATTGACTAATGTGAGGCCAATTTAGTATTTCTCACTAGACGCTTGCTCATGATTTATATAAATCAATGATCATTGCGTCCTACCCCAATTCGCGAGAAACAATCTTGGACCATTTATGCCTTAGAATAGAATTTTTCACAATTAAATATTGAGGTTTTCACGTTTTCGCGTAAAAAAGGGAGAGGCTTTCACATTTGTGAAAACTTATTCAATAGCGCCTTCTTGGATCCAACGCTTGATAAAGGCCACTTCCTCAGACCCTAGAGGGACTTTAGGTGGCATATTACCATTGAATACTTCCGTATAAATACCTGATCCCTCAGGATTTCCCGCTTCGGTGATCACGGAGAAGTATTCACTAAAATCAAAAACTTTTGCATAACTGGAAAGATCGACATCCGCACGGGCTTTTTCAGGGTTATGACAGCTTAAACACTTATTCTCTAATATTCTCACTCTCAGATTGGTATAGGTGGCCTTGGTCTGAGAAAGAGGAAGCTCTTTTTGAACTTCATAAACAGCACCCTCTTCAATCCAACGTCGAATATAATCTATTTCCTCTAAAGAAAGTTTAGTTTTGGGCGGCATATTTCCACTAAAAACTTCAGTATAAAGCGCAGACTGATTAGGCATACCTGACTCTGTAATCGTTGAGAAATATTCACTAAACCCAAACATAGAGTCATAAGTCGATAAATCAACATCGGCCTTCGCTCTTTGCGTATTGTGGCAGTTTAGGCATTTATCTTTTAAGATATATTCTTTGAGATTAATATAATCGACATCAAGCTTTGAAAAATTAATCTCACTATCAGTAGAGTCGCTTGGAACTTCATTACCCTCTTTAGCTCCTGTATCAATCCACTTTTTAACTAAAGCAATCTCTTCTTCATTAAGAGGCTTACGAGGTGGCATTTGTGCATTAAATACTTCTGTATAAAAGAGAGAATCAGCGGAAGCTCCCTTTGTTATGATCTTACCGTTTTCTGTCTCACCTTCTATCGTTGACTGGTAAGAAGATAGATCGACTCCTCCTCGTGCCCGTTCAGAATTATGACATCCCAAACATTGGGTATCGATAATGGCCGCTTTAATTTGGATAAAAGTAACTTCTTCGTCGAGATTAATTTCATCCTGAACGATAAGGTTATCGCCTTTAAAGAGATTATCATTGAAGTTAAAAGAGCCCTTATCGCTACATGAGTAGAGCGATATTAAGAGGCCTATAAGAAAGATATTCAGCATATAAAGAAGACTATAGTTCATTTTCATTGTAACTTTTTACGATGAAGGCAAAGCTTATTCAAAGGTGCACAGTAAAATCTTCATGTTTATGACGTGGGAAAACGCAGGTGAAAGTCGTTTTCTATGGATTCTATAACATAGTTAACCAGAATGGAGTCTTTCTTTGACTTATGAATTAATACTCCAATCTCATGGGGATAGAGACCTTTATCCATTTTACTCAATTTAACTTCCTTAATTCTCTTACGTTGTAAGAGATCTGCTGCTACAAATTCGGGAAGTAGCCCAATACCGAGACCATTTAGGCACAGCTCCTTTGCCGATTCGAGTGAAGATGTTTGATAAACCTTGCGGTTTGAAAAGCCATTTTCCATTAAAATTTCATCTATCGGGGTATTTTGCGAGAAACTATCCGCCATTAGAATCAAAGGGGCTTCATCTAAGTCTTTATAAACCTTCTTGCCCTTCGCTGCTTCATAGAACTTAAAGACATCTTTTGAAATAGGCTTTACCTCCAATTGTGACGTCGCCTTTGGACGAACAATTAGTGCGACATCTATCTCGCCTCTTTCTAGCTTATCTCGCATCTCAGAACTTCTTCCCGTCGTAAGCTCTAAGGTAAGGTTGGGATACTTAGGAAGAAACTCCCTAAGAAAGCTTGGCCAAAAATAGATACCAATAGAATCATAAGTACCAACCCTCAAAGTTCCCGCCATAGGATCATCACCATGATCGAGTCTTTTTTCTAGATCCTCTAGTGAGCTGAATAATTCGTGACAATAATTGTATAGAGTCTCACCTTCAAGAGTAAGCCTCACGCCTCGAGGTAACCTTACGAAAAGATCGTGTCCGATGACTTCCTCTAAAAGTTTCATAGATTTAGATAGCGAGGGTTGCGTGATGAAGACTTTTTCGGCGGCCTTCTTCATAGACTTACAATTGGCCACTTCATAAAAATAACTCAATTTCTCAAGATGCTCTTGTAGTTTCATGAGATCCCCTATTTTCCTCAAAGATATAGCCAATAGCTATACCAAGAATTGTTTTTTTTCAATTTTTTTATATGAAATTTTGCCTTAATTTAATCATTAAGTAGGAGAATCCAATGCTTAGAACTTTTAATAGACCACCTTTTCAAGAAGAACACTCACATCAAATATCTCAAGAACTTGTTTCGATATTTGAAAAGAGAAGAACTATTAGAGAGTTCTCTCAACAGAAGCCTGCTTCTAATATTATTAAAAATGCGATCAAAGTGGCATCCCTGGCTCCAAGCGGTGCCAACGCTCAGCCGTGGGACTTTGCTCTCATAGAGAACAAAGCATTAAAAGAAGAAATAAGAAGACTTAGTGAAATTGAGGAAAATCAATTCTATCACTCCAATCCTAATGAAAAATGGATTAACGATTTAAAACATCTTCATACGGATGAGAAAAAGCAATTCTTAACAGATGCTCCCTATCTTATTGTGATTTTCTATAGTCACTTTCACCTCGATCAAAATGCACAAAAGAAAACTCACTACTATGCAAAAGAATCAGTAGGCCTTGCTACCGGTATGCTCTTATCGGCCCTTCACTTAAGTGGACTCAACACATTGACCTATACACCCAAGCGCATGCAATTTCTCAACCCCCTACTTGATAAACCAAAGACGCAAAGAGCTTTTATGATCATTGCAACAGGTCTTGCCTCAGATGAGGCCCGCGTTCCTTTAATTAACAAGAAAACTATCGATGAAGTCGTTAGCTACTATAAATAAACCCTTTAGGAGGACAACATGAATTTGAAAACAACCCATCAACTTTTTCTCACTCTAATCTTTGCGTTAGCAACCGCCTTAACAAGTCACGCTGCAGACTCTTCTAGAAATGCCGCTGAATATAATCTTCAAGGAAATATCGGACTCAAGGGTTATGACCCTGTCTCTTATTGGCAAGAAGGTGGAAGTCAGCCACGTATTGGAAATAGCTCCATATTTCTAGACTACGAAGGCGTACGTTATTTATTCTCAAGCGAGAATAATAAAGACCTCTTTGAACTTATTCCTGAAAAGTATGAGCCTACTTATGGGGGCTGGTGTGCATGGGCCATGGCCAATGGAAGTAAAGTCGACATTAATCCCGAAATTTACACACTTTCAGGTAATAGAATTCACTTCTTTGTCGGTAACAGACCCAAGAGAAACTTTGAAAGAGATATTCAAAAGTACGAAGCCTTAGCGGATAAAAACTGGAAAAACTTCTCTGGCGAAAACCCAAGACTTTAATTTTTACAATATATAGAAAATAAATAAATAAAAAGAGAAGAGGACTTATGAAGCATTCATTCTTATACCTACTATTCATAATAATGATAAACTCCTGTGGAAACTCACAAGACTTCAAACAGTCCCCTTCTCCTTTAAACTTTGATGATGGTCAAAACCTCGAAGGGGATTCCTCAATTACTTTTGACCAAGTGAGAGTCGATGTATTTGAAAAAAGCTGCACTCAATGCCACAGCTCCTATGATCAGTACAATGTCATTAATTCGCAACTTTCATCCATTACTTCTAGTATTCGCACATTAAGAATGCCTAAGAACTCTCAACTCTCTCAAGATCAACTTAATCTTTTTAATGAATGGTTTTTGGCCGGAGCTCCTGGTCCCTCACAAAACACTCCCCCTCCTCAGGTAATAAAACTAGAAGCGACTTACGAATCAATCAATACGCATATCCTGGCCAAGAAATGTACGGTTTGCCATAACCCTCAAGGACAAGTTCCCTTTCTTGATCTCTCCACTCGATTTGCCATCTTTGAACAAAGGAACTATCTCCTGGACTTTGATAAGCCCGCCCAAAGCTGCATTCTTGAAGTCATTCAAGACCCCTTTGAGCCTATGCCTCCTAAAGATTCTCCTTTTGAGCAACTAACTGATAAAGAAATTAAAGTTCTCCAAAAATGGATCGGTTTAGGTCTTCCTTAGGGAGAAAAATCAAAAAATGCTCAATTTTTAAGCATAGCTAGGAAAAAATTCCGACAACACCAAAAAAAGTAGGAATTAGGTTAATCTCATAGGAAATCATCTATATGAGGTTATTTATGAATCGCTTAGCGGTAATTACTTCCCTTCTTCTTATGTGGGGACTCGTTTTCTCTAGGGCTTCTGCTCATGGTGAGGACACGATGAAAGTCAAAGTAAGCAAAACTCAAAAACTGTCTAATAAATAGACACTGTCGTCCTATACCAATACACCTTAAGATAAAGAGCCTACAAAATTAGCCATTTACTCATCCTATAACCTTAACTGTTCTAGACAGCTTGGCATCGAGGTTGCAGTTTAGGTTTTGTAAGTTTACGGAGTTATAATAATAAAGCACTATGGCCAGTGATTGATTCTCAAGAATTGATTAAGTCTAAATGAACGAGGAAAGTATGAATATCAAACCTATCAGTAAATGGATTCCTAACTTAAAAAGACCTCTCGTTATTGCAGGACCTTGTTCTGCAGAAACTGAGGAACAAGTTATGATGACGGCAAGAGAACTCGTTCAAAATGAAGATGTCCGAATCTTTAGAGCTGGTATATGGAAACCCAGAACTCGTCCCAATAGCTTTGAAGGCGTTGGAGAAGAAGGTTTGAAATGGCTAAAACAAGTAAAAGAGGAAACCGGTCTTCTGGTTACAACAGAAGTGGCCAATGCCGGTCACGTTGAATTGGCCTTAAAGCATGGAATCGATATTCTATGGATTGGGGCTCGTACAACCGTTAACCCCTTCTCTGTTCAAGAAATTGCTGATGCCCTTAAGGGAACTAATATCCCTGTAATGGTGAAAAATCCTATCAATGCTGATCTCGCCCTTTGGATGGGTGCACTTGAAAGACTTAATCTTGCAGGGCTTGATAAACTCGTCGCCATTCATCGCGGCTTCTCAACTTCAGAAAAGACTGAGTATCGTAATCAACCTCTTTGGAGAATTCCCATTGAGCTCAAGCGCCATCTTCCCGAACTTCCTATCGTGTGTGATCCTTCCCATATTACCGGTGATCGAAAACGTATTGCATTAGTCTGCCAAAAAGCGATGGATGTAGATATGGATGGAGTGATGGTAGAAACTCACCCTAACCCTGATGAGGCATGGAGTGATGCTGCTCAACAAGTAACTCCTACGGCGTTAGCAAGTATAGTTAAATCATTAAATCTTAAAACAGAATTTTCTCCTGATAAAGACTTTGATCAAGAGCTCGGAGAGCTAAGAACGCAAATTGATGGTCTAGACTCTGAAATTATTGAATCTCTACGAATGCGCTTCAATATTGTTGAACGTATCGGCGAACTTAAGATGAAAAATCGAGTTACCGCTCTACAGGTTCATCGAATGGACGCCATGATGAAGAAAATCAGTGAAAAAGCTGACAAAGTTGGTCTTCGATCAGACTTTGTAGAAGAGGTATATCACGTTGTTCACGAGGAATCCGTTAAGCTACAGACAGAAATGATGAGATCATTCCTTAAAAAAGAACAAGGCTATCAAGACAAATAACGTTTCATATCAATAGCTCTTTATACTCTAATGGGTAAGGTTTTCAGGCAGCACGACTTTGTCGCGTAGCCTGAATCTTTTATATCCATTGAGTATTCTACTCTTTTTTTGGTTTTTCATTACTGGAAAACCTTAATCACTTGAGTATAAACATGGAAAACTCTCTGCGCTCAGAGTACAATCGTACGAGTAAAAGCTGACGAATAGTCAAAATCAAGAGAGGATACGATGATAGCCGAGAGAATCTTATCGGTAGAAGAATCTAAATCAGTCAAAATGGCCGCCGTCATTTCTGATTTACGGGCCCAGGGTGAAGAGATCATAAGCTTCAATGTGGGCGAGCCCGATTTTCCAACCCCTGAAGTTGTCATTGAGGCCACAAAGAAGGCCCTTGATGCTGGACATACTCGTTATGCCCTCGTTCCTGGAGAACTCTTTCTTCGAGATGCCATTGTAAAAAAACTAAAGAGAGATCAAGGTCTTAATATAGAGGCTTCTAATATCTGTTTAAGTAACGGCTCCAAACAAGTTCTCTATAGTATCTTTCAATTAATTTGTAATCCTGGAGATGAAGTCATTATTCCTCGTCCCTATTGGGTTAGTTTTCCAGAGGCCGTTAAGCTGGCCGATGCTAAACCTATTTTTGTTGATTCTGATGAGGGTCATTTAAGTTGTGAGAATATAATCAAGGCCATTACGAGTAAAACCAAGGCCATTGTTATTAATTCTCCTAACAATCCTTCAGGACTTCTTCCTAGAGAAGCTCCATTAAAAGAACTTGTGGCCATCGCCCGCGCTAAAGGAATTATGATCATCTCTGATGAAGCCTATGAAACTCTCACTTACACAGGTGAAAATTTTAAAGGACCAGCAGGTCTGGCCGATCCAAGCCTCGATAACACCCTCATTGTTCAAAGCTTCTCTAAATCATATTGTATGACCGGCTTTCGACTAGGCTATATTGTCGCCAATCATGAAATTATAAAAGGCATGAACAAACTGCAAAGTCATGTTTGTGGAAATGTTCCCGTCTTCATTCAAAAGGGAGCCCAAGCGGCCCTTGAACATGAAGAAGAAATCGTCACTCACATGAGAGAAGTTTTTGGCCGCAGAATGCAGATGTCCTTTGATTTATGCAAAGATATTTTCCCTGACACTCAAAAACCACAAGGCGCTTTCTACCTCTTCCCAAAGTTGAGTCAAGAACTACTCGATAAATATGGAAGCGATGAAAACTTGGCCATGCATATTCTTAAAGTTGCCAAGGTCGCGATTCTACCGGGTAGCTTCTTTGGAGAGCCAGGATACCTTAGAATTTGTTTTGCGACTTCCGATGAAAATATACGAAAGGGATTTGCCGCCATTAAGGATTGTTTATGAAAATTGGATTAATAGGCTTTGGTCGTCTAGGAAAACTCATCGCTAAAAGATTGGCCCAAGATAGTAATCTCTTTATTTTTGATATTGAAGACTACGCAAAGGAAATAAAAGAAATCGGAGCAACGCCATCGACATTGAAAGAAGTATGTCAGTGCGAGATCGTTATTCCCTTTGTTCCAATGAGTTCTTTTGAAGCTGTACTCAAAGAAATGAAGCCTTTCCTAAAGAAAGACACTCTTATTATCGATGTCTGTTCTGTAAAAGAAAAGCCTGTGGAGTGGATGAAAGAAATCCTACCCGATCATGTATCGATACTAGGGACTCACCCCATGTTTGGTCCTGACTCGGCTAGAAACACTCTCTATGGATCAAAGATAGTGGTCACACCAGTTAGAATTGAAGAAAAAGTCCTTAAGAATATTACTTCTTACTTAGAAGATAATGGACTTAAAGTCATCGAATCCACTGCGCAAGAACATGATAAACAAATCGCTCACAGCTTGCTCCTTACCCACTTCATCGGCAGAACTTTAATGGACTTTGGTGCAGAGTCGCTAGAAATAGACACGAAAGGTTATCGCAGACTAATGAAAATCCTGCAAACTGTAGAAAACGATTCATGGCAACTCTTTGAAGATATGAATCGCTATAACCCTTATGCAAAAGAAACTAGAGTCGACTTTCTCGAAAGCCTTACCAATATTCATGACAAGGTTTCCAAATGAAAGTAGCTTTTCAAGGAGAGCGCGGTGCCTATTCGGAAGTTGCGCTTCGAAATTATTTTACTGAAGATGTTGAGGCGATCGGTTTTGAATTGAGTGAAGAAGTAACAGATGCTCTTCTTAATAAAGAAGTGGCGATGGCGATCTTACCAGTAGAAAATTCCATTGTGGGTAATGTGAATGTAAACCTTGATCTAATTTACAAACACCCACTCTTTGCCATTGGTGAAGTCTATCAACCTATCCACCATCACTTATTAGTTGTTCCAGGAACAAAGCTCTCTGACATTGAACATGTCTACTCTCACCCGATAGCTCTTGCTCAATGTCGTGATTATCTTAATTACCATGGGATGAAGCCTATTGCTGATTATGATACAGCAGGAAGCTGTAAACTTTTAAAAGAAAGAGAATCTCAAAGACCACTAAGAACGGAAGCCGCCATAGGCTCTTTTCTTTGTGCAGAGACTTACGGCCTTGAAATACTCAGTAATAAGATTCAACATACCCAAAATAATATCACCCGTTTTCTCGTCCTGGTCAGAGAAGAAGAAATCCCGGAAGGAATAATTCAAACCAAAACTTCCATTGCTTTCTCAGCAAACCATAGGCCCGGAGCCCTACTCGATTGTCTTCAGATATTTAAGAAATACGACATCAACATGACCAAGCTTGAAAGCCGCCCCATTCCTGAGGATCCTTTTCAATATATATTCTTTGTGGATTTTACCAGTGGATTAAAAGAGGCCAAAACAATTGAATGTCTTCAAGAGCTCAATCGTGATGCCCATAAAGTTAAGATTTTAGGCTCTTATCCTCAAGGAAATCAGTAACTCGTTTAGAAGAACATGAGTGAAAGCCTAGACCCAAGTATTTACGGCCATCTTTTTCAATCATGACTTGGGGCGTGGCCAAACTCTCAAGCTCAAGTTCTTTAATCAATTCGTCATGGGCCATATAAATTTCTTTATTTAATTGAGTACGAGACTTCTCTCGCAACAAGTCTTCCTTACTGCCCTTTAGAGCAATAACAATGACTTCTCCGAGCTCTTCAAAGCATCCTATATTTTTAAGTTGTCTTCGGCATATAGTACAATGGGAAGAGATAAGAAAAAGCGTTCTCACGCCTGTTCTATTTTTTTTAAATGTTATTCGAGTGTTAGAGGTAATATCTTTAAGAATGATTTCTTTATCTAGTGCGAGCGCATCTATAGATACACCTATAGAGACAAATAGAAAAAAAAGTTTAATTAAAGACATACTTTATAGGAACTTTAAATTCAGTAAGAGAGGCATACTGTTTAGGTAGTGGCTTAAAGCGATTTATACTTTGAACAAGCCTTAAGGCTGCCGTATCTAGGATAGATGACGTTGACTTCTGATTTAAAGAAACATCTTCAAAAATACCTTCTTTGTTAATCTTTATCGAAATCACCACAATACCATGCTGCTTTAATCGCCTGGCCACTTTAGGATAAGATTTATTGCGATCAATTAATCGCCTGAGTTCAAGAAGATATTCATCGGCCTTTAGCTTATCCTCTTGCGAAAGAGTCGATTCACTTAGGAAACTCTTTTCTTTATTCTGAGTTACTTCTTCTTTAGTTATATTTGGTATATTTGATTCAATTTCTTTTACAAGATTCTTTTTTCTTTTTAAGACTTTCTTTTTTTCAGTCACTTTCTTTTGAGGCTTTTTATTTGTCAGAACAACTTTAAATACAATCGTTTCATCTTCTATAGATATAGAATTGATATTCTCAACTTCATAAGTCACTTCATCAGAAGTTCTATCTCCATTAAAAAAAATTAATATATGTAAAAATAGACTTACTAAAAAAGAAAGATAGAAGCCTCTTGATATTCTCTTTTGCATCCTCTATAAATACCACAAATGCAACTGACTTGCAAATAAGGAATTAACGATGCAAAAACTATATTTAACACTTATGTTACTGTTTTCACTTGTTTCTTGTTCACAAAACCCTAACCCAGCGGTGAATTATCTCATAGAAGTGGAAGGAACCAGTAACTTAGACGGAGTCGTGATAGGTGCCACGCTAGAATACTCGGGAAGAGATTTTTTTGGTTCTAGCTGTAGTTTGGAAATGAAGAAAGTACAAGATAGCACTAACTCATATCGCTGGAGAGCTCAAACTGATTACATTCTCCATGGAACAGACCTACCTCAAGTTGAGCTCTACCTCTATACTTACTCACCTTCAACAAAACGTTATAACCTCTACTCAGAAAATACCGAAGCTATTCAGGAAGACCTAGAGTTTCAATTCATAGGTGTACGTACGGCTGATGTAAATGAGTTTGATCCCAATAAGCTTGAAGAATATGAAAGTTCTGGTCTTTTAAGATTCTTTCTTAAAGTAGAATTTAAAGAACCTACTGACTTAAATCTTATCAAGAAATATGTTGATACCATAAATCTAGTTAATCAAAACCCTGAACTCTTCTCTGAAAATCAAGAAACTCTAGATCAAGTAAATAGACTGATCTTCAAGGCCTTTCATGGTGATCACTACGATGCAGGTGGGTGCTTGAATTATTCACCTCTCAGTATGATTGAAGAAGAGTCTAATTTATGATCCTTTTAAAATTCTTCATATTCATAGCTTCGATGAGTACGCTAAATATCCTAGCTCAAGAAGGCTCAGCTGATAGCGTTACTCTTCCTACTATCGTCGTCGAAGATGGTGTGAAGGCCGAGGATGCTAATCAACGCATGAGCAAGGGAGCGACTTCTAATATCTCTCCATACTCGACTTTCAAAACAGAGAATGTTTCTCAAAGTAAAATTAAAGATAATAGACGTCAAAACTTAACCGAGCTCGTAAGAGACCAGGTTGGTGTTGAAGCCCAAACCTATTGTGCTAATTGTGGGGCAAAAAGACTCACCATCAATGGCCTAAAGGGAGAGCATACTTCTATTCTTATTGATGGCATATCGCTTCATTCAGCTGTATCGAGCTTCTATGGCGTCGATAATATTCCCATTACAGCGCTAACTGATGTTGAAGTCATGAGAGGAACAGGAGCTTCCCTTACTAATCCTGAGGCCATTGGAGGTACGCTTAATCTTGTAACCGCCAACCCTCTTCAGTTTAGTAATAGAATTGGAATCTCTTATGGTATGGATGACGACCTTAAGGAAAAAACGAAGAATGCTCAATTTCTCGTTGGCCACACGGATAAGAATAAAGACTGGGGTTTCTACCTATCAGGACAAATGGCGCGTGCTGATTCTTGGGATGAAAACGATAATAATGTTTCCGAAATGCCTCAAAGAGAAAATACAAATATTATGGCCAAAGGAAGATGGCTTAAAGATAAGTTTGATGTGTCTTTAAGATTAGGTTATGCAGACACAGAAATCCTTGGTGGATATGTTAATCCAACTAAGCCCGATACAGTAAGAGCTCTTTCTGCGGGAGAGAGTGATTTCGTAAATGGTAATGTAAATGAAGACTATATTGGTGATCCTGCGAAAATAACGGATTGGATTAGCCTTGAGCGAAAAGAAGTCGCCCTCAATGCTCTTTACTATCTTAATGACAAGACAACTATGGAGCTTAAGTTTGGGCACGCCAATCAAGAGCAGTCCGCGATTTATCAACATGGATTTGACTACGCTAATAACGACAATCTCTTCGTCGTCGATACAAACGTACAATATGTAACAACTGAAGGCTCAATTTTAAAAGCCGGGTTATTTCTAAAAGATCAACGTCTGCGTTCTGCTTCCCTAGCTCTCTTTGATAAAAAAGGAATAACCAAAGACAACTTTGATTACCTCTCTACTGCAGGTTACCTCTCTTATTCGCTATTCTTTGAAAACTTTGAAATGGACTTTGCTCTTAGGGCCGATCACATTAACCTTCGTTGGCTTGAGCTGGATAACAAGATTGATAAAACAGTTCTGGCACCTCGTTTTCTACTTCTTCACAATATAACGGAACACCTCACCCAACGCTTCTCCTATGGTCTTGGCTACCGTGCTCCTCTAACTTTCTTTGAATCTCAACATGGAAATAACGAAGGTGGTTATGAGGTTAAGATTACAGACCTTGAAAAGTCTCACTCTCTCGTTTACTCGCTAAGTTATAATACACCTGACTATTACTTTACTCTTGGCACTCACTACACTCATCTTGAAAATATGGCCTATGGTGACGAGCAATTTAATCAGCCGATAGCTTACCAAAATGATAATCAAAACTACGATATCTGGGTGAATGACCTTCTTTTGGGTTGGCAAGTTAATGATCAGTGGCTGCTAGAGACTTCATATGAACACTTTCACTATCAAGATGGCTATAAAGGAAAACTTCCCACTGCAGCCATTGAGCAAAGAGTTCAGCTTAAATCAACTTTTGAAACACAAAAGTGGGGACAAAATCTGAGAGTAACTCTTATCCCCTCTAGAGATCTATCCCCTTACGGTAGCTACACCAATCACTATATCAATCGTGATCAATCAGCAGAGCCTAATTTATCCAGCAGTATGATAAAAAATCAACAAAAGGCACCGACTTTTGCCACGCTAGATTTTTCCATATTTTATAAAATTACACCCACAAATCGTTTTACCTTTTCTATAGATAACGTATTTGATTACACACAAGCTTCAAAGGGAGACTCTCCTGCAACTTGGCATTGGCACTTTAATCATGCGCACTTTGATGGACTTCATACATGGGGACCTAACACAGGAAGGATTATAACGTTGGCCTTTAATTCAGAATTTTAAGCATACGCATAAACAACTAAACTTATGCAAAAAACTTGCATAAAAATTAAGGAGAATAACATGAAATTAATCACTGCTTTCAGTCTTTCTATCCTTAGCTCATTAAGCTTTGGTTTTACAGGACAACAATTAATTCAAGGTAGTCAACAAACTCTTGCTCAAGCGATATTTGAAGTAGATCAAGATTCTATTGAAGCTTTTCAAATTGAAAATGGATCATCTGAAATGCACTCTATCGTTCGCTATGAAGATGCAGCTACTGGTGAAGATCTAGACCTAGAGTATGGGTGTCACCTTCATGGATCAAGTGTTGCTTGTCATGAGTCTGGTCATACCCACTTAAATAAGTCTATGGACTTCAGTGATTTCTACTCTGCTTACTTAACTTCAATTGACACACTTATTAAGTCATTCACAAGTACAGGTCGTTCATTAGATTCACTTGAGTCTATTAAAGCTTGGAAGGGTGAGCACCATCATAAAGATGCTGATGAAGGTGAAGTTTGGGTAAAGTATGAGTACTTAAACCAAGGTGCACTTGAAACAGTATACACAATGTGCCACAAGCATGCAGGTGAAGTTCTTTTTGACTGTCACTTCTCTTTTACTGCTGAAGATGAACCTAACCTAGAAGATGATGCTCATCATGATGATGACGATCACGGTGACGACCATGGTGATGATGACCATGATCACGATCACGATCACAATCACTAGATAATATTAAGACCTCAGATAATCATCTGAGGTCTACTTTTTAATCTTTATGAGAATACATTTGCTGAAGTATCTTTCTCGATCTTTCATTTTCCTGCCACTTCTTAATTCCCACTCTTAGATATATCATTTCAACTAAAGCAAATACTCCAAAAACAATATAGAAACCAATCGTTTTCCAAAAGAGCCACCTATCTGTGGAGCTCATCAAAGCTACATACAGCATAAAAGAGCTATAGCCGACAAAGAGAAATATCATATGCTTCTCAAGACCTTGAAAAATGAAGTCTGGAATAGGTGGACGGTTAGGCATACTCTCCATCATTTCAATCATGAGCCCCTTCCCTCTCCAAAGTCGATACCCCATATATCCACCAATGGCCCAACCGGAAAAGGCCGGTTGAAGTTTGAACCAAATACCTTCATCTCCTAAGAGGGATAGTCCTCCCAAGAAAAGAAGCAAGAAGAAATTGAATTTGGAAAGAGTATGAACATGCTTCGTATAGAAATATTCAAAGGAAATTTCTAGGAGCGCTAATCCCAACCCGCCTAGAACGGCAATCCAGATGGGATAGTTCTCCTCGAGATACCAATAAGCTATGGCAGGTAAAAATGAGAGAAAGAAGAAGTTTTTATTATTCATGCATACAGTTTAGCATGAATAAATTAAGAAGCCTTCTTCAAGTATTGTAAAGAATCCTTCTGTTCCATAAAGCTCTCAAGCCCATCTTTTACTTGCGAAGGATCAATAATATCTATGTCAGAGTAAATAGTGGCCAACCATTTATAGAGTTCATTAGAAACTTCTACGGATGCGGCCCAAATAAACTCCCCTTCAATATTAGTCGTCACAAAGGGATTTCCAAGAAAATGGAAGTCTGGTTTTAAATTTACTTTATCAGGGGCAGATACTTTCATAACGAGACGCTGCTCATTGCCAGAGATGGATCGTACAGCACAAATAAAATCATCTACTTCTGCACTTGCAAAGTTTGCACGATAGGAATCACCATGATCAATAGAATAGCTTTCTATTTCTTCAATATCGATACAGCTTAGGCAACGATCATTTGTATCTTCACCAACAATAGACAAAACTCCATCAATATAAACGACTTTATGAATAAAGATATCAGACTTTCTTTGATCTTTAGTCATAATGTGAATCTGTTCATCACGTAAGCAAACCTCATTAATAACCTTAAGAAGTTTGCTCTTATCATGGCAGAGTTCACTCGTCGCTCGTCCCATTGTTTTTTCTTCTTCTAAGTAATGATAAAGATCTGCTTCAGGATACTTTTTCTCTAATCGAGTAAAGCATTCAGCAAGCGTATTATATACGGCCTTTCCTTTATTCTCATCAAATAGTGGAAAATGGGCCTGCATCGCTAGCCACTCAGAAAGGGATACATTCATTTTAAACTGGGGCTTCTTCCCCGTAAGAACAATCCATGCATCATTAGTTTTTTGCTCAATTTTTACGGGATGTCCAAACTGCTTTAGGAAGCTTACCACTTCTTCAATATCGCTTACTGTATACTGGATTCCCAGATGAGAGATCAGCTCAGTAAAGGAGACATCCTCATTTATCGAATCAATCGTCGAGATGAGTTTCCAATATTTATTCTCTAAAAACTTATGCGAGGGTGAGTTCATTTAAACACCTTTGTCTTTTCAGGTACATAGACCTTTTTATTGAGGAATTTATGTCCCAAATAGTATACAAAACTCATCGGGTAATCCCTCAAAAGCTTTAGTGCTTTTTTACTAAATTCGGGTCATAATATAGCTATGCCATTAAAATCATTAATGAAAAATCCCATGCTCGTTATTGGCGTCCTCATGATGCTGATCTTTGTCTTTCAGGCCGGAAAGAAGTTCAACTGGTGGGAAGCTAGACGCCAAAAGCTTATGCCTAGCAGCTGTAAGGCCGTTCTCGTTAAATTAAATAGAAGAATTCCACAGAATTGGTCCACCTACTGTGAAGGTAGTTCTTATAATAATCTTGCGGTAGAGATTAACTATGCCCTTGAAAAAGAAGAGAGTATAAAAAATAAAGACAGCAAAGTTACTCCACTGAGCAAAGAAGAATCAATCAAGAAAACAAGAGCACTACTCTATCGAGAAATGGCCAATGACCTTATCTCTGTGGCCAAGAATTCTCCCGAAGATAATCTCGAAAAAACAGATATCATAAGATTCAAACTCACTCATCCGCAAATGGTTATTAATGCCATTACTGAGGGCAAGTATATTGTAAAACTCAAAACCCTTACGGATAAGAGACTCATTGCAGAGCACTTAAAAGTGACGGTTCAAGTACAAGAAGTACTCAAGAGCGATCAGTAAAATTAAACTGCTCAATTCCCCAAAACTCACGATCGTAGAAATCTAGTCCATTTGATAATTGATAGTGGTAGCAGTGCAATCCAAACAAACCTTGCGAATCTTCCGATGCACCATAGAGAAGATCTCCCCATATAGGAAAACCGATTAAAGAAAGCTGAATTCTTATTTGATGCCTTCTTCCTTCTTTTAATTTTACTCTGAGTAGTGATTGGTGCTCATTGGATTCTAGAACTTGAACCTCAATATGAGACTCACTTCCCTTGAGCTTATCTTCTACAACTTTCTTACCTGAGGTTGATAAGAAATGTTCTATCACCCCTTCAGGGCCATTATAACATCCTTGTACAACAACAAGATACTCCTTAAGGCGAATGTCCAGTTGATTATTACGAGCGCTATTATATTCCTCTTGCGAGCTCGTCAGTAAGACCAGCCCCGAAGTTTCAAAGTCTAGACGAAACAAAAGACCACCATCCCAAAGTGAGGAAGTAGAAAAGTTTTGTAAATAACTATAATGACCTTCTTCACGCAAAAAGCTTAAAAGATTATCACTTTCATTATAACTTAGGGGATGGATATGAATGCCACTGGGCTTATGTATCGCCATAAAGGATTCCTTCTCATCTAAAATGATAGGAGAATCTTTAGCACTATAAGAAGGATTTATGATTCCAATATTATATAAGGCATCAGGAAGAGTGACTTCACTCTTATGACGGATCAATCGCGCCCTCTCTTTTTTAGAAAGGCCAATCTTTTTTATTTTTTGTTTTGAATGTCCTAATTCAATGAGGATTGACTCAAATGATTGAGTCTCCCCCATCCAGCACAGCTTACTCATAAGCTTATCTTGACTCTACTTTATGACCAGAAGTCGCTACATCTCGTTTTCGAATAATAAACTCCACTCTTCGATTGCGAGATTCGTCTTGTGTGCCTGTACTACTTAAAACTTTATCAGGGCGTGTATCCCCGTAGAATATAGTCGTAACGCGATCAGGCCTAACTCCTCTTTTTACCATACTTCTTGAAACGGCAGCTGCTCTTTGAGCAGATAGCATAAAGGCATCAGCACTGGAGTCAGTATCAGATACTTCTCCACGCGAAGCATGACCTAGAATATAGAGGGTCCAATCATTGTCCGCAAGCATTTTAATAAGCTTATCGAAAACTTCGATAGGTATTTCTCGAGGAGTAACTCTTCCTCGTTGAAAATAAATTTTATCTTTAATCATAACCTTTATGCCTTCGGCCATTTCATGGACTTCAACATTTTCCGCAAGATTAAATTCGGATAAATCTTTTTTAATTTCTTTTAAGCTTTCATCTGATTCACGATTAATTTCATGCTTATCGAGAATACCTTCCATCGTAAGAAAGTCGATAGGAAATGGTTTAATAGGCTGTTGAGACTCAAGCATCGTTGGAGAATCGTCAGGCGACTTTCCTCTTTGGATAACCTCACCATGCTTTAATACATTTCCACCAAAAGCATTTCGAATGGAGCCAAGAGCGGCTTCATATTTTGCTGACTCTGTTTTAGCAAAAGAGAGTAACAGAACAAAGAAAGTAAGCAGTAAAGTCACGAGGTCAGAAAATGTGGCCATCCAACCAGGAAGACCTGGAACGCATATTTCACATTTTGGACACTCTACAGCAGCTGCTCCACCATCGTCAGCAACACCACCACCGTCTTTATTTTCTTCATCGGCCATAAGCCACCTACTTTAAAACGTTATTACTCTTCACTCTCTCCACCATCGACTTCACGTTGAGATGGAGGAAGAAAACTATTTAATTTCTCTTTAATAAGTCTTGGGTTCTCACCTGCAACAATTCCTAAAGTTCCCGCAATAACAATATTCATTTTTGTTATTTCTGAAGTTGAACGATAGGCCAATTTATTTTTTACCGGATTACAAATTACGTTAGCGATAACCGCTCCATAGAATGTAGTCAAAAGAGCAACCGCCATCGCAGGACCAATCGCAGCCTGATCAGAAAGGTTACCAAGCATGATCACGAGTCCAATAAGAGTTCCAATCATTCCAAAAGCTGGTCCATCTTCTGCCATTCCACCAAAAATATCAGCGCCCATTCTATGTCGCTCTTCCATGGCATCAATTTCAAGTTGTAAAATAGAGCTAATCACTTCAGGAGGTCTATTATCTGCCGCTAGTGTCATGGCCTTCTTCATGAAAACATCATCTATAGGTTGTTTCTCTAAAGCGAATACTGATTCACGCCTTGCCGTTTCAGCAAGTTTGCCAATTTCTTCAATGGTTGTTTTAGGATCTGCAGGAGTAAAGAATAAAGACTTCATCCCAATACCTGCAATGTTTTTTACAACTTCCATTGGCCACTTAATAAACGTAGCCCCTACCATTCCGAAGATAACAACGATAACAGATGGAATATCTATAAACGCTGTTAAATCCCCTCCCACTAAAATAGAACCGATAATTGCTCCAAAAGCGAGAATGACACCGATGACTGTACCAATATCCATAACATCTTCCTTAAATAAACTGCTTCATTCCACATTTCGGTGTCTTATAGAGTAACTTGATCTTTTTAAAACTTAACTCTTTGTTATTAAAGAAAAGGGAATTTTATTCCGGACTCCTTTGATCAAACGATCACAAATAATCAGACATGCTTACCCTTAATTGAAGCTCAACCATGCGTACTATAAGATAGATGTATTCCCAATCATTCATTATACAAGGGCATCTCATGATCAAGGTTGAAAACCTTACTAAAGTTTATAACTCAGATATTTTGGCAGTTGATTCAGTCTCTTTTGAAATCCCCAAGGGCAAAATTGCCTGCATTATTGGCACCAGCGGCTGTGGAAAAACAACAACGCTTAAAATGCTCAATCGCTTAATTGAGCCCAGCTCTGGAAAAATTTGGATCAACGAAAGAGAGTGTCACGAAATGGATGCTGTAAAGTGGCGCAGAGGTATAGGCTACGTCATTCAAAAAGCGGGGCTTCTTCCTCACATGACTGTAAGAGAAAATATAGAACTTCTCTCTAAGATTATGAAACGTACTAAAAAAGAAAGAAATTCAAAATCAAATCAGCTTATGGAGATGATTGATTTAGACCCCCTAGAATTTGCAAGTCGCTACCCTATTGAACTTAGTGGTGGTCAACAGCAACGTGTAGGCATTGCTCGGGCCCTCATGGAAGATCCGGCAGTTCTTCTCATGGATGAGCCCTTTGGCGCACTAGACCCTATTACAAGAAATACAATGCACGATGAAGTTCTCCGTCTTAATAGTAAACTTGGTAAAACATTTGTCATCGTCACTCACGATATGGAAGAGGCCTTTAAACTAGGAGATGAAGTTTTGCTCATGGACAATGGCTCCATCATTCAAAAAGGAACGAAGGAAGACTTCTTATCTCATCCCAAGAATGAATTCGTTCAAAGCTTTGTTTCTCAGCAATTAAATAAGGATCTTTAATGAGGCTACTTATTCATATCGTTTTACTAATGTTCACGTTCACATTCACTTCTCATGCAACAAGTATGAGAGAGCCTATAAAAATAGGGTCTAAAGTTTTTAGCGAGGCCCTTATACTTGGCGAAATGATGGCGATCATTCTTGAAAAGAAACTCGATCAACCTGTTATTCGAAGACTTAATCTCGGGGGCACAAAGATCGTTTTTGATGCCCTTATCAATGAAGACATTGATCTTTATCCTGAATATACAGGTACAGGCTACGTCTTTATTCTTAGACAAGATAGCGTCATTCAAGATCCCGAAGTCATTTATAATAAAGTAAAAAAAGACTATTATGAGAAATTTAAAATACTTTGGAGCCCACCTATAGGCTTTAATAATTCTTACGCATTAGTTGTGAGAGGAGATGATCCTCATTTTCAAAATATCAAAACCCTCAGCGAACTTCCCAAAGATCTCTCCGAGTTTAACTTTACAGCTGCCCATGAATATATGGAGCGAACAGATGGCTACAATGCTTTTAAAAAGTTCTATCAACTCCAGTTCGACCCTGACAATGTGATTGGAATGGATGCAGGCCTCATGTATGGCGCTCTCAAAGAAGAGCAAGTGGATATGATAATGGCCTATGCTACAGATGGAAGGATTGAAGCCTATAATCTTAAGGCGATCAAGGATGATCAAAATTTCTTCCCCCCCTATTGGGCCGCATGGAATTACAAAGAAAAAACATTGAAAAAATTCCCAGCGCTTAAAGAAGCGGTTGAAATCTTTCATAATTTGATTACAGAAAAAGAAATGATTTCCATGAATGCTGCTGTCGATGAATACAAGAGAAGTCCAAGAGACGTGGCGAATGATTTCCTTATCAAAAAAGAAATAATTAAAGGGACCCTAAGCAATAAGAAAGTTGACTCTTCTTTTATTAACTTTGCTTACAAAAAGAGAAAGTATCTTCTCAAGATTACCAAAGATCATATTAAACTCTCTGCTCTATCGCTCTTTTTAGCGATTTTAATATCCCTACCTACTGGAATTATGCTCACTCGATATCAGAAATTATCAGGACCAGTATTTGGAGTCATTAATACCATTCAAACCATTCCAAGCCTTGCTCTACTGGGACTACTCATTCCCATTACAGGAATTGGTTTCACTCCGGCGCTCATTGCCCTATTTCTCTACTCGCTTCTTCCCTTAATTAGAAATACTTACGCAGGGATCCAAGGAGTAGACAAGAATTATATAGAAGCTTCAAGAGGTCTTGGATTGACTTCTTTTCAAATTCTCAAAACTGTTGAAATCCCTCTGGCCCTTCCGGTAATTTTGGCCGGAGTTAGGACCTCATCCGTAATCGTTATCGGCACCGCTACACTTGCAGCCCTTGTTGGTGCAGGAGGTCTAGGAGAGCCTATCTTTAGAGGGGTGGCCACCATCAACTCCCAACTTATAATTCTCGGAGCCATTCCTTCTGCCCTACTTGCTATATTTGTAGACAAACTGCTAGCCTTAACGGAGTCAAGGCTCATATCTAAAGGCCTACAACTTAAAAATAAGCACTAATCTTTCCAGAGCGCAGGTGTCGAATACCTTTTTTACTAATCCGAAAAGAAATAGACGATTTCTTTGTATATAATGAGTTAGAATAATTTAATATGGAAGCAGCACTCAACCAATTTTTACTTATTACCTCCTTGATACTATTGGCCAGTATATTTTTGAGTAAATCCTCAAGTCGTTTTGGCCTCCCTATCCTTATACTCTTTCTTTTTCTGGGAATGTTTGCCGGAAGTGAAGGAATAGGGGGCATCCACTTTGAAAATTACGAGCTTACTCATAATCTAAGTCTTATCGCAATGTGCCTCATCATTTTCAATGGTGCTGTTGAAACAAAAGTAAAAGATATAAAACCCATACTCCGCTCAGGGACCTTACTCTCGACATTCGGAATTCTCTTCACCGCTTGTTTTGTAGGCTCATTTGCTTTTCTCATCACTCCCTTATCAGTAGAGCAATCGCTACTCTTAGGTACAGCATTATCCGCCACAGATGCAGCTGCTGTTTTTGCGGCCTTTAAAGATAGAAACGCTCAGGTAAGAAAGAGAGTAAAGAGCCTCCTCGTCTTTGAATCTGGTAGTAACGACCCCATGGCCTACTTCTTAATCACTCTGCTCATTGGATATATTGATCTGGGAAGTGAGCATCTCCAGGCCTCCTTGGTCTCTCTCTTTGTGAATCCTTTAGTAGGAATGTTCATGGGATGGCTCTTGGCCAAAATATTTATCAAAGTGAATAACAGAATCAATTTAGAATATTTAGGACTCTATCCTGCCTTGACCCTATCTTTCCTCTTTCTATGCTACTCCCTCACGAGTGTATTGCATGGAAATGGGTTTCTTTCAGTATACATCTTTGGAATATTGGCAGGAAATCAGAGAATTCTTCACAAGAATGTCCTCTATACTTTCTATGATGGCCTCTCATGGATCGCTCAGATTGCTCTTTTTGTGATGTTAGGGCTTTTGGTATTTCCCAGTCGTCTTGTCACTGTGGCACCCAAAGGTATTCTTATTGCGCTATTTCTAATCTTTATTGCAAGACCCCTCGTTGTCATGATCTTTCTCATGAGAACGAAGTTTTCCTATAAAGATAAAATATTCATTTCTTGGGCAGGTCTCAAAGGCGCGACTCCTATTGTCTTTGCTTCCTTTGTGGCCAATCACTTTGGAGAAAAGGCCAACTCTCTATTCGATATTGTTTTCTTTGTCGTTCTCGCTTCGGCCCTTATTCAAGGCTCCTCCTTGAAGTGGGTCGCTAAAAAGCTAGACCTACTCATTGAGGCCGTAGATGACCCCAATTTCCCTGTGGATATGGAGCTCATGGAAAAAACAAAGAATGGTATCGCTCAATATAGAATTAGAAAGAAAGACTATGCTCACGATAAGCGTATTATTGATATAAAGCTTCCTAAAGGTACCAAAGTACTCTTCTTAAAGAGAAGTGGGCAGTTTATTATACCTGATGGTGGAACCAAGCTCATGGCCGGAGACAACGCTTTAGTCGTTACCAATAATAAAACAGAAATAAATGATGCTCTGGAACATCTCAAGTACGAAGATCAGACTCCAGAGATTATTTGAAATATTTTCCATAGAACTGGTTACGATAGGCCAAAAAGGCTTTCCAATTCTCGGGAGAGAAGAATTGATCAGACTGATCTTTCATAACTTTTGCTTCTCTCTCACGCATTTTGGCCAATTCATTATCTAAAAAGCGAATATTTATATTCTTTCTCATTCCAGAGAGCTCTTTAATAAGGGCTCCTTCAGATGAAACAAAGTTAATCGCAATTTCTTCAGGTAACTCTAGCTCATTAGTTAAAAACTCATAAGCTCCTAATAACCAGTCATTTTGAAATTCATCACTTTCATAAGTTTCTACAAAGTTAGTCGTGTGAATCACATTTAAGACGTATGATTCTTTGAAGTTTGTAGACATTTTAGGATGATACTTCTTATCATGCTGTGCCTTTTGAACAATGGCCTTATCAGCTTGTTCAGATTCTTCACGTATTTCAGAGAGGAATAGTTGAGATTTTTCAAAAAGAAGAGACCTCATACCGTAAAAGTCTGCACCAAATAAAGAAATGATAAGAACCGGAAGTACTCCCTTCACGCCATAGCGCCAAAAGAAGGTCGATAAGTTCTTCTCATTAACTTCTGTTTGTTTAAAGGCTGCATTTTCTAGTATTTTATTTTTTTGATCACTTTTTCTTGAATCAAAAATTTGTGCAATTTCTTTTTTTACTTTACCAAGATCGGCCTCTTGATCAAAATTGGCCTTAATATAATCGATAACTCCTTGGCGGATTTCTTTGTCTTCACCATGGTAGTAGTCGGTTAACTCTTTCTCACGTTCTCGCATTTTGACTTCAAACTCTTTTTCGAGTTCTTGTCTACGAAGACGATTCTTTTCGATCTCATTCTTTTGTAAGTGAGCAATCTCTTTTTCTTTCGTCTTTTTAAGAGCCTTATATTTGGCATCTATCTCCGATTCTAATGTTTCTTTTTCAAGAATCAGCTCTTTCTTTGAACGATAGAGATCTTCTAACTCTCTTTTACGTAAATCTCTGATTTTTTGTTTCTCATGATCTACATACTGTTGAGTTTCACTAATAATTCCATCTTTAAGATGAACAAGTTTACGTAATTGTTTACGTCGCGTTTTTTCAAATTCACTCTTTAGCCAATCAACATTCTTTTGAAACTTGTGATCTTGACTCTTCTTCTGTTGTTCAACATAGCTTTCAAAACGATTACGCCTTAGCGCAAGTGATTCTTTAAAGCGCTGACGTCTTTCATTTAATTCTTCTTGAAACTTGTTTTCCTTAAAATTAATATCGGCTTCACAGTTTCGTATTTTTGTTTCGACTTCGGCTAATTGAGACTTACTTTCTCTTTGTGCCTTTTGGATAATAAGAGAGCTACGAGATCTTGCAGAGTTAATCATAATCTCTGCTTCACGACATTTCTCTCTATATAGAGAATCTATCTCATCTTTCTTTGCTTCAGCAGTATTTCTAATTGCTCTAGCTTCTTCTTGGGCTTTTTGTATTTCGTGAGTAGCAAAGTCCAATGACTCCATTTTCTTTTGACTACCCTCATCTAATAACTTCTGTCTAGCGTCATAGGCTTGAGTAAGAAGAAGTTCTGCATCTTTTTTGATACGGCCGGCTTCACTTCGCGCCAAACTAATCACCTGTTCTTTTTCTTGATCCAGGTCAGATAAATAGTTTTGGTATTTCCTCTGAGCCTCCATCTCTTTCTTATGGATTTCAGCTTCTAATTTATATTTCTTTTGATCAAACTCTCTTTGCCAACGGCTTTCTTTTTCGGCCATTTTCTTGGAAAGGTTCTTCAAACGAAGATTACGATCATATTCGAAACGCTGTGTTTCAGCATCAATTTCATTTTGCATTTTAACGAGAGCAACTTCTTTCTCTCTAGTTAAGTTATCTTCAAACAAGCTTAATTCATCTATTACTTTTTCTAATTCTTCTTTCTTATGACAAAGTTCCTCGTGGGTCTTTACTTGTATATTTAATTCGTCTTGAAACTTTTTAAGTTGATCTTGAACACTATCTAATTCAGACTTGCGTTCATCAATTGATGAATTAATCTTCTCAATACGCTGTAGCTTCTTTTTTTCTTCTTGCTCAACATCTTGAATATTTTTCTTCATCAATCTAAGATTACTTTCGTATTCTTGATTTTCGGACTGGAGAAATTCTTTTTCTAATTTTAACTTCCCCAGCTCTTTAAATGCCAACTTACGTTGAGTGCTGATTTCGTCTTGTAGAATAGAAGAGTTTAACTTTAGCTCATGAACCTTATCTTTATACTCGTCTTCAACAGTAACGAGTTTTGAAATTTCATCTTCATGATTGCGTATGGCCTCTTCGAACTGGCTTTTTTGAAAAACTAAATCACCACGAATATTTTCAATATCATGATTCAGTTCATTCATTTTAATCTTGAGTTTTTGGCATTGCTGCTCAATTCGATTACGCTCTCCCCTCAATTCAGGAACGCTTTTCTCTTTCTTAACTAACTCAAGGGCCGGAGGACCATCGTCTCTTGAAACTTTAGGCTTAGCTTTGAGCTTAGGCGCTTGAGAAGATGTATCTTCTAAGAAGTCGATCTCTTGAATGTTTTTCTTCTTCAACGCCTTACTCATATAATTCTATACCTCTAGATAACTCAAAAAGATTATGCAACTTCATCCTTATCGACTTCTTCTTCTTCATTCTGAAGTGTTTTTGTTAGCCGTTCTTGACCATTTTCGACTTGTACTTGTTCGACCACTTCATCCGCTTCTACACTGTGAGGCTGAGGGTTACGCTGCTCTCGAGTAACGTAATCTTCTTTAATATCTGATGACTTAAAACCACCATTTGCATGAGCATGGAGAACTTCATTACTTTCTTGAGTAAATGCCTCAGGAGCTGGAGTACTTTGCTTAGGCTCAGCTTGTCTAGGTTGAATATCCTGTGCTTCACTATATGCCGGCTTAGGACTTCCCTCTTTCTTAGTCAACTCTTCACTTCTTGATCTAATCCACCAACCTTGAATAGGTTTAGTTAATTTTACAAACCCTGGTTGGACATTTAACTCTCTTGCCACAACATCTTCAGCTAAAACCAATAGTGGATCATCATTTTCATTAAATTGCTGATTATTTAATGGTAATTTATTGTGACTAGAAATTGACCATAGAGTACTCAAACTTTCAGTTAAATGCTCAACAGTCATTACAAACTGCTTATCAGCACTTAGAAATGTATTCACAAATGTCATGGAAACAGAAAGGACAATCCCCATAATAGAAGTAGACATAGAAAATGAAATTTTCAAAAGAAATGTATCCATAATCATTTTACTATTTTCTGCATCAGTGAGATCCATTCCACCAAGTTCTGGAAGGGCCTTCATAATCCCAAGAAATGTACCGAAAATACCTCCAACGATGAATAAGTTGGGCAAGATATTTAAAATATCATTTAAACCAGACATTGGAATAATTCCAAAGATACGATTAAAGCAAGGGTTATTCTGAAGAACATTCTTAGATAGATCTAAGAACTTAGGTGTTTCGCCATCAAACCGATAATATCGAACTTTTCTAAGAATATCATTAACAGTACGAGCACAACCTTGCTGCACAAGAAAGATTCGATCAACCCAATTCAT